>NZ_JBIVSO010000016.1:0-110851 GCF_044756305.1 Rhizobium sp. NPDC092011
CATCAATCAGCATCGCAGCCAATCCAGGAAACACTAGAGCGAAGGACTTCGTCGCCAGCAGCGCCGCCGCCCTCGTCAGTGATCGGGCTTATAGAGAATGCACCGCGCCGCCGTCAATAGGAGTTCTGAGAGAAATTACGAAAATCTTACAAGATACTGATTTTATTATGTTTTCAAATGCACGTTTCAGACACCTCTCGCAAGGCGCCTCCCAGACGAGCTTTACAGGTGTTTGGAGCGGTCACCTCGCCGGCGATTGGGGCATCGCACATCGAAACTCGCCGAGAGCATCAGATATCCCGTCCTTCGCCGCACACCAATCCGGCTGATGCTTAGCCTTGAACTATCCCGGGAAGGAGACACATCTCAGTCATAGCCGGCACGGGACGGTATGCTTCGTCATCGGTCGGTCATGGAGCAGTGAGACGGTTTCATGAAGCGATGAAAGTGGAGGTTCATCGCGCAATCGCACGGAGGGCGATCCAATGTCTGATATTACAGTCTGGGCCAACAACGACGTCGTTCAAATAGCGTGGCGGTTCGAGAATCCAATCGCGGGCTGCCTTGGCTTTGCGATCGATCGAGCGGAGGTCTTGGCCGCGGGAGGAGATGGCAGCTGGGAAGCACTTCCGGCCTGGGTCGGCTTCACGGGCGAAACCAACCCGGCCTGGCAGATGAAGGACACCTGGATCTGGCCGATACAGAAGTTCAGCTGGAAGGATCTGACCGCAACACGGGGCAAAACCTATCGCTATCGCGTGACACCGGTCGGCGGCGAGATCGTCGAAGGACAGCGCCTGATGGCAATTACCGGGATCGGACCGCTCGAGAGCCAGCCAGTCACCCTCACGGAAAAGCATGGACATTGCAGCGCCTACTTCAACAGGGGAATTCTCTC
This sequence comes from Rhizobium sp. NPDC092011, assembly GCF_044756305.1. Classification (NCBI taxonomy): domain Bacteria; kingdom Pseudomonadati; phylum Pseudomonadota; class Alphaproteobacteria; order Hyphomicrobiales; family Rhizobiaceae; genus Rhizobium; species Rhizobium sp. NPDC092011. Next base: position 899 of record NZ_JBIVSO010000016.1, read on the forward strand.
GACCCAGTATCTCGCGCATCAGATCCCCGCCGGGCCGAGTGGCGCACCCAACTATATCACGCTGAAGGGCCGCATCGATCAGCCGGGAGATCCGTTGCGCGAGAACCTCGCCGGTCAGATTATCGACGGGCTGCTTTCGCTTCTGCGCCGAGCCGAGGCGGAGGGTGGCACATGCTATGCCGCATTATACGAGCTTAACGATGTGGAGCTGGAAAGAGCCCTACTCCAGGCTTCGAGACTGTCTATCATCCTCTCGAATACCGGTCCCGACGATCAGGAAAATCATCCGGCGCGGCAGGCGTTGCATGAAAAGGCCGCTAGCAATCCCAACCTGCAGATCTTCGATCGCTTCGTCCCCGGCGGCCATATCGGTCACAACAAGTTCATGATCTATGCGGACGGACAAGGGGTGCCCCAGGCAGTGCTTTTGGGCAGCACAAACTGGACAGACACGGCGGTCTGCGCCCAATCGAACAATGCGCTTGTCGTCGAGGACGCCACACTGGCGAAAGCCTACAAGGATTATTGGGATAGGCTCCTTGCCGACACCCAGAATGACGACGCCAAGCAAGGCCACGATTTGCGCAGCTCGGATGCGGAGGCCGGTGCGACGGATATCGCTTTGGACCAGGCAATGGCCACCGTGTGGTTTTCGCCGAACACGCCCCATCCGCGTCCAAGCCATCTGTCTGCGGATGCGCCGCCGCCACCCGATCTGTCAGTCGTGTACCAGCTCATGCAGCAAGCCAAGACGGCTATCGTGTTTCTCGCCTTCCAGCCGGGCAACCCCAGCATCGTGAACGAGCTTGCCCGCCTGGGAAATGCGAGGCCTGAATTGTTCATTCGTGGCGCCGTGACCGACCCCAACGCGGCTCAGACTTTCAATACGACATTGATCCACCGCTCGGGCGAACAGTCGGTCGATGTCGTGCCAGCCTCCGCCATCGACGATCAGTTCGGCTATTGGCAAAGGGAATTGCTCAAAGCAGGACCAAGCGCCCATGCCATCATCCATGACAAGATTGTCGTGATCGATCCGGGCCAACCAGGCTCTGTCGTGATCACCGGCAGCCACAATCTCGGATATCGTGCATCCATGAACAATGACGAGAACATGCTGCTCGTCTCGGGCCATGACGATCTTTCGAAGGCCTACGCCGTCCATGTTCTGGATGTCTATGATCATTATCGTTTCCGGTACATGATCCAGAAGGGCGGCACCCATGCCTTCTCCGGCCTAAGCCGCGATGCGAGCTGGCAGGACAAGTATTTCGCGCCCGACAGCAATGCACGCAAGGATCTGGACGTGTGGTTCCAGAACGGCATCGCAAAAGACTAGACATACGAGCCTTGCGGCCGATCGGAGAAGATCGAAACCATCCTCATCATGTGGAGGCTTTTCTAGCCTAGGTCCGCGCGAGGTTCATGACGGCTGACTTTTCAATCTGAAGTCAGCCGCCTACGGCTTCCTGCACCGTCTCAGCCCGTCGCCTTCTCTGGAGAGCGCAAGATCGCAGCGCCTCCCGCGGCCTGCACCGCGAGACTCCCATATTCGATGCCTGCGTCCAACGCCCTGTTCACATCGTGTCCTTCGAGCCAGGCATCGATAAAGCCGGCATTGAAGGCATCCCCCGCACCTGTCGTATCGATCACCGGAACATCTTTTGCCGCCAAGTGGGCCTGCGTGTCGGCGGAGCGAAGCCAAGCGCCCTCGCCGCCATCCTTCAAAGCAACGATCGGAAAGTGCCTTGCAAGAACGTCAAGAGCGGCGGCGGGTTCGCCGTGACCGGTAATCGCGTGAGCTTCCTCGCGATTGGGCAGGAATATATCGACGCCCTCGCAAGCCGCGAGGAGGTCCGGATCGTAGATCAGCGTCTCGTCCCAGCTCGGATCGAGCGAAACCGAAAGCCCCACAGACTTTGCCTGCCGCACCAGATCCGGTATTTCGTGCAGCGTTGCGAACTCGGCGATGTGCAGATGGCCAGCATCTTTCCACTGCAGCGCAGCCGAAAGCGTTGCGGGTAGCGCGGCACCGGCGCGGCGCGACAGGAATGCGCGATCATTTCCGATCACGCTTGCCACCGTCACCTGCGGACCGGCATCCTCGGCGCGCTCAAGAAAGCGCAGATCAAGACCATCGATCGCGAGATCCGGCTCGATCCCGCGCGACAGGCCGTCAAGGCCGAGACGGGCGACAAGCGCCGCCGCCCTGCCCGCGTGCGCGAGGTGTGCGGCCGAAATAAAGGCACCGCCGCCCGCTGCCATCTTCATGTCCTCGGCGAAAACCTCACGCCCCGCCTGCGGCAGAGACTGCAGGCCGGTGAAGATGAGGTCGCAGTATATCCGTCCTATGCTGAGGACCGCCGGACGCTTCAATTGTTGTGATGTCATAGACGGCCCAGGCTCTTTTCGGTCTTGGCATCGAAGAGATAGAGGCTGCCCGCAGGGGCAGAAACGGCAAGGGTGCTGCCGGTTTCCGGAATGACCTTACCCGGGGCAGTTGCGATCACCGATGCACCGTTGACATCGAGATGAACCAGTGTTTCCGCTCCGAGCGGTTCCACCGCCGTCACAGTGCCGCGCAGCGACAAGCCGCCAGATTGGCCCTCTTCAACCCTCAAGTCGTGCGGACGAACACCGACAAGCACATCACCGTCCGGAGCAAGTTCCACTCCCGTCCCGCTGCGGCGCCCCTTGGTCAGGTTCATCGACGGGCTGCCGATGAAGCGGGCTGTGAACACGTCGACCGGGTTCTCGTAGAGTTCGGTCGGCGTGCCGGTCTGTAGAATGCGGCCATCGCGCATGACGACGATGCGATCGGCCATGGTCATGGCTTCGACCTGATCGTGGGTCACATACACAGTCGTCGTCTTCAGGCGCTGATGCAGCCGCTTGATCTCGATACGCATCTGCGCACGCAATTGCGCATCGAGGTTGGACAGCGGCTCGTCAAAGAGGAAGGCGGATGGGTTGCGCACCATCGCGCGGCCGATGGCGACGCGCTGGCGCTGGCCGCCGGAGAGAGCGGCCGGACGACGGTCGAGATAAGGCTCAAGGCCGAGTGCCTTGCCGGCCTCTTCAATCCGCTGGTCCTTTTCCGCCTTGGACAGCTTCGATGTGTAGAGACCGAAACCGATATTCTGGCGCACGGTCATATGCGGATAGATCGCATAGTTCTGGAACACCATGGCGATGTTGCGCTGCTTGGGATCGCGCTCGTTGACGACGGCGCCACCGATCTTCAGGTGACCGCCGGAAATATCCTCAAGGCCGGCGATCATGCGCAGCGTCGTGGATTTGCCGCAACCCGAAGGCCCGACGAAGACGACGAATTCGCCGTCCTTGATCTGAAGGTCAATAGCCCGAACGGCTTCGACCTTGCCATAGCGCTTGACCAGCTTTTCGAGTTCGATGGTCGCCATCAGCGTGCCTCCACAAGTGCACTGAATTTCTCTTTAAGTTCCCGCGCAGCCGAGGCTTCGCTTGCTGCATGTTCGGACGCCAGCGCTTTGAAACGATCCGCCTCTGCCTTATGTCGGGCGAGCGCCTGGTCCATCGCCTTAGGCGACGGCCCGCCGAGCCGGTCGCGCACGGCGACGAAATGCTGCGGCGATACCAGCTCCTCGAACGTCTGACGGTCAAAAGACGGCTCGCGGGATGTAGCCTCGCGAAACGCATCGAGGAACGGCTCGAAGCCGTCCTTCTCCAGCCCGCCGCCACGCGCGACCACGGCGCGCGCCACTTTAGCCGCGATCTCATGGGCCTGCCGGAACGAGAGGTCCTCGATGCGGACCAGCGAATCCGCCAGCTCCGTGATGGTGATGCAGGAGCGACGAATATTTTCCGCAACGCGCAACGGATCGATGCGGATCGCACCGATAAAGGCCGCCAGCAGGTCGAGAACCCGGCCGGCCGAGGCAAAAGCTTCGTAGCCCATCTGCTGGGTCTCGCCCTCGCTGTCGTTCATGTCGGTGAATGGCGTGTTGTGCATGACGTCGAGAACCGTGCGTGCCCGGCCCATAGTCTGGCTCGCCAGATGCCGCATATGCTCGACCGGCACCGGATTGCGCTTCTGCGGCATGATCGATGAGATCTGCACGAAAGCATGGGGCACGTAGATCTGGCCAACTTCGAAGCTTGTCCAGAACTGGAAATCCTGGATGAGGCGGCCGAGGTGCAGGAACATCAATTCCAGCGCGGAATAGGTAGAGGTAATATAGTCTACAGCGGCGATGCAGCTATAGGAATTGGACAGGGGAGCCTTAAAGCCCAGCAGTTCGGCGACCCGCGCACGATCGATCGGGAAACCCGAGGTCGTGATCGCCGCTGCCCCCATGGGGGACAGGTCGACGATAGCGCGCGCAGCTTCAAACCGCTCAAGATCGCGAACGAGAACCTCTATCGCCGCCGAAAGATAATGACCGAATGTCGATGGCTGCGCCGGCTGACCGTGCGTATAGGCGACGATCAGGGTCTCCTTCTCACGTTCGGCAGCAGCGATCATCGCATCCAGAAGGTTGCGAACCTTTGATGTCAGCGTGTCGATACGCTCCTTCAGACCAAGCTTGAACAAGGTGTGATCGATATCGTTGCGCGAGCGCGCCGTGTGCAGGCGTCCTGCGATGTCGGCGCCGATGCGGGCCTTCAGTTCCTTTTCGATGAGGAAGAAAAAATCCTCGACCTCGCCGGTGTAGGTGAGCGTGGAGGGATCGATTTCCCTATCAATGGCCTCCAGCGCAACCGCGATTGCAGAAGCCTGCTCACGGTCCAGAATGCCTGTTTCGGTGAGCATCACCAGATGCGCACGGTCGATGCGGCGGAAGCCGTCGACGTGGTGGGTCTTGGCGCCATCGAAAAGCGGCCGAAGCACGGTTTCCTTGTAAACCGGATCGGGGAAGACGCTTTTGTCGGAGAGCCGGGGATCAAGATCGGACATGGTTCAACCCTTGAGGCCTGCGAGCATGACACCGCGGACGATGTAACGCTGTAGAAGAAGGAAGACGAGGAGCGTGGGAAGCGTGGCGATAGCGGCGCCCGTCATGATCATTTCCCACTGGATGGACTGCTCGACGGCAAAGCTCGAAAGCCCGACCGGCAGTGTGTAAAGTTCCGGGCTCGTGGATACGATCAACGGCCAGAAGAACGCGGTCCAGTTACCGAGGAAGGTGAAGATTGCGAGTGCCGAGAGCGCAGGTGTCACCAACGGCATCGCCACCTTCCACCAGATCTGGAATTCGTTGAGGCCATCGACGCGGGCCGCCTCGAGAAAATCGTTCGGAACGCCTTCGAAGAACTGCTTCATGAGGAATGTACCGAAGGCCGTCATCATGCCCGGGAACATGATGCCCCAATAACTGTCCAGCCAGCCGAGCTTGCTCGACATCAGATACCACGGGATCACAAGCATTTCCGTCGGGATCATCAGCGTCGAGAGAATGGCGAGGAAAATGAAATATCGACCGCGGAACTGGAATTTGGCCAGCGTGTAACCGACAAGGCTGTCGAAGAAGACGTTCGACAGCGTGACGACCACCGCGACGATCATGGAATTCATGAACCAGCGCAGGAAGCGCCCGTCGGCGAGAATGGTCACGTAATTCTGCAGCGTCGGTTCGGCCGGGATCAGGCGCAGATCGTAGACCTGCCCCGCCGTCTTCAGCGAGGTGGAGAACATGAAGGCCAATGGCGTGATCATGATGAGGCCGCCGATGAACAGCAGCGTCCATGTCAGGATGCGGCCGGGCCGCAGGTTCTGGAACGGCAAGGGCTTGGTTTGGGCTGACATTGTCATTTCTTTTCCCTCAGAATCCAGAGCTGCAGCAGCGAGACGCAAAGCAGGATGGTAAAGAGAACGACGGTCTGCGCAGCCGCATAGCCCATCGCATAGGAGGAGAATGCGGTCTGATAGATCATCAACACCAGCGGCTTGGTGGAGCCGAGCGGGCCACCCGGATCGTTCGTGGTCATGTTGTAGACCTGATCGAAGATGCGCAGGAAACCGATCGAGGAGAAGACGACGAGGAAAACCGTGGTCGGCTTCAGAAGCGGGATCGTGATCTTGCGCAGGATCGCCCATTCGCCGAGACCGTCGATGCGCGCCGCCTCGTAGAACGTATTGGGGATCGCGCGCAGACCGGCCATGAAGATGATGATCTGGAAGCCGAGGCCAGCCCAGATGGATGTTGCCATGATGGCATAGAGCCCTTGGTCGACCGAGCGCAGGAAGCCCTGCTGCGGCAAGCCGATAGAGTTCAGAATATTATTGATGAAGCCGATCGGCGCAGGCTGATAGAACCAGCGCCAGACCCATGCCATGGCGGCTGCCGTCGTCAGATAAGGCAGGAAATAGAGGGCACGAATGAGCCCATGCATGAAGTGCACACGATCCAGAAAATAAGCGATCGTGAACGACACCAGGAGGCTGATCGGCGTGCCGATCAACAGATAGGTGAAGGTGTTCTTGAACACCTTCCAGAATTCCGGATCGGAGAACAGCTTCTGGTAGTTGGCGATGCCGATAAATTTCGGCGGATTCATCAAGTCCCAATCGGTGAGAGAAAGCCAGAAGGCTTCCAGCGTCGGGTAGAAGCGGATCACCGAATAGAACAGGATCGGCAGAGCGAGAAAGCTCCATACCCAGATCAGCCGTCGCGTGCGCATGGAAAGGCGGTCCGTAAAGCGATTGCCCGAAGGCCTGTTCGCCATGCCGCCTGTTTCAGCCGTCATTGTCATGTTTCAAAACCCTTCGGCAGCGGAATATGCATTGCCGTGGACAGGCAGGAGAAGACGAAGCGGCATCCGCCGCTTCGTCGGGTTGCCGTGGCTCTTACTTTGCCGCGTCGAGTACCGTCTGCTCGGCCTTAGCGGCCTGATCGACGGAATCCTTGACCGGTTGCTTCTCGAGGATCACGCGGTTGGCCATATCGATCGCGATCTGGCGCTGCTTCTGCTCGTCTGCGAACATGGTCGTATGCGCATATTCCAGCCCCTTGAGGAATGGGCCGTAGATCGGGTCGGCCAAGTTCTTCTCGGTCATGGCAGCGGAGCGGCGGGCCGGCAGTTCACCTACATCCTGCAGCCAAATGTCCATGGCTTCCGGCGATGAGATGTAGTTCAGGAACTTCTCGGCAGCCTTCAACTTCTCGCCACTTGCCTTGGCGCTGATGCCATTGGCGAAATAGCTGGCATAGTTGGAGCGAACACCCTCGGCATTGGCCGGGAGTTCCGTCACACCCCATTCGAAGTCCTTGATGCTACGGAAGGATCCGAGGCGGAAGGTGCCGTCGATGGTCATAGCAGCCATACCGGCGCGGAAAGCCGCCTGGCCTTCGTCCATGAACTTGACTTCGCCGACCTTATGCTCCGTCTGGAGGCCGGTGTAGAAGGCGAGCGCCTTTTCGCCGGCGGCATCGTTGTAGGCGACCTTACGATCATGATCGGTGTAAGGCTGGCCACCAAACTGGCGTACCAGAACTTCGCGCCACCAATGCTGATCCTGACCTGGCATGTCGAGCGTGATGCCTTCGGCCACAAGATTACCCGAAGCGTCGCGCTTCGTGGTCTTCTTGGCGGCTTCGACCAGCTCGTCGAGGGTCTTCGGCGGCTTGCTCGGATCGATGCCGGCTTCCGTAAACGCCTTCTTGTTGTAGAACAGGGCGAGCGAACGCACGGCCGTCGGCAGCCCGTAATAGTCGTCGCCGCGCTTCATTGCCGAAACGATCGGGAAGAATTCGCTTTCGATCTTGTCGTGCGGGAAGGCATCCTTGGGCAGCGGCTGCAGAATGCCGCCAGCCACGAACTTGTCGAGCCAGCCATAGAAGAGCTGCATGACGTCCGGGCTCTTGCCCGCCATTTTCGCAGCGATCACGCGGGTCTGATAGTCATCGTAAGGGAACGTGACCTGCTTGACCTTAATGTCTGGATTAGCCTTCTCAAAATTTGCGATCAGCTTGTCCATCGCCTTGACGCGCGTCTCAAAGACATACTGCCAATATTCGATTTCAACAGCCTGAGCGGCATTGGCCGCAAGGGCACTGAACCCTGCAACCAGACCTGCCAATAACAGCTTACGCATAAAACCTCCCTTTTTGCCCCCACCCGCCGGTTTACCAAATGCGGTTGCCAGGCTTGGCTGCGGACAGGCGTTTCCCATCCGCACGTTCCACCACATGCCGCACAGCTAAAGCACGACACCAACTCCTTGCTCCATGCGAAAACCATCTTCCCGCAAGGACGCCAGGCAGCTTTCACCACCCTGTCCTTTACGCTTCAACTTTAGGTGCGCTTTGTCAATAAGATAATTTAGTTGAATTATTATATTGCTGTTAAAAACGCCCCGCGCTATTCGTTTGGAGAAGCAGGAGGACACATGACACAGCAACCGGCCAAGGTGCCGCTGGCCGTCACTCTCGGCAAGAACCCGGAGCGGATCCGCGACCACAATCGCCGCGTCGTGCTCGATGTGGTGCGCCGTCACGGCCCCCTGGGACGCATGCATATTGCCCGCCTCACTCACCTGACCGCGCAGGCCATTGCCAATATCGTCGACGAATTGGTGGCGGATAACCTCCTGATGCAGCTCGGCCGCCTCAAGACCGGTCGCGGCCAGCCACCGATCCAGTTCGCCGTCAATCCCGAGGGCGCGATGACCATCGGCGTCGAGATGGGCTCTACCCAAATGGTGACGACCGTGCTCGACCTTTCCGGCACACCGCGCCGACAACATGTTCGCCCCGTTCTCGATGTCAGTGCCGAGAAACTCTCGGCGCAGTTGCGGACTGAAGTCGATGCAGTCAAGGCAACCTTCCCCGCCCGGCTTCTCGGCATTGGCGTCGTCATGCCCGGTCCCTTCGATATTGAAGGCATGAGTTCAGTCGGCCCGACCACCTTGCCCGGCTGGTCCGGGCTCGATGCGGCCGAGGTTTTGAGCCAGGCCTGCGGTGAGCCAGTGCTCGTCGAAAACGACGCTAATGCCGCTGCCGTCGGCGAGCGCTTGTTCGGCGCCGGTCACGCGATCTCCAATTTTGCCATGATCTATTTCGGGGCCGGCATCGGCCTCGGCCTTATTCAGGACGGCGCGCCGTTTCGCGGCGCTTTCGGCAATGCCGGCGAAATCGGCCATGTCGTTATCACACCGAATGGCCGCCATTGCCCTTGCGGCCAGAAGGGGTGCCTGGAAACCTACGCCTCGCTCCATGCGCTGCGTGAAAAACTTCATGCCGCCGGCATTGAGAACACGGACTTCGACGGACTCGAAAAACTGCATGGCCAGCGCAACCCGGTGTTGATGGGTTGGCTGCAGGAGGCCGCCGACCACCTCGCGCCGATGATTGCCATGATCGAGAATATCCTTGATCCCGAAACAGTGATCCTCGGCGGCATGTTGCCGGATGCCATCATAGACGACCTGATCCGGCATATGGGCGAGCTGCCCATCTCGGTCGCAAGCCGCCGTGCTCGTGCTCTGCCGCGCGTCCTGCGCGGACAGACCGGCCAGTTCACCGCCGCACTCGGCGCAGCATCCCTGCCGATGTTCGAGGCGATGACGCCGAAGCTCGACATGAACTCAGAATTGTAAGAGATCCGCGAGGAACCATGCTCACCGCCCTTCAGCGCATCGACCGCCAGAAATCGTCCCCTGCCCTTGTCCGTCTGCACAGAGCCTTGAGCCGACTGCGATCGACGGTGACGCTGATGCATACGGGCGCGCATCCAGACGACGAGCAAAGCGGGCTGATGGCCTATTTCCGCTTCGCGCTCGGCATGAAGGTCGTTATCGCCTGCTCCACGCGCGGCGAAGGCGGCCAGAATGCGCTCGGGCGGGAACGCGGCGGCGCGCTCGGCGTGATCCGCAGCCGGGAAATGGAAGAGGCCGCACGCATCCTCGATTGCGATATACACTGGCTTGGCCATGGTCCTGATGACACCGTGCACGACTTCGGTTTTTCCAAGGATGGCGACGGCACCTTCGCACATTGGGGCGAGGAAAAGACCGTGGAGCGTCTGGTGCGCGCCTATCGCACCGAGCGGCCCGACATCGTACTTCCAACCTTTCTTGACGTCCCCGGTCAGCACGGTCATCACCGCGCCATGACACGCGCAGCAGAGAAGGCCGTGCGGCTTGCAGCGGATGAAAATGCCTTCCCCGAGCACTTTGCCGAAGGGCTGATGCCATGGCAGGTCGCGAAATTCTACCTGCCGGCATGGTCCGGCGGCGGCGATACCTATGATGACGAGCTGCCGCCGCCAGACGCAACCTTGAGCATTCGGGCAACCGGGCGCGACGAGGCGACAGGCGCGGACTATGACCGGATCGGCGAATGGTCGCGAGCCTGCCACGCCACACAGGGCATGGGTCGCTGGCCCGACGTGCCGAAATCCGAATGGCCGTTGCATCTGAAATTGCCTGCGAGCCATACGGAAGAAACGATCTTTGCTTCGCTCCCGCAGTCCCTCGCCACGCTCGCTGCCGCCGACGGACTGCCAGGGGACGTCAAGCAAGCGCTGCTCGGCGCGGACACGGCCATTGAAGACGCCATCGCCGCCTATCCGAGACGCGCGGTCATCATCGAGCGACTGGTCCATGCGGCGAAAAACCTGAAGTCCACTCTTTCCGGCTCACCTGACGATTTCCTGCAGCATCATGGACACCGGTTGAGGCGCAAGCTTCAGGAACTCGATGCAGCATTGATCGAGGCAGCCTTGTTGTTTGAGCGCGCTGGCCTCGACAGGCCCATCCTGGCATCCGGTGGCAAGACAAGCCTTGTCGTCGAATACGGAGCCGGCGCCAGCGATGTCGCTGTCACGGCCGAAGTCGTGTTGCCGGAGGGCTGTGCAGCTCTTTGCGAAAGGAAGAAAACGAGTCGCGAGGAATTTACAGTCTCCGTCTCGCAGAGGGCGGGGCTTTCACCGCTCTTTGCGCCGGCATGGCGCGCGCTCGGCGGCAATGGTCAGGGGTTTATCCGGCTCGAGGCGCAGTTTGGCGAGCACGATGCGGAGACTCTGGTTGATCTGGAGGAGCCCCTTATCGTCATCCCTGCGACATCGGTTCGACTGGATCCCTCTGCGCTTGTCGTTTCCACGCGCCAGCCTGAGATCGCCGAGTGGCGGGTCGAACTTGCCGTCGACGGGCTTGCGAACCAAATCACATTCAGGCCAGAGAACGGATGGCTTGCCGACGTGCAGGGGTCGGCCCTGACATTGCGCGCGCCTGAAGATGTGAAGCCTGGCCTTACGCGCCTGCTGCCTGCGATCGACGGAACACCCACCTGGCAGGCGACTGCAATGAACTATCGGCATGTCGGCACCGCGCTTTGGCGCGAACAAACCGCTCTGCAGATACTTGCGCTCGATTTGCGCCTGCCTGACGCCCGTATCGGCTATGTCGGCGGCGGCGCAGACAATACCGGTCTTTGGCTGAAGCGGATGGGCTTCGATGTCACCGATCTGGAAGAGCGTCATCTTGCAGGCGATCTCTCGCAATTTTCAACGATCGTGGTTGGTATCTTTGCCTTCGGACTACGCTCGGATCTGAACGCCGCCACAGACAGGCTGCACCGTTTCGTGGAGATGGGCGGACATCTGCTGACCCTCTATCACCGACCGTCCGATGGGTGGCATCCTGACCACACGCCACCGCGAAAGCTCGTGATCGGATCGCCTTCGCTGCGCTGGCGCGTCACCAATCCCGATGCCCCGGTCACCGTTCTCGTGCCGGAACATCCGCTGCTGACGGGACCAAATCTCATTGGCGAAGACGATTGGAATGGGTGGCACAAGGAACGGGGTCTATATTTCGCCTCGAGCTGGAACGATGCCTACCAGCCTCTGCTCTCCATGCACGACGATGGTGAGCAGCCTCTCTTCGGAGGGTTGGTTTCAGCAGAGATCGGCAGCGGGCGACACACCCATACGAGCCTTGTCTTGCACCACCAACTCGACCGCCTCGTACCCGGCGCCTTTCGCCTTCTCGCCAATCTGGTCCAGCCTGCCAGATAGAGCGTTTCTGCCTTTTTCTTGAATCGCGACAATGCGCTATCTTCTTATTTGCTAGCGCATTCCGGACGCAAACCTGCTGTGTACTTTTCCTGGACCGGCGGCCTCTCGGCACGGCTAGCGTGAGCTGAAACGCTCACCGACAAACGTCCTGCGATTCTCAGAGATCGTCACGGACGAGTTACGTCCACACGAAAAGAAGACGGCGCGCAGGGAGCGGCCTCCTTCGAGGGCGTTCATAACGGATGTGCTGGTTGGGCGACAAGCGCCGCGTCAATGCCCATCCCGCGCAATCGCATCCTTTGGAATGCTCTCGGTCAGACTCTTTCGATGGAAGATGAAAAGGCCGGCAAGCACGATGATGACGGATCCGACGATGATCTGCGCATCGGGAATATCGCCGAAGAACAGGAAGCCGAGCGCGATCGCCCAGATCAACAGGCTGTATTGGAGCGGTGCGAGCAAGGATGCCGGTGCAAGCTTCAAGGAGCGGGTGATCAGCATGTGGGCGGCGCCGGCAACAACGCCAAGCGCGAGCATGGCTCCCCAGTCGAGCGTCGACGCCGAGCGCCAGTTGCCGATGCTCAACACCAGACCTGCCGCAAGCGCGGCAACAGTCTGCCAGGCAACAAGCGTGGCATCGCTCGTATGCCGCAACCTTCGGCTGAGGACCAGCGTCATCGAGAAAGCAAGGCTGCCGCCCAGGCCGAAAATCGACGACCAGGACAGCATCGCCGCCGAAGGGCGCAGCGCGATCAGCACGCCGACGAAACCAACCAAAACCGCAAGCCAACGCCGCCAGCCTATTCTTTCGCCAAGGAAGAAATGCGAAATCGCCGCAACATAAATGGGGCCTGCCATGTAGAAGGTCATGACATCGGCCAGCGGCAGATAGGCAACGGCTGCGTAGAACAGAGCGACATCGGCGGTCGTCATGACGACCCGCAGGACCTGCAACGGCGGATGCTCGATCCGAAAGAGCGCGTCGCTTCCCTGCCGCATGATCATGGGTGCAAGGATGAGGAAGGCGCCGAACGAACGTATCACCAGAACCTGGCCGACGGAGAAACTCGCGACCAGCCATTTACCCATGGCATCATTCAGCGAGAACATGAAATCGCCGAGAACCATCAGAAGCACGCCGACAAGCACGAGATTGCCGTTCGTGACGGCCTTGCTGGGATTCATGATATGTCCTCTGCAGAATCTCGATTTATCTGGACGGGCTTTAGCCGGTTTTGCCCCGCTCCCGCAAGGCACGGCCGCACGCGGCGCAGTTGAAAGAAGCCCGGATACAGCCCGCTTTGCTGGAAGAGGTGCAGTCGGGCCTCAAATCCGGCTGAGCTCTCCGCTGCTTCGACTGTAAGGCGTTCACCTCGGTAACCATCCGCGATGAGCCGCCCGACCGCCAGCGGTTCGTCCCGCACCCCTTGATAGCGGCGATAGTTCCGATGCTAGCCGTACGGTTGCGACTGGACCGGTCTTCACCGGATCTCCTCCGTTTCTTGACAATGGCAAGCCACGATGCGGGCATTCCGATCTCCAGGAGAAGCAGCATGTGGGCATTTCCTTTGCAGTTTTCTGATCGCGTCACCGGCTCAGCCGAGCGGTGGCCGCGCAAGAGACGCCGGCGAGCCAACCATCATCGGCGGCATCCTCGTCCAGCCGCCCGCCTTCCAAAAAACAACCGGCCGGCTTTGGCGCGAGAGGCAACTCTCATCAACCGGCCGGTCTTGAACAGTGAACAACAGCTTTCACCCATCGAGTGAGACGCCCTTGAAAATTCTGCTACTTGAAGACGAACCCGGAATGAGCCGAGCCTTGCTTGAGGCGTTGAGGCGTCGTGATGTGCTGGCCGACCACGTTCGCACCATCGCCGACGCCGATGCGATGGTCTGCACGGGCACATATGATGCCCTCGTGTTGGATCGCTGCCTTCCGGATGGCGAGGGTCTGGATTTCGTCGTGACGCTTCGTCAACGCAGGCATCCCGTACCGATCCTCGTCCTGACCGCCCTCGGCAGTGTCGATCATCGCGTGGATGGTCTCGATAGTGGCGCCGACGACTATCTTGCCAAACCGTTTGCGATGGAAGAATTGCTCGCCCGCCTGCGGGCGCTCCGCCGGCGGGGTTCGATGGTTTCAGACCGGAACCTGGATTTCGGCAATCTCACCATCGATCCCAGGAGCAACGAGATCTGCATCGCCGGATCGGTGATCGAATTTTCACGACGCGAGTATCTGGTACTCGAGGCCCTGTTGCGCCGTCCGAACCGTATCGTCACGAGGCCTAGCCTGATCGAGGCGGTCTACACTTTGGAAGACGAAATCGAATCGAACGCGCTCGACGCTCACATCTCCCGAATTCGAAAGAAGCTTGTTCTTGCCGGTGCCGCGGTCGAGATAAGGGCCGTGCGCAATCTCGGCTATCTGATCCGATCGAGAGTACAGGCCGCCATCGCGTCCTGACGATCGAAAGCGCCCGGCGCGGAAATATTCCACCGCGGCAATCGGAGACGCGAACCTCAGCCCAACCCCAACTTCTCGCATATACGCTTTAACTCATTTTTTATGACAGCCTGAATCGATGCGCTTCTTTCACGGTTGAATAACTGGTTCTCGCTATTGTCTATCGACAAATGAGAGAGCCGCAGATGACGCGACAGCCGGGTAAACCGACGAAATCGATGAGCACTGGATCGAAAGAGGACGATCGGCGCCTCCGCCAACGGCTCGATGCACTGCAGGAGCAGTATCTGTCGCTCACCGAGCGATATGAATGGCTCGAAACAATGATCAACTATGTTCCGGACTTCATCTACGCCAAGGACAGAGATGGCCGTTTCCTTTTCGCCAATCGGGCCATTGTCACCAATAATGATTTCAACAACGTCGAAGAGCTGATCGGTCTTACCGACGCAGAAATCCATTCCGAGGCCGACGCTGAGAAAATCGACGAGGTCGAGCGGCGCGTCATGGAAACGGGCGAGCCCGATCTCGGTGTCGAAGAGAGGCGCATCCGGGGCGAAGGATGGCTGATGATGTCGCGTGTGCCGCTGCGGGACCGGAGCGGCAACATTATCGGCGTGGTCGGCGCATCACGGGATATTTCCGCTCGCAAGCGCGCAGAGGAATTGATGAGCGCGCAGACCAGGCTCCTGCAGGATGTGGCAAGAGGCGTCGATCTCGGATCATTTCTGAGGGACGCCCAAGCGCTTCTCGAGAGATTGCTCGATGGAAGGCGCGTCCATTTCCAAGTCGCTGACGGACAAGCGGAGGTCTTCACGGAGGAAGCCGGCGAATTTCCCATCCTATCGCGCGATGGCGGCCGGCATGGCGTTTTGATGGTCGCCAAGGCTGGAGACAATGATGATGCCGGCCTCATGGAATTCCTCGCAGGCGTGGCGCAAACAGCAGGGATTGCCATCGATCGGCACCAGGATATCACTCACATAGCCTATCTGGCGGAGCACGACGCTCTCACAGGCCTGCCGAACCGCACGCTGCTCGACCGCAAGCTCGGAGATCTCCTCGAAAAATCCTCTCGCCAGCAGAAATATGTCGCTGTCGCTTTCGTCGACCTCGATAATTTCAAGCTTGTCAACGACAGTCTCGGCCATGCGGCCGGCGACGAATTGCTGAAAGTGGTGGCAAGGCGAATATCGACACTGATCCGAAACGACGGCATCGTCTCACGGATCGGCGGCGATGAGTTCATCATCGTTCTGGAGGAAAGTTCCGACCCGATGTCCGAGCGCTTGCGTGCCATTCTCGACTCGATCTCGGCACCCTTGACGATCGACGGCGTCGAAATTCGGGTTACCTGCAGCATTGGAGTAGCATGTTCCGGCGAACACGGAGACACGGCGTCCGAGCTATTTGCCAATGCCGACATGGCGCTCTATCGCGCCAAGGAATCCGGCCGCGACCGCATTCAGCTGTTTACGCACGCCATGGGAGAGGAAGCACGCAACAAACTCCTCCGTATCGAGGAATTGCGGCGCGCCGTCGAGCGGGACGAGTTCGTACTCCATTATCAACCCCAAAAGGACATCCGCACCGGCAAGGTCGTCGGCGTCGAAGCGCTGGTGCGATGGCAGCATCCGGTCGAAGGCTTGTTGCTTCCGGGCGCATTTATCCCCCTGGCCGAGGAAACGGGGCTCATCGTTGCAATCGGCGATATCGTATTGCGCAAGGCTTGCCAGCAAAACCGAGACTGGCAAGACCGGGGCCTTGCCATGTTGCGAGTGGCGGTGAATGTATCAGCAAGGCAATTTCTCGAACGCTCGCTGACGGATCAGGTGTCATCAGCGCTGCAGTCCGCCGGGCTCGATCCCCGTTGGCTTGAGCTTGAACTCACGGAAAGTCTGATCATGCGCGACCTCGAGGGCGCCATAGAACGCATGCACGAGTTGAAGCTGCTGGGCGTCAGCCTTGCGATCGACGACTTCGGCACCGGATATTCAAGCCTCAGCACTCTAAGACGTTTTCCGCTTTCGCGGTTGAAGATCGACAGATCCTTTATCGCGGATATTCCCAACAAGGCTGGTGACATGGCAATTACCGCCGCCATCGTATCACTTGGCAGAACTCTCGAACTCGAAGTCGTCGCCGAGGGGGTGGAAACCGAAGAACAGGCGCATTTTCTCGCGGGCGCCGGATGCGAGATGTTCCAGGGCTACCTGCTTGCCAGACCCTTGCCTCCTTCCGAGGTCGAGGACCTCATTTTGGAGATGGCGACACGGTGAGATGGCGATTGACCATCATCACCGGCAACGCCAGCCGGCAGAGTTACTTAAACCTCACGATTTCGATCCAGTTAGCGCCGGCGCTGACCGGATATCGACCGACGACATCGAGTTCGCCACCAGCCTTATCTATCGCGTAGACCGAGAGCCGCTCTGACTTTTCGCCGGACGCCACCAGAAAGCAACCCGACGGGTCGATACGAATGCCGCGCGGCTGCTGCTCTGTCGGATAGCTGGTAACGTAGGTGAGCCTCCCGCTTTCCCCATGAACGCGAAAGAGTGCAATCGTGCTCGTGGTCCGCTCCGTCGTGTAGAGGAACTTGCCATCGGGCGTGATGCCGATATCGGCGGCCCAGACTTTCGGCTTGCCGTCATCCACCAGGCCCAAGGCCGACGGTGCGATGCCGGGAGACAGACCAGCCTCGCCTGGAACGGATGCGACGCTCTCGACTTCGGTCAGCGTTCCCGAGGACGCATCCAATGCATAGTGGATCACATGTCCCGTCAGCTCGGTCAGGACATAGAGATATTTGTTATCCGGCGACAAAACGATGTGACGCGGGCCGAAGCCCTGCCCTGTTGCAATCCTGGCCGGATCATTGGCTTCCAACATGCCGCTTTCCGGGTCGAAGACGAATTGCAATACGGCATCGGAACCAAGATTTGTCGCAAAAACGTATCTGCCGCTCCGATCGCAGAGGATCGAGTGGGCATTGCGTCCGGTGGGGACAATCTGTCGCTCGCCCTCTGCGACAAGCCCGTCCCTGCCGATCGGCAGGACCGCAACCTTGTTGCCACCGTAGGAGGCTGCGAGAAGCGTCCTGCCCGATGGTTCGGTCGAAATATACGCCATGCTATCGGACAAGGGCGCCTCTGCCCTCCGCTCCAACTTGCCGGTCGCCGGATCTATCGCCAAGGTCAACAGGCGATAGGGTTGTGAACGGATGGCGGCATAGAGATGCCTCCTATCCACGCCAACAGCCATCGGCATGACCATTTCACCGGCTTCGAAGGAGGATATCGGCGTGAGCGCGCCGGTTGCCTCCTCCATTTCATAGATGTCGATCATCCCTGCAGCCGATGCGGAAACATAGACGAAGGTCCGACTGAGGTCCGTGAGCGAAGACTGAAGCATTGTCCCTTTCCACAAGCTTTGGCGGTCGGCCGTTTGGTCGCTCGGGCGACCTTTCCAACGGATACTAGCTGGCGGCGGTGACGATTTTTTCCAATATCGCCATTTCCTCTGTGGTCAAATCGGTCAACGGAGGCCTGACGGGGCCTGGATCCTTGCCGAGAACACGCAACCCCGCCTTGATGATCGAAACGGCATAGCCTTTTCTGCGATTGCGCAGACTGACCAGCGGGAAGAAGAAGCCCTTGAGGATCGCGTCTACCGTTGCCTGATCTCCCCCGCGCAACGCCGCGTAGAATCGCTGAGCCAGCGCGGGCACGAAGTTGAATACCGCGGACGAATAGGTCGTCACGCCTGCGGCGAAATAGGCCTGTGCATAGACCTCGTGCGTCGGCATGCCGCCGACATAGACCAGCCGATCCTTGAGCGTCGTGGTAATCTCGATCACCTTGTCGACTTCTCCGACGCCATCCTTATAGCCAATGAGATTGGGGCACTCGTCGGCCAGTTTCGCCAGGCTCTCGGCTGTGAGTATGGCGTTGTCGCGATTATAGACGATGACGCCGATACCGACGGCCTTGCAGACCGCTTTCACATGCGCGATGAGACCTGCTTGCTCGGCGAACATCAGATAGGGCGGCAGCAACAGCAGGCCATCGGCACCCGCCTTCTCCGCCGACCTTGCGATTTCTACGGCAAGCGAGGTCCCGTAGCCGGTTCCGGAGATGATCGGCGTGTTGCCGGCCGCAGCCTTGGCGGCACGAACCACCTGCGGAACTTCCGCGGGATTGAGGGAGAAAAACTCGCCGGTACCGCCAGCGGCAAACAGTGCCGCAGCATCGTAGCCTGCCAGCCATTCGACATGATTGCGATATTTGGCCTCGTCGAATGAGAGATCCTGATTGAAATGCGTGACCGGAAAGGACAGCAGCCCACTGCCGACGGCTTGCTTCAGTTCATTCGGGTTCATGGCGAAATCCTCCTTTGTTCAACGGACAAATCCAGTCTCAGCCCTGACCGAGCGTCTGCAAAAGTGCGGCGATATAGCCATAGCAAAAGGCAAAGGCGACGCCTGTGGGATCGCGGCCGCTGATGGTCGGGACATGATCCGGCATCAGCATGTATTGATAACCGACCTCCTGATAGACCCGGACGGAACGGGCCATATCCATGTCGCCTTCCTCGGGGAAGGTTTCCATGAAAGACAGCTTGCCGCCCCGGATGTTGCGGAAGTGGACATTGAAGATCTTGTTGCGCGTACCGAACCAGCGAATGACTTCGTCGATCTCCGCGCCTGGATTGTCGAGCATCTCACCGACCGAGCCCTGGCAGAAGTTCAGTCCGTGATAGGGGCTCTCCCGCATGAGAACGAATTTCTTCAGCCCTTCCACGGAGCCCAGCACGCGTGTCACGCCGCGATATCCGGGAGGTGTATACGGATCGTGCGGATGACAGGCCAGCCGAACGCGATTGCTGGTCGCCACAGGAACGACGCGCTCGAGGAAATAATCGATCCGCTCCCAGTTCTCATCTTCCGACAGGACACCGGCAAGGCCGGATGCCGCCTGCTGATCGGTCCTGTTCCAGCGGAAACTTGCGTTCATTGAGCCGCCGCGGCCGGGCTCATCTGCCGTGCGTGGAATCCCGATGAGATTGAGATTGTATTTCACGGAAGGGATGCCAGCCGCCGCAACATCCTCGATCAGCTTGCACACCGCATCGATCTGTCGGTCACGATCGGGTCCAGCAAGCAGGATATCAGGATAGGAAGCTCTCTCGACAGGCTGTGACGGGAGGGGAAGCTGGATCATGTCCAGAATCAACCCGAAGCTCTCGATCTTGTCACGATGACGCTCGAGATCGGACAGCGCCCACGCATCGGGCGCCCCCGGAGGATCGGCGCAGATGTGCTTTACCCCAAGTTGCGCAAAGACCCGATAGTCATCGTCATCGCGCGCCTCGACTTGCGTTCCCAAATACACCCGCGGCATCTCCTGTGGAGCTCGTATCATATGACATAATATGACTTAAAAGAAGAGTCGAGCCCTATTGCGGCTGCCGATCCGCCAAGCGTCGATAGCGCCGCTGGCTGGCAATCATATGAGCCCGCATCGCCTGGCGCGCCCGATCGGGATCCTGTTCGGCGATTGCCGATAGGATTTCCGTGTGTTCGGCCTGGACCTTCTCGAGATAGGCGCGGTCATTGGCCTCCGGCAATGTCGGAAACTGGCCGCGCGGGATTGTGCGCAGCCCGAAATGCCTGAGAACGTCGACATAAAAGCGATTGTTCGTGGCAACCGCCACGGCCATATGGAACTCGTAATCCGCTTCGACCGTCGAAAGCCCCTGCTCTATCAGCGTCGCCATCTTGCGATTGGCGGCCGCAATTGCGGCTTCTTGCTCGGCGGTTCGGCGATAGGCGGCAATGGCGGCGGCTTCTCCCTCCGCCGCCATGCGAAATTCCAGCAATTCCAGCGTCTCCGGGATGCTTCTGATCTCAACCGGCGTCAGCAGCAGACCGGATCGTGCCGCCGCATCGGAAACGAATACACCCTTGCCTTGAACCGGAGTGACCAGCCCGGCGGCACGCAGATCGGCAATCGCTTCGCGCACGACAGTCCTGCTGACATCGAACGCGGCCTCAAGCTGCGGCTCCGTCGGCAGTTGGTCGCCTGCCTGGAGCTTGCCTGTCTCGATCTGCATCCGCAAATGGTCGATCACCCTTTGCGCCAGCCTTTGCCGCACCCGGGCATTTGTGGCCATTCAAAATCCTCAATTCCGCTGCCGCGATCGAAGTCCCACGGCCCTTCGCTTTCAACGAAAATTCATATTATGACTCAGTTTAAGCATGGTGCGTGGCGAATGCAAACAGAACGGATATCGAGACTAGATTTCCCAATCGGACGCATATGTTCTGGAGCTCAATCTGGATGAAAGCTCCAGCTTCACATCGACGGTTTTTCTCAGCCTTGCCGCCAGATTGTCGGACAGAATTGCTTCATCGTGCCAATCCCTATCCGTCGCATAAACGACATAGGGATTGATGACGCATTTGAAATCGAGCATCAGCGACATCGCCAGACTACCGTAAGCCATGTAGCTATGCGGAAGCCCGCCGGAACAGACGAAGGTGACGACTTGGTCGAACCAGGCCGACTTTCGCGCGCCCTCTCCAGTTGCTCCAGTCAACTCGATGAGGTTTTTGGCAGCGCTACCGACCGCCCAATTGTAAATCGGAACCGCGAGCAACACGCCGTCAGCATCGTGAATTGCATGATACAATCGTTCGTATGCGGGATGCACATAGCAGGTTGAGTTATCGAATGCCGGCAGCTCGATCTCGCGCAGGTCGATAAATTCGACCTCGCATCGCCTCTCCTGCAACAGCCTCTCCGCCTCGCGTGCAATCCGCCGGCTGCGACTTTCTGGATCCAGACTACATGACAGAATGGTGATCTTGGTTGGGTTCATCTCTGCCTCGTTGCCTAGTGATCGACATCAACTGGGTCGGCGCTGCACGCCAGAATTACGCAAAGTCTGCACGCCCACAATCAAATTTTCGGCACGTCCGATGTCGCGCATGCAAGCGAAATTCGCGACCGGCCTCCCTGCGCGAAACCCGCCGATTGCCGTTCTCCTGCAATTCGAGAAACCGAAATGCTCGAGAGAGCGTAATTATTACAATTAGTTACTCCATTCCTTCGAGAGCCGGCCTTGCGATCGTCGCCAGTGTCGAACGCCACGATTTGACGAATCCACAATCACGGTATTGACATTTGTCGAAAGCACTTCGAATATTGTCAACGTTGGTGCGGGACAAGGACGGACGACATGATCCGACTTGCTCCGGCATCCAGAGTGCGGAGGGGAACGTGGAATTCCTGCTTGAAGTAGAGGGGCTGAAAAAGTCCTTTGGCGGCGTCGCCGCACTGCGCGATGGTCGCTTTCAGCTGCGTCCCGGCTCGGTTCACGCCCTGTGCGGCGGCAATGGCGCGGGCAAGTCGACGTTCCTCAAGATCCTCATGGGCATCCACAAGCGCGATGCCGGCTCCATTCGCCGCCGCGGCAAGGAAGTGGAATATGCAAGCCCCGCCGAAGCGCTTGGCGCTGGCATTGCCATCATTGAGCAGGAACTCAGCCCCATTCCGCATATGACGGTTGCGGAGAATATCTATCTCGGTCGTGAGCCGTCCGCCCGCTTCGGCGGCATCGACTTCAAGACGATGAACCGCAACGCGCAGTCGCTGCTCGATCGGCTGCAGTTCAACATTCGCGCCACCCAATTCATGATGAACCTCTCGGTTGCCCAGGTTCAGCTGGTCGAGATTGCCAAGGCGCTCAGCCACGATGCCGAGGTGATCTTCATGGACGAGCCGACCTCGGCGATCGGCGAGAAGGAAGCGCAGCAGCTGTTTGCGACCATCGAAAGGCTGAAAGCGGAAGGCAAAGGCGTCGTCTACGTCTCGCACCGGCTGTCGGAGATCTTCCAGATCGCCGATTCCTACACTGCCTTTCGCGATGGCGCCTATGTCGGCAGCGGCGCCCTTGCCGATATCGATCGTCCCGGCCTCATCCGCATGATCGTCGGCCGCGAGCTTGGCGAGGAATACATCAAGACGAATGTGCCGACGGCAACGCCGGGGATGGAAGTCGCCGGCCTGACGGCCACAGGCAAGGTCAACGACATCTCGTTTACCGCCCACCAGGGCGAAATCTTTGGCATTTACGGCCTGATGGGATCTGGCCGCACCGAAATCTTCAACTGCATCTTCGGCGTGGACGCCGTCAGCAGCGGACAGATCAGGCTTGGCGGCGAACCCATCGTCGTGCGCAAGCCGGCCGAAGCCATGCGACACGGCATTGCCTTCGTGACGGAAGACCGCAAGCTGACCGGCCTCAACCTCATCGACAGCGTGCGCAACAATATCTGCTTGGCAAGCCTTCCCGAAATGAGCCCGCATTTCTCGATGGACCGCAAGGCGGAAGCCAGCGCCAGCCAGGATATGATTGAGCGCTTTGGCATCAAGGCGGCGCGCGACAGCATGCCGGTTTCCGGTCTTTCCGGTGGCAATCAGCAAAAGGTCGTGCTCGGTAAGTGGTTCCTGCGCAAGCCGAAAGTGCTGCTGCTCGACGAGCCGACACGTGGCGTCGACGTCGGCGCCAAGCGCGAAATCTACCGCATCATTTGTGAGTTCGCCGCCGAAGGCGGCACCGTCATCATGATCTCATCCGAAATAGACGAGGTTCTCGGCATGTCCGACCGCATCCTGGTGATGCGCCAGGGACGTGCTGCCGGAATTCTCAAGAGGGAGGAGGCCGACGCGCAATCGCTCGTGCACCTGTCGACCTGAACGCGGCAGAAGACGAAGCCCAGAATTAAGCGCCCGGCAACAAGAGGTATTTGCAATGTCCGCCACCGACAACAATCAGTCCAACTCCTGGTTCAGCTCGGACCGCCGCAGATTGATCATTCAGGAATACGGGATTTTTCTCGCCTTCCTGCTGCTCGCAGCCGTCCTCTCATTCTCGAACCAGTACTTCCTGACGGCCGGCAACATCTCCAACGTTTTGCTGCAGACCTCGATCAACGGCGTATTGGCGATCGGCATGACATTCGTCATTCTGACCCGCGGCATCGATCTTTCCGTTGGCTCCGTGGTCGCATTGACCGGCATCGTCAGCGCGAGCTTCGCGACGACCTCGGCGACGGCCGGGATCCTCGGCGCGCCCTACCCGCCCTATGTCGCTCTCGCAGTGGGGCTGCTGGTCGGCATCGCCTGCGGTGCCATCGTCGGCCTCATCGTTTCGCGCTTTGCAGTGCCCGCCTTCGTCGCGACGCTCGGCATGCTGTCCGCCGCCCGCGGCCTCACCCTCATCTATGGCGGCGGCAAGCCGGTTCCGGCCCTGACCCCCGATTTCCGCTGGATCGGCACCGGTAGCGTCCTGTCCATCCCGATGCCGGTCATCCTGCTTGCCATCGTCTTTGTCGTCGCCTGGTGGGTCCTCAACCGCACACGATTTGGCCGGTACATCTATGCCGTTGGCGGCAACCCGCATGCTGCCATCACCTCGGGCATCAACGTCAGCAAGCTGCGCTTCCTCGTTTATGTCATTTCCGGCGGTCTTTCCGGCCTCGCAGGCATGATCCTTGCAGCCCGTACCGGCTCTGCTCTGCCACAGGCCGGCATCGCCTACGAGCTCGATGCCATCGCAGCCGTCGTCATCGGCGGAACCAGTCTTTCCGGCGGCGTCGGTCGCATTACCGGCACGCTGATCGGCGCACTGATCATCGGCGTCATGAACAACGGCCTCGATCTGATGGGGATCCAATCCTACTACCAGCAGGTCCTCAAGGGCGCGTTGATCGTCGGCGCCGTCATGCTCGACCAAAAGAGAAATCTGGGCGGCTAGGCCCGAAGAAACTGCAGTGTTCGCACTCGCAAACCGAACGGCGCGTCACGATGGCGGCCGGACTTCCAACGGAGGAGAATTATAATGAAGAAATTACTTATAGCTCTTGCTGCTGCAACCGCGCTTCTCGCCTCGCCGTCCTTGGCACAGGAGAAGAAGCTGAAGATTGGCGCCGCCCCTTATGGCCTCAATGCCGAGTTCATGCAGATCTGGTCGGCAGCGCTGAAAGAACATCCCGCCGTCAAGAACGGTGACGTCGACCTGACGATCTTCGATGGCCGCTACGACGCGCTCGTTCAGCAGGAACAGGTCAACACGATGATCACGCAGAAATTCGACGCGATCATTTTCGTCCCGATCGATATCGAAGCTGCCGCAACCGCGGTTCAGGCAGCGCATGACGCCGGCATCCCCGTCGTCGGCTCCAACACCCGCGTGAACTCCGATCTTCTGACGTCCTATGTCGGCTCCGACGACACGATTTCCGGCTACATGGAAGCCAAGACCGTGCTCGACAAGATCGGTTGCAAGGGCAATGTCGTCATCCTCGAGGGCCCGATCGGCCAGTCGGCGCAGATCTCGCGCCTGGAAGGCAACAAGAAGGCTCTTGCCGAGTGCCCGAACGTCAAGGTCTTGGAAGACCAGACGGCCAACTGGTCGCGCGCCGAAGCCCAGACCCTTATGGAAAACTGGCTGACCTCGCATCCGGGCCAGATCAACGGTGTCATCGGCCAGAACGATGAGATGGCGCTTGGCGCGATCGAGGCGATCAAGGCTGCCAAGCTCAACGTCAAGGACTTCGCCATTGCTGGTATCGACGGTATCACCGATGCGCTTCATGCCGTGAAGGAAGGTACGATGACCTCCATCCTGCAGGACGCCAGCGCGCAGGCTCAGGGCGCGCTCGATCTCGCGATCTTTGCCGCCAAGAAGGGCAGCTACAAGCCGGAGTCGAAGATCTGGGAACAGTATCCCGCCATGCCCTTCAATGATGGCAAGGACAAGAACTACAATGTTCCGTGGACCCCGGTAACGGTCGACAACGTCGACAAGCTGCTCGAAACCCGCAAGTAACATCGATGCGGATGGGGCGAGATACTCGCCCCATCCAGTCCCCAGCTAGAGGCATGAACAAGATGACCGAGACATCCCCAGACATTGATTTGAACTTCCCGTTGTCAGGCAAGATCGCCCTCGTGACCGGCGGTGGCTCCGGCATCGGCGCAGCCGTTGCGGCGGCGTTTGCATCCAAGGGCGCCAAGGTCGCCGTTCTCGATATCAATGTCGACATGGCAAAGGCGAAAGCCGCCGAGATCGGCGGCGGAGCCGCGTCATTCGTCTGTGATGTCTCTGATCCTGCTTCCGTCAACAAGGCAGTCAGCGACGTCGTCTCGCATTTTGGCGGCATCGATATCGCCGTCAACAGCGCCGGCGTCGTCTTTCTGGCACCAGCTGAAGATCTGTCCTTAGACTATTGGGATAAAACGATAAATATCAATCTGAAGGGCTCGTTCCTGGTAACGCAGGCGGTCGGTCGCGCCATGATCGCTGCCGGTAAGGGCGGCAAGATCGTGAACCTTGCCTCGCAGGCCGGCACTGTTGCCATCGAAGAGCACGTCGCTTACTGCGCCTCCAAATTCGGCGTCATCGGCATGTCCAAGACCTTCGCTGCCGAATGGGGCAAGCACGGAATTTGCGTCAATACCCTGTCGCCAACGATCGTCCTTACCGAACTTGGCAAGAAGGCCTGGGCCGGGGAAAAGGGGGAAGCGGCGAAGAAGCGCATCCCGGCCGGCCGCTTCGCCTACCCGCAAGAAATCGCGGCTGCAGCCGTTTTCCTCTCCTCGGCAGGAGCGGACATGATCAACGGCGCCGATCTTCTGATCGATGGCGGTTATACAATTCTCTGAGCGCAAGCGCGCAATAATTCTACAGGAGGCACCATGCAGCGGTTCATCAACAATCCGGATGAAGTCGTTGAAGACACTGTAAAAGGCTTCATCAAGGCACATTCGGACATCGTCCGTTTGGCAGACAACCCGCGCGTCGTCGTCGCCAAGGATGCACCGCATGCCGGAAAGGTCGGTGTGATCACCGGCGGCGGTTCGGGTCATGAGCCGGCATTCATCGGCTATACCGGCAGGAACATGCTGGACGCAGTCGCAGTCGGCGAACTTTTCTCCTCTCCGACGGCCAAGAGCTTTCACGACGCCATTCGGGAAGCCAATGGCGGCCGTGGCGTGATTTGCCTCTACGGCAACTATGCCGGCGACAACATGAACGTGAAGATGGCCATCAAGCTTGCCGCCAAGGACGGGATCGAAGTTGCGACGGTTGTTGCCAACGACGATGTGTGCTCGGCACCGCCAGAGGAAAGGGAAAAGCGCCGCGGCGTGGCCGGCGAGATCTTCATGTGGAAGGTCGGCGGCGCCAAGGCAGCAACTGGAGCCAGTCTCGAAGAGGTTCGTATCACCGCGCAGAAGGCGATCGACAGCTGCCGCTCCGTCGGCATCGGACTTGGTCCCTGCACCCTGCCCGCCGTCGGTCATCCCAACTTCCAGATCGAGCCCGGCACGATGGAGGTCGGCATCGGCCATCACGGCGAGCCGGGCGTACGCGTCGAGCCGTTGAAGACAGCGGCCGAGATTGCAGACGCCATGTGCCAGATCGTTCTCGACGATCACAACCTGCCGGCTGGCTCCGAAGTCGCCGTGCTCGTATCGGGCCTTGGTGCGACGCCGGTGAACGAACTCTACATTCTGAATGACACGATCGAGACGAAAATCTCTGAGCGCGGTCTGAAGATCTACAAAACCTATGTCGGCAACTACTTCACATCGCTTGAAATGGTCGGCGCAACGCTGACCGTGATGGCACTCGACGAGGAACTGAAGAAGCTTCTCGACGTCGAAGTTCAATGCACGACGTTGCTCTGAGGGGATCGACTTATGCAGACATTCAAGAATGCGACGGCCGGCGACATCGTCTTGGCGATGGCCGACCGCATCATCGAAAACAGGGCCTATCTCAGCGAAATCGACGGCAAGATCGGCGATGGCGATCACGGCGTCAACATGGCCAAGGGCTTCGGCATGGCTTCGGAACGCCTGAAGGGCCAGAACCAGTCGCTGTCGGCTTCCCTCGACACGCTGGGCACCGTGCTGATGACCGAAATCGGCGGCTCCATGGGTCCGCTCTACGGCGTCATGTTCACCGAGTTTGCCGAAAAGCTCGATGGCATCGAGGCAATCGACAGCGCGGCGTACAGCCGGGCGCTTCATGCCGGACTTGAAGGCATTCAATCGATCGGCTCGGCGAAAGTCGGCGACAAGACCTTGCTCGACACGCTGGTTCCGGCCATCGAGGCCTTCGATGCTGCGAATGCGGCCGGCAAATCCTTCGCCGATGCGCTTGATGCGTTGGTGGCTGCCGCTGAGGCCGGCCGCGACTCCACGCTCAATCTGGTCGCCAAAATCGGTCGCGCCAGCAGGCTGGGCGAGCGCTCCCTCGGCGTGCTGGATGCAGGTGCAACCTCCTGTGCAATCATCCTGAAAGAACTTTCCGAGGGCGCGCGCGCTCGGCTCCAATAAGCGGGCTCTCCCAAGGCCGCGCGATCCGGCAATCTGCTGCGGGGTCGCGCGCCGTCCGAAGAAGCATTTGCAAACACGCATCATTGCTTCCATGTTCGGGCGGGAAAAGGGATATGTGACTCGTCATGACAGGCAAGGCAACTTCGGTCGGCAAAACTGGTGCAGGCAAAGCGGGCGCTCCGGATGCGATCGACGTCATGCCGTTGCGCTATGGCGACGATCCCTATGTCTGGGCTTGCTGGCTCTATTACGAAGACGGCAAGACTCAGGGTGAGATCGCCGACATCATGGGTATTTCGCGGGCAACCGTGAACAGCTACCTGGCCGATGCGCGCAGCCGCGGCATCGTCAACATCTCGCTCGAACCGTCACGGCTGAGCTCCCTTTCCATCGCACTGGAATTGAAACGCCATTTCGGGTTGCACGATTGTCTTGTCGTCCCGAGCGACGATGGGACACGCCCCTTGATCGATCGTCTGGGAACGGCAGGGGCGCAAGCCATCGCCAAGCTGCTCAAATCCGGTGATACTCTGGCCGTCGCGTGGGGGCGCACGGTCCTTGCCATCGGTGAACAGTCGAACGTGCCGAACCTTCAGGATGTAACCGTGGTCCAGGCGACGGGCGGCACGCGCGCGCGATTTGCTTATACGCCGGAGCTTTGCGCTGCAGCCTTTGCCAACGCGACAGAAGGCAGGCTCGTCAACATCACGGCTCCCGCCATCGTTTCAACCGCCGACGTGCGCAACATCCTGTTGGCGGAACCGTTGATCGAAGACCAGTTTGCCGTGCTTTCCAGAGCCAACAAGGCGGTCTTCGGCGTATCGTCCTTGCGGCCGAATTCGACGATCCACAGCAGCGGTTTCTTCGAATCCGTCTCGCTGCAAGACTATCTGGCCAAGAATGCGGTCGGCGTCGTCGCCGGCCGCTTTATCGATGCCAAGGGTCAGGCTGTCGCCGGCCCCCTCGATGACCGCACCATCGGCATATCGCTCGACATGCTGAAATCGATCGGGCTGCGCATCGCCGTTGCCGGCGGTTTCGACAAGGTGCCTGCAATCCTCGCCGCGCTGCGCGGCGGCTATATCAATGTGCTCATCACGGATGCCGCTACGGGTCGAGGCATTTTGAACGCCGATGGCGTTACCGCCCTCGATCAGAAGGCGACCCAGCGTCCACGGGCAGACAACAGCGTGGCGTTGCCGAGCAACTATCGCACACACATCAAGAAGTTCCTCAACAATCCCGATGACGTCGTCGACGAGATGCTGGACGGCGTCGTCAAGGCGCATACTTCCTACCTCACACCGATCAAGGGGTCGAACCGGGCGCTGGTGGCGCGGAATGGGCCGAGGCCCGATAAGGTCGGGCTCGTCATCGGCGGCGGCACGGGCCATGAACCCGGTTTTCTTGGCTATGTCGGCAAGGGCTTGGCGGATGCCGTTGCCATCGGCAACATCTTCTCCTCGCCGCCCCCGACACCGATCCTCGAATGCGCCAAGGCAGCCTCCGGCGGAAAAGGCGTGCTCTTCGTCTACGGCAACTATGCCGGCGACGTCATGAACTTCGAAATGGCCGCGGAAATGGCGCAGGAGCATGGGATCGACGTCCGCACAGTGCTGACGACCGACGACATCGCGTCGTCTCCCATAGAAGACAAAGAGGGGCGGCGCGGCGTCGCCGGCAATTTCTTCATTTTCAAGATTGCCGGCGCTGCCTGCGACAAGGGCTTGTCGCTCGATGCCTGCGAAGCCGCGACGCGCAAAGCCAACGATCGAACCTTTACCATGGGTGTCGCACTGGAACCCTGCTCAATGCCGCAAACACGGCGCCATAATTTCGAGATCGGCCCTGACGATATCGAGTTCGGCATGGGCATTCATGGCGAGCGTGGCGTTACCCGCGAGAAAATGATGAGCGCCGATGAAATCACGGATCGCGTCATGGACCGGATCTTTGCCGAGATGAAGCCGGCCGCCGGGGACCGGGTCGCGGTGCTGATCAACTCCTTCGGTGCCACGCCAATGATGGAACTCTTCATCCTGTTCCGCCGCGTCGAACAGAGGCTAAGCGCCAAGGATATCAAAATCGATGCAAATTGGGTGGGACACTACTGCACATCGCTCGACATGGTCGGCGCATCCATATCCATAATGCATCTTGACCAGGAGCTGACTGCGCTGTTGCACCATCCATGCGACACTTTCGCTCTAAGGGTCGGATGATCGTATAAGAATGAGCCCGGCAGCGACAGAACTGCTGGGACCGGGAGGAAGACGATGTCGGAAAATGCCGCTCGATGCCTGGGCAACATGTTTCAGCGCATATCCATCGCAATCAATGCCGAGAAAGACCGTCTCTCCGAGCTGGATGGCGCCATCGGCGACGCGGATCATGGGATCACCATGTCTCTCGGCTTCATGGCGGTCAATGCGGAACTCGCCAAGCTCGATCCAGCGCAAACGCTGCCTTCCGAGATATTTGCCGTCGCGGCATCGGCATTCCTGGATGCCGTCGGAGCATCGACAGGCCCACTTTACGCGACCGCCTTTCGGCGAGCATCGCAGGCGCTAAAGTCTGATGAATCGCTGTCGCCAGCATGCCAGGCCATGATCGTCGACGAAATGCGAGCCGGTATTCAGCAGCGCGGCAAGGGCCAACGCGGCGACAAGACCATGCTGGATGCGTGGATCCCGGCGGCCGAAGCCGCCCTCGACGCCAGAGCACGTTCGCTCGATGCCGCCGGCATGTGGAACGCCATTCTGGACGCTGCGGAAGACGGTGCGAACTCGACAAGCTCCATGGTTGCCGCCCGCGGCCGGGCGGCCCGCCTGGGGCAAAGATCGCTCGGACACATCGATCCCGGCGCTGCGTCGGCGGTGACTATTTTGCGCGCGATGCGCGACACCTTTGCAGAAGACCAGACGGGAGATCGATCCTGACGGGACTGATATCCGGTGCTTGCCTTGAGCTCAGGCTGCCTCCGCTTCAGCAGCTCTTTGACGCGAAATCCTCCCTTTATGCGTGATGTCGAAGATAGACATATTCCCGGTACGATAGTATCAATCTCACCTCGCTGATTTGCCCACCCCCTAGGTTCAATCAAAAAGGCTGTCAATTGATGCATACAAGGATAGGTTTTGCTTTCGCGCTCGCGCTTCTTTCAGCCTCCCCGGCTCTGGCTGATGCTTGCGCCAGCCACTACGAAAGCGACGGCGTCCCCTTGGTCACCGGCATCACCTACAAGACATGGGTGGCCTTTCCATCGGTCAATCCGAACACCGCCTTTGACAAGATCCACCGCGCCATTCTGGCCGATGGGTTTCTGGAGGTGAAGGCAGAGAAGAACCTCGGGACATTGACTGCCCAGCAGGAAACGAGCGGCTCCGGCCGACCGCAGACCCTACGCGCCGTTATCCGCAAGAACGGCAAGGGCAGCCGCGTCGATGTCCTCTTCATTGTCCAACCGGGACAAGTGGCTCCGAACATGAGCAAGAACCTCTGCCGCATTGCAAACGCAGCAGGCGAATGAGCCGCGCAATTCGCGCTTTCGGACGCGAATGCCGGAGATCGCGAACCAAGATACCGCTCAATGAAACGTGGCGCCGGCCATTGTCCGCGCCTCATCTTCGATCGGTGGCGCGTCACCGATGACGCGTGCTTCCCGGATAGGGGCAATCTCCTCTCGCCAAGCGACGGGGCTACCTCATGCGTGGCAAGCACCAGCTCCGTTGCAATGGTCAGAGCGACGCGGTAATGCCGCCATCGACGTAGAGGACATGACCGTTGACGAAGGAGGAGGCATCGGACGCCAGGAAGATACAGGCACCGATCAATTCCTCTACCCGCCCCCACCGGCCGGCTGGTGTGCGCTTTTCGAGCCATGCCGAAAAATTGGCGTCTGCAACCAGCGCGGCGTTCAACGGCGTATCGAAATAGCCGGGTGCGATGGCATTGCATTGCAGCCCGAAGCGCGCCCAATCGGTCGCCATGCCTTTTGTCAGATTGCCGACGGCACCCTTGGTCGCCGTGTAGGGTGCAATCGACGGGCGCGCCAGTGCCGTCTGCACGCTCGCAATATTGATGATCTTGCCGGCGCCACGCTTGATCATTTGGCGCGCAACCGCCTGACCGACATTGAAGATGCTCGAAATGTTGGTCCGCAACAACTGCTCGAAGGCGTCGGCCGGAAACTCCTCGAGCGGCGCGCGGAATTGCATGCCGGCATTGTTGACGAGGATGTCTATCGCGCCCGTCTCTTCCTCGAAGGCATCGACAGCCTGCCGCGCAGCCTGATGATCGGTTGCGTCGAACGCCAGTATGCGCGCCCCGCCCTCAAAGCCTTCCGCTGTCCTGACGAGCTTCTGTTCGTCGCGACCGTTGAGGATGACCTCCGCGCCGGCAGCCGCCAATCCCTTGGCAAGCGCAAGCCCGATACCCTGGGATGAGCCCGTGACAAGAGCACGTCGCCCCTTCAGATCAAAGAGACCAACAGACATCGTTTCCTCCGTTTGCCCGATTGCGATACCAGAGAGGGATCAGGGTGGGCACTACCATTCACGGCGGAATATGGCACATGCGCCATGCTCTTGGCTTGCGGAGTCATTTGAATACGGTATCGATAACACAACGAACGGACCGTGTAACTTTGCGGGAGGTATTGTCGCTATGTCGTTCTTCGAGACCATGGATCCCTTGTTCGGCACATTCGTCCTCGGCAATGCGCCTATCAAGCAGCTCGCTACAGGCTTTGACTGGGTGGAGGGACCGGTCTGGTTCGGAGACCAGAATTGTCTGCTTTTCTCGGACATTCCCAACAATCGCATCATGCGATGGATCCCCGGTCTCGGTATCAGCGTCTTTCGCGAGCCGTCCAATTTCTCCAACGGTCACACGCGCGACCGACAGGGTCGGCTCGTCAGTTGCGAGCACGGCGCACGACGCGTGACGCGCACGGAATATGACGGATCGATCACGGTGATCGCAGATCGCTACCAGGGCAAGCGGTTGAATTCGCCCAATGACGTCGTGGTCACATCGGACGGCGCCATCTGGTTCAGCGATCCGCATTATGGCATTGCAACGGACTACGAAGGGCATCGCAGCGAGCAGGAACTGCCTTGCAATGTTTACCGCGTCGACCCGTCCGGCGCGATGCAGGCGGTGCTGACCGACTTCAATTGCCCGAACGGCCTCGCCTTCAGCCCCGATGAGCAAAGACTGTTTGTCGCCGATACCGGGCGCATGCACCACAGCGATCCCCAGCATATCCGCGTTTTCAATGTCGGCGAAAACTGGCGGCTATCCGGCGGCGAGGTGTTTCACGTAATTTCGCCCGGCTGCGCTGACGGCATGCGATTCGATAGCGATGGCAATCTCTGGTCATCGGCGGCCGATGGCGTTCATTGCATCGCGCCCGACGGACACCTGATGGGCAAGATCCTGGTACCGGAAACGGTATCCAATCTGTGCTTCGGCGGCCGCGGCAAGCACAAGCTCTTCATAACGGCGACCACCAGCGTCTATGCGATTTCACTAAACCGCAGCGGCGCGCTCTAGGATCGGACAGCGCCAGAAATGGCGCCAATGAAGCGGTCCGCTCGACCGGCCACCCAACGCCAGCTACGGCGCTGGACCCGGCAAGCAGAGGACGGCGCCATCAGCGCAAATCAGCCTGCGGGATGGTTTGCGAAGCTGCGTTGGCGATCGGTGCGAGGTCGGCAAGCAGGGCGAACTCTTTCGTGCGCTTTTGCCTGCGCGCTGCATCCTGCAGCAGATTTGCCATACCGGTTACAGAGATATGGTCGGCGCGCATGATCTGCCGGATAAGCGGATCTTTGAGAACTTCGGTGATCGTCAGGTCCCTATGGGTCATCTTTATCTCCTGTTCGATAAGACACAAGATAAACGGCTTTATTTGCAGCGCGATGTCAGAAGCCTGACAAAAACAAGGCAGTTCGTTCGATTTTGTTACAGAATAATTGCAAAACCTCTCGCTGACATATTCACAAATCACAATACGACCCTAGTTGTCGATTAACGAAGGCGTGTTCCGTCGTGATCAGCCTAAGTGGGAGGTTCAGCCGTTCCGGGAGGATGCAATATATTTGCAATAGTTCGGAACACAATTTTGCGACTTTTGTGTTTATTGTCATCTGACGCCTGAACTTCGAAGATTAAACTTTTATCAGCGATCGGCCCGCGTCATGTACTCAGACCAAACTACAGAAGATGAGCGCCTCATCTACCATGCAGATCTCCTCAGCCAACTGTCGAATCCAAAACGCCTTGAAGTTTGTATTTACCTTTCCGGCCACGAAGAAGACGTCAATAGTCTGGCCAAGAAACTTGGAATATCGCAATCAGCGCTCAGCCAACATCTGACACGGCTTTATCATTCAGGCATAGTCAAAGTGCGCCGTCAGGCACAGTTCAGGTATTATACCTGCGATCATCCGGGAGTATTGCGGATCCTGCAAACTCTGTCGGAGGTCTTCGACCCCAACGCCGAGCGGTCGGCATCGAAGGCTGCGGACGAGGATGCGCATGACGAGCCTTGAGGTGACGCAGACCAACCTTTGAACCGACGTCCGGCCGTTGCGGCCTGTCGCGTCAACTGACTCCGGCGAATTTCCCGGAGATGGTGAGATCCGGATGGTAGCCGGACGGTTTGTCGCCGACCGTCTGTCCGCCGGTCATCGAGCCCTGGATCTCCGGCCCAAAGAAGGAATAGGGGAAGGTTGATTCCAAGGCACTCACCTCGTCGAGCCTTTGGCGCAGGTGCGACGGGATCACAAAATCCAACGCGCCGAGATTGTCCTTCAATTGCTCGAGCTTGGTGGCTCCGACGATGACCGAGGCGATGCCTGGCTGCGTCATCGTCCAATTGACCGCCACCTGCGCCATGCTGCGTCCGAGCTCGACCGAAACCTTCTCCAGTTCTGCGACAACAGCCCAATTGCGCTCGGTGAATTTCTGGAAGCCGGGATTGGTGGTGCCGCGGACCGTCTCCAGCCGGCCATCCACCTGCCCAATCTCGCCTGTGCGATATTTTCCGCTCAGAAGGCCGCTCGCCAATGGGCTCCACGCCATAATGCCGGCACCATACCGTGTCCCGAACGAAACGAACTCGTTTTCGATATGGCGCTCAGCGAGCGAATATTCGAGCTGAAGCGCCGATATCGGTTCATAGCCGCGATATTCTGCAACCGCTTGAGCGCGGCTGGCGTACCAGGCAGGTACATCGGACAGACCGACATGCAGCACTTTTCCCGACCGGACCAGATCGTCAAATGTCCGCATTACCTCTTCGGGTGGAGTAAGGCGGTCCCAGCAATGCAACAGATAGAGATCGATATGATCCGTGTTGAGGCGCTTCAATGAACCCTCGACGGCACGCAATATGTTCTTGCGGCCGTTCCCGGCTGCGTTCGGTGATTGCGCGGTCAGGTTCATGGTGAACTTTGTCGTGATGACCGCATCATCCCGCACTCCCCGTTCAGCGATGAATTCGCCAAGCCATGCTTCCGAGGTGCCACCCGTATAGGCATCGGCCGTATCGAAGAAATTGCCGCCGGCATCGACATAGGCATTGAAAATGGCGCGTGCGGCTTCCTTGTCTGCGCCCCAGCCCCATTCCGTACCGAATGTCATCGTGCCGAGCGTGAGCCGGGTTACTTTCAGGCCGCTATTGCCGAGGGTGTAGAAATTCGTGCTCATGAGCGCGCTCCTCTTTGACGTCCGGCGTGATGGGATCGTGGTGGCGCCGGGCAATTCGATAGGCATAGGTTCGCCGACTTTCATCACGTTTATAAGATCATTTAATTCGCATGCATTATGCGATATTGCTCAGCAATGGATCGCGATCTGCTGACACATCTGCCCATCATCGTCGCCGTTGCTCGCCGCGGCGGCTTCGCCGCCGCCGCCAATGAGCTCGGAATGAGTGCCTCGGCCGTGAGCCATGCTGTGCGGCTGGTCGAAGAGCGGCTAGGCCAGCCGCTCTTTGCGCGCACGACCCGTAGCGTCGCGCTGACCGAAGCTGGCAGGAGCCTGATTGCGACCATCGCGCCGGCCCTGCAGGACATTCATGAGCGAATGGAACGCATTAGAGCCATAAAGGGGAGACCAAGCGGGCTGCTGCGGATCAACGCGGCTCGTGTTTGCCTGCCGCTCGCCGTAACGCGCGTCATTGCGGCCATGAGCGAGCGCTATCCGGAAGTCGAAGTGGAGATCTTTTCCGACGAAAGGCTCACCGATATCGTGTCAGAAGGTTTCGATGCCGGCATTCGCATCGGCGAGATGATCGCTCAGGACATGGTGGCGGTTCGCCTCACTCCACCCTTCCCTTCGGTCGTGGTCGCTTCACCGGATTACATCAGCCGGTTCGGCCGACCGATGACGCTCGGCGATCTCTCGCACCACAATTGCATCGGCTATCGGCTTATCCGTTCAGGAGGGCTCTATGAATGGGAATTCGTCGAGGACGGAAGGGACGTTGCCGTCGCCGTGCAAGGCCAGGCGATCGTTACCGAATCTCATTCGGCAATCGAACTCGCTCTGGCAAGCGTCGGGCTAGCTTATGTTTTTGAACCCCTCGTGCGCTCGGATATTGCCGCTGGAAGGCTGATCCAGGTGCTGGTCGATCATGCTGTGATGGAAGCCGGTCTTTTTCTTTATTTTCCGCGCCGCGCCGAATTGGCGCCGAAGCTCAGAGCCTTCATCGACACGGTCCGCCAAGTCTGCCGCGAATAAAAGCAAACGGTGCCCAACCTGGCAAATGTCGCAAGGATGAGGTCTATAACCGATCACATCCCTCCCAAAACCTGAGCTGGGGTTAATAAAGTTAAATGCGCTCTCGCCGATAAAGGCCCAAGAAAGGCTCTGCCGTGTTGGAGTCTTCTATCATGAACACCATGCCACGCTTCTCTCCTGTGCGCGTTGTTCGCCACAGCACGGGCGAAATCAAAACAGTCGGGAATGCCGACGACGCCTGGAAGACACTTCTGGACGACTGGCCGGCGGACGAAGGCAGCTGTTTCATGTCCGCGCTCCTGATCTGCATGGACGTTCAACGCGGTGAGCGGCCCCCGGAAGAGGCCCGTCTTGCCTTCATAGCCGCGGCGGTCGAGGCGGGCGTCCCCCTGTTGTCTTGAGGAAGCCGCTTCCGCCCGAATTCTCCCCGGAACATCGCACGGAACGGCGGGCCCGGCCGAAACCGGCTCGCCACTCGCGCTGAATCGGCCTATGAGACAGGCGATTAGCGCCCTCAAGTTTGAAAGCTTGCGACAATGGAAAGAAAATGGAGCAAGGCGGTTACGATCGCCCTTGAAAGTCCAGAAGAATGGATAGTCATCGACACCACCCAGGCAGCGTCCTGGGCCTTGATCGAAGACTGGCCCCTCGATGAAGCACCCGCCCTCGACCGAGCACTGCTCGTCTTCGCCGACGTGATCTCCGGGAAGCGTACGCCCGAAGATGCCCGGCGCGCGTTCATTGCGGCGGTCAAGGAGGCTGAAATACCGATGAAGGACGAGTGAGACTGCCCTCATCCGGATTTTGAATATCGCTCTTCGCCGATCGTTTGACCTGCCCCCAACCGTAAGGTTTGCCGCTTGGAACCGCATTTCGGGGCACGCGGCAGATGTGCGAACCGCGTCCGCTCAAGCCATGAGACGATCGAGTTGGTATCCGAGATCTCTTGGTGCTCACGGAATGACGCGGAGACGATCATAAGAGGCCCAAGCCCGCCCCCAAGGTCCCACCACGGGCTTGTGATTGACATGCCGCTCGGTTGTCTGGCCCTCGCCACACCAAATATAGCGCGTGCCGCATCCGATGAATGCTCGACACCGAGCCTTCAGCTTGTAAGTCGTGGCGTCCGGATGACCTTTAGAAACAGCGCATTCATCGCATCGTTGATGCCTTGCGTTGGGCTGACTTCAAAATAGAGGCCCGGCGATGCGCAGTTCTGCAGGTTCGTGCCGATCTGGGATTGGAATGGCGCAATCCATGAATTGTACCAGGGATTCTGCGGCAACGGCAGATAGGTCGTGTAGAGGATCGCGATCTTGACGTTCTGGTTTTTCAGAGGCTGGCAGAAGGATGTATCGAGCGGCTCCTGGCAGCGGCCGCCGGTGGTTGGTTTCGTGCAGGTTGTCGGCTTATAGCTATCACCAACACCATCAGTCACGAAGAACAGTACCTTTTGCCGGTCCGAACCGCTCGTACCGCCGCCGCCAGTCCCGATTATTGGTTTCAGCTGCGTCAGCATTGTATCGAAACTCGTATCCTGATCGTTATTGTCGCCTTGGCCTCGAACAGCCATCAAATCAACGGCGCTGGTGGCTTGCTTGACTTGCACCATATTCGACGAAAGTCCGGACACGGCCGTCAAACCCGCTTTGTCGGCTTCGGTTCCGAATGTGTAGACGGCCATACGATACTGGTCTGGCGACTGGCTATTTGTCGTGGCCGTGTCGGTCAGTGCCTGCGTCGCCTGACGCACGACATCGATGCGCAGATCAATGTTGAGAGTTTTTTTCGCAAGATTGTAATAGTTGTTTGGGTCGTTCAGGTCGTGGCAAGCAAATGCACATGTGTCGCTGGTATGTGACTGCATGATTGCGATACCGCCGGCCGTCGCAGCGACGCCCATCGACGGCGTGTTGTCGAGCAGCATGTAGAAGTCGATGAAACTCGCCGTCTGATATTGTGCCGATGCAACTCCGCTGATCGGGATCGTGGTCTGGCCCAGCAACTGCATCAGCGTCGTCGGCACGGTCGCGGAAAAACTGACTTGGGCGGACAGGATGTTCGAAGCTCTCGTCACCACAATGTTCACGTTGACCGGCACGTTTTGCAGGTCGCTCGACGCCTGACCATAAAAGAGTTTGTTGGCGTCATTCTGGCCAATGGTAACCGTGCCGTCACTGGTCATGGCCATAGCCGCAGCGACTGCCGGCGAAGACGTTGCAACGGCGCCCACGGCCGCCGCGTCGGCGGCATTGTAAAGTTCGTTCCTAACCACGAGCGCATTGGTGATATCGATGGCAAGGCCGGCCGCTCCGATCAGTGGGATCGCCAGCAGCGCCGTCATCATCCCGAAATTTCCTGACCTATCGGCCATGAATTTTCGTGAATGCTTATATATAGATAAGAAGGATCTCGCGCCGGCCTTCAATATTTTCACGAACAAACTCTCTATGGTAGAAGTTACAAGAACAAATACCGCATAAGTCGAAAGCAACAGTACTTTCAAATATACTTAATAATAGTATCGCCAATAAATATTGATATTCCGATAATGGAAGAGAATCTATTTTAGACATATTGAATTTAGGGAATATTTACCGAGAGTCAAAATTATACTTTGGTATAATTGAAAATATTTTCATCTAGAAAATCGGCGCGGCAAATGAGATCTAATCCGTTCTAACAATTGATATTTTGGCGGCGAGGGCCAGTACTGGCCACCTTGAAAATCGCCTGAATTAAGGCCTTTTCCGGCAATTCCTACGGACGCCATTTACCCGATTTTTAGTGTTTACCCGCGAAAGCGTCGCTTACCTATTTCAGTTGTGGCGGGTGCAATATCAAATGGCCGTCATTCCAGTGACCAGATTCGGGATTTTCTGAGTGCGCGTCCTTTCATGCATCGTCACAGCACATAATCTGTGGCTCGTTTTCCTTGCGGCGTTTGTTTGTGTCAGCGGCGGATGGATAACGCTCAACCTTCTACGACGGGCAGAAATGACGCACGGGCTTCAGCGCGGCGGATGGATCTTTCTGACCGGGGTAGCTGCGGGCGCCTCCATATGGTGCACCCATTTCATCGCCATGTTGGCCTATGAGGTTGGCGCGCCCGTGGCCTTCGACCCGATCCTGACCATGGCGTCGTTTCTGTTGGCCGTCGCCGGCTGCTCCGCCGGCTTTGCGATCACATTGTCGCGCATGCCGAAGGTGGCACCGGAACTGGGTGGCGTGGTCGTCGGTCTTGCCATTAGCATCATGCATTATACCGGCATGATGGCCTACCATGTCGATGGCATCGTCGATTGGGACAGGACTTATGTTTTTGCCTCCGTCGTGCTCTCAGTGACATTTGCCGTCCTGGCGCTTAATCAAGCCATTCGCCGCCCCTGGCGCTTCGCTCCCCTGGTCGCACTCGGCTTTTTCGTGCTTGCGGTGATCCTCCTGCATTTCACGGCAATGACCGCCGTCTCCGTCACGCCGCTGGCAACCGGTGCCGGCATCGTTGATTCCTATGCGCTGCAAGCCATGGCCGTCGCGGTCGCGGGCGGCGGATTGCTCGTGATCGGCACCGGCGTCGCGAGCTACATGATCGACGAACGCGCCTCGCGCGAGTCCATCCAGAAGCTCCAGCACATGGCGCTGAACGACATCCTCACAGGCATGCCGAACCGTGGCAGCTTCAGCGACTATCTGAGCAGCGCCCTGGAACATGCCAAGGAAGACGGTGCAAAGCTCGCCGTCGTCGGCATTGACCTTGATCGCTTCAAGGAGATCAACGATCTGCGCGGCCACAAGGCTGGCGATCAGGCGCTGAAGGCCATCGGGCGCCGCCTGCTGCGCCTCGTCAAGGACGGCGAGTTCGTCGCCCGCGTCGGTGGCGATGAATTTGCCGCCGCCAAGCGTTTCGAAAACCAGAGCGAGCTTCTCGATTTCGTGGCGCGGCTGGAAAAGACCCTGTTCGAGCCAATCCGCATCGATGATTTCGAAACGGTGACCGGCGCAAGCATCGGCGTTGCCGTCTATCCCGACGATGGCAACGACCAGGAACGTCTCATCAGCAATGCCGATCTGGCGATGTATCGCGCCAAGGCCGATGTCGGCCGTGCCGTGTGCTTCTACGAATCCAAAATGGATGAAGCGGCCCGCGCACGCCACACGCTGGCGCAGGATTTGCGCCGCGCCGTCGAGCTCGATCAGCTCGATCTGCACTATCAGGTACAAACCTCGGTTCAGACGGGCGAGATTTGCGGCTACGAAGTCCTGCTGCGCTGGAGCCACCCTGAGCGAGGTGCGGTTCCGCCCTCCGAGTTCATCCCGATCGCCGAGGAGAGCGGCACGATCCTCGTCATCGGCGAATGGGTCCTGCGCAACGCGTGCAAGCAGGCCGCCGCCTGGAACAAGCCGTACAAGATCGCCGTCAATCTCTCGCCGGTACAATTCGCCCATGCGGATCTTGCCAAGCTCATTCAATCGATCCTGGTGGAAACCGGCCTCTCGCCGTCGAGGCTCGAGCTGGAGATCACCGAGTCGACGATCATCGCCGACAAGACCCGCACGCTGCACGTGCTGCGGCAGATCCGGGCGCTTGGCGTCACCATTGCCATCGACGATTTCGGCACGGGCTATTCATCGCTCGACACGCTACGCTCCTTCCCCTTCGACAAGATCAAGCTCGACCGCTCCTTCATGAACGAGGTCGACAACAGCATACAGGCAAAGGCGATCGTCCGCGCCGTGCTGACGCTCGGCAAGAGCCTTGACATCCCGGTTCTGGCCGAGGGCGTGGAGACCAACCATCAGCTGGAAATCCTGCGCGTAGAAGGCTGCGACGAGGCTCAGGGCTTCTTCCTTGGACGACCGAAACCGGTCGGGCAGATCTTCCAGCTGGAACAGATGGCGGAGAAGGAGTTGGCATCTCCGTTCTCGGGTCGGGTGCCGCCGCAACGCATGCGCCGTCGCTGAGGCGGCAAGCTGAGCTGCATCGGCGAGGCTGTAGCACCGCGCCGATGTAGATAGAGTATGCTTGCGATTGCATTCAGAACGTCAAACCAGACGATCGGAAACCTCGCCAACCCAATCGTTTGCGAGCTCGATCATCACTGACGAACGGATATCGGCAGCATTGGCGGCGACCAGAAGTTCGTAGTGGCCCGCAGTGGCACGAAACGCTTTTGCTTCCACGTCGAAATAGCTCAGATCGCGGGGATGGACGACGAGCGAGGCCCTGCCCGTCTCGCCCTTCGCCAATTGAAGCTTGGCAAAGGCGCGCAGTTCCTTGTCCGGTCTCTCGACCGCCGAAGCGGGCGGCCGGACATAGAGCTGCACGAGCTCCGATCCCCTCCTGTCCCCGATATTGGTGACATCAACGGTGACGGTGATGCCGTCAGGACCCATTCGTGTCGCCGATGCCTCTGCACTGCCCCAGGAAAAATGCGTGTAACCGAGGCCGAAACCGAAGGGAAAAAGCGGTTCCACACCTTGCCTGTCGTGATGGCGGTAGCCGACGAAAACACCCTCGGCATAGCGAACATGCCCATCCTTGCCCGGATAGACGGTCACGTCGCCGGTCATCGCGGAATTGTCAGACAGCTGCCTTGGGAAAGTCTGCGGCAGCCGACCACCCGGCTCCGCCTCGCCGAACAGAACGTCGGCAACCGCATGACCCAGCTCCTGGCCCGGATACCACATCTGCAGGACGGCCCTCACCTTGCCAAGCCACGGCATTTCGATTGGACCACCCGTTTGGAGGACGACGACGGTATTGGCGTTGACAGCCGCCACCTTCTCGATCA
The DNA here is from genome assembly GCF_044756305.1 of Rhizobium sp. NPDC092011. Taxonomy (NCBI): domain Bacteria; kingdom Pseudomonadati; phylum Pseudomonadota; class Alphaproteobacteria; order Hyphomicrobiales; family Rhizobiaceae; genus Rhizobium; species Rhizobium sp. NPDC092011. Next base: position 43,317 of record NZ_JBIVSO010000016.1, read on the forward strand.
GCTCCTCCTGTCGCCCGGGCAACCGCATGTCCGGCAAATCAAGCCCTTCCGTATCCCACTGCCCGTCGCGGCCGACGAACAACAGCGCCACATCCGCATTGCGCGCGGTCTCGACCGCCTCCGCCAGATCCGGCTCTCCCAGAGGCTTCTCGACGCCAAAGCGCACCGCCGTCAGATTGATGCCTTCCTCTGTTGCCGCCGAAGAGCAATATTCGACGACGACCTGGTATCGTCGGCCCGCCTCCAGATAGAGGCTTTGGCGCTGTTCGACATTGGCAGTGCCAAAATAATTGTCACCGCGGGTCCAGCCGTCAAAGCCGTTCACCACCAGGTCGCCATCGACATAAAGTTTGGCGAGACCGGCGTTGGTCATGCCGAACACATGCTCGCCGCCTTCCGTAGGCACGTAAGAGGCCGTCATGCGTGCGGAAAAATCTGCCGGGTCAAGTTCGGCTGACGGCAAGTCGAACCAGAAAAACTCGCCGACATGGGCTGGCTCGGCAATGATAGGCATGCCGGCCAGGCTCCGCCCCTTGAAATACTCGACCCTCATGTCTCCCGAAAAGACGTTGATCAGCCTGTTGTTACGGCAACCGACCGCGTAGCGGATGCTGTTGGCATTCGACAGCGCCTCGCGGATCCCTTCGAGCGGGCTGATCCGGTAATGTGCGGCAATCTGGGCGCTCCCACCACCCATGACGCGCGCCTCCGCGGCGTTTGGCCCAAGGACGGCCACGTGTCCAAGACCGGCCCTCTGCAGCGGCAGGATACCGTCATTCTTCAACAGTACAGCGCCTTCAGCCCCCAACTGGCGGATCAGCGCGCGGTCCTCGGGCAAATCGAGCGCATGTTCGGCAAGGTCACGGGCTGTCTCAAATGCTCCGACGCGCTCCAGCAGCTTCAAAATGCGACCCGCCGCCGCACGCACGGTCTCAGGCTTGACTTCACCGTTGCGCACGGCGGCAACCAGCTTCTCGCCACGGTCCCGCGCGGGTCCCGGCATTTCCAGATCGAGCCCCGCATTGACGGTCGCGGCAGTCGAATGCGAGCCGAACCAGTCGGACATGACGATCCCGTCGAAACCCCATTCGTCACGCAGGACCTTGGTCAACAGCCACGGGTCTTCACTCGTATAGGTGCCGTTCAGCCTGTTGTACGAAGACATGACGGCCATGACGCCGGCCCTTTTGACAGCCTTTTCGAATGGCAGCAGATAGATCTCGCGAAGCGCGCGCTCCTCGATGTCCGACGAAATGGTCTGCCGCTCGATCTCGGATTCATTGCCGACGAAATGCTTGATCGTCGCGGCAATACCTTGGCTCTGCACGCCCTGAATATAGGCAACGGCGAGCTCCGCCGTCAGCATGGGGTCTTCGGAATAGCACTCGAAATTGCGCCCATTCAGGCCGGAGCGATGGATATTGACCGTCGGCGCCAGCAAGACCGACGCGCCCTTGCTCTTGGCCTGACCGGCAATGGCAACCCCCATGCGCTCGACCAGAGCCGGATTCCAGGTCGCGCCAAGCGCAATGGCAACCGGGAAGCAAGCGGAGTTGACGCCGGCCACCAGCGAGCCCGCGCCCCGCGCGCCATTCGGTCCATCCGTCACCTTGATCTTCGGAATGCCGAGGCGCTCGATGGGGACGGTGGTCCAGAAATCGGCGCCAGACAGCAGCGAAACCTGCTCCTCAAGCGTCATCCGGTCGAGAATATCGTCGATCATAGGGCCTCCCGCTCTGTTTTCGGTTCTCTCCCCCGCATCCCATCTCGGGGAGATCCGCATTTGAAGTAACCAAATCATAAACGCGTTGAGGGTCCTCAAGCAATCGCCATATGTCGATGAAATATCATATGTTTTCGGCGCCGCTATCGCGATTGTCCGAGCGGACGCGCCTATTTTCGGCAAGGCGATACCACCAATCCGGCGCTGAAATCCAAGCGGATTCTCACCAAAGCTCGACTTCACTAAAATGCGAATGATCTTTTTCCGAATAAATTTGACCGCATCGGATTTCATGAGCTCAATTCATGGAGCCGAGTATGCGTTCATTCCTCATCGCTGCAAGCTTTATCCTCGTTGCCGGCCTGTCGTTTTCGACAGCCACCACCGCAAAGCCGGTGACCAACGCGGTTGACGCACCAGTCCACCAATTCGCCCGCGTGGTCACGGAAGCGAGCGCGCCGGTCGGCTGGGCGGGTTTTTGCTCCGCACAGCCGGCCGAATGCATGGAGACCGAAAAGAGCGACGAATTCATCACGCTCGGCAAGGAGCGCTGGGCGCAGCTGCAGCAGATCAACAATCTCGTCAATCATGAGATCCAGGGCGTTGGCGACAACGATCACTACGGCATCTACAAGCTCGGCATCATCAACTGGTGGACCTATCCCGACGATGGCGCCGGCAACTGCAACGACTATGTTCTGCTGAAGAAAAAACTGCTCGTGGAGGCCGGATGGTCCCGCTCAGCGCTGTTGCTGACTGTGGTGCTCGACAAGAACAATGAGGGCCATCTGGTGCTGATGGCGCGAACGAACGATGGCGATCTCGTTCTCGACAACCTCACCGACTCGGTCAAGACCTGGGAAGGGACCGGCTACACGTTCATCAAGCGCCAATCCGCCGACAATCCGAACAATTGGGTTCGGCTTGAATCCGGCCGCACTCCTGAACAGCTCGCCATGATCAGCAAGGCTCTGGCCAGTCACTCGCAGTGATTGGCTGACCAGTAGGTATCGACGAGGCCCTTGCCATCCTGATCAAGGATGGCAAAATTCCCCGGTATAACCACGAAGAAACGTTCACCGTCCGCCATACCGGGGGAGGTTTCGATACGGCCGCAAACGACAAAGCCCGGCATTCGCTCGCTCGGCTTGGCGGTCAGAATATGAACGGCTGAAGACGGAACGTCGATCCGTCGCGCAACGGCTGCCTTGGCGAGAGCCGGAACGTCGGCCATCGTCGGCAAGGCTTCGCCTGGCGCGGCTGCAAGCAAGATACTGCCTGTCACAACGAGATGTTTCAACGCAATCCCCTCGAAAACCATGCCCCTCGAAAATCAGGGCGGCAAATCCGAAACTCGCCTTGGCAGTATTGTCATCCGCGATTACAGCCAGAGGCTGCCTGACGCAAAGTTTATTGTGATTCGCCGGGCAGAAGAAGCGCTCGCCCTTGCCTTTGCAGGCTGATCGACTATGAAGATCATCCCCGTGCCGGGGAAAATTTTTGAAAGTCAACTTGCGAATGCTTACAAGCCTGTCGAGAATTCCGGCACTCTGTCTTCTTGTCATCCTCACGCTGACCAGCGCCTGCTTCGGTCACGAAATGGTGCGCGTGCCACCCGGCAATCGTAATGGCACGCAGCCTCCGGTCCCAAACACGTCGGCATTGCGGGCCAAGGCCTTTAACACGACCTATGAAGAAAAATACCAGAAGATCGTCGGCGTACTTCGCGAAGACAAGGATCTGATGGCTTCGATCAAGAAGGCCGCGCTGGCCTATAAGATCGATCCCATCCATATCGTCGGCGCGCTTGTCGGCGAGCACACCTACAACATCACGATCGTCAACAGGGTGAAGTCCTACTACGTCAAGGCGCTTGCCTATTCCCAGGCGGACTTCAAGTTCAGCTACAAGGACATGAACGTCCAGTCCTTCGTCAAGAAGCCGGAGTTCGCCCATTGCGATGCCTTCACTGGCAGCGCCGAATTGTGGGAATGCCGCGACGAGACCTGGGACAAGAGCTTTCGTGGCAAGGTGGTCGATGGCGTCACCTATGAAAACATGACGTTCCAGCGCGCCTTCTTCCAGCCCTTCTTTGCCGGACAAACCTTCGGCCTCGGCCAAATCAGCCCGCTCACGGCCCTTGAGGTCACCGATCTCGTGCATGCGACCAGCGGATTGTCGAAGCTGTCGGCTGACGATCCGCAGGCGATCTATCGCGATATCATGGATCCGGATCGCAGCGTGATCTATATCGCGGCCATCGTCCGAGACGCCATGGACGTCTATCGCGCGCAGGGCTTCGACATCAGCGAAAATCCCGGCCTGACGGCGACGCTCTACAATGTCGGCCAACCGCGGCGACGCGCCATTGCCCTGCGGCAGGCCGCAGATGCTTCAGGCGGCAAGAAGCTGCCGGAAGAGAACTATTATGGTTGGCTGGTGAATGACAGGCTGCCGGAATTGCGCGGCTTGCTCGGGCAGAAATAATAGAACTTCACCGATGGGCAGCGACCGTTGAATGGTGCTGCCTGTCTCAGGCGGCCATTCCGATGAGTCCGCTTGCGATCTTGCTCTCGACCCAGCTCCGCTCGTTCTGCCAGTCGTGGCGCTTCCACCCCTGCCAACCAAAGCCGCACAAGCTGATCTGCCACTCGGAGGTCGGGAGGTTCGCCAGAGCATAGCGGATGCCCAGGAACCCGGTACTGGGAAAGACCTTGCGCATCCGGCTAGCCGCAATGCCGAGTTCGGCACACCCATCGGCGTAGAATTGCGGTGGCATGATGCGGATCTCTTTGCCGGCATGCCCCATGAGTTCGATCGCCTGCGTCGTCCAATCGGCCCTGCGGCCTCTCAAACGCTGAAAAATGTTGGGCCGGGGATGATATTTGCGGATCACCTCAGGGTGATAGGCGAGCATGAGGATCTTCGCCGACTTGAGCGCCGCATTCTCCAAAAACGCTGGATCGGCCATCCGCAGATGCAGCGCCTTGCTCGATGCAGCCAGCATCAGAACATCGGTCCGCGAGCCGCTTTTGTCGTCCGCGAGGTTCGGCTCGTTGAAACGCATGACAAAGTCAGCGTTGTCGATGGCCCCGGAGAGATCGTGCTCCAGACTTCCATTGCCGATGATAAAAGCAGTCTTGCGCGCCAATTGCGGTTGTCCAGCAAATCCCGACGCCGAAGTATCAGCGCCCTCCGACAATACGCTGAACTGATGGGGGAGCGGAACCCTGATCTGGCTTCCTCTCGCGACGGGGGGCCGGTTTTGAGAGGTGGTTGGTCCGTCCCTTCACACTTCGGCGGGGGTTGGGAGCAACATTGCCCACCCAAATGCGCATCGATTAAGGCCGTAATGTTACAAAACGTAAACGAGCCTTAACCGGCGGCGCATCGCCCGTATACTGGCTGAACATCGCAGGTTCCCGGAATAACACCGCCCGCTCGTCGCACCAATATACCGCGACGATCACGGCATTCTGAAGGCGCACGCCCCCTTCGGACCTCGTTCTCTGCCAATTCATTCGGTCGCCGGCTTCCTTCGAAAATCAGCTGTGGATTGGGCATGGTTGCCAGCGTCGCGCGCAGGCAATTGGACGTCAAAGAGCCACAGCGGCGCTTTCTGAGACCGATTCGGGTGTTCTCGCAGGACTTTGGCGGAGCCTATGTCGCTCAGATTTCGCGCGATTGTCATAAGGACTACACCTTGCGCGTATTAATGATCGAAGCGCCGTCGCCGCCTTAGGTCGACGAGCCGACACAAGAAAGTCTTGTGTTTCCCACCCGCCAGAAAATCCCCGCCGAAGAAAGTCTTCCCATGTCCGGCTCGACCGCTGTCGCCATCTCCAACTCATCCCGCTCTTCCGAGATCTACGATCTCATGTCGCGCGCCAATCGGGGGATCATTACCATTGCTCACCGCGCATTATGGTCGGCAGCGCCGGAAAATTCGCTCGCGGCGATCCGAGGAGCTGCCGAGCTTGGTGTCGAATTCGTCGAGATCGACACGCAGGCAACCGCCGATGGGCATCTGGTCGTCATTCATGACAAGACGCTCGACCGGACGACGTCGGGCAGCGGCATAGTTGGAGCAACCAGCTTCTCCGCCGTTCGCGAGCTCCGCCTTCGCGACGGCGCAGGCGGAGAGGCAGCCGCACTCACCGACGAGCGAGTGCCAACCTTGGAGGAGGCGCTCGAGGAAGCACGCGGGCGAGTGTTCGTCAACATCGATACAAAGTTTCCACATGAACTGCCGCTGGTGATCGCGACCGTCCAGCGGTTGGGGGCAGAGGAACATGTGATCATCAAGTCGGATGTCGTGCCGGAGAGCCGCGACTTTCCCGTGAGCACAGCAGACTGGTTTGGCTCCATTCCGCATATGCCGATGTTCCCCGTCAGACCGGGAAAATTTGCCGCGGACCTCAGATTGATCGAGCCGCTTGGCGCGCCGATGATCGAGGTCAAGTTTACCGATCTTGCCGATCTCGCAGCCGGCCGGGAAGAACTGGAGCGCCAGAACATCCGCTTGTGGATCAATACGCTCGACGTTTCCCACAATCTCGATTTCAACGACAGCCGGGCCATCAGCGATCCCGAAGGCGTCTGGGGCGCGCTCGTCGAAGCTGGCGTCGGCGCCATCCAGACAGACACCAATATCGAGTTCAAGCGCTGGCTTTCGGGCCGCAAGCAGGCGTGAATCCCGCCACTTTTTCCTGGGCACAAAAACAGACAGGCCCGGTCGATCGCAGGGATCACCGGGCTTGCTGCGTCTTGGGAGACTGGTCTTAGCGAGCGTTGTACTTCGCGTCGACTTCGTTGATGGCGTTGACGTTGCCGGCCGAACGGCCCTTCTCGTCGAAGGTCTGAGCCAGGAAGGCATCGGCGATGGCCTTGGCAAGCTCAGTGCCGATGACGCGGGCGCCCATGGTGATGATCTGGGCGTTGTTCGACAGCGCGGCGCGTTCGGCAGAATAGGTGTCGTGCGTTAAAGCTGCGCGGATGCCCGGCACCTTGTTGGCAGAGATGCAGACGCCGATGCCTGTGCCGCAGACGAGAATGGCCTTGTCATAGGTGCCGTCGATGACGCCGGAGGCGACACGGTCGGCGAGATTGGCGTAGAACGCATCCGGACCTTCCTGGGTGCGCGACACTTCGCTCACTTCGAAACGATCCTTCAGATGATCGGCGAGAACCTTGGCGAGGCCTTCGCCGGCGCTGTCTCCAGCAATAGCAAGTTTCATGATGATCTCCTTCAGAGTTTGGCGGCGCACTTGGCGAGGATGTCGAGATAGCCCTCGACGTTCCAGGCGGAGCGCCCGATGAAAAGCCCGTCGACGTTCGGGCAGGAAATGAGTTCCTCGCAGTTTTGCGGATTGACCGATCCGCCGTAAAGGCATGGGATTTTTCGGCCAAGCACCCTTTGCGCGACCGCGATGATCTCGGCCTGGCGTGCATCGGCATAAGACGGCTCGGCGGGAATTCCCTTTTCGCCGATCGCCCAGACCGGCTCATAGGCGAGCAGGATGTCCGCCTGCTTCTGCGGCTCGGAAAGCTTCGAGAGCGCACCGACCACCTGTTCGCTCAGGATTTCCGTGGCACGACCGCTCTCGCGATCGCTCAGCGTCTCACCGATGCAGATCAGCGGGATCAACCCGTGACGAATAGCGGCCTCGGTTTTCAGGCCGACGGTCTCGTTGGTTTCGCCGAAGAACTCGCGACGCTCCGAATGGCCGAGCTCGACAATGTCGAGATTGCAATCCTTGAGCATCAGCGGCGAGATTTCCCCGGTCCAGGCGCCCTGATCGGCCCAATGCATGTTCTGGGCACCGACCTTCACGGAACTTTCCGACAGAATGGCCTTCACCTCGCGCACGGCCGTGAACGGGGGAATGATGAACCGCTGTATACGCGGATCCCGAAGAGCATCGGCGGCACGCAGGGCTTCGGCGAAGGCCCGTGCTTCAGCAAGGGTCTTGTTCATTTTCCAGCTGGTGCCGATCCAATAGCGAGGCGTCTCTGTCATCTCATATCCTGGGTAGAAGCAATGGTTAGGGTGATGCCGTCACGGCGAAACTGCTCGACGATTGCCTCATCCGGGGCGCGATCCGTAATGATTGCGTCGAAATCGGCGAGATCGGCCATCACATGCAGGGCCGTGTGCCCTATGCGCTGATGGTTGACGAGCAAGCAGCTCCTGGCGGCCGATGCGATCATGGCGCGTTTCGTGCGCACGACGTTGTCGTCCATATGATAGGCGAGCCTGCCGGAGATGGCCGGTGTCGACAGAAATGCGATATCGGCTCGCAGACGCGACAGGGCCTCTTCGGTGACGACGCCCAGGAAGGCGTTGAACTTGGCGGAATAGATACCGCCAAGCGCGATGAGCGTTATGCCGCTTTCGTTCCTCATCCTGTCGACGATGGCGGCATTGTTGGTGATCAATGTCAGTGGTCGCTTCTCCAGCGCCATCTCGCCAAGAACGGCCGCCATCGAGCCATCATTGATCATCACGGTCATACCCGGTTCGACCAGCTCCAGCGCCCGGCGCGCCATGGCAAGCTTTTCCTCGTGGCCCTGACGCTCGCGAAAGCGGAAATCGCTCTCGAACTGCGTGCCGGCATCGATCGTTGCGCCACCGCGAACCTTGCGCAGCACGCCCGCCTGCTCAAGGTCATCCAGATCGCGATGAATGGTCATCTTGGACACGATGAAGCGATCGGCAAGATCGTCGAGGTCGACGGTCTTGTGCTCGACGAGCAGATTGATGATCGATTGCTGGCGCTCTTCCCGCTTCACCTTACCCTCCGGCCATTGCCTGAGTGGAGTTGAAAGGAATATAACATTAAAACATCACAATTCAACATTTGGTTTGTGATATTGTCGTGAAATCACATTCCGAACGTGCAGCGACTATGTTTTCAGCAAAGCCCGCGCTGTGCGTTCATCCGTGATCAAACCGTAGAGACAACGGCTTTTCAGAACGGCTCGAATGGCTTCGACCTTCGGCAGACCGCCGGAGAGCGCAACCAGTCGCTCCTCTTTCGAACGCGGTAGCGATGCCGAAAGCGTGCGCGCCGTCAGCGTCGTCTCGAGAATATTGCCCTCGGCGTCGAAGAAGTGCCCGAGAATTTCGCCGACACCGCCGGCTGCGGTCACTTCCTTGATCTCCCGCGGTTCAACCATGCCGGACAGGACGAGCTGCGCATCCGTATCGACGGTGCCGAGACCAACGAGCTTCAACTCGGCGCCATTGGCCAGATCGAAGACTTCCTTAACGCCGCGCTGAGCCAGAAGAACGTCGCGATCCTCACGCGTATTGGCAAAGAACGGCACGGGCATCACATGCGCCTGCATGCCGGTTTTCTCGGCGATGCGGTGCATGACGTCATAGGGGTTGGCGGCATAGTTTCTGGTCAAACCACCGAGCAGCGACACGAAGCGCAGGTCCTTGGCGTTGACTCGCGCCAGATGATGAACGGCAGACGAGAGCGTACGGCCATGGCCGAGGCCGATCACCTTGTTGTTGCCGCTCTCGATCTCCCGGCGAAGGAAGCCGGCACCGGCCTGACCCAGCGCGCGAAATTCAAAGCCTTCTTCGCCAAGGTCAGGAGCGACCTCGCAATATTGCAGGCCGAACCGCGCCGAAAGCTCGGTTTCCAGCTCGACGCATTCGACGATGTCGCCGTCGATCGTCACTTTCACGACACCATCGGCGACAGCGCGCGCAATCAATCGGTGTGCCTTGACCGAGGGAACGCCGAGGCGCTTTGCCACCTCGGATTGGGTCAGTCCGCCGGCATAGTGCAGCCAGGCCGCCCGCACGGCGAGCGAAGCATCGGCATCCGTCATCGACCGTTCCTCTTCATCATCTCACGCATATGATTCCGCCTGCTTTTATTTAAGTCCCGATCAGCGCCCCGCGGCCTCGCCGTATCGCTGACTGGATTGTAGAATCGGGACTCAGTTACCTCTGCGGCTAGATATGCAAGTCACCGACGCCCGTGTCGATATGAGGAGCCCAGAAGGCGACGCTTTCGGCGATCTGAGAGATGACCTGCCGATCGTTCGGTTCGCGCTCCTTGAAGGACAGTTCAAGGCAGATCTCATTGTCCTTGGCGCCACCTTGAGCGAAGGCCTCAAGAAGCGGTGCCGGCTGGATGCGGCCTTTGGCGTTGAATTCTGCGGTAAAGGGGCGGTGCCCACCCTTGTCCATAAGGCTCTGCTTGATGTGAATGATCGGCGAAACCGTCGGCACCGCGCGCGCCCAGGCATAGGGATCAAAATCGTCAGGGTTTGCGGACGTGACGTCTCCGTGGTCGATGTCGGCCATCATCCACATCGGTATGGCAAATGGCGCCTTCGTCAACCGGTCCTGCAAGGAAAGACAGGCCTCGATCGTCTCGCCGAACTCGCGACCGACGCTCATTGGCTCCCAGAAAATATAGGAGAGACCGGCGGCGCGGGCGTGCTCCGCCACTTCGCCCCAGCAATCGATCGCGATCTGAAGGAGTTCCTCGCGTCGCGCCGGATTGTCATAATCCTTATAGGTGAAGATCGCGAACTGCGTGCCCACCGACTGGCCGCCGAGATCGGCCGTGATATCGGCAAAGGTTTTGAACCAGTCGACATAATAACGGCGAACGTCCTTGTCCGGGTGGCCAAAGTGGTTGAGCCGGCCGTAGGGACCGGTCATGCCGGAGGTCACGCGGACGCCGGTGCGCTTCAATGCCGCCTGCATGTCGCGCGTCAGGCGGCGAATGACCGGCGCCTGCCAGCTGGGATTGATGAACTCATGCGTCAGTTGCAGGTCGCGGATGCGCAGGTCCCGCGCCACCGTTTCGATCAGGTCGGAAGGCTCCGCAAAGCGGTTCACCAGCGGATTGGTGTTGAGCGATAGGGTCAAAGGCATCGATATTGTCTCCCGGCGATGTCGGTTGGGTCAGGCGGCCAGCGCCAGTTCGGTGTCGAACCAGGCGGAAAACGCGGCCTTCTCCTCGATCGTCATGCGCAACCCTTCCTTGGTACGGCGCATCATCACGTCCTCTGCCTTCTGCGCCCATTCGGAAGCGGCCAGATACCGAGCTTCGGCCTCGTAGAGATTGCCACCGAAATGACGGCCAAGCCCGGCGAGCGACGTCGCATCACCGACGATGAGTTTGGTGCGTGCGCCGTAAAGGTGCCCGTAATGATTGATGAGCGCGCGCGGCATCCATGGATAGGCGCTGCGCAACGTGTCCGCGAAAGACACATAGTCGGCATTCGGAATTTCACCGCCGGGAAGCGTGGCGCCACGCGTCCAGTCGCCGCCCATTTTCGGGAAGAACCGAGCAAGCTTCTGCATGGCATGTTCGGAGAGCTTACGGAAAGTCGTGATCTTGCCGCCGAAAACATTAAGAAGCGGCGCACCGCCGGTCTCATCGAGATCGAAGACATAATCGCGCGTCACGGCAGACGGGTTGCCCTTGCCATCGTCGAAGAGCGGCCGCACGCCGGAGAAGCTTTCCAGCACGTCGGAGCGGCGCAGCTTTTCCTTGAAGTAGCGATTGACGGCAGTGATGAGATAATCGATCTCCTTCTCGTCTGCCTTTACCTCTTCCGGCTTGCCTTCATAGGGAATGTCGGTCGTGCCGATCAGCGCCTTGTCGCCCTCATACGGATTGATGAAGATCACGCGCTTGTCGTGGTTCTGCACCAGATAGGCCTGCTGACCGTTCCAGAATTTCGGAACGATAATATGGCTGCCCTTCACCAGACGGACACTGCGGCTGCTGTTGGAGCCGGCGACCCGGTGAATAATATCGTTGACCCAGGGACCCGATGCATTCACCAGCGCCTTCGCCCGCACCGTGCGCACCTCGCCCGAACGCTCGTTCCGCATCTGGACGATCCAGCCGCCCTGGTCGCGACGGGCGCTGATGCAGGCCGTCCGCGTCAGGATCTGCGCGCCCTTGGCTGCGGCATCGAGCGCATTGAGGACGACGAGACGTGCGTCATCAACCCAACAGTCGGAATATTCAAAGCCCTTGGAATATTGATCGAGGATCGGCGCGCCCTCGGGATCACGGTGAAGGTCGAGCGAGCGTGTGCCCGGCAGCTTCTTGCGGCCGCCGAGATGATCATAGAGGAAGAGCCCGAGGCGCACGAGCCATGCCGGACGATCCGACGGGCTGTGCGGAAGCACGAAGCGCATCGGCCAGATGATATGGCTCGCGGAATTGAGCAGGACTTCACGCTCGATCAGAGCTTCACGCACCAGACGAAACTCGTAATATTCCAGATAGCGCAGGCCACCATGCACAAGCTTGCCGGAACGCGAGGACGTTCCCTCGGCCAGGTCGCCTTTTTCGCACATCATGACCGAAAGACCCCGGCCGGCTGCATCGCGGGCGATGCCGGCACCGTTGATGCCTCCGCCGATGACGAAAAGATCAAAGATTTCCGGTTCCATCATGTCATGCTCCTTCGGATGCCTTTGGCATCATCAAATCAAATCTGAATACGGCGCCCGCTCACGGTGCCGGCTAGAGCGTGCGCTTCCTTCCGGAAGCAAAAAGGCGCTCTATCTCCTTGAATCCACGCATCAGGCTTTCAGAAAATCGGAACCGATTTTCGGGCCGATGCTTTAGTGCTGCGCCAGCTTGTCCCAAGCCGGCGCGATCGCCTGCCGCACATCCTTGTAGGCGTCGAACAACCGGTCATAGCGATCGGCATTTTCGGCATGGGGCGCCTCGGCGTCGCCCAGCAGCGGCGTCACCCAGTCGGCAATACAGCTATCCATGTCGGGATAGGCGCCGATGGAGACCGCCGCCATCATCGCCACGCCGGCGGCGCCGGCCTCTTCACGCTCCGAAATGCGCACCGGCGCCCTGACGGCCGCAGAAAGCGAGCCGCGAAGCGCGCGCGAACGGGCAGCCCCTCCGGTGATGCGCAACTCCGACGGCATGTCGCCCATGGCCGCATAGCAGTCACGCGTGGCCATGCCGAGCCCTTCGACCACTGCCCTCAACATGTCGGCAAAGCCATGCCGTGTCGAAAGCCCCGTGAACCCGGCGCGGGCATGAGCGTTGACGAAGGGGCCACGCTCTCCCGCCTCGGAAATATAAGGATGATAGAGAAGGTTCGCCGGACGCGCTTCGGCAAACCAGGCGTCGATGCGCGGAATGAGGTCGGAATAGGAGACCTTATTGCCACCCTCCGACATCAGATCCGCCGCGATCCGAAGGACCCAGTCGATATTGATGGTCGCGCCCATATTGGTCTGGACCTGGGTGACGATACCCGGGATCGGCAAGGCGATGACATAGCCGGTTCCCTCGTCGTTGAGCTGGACATCAGGCACGGCTTTCGCGCGCATGTGGACGCCAGTTGAACCGATCGTCGAGCAGGCGGCATTCTGACCGCCGGTGCGCACGCCCGCGCCAAGCGCGGTCATGACCATGTCGACATAACCGAGGCAGACAGGCGTTCCCGCCAGCAACCCGGCCGCTTTTGCCGCCTCTGCCGTCAGCGGGTGGCTGATCTGCGTGCCGTCGATGATTTCAGGCAAAAGCGAACGCCGGCGCGCAAGGCCGAGCGCATCGATAACAACCGGATCATATTGCCGATTGCGGAAATTGCCGAAGGTAAAGCTTGCTTCCGATGGATCGGTCGCCCGGATGCCCGTCAGGTTCAGATAAAGCCAGTCCTTGCAATGAAGCGACGCCTCGGCCCGATCGAGGAGCTCCGGCATGAAGAGATCCATATGGGCGAGCTGCGTGCCCTGCTGGCAGGTATTGAGGCCCGTGCCGGTCGCCTCGAAGCGCGCACGGTTACCCGAGCCGGTACTCAGCCGCGTCACCGTCGGCGCGGCGCGCGCATCGAGCCAGAGCCAGGCTTCTCCCACCGGAGCATTCCCTGCCCCAACGAGCCAGGTGCCATCACCCTGCCCCGTTACGGCGATCGCCACCGTTCGCGTGGCAAGATCCGGCAGCTTCTCGCCGAGACCGCGCAAGGCGCTGACGCAATCCGCCCAGGTTTGCCCAAGTGATTGCGTGACAGAACCGTCATCGCCCGTCTCATATCGGTTTCGTGCGGACGCCGATGCGATCTGCCGCCCAGACAGTTCGAAAGCAACCGCCTTGAGAACGGAGGTTCCCGCATCGATCCCGATGATGATCCCATCACTCTTAGGCATTGCGCACCAGCTCCATTGTTGCACGCCCCATGCCGGGGGCGCTCGCATTCACCAAAACCATCATCGCTCCTCCCGGCTTTACTCTTTGCGCTCGTCTTCATTTTCAATCGCCCGCACCTACACCCGCGCGGGGACGACCCTAGATAGAATGCCAGTCGGATTCGGCGCCAGAGCCGCCGCCAAATCATGCGCCGACGCAATCATCATAGCGATGTTCAATTTATAACACAGAGATATCATGGTTGCAGTAATTTTTTTCTAGCATTGTAATTTTTTTCATATAAAATGATCAGCGTCAAATCTCAGGCAACTCAGCAGGAAAAGTGCCGGAGCAGGCCAGAGCAGAGAGACGCTAGGACGAATACGTCAGACAGAGAAGTCAACCCGAGATGCAAATGCTCCGGGCATTCTCTCTATATAATTGCATTATATCAGTATCTTATGAGAGATACCTCGATCCCCATGGAAGCCGCCGCGGTAATATGATCGGCCAACCCATCCGCGATTGGTAGAACTGAAGCATGAGAGCGCAAAAGCTGACAGACATATGTTCACGAGATCGCGAAGAACGCACAATGCCCGTTTTTGATGATTGACACCTTCTGAAATTTATAACATATGAAATACAGTTATTAACATAACTCTATCACAGAAACCATCGTTATCGATGGCGACAGAACCAAGACGGGCGACCGGAGGAGACGGCACCCGGCATGCTGAGGAGGCTCCTGATGCTGAACTCCCTTTCCCCGCGCGGCGCGGCTTGCAGCCGAATGGAACGCCCGCAGATCCAACCATACGGATCGGCGCCCGCTAGATCGTAGCCGGCATCGCAGCACCTCTCTCCCTCTCCATCAGGCAATCCGGCGCAATCGCCGAAGGTCGTTTGAACATGAATACGCAAACTGCATACACAACCGCCAAGCCAACAGGTTCCAAGCTCAAGATCGCAGCCGGCGTCGCCGCTGTCGTTATCGTGCTCGGTGCCATCGCAGCGGATACCAAGGTCGTCACGATCGGCTCTCAGCACGATGTACGCGAACAGGGCTTCCAGCCGGACAGCTACGGCGCCCAGGAATTCCCGAAGGTTCAGGCTGATGTCGAGAAACGTGCTGTCGATGCGGTAACGCTTGCCACCGCCGTCCTGGCGGACAAGAAGACCGCCGGCGAAAAATACGGCGTGGCGACCAGCACCGGCCCCGTTCTCCCCGTCTCGCTCAACGGCACATTTGGCGACCGCAAGGCCAACCTCAACGAATTCAAGGTCGAAGGTCTTCCGGACGGCGTCGTCATTCGTGTCCAGACCGGGCCGGCAATCAACGGCACCGAGCTTCGCGACGCGACCGGCAATATCCAGTTCGGCCAGTTCACCAATCAGATCGAATATCAGGATGCCGGTTCGGCCATCAACAACGAGATGAAGAAGGCTACACTTGGCAGTCTCGACCCGGAAAAACTGACCGGCAAGACCGCAACGATTGTCGGCGTGTTCAAGCTCATCAACCCGAAGAACTGGCTCGTCACCCCAGTGAAGGTCGACCTGAAATGAGCCAGGCACGAGAAAAAGGGGCCAAAACCGGCGAAGTCGTTCTTGCTGCCCGTAACATTGCCAAGTCCTACGGCAACGTTCATGCCCTCAAGGGCGTGAATTTCGACATACGCAGCGGCGAAGTGACGACACTCTTTGGCGAGAACGGCGCCGGCAAATCGACGCTGATGAAGATCCTCTCGGGCGTCATACAGCCAAGCTCCGGTGAGATCATCCTCGACGGCAGCGCGATCAGCTTTGCCTCCTCCACCCATGCCCGCTCCTGCGGCATTTCCATCATCCACCAGGAATTGAGCCTCGCCCCCAATCTGAGCGTCCGCGACAATATCTTCATGGGCCGCGAGATCATGAAGGGCGGCGTGGTCGATTTTGCCGAGGAAGAGCGGCAGACACGCGCCCTGATGGAGGAACTGGAAGAGCATATCGATCCCTTGACGCCGGTCGAAGATCTCCGGCTCGGTCAGCAGCAGATCGTCGAAATCGCCCGGGCGCTTTCGGTCAACTCGCGTATCCTCATCATGGACGAGCCAACATCGGCGCTCAGCGCCACCGAAGTCGAGGTCCTGTTCAAGGTCATTCGCGATCTGACCGGCCGTGGCGTGTCGATCGTCTATATCTCGCACCATCTCGAAGAGGCGCTGCAGATCACCAATCATGCCGTCGTGCTGCGCGACGGCAATATGACGGCCTATGCCGAGCGCAAGGATATCGATCTCGAATGGATCGTGCGCAACATGGTCGGCGACAATTTCGACCTCGGCAGCCCGCCAACCGGCTACAAGATGGGCGATGTCGCGCTGACGATCGACAATCTCACCGTTCCGGGCCCCTCAGGTGCCGCCTACAACGCAGTCGACCGCATGTCGCTCAAGGTCCGCGCCGGCGAGATCGTGTGCATTTATGGGCTGATGGGCGCAGGGCGCACCGAGTTGCTTGAATGCGTGGCGGGTCGTTTG
Source organism: Rhizobium sp. NPDC092011 (assembly GCF_044756305.1). Taxonomy (NCBI): domain Bacteria; kingdom Pseudomonadati; phylum Pseudomonadota; class Alphaproteobacteria; order Hyphomicrobiales; family Rhizobiaceae; genus Rhizobium; species Rhizobium sp. NPDC092011. The sequence goes on from NZ_JBIVSO010000016.1 coordinate 59,714, forward strand.
AAATCGAGCGGCGGCCGCGTCCTGCTCGGAAACAGCGATCTCGGCAATCTCAGCATCGCCGGCCGTATCGCCCAGGGCCTTGTTCTGGTGCCGGAAGACCGGCAGCGTGACGGTCTCGTCCAGACGATGACGGTCGGCTCGAACCTGTCGCTCGCCAGTATCGGCGCCTTCACCAAGGGTCTGTTCACATCGACCGGTCGCGAGCGCACGCTGGTCGACGCATCTATCCGCAAGGTTCACATCAAGACCGATGGTGGCGAGGCTGCAATCGGCTCGCTTTCTGGCGGCAACCAGCAGAAGGTCGTCATCGGCAAGATGCTGGCGACGGAACCGAAGGTGATCCTGCTCGACGAGCCGAGCCGGGGCATCGACATCGGTGCCAAGGCCGAAGTCTTCAAGCTGCTGGCCGAGCGCGCCAAGGAAGGCCTGGCGGTGATCTATTCGACCTCGGAAGTCGCCGAGTGCCTCAGCATCGCCCATCGCATCATCGTCATGCACCGCGGCAAGATTTCAGCCGAATTCGGTCCCGACGTCCCCAAAGAAAAGATCATGGCCGCCTCGGGCGAAGCAGTGGTCGCGCACTAGCCGCATTCATGGAGCACTGATTATGTCAGTCACGAACATCACAGATAAAAAACCAGCGTCCAACGGACAGCGGCAGAATTTCAGTCTCGTGCGGCTGATTCTCGAAGGACGCGCCTTCTTCGCGCTGATCGTCATCATCGCGGTCTTCTCCTTCCTGTCGCCCTATTATTTCTCGCTCAGCAACTTCCTGACCATGGCCTCGCATGTCGCCATCTTCGGCATCCTGGCGATCGGCATGTTGCTCGTCATTCTGAATGGCGGCATCGACCTTTCGGTCGGCTCGACGCTCGGCCTAGCCGGCTGTATCGCCGGCTTCCTGATGCAGGGCGTCACACTTTCGAGCTTCGGCGTCATTCTTTATCCGCCGGTCTGGGCCGTGGTGGTGCTGACCTGCGCGCTCGGTGCGGTCGTCGGTGCCGTCAACGGCGTACTCATCGCCTATCTGCGCGTTCCCGCTTTCGTCGCTTCGCTTGGCGTCCTCTACGTCGCCCGCGGCATTGCGCTGCTGATGACCAATGGTCTCACCTACAATAATCTGGGCGGCCGTCCCGAACTGGGCAATACCGGATTTGACTGGCTCGGCTTCAATCGCCTCGCCGGCATTCCGATCGGCGTCATCGTCCTTGCCGCACTCGCCATCATCTGCGGTCTCGTTCTCAGCCGTACCGCATTCGGCCGCTGGCTCTATGCCTCGGGCGGCAACGAGCGTGCAGCCGATCTTTCCGGTGTTCCGGTCAAGCGCGTGAAGATCCTCGTCTACGTGTTTTCAGGCGTCTGCGCCGCCATCGCCGGCCTGGTTCTGTCCTCGCAGCTGACATCGGCCGGCCCGACCGCCGGTACGACCTATGAGTTGACGGCAATCGCCGCTGTCGTGATTGGCGGCGCCGCCTTGACCGGCGGCCGCGGTACGGTGCGCGGCACCATGCTCGGCGCTTTCGTCATCGGCTTCCTGTCGGACGGTCTCGTGATCATCGGCGTGTCGGCCTATTGGCAGACGGTCTTTACCGGCGCAGTCATCGTGCTGGCCGTCCTCATGAACAGCATTCAGTACGGACGCCGGACCAAGTCCAGCTGACGCTGCATACGACCTTGTCACTGGCCGGAGACTTTCCGACCAGCGAAAGAACCGCCGGTCCGCCGGTATCACCAAAGCTCATTAAAAGGGAGAGAGACTAATGTTCAAAAAAGGTTTGCGCATCGTCATGGCAGCGGTTGCTGTGGCACCGCTTCTGACGGGAGCAGCATGGGCCGCCGGCCAGATGACGATCATCGTCAACGATCCGTCCAACCCCTACTGGCTGACGGAAGGCAATGTCGCCAAGGCGACTGCCGAAAAGCTCGGCTACACGGCAACGGTCGGTGCCCATAAGGGCGATACCAACACCGAAAGCAACCTGATCGATACGGCCATCACCAACAAGTCGGTCGCCATCATCCTCGACCCAGCCAATGCTGACGGCTCCGTCGGCGCGGTCAAAAAGGCCGTTGCTGCCGGCATCCCGGTCTTCCTGGTCAATGCTGAAATCAACCAGGAAGGCCTTGCCAAGGCACAGCTCGTTTCCAACAACGCCCAGGGTGCCGCAATCGGTGCACAGCAATGGGTCGAAGCCGTTGGCGACAAGGGCAAGTATGCCGAACTCTTCGGCGCTCCCTCGGACAACAACGCCGCCACCCGTTCGAACGGCTATGAAACCGTTCTGACGCAGTATCCCGACCTGCAGAAGGTTGCCAAAGAAGTTGCCAACTGGGATCGCACCCAGGGCCACAACAAGATGCAGTCCATGCTGCAGGCTCACCCGGATATTATCGGCGTGATCTCGGGCAATGACGAAATGGCGCTCGGCGCAATTGCCGCGCTCAAGGAAGCCGGCAAGCTCGCCAACGTCAAGGTCGGCGGCTTCGACGGTTCGCCGGATGCGGTCGCCGCCATCAAGGCTGGCGAACTGCAGTACACCGTCCTGCAGCCGGTTGCTGTGTTCTCCGAACAAGCCGTCAAGCAGGCCGACAGCTTCCTGAAGACCGGAAAGACCGGTGCTGCCAGCGAAAAGCAGCTGTTCGATTGCCTCCTGATCACCAAGGACAATGTCGACAAGTACACGGCGCCATTCGTTCTGGCTCAGTAATCAAATTGGGGACGCCGGAGACGGCGTCCCCAACCCCACCGCCATCGGCGGGCACCTGACCAAACATCAGGCATAACTTGCAGCAACTCCAATAGCGAACTGTTATTTCTAAATTTTTATCCAGAATGCCATTCGCTGCGGCAAGTATAATCCGCAAGGCTCAGCGTCAGAGGCCAAAGTGACAGACAAGACAAGCCCCATCTCCTACCTGCAAGACGAACTGCCGAGCGACAGCCGGCAATCCCGTCAGATCGCCCGTCGGCAGATGATCGCCGAGGCTGTGATGGCGGAGAACTCCATCCGCATCGAGGATCTGACGGAGCGGTTCGGCATCAGCCTGATGACCGCCCATCGCGATGTCGATGAACTGGTCAGCCGCGGCCTCCTGCGCAAGACGCGCGGAATCGTTACCGCGACCGCCACCAGCCTCATCGAATCCAGCGACGTCTATCGCGCCAACCGCCAGGCTAGCGAAAAAAAGATGGTCGCGACGGCCGCCATGCAGTTCATCGAGCCCGGCCAGGCGATATTCCTCGACGATTCCACCACGGTCCTGCAGATGGCATCGCAATTGCCCGCCAAGGTTCCGGTCACGGCAATCACCAATTCGCTGACGTTGATGAATGCACTCAAGGATATGCATGATGTCAACCTGCTGGCGCTCGGCGGGCAATACTACAATTGGTGCAACGCCTTCATGGGTCGCATGACGATCAACGAAATCAACCGCTTGCGCGCAGATGTTGCCTTCATTTCCATGTCGGCCATCATCGACGACATCGTCTTTCACCAGTCGCCGGAGCTTGTCGACATCAAGCGGGCGATGTTCAACAGCGCCGCCAAGCGCGTGCTGCTGATGGACCACACGAAGTTCGAACGGCGGGCGCTACACAGTTTTGCAACGCTTGACGAGTTCGACGTCGTCATCGTCGACGAAAAGACCCCAGCAACGCATCTCGAGCGTATGCAGAGCAAGAACATCAATGTGGTCGTCGCCAGGAGCGACAAGGAACGAGCCTGACCATAGGGGCCATGTCGGCCGCGCCGGATCGTTCACCATCAGGAGTAACAGGAATGCCGAGTCTGCTCGGAATCGACAGCGGTCTGACCGTCACCAAGGCCGTCATCTTCGATGTTGACGGAACGCCGCTTGCGGTCGCCCGCCGGCGCGTGACCCAGTTCATGCCGAAAGCCCGTCACGTCGAGCGCGATATGAACGAGCTCTGGACGCAGACGGCAGATGCCATCGCCGAGGCGATCAAACTCAGCGGCCGCCCGGCCAGCGATATTCAGGCGATCGCCGCGACTGCGCATGGCGACGGCATTTACCTGCTCGACAAGGCAAAGCAGCCGCTCGGACGCGCCATGCTGTCGCTCGACAGCCGCGCCGGATCCGTTGTCGAGCAATGGCTGAAGAGCCCGCTTGCCGATGAAGCCCTGCGGCTGACCGGCCAATTGCCGCATGTCTCGGCGCCCTCGGCGCTGCTTGCCTGGATCAAAGCCAACGAGGCCGAGCGTTATGCGCAAATCGGTCACATCCTGAGCTGCAAGGACTGGCTGCGCTTCTGCCTGACCGGCGTGGTTGGAACGGACCGCACGGAGGCCAGCACCTCCTTCACCAATGTCTCGACGCAGAACTATGCGCCGGATGCGCTTGCTCTCTTCGGCCTGCCCGAACTGCTCGATGCGCTGCCGCAAATCTCAAGGTCCGACGACGTGGTCGGCCATGTGACGGAAGCGGTCGCCAGGCGCACCGGCCTTGCAGAAGGCACGCCCGTTGTTGCCGGGCTGCATGACGTGACCGCATCGGCGCTTGGTGCAGGCGGCTATGGGGAAGGCGTCGTCGCCGTCATTGCCGGCACCTATTCGATCAACGAGACGCTCTCGTCGGAACCGCGCGTCGATCGCCGCTGGTTCTGCCGCAACGCCATTGCCCCCGGCCAATGGAACAACATGTCGATCTCGCCGGCGTCGTCGGCCAACTATGAATGGTTCTTAGACAAGCTGTGCGCCAGCGACATCGCAAGCGCCGAGGCGGCAGGCCAATCCATTCACGCCCTGCTCGCCCGTGAGATCGAGGCGGCATTCAACCGTCCATCGAGCGCACTGTTTCACCCTTACCTCTTCGGCTCACCCTATGGCGCCGAGGCAAGTGCCAGCTTCTTCGGGCTTGGCGGCTGGCATGACCGCGGCGACATGCTGCGCGCCGTGCTGGAAGGCATCGCCTTCAACCATAAGATTCACGTTGACGCCCTAAGCGACGGTTTTTCCTTTGATCAGGCAAGGCTGGCGGGTGGCGTATCACGCAATCCTCTCGTGGTGCAGATGTTCGCCGATGTGCTCGGTATGCCGGCTACCGCTACCGAAACCGACGAAGCTGCCGCCTGGGGTGCCGCACTTTGCGCCGGCGCCGGGGTCAGTATCTATGCCACCCCGGAAAGCGATCCGCGCGATGTTGCAAAGATCGCGACGACCTATCATCCGGACCCTCGTCGCAGCGACGAATACCGGCTTCGCTACAATCTCTTCAAGGATATTGCCGAAGCCATGACGCTGCTCTGGCCACGGATCGGCGACCTCGCAGTTCCACGCTCCCAAGACTAGACCGCCAATTGTGCCGCGCGGACAGGCTCTGTCGCGGCAATGCAGCAGGACATGATGTTATGACCGATATGGCCGCCGATTTGAAACAACGCTTCTCGCAACTTCAAGATGGAGATGTCGACGTCGTCATTCTCGGCGCGGGCATCAACGGCGCGGGATTGTTTCGTGACCTTTGCGCTCAAGGCGTCAACTGTTTGATCGTCGACAAATCCGATTTCGGCTCGGGGACGAGTGCAGCCCCGTCGCGCCTGATCCATGGTGGCCTGAAATATCTGGAGACCGGCGAGTTCCGGTTGGTCGCACAGTCGGCACTCGAACGGAACCTGCTGTTGAAGAACGCGCCGCATTGCGTCGAGGCTTTGCCGACCTTCGTGCCCATTTTCTCCTGGATGCGCGGCATACCTGCGGCACTTCGCACCTTGCTGGGATCGACGACGGCACCGCGCAGCCGCGGCGCCGTGCTCGTCAAGATCGGCCTTGCGCTTTATGATTTCTTCGGTTCCCGTAACCGGGTCATGCCCCGCCACAGATTTCTGCTGAAGGGGCGCGCACTCAAGGAAATGCCGCATGTGACGCGACATATCGTTGCCGGCGGCATCTATTATGACGCCAAGATCAGTCGCCCGGAACGTCTGGTCTACGAATTGGTCAATGACGGGCTTGAAGCGAACAAGGGCTCGCTGGCAGCCAATTCGACATCGCTGGTTTCCTCTCGTGACGGCGAGCTGACCTTCCAGCGTTCGGATGGGTATGCTTTTTCGGTCAAGCCCAAGCTCGTCGTCAATGCCGCCGGTCCCTGGATCGATCATGTCAATGCGGCGCTCGGCGCACCGGCCCACCTGATCGGCGGCACCAAGGGATCTCATATCCTGCTCGACCATCCGGAATTGGTGCGCAGCCTCAACGGCCACATGATCTATTTCGAAGCGGACGACGGCCGCATTTGCCTCGTCTATGGCTATCTAGGGCAGGCTTTGGTCGGCTCGACCGATATTCCCTGTGACGACCCGGACAATGTCCGCTGCGAGGAACACGAGATCGACTATTTCATCGACAGCGTGCGCTCGCTTCTGCCGGGCCTGCGTTTCGACCGAGATCAGGTAACGTACAGCTATAGCGGCATCCGCCCCCTGCCCGCGTCGGACGCGTCGTCACCGGGTCTGATCAGCCGCGATCACTCGGCGCCGGTGTTCGAGCCGCAAGACGGTCGCCCCTTCCCGATCATTTCGCTGGTGGGTGGAAAATGGACCACCTTCCGCGGCTTTGCCGAAGAGGCAGCGGACACGGTGCTCACGCGCCTTCAACGCAGCCGCAAGACATCGACAGAACGGCTCGCCATCGGCGGCGGCCGGGATTTTCCGGTCAATTCCAACGAGCGTGCGACGTGGATCCGGTCAATCGCAGCGAAGACTGGCGTCGAGGCCGGCAGGGCCGACGAACTGCTCGGCCGATACGGGACGACCGCGGCGGCAATTCTCGCCCATCGCTCAGAGTGCAGCGACGACCAACGCATCAGCGGTGCGCAACGGCATAGTGCGCTCGAAATCGACTGGATCGCCCGACAAGAACTGGTCGTCCATCTATCCGACATCGTCTTCCGCAGGACGACTTTGGCAATCGAGGGCCTTCTTACGATCCAGGGCTTGCGCGAAATCGGCGCAATTGCCGCGGCAGCGCTGCGATGGGATGCGCAGCGGCTGGCAAAGGAGATCGACGAGGTCATCGCGTCACTTTCGAAATTCCACGGACAGACGCTGACCGAGGAAAGTGTGCGTCGGACGGCAAGCCCGGCGGTACGCTGATCAGGTTTTAACGAAAGACCACGTCTGGAGCCTTTCGCGGAAAATTGCGCAGCGGCTTTCCGCCGGAAATCCACAAAAGTACAACGGGATAGAGCGCTTTCGTCACTCCATGAAAAGCGGAAACGCTTTAGCGGCTCGCCTTGTAACGCTCGAACATTTCGGTGGCGGATAGCAGCTGGACGCGTGAGATATGCCCGTGCTTTCAATCTGTTGGAAGCTCTTGCTGCGAAGCTTCGTTAGTATGGCCGAAGCCCGTTTTACATATTCGCCGAGATGCGAACCTACTCCGGTGTTCCTGCAGCGCCCATCCGATAAAGCACGCTACAACAATGCGGTCATCCGTAAGGATGATTGATCCTGCGGGCACCAGGCCTGGTAGCGAACTGGATCTCGCCCGCCCAATCACCTGAAATCAGCGCCATGCCCCCGCCTATCGCCACATTCCTGCGGCGCCCCTGGGGATCGAAGGCGGACCGCGCATCAGGAGGTGGATATTCACCAGCCCATGTTCGCCACACTGGGCATGATCACGCATTCTGGAACGCATAGTCTTGAACGCTCCCTCTTGTTGAGAGCATCGCATTCTTGCGTCTGTTCTTACCCATAAAAAACATTTGACTGCCATCGATATCTGTTTTCTATAGATAAAAAACAGATATCGATGGATTGCGTGGTGACTGCAGGTCAGCGCAATCGAGCAAGCACGGAAATCGGTATTGCAGCTATGGGGATCTTTGCGTGAGCCCGCGGATTGTTCAGTTCGGCACCAGCCGCTTCCTGCAAGCACATGCCGCATTGTTTGTGCATGAGGCGAGGCAAGCCGGCCAGGACGTCGGTCCGATCACAGTCGTCCAGGTTTCTGGCGCCACAAGCCGGAGCGGACGCGTGAAGGCCTTCAATCATCCAGACGGCTATCCCGTCGTTATCCGCGGCATGTCGGACGGGCGGCCAGTCGATCATAAGGTACAGGTCACGAGCGTCGAAAACGGTCTGTCCGCGGCCGAGCATTGGGAGGCGCTGGCAACGCTCTTCGCCACGGATGCCGAATTCGTTATCTCCAACACCGGCGACACCGGCTATCAGACCTCGCCAGAGGATGATGGATTCGACGGGAAAGGCGAAGTTCCGCGATCCTTCCCCGCCAAACTTGCAGCGCTTCTGTTCCGGCGTTGGCTTGGATCCGGCCGTCCGCTCGTCATCCTCCCTTGCGAGTTGATAACGGCCAATGGACGCGTTCTCAAACAGGCGGTCATCGAATGCGCGCAGCGCAACTCCAGCCCAACCGAGTTCCTTGCCTGGCTCGACGAACATGTCGCCTTTGCCGAGACGCTCGTCGACCGGATTGTTTCAGAGCCGATCGAACCGATCGGTGCCGTTGCCGAACCCTATGCGCTCTGGGCGATCAAGCGCGCGCCGGGCGTCCGTCCGCCATGCAATCACCCCAGCATCATCCTGACGGACGATCTTGAGCCCTACGAGCGCCTGAAGCTGCACATTCTCAATCTCGGCCACACGTTCCTTGCGGAAGTCTGGCTGCGCGGGAACCGGCCTGCCGATGAGACGGTGTGCGCCATTCTGGCAGACGATCAGATCCGTCAGAGGCTGGATACGGTCTACCGAAACGAAGTGGTGCCGGGCTTTGCCGCGAGGGGCATGAGCAATGAGGCTCAGGCCTACATAGCGACAACCCTCGACCGTTTCTGCAATCCGTTTCTCAATCATCGCATTGTCGACATCAGCCAGCACCATGTCACAAAGGTCGATCGCCGCATCCGATCGTTCCTCGAATGGGCAGATAAAGCCGCCGACCGCCTGAGTGCGCCTGTGCTGAGAGAAATCGCCGCCCGCTACCCCATGGAAGAGGCGACGCAATGATCGTTTCGGTCCGATACGCTCGCGGCTACTCGGCATGGAGAGCATCAATGGAGCGCTCGACCCGCCGCCTCGCGAGCCCAACCAAGCAAATATATTGACATCAATGCCCCTTGGTCCTTTGAGAGTACATCGTCATGAAGACACTGATCTGTAACGAACCCGGCAAGCTCTCCCTGATCGAGCGCGACGTTCCAACGCCAGCCGCAGGGGAAGTGTTGGTACGCATCAGGCGGGTCGGCATTTGCGGCACGGATTACCATATCTATCAGGGCAAGCACCCCTTTCTTGAGTATCCGCGCGTCATGGGCCACGAACTCTCCGGCACCGTCGAGGATGCGAATGGTTCCAGCCGCCTGAAAAGCGGCGAGAATGTCTACATCGTCCCCTATCTCGCCTGCGGCAACTGCATCGCCTGCCGTCGCGGCGTGACCAATGCCTGCCAGAGCCTTCGCGTTCTCGGCGTCCATTGCGATGGCGGCATGACCGAGTTCATCTGCGTACCGGAGCAGAATGTAGCCTCGGCCGGCAAGGCGTCGCTAGACGACGCTGCGATGATCGAATTCCTGGCGATCGGCGCCCATGGCGTCAAGCGCGGCGGCATCACCGCCAGAGATCGCGTCCTCGTCGTCGGCTCCGGCCCGATCGGCATGTCGGCCATCATCTTTGCCAAGGCGCGCGGCGCAGACGTCACCGTCATGGACATGCGCGAAGACCGCCTGGAATTCACCCTCGCTTCACTCGGCGCCGACCGCATACTGATAGCCAATGACGAGGCGGAAGCCAAAGCAAAGCGTCTGACCGATGGCGACTTCTACGATGTGGTCATCGACGCGACCGGTAACGCACGCGCCATGCAACGCGGCTTCGGCTTCGTCGCCCATGGCGGTCGCTATGTGCTCGTCGGCGTCGTCCGCGACGACATCACCTTCTCAGATCCGGAATTCCACAAGCGCGAAGCCACGCTCTTTGCCAGCCGGAACGCGCAGCCGGATGATTTTGCCGAGGTCGTAAGGCAGATGGAGAGTGGCCGGGTGCCAACGGCGGCATTGAACACGCATCGTGGTTCACTGGATGATGGGACCAGGTTGTTTCGCGAATGGCTTAGGCCCCAAGCCAATGTCATCAAAGCTATTTTAGAAGCATGAAGTTGATCTACATAACTGTAGCTGGCTAAGCGATCATTTCGCTGCGGGAGCTTAAGAACTTACCAGTTCGCTGATAAATTCGTTGACTGATAATTCCCACGAGGGAAGAGAAAGACCAAAATTGTGCCGAAGCTTCGAACAGTCCAATTGAGAGTTGGCCGGCCGTTTAGCCCGCGAAGGATATTCTGCGGTCGAAATTGGGATAAGTTTATCAAAAGTAACCAAAAGCTCAAAATTTTTGGAGGTTGCCAGGCGGATTATATGCTCGGCGTAACGGTACCATGACGTGCTCCCTTCCGCAGCTACGTGATAGGTGCCCAATTTACAATCGCTTAGGCCATCAGCAGCGCGTTCGACCATCATCTTGGTAGCATCTGCAACCATTGCAGCAGAGGTAGGAGCCCCCACCTGATCAGCAACGACACTCAAAGAACTGCGCTCCCTCGCTAACCGAAGGATGGCCTTTGGAAAGTTTTCCCCATGCAAACCGTAGACCCAGCTTGTCCGCAAAATCAAATGCCGAACACCTGACGCTCGGATAGCTTCCTCTCCCAACCACTTCGTCTCGCCATAAACCGATTGTGGATTTACCTGATCATCCTCGGTATATGGCGAAGTTTTCTTGCCATCAAAAACGTAGTCGGTTGAATAATGTATGATCATTGCATCATGGTCGGCGGCGTAACGTGCCATAATGCCGGGTGCTACGGCGTTTACCGCCATAGCCTGATCCCTATTACTCTCCGCATGATCCACGGCCGTATACGCCGCCGAATTAACTATGATTTTTGGCCTGTATGTTCGAAGAGCACCTAAGATGCTCGCCTCGTCAGCAAGGTCCATTTGTGAGCGTGTAAGCATCCGCACTTCGCCAGAAACGCCAAAGATACGACCCAACTCAAAACCAATCTGGCCGTTGATACCTGTGACCAAAATCGCACTCAAATCTGAACCTCTCCACCGTTTATTCCAATGCAACACACCTCTGGTCGGCTCGCAACACTGAACTTCACTGCTTTACCAAAACTACGGTCAATGCTTTTCCCTTACGGGCTGGTAGCTCGCCTTGCAAGTGGTGTAAACCCATGGATGTTGGTTTCAGCTCCGAACTGACAGAGTGTGACCTTGCCCCCAAGTTTTATCCAGTTTTGAGTTCGTGACCTGCTGATGTGAACCCTTCAAACTGGACCAGTTTTGGGTAGAGTTTTCCCGGCTGGAAAAGGAACGGAAAACGATGAAGGCATCGCAGTTTTCGGACGCACAGAAGGCGTTCATTTTGAAGCAGGGTGATGAGGGTGTTCCGGTCGCAGAGATCTGCCGCAAGGCTGGAATCAGCCAGGCGACCTATTTCAACTGGAAGAAAAAATACGCCGGTCTGTTGCCGCCGGAGATGAAGAAGCTGAAGCAGCTCGAGGATGAGAATTCGCGGCTGAAGAAGATTGTCGCGGACCTGACGCTCGACCGTGAGATGCTGTAGGACGTCATTCGCCGAAAGCTCTAAGGCCTGCTCGCAAGCGGGAGATGGTAAAGGGCATGTGCCGGGATTGGGCGATCTCGATCCGGCGTGCCTGTGGGGCGCTGAACTTCGATCGGTCAACCTACCACTACACCTCTCGTCGTGCCGATCAGGCCGGTCTGGAGCGTCGTATCCGTGAGATCTGCGAGACCCGTGTCCGCTACGGTTATCGTCGTGTGCAGGTGCTGTTGGAACGCGAGGGTTGGTGTACCAACATCAAGCGGACCTACCGCATTTACAGGGACTTGGGCCTACAATTGCGTAATAAGACACCGAAACGCCGGGTCAAAGCCAAGCTGCGGGAGGATCGGCAAATGGCAGTCGGTCCGAACGATGTCTGGGCTATGGACTTCGTTCACGACCAACTCGCGACCGGCAAGAAACTGCGGGTGCTCACGGTGGTGGATACCTTCTCACGCTATGTGCCGGTGCTCGATCCGCGGCACAGCTATCGAGGTGAAGATGTCGTGCAAACCTTCGAACGAGTATGCCGCCAGGTTGGCTATCCCAAGACGATCCGCGTCGATCAGGGAACCGAGTTCGTGTCTCGCGATCTTGATCTCTGGGCCTATGCCAAGGGCGTCACGTTGGACTTCTCACGCCCTGGAAAACCGACCGACAACGCCTTTACAGAAGCGTTCAACGGCCGCTTCCGCGCCGAATGCCTGAACCAACACTGGTTCCTGACACTTGCGGATGCCCGCGAAAAGATGGGTAACCCTGCGGTCAGGGCCGCGGATCAGGCCGCTTTGTGTGCTGCAGCGGTCGAAGGGCTCCAATTCCATGGGAGCAAGTCTTCGAGCCGCGTGACGGGCATATCCGCAATGCGAGATAGAACATCAGCCAGCCAGGCCTGAGGATCAATGTCGTTGAGTTTTGCCGTTTATGCCGACCGGCGAACTATGCCGATTAATCGACTTTTTGCCAACGTTTCCGGCACCATAGCGGTCGCCTAGTCGGTATAGCTTAGTGTCTCTCCGTCGCAATTGACGCGAAGGAGAGGACACATGAACGCAACTGACTATTTGAATCGCAGCGCCCTATATCGGAAGCTGGTCTACGGTCCGTATCGGGAGTTTGCGGGCGTTTACGCTGCCAAAATGTCGAACGAAGGTTTGGGTCGGCAATGCACGTGGCGCTCGCTGAGCCTGTTTCGGGATCTGATGGACTGGCATGTTGGCAATGGACATGCTCCGCAGGATTTGAGCGAGGTTCACGTCGATCGCTTTCTTGAACATCGTTTCAAACACTGGAAGCCCGACTCGGGCGATCGATCAGCGCTCCGTCGCTTGCTTTTGGCGTTACGGGAGCAAGGGTTGATACCAGCCGCGCTTCCGATTCAGCGCAGTAAGCACGAGAAGATCGTCGATGTATTCGGGCAATATCTCTCGACTGAGAGAGGGCTCGCCGCCGCGACAGTGGGGAGCCACAAGCTTCTGTCGCTTCGATTTCTCCGGGAGGTGTGTCCTGCCGGCGCAGACGGGTTTGCGGCGCTCACCCCGGAGATCGTTATCGGTTATGTGGAGCGACACGCGCTCGACGGTTCCGCCGACAGTGGTAAAGCCATGTGCGGGGTCGTGCGTGCCTTCCTGCGCTATTTGCATCTGAAGGGCTTAATCTCGACGGCGCTGGCCGACTGTGTGCCGTCCATCCGCCGCTGGCGACTTGCCGGCCTTCCAACATTCCTGCCGCCGGAGAAGGTGCAAAAAGTTCTCGATGCTTGCGATCGGACGACGGCAATGGGTCGTCGGGACTATGCGGTTCTGATGATCCTTGCCAAGCTCGGTTTGCGCGCCAGCGAAGTTGCCACCCTCAATCTTGATGATATCGACTGGCAGTCGGGCACGATCCTCGTACACGGAAAGGGACGGCGGCAAGCGACTATGCCGCTGCGTCACGACGTCGGAACAGCGATCGTCGCTTATATCCGGCATGGGCGCCCAGCCTCGGCATGTCGGCGAGTTTTCTTGCGAACACTTGCGCCGCATGTGGGCTTTGCCTCCGGCTGCGCCATCACGATGATCGCGAAGCAGGCACTCGAACGGGCAGGCATTGACGGCTATGCGCATCACGGTGCCCATCTTTTCCGCCACAGCCTTGCGACCGACCTTTTGCGGTCGGGCGCCAGCTTTGCCGAGATCGGCCAACTGCTCCGCCATCGAAGCATCGACAGTACAAGGATCTATGCCAAGCTCGATATTGAGAAGCTGCGTGAACTGAGCCTGCCCTGGCCGGGAGGTCTCCAATGAGCCAGCTTCGCACCGCGCTTGAGCGCTACATCGGCATGCGCCAAGGGCTGGGATACAAATATGACGGTCCGGCAAAACGATTGTCGGAGTTTGTCGCTTTCATGGAAGCTCGCGGCGCCGAGACCATCACGAATGATTTGGCAATGGAGTGGGTGACCTCGATGGGACGGCAGCCGAGTTGGTCCATCCGACTGGCTGATGTGCGCTGCTTTGCCCAGCACCTCACTCATTTCGATCCTTTGACGGAAGTGCCACCGAGCGACGCTGTGGCGCCGGCACAGCGGACAAAGCCCTACATCTATAGCGAGATCGAGATTCAGGCACTTTTGGCGGCCGCACTGTCGTTGCCGCCGGCCAACGCCCTGCGACGCTGGACATATCACTGCCTGTTCGGGCTGATAGCGGTGGCGGGGCTGCGCCATTCCGAAGCGCTCGGCCTGCTCCGGGCCGATGTCAATCTCGACCAGGGCGTCCTCACCATCCGAGAGACAAAGTTTGGCAAGTCACGGCTGGTGCCGCTACATGCCACGACAATTGCCGTCCTTTCAGATTATGCTGTCCGACGCGATGTACACCTTGGTACGCCGCGCAGTCCCTATTTCTTCGTCGCCGAACAGGGCGGCAGATTGTTGCATCAATACGTGCACCGCGTGTTCTGGCGATTATCCCGGCAAATCGGATTGCGAGAGGAAGGGAATCGCAATGGCCCACGGATTCATGATCTTCGTCACCGTTTCGCCGTCCAGACCCTGATCAACTGGCATCGCGCTGGCGAAGATGTGGAACGCGAACTGCCGGTTCTCTCAACCTTTCTCGGCCATGCCAATGTTCGCGACACCTATTGGTACCTCTCCGCCACGCCGGAACTGATGAACCATGCCGTACGGCGATTGGATAAGCGCTGGGAGGTACGGTCATGAGACGCACGAACGACCTGGCCGTGCTGATCGAGCGGTGGTTTACAGATCGGCTCATGAAGCATCGAGGTGTAAGTTCCAACACCATTGCCTCCTATCGCGACACCTTCAGGCTCCTGTTTGCGTTCGCACAGACGCGCCTTGGGAGATCCCCATCGCAGTTGACGCTGCGGGATTTGGACGCTCCCTTCATCGGCGCATTCCTGGAGGATCTTGAGACGAAGAGATCCGCCTCGGTGCGGACCCGCAATCTTCGCCTCACAGCCATCCGCTCATTCTTCCGATATGCGGCGTTTGAGGAGCCGGCACATAGCGCTCATATTCAGCGTGTGCTCGCGATCCCCAGCAAGCGATGTGACAAGCGGCAGCTTCAGTTTCTAACCAGGCCCGAGATTGAAGCGATCCTGGACTGTACGGATCTAAGCACGTGGCTGGGGCGCCGCGATTACACTCTGCTATTGCTGGCCGCGCAAACGGGGTTGCGGGTCTCGGAGATCATCGCCCTTGACCGAGACTCGGTAATGCTCGGCCAGGGTGCGCATGTGCAATGCGTTGGCAAGGGCCGCAAAGAGCGAAGTACGCCGCTCACAAAGCTTGCACAGCAAGCCCTTCGTAACTGGCTCAGGGAGCCCACAAAGCGAGGTGCAACGGCTCTCTTTCCGAATATGCACGGTGGCAGGCTCAGCGCCGACGGCGTGCAGGCGCTGCTGAACAAATATGTCGCCAAAGCCCGCCATCACTGCGTCTCCCTTCGCTCAAAGCGGGTATCGCCTCATGTCTTGCGGCACTCCGCTGCCATGGAATTGCTGCAGGCGGGCGTCGATTGCTCGGTGATCGCCCTGTGGTTGGGCCACGAAGCGATGGAAACGACGCTGACCTATCTTCATGCGCATCTCGAACTGAAGGAAACGGCACTCGCAAGGCTGAAGCCGTACGAACGCGCCAAGGCCGAGCGGTTTCGACCAAGCGACCGGCTTTTGGAATTCCTGAACGCCCTCTGAGCATGAGGACTATGCCGAGTGCCAACCAACGGCGACCCGCCGAACCGGCCGGGAACGCACGGTTTGCCGCAAACATTGGAAGAGGCACTCGGCATAGTTCGCCGGTCGGCATAAACCGCCTTATGCCGCGCGCGGCATAAGGCGGTCTCGATGAGTGATGCGATGGTCGCCCAGTGCTCGGCCCCGGCGTCGGAACCCGCGAAGAGTGCGTTCTTGCGATTTAGGGCAATTGGCCTGATCGATCGCTCGACTATGTTGGAGTCGATCTCAATGCGGCCGTCGTTGATGAAGCGGGTCAATCCTTCCCAGCGTGACAGGGTATACCGGATCGCTTCGGCCAGCTTCGTCTTTTGGCTGATGAGGCCGAGCTGTAGGGTGAACCAGGGCGCAAGACTGTCGGTGATCGGGCGGCTCTTCTCCTGTCGGACAGCGCGGCGTTCGTCGTGGGCGTGGCCACGGATATCGTCTTCGATCCTGTAGAGTTCGGCAATGCGCCGTAGCGCCTCAGTGGCAATGGGTGCGGGACCGGCTGCTGCCAGCTCGTAAAAGCGTCGCCGAACATGCGACCAGCAGAAGGCCAGCGAGACGGTATTCTTGGCAGCCAACGGGCGGTAGCCACTGTAACCGTCTACTTGGAGAATGCCGACGAAGCTGTCGAGATGGGTCATCGGGCGCTCGGCCTTGCGATCTGGCGCATAGACATAAACGACACCTGGCGGATCGTTCCCCTGCCATGGTCGGTCGTCCCGCGCATAGGCCCAAAGTTGCCCGGTCTTGGTCTTGCCGCGCCCCGGATCGAGCACCGGTGCTGTTGTCTCATCGGCAAAGAGCTTGGATGATGTCTTCAAGACGTCGAGCAGCCGCTGATGAACCGGCCGCAGATGCCAGGCAGCACGTCCGACCCAATCAGCCAACGTCGAGCGATCAAGGTCTATACCTTGCCGCTTGTAGATTTGAGCCTGACGATAGAGCGGCAAATGATCGGCATACTTGGAGACGAGGACCTGGGCGACGGTTGCCTCGGTCGGAATGCCGCCTTCGATCAGCCGGGCGGGAGCCGGAGCCTGGACGACGACATCCTCGCAGGCCCGGCAGCCGTACTTCGGACGACGAACAACCAGCACCCGGAACTGGGCCGGAATAATGTCCAGCTTCTCGCTGATATCTTCGCCGATCTGATGCAGATCATGATGGCAGTCTGGGCAGGCATGATCATCGATATCAACGACCATCTCGATCCTCGGCAGGTGAGATGGAAGCGAGCCTCGGTTCATTCGTCGTTTGGCGACCCGCGTCTGGCGCAGATCGGCTGAGGCTTGCTCCGTTCCTTCCAGACCATCCGCCTCGACCTGTTCAGCTTCTTCCAAGCCTAAGAGAAGCTGATCCTCGGGAAGAGTTTCGGCGCGGCGACCAAAGCGGTGACGCTGCAATTCCTTGATGATCTGACGCAGGCGAGCATTCTCAGCCTCGCGCGAAAGTACCATCGCTTTCAGCGCGTTCAGGTCATCGGGAAGCTCGTCCACCGTCATCTTCATTTGGCAAGAACAGCATATTTTGCCTCCCAAAACGAGATGTTGGATGTGGCTGATTCAATTGGTCGCGGCTGCTATCCGGCCTGAACAGGCGTGCGCGTTTCGCTCGGCGCATGCACGCGTTTCCAATCCAGCCCCTCGAACAAAGCCGAGAACTGGGCGGACGTCAGATGCATTGCGCCGTCCTGCATCCGGGGCCAATGGAACTCACCATCCTCAAGCCGCTTGGCGACCAGGCATACGCCGCTGCCATCCCAGAAGATCAACTTGATGCGGTCGGTTCGCTTGGCCCGGAATACGTAGATCGTGCCGGAGAATGGATCGGCTCCCATCTCGGCCTTCACCAGTGCAGCCAATCCCTCTGCACCCTTGCGGAAGTCGACCGGTTTGGTGGCGATCATGACTTTCACCGCGCCGGACGGACCAATCACGATGATGCTTTCATGGCCGCAATGACGGCTGCAATCGTCGTGGCGTCAGCACCGGATGCAATCCTGATTGTCGCACCACCAATTTCCAGCTCAATCACGGCGTCGCCGTGAGCCTTCCTCGGTGAACGTGCTCGCCGTACCTTCTTCGGCATGGGCATATCCTGTGCGACGACGGCAGGCGCAAACATCGGTGCCACGTCCGGCAATACATCGAGCGGCTTGCGGGCAAGCCGCCGCCAGGTGAACAACTGTTGCGATGTCAGCCCGTGACGCCGCGCCACCGAGCACACCGTCACGCCGGGCTCATAGCTTTCCGCGACGATCTGCGCCTTCAGTTCGTCGCTCCATTCACGGCGACGACCACTTCCAGTGAAAACCTCAAACCGTCGAACCGGCTCATCATCCTTGGTTTTAAGCGTAAGCTCTGAAATCGACATATGTCTAAGCCCTCTATTCAGGCTCAACATCGTCAATCACAAGATGATCCGGAAGGTGGGGGCAAAACGACGCTTACGCTCGATCGTTACTACGCTCGTCTTCTTGCGCGGTCGTGACGGCGGTGTCGTTTCCACCGGATCAGGCCCTGGTAAACCCGCGACGACGTCAACCGGAATGAATTGCGGCGTGGGCGGCGCTGATATTTGGCAGAGCTGTCTGCGCCATCGGAATAATTGCCCGGAATGGATGTCAGCCGATCGCGCGATCTCCGATACGCTGGCCCCAGGCTCTAACGTCGCCGCGACCAGCCGCTCCTTATCCTCCCGTGACCAGCGCCGTCGCCGCTCGACCGATGTGATAACCTCAACCTGATGCTTCGCCATATGACTATCCCCAGTGCTTGCACTAGGACTTGCAGTCTTCAGCCTACCTCAGCAAGGCGGCCCTCACCGGGGGGCTACAATGGATGTCAGCCGATCGCGCGATCTCCGATACGCTGGCCCCAGGCTCTAACGTCGCCGCGACCAGCCGCTCCTTATCCTCCCGTGACCAGCGCCGTCGCCGCTCGACCGATGTGATAACCTCAACCTGATGCTTCGCCATATGACTATCCCCAGTGCTTGCACTAGGACTTGCAGTCTTCAGCCTACCTCAGCAAGGCGGCCCTCACCGGGGGGCTACGAGCTTACTTCAAAATGGATTATTTCACCGGGGCAAGGTCAGGTCACGGAAAATTCCACCTCCCACCGGCCTAACTTCGGGTGCACTTCACAAAACCGCTGGAGCGAACTCAAAACTGGATAAGACCTGTGGGCAAGGTCATAGGAGAACTTTGAGGTCTCCAATATAAATTTGAAAAAGATTAAATTTTCACACTAAGATTAATGGTGAAAAAACTAGAAATATACTCGGAAACCAACAAAGCATCCAAATTAATTTTATTTTTGGATCACAATCCGCATCTCAATAAGATCATCAACCTCTTTTACACGATCAAATCCGATGCGCTCGTATATGTTGATTGCTCGAGCATTCATTGATTTGACGAACAAATAAACTTGCTGAAAATTGGCTTTTTTTGCTGCCGACAACACAAGCTGTGTAGCCTCCATCCCAAATCCTCTTCCCACCACAGATGAATCACCAATTAACAAGCGACCAAACTCCGCGGTCCCCGCGACAAAATTAGCATCGTACAACGATACCATACCCACCGGTTTCCCCTCCTTGAGCTCAATGACCCAATTGAAATTGTTACAAGTTGCAGCTTGTCGATTGAACCATGAGGTATGCCCTTCTGCAGTAATAACATGCCCGCCAAGAAACCATTTAGCATTCTCCGGATTGTTACGCCAGCCAACGACCAACTCGGTGTGCTGCAAACCCAACGGCGTAAGCCGGCATCTGAGCCCCTCAATATTCGCTTCGAGTACACTTTTATCAACCTGCAACATTAACGCCCCACATTTCATATCCTCGCCTGGACAATGACTAGTCAACTTGAGTAATCGTTGCCTCTGCGTCCCCGACTTCTGCACAAAGCCAATCGTGGCTTTCGCCGCCGAAAAAAGCCGCCGGACCTTCCAAACCCAGCACTAAAAGATACTTTGCAATAGCTTATGATATGACTGAGTCACATAATTAACGCCATAACGCGCCCGGACATTACGCGCAGCATTCAATGCGATCGTCTCTCTCACTTGTGGCGAGTCTACTAGGTATTCAATTGCTTTTCTCCACTCTTCGCGCGAGTTCTCTGTTAGTAGCCCTGTTCTGCCATGACTGACCGAATCTCTATATGGTGCAATATTCGAATAAATCCCTGCGACTTTCGCCGCGCCATATTGCCTGAACTTATTGTCCGTTTTACCGGCATTGAAACGCGTCTGCTCTAATGGAGCCAAACCAATAGTCCAGTTCCGAGAATAGAGAAGGTTTTCAAACTCTCTAATACCTTGAACCTCTTTCCAATACCGATAGCGCGTCTCGTCCGCGAGGCGGGGAAAGAATTGGCCGATGCTCTCTACGACAACGTTTGGGCGCGCACTAATTATCGAAAGAAGGACATCCTCAATCAGTGCGATATCCCCTGCGTGCGTCGAGGTGCCAGCATAGCCAATGCGAACTTCAAATGGCGCTCCGAGCGGACGCGTTGTTTTCTCCAGCATATCGAAATACTCAATATTGCTATAAACTGGCAGTTCTTGAATGCTTGCCACTTTTGGCCGCAGCGTTGCTACTAGTTCTGGCGAGAATGCTACAACGCGATCCGACAAATTCAACAACGAATTAATTCGATCTGCAAAAGAGGGATCCAAACCTCTATCCTCAGCTAGAGCGAAGAGATCGTCGTCGATCATATAGATGACTCTTGCTCCCTCTTTCTTCGCCTCTTGAGCAAAGTGTAAAGTCGTATCCCTCGTTGCTCGCGCGAGCAAAACAACATCGACGCCACGTAGAACGTCAGTTGGCGGAAGGCAATCCTCTAGAAAGACCTCGCTGGAATAACCATATTCCCTCAAAGCATGAAGCGGCCGATGTAACAGCAATTCCGTTGATGGATTAGGGCCATCCCCAACACCAACAACAAAAGGCTTCGCGCCTCGCGAGAGCCTATCGATCTGTGAAGGCCAATACCTCAAGTGATCGAATAAACTGCGAGCAGTCTGCGAAATGATAGAATAGCCGAAACGAGATTTTTCACGCAATAGCGTGTCAGTTCCACTCTCAGTCACGTAATGGGATGGAGAGTTCGCTAGGCTGCGGCCTCCCCTAGCAAACCGAATGTCAAACTGGTGACCTCTGCCATCTAAAAAACGTTCGGGGATCGGAAAGACAAATCCCCTTTTCCCCTCGGCAATACCGGCCGCTTGTAAATCAGGACGAAATATCTCGGCTATGCAACTGCCCACGATGTGGCCGTCAATATATATCTCCAGTTCACTAGGTCCCGCCACTCCCTGATGAGCCCATCCTTTAAGGTAACGTCCACTTAGCAGCTCTTCGAAATTTGACCGATCGTTATCCTGCTCCGGTATCGATGCTTCCGTTGATGCCGATGGCACCTCGACGACTTTTTGAATAGTCGAATCGATGGCAAATTGACCTTGAGGGCTGGCAAACTCCAATCCGAAAATCTCTACGACATTCTCTAGAATCTTATTGTTCCTCTTGGCTACTTTGTGCTCCTCAACAGACGTGGATAAGAGAGCTGTAAATCTCCGTAAAGAGATCTTCCCACTAAACTTCGATCGAACTCGTTTATATCCTCCCTCTCCCAAACGCGCTGCCTCAGCTGGATTTCGTATAAGATAAGAGATCTTTTCAGCTAGCTTATCCGAATCCCCAGCAGGAAACAGTAATCCGCTCCTCTCGTCTTCGATGATCTCAGTCAATCCTCCAACAGACGACGCGACCACCGGCGTGCTCCACGCCATCGCTTCTACTGCAACCATACCAAAAGGTTCTATAAGCGACGGGATCACGACGCAGTAGGAGTTGCGATACACCTTATCAACGTTCTCACTCCGTCCACAAACGTTCACCCGACCGCTAAGGTCATTTATGTGAATAAAATTGGAGACGTAGTCAGATTGCTCGATGTATAAATCCAGGATGCCGGGCTCACCACCGAGCACTACCTTATGAAAGGCTGCCAAGAGTGTTGGAAGCCCCTTGTGTCTCTCCGCGGTACCTAGATACGAAAAAACAATATTCTTATCGTTTAGTGGCCTCTTATTTGGCACGTTCGTCCAATTGTAGATAGTCTCAAAATTCCCGCCACCAGAAAAATGCTGGTAATACAGGCGTGTTGTATCCGATATGCAAACGACTTTATCCGCCGCTGCAATGAGGATATTTTCGCACTGCCGCCTGATAGAACTATCAATTCCTAACCACCAAGATTCCAGTATTCCGTGGCACCAAACAAGGAACGGTTTGTTGATGCGGATAGCAGCAATAGCCCCATCCAATGCCGTCATAGTATTAACAATAATCACATCTGCTTTTATTACAGAAAGAATCCGGGCAATTTCACCCGCATTTCGTCGGGCACTCTGAAATAGAGCTGCCGCATCTTCTCTTTTTAATTCAATGAACCAATTATGCGATGGAATAGGATACCAAGCGATCCGATTAACATCCAAAATCTTAGGGAGAACGCCTAAATGAGGTTCAGGTATAAGAACAGATACCGACCAATTCGGAATTTTAGCGATCGCGCAAGCCAAATTTACAAGCATCTTTTCCGCACCCTGCAAATGCGGAGAATGCGAAATAAGAACTATATGCATAATACTAGCTTTCCAATATCGATTCAATTAATCTTCGAAACTGTGGCGCGACAACCTCAACAGAGTTCTCGGCAGCAACGATTTCTCTTGCTGAGGTAGAAATTTCACGCAGAAGCGCGTGATCGAGCAGTTCTATAATCGCAACCTCCCACTCGTGTGCATCGGCATCGACTGATACAAATTTCCCATTCACTCCGTCCTCAACAAAAGACAGGTAAGGCTCAACCTTACTGTAAATCCCAACCGCACCTGCTGCGGTTATCTCCAGGTATTTGTTAGGGCACTTTGACTGCGAAGTGCGCGAATTATCCAAAGGTGCCAATAATATATCTAAACCTTCTTGGCGTATGTTTTGAATGTAATTATGGTAATCCATCAGGGGCAACCGAGTAATATTTGCATCCGCAAATAGGATCTCATGTTCGGGATGAATACTCCCAAATATCAGTACATCTACTTCTTGTGACCTTGATATCCTAGCAAGTGCCTCAAATGGCGCTGACGTAAAGCGAGCTGATCCAGAATATCCAATCTTGAACCGGCGACTTTGCTCCGGTCTTTCGAAAATCTCAAACCTCGTTAGGTCAACGCTCGTGGGTAAGGAGACAATATTCTTCGCATAGCCCTCAATATCGGAAAGCAATATAGGGTTATAGGTTAGCGTAAAACTGCATTTTTCCAAACAATACTTGAATGTTTGCATGAATTCCGATTCCGCAGCAAAAATTTGGCCATATAAATCCGGCCAATCCTGAGAAACAGAAATCCAATTGTCATCGATCATGTAAAGAGTCTTGATGTTTCTAGCTACACACCGGTCAACTAAGTCTTTTACCGCGGCGACTTTGCCCCTTGAAATAATCACAAGATCAATATCAAATAAATCACTCTCTTCCACGGCTGAATCAAGCATAATTCGAAACGTTGCAAATCCGGAACCCGCGAGCACTTCCGCATAGTTCAAGAAACACAACCAGTTGTGGTGGTACTCCCAGAAGCTACCAGTCAGCAAGATTCGATACGGCGATCTTACCGACTTGCTAAGCTTGGACTGCGAATCCGCAGATCCGGCAACTCTTTTCCCGCAATAAGACGCAACAATTGCTCGATCCGATTCTCGAAGATCGGCCATGAACCGCTTCAACAATTCATCGAGGTCAATTGTTCTAATTCCGCCTCGAGACGTCGCTGTTCTTGGATAGACAATATAACGATGTATTAAGTCGTACGACTTAGCTTTCCTTTCGCCCAAAAAAGCTAGATCAATATCATAATCCACGATGGATTGCGATTTGAACAAGCGGAGCGCCCTTACAATAAAGTCCCAACCGCAGTACTCTCCCAACAATCCAAATTCATCGAAACCTCCCAATAGTGAAATCTGCTCACGCGAAAAGCGAAAATCTGCGAGGCAAACTAACTCTTGATTGAGAACCCATGCGTAGATAAGGCTTGGTGGCGGAGCGTTCGGATACCCGTTACGAACGAAAACCTTGGATCTTAGTACGCAAACTAAATTATCGGCCGCACACCGCTCCTCAGAAACCAACCCACCGCATGGAACGAAGAATGGCAATCGTGGATCCCAGAAGATTACCTCATTGGAGGTCATCACACCTATCGCAGCATTGTATGCCTTCGCGAGGTTGCCGGTCGACACCACTAAGATTTTAAGATTCTCCGTTGTTGGCTTGGCTAGGAGCCATTGCACCGTGGGAGAATGTCGCCAAGCGTCACCCCTAAACACGACTATGACTTCAAACGGGCATTCCTCGCGCAGAACCACATTGAGCAGAGAAAATAAAAAAGGCTCACCGATATTCCGGTCGTCAGGTATTGTAAAAACTACAGACGTCTTCAATTTCCAACCCCAATTGACTGGCGCACAACGCGAGCGCAAAGTTCATAGCTAATTTGCATTTCTCTCCGCGCTTTTCTTGGTATTTCCCTTACTTCTCAGATCGCGCCGAAGAGCAAGTAGCTCTTGCTTCAACTCAAGGACCAAACTCTCGAGCCTTTCGACCCTCGACGGAGCCTGAACCATTTCACAAATCAAATTGGCTGGCCCTGCTTCCTGCTCCATTTCACGACGGGCAACGACCTGGGGAGATTGTATGAAATCAACAGTCTTACTCCATTCAAGTAGCTCTAAATCACTGCAATCTTGTTTGCAAATTACGCAGTGTAGTAGAAAGGAGTCACATACGTCCGATAGCGTCTGCCGCAAAAGCGTGCGCGCTTGTTCGGGAAGCAGGCGGTATGGAGGAAAATAAAAATACTCGGCATGAAGCACTCTGACACTGGCTGCCCAAGTGCTATTATCAGATTGAGCAAGTCCCCATTGTGGACTGCCTGGGAAATCACTGAAATCGCAGCCGGCTATAGATGTTACTGAGTTTGTCCAGAACCTAGCGCTATGCTCATTGAAAGCATTGAGATGATAAAAGTTTGCTTCGTTAAGACGAGTTGCCGAATAGGGACTAAAAATAGTTAAAATAGCTCTATCTTTGCAGACTCTAACTACCTCCGACATCACGCGTTTGAGATCTTCGAAATGCTCCAGCGAATGAGATGCATGAATATAGGCGACGCTATTGTCGGCAAATGGCAAGCCCCGGTTGATGTCACATACAACATCCACACCAGGGAGGGAAAAGCGATCAACCCCTAGAAAGCCATCAAGCTTAACGGATCCGCAACCAATGTCGATTCGCATGCGAAACCTCCATATTGTACAACCTGACCTAGTAATCTCATGGCCGCATTCCGCTTATATATGAGTTGCCTGCCCGGCCATAGCACCGGACAGAACTATCATAATCCAGTATACTACGATCTCATCTCAGCGATAATTTCACAAAGGGTGTCGCACACGTACATCACATCGTCATATGTCAAGCGAAGATGGAGGGGGAGAGATATCACACTTTCCGAAAACTCGCGTGCGTTCGGGCATGAATTTCCTGCATTCGCATACATCGAGAACTCTGTGTTATCCCGATAGTGAACGCCCGGAAAAATTCCAGCATTATTCAGCGCTAGGAGAACCTCATCGCGTCTTGAGACCCTGATCTGAAACAAATGTCGCGACGACTCGCAATCCACCGAAATTGGAACGATCTCTATGCCCGGTATATTTAAGAGCCGATGCTGATACCAAGAAGATACCTGACGGCGATAGGAATTATCTTGATCTAGATACTTAAGCTGAACAAGAGCAGTCGCAGCAATTAGTGAATTTCCGTGATCCTTGAATCCTAGATGCGGCACGTCATAATGCCACTTATACGCACCGCCACTTTGCGACCGAGAAAACGTATCTTTATCAATTCCTAGCCAAGATTGCTGCCGGACAATCTTATCAAGCGCAGCCTCACGGAAGCAAACCATTCCCGAGTCGGCCGTCGGCAGATTCTTAACTGCCTGGAACGAATAGACAATTGCGTCCGCACCCAACCCAGGGGTTGTCGAATTAACGCGCGTACCCGCCATATGCGCAGCATCTAAAATTAGCCGCAACCCCCTGCGCTTGCATAGCTCTTGAACTGCAGTCAACTGGCCCGCATTCCCACCCAACCCAACAAAAATAACAGCTCGAGTTTTGTTGGTAATTCGCTCTTCAATACTAGCGGGATCAAGGCATCCATACTGATCGATATCGGCAAATACGACTTTCAGTCCTTCGTATAAGATAGCGTGATTTGTGGATACGAACGTAATCGGGGTACTTATGACTTCATCGCCTTCGGCCCAGCCGCCAACTTCCTTGAAGATCTTTACTGCCAAATGCAGCCCCGCTGTAGCAGAATTAAGAAAATGCGCATGAGAGACGCCAGTATATTTCTTCCAAGCCTCTTCAAATTCCACAGTCTTGAAGCCTAGCCCAGTCCACCCTATGTCCAAGCACTCTTTCATTGCCGCCAGGCATTCCTCAACGCGATACGTTGGGACAAAAAGCTGAATCGGAGATCTATTTGTCACAATGTTAACTTTCTAACACACCAAGTTGTTGGTTGATACTAAATTACCGTTGCTCTTGCTAGCGGCTAACGTAGGTTGAGTATCGTGTCAAGCAGCATCAAGAGTGGTGCTTTTGCCATTGCGGCAGAGCAGCCGCGGCAAATTCAGGAGCATACGATAGCGACGTGTCATTTGTTAAAATGGGTTGAGATAGAGTTAGTTTACGCCACCTCAGCGTAGCGACTCATCCGACCTGCCAACGAAGAGAT
Source organism: Rhizobium sp. NPDC092011 (assembly GCF_044756305.1). Taxonomy (NCBI): domain Bacteria; kingdom Pseudomonadati; phylum Pseudomonadota; class Alphaproteobacteria; order Hyphomicrobiales; family Rhizobiaceae; genus Rhizobium; species Rhizobium sp. NPDC092011. Next base: position 86,456 of record NZ_JBIVSO010000016.1, read on the forward strand.
ACATCGGTTATAGCCGTATGGCTTCCCAACTATGAATGTAAGACTGACCTTACTCGCACGTAAGAACTTTAAATTCCTGCCCAGCTTACTTCAACATATTTGGCCTCACGATAACGCCATGGTCAAGATGGATGTTCGCGCCTAGAGGCCTCGGTAAACCAACAACGCTTCAACAAGCAAATTGCAGCGCTGATCCTTACCGGGCGTGATAAGAGACTGTCTCGAAAGTGGTTGAGGAATACAAGGCAACCTATTGATATTAATGCACCTCTGTCGTCCCTCCCTGTTTCCTCTGATTTACGTCAAAAAATAAGGCAGGAACCGAAAGGTTCCTGCCTCTACTCGACCGCAACACAGCAGTCATGTTAAGCTGGCCGGGGTAGGTCTCGAACACCTACCCCGGCCTATCAAGGCCATCCTATAATGTTCACATAACCACACGGAAACTTTTAAGATGACCAAGATTACTGTCCCTGATTACATCAGGAAAGATATGAACAAAATGCTGCACCTTGCACTTCGGAGTGCCGAAGTGGATAAGCAAAACGCAATGGCGAATATTCGCAAGCGAATGGAGAAATTCCGCTTAAACAACGCCTAAGCTATCTAGGCGCTTCAAAAATACGCAAGATACCGCCAATCTTTTGGTTTCCACGCGGAACTGAGCCGGGGGGATGCGGACGAAAACTTGGAGCACCAGGAGGTAGTTCATGTATTCCTACGCAGACAGACTTCGAGCCGTTGAGCTTTAATTCCGGCTGGGCAAGCGGCTTAACGCGACCATTCGCCAGTTGGGGTATCCCACCAAGAATGCGCTGAGGGGCTTGTACCGTGAGTACTTACAGCATCTCGACCTGCGTGTTCAGTCGACTGCCTGAGCGCCAAAATATTCCGAGGCCGAAAGGCAGGCGGCACTTGAGCACTTTCGCACCCACGATCGTTGCATCTCTGCGACGATGCGGGCACTTGGCTATCCCGGCCGAGGGACTCTGACCGCCTGGGTCCGGGAGGCATTTCCAGAGACGCGAACATCGATGGTCGGTCGATCGTGGCACCCTGTTTATTGCCAGGAGGTCCGGCAGGCGGGCGTTATCGGACTATGCGGTGGAGATGAAAGCGCTCAACAGGTGGCTTACCGGCTAGGCGTCTCAAGGCCGACATTGTACGCTTGGAAAGATCAGCTTCTCGGTCGTGAGGCTCCTTCATCCATGAAACGCCGCAAAGCCAACTCCAAAGTGCCAGAACGTGAAGAACTCGAGCGAAAGCTTGAAGCCCTTCAGCGTGATGTCCGCCAGTTGCAACTCGAGCATGATCTCCTGAAGAAGGCCAACGAACTATTAAAAAAAGGCCTGGGCGTCGATCCGCAGATCCTGAGTAATCGGGAGAAGACACAGCTGCTTGACGCCCTTAAGGAAGTTTATCGCTTGCCAGAACTACTCGCCCAGCTGCGAATTGCCCGAAGCTCCTACTTTTACCATCGCACGCGCATTTGTCTGGCAGACAAGTATGCGGCCGTCCGGCACAGCCTTGCGGAAATCTTTGAAGAGAACCGTCGTTGCTATGGTTATCGCAGACTACAGGCGTCGCTGGCCAGGCGGAGCGTAATAATCTCGGAAAAGGTTGTGCAGCGGTTGATGAAGCAGGAGCAGTTGGTCGTCGCCAGACCGCGTCGACGGCGTTTTGGATCATATCTGGGAGAAATCAGTCCTGCGCCTGAGAACCTGATCAATCGGGACTTCCATGCAGAAGCGCCGAACGTGAAATGGCTAACAGACATCACCGAGTTCCAGATCCCAGCCGGGAAGGTGTACCTTTCGCCTATCATCGACTGCTTCGACGGCATGGTCATCAGTTGGTCGATTGGAACGCAACCAGATGCGGGCCTGGTCAATACCATGTTGGACGCCGCCATCGAGACTGTGACCGACGCAGCGGAACGGCCAATCGTCCATTCCGATCGCGGAGCTCATTATCGCTGGCCCGGTTGGCTCACACGGATTAGCGAAGCGAAATTGGTTCGCTCGATGTCCCGAAAGGGCTGTTCACAAGACAACGCCGCGTGCGAAGGCTTCTTCGGCCGGCTTAAAACGGAACTCTTCTATCCACGAGATTGGAAGGCCAACACAATCGAACAGTTCGTTGCCGAGGTAGATGCTTATATTCGCAGGTACAACGAGAAGCGTATCAAGATATCGTTGGGATCGCTCAGCCCGGTCGAATATCGTAAGTGCCTCGGCCTGAACTTATAGAGCAGTCCAACTTTTTATCCGCACCCCCTTATGCGCCTAACCGGCTCAGTTCCGCGTGCAAACCAACAAATATTCTCCTGAGGCACAAAGTCGCGGCCTGAACTGCCCCACACATCTTAGCGAAATTGGCGTCACTCAAGTGCCAGCGTCCCCCACGGTACGATATCTTTTCAAAAACCTGTTTTCTTTCATATCTACTGCGGTATCCGAAAGGAGTAGATCAGCGAAGCCATCGCAATAGTTCCCAAGCGCCGAAAGCGAGTTGCATGAAGATGGTTAGGAGAATTTTAAAATGCTCGCAAATAGCCGCCGATCTCAGCATCCTCGCTTGAAGTTGCTAGAGAAACAACCTAAACCTGAACATTGCGGTCGTACCGACCAAACAATCCAATTGGCAACCACAGATTTACTCTGTACAAATTCGAGCGATACGTGATGGACTTTGAGCCAACAAAGATTACTGACGTGATGGTAATCAAACCGAAGGTTTTTTGTGACGACCGTGGCTACTTTATGGAGACATTTCGGCAGATTTTTTTTGCCGAGAATATCAGCCCCGTTAACTTTCTCCAGGACAATCAATCGCTATCCAAAGATATCGGTACCGTGCGTGGCCTACACTTCCAACTTTCGCCGAAAGCGCAAGGAAAGTTGGTGCGCTGCGTCGCGGGAGCAATATTCGATGTTGCCGTGGACCTTCGGAGCGATTCTCCCACGTTTGGAGAACATGTGGCAGTAGAGTTGACGGCAGAAAATGGTTGCCAACTTTGGGTCCCTCCTGGCTTTGCCCATGGCTTCTGCACGTTGGTGCATGACACTGTAGTGAGCTACAAGGTCACGCAATATTATAGCGCCAGACATGACCGTGGACTTCTCTGGAATGATCCCGCGTTGAACATTGATTGGCCAGTGTCTGCAGAAAAGGCGTTTCTATCGAATAAAGATCGAAGTCAACCGAAACTCGCCGAAATTGCGCCTACCGCCGACTGGCATTGAATGTTACGCGCTGATTGGGATGCCTCGAGTCTTATTTGTGCCTTGCAAAGTGGGCAATAATTCTAAACATTCATCACAAGTTTTAGGGAGGCGCCGGGGATGCGCGTAATGGTAACAGGCGGAGCAGGCTTCATTGGTTCAGCCGTTGTTCGACACCTAGTGTTGAATAGAGGCTATGAAGTGCTCAATGTCGATAAACTAACCTACGCTGGAACGGAATCCTCGTTAAACTCGGTACGGAATCTACACAGTTACAATTTCCTCAAAGCTGATATCTGCGATGCCTCAGCTATCAACGCAGCCTTGTTAGATTTCAAACCCGAACGAATTATGCATCTTGCCGCTGAAAGTCATGTGGACCGCTCAATCACCGGCGCTCGCGACTTCATCGATACCAATGTTTTCGGTACGTTCACTATGCTCGAATGCGCCAGATCCTATTGGTATGAATTAGATCGATCCAGGCAGGAGGCATTTAGATTTCTCCACGTGTCGACGGACGAAGTTTATGGTTCGCTTGGGAGCGAGGGATATTTTGTGGAAAATACTCCATATGACCCGAGCTCGCCTTACTCTGCAACGAAAGCCGCCTCTGATCACCTAGCTAAGTCTTGGGCACGAACCTACGGCCTACCGGTTATTATATCCAACTGCTCTAACAACTATGGCCCCTTTCATTTTCCCGAGAAATTGATTCCTTTAACCATCATCAATGCGATAAACGGTGAACCGCTTCCCGTTTACGGCGATGGGAGCAACATTCGCGATTGGCTGTACGTCGACGACCACGCGCGCGCACTAGATATTATTGCCGAAAGAGGCCGGCCAGGCGAGACCTATAACGTCGGTGGCCGCAACGAACAACGCAATATTGATGTCGTGACTCGCATTTGCGAGCTACTAGATTATTTTCACCCCTCAAAGGAACCGCACTCAACATTGATAACTTACGTAACTGATCGGCCGGGCCATGACGCACGCTATGCGATTGATGCAACTAAACTGGAAACCGAGCTCAAATGGCGAGCAGCGGAAAATTTTGATAGCGGGATCGAAAAGACTGTGCGCTGGTATCTTGAGAACGAATGGTGGTGGAAGCCCCTCCGCAAGGACTACAAAGGCGCCAGATTGGGCTTGCTTGAGAATGTGCTGTAGCACCGACATACATAGTGGATCGGTTAGACAGATGCCCTAGCTGCCTAGTATTGAAGGGAGCTGACGCGCCGAAGAGCGGTCTGAAATATACGCCCTCGATCGACGACAGAGACACAATATTGTATCCGCCACCTCCTTGTTTTAATCAAGTATTGATGAACTCGCCAGACTGAAAACAAGAAACATGTTATCTAACAGGGATTTCAAACTAATGAAGGGTATAATTCTCGCTGGAGGTAGCGGCACGCGGCTCCATCCAATGACAAAGGTGATCTCAAAGCAGTTGATGCCTGTTTATGACAAACCGATGATCTACTACCCATTGTCAACATTGATGCTCGCGGGCATCCGTGAAATATTGATCATTTCAACACCAATTGACATGCCTCTATTTCAGCGGTTACTCGGTGACGGGTCAAATTGGGGCATCAAACTTAGCTATGCCGTACAGCCTGAGCCCAAGGGGCTCGCTCAAGCGTATATCATTGGCGCAGATTTCATAGGAAATAGTCCATCTTGCCTCATATTAGGCGACAACATTTTCTATGGCCACGGCATTACAGAGGCCTTTGAGGAGGCTATCAGAAACTTACGCGGCGCTACAGTCTTCGCCTATCAGGTCGCAGATCCAGAGCGATACGGCGTCGTCGAGTTTGACAGTTCGAATCGAGCGCTTTCCATAGAAGAAAAGCCGCAAAAGCCAAAGTCAAACCACGCGGTGACTGGCTTATATTTCTATGACCACAATGTTGTCGATATCGCGAAGAATCTTAAACCATCACACCGTGGAGAACTTGAGATAACTGACGTAAACCGCGCATACCTTGAAAAAGGCTTGCTCGACGTGCAGATCCTGGGCCGGGGCTATGCTTGGTTCGATACAGGTACTCCAGATAGTATGCTGAATGCAGCAGAATTTGTTGCCACGCTTGAGCGTCGACAGGGCGTTAAAATATGCTGCCCTGAAGAAATTGCGTTCACATCCAGGTATATCGATCGGAATCAACTAGAGAACATTGTCGAAGCGCAAGGAAATAGTGCGTACGCCAAGTATTTGAAGCAGGTTTTGGACGGAACCTTACTCTAACAACCGCCTCTTGAGCAAATAACTCTTGTGTAGTTGCAATTCCTAGGCACTAAAAAATGTTGAAGAGCATAAGATTTTCACGTCGTAAGAGATCTAATCATTCGATTGCTCGCTATTTAGATGTGTCGTGGTATTTGGATAGGAATCCAGACGTTCGATCAGCAAAAATCGATCCAGTTGAACACTATATTCGCTTCGGCTGGAGAGAAGGGCGAAGCCCAAATCTTTTCTTTGACGTTACCTTCTATTTGAAGCAGAACGCCGATGTTGCCGACGAGAGCATTGAACCTCTACAACACTATATCAAATTCGGCTGGAAGGAAGGACGCAATCCTCATCCGTTATTTGATCCAAAGTGGTATTTGCAAACTTATCCAGATGTCGCAGCAGCCCAATTGGAGCCGTTGCTTCACTTCATTACTCACGGCGCTAAAGAAAATCGCCGCCCGCACCCACTGTTCGACTCTCAATGGTATCTATCCCAAAACGAACAAGTTAGAGAACTCGGCGTCCCCGCTTTTGCTCACTACCTGAATAGAGGCCGCTTTGAAGGTCTCCAGCCCCATCCCCTTTTCGATTCAGGCTGGTACGCAACGACCTATTCTACCTCAACAAAAATTGAAGACGCACTTTTCGACTATTTAAGCGTCGGAGCGGCTTTAGGGAGAGATCCCAATCCGCTGTTCTCCTCAAATTGGTACCTGCAGCAACATGAATTGTTGCGAGAGTCATCCATCAACCCATTAGTGGATTATATTCTTAGGGGCCATGATGAGGGACGTGACCCCCATCCAAAATTCGATGGCGATTGGTATCTATCGAACTATCAAGATGTTTCCGCCAAGGGCGAGAATCCGCTACAGCACTATTTGTCGCTCGGGCAATTTGAGAATCGTCAGACGGCGATGCCCAGCAAAGAGTCGGACGTCTGCGAAGTCCTGGACATCCCATACGAAATTCGAAGAATACCCCCGTGTTTCACTCAAAAGGACGTATGCCTGTTCGTAACATACACGAAGAGCGGGAAGATCCACGATCACGTTCTTCGATATCTACGAACCTTAAGATCGAGCGGTCTGCTAGTTGTGGCGATCATCTCTACTGATGGCCTAGATCATGCATTACCCCACGAGATCAAGGACTGTGACGGCTTAATTGTACGACAGAACCATGGTTGGGATTTCGGAGCTTGGGCCGCAGCGCTCGCAAGCATGCCTGCCATTTGGCAAGCTAGATCGGTTTTCTTTACAAATGATAGCGTCTATGGCCCATTTAGCCAGCGAAAATTACAAGCAATTATTGAATCTTTCCTAGCTAGCAGAAATGATGTCCTGGCGTTGACAGATAGCTATGAAATTAAGAGACATCTAATGTCTTATTTTATCGGCCTCAAGGAGGACGCGCTAAAATCTCCTGCGGTTCAAAATTTTTGGAAACGTGTGAAAAGCCTGAGGTCCAAAGAGGAAGTTATAACTCAATACGAGGTTGAGAATGGAAATGACTTAATTTATTCCGGCCTTAGGGTAGCCGTTCAGTTCCCAACAACAATAGAGAATCACTCTCAGAATCCTACATTGTTTAACTGGCGTGGCTTGCTAAAGAGAGGCTTTCCTTTCGTCAAGGTCCAGGCCCTAAGGGATGAAATCCCCGGCGTCGATATTTCAGACTGGCACAGAGCACTGAAAGCCTATCCAGACGCCGTAAATGAGATAGAACGCCACCTCAGCCACTTAAGACATCCCGATCCACAAAGCGACGATCGCCCTATTCCAGCGCCACCGCGGCGCTTTCGGTACCCCAAAACTTTAGTGAATGGGATTGGTGCCGTCAATGCCGTTCGAATTTCTGAAGATACAGATTTTGTTATGCAGGTACCGTTTGGATTCAACATCTCGCGTATGCAACTACCTGAAAAGGTAGCCGTGATTGCACACATTTTCTATGTGGATGTTGCCGATGCTATCTTACAGCAACTTAGCCTAATACCTGTGCCATCTTACATTTTCATCTCGACTGACAGTGATGAAAAGCGGACACAATTAGAGCATGTATTATCTAGGTACTCGTTGCCAAGATACGAAGTTAGGGTTTTTCCGAATGTAGGGCGTGACATTGCTCCATTCTTAGTCGGTTTTCGGGACGTTTTGCTTGAGTATGACTACGTGCTGCACGTCCACTCGAAGAAGTCCCCTTACGGTTCGTCACATCAGGGCTGGCGAGAATATCTCCTCCAAAACCTTGTTGGCTCTATCGAGGTCATCGAGAGCATCTTATATCTGCTTAAAAATACCGATACTGGACTGGTCTTCTCGGATCATTTTCCTGGCATAAGAAACTTGCTGAACTGGGGGCATGATTTCGGTTTGGCTCAATCACTTCTCGCGAGAGTGAATATTAGTATCGACGCTGGTCTAGCTTTAGATTTTCCATCCGGATCATTTTTTTGGGCTCGAACCGATGCATTACGTCCTCTCCTTGATCTTGATCTTTCGTGGCAGGATTTTCCGTGTGAAACAGGCCAGAGCGACGGTACCATTGCACATGCAATTGAACGATCAATTGTCTATGTTTGCGAAGCACAAAAGTATCGCTGGACAAAAGTATCGACGCTTCGGTCTGCCTCGATATCTCGTTTGATTAACTCAGGTTCCTCAAGTGAGGTGTCTGAAAGCCTTGAGCGAACCGGCCTCCGTCTCCTTGGCAACACGATTATGTCGAGCAGTCATTTCCAACGGAATGCTGAAACTATATCCGCCATGGCGAAAATTGATACATCGAATAGACCCCGCATTAACCTTGTCGTTCCAACAGTCAGGCCCGAAGAGACGTATGGGGGCGTTACCACCGCGTTAAGAATATTTGAGCAAATTGTGGATAATTTGCCTGAAGACTTTGATGTGCGGATAATTGTAACCCATAGCGCTGTCGATTTACATTGTTCCTTGGGGTTTCCAGGGTATTGCGTGATAAATCCCGCTTCGATGCAGGATAATTTTCGCAGGGTCATCGTTAACGTCAATGATGTTAGATCGAGCAAAGTCCTTAGCTTAAGAAAAAATGACCTATTTATGACCACCGCGTGGTGGACAGATCAGTATGCTAGGCAAATTGTTAGTAAACAGAACTCGTTCTTCGGCTCAAATCTCCCCAGGATCTATCTTATTCAAGACTTCGAAGTGGGATTTCACGCTTGGTCGACAGAGTATGCTCTTACTGCATCTACTTATTCTGATTTCTCGCAGGTCATACCGATAATAAATTCTGAAGAACTTGCCGAGTTCTTTTTGACTAAATTTAAGTTGAAGCACGGATATGTTGTCCGTTATTTCATGAATGAAACGTTGCGGTCCGCAATACAATCGAAAGAACGAGAACGTATTTTGCTACTCTATGGGCGCCCAAGTGCGCTACGCAACTGTTTCGACCTCGCATGCATGGCGCTAGCTGTATGGCAGAAACGTAATCCTGAACGTGCGGCTATGTGGGACATAGTTTCAGCCGGCGAAAACTACTCTGGTGCCAGACTTTCTCCGCTGTCTAACGCAAAAGTCGTGGGAAAACTGCCACTTGATCAGTATGCAGATATACTAAGCCGCGCTTCTATTGGGATTTCTCTAATGCTGTCGCCGCATCCGAGTTATCCGCCGTTTGAGATGGCAGCAACTGGCCTAGTCACCATTACGAATAACTACGAAAATAAACGCATGCAATTAAGGCATGAGAACATCATTGCCGTCGAGATACTGGACGTCGAACATTTGGTTGAGGCTATTGAAATCGCTGTAGATAGAGCCGAAGGGATGCTGGGTAAGAAAGCGGAGATCAAGGATATAGATACGCTTCCATGTGAACTTCCAGAGTTCAACCCGAAGCATCTAGCAAGTCATTTAGTTGAGTTGACCAAAATGAAGTGATTATCTTTACGTTTAACTGTGCAATGCCGGACATAGCTGCATCGCTGTCGTGTACTGCGCTACGAGCGGGTAGAATCCGCAGTTTGGTTGCAGCTGCCACCAGGCTCGGGTTCGTCTAGCGACATAGGGTGCGGCGATGGTACGGAGTGGTTGCGTATGGTTGTTGCAGGCAGTTGCCACCTAATTGCAGAAAGATCCCTTTTACGATAGTCGCTTGTCTATAAAATACCATTGCTCTGGGTACTCGCGAACAATGGGCTCTATGATCGCATTCAAAAGTTCGACATCCTCAATGATCTGATTTTCCGTGCTCGGCGCCGTCGCCAGTTTAAACGGCTCCAATGCCCGTGACGTGAAATTTGTCCCGTCATCCCGCGTGATGAACAGTGGATATATTAACGCATTCGTCTTGCGTGCCATACGCACAACAAGGGCATAGTTGCCCTCAAGGTGAGCCGGCCGGTCAAAAAACGGAGCACGGATATAGCCATTGAAGGCTTCATCACAGAACATTAGCAGATTGCCGCCATTCTCAAGAACTCGAAGTGCCGGGCGGACAAAACTGCGTCCAGGCTTTAGGATGCCGAGACCGGCGCCCTTCCGCAGTCGGTTAACTATGTAGTGGCGCGACCGGCGTTTGGGTGGATCATAGTTCATGGTCACCGCAAGCCCCATATCGAGCAGGCAATGCCAGAGCACTTCCCAGTTGCTGACATGCGGAGCGATGAAAATGACGGGATCTGAGGCGCAGCGCTCAATCATGTCTTCCGTGCCGACGGTTCGAACATGTCGCCGCGCCAGCCTAGGCACAACGGAATATTCGGCCATCTGCCGGCCTTGAGAATCGGCATAAGCCGTCAGCAATTTTTGAAGTTCGATATCGCCAAGGTTCGGTTTTATCATTTTCAGATTGGCTGCAGCGCGCGCATAAGCGCCTTTGTGAAAACGCGGTGCCAGAACGCGCCCAAGCCAACCGCCCAATGCAGAACAGAGCCGGGCCGGCAGCAACATGAAGGCAAAATAGAAGAACAGGTCTGCAGCATTGTCGATATTATCATGCAGCCAATAGCGCAAAAACGCTTTGCGCCGATCGCCGCCGGCTAAAAAATCGGCAAGCGGCGGCGCCTTGGGGGCCTCATAGGTCCAGGCCTTGCGCTTTTGAGGAGCGGCTGGTGTGCTGTCATCATCGGCCGGCATCGGATCAACGCCTATGCAGGGTAACAGGTATGCCGCCACGAGGGCGCAGCGTCAGACGGCATTGCGGCTGGACACTATGCCCCTGCTTCACACGCACGCGAAAACGCTGGGCCAGGATCGCAAGGCAAAGGATCGCCTCCGCGAGCCCAAACTGCAAGCCGGGGCACACGCGAGGACCAGCGGCGAACGGAATATAGCTGTAAGGTGTCGGCCTCGTATCACCTAGGAAACGCTCCGGATGAAAGCGATGGGGCTCGGCAAAAAGCGAATCTGTGCGATGCAGAATCCACGGCACGATCAGCACGAGTGCTGCCTTGCGTACCTTCACATGACCGATCTCGTCGGGTTCCGCCGCCTGTCGCGCCAGAATCGGCACTGGCGGATAAAGCCGCAGCGTCTCCTCGATCACAGCCCGGCACCAATCAAGCTTTGCGACGTCGTCTATCGATGGAATACGATCTCCGCAGACAGCCTCGATTTCAGCATGGACGGCCTCTTCTACCCAAGGTGCACCCGCAAGGAGATACCACGCCCAGGTCAGGGTCGCGGCCGTTGTTTCGTGTCCGGCCATGAAGATGGTGGCTGCCTCGTTTCTGAGCGCCACGACATCAAGCTTCAGTTCCGGATTACGTTGCTGTCGACGGATCAGGAGCTCGACCATCGAACTGTTGTCGCCCTTGCCTGCGAGATGGTCTTCGATCACTTGGTCGATAATGCGGTGGATGCGCTTGACCGACCGACGCAGGCTCGGCGTCTTGACGATCGGCAGGCCCTCGTCGAAACCAAGGAAATAGCCGAGATTGATGGAATCGACCAACGCCTGATAGCTGGCGAAACCCTCTGTGACGGCATTCGCACTCTCCTCGCCCAGATCATTGCCGAAGACGCTCCGCGAGATAATCTCCGCGGTCAGCCCTGCCATTTCAAAAAGAGCGTTTACCTCCGCTCCCTCGCCTAGACGCTGCCATCGGTCAACAAGTTCGCTCGCCGTCGTCTGCATGATCGCGCCGAAAGCAGGCACGCGGTTCTTATGCACGATATCGGAGACCAATGGTCGGCGTTGCTTCCAGGTTTCCTTGTCGGAAATGAACAACCCATCTCCGAGCAGATATTCCAAGGCACGACGCATTTGCGGCGTCTTTCGCTCGAAATTCTCATGCCGCTTGGCGACCACATACCGGATCGCCTCCGGAGAATTGACGATGACGATCTGGCGGCCCAAAAGCTTGAACTCCGCCACATGCTCGCGATAATCTGCCCGCCGCCAGATCGACAGAAAATCGCTTCGAGCTTGCAGCATGAGTTTCAGCGGCTGGCCAGGTTTTCCTGCATAGTCGGCAGCATGCGCCGGCTCGAAATACCGCGACGATGAATCGACGCGCTCGACGATTTCGGTTTTCTGATCAAGCCAGGCCAGCATATTGGTGCACAACTTTCGCGCCTTGCGGCCGGTAACGGTGGAACAGCGATCGGATACGACAACATCCGGTGGCACCGACTATATTCATTTCGCAAGTGCAGAAAAGCCCCCGTCCTACGGAAGCGGAAACTTCCCTCCTTCTTGCAGCTTCTAGCATTGCGCGCATCAGTCACGCTTTCTTGGAATTTGATTGGGAACCCTATCGACCTTTCGCAGCGGCACACCCGTTCAGCATCCGGGCCGGAGGAATAGTGAAAGAGAAGCATATACTTGTTGATCGGAATTCTAGCGTCCGCCCTCACCGGGCATCGCGCTCCACGACGATCAGCGCGCAATTGCATACGGAGTGGCTATTTAACCTCTATCAACAGGGCCGCAGCCCGAAAATTAACGCTCGGTTAACCATATTCACCTTTATTCACTATACCGAATACAAGGACTTGATTCCCCGAACCGGCGCGCAATTTGCCGATGAATCTGACCGTAAACAATTGTCGCGATCCCAAGATATGCATTTTACAAAGACCATAGCGCTGATGACCCTGGCCTGCCTGGCGGCTGGCTGCACGACGACGGGTCATGTGCGGCAGTCGATCGGCGTGGAAACCGTCGACAACGACAAGGCGCTAGCCTTCCCGCCACCAGGCGGCCCGGCGATCGTCAATGTGGTCGAGCGCCGGCATGGCAAAGATGTGGATCAGACGATTTCGCTTGCCACATCATCGTCTGTCCCCGGCCAGAATTTCGTGAAGGTTCAGTTTCTCGGCATAGCCGGACCAAATCAGGGTCTCGGCAGCAGGCCGTTCAACACCATCAATGAACGCACGATTGCCCGCGAAATGGCTTCGGCAATTCCGGGCGTCCGTCTCGCCCGTTCGGCGATCTTGGTTCAGAACAGCTACGGACCGTTCGGCTATGCTTCCGGCCAAAGCAGAACCGGGGATACGTGCCTCTATGCCTGGCAGCAGATTCAGGCCGGTTTCGCGCGGCAGCTCGACCAGCGCAATTTCGGTATGGTGCAGGCGAGGATCAGGCTTTGTGATGCCCACGCCACCGAGCGTCAGCTCCTGAGCACCGTCTACGGTTACACGATCGCCGGCCATTTCGATGGTGCCGCTTTGGCACCCTGGGGGACGCCGCGCGGAGCCGAAGCCGTTCTCGGCAAGCCGGGAGAGCTGGTCTATCCTGACGCAGCCCCCTATCGCACGGCGCCGATCACAATCGGCTATCAAAATCGTCCGGCACAGCCGATACGTCGTCCCGCTGTTGTCCGTAAGCCGGCCATGGTGCCGTTGCAGCCACAAACGCAGCCGGCCCTCCCGCCGATGATCGGCCCGCGTGTGCCATTGCCGGATGGGCAAAGCGACCCATCTCAAACGGGTGGCGCAACGGGACCGTCTTCGATGCTGGTGCAGCCGGTGCCGGCAAATACTGCGAGCAATATTATCGTGCCTTTACCGGACTGTAACGGAGACGCTGGCATATCCGGGGCATGCCGCCGCTAAACGGCGCGGTCTCGGGGCGCCAGGATGGCGCCCGACAATACCTTTGAAGGAACACCGATGCAGACAGCACGCAGCATCTTGATATGGGCCGTGATCGCGCTATGCGGGGTCGTGCTGATCACCTTGCCGGTCAACCTTCAAACGCAGCTGATCGCCAGCACGGTTGTCGTCACCATCATGGCCATTATCAAGATCTTGAAGCGTCAGGGCACATGGCGGCTTGTCGCGCTCGCCTTTGGTACGGCCATCGTGCTGCGCTACGTCTATTGGCGCACGACAAGCACTCTTCCGCCGGTCAACCAACTTGAAAACTTCGTGCCCGGCCTACTGCTCTATCTCGCCGAAATGTACAACGTCGCGATGCTGATGCTCAGCCTCTTCATAGTTGCCACGCCGCTCCCGCCACGCACCGCGCGCGCATTGAAGACGCAGCATTTCCCGTCCGTGGACGTTTTCGTGCCCTCCTATAACGAGGATACCAACCTTCTTGCCAACACGCTCGCGTCGGCAAAGGCGATGGACTATCCGGCCGACAAGCTAAAGGTTTGGCTGCTCGACGACGGCGGCACCGCACAGAAGCGGCATTCGACCAAAGTCCTGGAATCGGAGGCCGCCATCGCGCGGCATGACGAGCTTAAACGGCTCTGCATCGACCTGGATGTCGAATATCTGACGCGTGAGCGCAACGAACACGCCAAGGCCGGCAATCTCAACAATGGCCTCGAACATTCCAACGGCGAGCTCATTGCCGTTTTTGACGCCGACCACGCGCCCGCGCGTGACTTCCTGCTGGAGACGGTCGGCTATTTCGAGGACGACCCGAAGCTGTTTCTCGTCCAGACGCCGCACTTCTTCATCAACCCCGACCCGCTGGAGCGCAATCTGCGCACCTTCGACACCATGCCGAGCGAGAACGAGATGTTCTACGGCATCATTCAGCGCGGCCTGGACAAATGGAACGCGGCCTTCTTTTGCGGCTCCGCGGCCGTGCTCAGCCGCAGAGCATTGGAGTCGCAGAACGGGTTCAGCGGTATCAGCATCACGGAAGACTGCGAAACGGCGCTCGCACTCCACGGCGCCGGCTGGAACAGCATCTATGTCGACAAGCCCCTGATTGCCGGCCTGCAGCCGGCGACCTTTGCGAGCTTCATAGGCCAGCGCAGCCGCTGGGCGCAGGGCATGATGCAGATCCTGCGCTTCCGCTTCCCGCTATTGAAGCGCGGCCTCAGCCTGCCACAGCGTCTCTGCTACATGTCCTCGACGCTGTTCTGGCTCTTCCCCTTCCCGCGCGTCATCTTCCTATTCGCGCCGCTCTTCTATCTCTTCTTCGACCTCGAGATCTTCACGGCCTCCGGCAGCGAGTTCCTCGCCTATACGCTTGCCTACATGCTCGTGAACCTGATGATGCAGAACTATCTCTATGGCTCCTTCCGTTGGCCGTGGATTTCCGAGCTGTACGAGTACGTTCAGACGGTGCATCTGCTGCCGGCCGTCATCTCCGTCATGCTCAACCCGCGCAAGCCGACATTCAAGGTCACGGCCAAGGACGAGTCGATTTCCGTGAGCCGGCTCTCCGAGATCAGCCGTCCTTTCTTCGTTATTTTTGCCGTGCAGATCATCGCGCTCGCGGTAACAATATACCGTGTCTATGCCGAGCCCTATAAGGCCGACGTGACCCTCGTCGTCGGCGGCTGGAACATCATCAACCTCATCCTCTCCGGCTGCGCATTGGGCGTCGTCTCTGAGCGCGGCGAGCGCGCCTCGTCGCGGCGCGTGCGCGTCGATCGCCGCAGCGAATTCGGCTCCGGCGACAGATGGAATTCCGCATCCATCGAGGACGTTTCCGTTCATGGCGCACGATTGAACGTCTTCAACAAGGACCTCGGCCCTATAAAGGTCGGCTCCGAAGCCACGCTTCGTTTCCAACCCTATAGCGGAGCCGAGATGGTCACCTTGTCGGTTATCATCCGCAACATCGAGCAAATGGGGGATATCACCGCCATCGGATGCCAGTATGTCCCCAAGGGCGCTGCCGATCATCGCCTGATCGCCGATCTGGTTTTTGCCAATTCCGACCAATGGACGAAGTTCCAGCAGGCACGGCGGCGCAACCCCGGCATCATCCGTGGCACGATCTGGTTCCTCGGCCTGTCGCTCTATCAGACGAGCCGCGGCCTGATCTATCTCTTCCGAGGGGTCGGTGGCGAACGGGCGCCGCAGCGGCAGGACGCAAAGGCAAAAAGCTGATGAACCGCGTCCTCCCAACTCTCTTCTTCCTCGTTGGCGCCACCGTTGCACAGGCGCAATCGACACCGTTCGATATGTCCGGCGAACGCCCGAAGGGCGAGCAGCCGGTCACGCCACAGATCCTGGCACCCCAGGCAAGCACGCCGCAAGTCGAGCCACCGAAGGCCGCTCCGACCCAGATTGTCACGCCTCAAGCCGCTCCTCCCCAGGCCGCTCAGCCCGTGGTGACCGCCCCACAAGCGGTCGCCCCCCAGACCCCGGCTCCGCAAGCCGCAGCCCCGGTGACCCCGGCGCAAGCGGCGCCGCAGACAGCACCGAAGGTGGAAAAGGCGACGGCAGCGGCCTCGGTGTTCCGCCGCTTTGTCGTGCCCTATTCGAAGCTGCGCCTGGAGGGGGAAAACGACCACAAGTCCTGGTCCATCTACCTTACCCCAGAGCAGGCCGCGGCCCAGGCGAAATTCAATTTTTCCTATCAGAACGCCGTCGTCGTCGCTCCGGAAGCGTCGCAACTCACCGTGCTCCTGAACGATCGCGTCGTGCACCAGCAGCCAATCGGCTCTTCCGACAATCCGTCGGATATCAGCTTCGACATCCCGCGCGGTCTCCTGCAGCCCGGCGCAAACCTGCTGACCTTCGATGCTTCGCAGCGGCACCGCACCGACTGTGACATTGCGTCGACCTATGAGCTCTGGTCGGATATCGACCCGGCAAAAACCTATCTGACGTTCGCAGGACACGAGGCGGAAAAGCTCTCGACCACGGACGCAATACGCGCCATCGGCGTCGATGCCAGCGGCAAGACCCAGTTCAATCTTGTGGTGCCGGCATTGGCGCAGCCGGGCTCGACCAAGCCGATACTTCGGCTCTCCCAAGGCCTGGCCCTGCTTGCCGGAATGCCGAATGAGATCTTCTCGTTCAGCACGGATACGTTGCCGCCTTCAGGCCCAGGCAAAATGACAGTGATTGTCGGCACACCGGCCGAATTGCAATCGGTCTTCGCCGTGCCACCTGCCGCCCAGAACGGCGCTTTGGCGACATTTGCGACAGATCCGCATAGCGGGCAGCAGTTCCTCCTCGTCAGCGGCCCATCCTGGCAGGCCATTTCCTCGGCCATCGACATGGTTGTGTCGCCGACCGAGAGGGACCCCGGCACGCGTCGCGATCTATTGGTAACGCAGCGCTGGATGGCGCCCGATGCGCCATTGATCTATTCCGGAACCAGCCTTTCCTTCGAACAGCTCGGCGTCAAGACGGCGGAATTCTCCGGACGGCGCTTCCACACCAGCTTCAACATCGCAATTCCATCAGACTTCTATGCGAATGCCTATGGCGAGGCCAGCATTTTGCTCGACGCGGCCTATGCGAAAGACGTCAGGCCGGGCAGCCACATCGATGTCTACGTCAACGGCAATATCGCCACAACGAAGCCGATCACCGCGACAGGTGGCGGCATCTTCAGGCAATTGCCCATTCGCATCACCATGCGGCACTTCAAGCCTGGTCTCAATACGGTGACGCTCGAGGCCATGCTGCTTGCGGACGAGGATTCGGCCTGCGTGCCTGCGGCGACATCCAGCACGACGCCGCGCTTTGCATTGTTCGATACCAGCCAGTTCCGTATTCCGGATTTTGCAAGGGTCGAGCAGCGGCCCAATCTGGCGGCACTGGCCGGTACGGGCTACCCCTATAATCGCGATGGCGAATCGACGGCCTTGTTCATTGATCGGATCGATGCCGACATGCTTTCAACGACTGCAACGCTTCTTGGACAGATGGCGATCGTTGCCGGGCATCCGATCCCTATCGAGCCGATCGCATCCTCCAGTGCAGTCGGCAGCCGGAATGCGATCTTCATAGGCTCGATTTCGCAGCTGCCATCGACGATCCTCTCGCAGATGAACATTGCGGCGACGAGCCAGGTGGCCTGGCGGCCGCCCACACCGGGGCAAGGCGCAGCTCCGGATTCATCCGTCACCATCGCCGACTGGCGGACCCGCATCAGCGGCGGCCTGTTTCAGGGGCAACTCGACAATTTCCAGCAGTGGATGCATCGCAATTTCGACATTTCATTGAGTTCACTTCGCTTCATGCCGGGCTCCGAGCAGGTGTTTACGCCGTCAAACGCAAACACGTTCCTGATCGCGCAGGAGGCAAACCCCACCAACGATGCGACCTGGACCGTTATTGCCTCGCCAAGCGCCTCGGATTTGCGGGCCGGCGTCGAGGCCATGACCACGCAACTCAATTGGTCGCAGATCAGCGGTCATATCACCGTCTATTCGGGCAAGACGGGAAAGATCGACACTGTTCCGGTCAATCGCTTCGATTTCGTCATGCCTGAGCCATGGTCGCTGACCAACTACAGGCTTATCGCCGCCAACTGGCTGTCCAGCAATATCCTTTCCTACGCCTTCTTGCTGGTCATCGGCTCGCTGCTGCTTGGCATTGCCACGGCAAGCATCCTCTCCAAGATCGGTAGGCGAGAATGAGACGCTGGCGTTCCATTCTCGCCTTGTGCTGCGCAGCTGTTGTCGCGATCGCCCAGCCGGTCGCAGCACAACGGGCCGCGATCGATCCGGACGCATGGGCCGTTTACAAGTCAAAGTTCCTGGACACGAACGGACGCATCCTCGACAACGGCAACAACGGCATCAGCCATAGCGAAGGCCAGGGCTATGGCTTGCTGCTCGCCTATCTCGCCAACAATCCGGCGGACTTCGAGCAGATCTGGTACTTTACGAGAACCGAGCTTCTGCTGCGCGACGATGGTCTCGCGGCCTGGAAATGGGATCCCGCCGTTACCCCACATGTAACAGATACGAACAACGCTTCGGACGGCGATCTGCTGATCGCCTACGCTCTCGCGCTTGCAGGATCGGCGTGGAACAACAAAGACTACCTGCAGTCGGCCGCCGCCATGGCGAAATCGCTCTTGACCCATGTCGTGATCGACGCAGGCGGCAGGACGCTTCTCCTTCCCGGCGTCGAGGGTTATCGAGCACCCGGCCGAAAGGACGGCCCCATCATCAACCCGTCTTACTGGGTCTATGAAGCTATCCCTGTCATGGCGCTGCTGGCGCCGTCCACCCGATGGCAGAAACTCAAAGACGACGGACTGGCATTGCTGCGTTCCATGCAGTTCGGCGCTCGCAAGCTGCCAGCCGATTGGGTAAGCCTGCGAGCAAAGCCGACACCGGCCGACGGCTTCGAGCCGGAGTTTGGCTACAATGCCATCAGGATCCCGCTTTATCTGGCGCGCGCCGGCATCAACGACAAAGCTCTCCTCACGCGATTGCAGGAGGGCATGACCGTCGAAGGCGATGAACCCGCAACTATAGACCTGACGTCCGGCAAGCCGAAAGACCTGCTTTCGGACCCCGGTTATAGAATTGTTAACGATGTTGTGGCGTGTGTGGTAGGCGGAACGAAACTGCCCGCTTCGGTTCGGCAGTTCGCTCCGACACTTTATTACCCGGCCACTTTGCAGCTGTTGAGCCTGGCTTTCGTTACGGAGAAACACCCGGAGTGTTTATAAAGTCCACCTTGATCATGGCTTTCATGGCCGTCGCCGTGGCGGGGTTTACACTCGCCACGAAGGATCTGGATACGCCGGAAGACAAGATCAAGCTGGCGAGATCACACCGCCTTGAGCCGTTGGCGACACTCGTTGCCGACGCAAAGGCTGCCGGCATCCCCGGACAACCGGTCGATCTGAAGACAATCGCCGATCATATTCAGGCAACTGCTCCATCGGCTGTGCTTGCCGATGCGCCGAATACGGCCCCGGTGACCGATACCAAAGCTGATACAACAGCCCAGGCCGCCCCGCAGCCACAGCCGGGTGCGCCTCAGCCTGCACCGCAACAACCGTCGCAACAGCAGCCCAATCAGGCTCAAGCCGCGCCCACTCAGCCGAAGGTGGATGAAAGTGCTTTGCGCTATTTTGCCAGCCGGGGCGACAAGGCGCGTCTTCAGGCAGAGATTTCGCGACTGCAGACACTCTATCCGAACTGGTCGCCGCCTGCTGACCCGCTCGCCGTTCCGCAGAATAGCGACAAGCAGTTGGAGGCCATGTGGCAGCTCTATTCCGAAGGGCGCTACGCGGAAGTGCGCAAGGCAATCGCAGACCGTCAGGGCGCGGAAGCTGGATGGCAGCCACCTGGCGACCTCCTGGAGCGTCTCGCGGTCGCCGAGGCACGCACACGTCTCATCAACGCTTCCGATCTCAAGCAATATGCGACGGTCATCGATATAGGCTCGAAGAACCCGAGCCTCCTCACCTGCAGCGATATCGACGTTCTCTGGCGTGTCGCCGAAGCATTCATCAGCACCGATCGGGCCGCGCGCGGACAGGATGCCTACAGCTATATCCTGAAGACCTGCACAAACCCGCAGGAAAGGCTTGCAACCATCCAGAAGGCCTCTGCCCTTTTACCCTACCAGCCCATGCAGGATCTGCTTGCGCTTGAGAAGCCGGATGGTAATGGCGGTCGCGAGTTCGACAGTATACGGACGGATTTGGCGCGACGCTTCGTGGCACAGGGCAATGACGATCCGAAACTGACCGTCTCGCAGGACTATCTCTCCCAGGTCGAGCGCGTGGCTCGTAGCCAGGGCCTTGCCTCGGACGACGCGTTGCTCGGCTGGTACTATCTGCGCCGCAGCAACTACACCGACGCCGAACAATGGTTCAAGGCGGCTCACGAAAAGACGGACTCCGCCGCGATCTCGCAGGGTCTCGCCCTGGCGCTGATCGCTGATCGCAAGCCTCAGGAAGCCGAAGACGTCATGTATAAATGGCGCAATGAGTCCAAGGATGCGATGGCCACCTATTTGGCCGCGACGGCAAACCTGATGGCTTTGCAGCCACCCGCCACGCTCACAGAGGAAGTGCTTGGGCGCGTTGCCGCCGAGATCGTGAAGCAGAAATATGTTCCGACCGCCCAACAGTTCGGCTGGTTTGCCCGCTCGATGAACCAGCCGCAGGCAGCAGCCCGCTGGTTCGAGACGGCCCTGCGCTGGAAGCCCGATGATGAGCCTTCCGCCTACGGCCTCGCGATCACGCGCAATCAGCTGAACGATCGGCAAGGTGTCGCCGAGGTACAGCGCCTATGGGCCGGCCGGTCGCAGCGCATCGCCGTTCTCGGCGAACCGGCTCCGCGTACGCCTGCTTATGCGCCATTGCCCTCGCCGAACCAGACGGCGCAAGTCGTCGCGCCGCAGCTTGTGCCGCAAGTGCAGCCTCAGAGCGCTCCTCTGGTCGCCCCGCAGGTGGCGCCGCAGGCACCCGTCGAACCAGCCTATGTGAACACACAGGTCGCCCAGCAACCCGTGGCACCGGCTCGCCGCGCGGCTCCGGTCGAATATGCCGAGCCTGTTGCTCGTTCGAAAGCGATCGCTCGCACCACCCGCCGGCCGGCCGGCTGTACCACGACCATCAATGCCGAACTTCTATCGCCGTCCAATGCGCTCTCGCATGGCTGGTGCCTGATGAACCTCAATCGGCCAATGGAAGCCGTCGAAGCCTTTGGCGTCGCGCTAAACAACAGCGATTCCAAATCGCGAGAAGAGGCGGCCTATGGACAGAGCCTTGCCTATCTGCGCGCCGGGCTCGCCAACAACGCCGCCGTCGCGGCGACCAAGGCTCCGATGAATCGTCAACGGGCCGCCGAGCTGCAGGTCGCCATCCTTGCCGACCGCGCCCTTGCAGCCTTCGATGGCAAACGCTATCACGAGGCCCTGCTCTATCTCGACCAGCGCTCACAGCTCCAACAGGAACGCACGGACCTGATGGTGTTGCGTGGATACAGTTATCTCAATCTGAAAATGTACGATGATGCCCAACGCATCTTCACCGCCGTCGCCGCCACCGGCAATCGCGACGGCAGCCGGGGTCTCCGGGACTTGATGCTGGCTCTGCATCCGCAGCAGGGGGAGTATTGATAATTACTCACAGGCCGATTTCAACAAGTGGAGAAAGCTTGCCGTTACAATAATTGGGGTCCATCTCGTTGGCATCGACTTGATCCCATTAGCACTTGGATCCCCCACTCACTGTGATACATTCTTCTTAACTTGAAGGTCGGGAGCCATGGTATTGCGAACGGGAAAATATCCCTTTTTTCAATCATTAAAGGAAAAAAAGAACGTGATGGAAGCGGTAGTTCTTCGCGACATGCGCTCTCGTTTCTTCAATCATGGATTAGGCTTTATAGTCCAGTGCCTCTGGCCGTTGGCCCACATACTTATAATTATGGCAATCAATATTGCGGCAGGCAGAGCTGCTCCTTTTGGAACTCCAATGTTATTTTTTGCGACTGGCCTTATTCCTACGTTGACATTTATTTACATTTCTCGATTCATGGGCCTTTCCCTGGTTATGAATCAGCAAATGCTCTCCTTTCCAATTGTGAAAGTGACCGATATCCTGTTCGGTAGAGCTTTTCTCGAAGTCATTGCTGGTTGTGTAACCCTTGCGATGATATGGGGGATATTTATTGCGTTTGGAGACTATCCGTATCCCAATGATCCTGGTGATGCAGTACTCGCTTACATGGCGACAATACTGCTGGCACTTGGAGTCGGAACAATCGTGGGCGTCATCAGCCAATTCCTACCTATGTTTGCCACTGTTTATGCTTTGATGACGATCATAATCTACATATCATCTGGCGCACTCTTCGTGACCTCATCGTTTCCCGATCAAATCGCGGTTCCGTTATCTTACTTTCCTATCGTTCAATGTGTCGAATGGATGAGAGTTTCGTACTTTGAAAATTATAGCGACCGGCTGTTAAGTCGGGAGTACTTAGTATGGTTTGGAGCGACATCGCTGATGCTGGGCCTTCTACTGGAGCGCCTCCTGAGGCGCGTTGTCATGGAAAGTTGAGCCTCCAAGAAATCAGAACCCGTTGTTGACATCATGATCAATGATGGAGAATGTGTTGAAATCGAGCGTCATTCACCTCTCCTCGTTGTGAGGCGAGGCGACAGTTCTCAGTCTCGTTAAAACAGGGGTCAGTTTCTAATTTCGCCTTACACATAGGCAACCAAATGGGCTTTAATTGGCCAAGTCGGAAGTGCCTCTTTGAACGTGAGCTGCGATGCGGTCGCGCCCGGCAAATCCAGGCGACTTGCTTAGCGCATACCGCCCAGGGGCCACGGGGGTAACGTCGAAATCGTCTATGCCATGCAAATTGCGCCCCGAGTTCAAGCCAGGAGCTCCACGGAGTATTTTTCTCGCGGCATTTTTCGATGCGAGGGTCAGCTCATGTTAGTCGCTTCCGAGGCCTCGTTCAGATCACCGATCTTGATGAGGTCAACTAGGATAGAGCGCAGTTCCGGCCAGGGGCTTTCGCCTGGGGTGGTGCCGGGGTCTTCCCATTCGACGAGGGCATGCAGCTTGGCCGTAACGCCGGCGATCGTTTGAGCCGGGGCCATCCAGAGGCGCTTTGCGGCCTCGAGCTCCGCATGCATGACATCCAGTTCCTCCTGATGCGCCCGGCTGTAGCCGAGCTGGTCATCTGCCGCCTGCCATTCCACACGCAACTTGTCGAGCTGGGCTTTGGCGCGCCTTCTCGCCTCCGCCATATGCTCTCCAGGAAGAAGAGCGTCGATTTCATGGTCTGTTGTCGCGAAAGCGGAAGCCTCACCGCCGGGAATGGCCAGATCTATGATTGGCGTGCTGTCGACCATCGCCAGAAGGCGGGTTTCCATCGCCTGCTGTTTAACAGACAGAGCCTCGCGCTTCTCGTGCAGCATAAACCACTCGCTCCATAGGGCGAGTGCGGCATCCGTGTGCGGTTCTGCACAGATTGCAAGTACGTAGCGTTGCATGATTTTTGATAAAGTTCTGCTATTCTCAGAATCATCCATGATCCGAGCTCCGAACAGCTTGATTGTGGTCAGGCGGAAGCAGGTGGTCGAGACACCGGTTTCCGCCGTTATGGTCGTTTTCATATCACATTGACGTAAAGTCTTCAACGAGAAATCGAAAAATATGAGTGGAATAACCGGAGCACAAATACGAGCAGCAAGGGCTTTGCTCCGATGGTCCGCAGATGACCTCGCGATGGCGGCGAGCGTTGGAGTTACAACAATACGTCGTGCAGAGTCAGATGATGGACAACCGAAGATTACCGCTGCAAATTTGAAATTGATCAGGATTACTTTGGAAAATGCCGGCGTTGAATTCATTGCTCGGGACAGCGGAAGTATAGGCGTATTGTTTAACAAGTCGAAATGACGAACGGCCGCTTGACTACAATGTAGGCAAAGCATGAAAACGGCCGGCGGCGTTCCTTCTGCCCATCACACAATTGGAAGCTGAATATCGTTGGTCTGGCTTGGATGGCAATTGGGACGGCGTACACTCTGGAACCAGCCAAGTGTATGGGCTCGCGAGGGACGCGCGTGGCATAGGAGCAACTGCAGCGTGCATAGCGGCAAATTAGGTGAGATTCAGCGTCAATCAGGATGAGACTCGCGCCGGGGTGTGACGGAGTGAGGGCGTAGCCCGATCGTAGTCATACCCCGGCGCGGCGCAGATTTTCGGCGTCTCATGATCGCGGTCGGTCCGATACATTTGCGGTTTTCTGGATTGGAGAACCAGTTTGTGCCGGGTCGC
>NZ_JBIVSO010000017.1:0-108263 GCF_044756305.1 Rhizobium sp. NPDC092011
TTCATCCATAACTTGGTGTCCACCTCTTTTAAGTGGACACCTCATGCCAAAGCTCACTCAATTGCAGAAGGTGCGGAGAAATTCGCGCTTACGGTGTACTGATCGTTAGCGGCTATTTTCTCCGTGACCTCGCTTCGGACCAAAGTCGATCGGCCTTTCGAGGTATCTAGGTCCTGTTGACGAAGTCACCGACCTAGTTCGAGCTTGACCCTGTGATTATGCTTGCGCTCGCTCTTGCTGGGAAAAGGAAAGCGAAGTCCAAAAAACGGTATGTGGGGTTCCCGCGCTGCGGTCAAAGCGATTGACTGATGCTTGCTGCATCGACAACGTAACGGACCTCTTCTTTGAGAACCTCATCAAGTTGAGCAAACCTTCGGATTTGATTGTGGCAGCGGCGGGATCAGCGCCGTTATCGCCTGCATAGAGCAAGGCATCTTTTAGAGTAGGCCAAACGGAGGTTTTTGAACTTTCCGCATGCCTCAGAGCCTGGCCTCTGGCCCCAACGCAATTTTGACAGTAGTCTCTTTTCCGGCCGGCTTCTGCAAAGGTACTTCGAGAAATTGGTGATCCATTTATGTCCAAGATTGCGGTGCGCGCTGCGGCGTTGAGCATCCAATCGCATGCAATCCTCCTCCAATCGAATTATGATTAAACGTAGCCCTTTAGGAGGCGACTTTGGCGCTGAGCGATTTGGACGACGAAGACTGGCATATCGTCGGGCGGCTCCTGTTGACAGAGCGTAGTCGCAAGTCACAAGCATCACACGACAATCGGCACTTTATTCCGACCTAAGCAAACCGCAGGAACTCTGCCTGCCCGCTGCTTCAAGTTTTATAAAGACCGAAACCGAATCGAGCGAATGTTCAATCAGCTAAAGCAGTTACGCAGGATTGCGACCCGCTATGAAACGACGCGAAAATCAATCTGGGCTTTTCAGTCATTGGCCAGCGCGAGATTTTGGTTGCCGCCCTTTGTCAACAGGGTCTAGCTCGGGCGCTTCCACGTGTAAAAAGGCCAGGAACGGTCGTCCTCGCACTTGGTGCATCCGACCGCATTCCCATTGCGCTTGAGATCAAGCGGTGGCCAACCGCCCTTGTTCCCTATTCATGACGGAAACGACACGCTTGACGAAGGCGTCGCCATCAAATCGCCGAGGGTGCCCCTCTG
Source organism: Rhizobium sp. NPDC092011 (assembly GCF_044756305.1). Classification (NCBI taxonomy): domain Bacteria; kingdom Pseudomonadati; phylum Pseudomonadota; class Alphaproteobacteria; order Hyphomicrobiales; family Rhizobiaceae; genus Rhizobium; species Rhizobium sp. NPDC092011. The sequence continues at coordinate 1,168 of NZ_JBIVSO010000017.1, forward strand.
TCAGATAGTCAGCGCGATCGAATATAAAGGTTTCGATGTTGACAATAGGAGCCTTCAGTCGACTGCGCACCTCGCCGATCATGGCTGTGTGCGTAACTACAAGCTGACAGCCGTTTGGCAAAATCAGCTCCTGAAGTTCGACTGTGGATTTTATCAACACTGTCAATCCGAGTTGCGACAGAGCCGAACCGATTCTCAAAGCGACCTGCACATTGTCCAAACAGATCAGCACATCGGGTTGTGAGGGGGGCGTCGACTCGTCCGTCGGTGTCTGCGGCCTCACGTTCAAGCGCTCGTTCAATTCATTGTTTCCTGCTTGTAGGCATTGGTATAATTTCCTACCAGTCGATGACCGCTTCGAGAATCATTGATGCGCGAAATCTAAGTGAGCGGCCGCCTCGGCCTGTATATTTCACCCGGAGCAATTCCGCCCACTTCCCGAGGCGGCGACCGCGGCCATCGCTCATCAAGTGTACGATGCTGTCCCGGGCACTCCAGAGATTCAATCGATGACGGCATCCTCTTTTCAGCTCAACATCGAAGAGAAAGATCATGACGCGCAAGAATGGTAGACCCTAAGCACCACGTATGATGCGAACATGGTGAACCGAACTTACCGGACGCTTACAGAATACTGGCGAAATGAAGGAAACGGGCGCCTTCTGGCTGTTCTGGTAGTATTCGGCTTTGGTGCAGGGATCGTTAAGTGCAGTGCCGTAGGTGTTGATCCAGTGCGATAACTGGTCTGCACCACGATGCCGTTCAAGCACAATTCCTCCCGCCGCCATCGTATCGGCAAGATGAAGTTCAAGGTCACGAGCTGGGCAGAATACGAGGCAGACCCTCGCCGGCGCGGCAGTCTGACGCTCTGGATAACGCCGGAGGCACTCTCGTCCTGGCAGGCGCCGAAGCGCACGACCCGCGGAGGCCAACCGCGTTACTCCGATCTGGCGATCGAGACTGTCCTGACGCTAGGGCTGGTGTTCGGCCTGCGACTGCGTCAGACGAAGAGCTTCATAACCCCTGTGCTGAAGCTGATTGGACTGAATCTCGAAGTGCTTCCTTTAATGAGCCGTCTTCCGCGTTACCCATTGTCATGTCGAGAACGATCCGCCCATCTATGCGGCCCTCCTTCAGATCGGACAAAGCCCTATTGATGTCCTTCAAAGGAACGCGTTGAATGGCTGCTTTGACTTTGTGATCCGCAGCAAAAGCTATCGCCTCCTCGAGATCACGGCGCGTTCCAACGATTGAGCCACGAACGGTGATGCGCTTCAGCACGACATCGAAGATCGGTGTCGCGAACTGTCCCGGTGGAAGGCCAACCAGGCTGATCGTGCCCCTCTTGCGGACCAGCGACAGGGCCTGTGAAAAAGCCGCGGGCGACACCGCGGTGACAAGAACACCATGGGCGCCGCCCTGAGTTAATTCCCTTACCTCCGAGACCGTGTCCGAAGCTGCGGCGTTGAGGGCGAAATCAGCTCCGGCCATGCGTGCGAGATTGAGTTTTGCCGGTGCGATATCGAGGGCGATCACCTTCAATCCCATTGCCTTGGCATATTGAATGGCGACGTGCCCGAGTCCTCCGATGCCCGAAATCACAACCCATTCGCCGGGACGAGCCTCGGTCTCCTTGAGCCCCTTATACGTTGTCACGCCAGCGCACAGGATAGGTGCAATTTCGGCAAAGCCGATGTGTTCAGGCAGGCGAGCAGCAAAGGAAGCATCGGCGATGACATAGTCGGCGAAGCCTCCATCACAGCTATAGCCGGTATTGTGCTGATGGTCGCACAGGGTTTCCCATCCCGTCTCGCAATATTCGCATTTGAGGCACGCGTCGTGAAGCCAGGCGATACCAACACGATCCCCTTCATTGACATTGGTCACGCCACCGCCGACGGCAGCGACTATGCCCGCGACTTCATGTCCGGGCGTAAACGGAAGCGAGGGGCGGACGGGCCAATCGCCCTCGGCTGCATGCAGATCGGTGTGGCAAACGCCACAAGCCTTCACTCTGACCAGGATTTCGCCTGGCGCAGGGCGCGGGATCGGCCTGTATTCGATCGATAATGGCTTGCCGAATTCCCGGACGACGGCAGCCCGCATCATCTTGTCCATGTGGACCTCCTATTGATATGAACACTCGTGGGGTGCATGAGCTGATCTATGCGCAGGGACGAATGATCAGCCGACGCATCATCGCCACCGCCTCCTTACGCGAGCAGTGACTTCGATAGCAGCAAAAGCCTTGGATCATCGGGATAGGTTTCGACGCTGAAGCCCATGTTCTGTTCGAGCTCGACAGCGTCATAATTGCTTCGGTCTTCGATGGATTCGATCGTTTCCAGACCACGGTTCTTGGCTTCTTGCACCATCAGGCTCAGAAGTCCCCAGCCGAGCCCGTGACCCTTGAAGTCACTCCGCACGGAAATGGCGACTTCGGCGCGCCTCTTGTCCCGATCGCAGGCGAGCACTGCGGTCGCAATCGGGGTTGCGGTATCCCCTGCGAAGGCAATGTAGCTCTCGACGGCGCTGTGATCGACGCCGATCAGATCCGCGATCTGTTTGCGTGAGACATGCTTGATCGCCGAGAAGAAGCGAAAACGAAGATCTTCCGGGCTGACGTGATCGAAAAGTTCGACCAAGAGCCCCTCGTCATCTTTGCCGGCCGGTCGGATCGAGACCTGCAAACCATCGCGCGTCGCTATATTCCATTGCTGTTCCGGCATGACCGCCTCCTCTGTTCGAGCGAGATTCCGTTTACTTGGATTGGTTGGTAGCTAACCTTAGTCTTGGGCCCCGCGGAACAAACACGCATTGATTGGGATCAAATCGAAGGACCTGTGTGAGGGGGTCAGAAGGGCACACCGTCAGGCGCTGCCATGCCGGGACCGCCGTTTCAGGGACCGCAAACATAGATTGCATTGAGATCGCGTTGAGGATCATCCGGTTGAGGTGGGTCTATGTGAAGTTGAGTCCAGGGGTTGTGCCCGAGTGGCCAAGCAGGCAAGCCGTGATATCCTCAACGTCCGGCGGTTCGCGCAGCGGTGGATTGTCGAGCGGTTAGATCTGGCCGACCGAGAGGCGATTTGCTGCGCGCCAATAATGGTTGATGAGACCAGATCCGGCGGCTTCGAGCGGGTGTGTGAAAACTGCGCTTGGCTCCTTTTCCATGCGGTTGCTGCAATTCGACATCGTCTTCCGCCGGTTTTGCGGACAACGCGGCGGATTGTTGAGCTGGATCATCTGCCGGCCAGCACCGACAGGGCTTCATTGGCGATGATCTGCTCCTCGTCGGTTGCAATGACGAAAGCTGTGATAGAGCTTGCAGATGTGCTGATGATGGCAGCATTGGCCAGGTTTGCCTTGTTGTCGAGAGCAAGGCCCAGCCAGCGCAGGCGGGCGCCGATCGCGGCACGGATCTCCGGCTGATGCTCGCCGACCCCGGCGGTGAAAACGATGCCGTCCAGGCCACCAAGCGTTGCCGCCATGCGGCCAACTTCCCCCGCAATGCGCAAGGTCAAAAGATCGATCGCTTCGCGCGCCTCAATGCGCTCGTCCTTCAGCAGGTCGCGCGTGTCGCCGCTAATACCCGAAACGCCGAGCAGGCCGGAGCGATGATAGAGCATCTCCTCAAGGTTGCGCAGCGTCCGGCCTTTCGGCCCGAGAAGATGCAATAGCACGCCGGGATCGAGAGCGCCGCAGCGCGTTGCCATCGGAATGCCGTCGAGCGTTGAAAACCCCATGCTGCAGTCACGGCTTTCGCCGCCATCGAGGGCGCACAGGCTGGAGCCACTGCCGAGATGCGCGACAATCACTTTACCTGCGGCAAGATGTGGTGAGCGCGCCCGCAGCTCCGCGGCTATGAAAGCATAGGAGAGACCATGAAAGCCGTAGCGCTTGATCCCCTGATCGTGCAGGGCGCGGGGCAGGGCAAACCGGCGGACGAGACCGGTTTGGGTCGCATGGAAGGCTGTATCGAAGGAGGCCGTCTGCGCGAGCGTCGGTCGTAGATGTTTGACTGCACGGATCAGGCGGAGCGCCTGAGGCTGATGCAATGGCGCGAGCGCGGTCAGCTGGTCTATATCGCTGATGCTGGCCTCGTCGAGGCGAATGGGATCGACGAACCGATCCCCACCATGTACGACACGATGTCCGACGGCTTGCACGGCATCCATGTCGAAATGCCTGCCGAGTGCTTCGAATGTTTCGGCGATGACATTGCGCAGATCCTCTCCACCCTCGGCGTGTAGGGAGGCGTCGAAGGCTGCAGGTCCTTCTGTCAGATGAAGCGACAACGGGCGCCTGCTGAAGTCGACCAAACCCTTGCCGATGCGACGCGCACCGTTCACATCACACTGGAATAAACCGATCTTGAGCGTTGACGAGCCCGCATTGAATGTGAGCAGCAACTTGGCATCCGTCATGATGGTTCCTTCGGTTTGGAAATCAGCTTCCCAACGATAAGCCGAGACACTCGGCTGCGTTGAAACGTTGCGCCTGGTTTCCACCCACCCCACATAGCTGCAACAGTGCCATCGTTTCTAAGGCTGGCCTGCGCCTTTTGCATTGACCCATATCAAGCTGCGTAACACTTGCGATCGATCTTCGATCCGTCGTCTTGACTAAGATCAAGGCGCAGTGCCCCCTGATGCCTAAACTCAGCTCCATCGAACAACGAGTTCAAACAGGAGGTGTGACCATGCAAGCAAAAACTGTCTTGAGTATCATCGGCGTCAATCAAAACGATGACGATCTGCACTCTGCAATCGAATTGTGTCGGGCGCCGAAGGCCCACCTGTCGGTGCTGGTGACGGCACTTGCTGCTCCACCGATCGGTGGATATGGCGAAGTGACCTCCACCGTGTGGCTCGATGAGCGCGAGCGCCAGACCGAAGCCCTAAGCCGAAAAGTCGCGGCCACCAAGACCATACTGCAGGCGGACGATATTTCATTCGAGGTGGGCAGCCTCTTCACCGAATACGGATGGGCTGAGAACGAAATCGGACAACGGGCACGCTATGTCGACTTGACGCTGATCGGCGGCGGCTTTCTGACCCAGGACGACATGCGGCAGGAAATATTGAACGGGGCACTGTTTCAGTCGCCGGCACCGATCCTGCTCGTGCCCAAAGGGTATCCGGCCTCTCTCAGCCCAAAAACAGTGCTGATCGCCTGGGACTCCCGCAACGAAGCAAGTTTGGCCGTTCGTGCTGCGATGGAGCAATTGACCGCGGCCGACAACGTGTGCGTTGCCATGGTCGATCCATCCGCCACGATCGGCAGCAACGGTGAAGAACCCGGAGCCGATGTTGCAGGCTTCCTCGCTCGACATGGGATCCGCGTCTCGGTGGATGTCCTGCCCAGCGGCGGCCGCGCTGTCGCAGACGTACTGCGTCAGCATGCGATCGATATCGGTGCCGAACTGATTGTCATGGGTGCTTACGGGCACTCGCGGGTGCGTGAGTGGATCTTCGGAGGGACGACGCGCTCGATGCTCGAGCAGACGCCTGTTCCCCTGATGATGACACGCTGACACCAATTGGCGCTTGGCTGCGCCGACCGGCGTGGCCGATTGCGTTTATCCTGGAGAGGAAGAAGCATGGCTGGCACTTACGTTATTGCCGCATTGCGGCCGGATCAGATCGTGCAAGCCTATCCTCTCGTCCAGGCAGCGGTTCCAAACCTTGATATGGTAGCATGGCGCCGGATGGCATCCGACGCCAACCGCCACGACGAAATTCTCGCCGCGGTCAACCCTCGCGGTTACATTCAGGGTTTAAGCATCTACAGGCTCTGCAATCATCCCGCCGTCGGGCGTTTGCTTGACGTCACCTTTCTGATTGTCGCAAGTGCGGCTGATGAACGTGGCATTGCGCAGACCCTGTTTGCGAGCATTCGATCGCGGGCGAGGGAGCTCAAGTGCAACCAAATCAGGTTCTGGAACCAAAATCCCGGCAATTGGGAGCAGATGCACAACGATGCGCGAGTCTATCGATCTGATCACGGGCTTATGATGTTCTGCGACGAAAGCGACCCTTGAGGACTCGTTCGCAGCAAAGCCGCCTTTATCTTGCTGCGGTGAAGACGTAGCCTACACCGCGTACGGATTTGATCAGCCGTGGATGCGCTGGGTCAGCCTCGATCTTTTTGCGTAATCGTGCAATCTGAGCATCAATCGTTCGATCGTAGACCTCCAGATTCCTGCCGCGCGTCGACTCCATCAGGAACTCGCGGCTGAGGACCCGTCCTGCGTGGCGTGAAAACACAACCAGCATGTCAAATTCGCCCGCGGTCAATTCGACTTCGTTGTTGTCGGCTGACAAAAGCTGTCGTTTGCCGATGTCGAGCTGCCAGCCCTCGAAACGAATGACATCACTAGGCTCGTTTTCGCGACCTCTCGGCGCCTGCTGGCGGCGGCGAAGGATCGACTTCAGTCGCGCATGCACTTCGCGCAGATGAAAGGGCTTGGCGATATAGTCGTCGGCGCCGACCTCAATCCCGACGATTCTGTCGACCACATCATCGCGTCCAGTCAGCATTATGATCGGAATGTCCGACTGTGCCCGGATTTCGCGGGCAAGATCCAATCCGTCCTCCCCGCCGGGCAGAACCCAGTCCAAAAGAATGATATCAATGTTCTCCTGCCGCAAGGACGCCCGCATCTCGGGGCCGTTCGATGCCGCACGGACAACATATCCTTCGTCCTCGAAGTAGCGTGTCAACATTTGACGGATTCTGGGATCGTCGTCCACGACCAGAAGATGCTCACGCCGTTGCTGATCCGAGGCCATTGCAAATGGTTCCAGTAGGGATGGGCTTCGACCCTGTGACAATTCGTTACAAAATTGCACGATCTCTAACACGGGTGGCATCCGGCTGTCACTGGAAGCCATCAATCTAACCGGCATCGAAACACAATTTGAGAGGGATTGTCATGTTGTCGGCGAATAGCTTTGAGCAGGCTCAGACCTATAATGACGTTGTTATGGCCTTCGAAGCCGAGCCGACCTGTCTTCAGTCACTATTCTCGAAGCAACCATTGGAACATTTGGACGCCGGCAGAACGTTGTTCTTCGAAGGTGACCACGCAAAGCATCTCTTTGAGCTAATGGAAGGGGTCTTGCGCATTTTCAAGATCATGGCGGACGGTCGACGTGTCATCACAGGCTTTCTTTATCCGGGCGATCTTGTCGGTGTATCCCTCAGAAGTCATTATCTCTATAGCGCCGAAGCCGTAACCCCTGTAAGGTTGCGCCGTTTCTCCCGGAGAGCCTTCGAGGATATGGTTGACAGTTCGCCGGAACTTCGGCCGCAGCTTCTTGCCCGCCTCTGCGACGAAATGGCGGCTGCTCAGGATCAAATGGTGTTGCTGTCCTGCAAAAGCGCGGAGGAGCGGCTTTGCAGCTTCTTGCTTCATCAGCTCCAACGGAAACGAGACCAGGAGCGGTCGTGCAGCCTTGTCGATCTTCCGATGACCCGCCTCGATATCGCCGACTATCTGGGCCTCACGATCGAAACGGTGTCCCGAACCATGACGAGGCTGACAAACAAGGGTATCGTCAGCCCCGCGGGTCGCCATTCCATCCGCATTTTGAAAGCCAGGACGCTTGCACATCTGGCGGGAGAGAGCGATGAGTGCGACGATAGCTGTTCGCGTGTCATTTCCTTGAACGATGCCCGGCGGCGTCACTAACCGAATGCAAATGGAAGCTCCATGAACGATCAGTCGCAAGATCAGCAAACCGCAGAAACCCGGTTGGACGAACTCGCCCAGATCCTCGATAGCGCGAATATTGTCGTCCATAACTTCGACGGAATCATCAGGAGATGGACGAAGGGATGCGAGCGGCTGTATGGCTGGAGCGAGCAGGAAGCTGTCGGGCGCGTGGTTCACGAGCTGCTTTCGACCATTTTTCCGGAGCCTCTCGAAGAGATCCGCAACAAGGTCGCTCGGCAGATTGCCTGGCAGGGGGAGCTTGTTCATCGACACAAGGATGGCAAGCGCATCATCGTGGCGAGCCGTTGGGTCGCGGCATTTTCGGTCGATCCGGACAAGCAGGTTATCGTTCAAACCAATAATGACATCAGTCACTTAAAGCAGATGCAGGCCGATCTGGCCGCGCGTGAGGCACATCTGCGATCAATCCTCGCGACTGTTCCGGAGGCGATGATTGTCATCGACGAATCTGGGGTGATCGCATCGTTCAGTACTGCTGCGGAAAAAATGTTTGGATACCCGGCCGAGGATGTGCAAGGAAGAAACGTTTCGATGCTGATGCCTTCGCCGGATCGCGAAGCACACGACGGATATCTCTCGCATTATCTAACGACTGGTGAGCGTCGCATCATCGGTTATGGTCGTGTCGTTAGCGGACAGCGTAAAGACGGCACGGTCTTCCCGATGGAATTGTCGGTCGGAGAGGCAATCGCCAACGGCAAACGGATATTTACCGGCTTCGTGCGTGACCTCACGAGCCGCCACAAGATCGAAGAGGAACTTAGGCAGTCACAAAAGATGGAAGCGATAGGTCAACTGACCGGGGGACTGGCCCATGACTTCAACAATCTGCTCACAGTCATCAGCGGTAACCTGGAAATGATCGAAGCTCGGCTGCAGGATGCCAAGCTGCTCTCGCTGACGTCGGAAGCGCAGGCGGCAGCTGAGGACGGAGCCAAGCTGACTGCGCAACTGCTTGCCTTTGGCCGGCGCCAGCCTCTCAATCCCAAGCTTATGGACATCGGGAGGTTCGTCTCCGGTTTTTCAGATCTTTTGCGTCGCACATTGGGCGAGGCGATCGAATTGCGAACCATTATTTCCGGCGCCGCTAATGAAGCGCTTGTCGACGGCTCACAGTTGCAGAACGCTCTCCTCAATCTCGCGATCAACGCACGCGATGCTATGCCTCGCGGCGGGCGTTTGTCGATCGAGATTTCGCGTCTGCGGCTCGATGCCGACTACGCACGCATGTATCCGGAGATCCGCACCGGCGAATACGTGCTGATCGCGGTGACCGACACCGGTGTCGGCATGTCGAGCGAGACAAAGGAGCGGGCCTTCGAGCCGTTCTTCACAACCAAAGGCATGGGCGCCGGTACTGGCCTTGGTCTCAGCATGGTCTATGGCTTTGCCAAACAATCCGGCGGTCTTGTCCAACTCTACAGCGAGATCGGTCAGGGGACGAGCATTCGAATCTTCCTGCCAGCCCAAAAGACGCGTTCGGCAATCGACCCAGAGCCTGCAGACGAGGGCAGGAAGCCTGACGTTCCAAGAGGGTTCGAACGTATCCTTGTCGTCGAAGACGACGCGCGCGTTCGTCGCGTCACCGTCTCACGGCTTCTCGATGCGGGATACAGCGTCCTAGAGGCAAGCAATGGCATGGAGGCCCTGGCCCTCTGTGATGAGAACCATGACATCGCATTGCTGTTTACCGATGTCGTGATGCCGGGCGGGATGGCAGGGGATGAACTCGCACATAAAATCCGGGCCATGCGTCCCGAAATCAAGGTTCTATTCACATCCGGCTATGCCGAGCCGACGATCGCCGGTCGCGAATTGGCAGAGGCCGGCAGTTGGCTGAAGAAACCCTATACCGCCCGGCAGCTCGCCGTCCGTCTGCGCGAACTCCTTGATTGATTGTCCGCCTCAAACGGCAGCGCTTTGTCGCATATCAGGTCGCGATCGAAGTGGAAGGTGATTGCGCGAGCAAAACTCCTTCCTTGCAGCTTCACCGAATGGCAATCAAAGGAAACCTTAGCGCTTTACGACGCAGCAATTCCCGGCGCCTCGACGGACAGCGGGTCGACGTTGGCTCCGAATGCTTGATTCAGATTGGAAATGGAGAAGTTGCATGCGATACTCTCAATCAACTTATCATTGATGCCGCTTTCTACCAGGAGGGCTACATTCCACCGGGTGAGATTGCAAAGCGGCCAGCGATCATTTGGCGCGCATTGTTCTCGGCAGCCGGTCGTTATGGGGAAGACTGTTGGATTGAGCTGTCGGCGACGTCGGTCTCCGCCTCGCGTCTGACTTCCGATCCCGTATCGAAGAATGCGGCGGTCATAGTGCCTTCCTCTTGTCGCCAGGGTTGGGCGCTCATGCGCTTGCGGTCGAGCAGACAGCGCGCGCTTTCACTGCCCTGACGGACGACAAGCCAGTGAGATTGATGGAGGACTGGACGAGAAGCACAGGACCCGCCGTGACCTCCGTCGCCTCAGTATCTTTAGAAAAATCTCATTGCACCCCACTCGGTGCAAGATTCTTGGATTGGTCCGGACTGTTTGCACTGCGAACTCGACATTTCGTAATCTGCCGGAGACTCTTCAACTTTGTCCCAGGTCAACGTCGAGAAACGATGACAGATAGGTTCTGCTTGGCACGGTGGTCGCCGTGCGGAAGAACGCGGTCGTCACCGACAGCTCGTTTTCGGCTGCCAGAGGAATCCTGACGGCGGCTAAAACGGGGTGTCGAGTCACTTCGCCGCCGCCAATATCGTCTTTTCTTGCGCCTAAAGGCATTGCGTCGTTCAGACCGTATCACTCGACGTCGGCATGACAATACCGAGATAGGGATCGATCCATGTGATCTGATCGGTAACGGACTTGACGCCTGGCACGTTCTCCGCTGCCACCTTGGCAGCCAGTCGCTCTCTTTCATCGAAGATGGTCCCGGACAATTCGACCACTCCGTTCTGAACGCTGACTTTTATGAAGCCATTGTGGCTCCAGCTCTGATGGGACAACTCGGCAATGACCGCCTCGGTGATTTGATTGTCGGTGGCTTGCACCTTCTCCTTGGGCAACATGTTCGCCAGCGCCCGCAACAGGTCTGATCGACAGACTATGCCGATCACTTCGCCCTCTACGACGACGGGCAGGCGCTTAATCCCATACTTCTCCATCAGGTCGACGGCGACTGTGAGCGTGGCATTGGGAGCAATAGTGACAACCTTCGACGTCATCACTTCTTCAACGCTGCGTCCATGCGAAAGAACATATTCATCAGCAAGCTTGCCGGGGCTGGTCAAAAACTCGAGCAGCCAGGATCGCTTGCGCTCCGTCTGCAATTCCCCGCGGCGAAGGAAATCGCCTTCGCTGACAATTCCGACAATGTCTCCGCCGCCATCAACGACTGGAAGACCGCTGACGTGGCGGTCGAGCATAATCCGCGCCGCGTCGACAACAGATGTTTCGGGACTTACGGTGATGGCTGGTGCGTTCATGATTTCTCGAATGAGCATGGTCGTCTCCCGGCGTTGAATTTCGTTTATGATTACCGATTGCGGATATGTTGCATGCCGAGAAACTTACACCGCGCGCGATAGTTATGCTTTGATCGACATCAAATGACGGTGGTAAGCTGTGGCGCGCTTCTGGGACGAGGGTGGTGCCATCGAGGGAGCGGCGTAAATACAAGGCTCGTCAGGCTACATGCCGCTTCAGCATCTCTCCCGATCAAAGGCAGCACAACTGTCGGACGGCTTCCTGTGCGACGCAGATTGAGACCGAACGGCATCATCGACGATGCCGCCCAAGGTCAAGCCGACGCAGCTGGCCTAACCGCAAGATCTTCCGTTCGGCGATGGCGCAGGTCTTTGACGAGAAACATCGATTGGTCAAACTGGAAGGTCTCCGCCGCTAGGTCATTATGGAACGAACATCATCACGGCTGCGACCGCCATCAACGCGACCGTGGCCCAGCCGACGCATGCTGCCAATGTCCCAATCGTGTATGGACCCATGATCTTGCGGCTCGCTGCCAACACCAGGATGACGGCAATCAGGGGGACCGCGAGTATCCCATTGATAACGGCGCTCCAGAACAGTGCGTTCATCGGCGTGATCGGCGAATACTGAATGATCAGCGCCAGCAGCACACTTATGGCGATCACACCGTAAAAGCCCCGGGCGTCATTCGGACTGCGTTCCAGACCGAATTTCCATCCCATGGCCTCGGCAAGCGCATAGCCGGCGGAGCCCGCGAGAACGGGCACGCCGATGAGACCGACGCCTAAAATTCCGAGCGCGAAGATAAGTGCGGCAAAGGGGCCGGCCAGCGGCCGCAGCGCGCTTGCGGCTTGCGCGGCCGTATCGATCTGCGTGATGCCCGCGACATTCAGCGTCACGGCGGTCGCCAATATGATGAAGAAGGCCGTGAGATTGGAGTAGAGCATGCCACTCCATGTATCCCAGCCAATGCGACGAAGCTCCTTGGGAGCTGTTGCATTGTCTCTGGACAGGGGCATCGAATCGGGAGCGGCATTCATATCCTCAACCTCTTCCGATGCTTGCCAGAAGAAGAGGTAAGGACTGATCGTCGTACCGAAGACGCCGACCACGACAGCAGCATAGGTCGACGTCGGCGTGATCCTCGGCCAGATCGTCCTCAAGGCGACTTGCTGCCAGTCGATATGGACGGTGAAGAGGACCGCGGCATAAGCCAAGAGCGAAATTGTCAGCCACTTCAGGAACGCGACATAGCGGTGATATGGGATGAAGACCTGAAGCCCGAGCGTCCCGAAAACGAAGAACATGGTCATCAGGTGCCGGTTGAAGCCAGTCACCATCTCCGCGACCTCGCCCATGGCGGCAACATCGGCGGCGATATTCAGAATATTGGCGATCAGGAGCGAGAAGACGACGGCATAGAGGACCACCGGTGGAAATGCGGCCTTAATATTCGCCGCCAAGCCCTGACCGGTCACACGTCCGATCCGTGCGCACGTCGCCTGGACGACCGCCATCATTGGAAAAGATACCGGCATGGTCCAAAGCATGTTCAGGCCGAATTGCGCTCCCGCCTGGGAGTAAGTGGCGATGCCGCTCGGATCATCGTCAGCGACGCCGGTGATAAGCCCCGGACCCACGCTGGCGAGTGGATGCTCTCGCAGGCGAGCAAGACGACCCGACAATCGCGATCGCCACGAGGTTTGTCCAACGGTGACGAGGTCCTGTGTCATTGACCACCGCCTGCGGTTATTGAGGCACTGACGACCCGCGAAGGCAGGAGCGTTGTCCGGTCGAGATATCCGCTGATTCCTCGAATTCCCTTCACAAGCGTTCGGATCGCCTTTTGTTGGATATTGGACTCCAGGATTCCCTGTACTTGTAACCGGCTGTCTTTGACGACGAGATCGACCTTGTCGCTGCCAATCCCAAAATCTGCGGTCAGCCGGATCCTGGTGGTGCGCCGCGCGGCATCACTACCTTTAGCAGCGTGTCGACCAAGCGCGGCGATGACCAGATTGATCAAGTCGCATGGACTGACAATACCGACTGGATGACGGTTGCTAATGACTGGAGCTCGCTTGGTTTTGTGGGCCGGCATTGGGTTACCGATCCGCCCGACATCCGTTTCGGGGGGTACGCTGATAACCTCATGGCCCACCGCCTCGCCGACGGACCACCCGCGGATTTGAATGTAAGTGTTCAAACCGTGCCGATCATGTTGCTCGATCATGTCTTTGGCTTGCACGGCGGCTCTCCATCTTCACTTGTTTTAAGCATTTCAGTCATAGCGGCGCCCACGCAACCGCGGGGCACACTCAACGCTGCTCGACGCGATCCTCAGACATGGTTTCGGATTACTCCCTGAACAATCGCCTGTTCCTGGGCTGAAGCCAGCAATTCTTCCGCATATTTCTCCGCGGACTGCGTGTCGGTTCCACACAGTCTGGCGTCATGGCATTTGCGATTGATGGCATGCCGCATTGCTTTGACGAGATCCGCTCTCTCGCCGACGTCGTGAAGACGCATCAGTCGGGTGAGCGCCGCCAGCGCAATGAGTTCCAGGATCATCATGCGCCCCTCGACTTCACCGAGGGAAGGAATGGCTTTGGAGGCTGCACCGCCGAGGCTGTCGCGTTTGGCTCTGAGCATTGGCTTGTTCCTTGATGGATTATCCGCACGAAGCAGTCTGCCGACAATCGATGCAGCGACATTGATCCGTATCAATGGAGGTAGAAAACTCTCCAGCCTCGCGCTATGCGCAGGCCCGGTTCGGCGATCCGCGTCAGGAGAACCGACAATTGGAGGCAGGTCCTGCCGCAGCATTGGCGTGGTGTTCCACCGAACTATCCTGCAATTCGGACGGCAATCCCAAGACGCGTAACGCATTTAAGATGACTGCGACGTCGATGACTTCCTGGAGCAAAGCCCCGTGCAGCGGTGGCAGATACCCAAACGCTGCGGCAATCATGCCGACGACGGAGAGGCCAAGCCCCGCGATGACGCTTTCGCGCGCGATTGCAACGGTCCGGCGTGCAACGACCAGCGCGTTCACCAGAGGGTCGAGCCGATCAACCAGCAGGACGACGGATGCCGCCTCCGATGAGGCTGCGGCTCCACGTGCGCCCAGAGCAACACCCACATCCGCCGCCGCCAATGCCGGCGCATCATTGATGCCATCGCCCATCATCATGACCGGGCCGAAGCTTCTCGCGGCAATGACAGCCTCAACCTTTGAAGCCGGTGTCTGTTCGCCGAGTACTTGTTCGATGCCGAGCATGCTGCCGACTTGCGTGGCAACATCCATACGGTCACCGGAGGCAAGGACGATTTTTTTGATTCCCGCGCTGCGTAATCGCTGCAAAACGCCGATTGCTTCCGCACGCACCCGATCGGCGAGGACGATCGTGCCCGCGACAGCGCCGTCGATCGCAACCGATACTGCAGTTTCGCCGGTTCGGTGCTGAATGGCTTGGGGCATAGTCCCCGAGCTCCGACCTTTCACGAAGCGATCGCCACCGATTATGACACGGTGCCCATCGACGGTTCCTTCAAGTCCAGTTCCAGCTACCTCCGCAACGTCAGTTGGCGGCGAAAGCGCCAGATTTCGCTCCTGCGCTCCTTCGATCAGAGCGGCCGCCATGACGTGGCTAGAGGCTTGATCCAACGAGGCGGCAAGACGCAGCAATTCGTTTTCATCGATGCCATTGTTACAGTGAATCGCCACGATTTGCGCCTTGCCGTGCGTTAGGGTGCCGGTCTTGTCGAGCACGGCAACCCGCACTCTGCTGAGAGACTCAAGAGCACCACCGTCTTTCACCAGGCAGCCTATCGAGGCGCAGCGCGAGATGCCCGACATGAGCGCGACCGGGACTGCCAGGATAAGCGGACATGGCGTCGCGATGACCAGGACCGCCAGGGCGCGCCGCGGATCGTCGGAAAGCAGCCATGCCGAGGTCGCTATCGTCACCGTCATGAGCAGAAATACTAGGCCATAGCGGTCGGCGAGGCGTGTCATGGGCGCTTTGCTGTTCCGCGCCGTTTCGACGAGGCGAACGACCGCGGCGTAGGTACTCTCAGACGCGGGGCGCAATGCCTTGATTGTAACGACGGGGCCCATCGATGCACTGCCGCTTAGCACCTCTTCGCCTACCTCACGGTCCACAAGCTGTGCCTCGCCCGTCAATGCTGACTCATCGAGAACAGCTCGGGGAGACAGAAGAATGCCATCAACTGGCAGCACCTCGCCTTGGCGGACCATAATGTGATCGCCTGCGGCAATGGTCTCGATCGGGATTAGTTCCAACCGATCGCCAGAATAACGAAATGCGGTGCGTGCAACTCGCCCCATCAGGGCTTCCATCTCACGCGCGGCGCGCCCCGACGCGTATCCTTCCAACATCTGTCCACCCGAATACATCAGGGCAATGACGTTGGCGGCCAGATACTCACCAAATAAGAGCGCGAACGCCATTGAAAGAGCGGCCAGGATATCCAATCCAAAATCACCGCGACGCAAGGAGCGACAGGCCTGCAGCAGCAATTCGGCCAGGACCGGCAAGGTAGCGAAAGTCCAGATCAGAGAGGCCGGACCGGCGGCACCGACCGACAGGAAGGCAAGTCCTGCGAGAAGCCCGGATGATGCGACCAGCAGCAATAATCCCCCTTCGGCCTTCAGCGAGGATAGGAGAATGCTGATCACTCCGTTCGACGACATTTGAGGGCTCCGGTTGTTGCGCCATGACGATGTGCGGCTCATCTGCTATCGGGTCATTAGATCGAACTTCGGGGATCGGACATTGATCCGTCTCAATGTGCTCCATTCCCGCGACATCACAATTCGAGCCAAGGCAGCGGTGGTTCGCTTGCCGCCGGCCTGGTGCCGATCATCGAAATTGTGGCTTGATGGCCTTCACCTGCCGCAGATCATTGACCTTGATCAATGATCTGCGGCTTGCACGGCCCTACCGTTCCTCAGTCAATGGAGTTTTAAGGAGACGGTCATGGACGACATTACTCTCAGACAGAATATTCTGGATGAACTGGAATTTGAGCCGAAAGTGGATGCGGCCGAGATTGGTGTCACCGTGCGCGACGGCATCGTCACTCTGACCGGACATGTTGGCACATATGCGGAGAAGGACGCGGCAGAGAAAGCCGCGAGACGCGTCAAAGGCGTCCGCGCCATAGCCCAGGAAATGGACGTCCGCATCCTGGGTCCGCGGCGGACGGACGACGACGACATTGCCCGACGGGCAGTCAAGATAGTGGACTGGAATGTCTCCATTCCAAAGCAAACGGTGCAGATCCGCGTGTGCAGGGGCGTCGTTACGCTTACCGGCAAGGTCGAATGGCAATACCAAAAGAACGCTGCCGCTTCCGCCGTCAGGGATCTCGCCGGTGTCGTCGGCGTCTCCAATCTCATAGAGGTCGTTCCTGGCATCAGCGCCGACGATGTTAAAAAGCGCATCGAAAATGCACTGGAACGCCATGCGGAATTGGAGGCGCAAGCGATTGAGGTCGACGTTTCCGGCGGCAAGGTCACCTTGAGAGGCAAGGTCAGAACATGGTCCGAGCGGCGTGCGGCGGAAACTGCCGCGTGGTCGGCACCCGGCGTCTACGCGCTCGACGATCAACTGACCGTAACCTGATCTGCCATCTCTGCAAGCGACATAGGAGAGGATGTAAAACCATGACTATGAATTGCACACGAACAGGGGAAGCGCTGCTTGCGGGCGCCGGATACCCCCTCCCGGAGCGCGAGGACAGCGATTTTCGCCTCGACCGAACAGACAGCGACGAATGGGAAATTACAGTTGTGTCATCCCGCGCTCGGGCGTGGGTTCATGAAGAATTGTGCAATCCTCTCTGCCAATGTCTGCCCGATAGCTTCAAGGTTGACGTTTTGGGTGCGGATCGATTTCTGAAGCAGGTACATGCCCTTGGGTTTCGAACCGAATTCGTCGGCACCGGTGGGAAGGATCTGTTCTGAGGTGGGGCTATGTATAAGTCGATTGTCTGTGCGGTTGGCCTCGGATCGAAGGAGAAGGCCGAGCATCTGGTACACACGGCCCGCATGCTCCTTGACACAGATGGAACCCTTCATCTCGCCCACACGGTCGAGCGCTTTCCATCTCTTGTCAGGCAAGGGCCGGATGAGTGGGCGATCTCCGTGATCGGCGAGGCGGAAGAAAAGCTGTCGTTGCTTTGCAGACAGCTTTCAGTGCCCGCGCTTGTTCATGTGCGCACCGGTCGTGCCGCCGACACCGTGCTCGCCATTGCCATCGAAACCAAGGCCGATCTGATCGTAGTTGCGGCTCACACAATTGATGTTTTCGATAAGGTCTTCGGATCCACGGTCGATCACATAGTCCATCATGCAAAGTGTTCCGTTCACATCGATCGGATTTCGTCGGCGTCGAAGCGGTAAATCCAACCGATCCAACTCTGAACCGAGCCCGGTCGCATGTGCCGCCCCATTGTGCAAGCATGGATCTGAGAGTGCGTATAGCGGCAACTCACAGCGCCCGATGTCAAGCCGTACAGTTTGACGTCAGGTCTTCCAATCATTGAAGCTGCGATCGGCGAACCTGTCAAAAGCCTGTCATGAGACGAGGAAAGAGGCCTGCAATACGGGCGCAATCGTGGATTTCGCCGCAATTGCTCCCATAGATATCAGGCTCTTGACCGCTGCAGTATGGTCGTTGCCGTCAGTCACCCCGTTGCAGCCAAGAGTGGTCCCTTTTGTAAATCAACGAAAAACGAGCGCCATGACAGAACCGCGAAAATCATCCTCCAAGCTTAATCGCTACATCGGAGCCGGTCTTGTTCTCGCCGCGCTGGCGGGGCCGGCCGTCGCTGCCTCGCTCAAGAGTGTCATGGGCAGCATGGGTGATAATACGACCTCGGCCAAAGCCGTGCTCGCCAACTTCGACGGCAAAGCCGCCGAGCAGGTCTTGCGGCGCTACGCGGCGGATGCAGAGGCCGCTGACGCGATGTTTGCCGGCCAAGGCAGCGCCAAGGAGAGGGATCTCCACGCCCGCTTCAGCAGGATGGCCGTGATTGCCGGCACCGCGAGCCAGCAGACGCAAGACAAAGCCTCGTTTCGCAAGGCATTCGTGGCCGTGGCAGCCGAGTGCAAGTCCTGCCACACGGCCTACAAGTAGTCGCCGCGAAACTCCCCGAACAGGAAACTTCACATGAGCGAACAACGATCCGCCTATGACCCCTATTGCGAACTGCCCACCGGAAAAGAAAGCAAGATTTCACCTGCCAAGAGCGATGTCGTGCGTGCCTGGGACCTTCCCACGCGTCTATTCAAATGGTCGCTCGTCGCATTGATCCTGACGGCCTGGGTCTCGAGTGGTTTCAACGATCCGGATATGACGGTTCACAAAGCCGCCGGTTACGGCGTTCTCATCCTGGTGGTGTATCGCATCCTGTGGGGTGTTTTCGGGAGCTCAACGGCGCGGTTTTCCGGTTTCGTGCGTCCGCCTGCCGCTGCATGGGCCTATCTTAAGGCATTATGGCGCAAGAGGGCGGAGCATTATCTCGGCCACAATCCCGCCGGCGGCCTGATGGTCATCGGTCTCCTCGTCGCCTGCTGTGTGCAGGTTTTACTCGGATTCTTCTCGAGCGACGGAGTGACCGCCGCGGGGCCTTTTGCTGGACTGGTAGGGGATACCGGTTCGAGGTGGGCCGCCTCCATACATGCCGCGTGGTTCTACTTCGCCATCCTCGTCCTCGCAGGGCTGCATATCGTTGCGAACCTCTACTACCAGTTCGTCAAGCGCGAAGATCTGATCGGCGCCATGGTCACTGGCCGCAAAAGGCGCGAAGCCTATGTTGACCACGATGAGGCGACGGGTGGGTCGCTGCCTCTCGCCGCTGTCTGTCTTCTGGCAGCCTTTGGCCTCGTTTATGGCACTGTCACGCTGCTTGGCGGCAGCTTCTTCGGCTCAATCTAGGATTTTTGCGGATCAAACAGGAGCGCAATGGCTGTGCGACGGCCAGGATCCGCCGCGATCTCCATCCGCCCGCCATGCAGAGCCATGATCCGGCGTACGATCTCAAGGCCGACCCCCATACGGTCGGCCTTGAGATCACCAAACGAGCGCTCCGCTCGTGCGTCGAAGACGCCGGCATCATCTATGACCGTCAGACGCGAGCCGGGACCTGCAATGACTTCGATGGCGGTGCCATCAGGGGTATGTTTGACGGCGTTTTCGATAAGATTGCGCAGCGCGTCGGCGAGCAGCGGCGCATGACCTTCGATTGAGCCCGCGCCTAAATTGCGATAGGCGATGGCGTGATCGCGGTCGTAGACCAGGGGCGCGATATCGGTGACCACCCAATCGGCTAGCCTTGCCAGGTCGACCTGCTGGAACACCGCACGGTCGGCACTTTCGAGCCGTCCTAACGCCGTGATCTGACCGACAAAATCCGCCAGCGCGTCCAGATCGACCTCGATTTTTCGCGCCCGCGGATGTTCGATATTGCCAAGTTCCAGCTTCATCATCGCCAACGGCGTACGGACTTCATGCGCAACAGCCGTGGCGAACAGACGCTGCGACTTCATGAGTGTACCGATACGCGCCAGGCTCCGGTTCACTGCGGCGGCAAGATCTGCGATCTCGCGTGGCATACCGGTCTGGTTGATCAGATGGCTGGGGTCGAGTGGATCCAGATGACCGGCCTCTTGCGCTGCTTTTGCAACGGGGCGCAAGGCCTGACGGATCGACAATAACGTGCCACCGAGGACGAAAAGCAGCATGATCGCCATCGGGGTGGCAAGATGATCCGTAAACTCGCGCCCGATCACTGCCCACATGATGCCGTCGCTGTCCTCTAGGATCGCGATTTCGATAAAAATCCTGTCCCCATGGATTTCATAGGTCTTGCCGCCGGCGACGGCGAGCGGTTTACCGTCGCTCAGCATGCGAGACCAGAGGTCGGGAGGGCTGACCTCCTGCGGCAGAAGATGATTGTCGCATCGCGCGTCGCAGTTTGTATAAAGAAGCTGGCCGGAGGGTGTGCGAATGCGGGTGACATAAAAGCCATGCTGGACGCCGTAACGGTGGAGGTCGTGCGGCAACCTGTAGGGCGCCTCGTCATGGCGGCGTTCGAAACCCTTCGACAGCTCTGCAGTTTCACGCTCGATCATCAACGTCGCCAACTGCTCGTTGTCAAAATAATAATCGGCAAAGACGAGTGCGGCCTGTACCGCCATGGCCAGCGCCGCAAAGAGCGCGATGCGCAGCGTGATGATGCGGATCAGCGTCGGCGGCCGGGCAGGTCGATCAACCATCACGCCGTTTTTCCCGCAGCAAATAGCCGATGCCGCGTATGGTTTCGATGCGGATGGGCAAATCGAATGGGGCAAGGCGGCGGCGCAGGCGCGAAATCGCCAATTCCACGGCGTTGGTCGAGATATCGTCACCAAATTCGGAAAGCTTGCTTTCGATCAATTGCTTTGGAGTGACCCGGCCCGCGTTGCGAATGAGCAGTTCCAGGACGGAGCGCTCGCGCGGTGCGACCGCGAGCGGTTCACCGCCTGCGGCCACGACACCGTTTGTGGGATCGAAAGACAGGCCGCCAACGACAATGGCTTCAATGTAGTCCGGCGCTCTGCGGCGCAGAAGGGCGCGGCAGCGAGCGAGCAATTCGATGTGGTTGAACGGCTTGACGAGATAGTCATCGGCACCGCCATCGAGGGCCGCCACGCGATCTTCGATCGAGCTCCTCGCAGTGACGACGAGGATGGGCGGGATAAAGCCGCCGCGCCTCAGTTCTCGAATGAGATCCAAACCGTCGCCATCGGGTAAGCCTAGGTCCACCAGGATCAGGTCATAGCTGACAGCATGTATTGCCTGCAGCGCGGCGCCTGCCGTCGCCGCATTATCAAGGCGCCAACCCGCCCGATGGATACTTTCGGCCAGCAACTCGCGTAGACGCGCGCTATCCTCAACCAGCAACAAGCGCATGTGCACCTCGATCTGCCATCATGGTGGTCAAGCATCCCAACAATGTATTACCAACAATCCTTCCTTCATGCCGGCGCTCAGTCTAGGTGAATGAACGACGCGATTCGAACGGAATTTCGCAGGAACATCGAAATCGGGATCTCATTGCACCGCGGAATGTCTAGATCAGGGGCCCCGAAACGTCCGCGCACCAACTGTGGACACTGCTTAACGGATAGCGAACGCGTTTATTGGCTTTGCCAACGTGAAATCGACTGCGGAGCGGTTAGCGGCCCATCGTTCCCGATACAGGTGCCTAGTCCATTGGAGTCATCACGGAAGAGGGTTCATGGAACGCCTCTCAAGCAGGACCCATGCCGCCAGGACAATGAGCAGCAGGCCGCAGATAAGGGCATTCCACGTAAAGAGCGGGCTTTCCCTATATTTCAGCGCCCAGGGAGAGGCGACAAGCCAGCCGCCAAGGAAAATATCGGCGCGATCCTCCCATAAATGGTAAAATGCGTAGGCGGCGCCTCCAAGAACGGCAACGATAAGCCCGCAAAAGAAGAAATTCCAGGCGGGTGCGCCCGCAGGCAGAGAATCGGAGCCATAGCTACCAAGCGCCCAAGGGGTGGCGATCAGCCACATGCCGATAATGAATACAATATGGTCTTGCCAGCGACGGCGTTTCATAGCTCTCTCCTTCATGTAACAAGGAAAAGATAACCCCTTCCAGCGGCCCAATCATTGCGTTTGATCAAAGCAGATTGGTGGTCAGCGACGCTCAAGACGGGTTCACTCGTATCTGAGCGCATCAATGGGGTCGAGGCTGGCTGCTTTGTGGGCCGGGTAGTAGCCAAAGAAAACCCCGACCATCGCCGCGAAGAGGAATCCGCCTGCCATCGCCGCCACTGATAGTGGAGCCGGCCAGTTGAAAACATGCGATATGATCAGTGAAACGCCGATCCCCATCACAATTCCTGCGATGCCACCACTGACGCTAAGAAAGATCGCCTCGGCCAGGAATTGCAGGAGAACATGCAGGCGGCGGGCACCAATGGCCATCCGCAAACCGATCTCCCGGGTGCGCTCCGTGACCGAGACCAGCAAAATGTTCATGATGCCTATTCCTCCCACGAGAAGGGAGATTGATGCGACAACCGCCAACAGAAGCGCCATGATGCGGCTGCTGCTCCGGGCGGTCTCGGCAAACTGGCTAAGATTTCGAACATCGAAATCCCTGTTTTCGAGCGATTTGATATTGTGTCGCCGTGTCAAAATCTCGTTGATATCCTTGATCGCTTTGGGGACCTCATCGGCGCTTTTTGCCTGAACGAACAGCATGTTGGCAAATCCCGTCAGGCGAGGCTGGAGATTATATGGATTGGGTGCCGGCAAATAGGTCCAGTTGTTCGGCGTCTGTGCCTGGCTGGGTGCGGCAACGCCAAGGACGCGCCGCTCAGCGGTCGTAAACGGGATCAGGACGACGTCGTCCTGATCCTGCCCCATCGCCGACTGACCTTTGGCGCCCAGCACGCCGACGACACGCATCGGCACATCCTTTATTCTGATTGTCGCTCCGATCGGATCTTCGGCCGTGCCAAACAATTGATGCATGACGGTCTGGCCGATAGCGGCAACGAGATCACCTTTGCGTTCGTTCTCTTGGGTTATCGGCTCACCGGACACGACTTTCCAATTGGTGATTGCCGGGTAGAATTGGCTGACCCCTTGAATATTCGTGGTCCAGTTATTGCTTCCATACTCAGCCTGGCCTTGCTGGCGGATGAGGTAGCCAATGTTCGCCACGGCGGCATCCTCTCCGATCGCTCCGGCATCCGCGACGGTGAGTGTGCTTGCGCTGCCAAATCCGCCTCGTGCGCCACCGCTGGTGAGAGCACCCGGCAGGACAACCACCACATTCGTTCCGAGGCTTTCAATCTGCTTCGCGACCGCGATATTTGCGCCCTGCCCGACTGCCACCATCACGATGAGCGCGGCGACGCCGATGAACACGCCTAGCATCGTCAGTGCCGACCGCATCATATTGCGACGAATAGCCTGTGCGGCCGCTCCCAGCGCCATCAGGCCAAAGGCAAAGCTGCTGCGTGACCTCAATCGCGTTCCGGCGAGGTTGGCAGCTGTTGATGGCGTCGAAGCCATGTCTGCGTCTTTGGGGCGCGTTTTTCGTTCGTCCTTGACGATCTGGCCATCGCGCATCGTCACGATACGATCTGCGTAGGCCGCGATATCTGCCTCATGGGTCACGAGAACGATGGTGACGCCTTCATGGCGATTGAGTGCCACCAGGACGTCCATGATTTCATGCGACGTCTTCGTGTCCAGATTTCCCGTCGGTTCGTCCGCCAACAGCAGGCGAGGGGAGTTGATCAGGGCTCGCGCTATGGCTACGCGCTGTTGCTGGCCGCCGGAGAGCTGGCCAGGTGTATTGCGCGCGCGGTCTCCAAGTCCCAGGCGTATAAGCGAAGCGCGTGCACGCTCGGTTGTATCCGCGCGGCTGATTGCGCCATCTTCGGCGTAGTAGAGCGGCAAGCGTACGTTTTCGAGCGCGCTTGTTCGCGGCAGAAGGTTGAAACTCTGAAAGACGAAACCAAGCCTTTCGCTTCGAATGGCCGCGAGATCCGGCTCGGCGAGCTTTGCGACATCAATACCTTCAAAAAAATAGCCGCCGCTGCTTGGACTGTCGAGACATCCAAGGATCGACATCAGCGTTGATTTTCCGGAACCGGACGACCCAATGATCGCAACGAACTCACCAGAGCGGATTTTGAGATCAACTCCGCACACCGCAGTCACGTCGGTATCACCGACCATAAATGTCTTCGTGGCGGCTTTCAATTCGATCAGGGGCCGAGTTTCCTGAAACGTCATGGCTGCATCACCGTCACAATGTCGGGGCGCGGAATGACGCTTCCGCATTTGACGACGCATTTTCTCCAACGACGACCTCGTCGCCGGCCTTCAGGTCTCCGGTTTCTATGGCGGTATAGGATTGGTCGCTAATACCGACCCTTACCGGCTTCAGGACCAACGCACCGTTCCGCAGCAGCCAGACGTGCGTCGCTTTCGCGTCCTTCGGGCGCTCTACGGCGGTCGTGGCTGCGCTGCCTCTTGGTTCAAAACGCAGCGCCTGATTAGGTACCCGAATTACATCCGTCTCGCGCGCTGTGACAATGTTCAGCGAGGCCGTCATTCCTGGTTTCAGGTCGAGATCCTTGTTGTCGACACCGACAACGGCATCGTAGGTCACGACATTCTGGATGGTCTGCGGCGATTGCCGTACTTGCGTGATTTTACCTTCAAATGTGCGGTCGGGAAAGGCATCGACACTGAAGGCCGCCGACTGGCCCGTGCTGATCGCTCCAATATCGCTTTCGCTGACATTGGTGTCCACCTGCATCCTGGTAAGATCGCTTGCAATCAGGAACAGGGTGGGGGTCTGAAAGCTTGCTGCCACAGTCTGGCCCTGGGTGACGTTGCGGGAAACGACGACACCGTCGACGGGCGAGCGAATGCTCGTGTAGTCGAGATTGATCTGTGCGGCCGACAGTTCGGCTTCGCGCTGGTCGATCGTCGCTTGGTCAAGGGCAACCTGCGCGGCAGCCTGATCGGCAAGATTTTTAGCGATCTCGACCGAATCTTGGGACACCGCCTGCGTCCCGATCAGCCGCTGGTTTCTTTGGTAGTTCAACTGGGCATAATTCAGATTGGCCCCATCTTTCGTAAGTTGGGCTTCGGCGACGGAAAGATTGGCAGAATCCTGATTGACGACGGTCTGATAGGGGCGCGGATCAATCGTGGCGCAGACCTCGCCGGCTTTGACGACCGTATTGTAGTCGCACCGGATATCGGTGATCGGACCGGAAACATAGCTGCCGACGATGATCGTCAGTTCCGGATTGACAGTGCCGGTCGCTGTCACCTGACGCATCACGTCACCCCTCGAAACGGCCACGGTTTCAAAGGATGGCGACGACGGCCTGTCGATACGCTGCCAGACAATTGCAACTGCTGATGTCGACAGGATTGCTGCAGTTGTCAACAGCCAAGGCCAACGCCGCAGCCGCTTGTTGACACTGGGCGCCGGTGCTGGCGCAGATACCTCCCGCAACAGCGGTGGTTTTTCGATTGGACTGTCCATGGCGCTACTCCTTCGCAGGCTTCAAACTTGGCACCGAGAAAGGCTGCAGGCATTGATCTTTCTCAAAGCGAATGGCTTAGACGAGGCGTCAATCGCGCGAGGAAACAGGACGATCTGAGTGCGGAGGCGCTGCGCGAGGTGACCACGGAGACTTGCGTGATGACACTGAAGGCTTCGCACCGGACACTGACGGCTGCGGCCAAGGCAAACGGGCGGCTGTCGAACCGTCGAGTGATCTCAGCAAAGCAGCAAAAGCAGACCTGCAGGTTGGCGCTTTCATCGTCGGTATCGATCAGAGGGGGACACCGAAACCCAGATGGTTTGGGACCTTGGGCAATTCGGCAAGACAATGCTCTCGCTTGGAATGTTTCATGATGGCCCACACGCTTGAGCGTGCCAAATAGTGTGCGTCGTTGCTTTGGCTTGATCCATGTCGATCACGTCTTCTCATTCGTTCCCCCTTGTCTGCGGATGTCCGGATCACCGTTCTACTCCTAGGCATGGCCACTGGCTGACCAACACTTCTGTCTGCGATGTCATCGCAGGCAGGCAACCTGAAGTGAGGCATGGCAAAGTAGCCATCCGAGTGCCTTGATAAGCCTCGAGTCTGCGGCCAGTTAATGAAATTCCCGGCGCGGGGTTGCTGAGTTTCCCGCGCCCGGGAGATCATCCGCGAGGAAATCGCACAGATCGCATCAGGTCTCCGCCGAGGCTCGTGGTGCGGCGCTCCGGCGGGTAGCATGAGGTCGTCAAAATCGCCCGGAATGCGTCGGGAGCATTGATGCCGGATGAGCCGAGCGGCGATAGCGAAGATTATGGAATGGCGTTCAAGGCATGCCCAGGCGCCTGCATGACGCATCCCCCCGGAAGCGGCGCGAGAGGACCATTTCCGTGCTGCCGCAGAAGTGCCTATCCATTCTATTTCAGTCATTGGATGACGTTGGGTTTGCACGAGGCCGCGCCCGCTTTGCCTGAGCAGCTTGGCCTCTTGATGTAGATCAAGGTCGAAGAGCGCCCGAGACCCTACCAATGGATCATGGATGCACAGCGGGCATTTGTCGTTCTCTGTGACTTCACAACGTCAGATCCGTGACAAGGAGAAGAACATGCGTGCAGCTTTGCTGGTCGCCGCAATAGCCGGCATTATCCTCGGCGCTTATGCCTACCAATCCGGTGGCGCCGACGAATCAAAAGACTCAAGCCAAAAATCGTCAAAGAATACGGGCAGTACTGCCGCCAAACCGAAGCTCGGTTACCCCGACCCCTACATCCCCCCGACAAAGGGTAATGGCTTTTGACGTCGGGTGACATCCGGAGGGTGAAATAGTGTCAAAACGCGAGCCAACTGTCGTGGTCAAACGCCGACGCCCCCGTGCGCCGCGATTGGCCGCGACCCCTTCGAAGACCTCGACAGCACCTCCAACAGATGGCGCCTTTTTGAATTTCAAAAACCCGTCAGGCCGCCGCGTGCTGCATCTGCCGCCAGTTCCATTGCGCGATGCGACGGCTCAATTCTCGCGGCAGAATGGCCGACCTCAGGCTTGCGAAGACGCCTGACCTCCCGTCAATCTTCAGATTGCCCACGTCCGGCTACGCAACCCGCACAACCACAGACCGATCTTCCAAGGCAACGGAGGAAGAATGCCGTCTGTGCTGCCCTCCGACCCCCGGGCACGCCGTCGCTGTTCGCCATTGAGTTTTCTCTCAACAATGATGCGGACGACGCTCACTGTGCAATTATCTCATCTGTCTCAGCGATACCGGTCGGACGGAAGATTCCGGATCAACACCGACGTAAATGCCGTCGGCCGCACGATTGCTGATCGATATCACAAATCGAATCCCAAGTTTGAGCCCTCCGCAATGGTCCGATCCCAGTGGTGGAGGTCGTCAGCGGAGGTCTACGCAACTTCACTTCTCCCTGTTGAGCGTCTCAGGAAGTGTGTTCCGGGCTGGCAATTCCCCCCCTGATGAGGTGCCAATCTGAGCAGAATTATATATGAGGCCATACTTAACCTGGGTTACACGCAGATCGCGGTACCAATTGACGAGATCGCCCCAAGGGTCATTAATTTTTGAAAGACCAGACACGAAAGCGACGACTGTTCCAATTTCGGTCTTACCGGTGACCACGAAATAGCCGCCTAAAGCGAAGATGCCCGCGTAACCCATCTGGGTCATCAGATTCATCATGAAATTCATCGTGAACTTGATCTTGTAGATGCTCATGTTGATCCGGAAGACATCTCCAATACGTGATGCCTGCTGCCCGTCGGTGTCAATTGCTTGCCCCATTTGGACGATCTCCTCGCTGACATTGCGCATGATGCCGATCTTTTTCCCGACACGGCGGTTGATCGCTGCCTGCATGATCGGGACGAAACCACTTTGTGGAAGAAATATCGTGACGACAATGATCGTTATAAGCGGCTGCAGATAGACGAGATAACCGCAGACAGCCGTCAATATGCCGATCTGCAACAATGGCTCCGAGATACTCGAGCCGACAAAGCCGCCGACGGGTTCCGCCTCTGCCAGGATGATCGAGAGTTGGATGCCTTCGCTGGCCATCATCGAGTCCCCGGTCGCCGGTGTCCGCGATGCCTCGAATACCTGCAAACGCAGCCATCGAACGGCCGCTTCTCCGATCCAGCTGCTATAGATATTGAGCACCAGTTTCACGGTTCCCTCGGTCAGAGCCAGGAGAATGTATATCAGCACCAGAATGGCGATCGTTTGATAGGAACCATCCTCTGTTGCTGCATTCACGATCCGTCGCTGTACCTCCAGCGGTATGGTTCCCGCCGTAAAGAGCACAATAGAGAGGATTGCAGTGGCCGCCTGATGCCACCCCGATGCTCGAAAAACGAAACCATATAGTGTTCGAGGAAGAATGATTTCCTTCGGGAGCGGGCGCGACACAGCTGCCTTTGGACCGCGAAATACTTTGAGGATGGTCATTGTGTTGCCGATTTCTCAAGTGGCGTCTGTCGCCCGGTGCCGGCAATCGGCTTTACCCACAAAATACCGATAATCGTCGCGATCATGACGATCAATATGATCAGCAATAACTTTTGCACCGATACTCTCCTGACGTGCCACACAAGTTGCCCTGCCTTTGGACGTTTTCACGTTTTTGCTATGCGCGCGTTGATTCGGGTCAAAGCCGAGCCACCATTTGTGTGGAAGGTGAAGGGTGGTAAATAACACCGCTCGCCGAAGTCATTCCGTTGCCGGAAAAGGCTGCTTGAAACGCAGATGGACGTGCCGTTTCCAGGCTTTTTCCTCAGACATCGAGCTTCGAAACGAGCTCAATCCGGATGGGTTTCGGCCATGAAAGCGATGGTACTTCAACAAATCGGGAAACCGCTCATATTTGTCGAACGTGATGATCCAAAGCCCGGCCCAGGCGAGCTGAGGATTAAGGTAGAGGCTTGCGCCGTCTGTCGAACTGATCTTCACGTTGTGGACGGCGATCTCAACGATCCAAAACTCCCGCTCGTGCCGGGTCATGAGATCGTGGGTATTGTCGATGCCGTGGGCTACGGCGTCGACAGCGCTAGACTTGGTGTCCGTGCTGGGGTTCCGTGGCTTGGTCACACATGCGGAACATGTTCCTTCTGCCAAACGAAGGCTGAAAACCTCTGTGACCGACCGCAATTCACGGGCTACACCCGTGACGGCGGTTTTGCGACACATGTCGTGGCGGACGCCGGCTTTGCATTCGATCTCGACGGCGCCGCCGATCCAGTGTCGCTCGCGCCTCTTCTTTGTGCCGGTTTGATTGGCTGGCGTTCTCTCAGGAAGGCCGGCGACGGCAAGAGTATCGGCCTTTTCGGTTTCGGTGCTGCTGCGCATATCCTGACGCAGATCTGCATCTGGCAGGGCCGCGACGTCTATGCGTTTACGCGCAGCGGCGATCGTGCAGCACAGCAGTTTGCGCTCGACCTTGGCGCGGTATGGGCCGGTTCGTCGGCGGAGAAAGCTCCGGTTCTGCTTGATGCAGCCATCATCTTTGCACCCGTGGGCGATCTGGTGCCAACAGCGCTCAAGGCGGTTCGTAAGGGTGGGGTAGTTGTGTGCGGCGGAATTCACATGAGTGATATACCGGCGATGCCCTATGCCGTTCTTTGGGGGGAACGCGAGCTTGTCTCGGTCGCCAATTTGACACGTGCTGACGCAGCTGAGTTTTTCCCGATTGCCCAGATGGCCGGCGTGCGAACCCACACCAAAGTCTATCCGCTCGCGAGGGCGAATGAGGCGCTCGCCGACCTCCGCGCCGGGCGTCTCGTCGGTGCAGCGGTCTTGGTGCCCGAGGCAAGCTAAACCGATATAAAAGCAGCCCTCGCCAATATTGCCGGCACCGTCATCGCGGTCGAAAATAGAAGCGTTTCACCAGCTCGAGCGTCGCCATGTAAAGTGCCGAGATTGCGATCAGACCTCCCATCAACGGCGCAGGGAGCGGCGCAAAATCGAACGTGCTCGCAGCCATCGGGATGTAAGGCAGGACGAGGGCGACGAGGGCAATGACTACCGTCGACCATAGGAGCAGAGGACCCGGTCTGTCTTTCCATGCCGTCATGGTCGTACGAACGATCAGCATGGTTGCAAGCTGTGTAATGAGCGACTCCACAAACCAGGCCGTGCGGAACTGGCTCGTTGATGCATGCACGACGACAAGCAGAAATCCGAACGTCGCGAAATCGAACAGCGAACTGACCGGACCAAAGAAGATCATGAAGCGTTGGATACTGCCGATGTCCCAACGCCTTGGGCGCTGCACCTGCCGTCGGTCGACCCGATCCGTGGCAATGGCCATGGCTGGAATGTCGGAAAGGAGGTTGTTAAGCAGGATCTGTTTGGCGAGCAGCGGCAGAAAGGGGAGGAATAGGGAGGCGATCGCCATGCTGATCATGTTGCCGAAGTTCGCGCTCGTTGCGATCGATATGTATTTCATGGTGTTGGCGAAGGTTCGCCGACCGTCGTCTACACCGCGAATCAGCACGTTGAGGTCCTGTTTCAACAGGACGAGATCCGCAGCCTCCCGTGCGACATCGACCGCGCCGTCGACAGAAATGCCGACATCGGCCTCATGAAGGGCTGGCGCATCATTGATGCCATCGCCCATATATCCGACGACATGGCCGGAACGCCGCAGCGCTTTGATAATGCGCTCTTTCTGGTTGGGATCGATCTCGACAAACAGATCTGTTTTTGGGGCACGGGCAAACAACGCATCACTGCTCATCGACACCAGCTCTGCGCCGGTCAAAACCTGTTTCGTTTTCAGCCCGATCGTGTCGGCCAGGTGTTTGACGATGTAGCGGTTGTCGCCGGATATGATCTTGATGCCGATGCCGCGATGTCTCAACCCCGCCAATGCGTTCTTGATACCGGCCTTCGGCGGATCAAGAAACAATAGAAAGCCCTCAAGGCAGAGCCCGCACTCGTCGTCCGCGTCATAAGATCCCTGGTCTTGGGCGAAGCGCCTGGTGGCGATTGCGATTACCCGAATGCCGTCCTCGCCCCATTTGCGATAACGCGCGTCGATGTCCGCACGCCACCGGTCATCAAGGGGCTCGACAGCTTTGCCTGTCCTGACAGAGGTACAGACGGATAGGATGCTGGCGACTGCGCCCTTGCAGACCATCATCGTACCCTGACCGATCTCACCAACGATGACCGACAACCGCTTGCGCATGAAATCGTATGGAATCTCGTCTTTCTTCACGAAGGCTTTTAGATCTGCGTTAGTGTCGTTGGCCAGTATGGCATCGTCGAGCGGGTTTTTGAGGCCGGCCTGCAACGATGCGTTCAAAACGGCGAGCAATCGGACCTGCTGGGAGTGCATGCCGCCTGGATCGACGCAATCGTCGAGTTTTATAATGCCTTCCGTCAGCGTGCCGGTCTTGTCGGTGCATAGAAGATTCATGCTGCCGAGATTTTCAATCGCGTCCAGCCGGCGAATGATAACGCCGCCGGCGGCCATGGCGTGCGCGCCGCGGGCGAGCGTCATGCTGATAATCGCCGGCAAAAGCTCTGGCGTGAGCCCGACGGCCAGCGCCAGAGAAAATAGCAACGAGTCGATCAACGGTCGATGCAGGAGCAGGTTGGCAACAAAGACAGTAATGACGATCATCAACATGATCCGTGTCATCAAGTAACCGAAGCGCCTTATGCCTCGCGAAAAATCCGTTTCGGGTACCTGTCTCGCGATTGCGCCGGCGATGCCCGCATATTCGGTGCGCGCGCCCGTATCGACAGCTATAACAGTTGCTGTGCCGCTGCGAACCGATGTGCCGGTAAAGACGCAATTGGTCCTGGCGCCGATCGGGGCGTCGGGAGGACAGACGCCCGCCATCTTGCCAACCGGGAAGGTCTCGCCCGTCAGAGCTGCCTCACTGACGTTCAAGTCACGTGATGAAAGGATCATGCCATCGGCCGGCACAAGACTGCCGGCAGCAAGCTTGACGATATCACCTGGGACGACGGTGCTTGCCGGGACAAGGGATTCTATGCCGCCCCTCACAACCGTCGCAGACAATGAAATACTTTTCTTCAGGGCCTCTAGCGCCTTGGTCGCTCCATATTCCTGAGAAAAGCCCAGTAGGCAACTCGCAAGGACGATGAGGCTTATGATGATCGCATCATGCATCTCCCCGACCAGCGAAGATACCGTCGCGGCAAAGATGAGAATGAGAACGAGAGGATTGAGAAATTGCCGCACCAGAATATGAAGCCCATTCGTGTGCGTTATCGCGACGACTGTGTTCGGACCGTAGCTTTTTAACCGCGAAATTGCCTCTTGAGGTGAAAGGCCTTTTGTCTGCGAGCCAAGATCGTGCAGCAGAACGTCCTCGCTCTTCGACCAATAGGGCGTGGTCGATGTCGAATTTTGGTTTGCGGAATCCCGACTTCTGAGAGGAGCGTTCATGTCAATTGATCCCTTGAGTATAGCTGATACTAGCCAGCTGACCTCAGTGCTTCATTGACACCAGTCAAAACTCGCGGCTCCGCGCGCTCGACATCTTCCTGTCGCGTTGTGTGCCGTTGTGAGTGGAACGCCGATTGGGTTGAAGCGGACGTCAATCCAACGACTTGCGAAACCGCATCACGCTCAGGGTCAGCATTCCAGCGCCAAGGACTGCCATTGCCGTGAAATCGAGCCATAGAACATCGAGGCCGGCTCCTTTGAGGAATACAGCGCGGATGACGACCAGGAAGTAGCGCAACGGGTTGATAATCGTCAGCCATTGCAAGACTTTCGGCATGGCCGAGATCGGAAATGCAAATCCCGAGAGAATGAACAGCGGATTGAGCAGGAAGAAATTCAACGCGAAGGCCTGCTGCTGCGTCCGGGAAAAAGCCGACAATAGGAGACCGAGGCCAAGCGCCGCTAACAGGAATAGACAGGCGCCCAGAAGCATGATCCAGGGACTTCCGACAAATGGCACGCGAAACCAGAGCACGCCGATTGTAGCCACGAGAAGGATGTCGCCAAGGCCAATGAGGAAAAATGGCAGGGTTTTGCCGAGGATGAATTCGAAGGGGCGAATGGGGCTGACCATGACCTGCTCGAGCGTTCCGACTTCGCGCTCACGCACGATCGCAAATGCTGTGAGGCTCATCACCTGCATCAATGTCAAGGTGCCGATGACGCCAGGAATGAAGAACCAGCGATCGTCCAGTCCCTCGTTGAACCAGGGGCGCTGCTGTAGCGCAATCGTCACGGTGCTGGGGGCTACGCCCGCATCGAGGCGCGTTGTCTCCCTGGCATTTTCGGCGTCGAATTGGGCAACGATCTGACTGACGTAGCCGGCCGCGATCAGCGCCGTGTTGGAGTTGGTGCCGTCAACCACGACTTCTAGGGCTGCGGAGCGACCATTGCTCAGGTCCTGTTCGAATCCGGCATGGATCAAAATCGCAACGGTTGCCTGATCAGTGTCGATATCGTGGGTGATCGTGCGTTCGTCGCCCGTGCGGTCGACGATATCAAAACGGCCCGCAGCCGCGAAATGGGAAATCAGGTTGCGGCTCGCCTGGCTTCGATCGAGATCGAGTACGGCGGTTGCCACATGATTGACGGTAAATGTCGCTGCATATCCATAGATGATCACCTGAAGGACCAGCGGGACGACCAGCCGGAAGATTGCCCAGCGATCGCGCTTGAGTTCGATGAACTCCTTCATCAGCATGACGTATAGGCGCTCGAACATGGCTAATCCAACCGTTTGCGGAAGGCTACCGCGGCCAGATAGCCAATCAATACCGCAAAGATGACCAGCCCGAGAAGCGGAGCCGCCAGATCCGTCACGGAGCTGCCCTTGAGAAATATGGAACGAAGGATGCTGACATAATATCGAGCATAAACGAGGAACGTCACGGCGCGGACGGGCGCGGGCATCTGGTCGATCGGGAAAGTGTAACCGGACAACATGGTGGTCGGCAGCATCGTAAGGATCAATGCAATCTGGCTGGCGCCCAGCTGGCTGCGAATGCGAACCGACAGCAGGTAGCCGATCCCAAGCACCACGACGGCAAACAGCGCGGTCGTCATCACCAAAGTCATGACGCTGCCCCTGAACGGCACCTGAAACCAGAAAATGGTGACGACAAGACAGAAGGCGGCGTCGATTAGCGCAATCAGAAAATAGGGAACGAGTTTACCGAGCATGACTTCGAACGCAGTGACAGGGGTAGAGATAAGTTGTTCCATCGTACCCCTTTCCCACTCGCGTGATATGGTGAGCGAGGTCAGCTGAGCGCCGACGGAGGCGAGGATGACGGCGACCACTCCGGGAATGATAAAATCACGACTTTCCAGACCCGCATTGAACCAGACACGCATTTGCAGATCGATCTGCCCAATAGCGTCGGGCTGCAGACCATGAGCTTGCGCCCATCGGCTTTCAAAATCGGCCAGGGCTTCGGCAATCACCCCTTTTGCATAGCCGGTCGCTATGTTGGTGGTATTGGAATCGGTGCCGTCGAATATCGTCTGGACGTCAGCCCGTCCGGTGGAGCTCATAGTCTTGGAAAATGTTACGGGAATAACCAGTGCGCTGATGCAGCCGCCGCGCCCGATGGCCTGTCGAATAGAGCGGTCGCTGTCGAGCGCGTGGACCGCTTCGAACCATCCGGATGCTACGAAACGACTGGTGAGATCGCGGCTCGTCTGGCTGTTTTCCTGATCGTAGACGCAAAGTGATACGTTCTTGATATCCAGGCTGACGCCGTAGCCGAGCAGTGCCATCTGCAACAGCGGCATCAACAACGCTATCGCAAGACTGCGTGGATCCCGGCAGACTTGCAGCGTCTCCTTGTAGGCTATGGCGAACAATCGGCGGCTGTTCATGGATGTGCGCCTTCGGAATGACCGCGAGAGACGAGCTGGACGAAAACGTCCTCCAGGCTCGGCGTGATGCGGCAGGGGGTGCCGGCGATGAAGCCGTCTTCTCCAAGCCATGAGGGAAGGTCTGCTGCGGCGGAACTATCGCTGAGCAAGACATGCAACTTGTCGCCAAAAATGGCTGCATCGATTACGCCTGGAGCCTGCCGCAGCTTGGTCAGGCCGGCTCCCAACATGTTGCAGGAGATCTCGAACAGCTCTCCGCCAAGTTCGTGCCGCCGCAATTGTCCTGGGCTTCCAACCGCAACCAGCTTCCCCGCGTTGATCAGCGCGATCCGGTTGCAATACTCGGCCTCGTCCATATAGTGGGTTGACACGAGGATGGTTACGCCGCTTCCGGCCAGATTGTGGATCATGTCCCAGAAATGACGCCGTGCTTCAGGCTCGACGCCTGACGTTGGCTCGTCGAGAAACAGGACTGGCGGGCGATGTAGAATGGCACAGCCGAGTGCCAAGCGCTGCTTCCAGCCGCCAGCCAATGTTTCGACGAGAGCGTCCTCACGCCCTTCCAGGCCAGCGGTCGCTATCGCCTGCGCCATTCGCGAGTTCATTTCCCGGCGGGGAACGTGATACATCCCCGCGAAGAAACGCAGATTTTCTCTGACAGTGAGATCAGAATAGAGAGAGAATTTCTGCGACATGTAACCTATATGCGCGCGCACCTCTTCAGGACAGCGTGCAACGTCATAACCCGCGACGAACGCAGATCCGCCGCTCGGCCGCAGCAAGCCGCAAAGCATGCGCAGCGTCGTCGATTTACCCGCGCCGTTCGGACCGATGAACCCGACGATTTCACCTTTGGTGATGGTAAGGCTAAGGTTGTCGACCGCCAGGAATGTACCGAACCGTTTGCTAAGTCCCTGCATCTGGACGGTTGCTGCCTTTGGTGCCGGACCAGGGTTATCCATCGTGCTGCTCCTTGCCCAGAAGTGCGACGAAGACATCCTCGATTGCTGGCTCGACTGGCGTGATGGCACTCACCGAGATAGCATGCGTAGCGAGCCGCTTGCGCAGTTCGGGCTCTCGCGTGCCTGCGTCGTCAACCCGGACATTGATCCTGTCTCCCATTAGGAGCAGCCCAAGAACGCCAGGGGCATCCATCAAGGCATTGCGGGCAGCGCGAGGATTGTCTGCCACTACGGCGAGCAGCGCGCCCGGCATCGCCTCCTTCAACTTTGTCGGCGTGTCGCAGTGATGGATTTCGCCGGCGTTGACAAGCGCCAAGCGGGAACAGCGCTCGGCCTCGTCCATGTATGCCGTGGAAAGGATGATGGTGACACCTTCTTCCCGCAAGCCGTAGAGAATCGCCCAGAAGTCCCGACGCGAGACTGGATCGACCCCAGTTGTGGGCTCGTCGAGAAGCAGCACCTTCGGTGTGTG
The DNA here is from genome assembly GCF_044756305.1 of Rhizobium sp. NPDC092011. Classification (NCBI taxonomy): domain Bacteria; kingdom Pseudomonadati; phylum Pseudomonadota; class Alphaproteobacteria; order Hyphomicrobiales; family Rhizobiaceae; genus Rhizobium; species Rhizobium sp. NPDC092011. Next base: position 37,310 of record NZ_JBIVSO010000017.1, read on the forward strand.
TATGAGCGCGCATATGAGCCCGAGCTTCTGTTTCATGCCGCCGGAGAGCTGACCGGCAAGACGGCGTTCGAAGCCGCGAAGACCGGCCGCCTCCAGAAGTGCCCCCGTGCGCTCGCGGCGGATCGCTCGCGGGACGGCAAACAGCTCCCCGTAGAAGAAGATGTTTTCGGCAACTGTCAGATCCTCGTAGAGCCCGAAACGCTGGGGCATATAGCTGATCAGCGATTTCGCCAATTCCGGCGATGCAACAACGTCGACACCCTCGACAGTGACCGTGCCTGCATCCGGGCGCAGCACTCCAGCAAGCACGCGCATAATGGTGGTCTTGCCGGCACCGTCCGGCCCGACCAACCCGAATATCTCGCCACGAGCGATGTCGAGGTTGATGTCACGCGCGGCCGACAGCGAGCCAAAACGGCGAACGAGGCCCTGCACGTGGACAGCGGTATCGGTTGCCGCGGCGATCATTGGCCAGACGCCAGGAGAGGAATGGTCGCGTCGGCCGGCATGCCTGGCAGCAATTCATGTGTCGGGTTATCGATCTCGATGCGGATCCTGTAGACGAGCGTGATGCGCTCGGCGTGGGTTTCGACGGTTTTCGGCGTGAACTCGGCCTGCGGGGAGATGAAGCTAATTCGGCCCTTATAGATTTTGTCGGGATAGGTATCAGTGACGACATCTACCGCTTCGCCCAGCCGCACCTTGCCAATATCAGGACCGTTCACATAGGCGCGAAGCCAGATGTGGTCGAGGTCATCAAGCGTGAGGATGGCGACTCCCGGAGCGGCCAGTTGACCGAGTTCGGCTTCGCGGATGGCGACAACCCCGCTGAAGGGTGCGCGCAGCGTCGCATAGGCAAGCGTTGTTTCATCCAATTTGATCTTGGCTTCCGCGGTTGCGACGTTTTCTGTCGCGAGGCGAACATTGGCTTCAGCCACGCCGACCAGAGCTTGATCGTGCGCGAGAAGCGCCGACGATTGCTGCTGCGCGGTCAATGCGAGATCTCGTGTCTGCTGCGAGACGGCGTCGCTCTTTGCCAGCGTTTCCGCGCGAGCATAGTCGCGCTGTTTCTCGGCAAGATCGAAAGCGTCGCTGGCAACGCTGTGCTGAGCGGCCGAGAGATTGCTTTGACTGACACTGACCTGGGCAATCGCAACGTTGAGGTTGGTGCGGTCTATTGCCAGTTGTTGCTGATAAAGACGGTCGTCCACTCGCGCGAGCACCGTTCCGGTCTCGATATGCGCACCTTCATCGAAAGGAAGTTCGATGATCGGAGCCTGTACCTGGGTGAAGCTCAGGACGCTTTGATGTGCTTCGATGTTGCCGGAGATGGTAATGTGGTCAATCGCGAGGGAAGGGCCGAATAGGGCTTGCCGGAGCGGCTGCCAATACCAATAGGCAAAACCGGCCGCGGCAGCGACGATCGCGACGCCCACGGCCAACCGGCGGTTTCGACGATCCTTCGCGTTCGGCTCAACAGTTCGTCCCGAGACCACCTCGTTCTGCAAGGCGTCGGGAACCGGTGCGAACTTCATCGTTGGGATATTGCCCTGTCGCGTGAGCCTTTCCGCCTCGCTGGCGGCGGTCTCGACGGGTTTCTCTGCGGTGCTCTTGGTGGTTTCGTCAGTTTCGATAGGCATCAGCGTTCACCTCTGAGGCTTTGCTAAAGGTTCGATGGCCTGAGCACCTTGATCTTTGTCAACACGCGGACATCTGAACACGTTGGCGATCGGGAATAGGTTAAGTCTCAAACGTTCGGCTGGCCGCCCCGGCCGGAAGGTGCAAACGTTGGTATCGACCTTCCATCTTCTTGTTAGTGGGCAACAAGAACCGGCATCTCGAGATCGGACAGCAGCGATCGAGTGACGCCGCCAAGCGCAAATTCGCGAATTCGGGAATGCCCATAAGCACCGGCTACAAGCAGATCCGCATGAAGCGCTCTGGCTGCCGATTGGATAGCAACAGCCACCTCCCGGCCATTTGCACGGGCCACGACAACTTCGACATCCAGGCCGCTGTTGCGTAGAACCTCCGCATATCGGGCCCGGGCCTTCTCATTCATCGAGCCATCATCGGTGATCGATATCAAAATGACCTTCGATGCGCCTGCCAGGAATAACCTGGCACCAGTCAAAGCTGTCGACAGGGGCGCGCTTCCATCCCATGCGATTGCCACCGTGTCGACCCGGCCGCAGACATGTTTTGCGGGGAACAGGACGAGAGGGCGGCCGCTTTCGAACAGAAGCTTCTCAAGCAATGGCATCATGGTCTCGGACGCCTCGATAATTGACAGGTCATAAGCACGCGAGATTTCCGCCAGAGTCTCAAGAATTAGCGGCTCCGGCGCTTCGAATGTCTGAACGATGGTGCGAATGTCTGCCTTGCGGGCGTAGTCGCACACTGCTTCGCTCAATGCGACAGCGCTATCGCTGCTGAAGCGCTTCGCCTCCGAGTTCACTCGCTCGACGTCGTCAACCCACGGAGACGATTGAGCGGCAGGCGGCATCTCGATTTGAAGGAGGTTTGCGCTGAGATCAGCCTTTTGGTGGCGCGTAAAGTCAACTGCGTTTTGAACGACAGAGAACGAACTGGCATTGGGATAGGTGATCAACGGCAGATGGAATTGCGGTTTCATGTCAGTCTTTCTCCAGCAAACTGACCTAATGATCACGTGAGCGCCCTTCCGCCGCTTTGATGAAAGTCAAGATTGCTCGACCGGATAGGACCCTTCTATGCGCTCATGACCGATAAATGAGGGCTTCGATCGCCTAACGGCGACTGATATCGCGCCATTTTGATGCTGATCAATGAAAGGTCCGGCAACCGCGTCTTTGATGATTCCGCGTCTCACGAAGACGGTTTGGAAAAGGGCCTGGACGAAGTCGTCCTTCAAGGTCCTCGCAACGAAGAGGAGAAATGATATGGCCGATACCGCAAGAAAGCTTCCTGTGAACACGGAGAGGAAGACGGCGCCCGCCATGGAGCGCTGGGCGCCATTCGAGAGCCTGCGGTCGGAAATGGATCGCGTCTTCAATGATTTCACCTCAGGCTTCTTCGACCACACATTCGCGCGTTTCCCGAATACCTTCACGCGTGGCATCCCGGCTGCCGACTTCGTCGAGTCCGACAAGAGCTATGAGCTCACAGTTGAGCTTCCTGGGATCGATGCGAAGGAGCTGAATCTCACGCTCGCCAACGGCATCATGACGCTCAGAGGCGAAAAGCACGAACGCCAGGAAGAAAAGGAGAAAGAATACTATCTCAGCGAACGGCGCTATGGGTCGTTCCAGCGCAGTCTCCAACTTCCGAATGGTGTCGATGCAGACAATATCAACGCATCCTTCGAAAACGGCGTGTTGAAGGTCATTTTGCCGAAAACGGCCAATACTCACAAGAATGACCGGAAAATTGCAATCAAGGCGGCCTAGCCCAAAAGCGCTCAACACTTGTCGTCGCGGCTCGGCTCCAGGTTGCCAAGGGGACGGCGGCAGAAGAAGGGAGGGGCTTACCCCTCCCTTTGGCGTTAACCGACATGAAGATGATTTTCGACAATGGCGGCGCCAGGGACAGACCATGCCGCTTGCTCCGCTGCATGACGCTCGCTCCAGGCATGAACGTCGCCGTCAAGGACGACTTTGCCGTCGGCGACGCGAACTCTGATTCCATCCGCCTCGATCTCAGCGTTTCGCCGTAGCGCCCGCTCGATGCGTTCCTTTATATCTGATGTGCCGACACGCTGTCGGATGGTCAGGATATTCGTCACACCAACAACGCCGCCGAGCTTTTTGACGGCATCTTCGGCCGCCATGCGCTGGAAGTGCCAGCGCACTTCGCCGGAGAGTGTTACCCATCCGCGTTGGACCTTGACGTCAATGGCGCCGTCGGGCAACGCGGTGTCCCAGGAAATGATATCAAGTGCGCGAGCTGCGATCTCATCGTCGGCATGCCTTTTCTGCTCGGGCCAACGCACATTGATTTCCTCGGCAATCGCCCGGACGCCTTTCACCCGCCGGGTAGCAGCCTCCGCCGCCATTTTCTCGGCACAACTCTTCACATGGCCAGATAGCGTTACGATGCCATTCTCCACCGAAACGCCGATCCCGGCAGCGTCAATGCAGGGATCAAATTCCAGTTCGTCGAGGATATCCCGACGTATCATCAGATCACTCATGATTTCCTCCTTGAAGACAATTGATTGAGGGTGAGGCCTCGAACCAATCTTCAGCCTGCCTGCCCATGACGTCATTGCGCTGGGTCAAACACGAGATGGATCTCCTGGGCAGATCCTCAGAGGAGTAAGTGCATCGCTGGTCCTGCTCGAGTGGGCATCAAAGCAAGGAACCTCGCCATTGCCTTTTCTCGCAAATGGATCGGTGCCAGATCCTGTCACAGGTCTCAGCCGATTCTCCAAAGGCCGTGCCGAGGCATGACGAGCAAAGCAGTACCGAGCCAAAGTCGAAAACGAGCGCCGGGCGGCCGTCCGGGCTCGTCAGTGAGCGAGAAACAAGGGTAAATCCAGGTCATTCAGCATCGATTGCGTCACGCCGCCGAACAGGCGTTGTCTAAGCCGCGGATGGCTATAAGCTCCCATGACGATCATCTCGGCGCCAATCTCAACCGCATGTTTTCGAAGCGTTTTCTCCACGGAATGCCCATTATCAGAAATGCAATCGAGGCTAACCCTAATACCGTGCCGCTCAAGGAACTTGGATATGTTCGCTCCCTGCTCCTCGCAGCCTGCAGCGTGCAAGGAAGGCGCCTCGACGAGCGTCACATGCACCGTTCCGGCGGCTTGCAAGAAGTCTATCGATTGCCGAGTTGCCCGGGCGGCAGCCTCGCTCGAATCCCAGGCCAACAGGACTACCTTTGGCGCTTCTCCAAGATGCTTGTTGGTTGGATTGATCAGCACAGGTGTGGGCGATTGAAGCAATGCTCCATCGACCACTCTTTGTCGAAGCAAATCATTGTGGGCGGCTTGCGCACCGACAAGAACCAGATCGACATAATGTGCCCGCTCGGCGATATCCTCGTCGGCCCAAGCATATTCTGTATAGATTTCCTGCACCTCGTATGACCCTATGCTTCCCTTGACAAGCGTTCTAACATCGCATGCTTTCTCCGTCAGGTTTTCTGTGTCGCGCACGCGCCTGTCGAGCCTATCGGCGAGAGATTCGTATGAGCTGAAGTGGGGAGTTGCGCACATCGCTATCAACAATGCCGTGAGGTGTGCGTCGTGTGAGTGGCAAAAGTCCACGGCGCACTTCAGATCATCATTGAACTGGTTGACGTCGAGGATGCTCAAGACCGTTTTGATGGACATGATGAGATCGCCTTCCCATTTGGAGGAAAGGACAGAGAATCTCACTTTTTATCCTGTTTCCTTGATCTTGAGCAAAGAAAACCTGATCCGCCGCACATAAGGTTAGGTGCATGCGAGGGAGCCAGATGACAGATTCAGTTTTACATTTCTACGGTGCGGCCGGGTCGGTGACCGGCTCGTGCTTTGTCCTTGAGTATCGCGGTACACGCACAATGGTCGATTGCGGCATGTTCCAGGGCTCCAAGACCGAGAAGGAACTGAATTACAGGCCGTTCCCGTTCGATGCGTCTCTGGTTGACGCCGTCATTTTGACCCACGCGCATATCGATCATTCCGGACTTATCCCGAAGCTGGTGAAAGCCGGTTTCAACGGGCCGATCTATTGTACGCCCGCGACCTTGGATCTCTGTTCAATCATGCTGCAAGACTCCGGACATATTCAGGAAGCAGAGGTCGAGCAGCTGAATCGCCGCAACCGGCACAGATCGCGCGACACGTTGCAACCCATTTATACCGCAGAAGACGCGCGTGCCGCGATGACACAGTTTCGAGCAGTTGCCTATAAAGAATGGCAGAGATTGGAGGGCGGGCTTGGGTTTCGGCTTTGGGACGCCGGACATCTGCTCGGTTCGGCTTCGGTCGAAATCGAGCTTGCAACCGAAAACGGCCCGATCCGCATGCTGTTTTCCGGTGATGTCGGTCCGCAGCACAAACTTTTAGAGGCCCGACCAGACGCTCCCAAGGATTTTGACTACGTCATCTGCGAAAGCACCTATGGGGATCGCGAACGAGATGAAGTTTCCGACGTTGCTCGTCGTGGGCAGCTTCGCGAGATCCTTCTCAAGGCCTGTCATCCCAACGGCGCCCTGCTGATCCCATCATTTGCGGTCGAGCGCACACAGGAATTGCTTGCTGATATCAATGTGCTGATGGACGCCGGTGAGATATCCCGCTGTCCCGTCATCATCGATTCCCCATTGGCTTCGCGCGCAACTGCAATCTTCAAGCAGCATGCACGTTCCATCCCCAACGGCGACCTGCTAATCAAAGCGCTGAATGCCAAAAATGTGCGCTTTACGGAAACGGCCGAGCAATCAAAAGCAATCGACCTCATTCGCGGCTTCCATATCATCATCGCTGCCAGCGGCATGTGTGAGGCCGGCCGCATTCGCCACCGCCTCAAGAACTGGCTTTGGCGCGATGAAGGCACAGTGCTGCTTGTCGGATTCCAGGCAGCCGGTACGCTTGGGAGAATTCTTGAAGACGGCGCGCGCACCGTAAAAATCCAGGGTGAAGAAATCATCGTCCGCGCGACTGTGCGATCATTGGATGCCTATAGCGGTCACGCCGATGCTACCGAGCTGACGCAGTGGATAGGGGCCAGGGAACCGATCCGTTCGGGGCTGTTTCTGGTTCACGGCGAACCAGGCGCGCGTGACAGCCTGAAATCTCGTCTCTTGGTGGAGAAGCCGGACGCCGCCATCATGATACCATCGCTCGATGACAGCTACAGTCTGACGAAAACAGCCGCCGCACCGCTTGCGCATGTCACGCCGCCTCCGCGCCTTGTACCCCAGGATGTCGGCCATTCGGATTGGCACAACGACTACCAATCGATCGTCCTCGATCTGGAGGAGCGGTTGCGTCAAACCGCCGACCGAAAAGCGCGCGCCGTTATTCTTCGGCGCGTCAAAAGAGCTATTGAGGAAGACGGGCGTTCAAGCTAGCCACAAAAGAGTAAGACTATGCTGAAGACCGATCGCGATTGCAGAAGGGGAGGGCAGCGACTCGCCATTCAGACACTCGCAGTGCTCGAGGGCAAGTTCATCGCGTCAGAGATTGTCGCAACAAGTTGCCTGCATGAGCTTTCGGCCCATTCCGGACGCAAGGGAATGCTCTCGATCAAGAATAGGATCAGACAAGCCCTTGATGGGTGCCGCACAAACGCAAGCCTTTGTCACGAGGCCACCGATGCGACGATAGTATATGCCTTGGAGCGACTTGATGCAGCAGCCGAAGCCGCAGGCAACCAGGCTGGTACCACCGCAAAGTCCGGTGGTTGCGAGACGGTCAGCCGATTGCGCACATAGCGAGCATGAAATGACAGCGCACGGCAGCAATCGGTCGGAATAAAGGCAGCGCGGCAAGCGTATGTGTTTCTCAAACCGAAGTTTGCGGGTGTTCGCCTTGTTAAGCTACGCGCCGCTATCTGACTGCTGTGGGCGCTCGGGCCAGAGCGACCCAAGGGACGGATTCATCGCGAGCTTGACTTTCTTGATCACAGCTGGGCTCAAGCGATGATCGAGCAACTTGAAGACATTCTGCGCTGCCTGCTCGACGCCCAGGTCGTTCAGCCTCACTGATCGCGTGCCTATACTCGCAAGGAAAGCCATTTTATCTGAGCACCGTTGGGCGTGTTCAGGCTGCCAGTCTTCGTAGAATAGCCCCCGGATCAATGGCGGCAGATGCGCTGAGAAGTCAGCCATTGCCTTCTGGCCCATTGAATCCCGCAGCGCGTGTAGGACAAAGCGTAGGCAATCATAGGCATCATTCCGTTCACAATGGAGATATTCGGACAATTCTACGACCCATGTTTCGGCTTGGCGCGCAGAATCCGAGAAGGTCTGGGAAGGGATAAAGTTCATGGTAAGCCTCCTTAATCAAGACTATCGTCACCTAAATCCCGATGATGCGCGTTGTCCTGGATCAACATCACGGTTCTATTTGCGTTGGATGTTGCGGCGACGTCTTGCCGGCTCTGACGATCAATTGCGAAACTATTTCCCCCGAGTTGAACGGTCTCCGCGGATCACTTATGAAGAGCGACCTTCGGCGCCATGGAGCCGCGGGAAACTTCGCGCCGCAGATCAGCGGGATCTTCGTGGATGACGGCTTCAATCCCGGTAAGTCCACCGTCCGTCTGTTCGATCACAGGGATTCCCTCCGCCGCCCCTGCAGATGACGGTCACGTCGTGATCGACCAGTAGAGACGAAACGAGACCTGTCTATCGGGCCGAAAGAATGGCAGAGGGATGTGAGATCTCTTGGCCTTTTGCTGCTTCTTGCCAGCCGAAATCTCTTCTCAAAGGACGGAAAATCTTTCTTCACGGATCGGATAGAACAAAGAGTAACGGCGACGCCTGCACTCGGCAGATGATCTACATCAATGATGGGGAGTCTCACCCGTCAACAATGAACGCAGCGCCTGTGTGGTTCGCCACGCCGGCAGTACCCATTCAATTCGTTCTTCGGGAGCCGTTTCTTGCACAAATCCCATGTCCCTTTTCTTTTTGCCGTTGTTGCGATCCTGAGCCTGATTCAGGAAGCCACGACGCCGTGGCGCGTGATGCAGCAACGTTGAACGACCGCGTGCAAGAGCTCTGGAACAAGCTGCGCGGCACAGACCAGTTGCGCGGCATCGCGACGCCCAACGGCCGCATCGAGGCACAACAGGTTCTGGTTTCCGCAAAATTAGCTGGCCGTGTCGCCGACGTCCTTGTCGAGGAGGGACAGATAGTCGATGCCGGCGCTGTCATTGCGCAGATGGACACGTCCGAGCTAGGCGCGCAGCTTTTGGGCGCGGAGGCGGACGTTCGGCGATCCGAAACCGGCGTGGCAACTGCCGAGGCGACCATCGCGCAGCGTGGGAACGAACTCACACTTGCGCGCCTGGGACTTGAACGAGCCTCCGATCTCAGTGTCACCGGCAGCGGTACGCGGCAACAACTCGACCTGCGTCGCAGCCAGCTCGCCGTTGCCGAGGCGGTCTCTCGTTCCGCGCTCGCAAGCCGCGATGAGACTCAGGCTGGGCTGGACGCCGCCCGCGCCGAGGCTGCGCGCCTTCGCTCGCAACTCGACGATGCGATCCTAAAGGCGCCCAGACGAGGACGTGTGGAATTCAAGTTGGTGCAGTCGGGCGAAGTGGTGGCAGCCGGCGCGCCGATCGCGACACTCCCGGATCTGACTGACGTCTATGTGACCGTTTTTCTGCCGGCGAGGGCCGCTGGGCGTCTCTCTGGAGAGCTTCCAGGGTTCGCGCTACTTTGATGAGCAACAGGCGGTGTCCTCCATCGATGACCTGGAGACCCGTGTCAAAAGCGGCGAGCTGAAGCTGGCGATCGAGATTCCGACCGATTTCGGCAGAGATCTCCTGCGTCAGACCCGTCCGGAAGTCTCGGTCTGGCTCGATGGCGCCATGCGTTTCCGGGCGGAGACGGCGCGCGGCTATGTCTCAGGGCTTGCCACGAGCTACATGACGGATAATGCCGCCCGTCAAAGCGGTCGCGCCACATCCCCCTATCCCATTGAAATTGAAAGTCGGTTTCCTTGCAATCAGGCTTTCAAAAGCGCACAATGCCATTGTGTCAGGTGTCATCGTACTGATGCTGGTGCTCATTCCCGCCATCATGACCGCGCTTGGCGTCGTCAAGGAGAAATAAACCGGATCCATCGCCAACTTCCAGTCGACGCCCGTCAAGAAGATCGAATTCCTTCTTGGCAAGCAGTTGGCTAATGTCGCTATCGCCTTCCTGAGTTTCATTCTTCTTGTGCTGATGACCCGTTTTGTCTTTGCAGTGCCGGTCAAAGGTTCCCTCATGACCAGAATGTGATGCAGCTTCCGCCATCGACACATTTCGTCACCTTATCGCAGGCCGTGCTTCATCGGGGAGCCGGATTTGCGATCGTATGGCCGCAAATGCTGGCGCTCTTCGGCATCGGAGCGGCATTCTTTGCCATGGCTACGCTGCGTTTTCGCAAGTCGCTTCTCAGCGGTCAGTGAGGTGCCCGACAGTGGAATTTAGTAGTCCAGATTGCTTGCGCATTCACTCGTCACTATTGTCAAGAAATGGATATCATCGAAGCGTTTCAGCGTCTCAGCCTCGCTCTTGCCATCGGCATTCTGGTCGGGGTTGAGCGCGGCTGGCAGGAGCGCAAGATGGAGTCCGGTAAAAGAACGGCTGGTATTCGCACCTTCGGCCTGTCCGGCTTTCTCGGCGGCATGGCAGGTTTCCTGCAAGTCAAGCTTGGACCGATCCTGCCGGTCGCCGTTTTCGTTGTTTTCGGCATCGCATTCGTCGTCTTCAGCAGATACGAGGCCGAGCAGGAGAAAGACTATAGCGTCACCAGCGTCATAGCGGCTCTCGCCGTCTTCGTCCTTGGGGTCATTGCCACCGTTTCCGACATGACCGTCGCTGCGGCCGGAGGCGTCACGGTGACCGCCTTGCTGGCTGCTCGCCATAGTCTGCATGGATTCCTGCGAAATCTGACATGGCTGGAACTTAGAGCTGCACTCGTGCTGCTTGCCATGACACTCGTTGCGCTGCCTCTCCTTCCCAACAGAACAATCGATCCCTGGAATGCGATCAACCCATTCCAGCTATGGCTGCTGACAATCCTGATTGCCGCCATCTCCTATATCGGCTATCTGGCGATCCGCATTGCCGGACCAAAGCATGGAATCCTTTTTAGTGGCGCTGCAGGCGGGTTCATATCGTCTACCGCCGTCACCTTGTCCTTTGCGCGTCTATCGTCCGGCAGCACCCAGGCGACCCACAGCCTCGTTGCCGGCGCGTCGATCGCCGGAGCAATGTCCATCGGACGCGCACTGGTCATCAGTGGCATATTGGCGCCTGTGCTCGTTCTCAAGCTGGCTGTCGCGTTCGTTCCCGTCATTCTTGTCTTTCTTTCGGCGACCTTCCTGATGCTCAGGGGAGCGAAGGCCGACGATAAGGCAACCGACATCAATCCAGATAATCCGTTCGAATTGCTCACGGTTCTCCGCTTCGGAGCATTTCTCGGCGTCATAAGCTTCCTATCGAAATTCGTGATCGACCAGATCGGGCCATCGATGATCTTTGTCGTCGCGCCGCTTTCGGGACTTGCCGATCTTGATGCCATCACCCTGTCGACGGCACGCATGGCGGGGTCGGTGCTGACGACTGAGGTTGCGACGATCGCGATCTCTGTGGCCGCGGCGGCCAATCTTATAGTGAAGATGGTGCTGGCCATCATGTTCGGAAGTCGCGCCTACGCCACAGCATTGAGTGTGACAACGTTGATGGCGCTCGTCGTCGCCGTTGCTGCCTATATCGCGCTCAGCACTTTGGCGTGACCGCCGGCCGGGGGCCAGGACATCGCGATCCCCCATGAAATCATGGCGGGCACCGAGCTCCATTGACAGAAATCAATGCAGCATTGCGTCCTCGGCTTAGAAAATATCCCGACTTCTCGTCGCATTTACCCCGAAAGACCGAGATGCAGCGCATGTCGCAAACTCGGCTCTTGTTCCTGATATCCATGATCTGAGAAAGGATCGCCATGTTTCGCGAGCGCATTAGAAACAGGGAACTGCTCGAACGCATTGTCAGCGCCGACGATGCCGCCCGGCTGATCAAGGACGGAATGACCATCGGTATGAGCGGCTTTACGCGCGCAGGCGAGGCAAAGGCCGTGCCAATGGCACTTGCCAAGCGCGCCAAGGACGATCCGCTGAAGATCACGCTGATGACCGGCGCGTCGCTGGGGAACAATCTCGACAAGGCCCTGGTCGAGGCGCATGTGCTCGCCCGCCGTATGCCTTTTCAGTCCGATCCGGTTCTGCGAAACGCGATCAATGCCGGCGAAGTCATGTTCATCGATCAGCATCTGTCCGAGACGGTGGAACTTCTACGCAGCCGTCAGATCTCACCGGTCGATATTGCCGTGATCGAGGCGACGGCCATCACCGAAGACGGCGGGATCATTCCGACGACATCGGTCGGCAATTCGGCAAGCTTCGCGATCCTGGCCGATAAGGTCATCGTCGAAATCAACCAGTCGCAGCCACAGGAATTGGAAGGGCTGCACGATATCTATATCCCGACGCGCCGGCCAAGCCGCGAGGCAATTCCGGTCATGACGCCAGACAGCCGGATTGGAGTGCCTTTTATTCCGGTTCTCCCGGAGAAGATCGCCGCTGTTGTCGTCACGCACAACAGCGACAGTTCTTCGACCGTTCAGCCGCCGGATGCCGAAACGCGGGCGATTGCGGGGCATTTAGCTGAATTCCTGATGCATGAGGTCAAACTCGGACGCTTGAGCCAAAGCCTGCTGCCGCTTCAGGCAGGCATCGGTACGATCGCGAATGCCGTACTCCACGGTTTCATCGATACGCCGTTTCACGATCTGACCATGTATTCCGAGGTCCTTCAGGATTCGACCTTCGATCTGATCGATGCCGGAAAGCTCACATTTGCATCCGGTTCCTCAATGACCTTGTCCGCCGACATGTATCGCAAGGTCATTCCAAATATCGCGGCATATAAATCGCGGCTGATCCTGCGCCCGCAGGAAATCAGCAATCATCCGGAGGTCATTCGTCGCCTTGGGATCATCGGAATCAACACCGCCTTGGAGTTCGACGTCTACGGCAATGTCAATTCGACCCATGTCGGTGGAACACACATGATGAATGGTATTGGAGGCTCGGGCGATTTTGCTCGTAACGCCCATATGTCCATCTTCGTTACGAAATCGACGGCAAAGAACGGTGCGATCTCAAGGGTCGTGCCCATGGTCAGCCATGTGGACCATACCGAACACGACGTGGATATATTGGTGACCGAAACCGGGCTGGCTGACCTTCGCGGTCTCGCACCGCGGGAACGCGCAACGACCATTATCGCCAATTGTGTGCATCCGGCCTACCGCGAGGCCTTGTCCGACTACCACAAAAGAGCCCTTGCGCGGGGCGGACAAACGCCACACGTCATCGAAGAGGCACTCAAGTGGCACAGCTCACTGCGCGAAATCGGTCGGATGCTGGCTTAGCTTGGATATGGAGGATCATTTATTCACGATCGGCTTCTGCTGGACGCCCCCGACGGCATCTGTGTGCCGGAATGGAGACGTTGATCACTATCTGGAGGAGGCGCCCACACATCCCTGCGTAAACAGGGGGTTTTTGAAATCGGAGCCTCGACGCACGCGATATTGATCGTTGGCACGCAGGAGTTCGAATCTCGCATGCGGAATGAATCGGCCTATGCCTGCTGCCTATTGCAACCTTTTGCCGACAGACGTGGGTCGAGCAAGGTTCCTTTCTCGCCGCGGACGATGGCGCCGGCGTCCTCCAGCCTGCCAATGCCAGCCGGCCTATCCATTTCGTTCGCGAACTGAATTGCTGCAGCTACCTTCGGCGCCATCGAGCCTGGCGGGAACCTCACCTCAGATAACATCTCCGGAGGAATGCGACCCAATCTTTGAGCCTTTGGGGTCCCGTAGTCCAGATAGACCGCATCGACATCTGTCAGAAGCAGCAACATGTCGGCGTTGAGCTGTCTTGCCAGCAGCGCACTGGCAGCATCCTTATCGATGACGGCCTCGATCCCGGTAAGTCTGCCGTCCTCCTGCTTAATCACAGGGATGCCTCCGCCTCCGGTGCAAATGACGGTCACGCCGTGATTGACCAGCAAGGCGATGGTTTTTGCCTCGACGATTGCCAAGGGTTTTGGCGAGGAGACGACGCGCCGCCAGCTTTCACCATCGGGCGCAATTCTCCAACCGCGCGCTCTGGCGAGCCGGCGGGCGGTCGCCGCATCGTAAACCGGCCCGATGAACTTGGTCGGATGTGAAAAGGCGGGATCGGCCGCCTCCACCCGTGCCATGGTCAACAAGGTTGCAACTAGATTATTCTCCAGGAGATTTTGGAGCTCCTGTTCGAGCATGTAGCCGATCATCCCCTCTGTTTCGGCGCCCAGGACATCCAATGGAAAACCATTGCTGTTGGAGGCTTCCGCCTGCAGAGCGAGGAGCCCGACCTGGGGGCCGTTGCCATGGGTGATGACCAAAGAGTGACCGGCATGAATGACATCAGCCAAGGCGGCAACAGCGACCCGGATATTGGCGCGCTGATGTTCAGCGGTCATCGGCTCGCCGCGGCGCAGAAGTGCGTTCCCGCCGAGCGCAGCAACGATCAGCATGTCAGCCCCCAATCGTCGCGACGAGTAAGGCCTTGATCGTATGCATGCGATTTTCGGCCTGGTCGAAAACAATGGAGGCATGAGACTCGAAAACCTCGTCCGTCACCTCCATGCAATCAATGCCATATTCCTTGGAGATGCGGGCGCCAACTTCTGTCTCGGTGTTGTGAAACGCTGGAAGGCAATGCATGAACTTCGCATAGGGGTTTTCGGTCGCCTCGATCACTTTGGCGGTAACCCGGAAGGGGGAGAGAAGCCCGATGCGCTCCTCCCAGGCCGATTCACTCTCGCCCATTGAAAGCCAGACATCCGTATAGACAAAATCGGCCCCCAAAACCCCTGAACCGACATGTTCCATCAAAGCGAATTTGCCGCCGCTCTTCCATGCCTCCGATTTCACATGATCGACAAAAGCCTGGTCCGGCCAAAGAGCCGTCGGCGAGACGAGGCGAAAATCGATCCCAACCTTGGCAGCGCCGAGCGCCAGCGACATCGCCACATTGTCGCGCCCGTCGCCAAGGAAGGCCACGACCATGTCAGACAGATGCTTGTGGGTGAATTCGCGCATAGTCATAAGATCGGCGAGAATTTGCGTTGGATGAGATACGTCAGTCAGCCCATTATAGACAGGCACGCCAGAATAGGCTTTCAGCGTCTCGACCGCACTCTGCGCGAACCCGCGATATTCGATGGCGTCATAAATGCGGCCGAGAACGCGCGCAGTATCCTTCATCGATTCCTTGTGGCCAATATGGCTGCCGGAGGGACCCATGTAGGTGACGTGGGCGCCCTGGTCATAAGCTGCCACCTCGAACCCGGTTCGGGTGCGTGTCGAGTCCTTTTCGAAGATAAGGGCGATATTCTTTCGCATCAGGCGCGGCACTTCATAACCGCCCAGTTTTGCGGCCTTGAGATCGGCCGCAAGGCGCAGCAGATAACGAATATCCTCGGCATCCAGATCATCGAGGGAGAGAACGCTGCGACCATGAAGATTGATGGGCATGACAAGTTCCTTTCTAACTATCGGGGGGCGCGAGAAAGCGGGCATGTCATGCAATGTCCGCCACCACGGCCGCGGCTGAGTTCTGCACCTTCGATGGTGACCACCTCGACACCTGCGCGACGCAACAGTGTATTGGTGTAGACGTTGCGGTCGTAGGCGATGACAACGCCGGGCTCGATGGCGATGACATTGTTGCCATCATCCCACTGCTCGCGCTCGGCTTCGTAATGGTCGCCGCCGGTCGCAACGACACGCAAGCTCTTCAATCCAAGCGCTTGCGCCACCACGTCGGTAAACGGAGATGTCTCCTCGCGGGTCTCCACCGAACCTTCGGCATCGCCCGGCCGCAGCGAGAAACTCCGCAAGCGATCGACGACGGGAGGATACATGGTCACCAGATCCCGGTCGCAGAAGGTGAAGACGGTATCGAGATGCATGAAGCTGCGGTCGCGCGGCATGAGGGCCGCGATGACGCGTTTTGCGATACCACTTGCAAAGAGGCTTCGAGCAAGCGCGCCGACCGCCTGCGGAGTGGTGCGCTCACCCATGCCAACCAGGACGACACCATCTCCAATCGGCATCACGTCGCCACCTTCAAGACTGGTTCCGGTGACCGGGCTCTCGGGCGAGACGAATATGAAGTCGGCTGCGTTGAACCGAGGATGAAAGCGATAGATCGCCTCGACATTTGCAGCCTCTGGCCGTCGCGCCTGCCAATACATCACATTGACCGAGACGCCACCGTAGATCCAGCAGGAACTGTCGCGGGTAAAGAGCTGGTTCGGTAGCGGCGGTAGCACGAAATCCTGCGGCGCCAGCGTCCGTCCCGTGAGCCCAAGCGGTTCAAATGGCAACTCGGCGCGTGCGATGCCGCCGACGAGGTAGCTTGCCAGCTGATCCGCTGGCATCTCGGTCAGCCAGCCACGCAGTTCATCGACCATGTCACGTCCGACAACCGTGGATTCGACCCGTCGGTCGAGCAGCCAGCGGCGCGCCTTGGGCAAAGCCATCGTTTCCGTGAGCAATTCGCCCAAAGACTGCACAATCACACCGCGCTCGCGCAAAGCATCGACGAAGACGTCATGCTCCTGGCGTGCACGCTTGACCCAAAGCACGTCGTCGAAAAGCAAAGCCTTGCAATTGTCTGGTGTCAGGCGCCGCAGGCTCAGATCGGGTCGATGAACCATGACTTCGCGGAGACGACCGACTTCCGAATGAACCCCTAGAACATTCATCACGCTGCTCCTTGTCAAAACGGGCTGATGAGGCCGGCCCACATTTCGTAGGCGGCAAGAAGGGCCACCGCAGTAAGCACGACGGCAAGCACGGCTTCGAAGCGACGGAAGGGCCTTTGACCCGACTCTCGACAGGCAAGAACGTAAAAGAGAATGCCCGGCGCATAGAGGATCGCACACATGAACAGGTAGGCCGGCCCGGCCGCATAAACGAGCCACAGCCCGTAAAGCGTTGCCAAAAGCCCGATGAGCATCGGCGCGGTTCGCCGCTCACCCGGTGCATAGCTTTCGCCTGAGATGGCCAGCTTTGCGGCATAGGCGCCTGAGAAGATGTAGGGCACGAGGATCGCGGTTGATGCGATGGAAAATAGCGCTTGATACGTGCTGTGGGCATAGAGTGTGACCACAAGGAACGCCTGGACGAGAAGATTGGTGATCAGCAGCGAGGCCCATGGGACGCCCCGTTCGCTTTCCGAGGCGAGGAATTTCGGCATGGTCCCGTCCTTGGCCGCCGCGAAGGGAATCTCGGCTGCGAGAAGCGTCCAGCTTAGAAAGGCGCCGATCACCGAGATGACGAGCGCGATATTGATAAGAGCCGCCCCCCAGGGGCCGACCACCGCCTCAAGCACCCCGGCCATGGACGGATTTTTCAGCGCAGCAAGCGCAGGTTGGTTGAGGATGCCGAGCGAAAGAAGGGAGACGAGCGCGTAGAATGCGAGGCAAGTGAGAAAACCGAGCACCGTTGCCGTGGCGATATCGCGTCGGCGCTCCGCCCGGGCGGAGAACACGCTGGCACCTTCTATGCCGATGAACACCCAAAGGGTGACCAGCATGGTGCTCTTGACCTGTGTGGTGATCGAGCCGAGGCTCGCATTGCCCAGACCGGTAAAATCGAGCGAGAAGACATTCAGCTTGAAGGCGACGACGCCGACGCCGATGAATAATACAATCGGGGCGATCTTTGCGATGGTGACGACAAGGTTCGCGACTGCCGCTTCGCGAATACCTGCAAGCACAAGCGCATGAATCAGCCACAGCAGGGCGGACGCACCGAGCACCGCCTGCCATGTGTTTCCGTCGCCGAAGGATGGAAAGAAATAGGATAGGGCGCTGAAAACAATAACCGCATAGGAGACATTACCGATCCATGCGCTGAGCCAATAACCCCACGCACTGTTGAAGCCAATAAATGGACCGAATCCGGCCTTTGCGTAGGCATAGGGACCAGCGTTCAGGTTTGGTTTGCGGGTGGCCAGGGATTGATACACAAAGACCAGCGCCAGCATGCCGATCGCCGTGATCCCCCAGCCGATCGCGATGGCCAACGGGCCGGCACCTGCCGCCATATTCTGCGGCAGGCTGAAGACGCCGGAGCCGATCATTGAACCGATGACCAACGCCGTTAACGAACCCAGTCGCAATTTCCCACTAACCGCGACCGGCTCGGTCGAGGCGACAAGTTTTATGCCGATCGAAGTCATGGTTTTCTCCCAGGGATCAAGGACATCTTTGGGAGGCAGTGGACACTGGGTGGCGGTAACAAACCTTGATCCTGGTCAAGTCGAGTGTCTTTTTTGTAAACTTGGACACCGCACTCAGAATGTTGGCCGACGATGCTGGAGTTCGCCGCAGCTACAATGCCGCATCACCCGCTATCCGTCTGATTGGCGGCATATTGCGAGCCTGAAAACAGCAGTCTCTCTAGATTTTCCAAGAAGGGGCGTTGACCGGCGACGATCTTTTGGCGGGCCTCGGAGTGAAAGCTCATAACTGATGCTCGGAAAGCAACGGGGTCGGAGGTTCGAGTTGGCTCAAGAGCAAGGGGATCGCAATCCTGTCCGAAGCATCAGGCCTAAAGCGTCAGCGTTAGTGAGGGGCACTGACCGGTATATGCAGAGAAGCTTTTGCCTTTTTCGCAGCTGCCTGCAGGCGCTTGTCCCTGGTCCACAAGGAGGCTCTTGGGTCAAGAAGAACCGACACCAGCAAGTGAGCATCCGTGTAGCCAATACCCATACTGAAAAGACCATGTCGATCGATCATTATCATGACTTCGTCATGTGTCCCGACGACAGCGGCTCGCTGGGCGGCCAGGAAGGCTATCACGTTACCGCGATCCCGAAGGCTGCCAAGAGCCAGCTCGCCGATAACGCTTGGATGGCAAAGAAGTCGATCATCCTCGATAATCCTGCGCAGTTCCGCGTCGGCAGATCGGAAGTGATCAATCCAGATCGAAGTGTCTGCCAATATCACTCAACTGCCTCGCTCCGGCGGCGCGGAGGTGCCTCGGCGTCCTGCATGGTTCCGCCAAGCGCGATAAGGCGTTTCCCGGACTCTACACGGACGAGCGTCTCCAATGCCTGGCGAACGAGCGCCGCGGTTTCCTTGGTCCCGGTCAATGATTTCGCCCTATCCATGAGTGCATCGTCGAGATTGATAGTCGATCGCATGAGCCGAATCCCTTTGCTGAGGCATATAAAATAGCACCAGTTGGTGATGAATTCCACGCCTCTTTTCTGTTCCCATGCGCAGGGCATTGTCTTCAGTCCACGCAAGCCGGGCTCCATTGTTCGAACTGGTTCAAGGGCAAAACATGCATCTGCGGTTTCTTGACATCCCCTGTCTTTGTCCACCTATTGATAGATTGACGCGGCTCAGCTCTCGCTGGATAGAGCGCTCCGAAGATCCGTTTCTGCAAAATCACGTCCTTTGAAGAGGATCGGCATCTTTAGAGCGTCCGCGCAGGCATAGGACAGGCAGTCGGCGAAGTTGAGTTGGGCGGGATGGCCCTTTCCTTTGCCGTAAACGGCGAAGGCCTCCACCGCGCGCCGGGCGATCGCATCGGTGATCGGAACCAGGGTAATTTTGGCCACTTGCAGAAAAGCGTCGAACATCTCCTGGGCATCAAGGACCTCTAGCCCAAGAATACGCGCCAGGTTGATGGTCGCCTCAAGCCGGACATGCGCGCCGGTTTGCCGCCGTGTGGCGCCATCGATCGCACTCAAGTAGGTATCGGCTTCCGGCTCTCCTGCAAGGATGGCGACGAATGCTGAGGTTTCGATGAACATCATTGGCCCCAGAGTGCGTCACGTTCCTCTTTCGTTAAGGATGGGGCAGGCGGTAAGTTTGCCTTGGCAAGTGCTCGAGCACGGATATCTGCGACGTGCTGTTTCAAGGGCATGGCTTCGTCAGCCCTCTCAATCTCGTGCTGTAACGCAAGCTTGATAGCCGCGGTCAAGTTGGAGGCACCACGTTTGCGCATAACGGCTTCCGCCAAAGTGCGAACTTCCTGATCTCTGATGCTGAGCATGTGACGTCCTCGCTGTCATGACGGCTTCCGTATATACGCACGGACGATTTTTGTCCATACGCAATGGGTGTTCCCGTTCGCCCTTTTTCCTGCACGAGCCGCCGTAGCAGGTCTTCGATACTGCGCTGGCCAAAGCGCAATAGTGCCTGCGTTCTTACCACCGCTCTCATGCTGCGAAGATGCCCAATGGCGTCGAAAGACAATAATCTAGGCCCTGTCGTAGCATCCCCGAGGCCGCCATCCGTACGGCGGCCTACATTCAGCGAGATCGCGGCCGAACGCGGGACCAGCATGATTTCGAGCAGGCGAAGCGGTCGTCGACTACTAAAACGAATCAAACGGGCAACTCTTGTAACGACAGCATCTTGGGTTCACGTCCCGTCAACGGCACGTAATTCAAAAGCTGCGGTCTGTTTCGAGACTGAGCTTGGCGAGCGCACACACGGTAGTTACTGCTCAGTTTCGTGACCTCGCAGCCGGATCTAATACATCGTTCTGTGATAATCGTAACGATCGCGGCTCTGGAGAGCTACTCTCCGGGGATCTGGGAGCGGATGAAGGCATCGGCCCGGGTCCAAGAGAGATACAGCGACGAACAGGAGGTCGAGCAGGGGATGATTGTCGGCGCGCTCGGAAACGTCCCGCCCAGGATGTCCTTTCTCATGGAAGCCGATGATCAATCCAGAGCGGAAGTGCGACTGAGCCTGGAGGTGAGCCGAACTGCCGGCGCGGACATCGATTAAGAAGACGCCAAATTATCGCCCCCCTCCAAAGAACGACTGACCGCTCTAGGAGCACGACAATGACAAAGCCGATTGCGCTTATCGGTTCGGGTTACCTCAGCACGCTGTCCGAACTCGGCGACCTTGGTCGCCGCCTTGCGCCAAGCGACGATGATGACGCCAACGAACGCGCCGTAGCCTGGAATCCTACCAACAGCACAGTCTTGGTGGCACGTTAGTCTTGGATTTCCGAAACCGGGGCGAATACCCATTGATCGAATATCCCGGGCGCCAGCCGCTGCAAAAATTGCATTGGTCCGCCATCTCCACCTGAAGTCGCCAGCTGATCAGTCTCAAGACCGCATCTCCTCACCGGAGCACAGATTGCCTTTTTGTCAGGGCCTTCGCTCATCCAGAAGGCGCAAGAGCAGGTTTCTTTTTCTCGGTCTGTGAACAAGATCAATATCACTGACAAGCTTTGCACCACCCTCGCGACGCTCCAAGGTGATCTTGCGGCTGTGGAAAGCTTCCAGTTCGGCTCTGTGCGCGACACTGATAATGGTGACCTTCGGCAATTCGCGGATGATCATCTCCATCAGCTTGTCCTGGCTGTTCTCATCAAGCGCTGACGTTGCTTCATCCAGCACGATGATATCGGGGGCCTGGAGAAGGAGGCGCGCGAATGCAAGCCTCTGCTTTTCGCCCCCCGACAGCGTTTGGTCCCATGGAAGATCGTCTTCGATTCTATCATTTAGATAGCCGAGGCCGACTTTCTCAACAGCGGCCTTTATTTCGTCGAGGGTCCAGTCGTCTGTCGAACGCGGATAGGCGACGGCTCGGCGAAGCGTCCCCGACGGAACGTAAGGCCGCTGCGGCAACATGAACAATCGGCTGTCGGGATGGACGTTGACGCTGCCATGACCCCACGGCCAGAGCCCGGAAATCGCCCGTATCAGCGTGCTTTTTCCCGAGCCAGACTCTCCGGAGACTAGCACACGTTCGCCGGAATCAATTTCAACCTCCGTTTCCCTGACCACGGAGGTGCCGTCATCGAGCGTCACGGATAGATCTTTGAGGCACAACATCGCCTCGCTTTCAGTTTCATTGTGTTTGATGCGTCCGAGGGTGTCGTTCATTTCCGCCCGCTCAAGACCATCGAGCGATGTCATAAGCGAGGCGACACGACGCGCGGATGCGTTCCAGTCAGCAAGGCGCGGATAGTTATCGACCAACCATCCGAATGCGCTCTGAACGATGGCGAAAGCAGAGGCGGCCTGCATGACTTGACCGAGCGTCATGCTGCCCTCGAGGAATTTCGGTGCGCACAGTAGGACCGGCACCACGGGCGCAATCAACATGGACAGCTGCGACACGAGCGTCGTCCGCATATATTGCCGCGCAAGCAGCTCCCACTGTTTTAGAACATTGCCGAAAGTCCGATCTAAGTCATTGCGCTCTTCTTCTTCCCCGCCGAGCAATGCGATGCTCTCACCGTTTTCGTGGACATGCGTCAGAGTGTAGCGATATTCTGCCTCCACCTGGTTCTTGACCTCGGAGACTTCGACGAAATGCCGGCCGATGACCGCCATGGAGGTGGAGGTAATAGCGGCGTAAAGGACGGCGGTGACGACGAGAAATCCTGGAATCGTGAAGACGGAACCGGCGATTTGGATAGTCAGGGCGCCGCCGATCGTCCAAAGCACCACGATGAAGGTCGCGGCTGACACAAATGCGGAAATAACGCCGGCGATGAAATCGACAGGGGATTCCGTGGCAATGCGCAAATCTTCCGAGAGACGAGCCTCGGGGTTTTTGTGGTCGTCACCGCCGATGAGGTTCAGTTGATAGTAGCGCGAGCCACCGTGCGATCAGAGCAGTCGCGAGCCAAAAGCGCCATCGCCTTTGGATCATCATACGAACATAGACTTGCACAGTGACGAGGACGACACTGCCGAGCACGAGCGGGGGGAACACCGCACTCAGAAAGTAGACGCTGTGGGCGTCGCGCTGCTCGATTGCGTCGAAAATCGCCCGGTTCCAGATATTGATCCCGTACTGGAAACAGACATTGAGCCCGATCAGGGCGAGCAGCCCTATAGAGCATGGCCATGCAAGCCGATCCCCCCGACGACTCCAATAGCCGCGCGCGCTTATCCAGAAACGGGCGAGCAGATATCGTTTGCGGGCCCGTTCGGTTTCCTCGGGGGTCCAGTTCAAGTCGGGTGCAACTATATTTTCCAGGGGCTCGACCTCGACAGTCGAACTCTCTTCTTGATGCGACCTGTCAGGCCCAGGCGACTTGGCGCCGTCGACCGATTTCGAACTGGATTTAGCGTCGGTCATAAGCACGAAACGGCCCATAATACTAAAAGTTTCACACGACGCATGTCCGGCGAGCAATCACTGATTTCTGGGAGAAGAGGCAATAGCGGCGGCGAGGCTGCCGTGACTTGCGGGCTCGCGCGCAAACGCGAAATTGAGGCCCTTATTTTGTCGTATCCAGTCAAGGATGAGCGCGGCCGCCAGCCGCGCTGAAAAGATAGAGCGGCGGTTCCACGTCCTCAGGGAACCGTCGATCGCGAATGGCGTTTCGATATTAGGAGGAATTCACCATGTGCCCGCAAACGCCGAATACAGCACCGATCTTCGCACCTGCGCTTGGGCTACCCAACCCAATCCAATATTTTCCAGAGCAATCACCTCGTCTTCCTGCTTCAGAGAGTGAAAAAGAGGCGTACGAAGAGGGAGTGAAGGCTGGCAAATGCGAGGCAGAGAATAGGAAGAACCCCTATCCCGAAGACAGCGGACAGGCGAAAGCTTACGAACACGGCTACCTCGACGGACAGAAAATCAGGTAAGCAGACATGCAGCCGGCCGAACAAAACCGCGACGGGACTCAGAAGTTCCCCACTTATGCAAAGCTTTCGGCGAAGTGATTATGACGCCGTCAGTGCAACCTATCTGCTTCGCCGCTAGCGCTGCCGTCGAAGCAAATCGACGCGCAACCTACTTTCGACTCCTGAACCGGTCGAATGCCGTAAGCCGCTGGACCGGCGGGTCAGCCTCATCCCAGCGATAGATATCGCTTCGCAGGAACCCTAGTTCCTTCTCCATCGCCTCCTCGCCGATTTCGATCCACCATGATTTTGGGCGGCCGTCGCTGCCATCAGACCAACGATAGCCCCTTGCCTTCAGGCAGTCCTTTTGATCGAAGGGCGCGTTTTCCGCAAAGATGCGCACCCGCGACTGCGTGCTTGCCTCATAAAGCTCGGCGAAGGGCGCGCGATCGCCATCGCCCCTGGAATGAGAAAGCACTTCCAGCAATGCGAAACAGTCGTCGACCGCGCGATGGCCGACATGGAAATAGCCACTCTGATTGATGAGATAGCCGAGCTTGGTGCCTTCATAACCTCTCAACGCCCATTCGATCTCCGAGTTTGAGCACGCCCAGGGCTTGCGGGCGAAGATCGGGGACAGAGCTTCACAGAAGGGGCGATCGAAGCCGGCATTGTGGGCGACGATCAAATCGGCAGGCTCGACCAGCGCCCGCACGACTGCCATGTCGATCATCTGCCCGCGAACCATCGCATCGGTAATGCCGGTCAGCCTGGTGATGTCTTCCGAGATCGGCGCGCTCGGCTGCTGCAGGCCGCCATAGACGGCGGTGACGTCGCCGACCTCGCCTTCCTCGCTAAAGGTGAAGCCGATCAAGCCGATTTCGATGACCTCGTCCTGCCGGGCGTCGAGCCCGGTCGTCTCCGTGTCGAGGATAATGCCCTTGAGCGGATAACCCGGCCTTGCTGCCGCGGCGATCTTGCGGGGCACAAGCTTTCGCAGGATCTGGTAGCGGCCGGTTGCCTCCAGCATGCGAACCATCTCCGCTTCGTCCGGCGTGGCTCCGGCTTTTTGCTGACGCACGCTCGCGGCCTCCGAAGAGCTCGGCGGTTGGTTTCCTGAAAACATGTCGAGTTGTGACGTCATTGCGCTTCCGACCAAAACCATGCGCAAAGTCTAGCGGGCGGGCCGCAGCGTGAAAACCCCATCGCCGGGCAGTCGGATCGATACCCACCGATATCGGCTGACAAACGTCGCAGGCCGCCTCACCTTGTCGCACACATATTTGCGATGGCTCACATTGTTGCCATCCTACGGCTATTCTGTAGAACGATCAGGCAGGCAGGGGCGGTATGGCTGAACGCCATGTCGCACTGCAAATTGGTTTGATGACGAAAACAAACAAAAGAGACGAGCACAATGACGAGTTTTCTGGAAAAATGGTCCGCCAAGAAGTCCGACAAGCCGAAGGCTGGTACACGCAGCGCCGTCGACGCGTTCCGCGCCAGAGTGGCCGAACAGAAGGCCTATCTGACCGAGTTTGAGAGTGACGCCGCCGGCTTCAACAAGTGGCGGTCGACCTGGTTCCAGCGCGCGCCCGGCGGCTTCGGCGTGACCATCGGCCGGGATTCGATCGATGCTGGACACGGACTAAGCTATGTCGTCGTTGAAACCACGACACAGGTTGCTGAGTTCCTCGACGACCTCGCGCAGCATGCCGACCAAGACGTTTCGTTTCAGAAGGCGCTCGAGGAAAACCGTTCGCGCCGGGCAGCACTTCTGAACAACGGCAAGGCTAAGACCAAGGCGCCCGAGGCGAAGGCTGCAACGCGGAAACCGGTGACCGTGAAGGCGACGCAGGCAAGCCAGGTGCCGGGCGAGGCGGCCGCCGAAGAGCCGAAGCGTGGGCGCAAGCCAAAGGCATAAAAATCGAACGCTGAGGGGCCTGCGGACGTGGGCCCCCTCTCTCCGAACGCTCTTTGAACTGCCGCGCCTGTCGACGGATAGGCTGCCGCGATAACGGAATTACAGCGACGGTATGGCCGCGCTTTGCGGTCTCCCTCGGGTCAACAAATGATCTCGATGTCCCGAAGACTTTGCTCCTCGCGTCGCTAAAGCCGTCGGCGACGTCAGGTGAGAACCTGAAATTCACCATCAAACGCCACGACGACAACCGCAGCATTTTTCGTTGTTGGAGAACAGCCGCGAGAGTTGGATTTGCATGTTCGCTTGACTTTGCGCGGTCCTCTGACACCGTGAAGTGTCGCCAGGATTTGGATGACCGTGACCGCAGACCGCTTTTGCGAATGTCTTCCGCATATCCGCTGGACGCCGATCGATCTGGCGAGCACGCTGCAATGCGACCTGTGACCCGTGGAGGCGCTGGGGCCGGAAATGTCGAAGGGCCGACTGGATTGGAGGCGTGCCGACCACCTATCGCGGGTGCGAGCTATCCTTGCGACGTCGCGTTAGGACCGCGAATGTGGGTTTGCGCGCTGCGAATTGTCGACGCGAAGCGGAGGGAGTTGAGATGAATGATGATTTTCGCCTAAGGCTCATCAAAATCAGGGAGGAAAAGATCGCGCATCGCGACGAGCTGCTTGAGATGAAGATGCGAGCCGGGATTGCGAAACAGGTCAACAGTGACATCGATATTGACGGTATGATCGCCCATGAACAACTCGCGATCGACAATCTCGACGACGCGATTGCGCGCCTGAACTGAAGGCGATCACTCGCCACCATTTGGCGAAATCTGGCCATCGACTTTCTCGCGACACCCGCTCATGATGGCGAGGAGCGGGGGAGGTGATGATGAGATTTGCTTTGGTGGTCGGTGCGGTGATTGCTGTCGTTTCTCCGACAGCGAGCCACGCCACTGAGAGGATGAAGCATTCTTCGGCGCACCGAATATGTTACGTGAAGCTTGGCGACGAGCCTGATCATCCATGTCAACGGCTGCTCTACATGCAGAACTTGCCGATCGGCGAGGAAACGGTCATTGCGCAAACAGACCGCGGCGACGTCAGCTTCAGTGGGAGGAAGACGGATTCAAGCACGATCTCGGTCGGGGGCGTTCACATGAGCCACCCGCTAAAGGGACAGGGAAAATGCAAACTGGCGATGACCGCTGTCGGCCGCCTTTCCAAGGTTGATTGTAAAGTCCGAACGGAAGAGGGACTTGCGGTTCTGAAATCGACTGGCGACGATCCAAATGATGTTGATCTCAAACTTGGTGGCCCCATTCGTCACTGAGGCGCCCCCAGGGCATGTAAAGTCCTGATCACAAAGGGAGAATTTGACGTGAGGAGGGCGCAACGGTCGGCTGTGAGGACACAGAAGGCAACCAGGAAGACTCGCAAGAAGAACGCCTCGCACCAGGCTGAGCTGACCTGGTTACATTTCGCCGTCATAATCGCCGCGCCTTGGATCATACTGTTCCTCTTCCCCAGGCATTGGCCGCCATTTCCCTGGGTAGTCGGCCCAATTGCCTGGCTGGCGACCATAGCGGCAGTGATCTCATTCCTGCACGCGCTGATTACGCGAAAAGGTCTGACGGCGGGCTCGTTGGGCAGTTGCATAGCCCTTGCGGCCTTTATCGTTGCCGGGACGGTGTATCTTCTGGCCCCACCGATAGGGCCGCTCGTGTCCGTGTTGCTGACGCAAGTCTCGGCAGCCGCTCTCGTCGTCATGTTGGCTGTCTTTTTGCGAACGATCCAGGTCGGCATGGATCCGCAAAGGCACCTGGAGTTTCGTCCTCTGATCCCCAACCTGGAGCTGTTCCGCCAGTGGATGATACGCGCTGTACCGCTGCTGGTCTTATGGGATGGTATGACGGTGATATTTTACAACACGCCTTGCAGGGGTGGCCGCTGTCAGGGTGGCGAGGCCCTGCTTGGGGTTCAGGGACCTTTCTCGAATATCTACTACGCGGCATATTTCGGGATTATGGCTTTCGCTCTGCCGATTGCGGCCGGCCTTCAGGCCCTGCGGCGCCTTGTGAAGCGTCCTGGCGATAACAATGAGACGTCCCAATGAGCGAAGAGCCGCATGGATATGTCGGACAACCCGAAACGGGGCGAGAACATGATGCAGAACCTCGGTCTCGGACGTCGCCGCCTACAGGACGTTGGAGCCTCCGCAGCCGGGGCAAACACAAAAACCGAGATCGTGAATGACCTCATGGCGGCGCGGATGATCCGGTAACGGCTGGCGAGTAGGCTCGGTCTCGGCCCCGGTTTGCGCTGGCCATCGGCCGAGGCCCGACTATGTCCGCCTCCACTCTACACGCCAGCGCCGGTTTCCACTCCTCAATGGTACGTTCAATATCCTGAGCAGATCGACCGTGCCTACCGCGCCGCCGAACGGCAAGTCGCGCCTTGAGCTTCCCGATCAGTTGATGGGCGCGTCACCCCTTCACGTAGCGCCGCCAGTCATGCTCTTCCTTGAAACCGAGAACCTCGCGAATCTTTCGGTTCGACAACAGACCCTCGAACTCACCGATCTCGCGGGTGAACGGAACATTCGGAAAGTGCTTTGCGGCCAGCTCGCGCGAGGGCGTGTTGGCGGAAACGGTATCATTCGCAGCGTTGAACACCTGAAAGCCGAGCCCGTTCTTTTCGATACAGAGATGGACGATCTGACCGAGGTCGCGAGCATCGATGTAACTCCACGCGATCCGCTTGCGGATGCTGCTGTCGGCGAAATAGTCGGGAAAACGCTCATACTCGTGCGGCTCTATGACGTTTCCGATGCGCAAAGCATAGATATCGATGCCGAAACGCTCGGCAAAAGCGCGAGCCGTCTTTTCATTAACGACCTTGGAGAGACCGTAGGAATCCATTGGATTGACGTCATAATCTTCCTCGAGCGGAAACTGATGAAAATCCCGATGCCCCTCGGCAAAACAGACCCCATAGGTCGTCTCGCTTGAGGCGATAATGATCTTCTTTATGCCGAGTTTTGCCGCCGCCTCGATAACGTTGTAGGTGCTCATCGTATTGATACGAAACGTCTCGTTGTCAGGTTTGAGCAGGATGCTAGGAATAGCGGCGAAGTGCACGACGGCGTCGAAAGGGTGTGCGCCAATGCCGCGGTCAAGATCGGCAAAATCACGATGCATGCTCAAGGCGTTGTAGACCTGCCCTGCGTCCGTCACATCGGCGTGAAGATTGGTGACGCCCGGGCTGTCGAGCGGCACGAGGTCGACATTGTGGACCTCATAGCCCGCGTCGACCAACCACGGAACAGTATGCCGCCCGGCCTTGCCGCTTCCTCCGGTAAACAAAATGCGCTTCGTCATGAAATTCCTCCCAATGATATCCATTGGTTACATAGGCCCACACTCCCGATTCGCAAGATAATCCTTGGCCAAATCCCGTCGCCGCGAAGCCACGCCAGGGCATGCAAGCCGGAAGGCGACTGGATCCCGTTCGTTCGGCGCGGCTTCCGCCGTTCGCTGGCAGCGGAAGGAAACTCGGCCGATTTTTCGTCTACTTACCCTCAATCCGGGAAAGATCGATCCGAATCCCAGATGTGCCAGGTTCATCCGCTTTCGACGATGGCTTGGAGCCGGTTGCATCCGGAGGACCATGGCCAGCCTCGTCTTCCCGCTCCCTTGGTGGCGGCGGTCCGAACGTTGCAGGTGGCCCCGGATCGGCGGCGCGGAATATGTTGATACCCTCGAACTCGCCGGTCTTCCAGGCGTAGATCGCGTCGGCGAGGATTTGCGGCCCGGCCTCGGTGCCTTTCGGACTGCCATACCATTTGGCGACGATCCGCAGGACCTTGGCGAAGATCACAGTGCCGCTTCGCAGGTTCGAACAGGGATCGAAGAGGTCGGGCTTCAGCACCGAGGGATCGGTCACGCCAATTCCGGCCGGCACTTGCGTAAGGCCGACGCGAATGATGGCCCTGCCTGCATATTGCCTTACGATCGCAATCGCCGCCTCCGCTGTTATCGCCTTCGGAACAAGGATCAGCCGACCGGCCTGCCTCACCGTGACCGCAAGCGGGTCAGCGGAGCCGGCGGCATCGACAAATCGCTCGACGATTGCGGGGGGCAGCGAGGGATCGGCGCATTCCTTGATCAGTGCTGCATCGAGCATGGCGGCTCCAACGGTGCTCAGGTGTTGAACGAAAAGACGAGCGGCTTTGAGAACAGTCTCGCCCAGGCGATCGTATTTGCCCGCTGTGTGGCGACGATCGCAGTGCCATCGGTCCACCAGCCATTTCCAACCGCGACGATGAGATCCGGGTCATGGAGCATGGACTGCAAAACCGGCCAGACGATCAGTTGCTCGTAGCAAATCAGCGGAGCGACCCGATGAGAGCCGACGGCGACGACCGGGTTCGCAAAGAAGTGAGCGTGGGCACTATCGCGGGCTCCCGACCACGCGCGCCATGGCTGCCACATCGATCCCGGGACCGGCATGCGCTCGCGATAGATGACCGCGCCGCGAGCGGCCGAAGCCTCGATCAGGACGTTGTCATAACCACCCGGGTCGACGATCGCAGCGCCGGCCACCACGACAAGACTTGTTCCCTGAAGGCCTTCCATCCACGCCCGTTCCGTGGTTGGCGTCCACAACCCCAACGCGGCTTCCGGCAGCACGACGATGCCCTTGCCATCCGGGGCCGCTGCCTTCACCATTGCAATGAGTTCACGATGGCGCCGAAGGCTGGCATCACGACCGAGTGATGCGCCGAGCTTGAGGTCGACACCATGCCAGCGATCGGGTAATGCGGGCGCGGTCCACGACGCGGCGGACCAGAGCCAGAAACCCGCAAGGGCCATGGCGACAGCTGGCCAAAGGCGGGTGACGAGGCCCGCAAGGCCGGCTGTCATGGCAAGAAGCCCCCACCAGCCCCATCCGGGAAACAGCACTCCCGCCGCGGTCACAGGATGCGCCCAACCGGTTATTCCGAAAGGAGGAACGCCCGTGAGGATCATGGCGGTCAAATAGCGAACCGGTCGTTGGGTCGAATGCTGTGTCCAGGCGACTGTATGTACACTGACAAAACTGATGCAGGCGCAGAGCCAGAGCATCACGCCGGCAAGGAGATCGGTGGTGTAATAATTTGCGGCGCCCTGGGGAAGCCCGCGTGAGGTCGCCAGGAAATAGGCGGAGGCGACGATTGCCGCCATCAGTCTCGTCCGCGCATGTGACCATAGAACCGGGAATGCCACCGCGATCGGCAGGAGCAAGACGTCACCGGACCAGCCGAAGACCCCCGCAATCCCGGCCGCCAGAACCAATAGCGGCGAAACAAGGGTGTCACGGCGCAT
Organism: Rhizobium sp. NPDC092011; assembly: GCF_044756305.1. Lineage (NCBI taxonomy): Bacteria > Pseudomonadati > Pseudomonadota > Alphaproteobacteria > Hyphomicrobiales > Rhizobiaceae > Rhizobium > Rhizobium sp. NPDC092011. Next base: position 67,980 of record NZ_JBIVSO010000017.1, read on the forward strand.
CGGTCAGGATCTCCTCCGCAAGGCCGAGGATGCCCTCGACGGGCAACGGTCCGAAATATCGGGAATCGAAGGAACCGGGGAAAGATGAATAAACGAAGACACTGCCCGTCGGGACCGTCCCGCTCGCGGCGGGTCGAAGCCGACGCCCCTTGCCGTCGACAGGGCAAAGATCGGAGAAGACGAGCGCCTGGCCGTCGATGGTCACGGCGCTGCCGACATCAACCCGTTGGCCGGCAACGGCGACTACCCTTTTGATCAGCGGTGCGTAGTCCCCTTGGCATGGGCCGGAGCGGAAATATCCGCGCGCCTTGGCGTCCTGCGTTTCCGCCGACGGCCGCGGGCATATGAACACCAGATCTCCGACCGCAACGGGTCGGTCAAGCGGATAGATCCGCCAGAGGCCGAGCGGCTCGCTCGGCGTGAAATTGATCCGGTAACCGCGCCAATAGGCTGAGACCGCCAGCAGGCACATGATGGCAACGGCAGCCCACAGCCGAAAGGGGAACGGCATCCGAGCCGGCGCTTCGGCTGGTTCGGGTGAGGCGCCCGGCTTCATTTCAGCGATAACCTCGACGACTTGGTCTGGCCCACACGCTCCGCCTCGTGCGGTCTCATTGTGCTGCTCAGGTGCTGCGCAAGTTGCTGGGCTACGCGCATGCCCTCCCAGGCGGATCGGATCTCGTTCTTCTGTCCCGGCGACATCCCGGACGTGATGGCCTCGAAGATCGGTCCCTTGGCATGCCTTGCCGCGTCTGGCAGAAAGCAGCCCTCGCCGAAACGGGCGGAAACGGCTCGCGCAAATTCCAAGAGTTCGGCCCTCACCATCGTGTCGGAGGGCGCCGACTCAAGTCTTCCGGGCAGATCATGACGGTCGAGCGCGTCGCGCAGGCGCTCGAGCGCCAGTTTGGCATTGGCCGACAGCGCCGGGATCTCGATCAAAGCCCGTCTGCGCGCGTGTCGCTCCTCGACTTCATATCTTTGTCCGGCGTCCGCTCGCAATTGCACGAAGCGCTCAAGCGAACGGGCAAGTGCGGGAATGTTGGCAAGTGATGCCTCGCGATCCTGTCGGTCATTCCTTGCGGCAAACGGGCCGGTCTGCCCCTTGAGCATTCCGAAGGAGGCGGCCCCATTGGCGAGCCTGACGATCGTCGCGGCCGCGGTAGCCCTGTCCTTCAGCATCGCATCGACATCGACGGCTCGAAACGCCGCGTCCGGCCGGGCATAGACGAGACGGAACCGCGCAGAGACGTCCTCCCATTGTCGTTGCAGGACCCGATCCGCAGACAGCCGCTCCTCCACGGCCTGCTCGATCGGTTTCATCGTTATGGTCATGCCAGACACCATGGGCTCTGCTCGCTTGCTTGCACTCTGGTTCAATGACGGCCATTGCGATCTCCGCAAACCGAGCCTGGCTCCGGCTGCGCTCAGCCGCTTGCCAAGCTCTGTCAGCTCCGGGCGCTGTCGCACGGTCCACCGCAGCCGGTCGCGCAGGAGCGTTCGCGCAACATTGACAAGGTGGAGGCCTCGGGCCTCGGCAAAACGCAGAGCCTGGCGATAGAAGCTGCCGCCGGCGTAGTCGAGCGTCGTTTCCTTCGCATTCCTGCGTGAGAGGATCTGCTCGAGGCTGCCGGCCCGTGCAAAGGAGCGCTTGCCAAAATAGAGGCCGAGGTCCTCGCGATGACGGGTCATGGCGACATAGGTCAGATGCCGGTCAAGCGAGAGCGAGGCCAGCACCTTGACGCGATCGACGGTCGCGCCCTGGCTCTTGTGAATGGTCGTCGCGTAGCCGTGGTCGAGGTTGTTGTAGAAGCGCTGCTCTATCGTCACGTGGCGGCGATGATCGCCGGAACCGAGCTCTGCAACCAGACGCCCGGCTTGCGCCTGAACCACCTTCGCCAGCATGCCGTTCTTGACGCCGAGCGATGCCTCGTTTCTCAGGAAGACGATCTGATCGCCGGTTGCGAAGGAACGGGAGCCATCGGCGGTCTTGAACGAAAACCCTCTCGAAATTATCCCGCGTTCGATCAGCGTTTCGCGCGCCAGCTCGTTCAGCAGACGCACGTCACGGCGCAGATGCGCAAGGATGAGGCAGGTCTTTGCAGGGTCATGCTCGCGGCTCCAGTCTGCGATCAGATTGGAGATGGCTTGCTTCTTGTCTTGAGATTCCGACACCCGGCCATTGGCGCGGTAGGCGGAAATCGCCTTTCCAACGTGACCGCGGGCGAGATGGAGCGAGGCCTCACGCATCCATTCCTCACGCTGGCGGTAGATGGTCTCCAATTCAGCGTAACCGATGCGATCGGCAATCGCTCGAAAGGCAGCACCTGCCTCGATCGGTTGCAGCTGTTCCGGATCGCCGATGAGGACAAGCTTGGCGCCGGTCCTGGTCACGGCATCTACGAAGACGGCCATCTGCCGGGACGCCACCATGCCCGCCTCGTCGAGTACGAAGATTGTCCGGTCGTCGGGCCTGTCGCGACCCTGGCTCCAGCGCAGGTCCCAGGAGGAAAGTGTGCGAGAGGCGATGCCCGCCTCCTGCTCCAGTCCCTCGGCCGCCTTGCCGGCAAGGGCGCCGCCGACGACGCGGTAGCCGGCCGTCTCCCATGCCTCGCGCGCCGCCTTCATCATGACAGTCTTGCCGGCGCCGGCGCGGCCGATCACCGCGGCGATCCGGCCGGTTCCGGCAATATGTGCGATCGCCGTCTGCTGTTCGAGCGAAAGGTGCCGATGGCGCGACAATACCGCCTGCAGGACTGCGTCGCGCACGCCATGGGATGGCCGCTGCGACAGCCAGATCGCCTGATGGATCATTCCCGCCTCCAGCCGCAGCATGGCACGGGTCGTGTACTTCGCAGGCGTCCGGATGCCGGTCGCAAGGTCGATCCTCTCTCGGTCGAGACGCAATGCCTGCGGGCTTTGCAGGATCCGCGCCATCAACTCTCGGAAAAGGTTTGCATCGTCGACATGACGGGTGAGAACTCTTGCGACATCCCTGTCGTCAAACACGCTCTTCTCCCGTGTAATCAGGTCGAGCACGATCTCCGGGCGGCGGCAAATGCGGCTGCTATTATCGGCCCGGCATTCTTCCTGCAGTACAAGCTGACCGGGGGTTACCGAGCGGTCAGCCACCCCTTGCTTGCGGCGGATCGCCTTCGTCTCGACGCCAAGATGGAGGGTCGGTTGAAGATCGATCCCTTGTGCCTTGAAGGAGCGGCCATCGACGTGCAGGTCCAGCCCCGCCAATGCGAGATGGCGGTTCTGGCAGGCAAACCAGCCCTCGCGCAGGGCATCGAAGTCGCGCGCGCCGCCGGCCCAGAGTTCATAGAGAATCTTGCCGGCATGATTGCGCAACAAGGCGCTGTCCGGACCGATACGCGCAATCTTCTTTGGGCCGAAGCCTGCCTCCGTCACTGGCCGCAGCGTCGTCATCAGGTGGACGTGCGGATTGCCCGGCGGGTCGTGAAACACCCAGTCCGCCACCATGCCCCTGGCGGTGACGTGCTGCTGCACGAAGTCGCGCACAAGCGCGATGTTCTGCTGTGCGGTAAGCTCGCGAGGAAGGGCAATCGTCATGTCCTTGGCGAGCTGCGCATCCGAGCGTCGCTCGAATAGCTCGACCTTGTTCCAGAACGCTTCCACAGCGCCGGAGATAGAGCGATCTGATATCATCTGCCGCAGCCATTCAGGGGCGTCCGACGGGATAGAGAACTCCTCGTGCAGGAGGCCTTGCTTTCTCGTGTAGTCGACGGTCCGCGCTTCCCGCTCATAGTCCATCTTCGCGCAATGCCGGTAGGCGGCCGACAGGACGGCGCTGCGACCCAGGCTGCGGGCAACGATGCCGACAGAGAAATGCGGAACGGCCACGGCGGCGAAACTCCTCGAAACGGTAGAATTCGGCAGGCTCGAAAGTGCGGCGGCCCCGCCAGGGCAGACAGCATGACGTCGCGTCAGCGACGTATAATTGCGCCCTTCAAAGCCGCTCCTTCGGAACGGCCGGGATGATGCTCAAAGGCGTTGCCTTCGCCAACTCGCAATTCTGGCAGTGGATCACCACGCCGATCTCGACGAATTTCATGCCGATCGCGATTTGAACCGGCATGGAAGGAGCGACCGGAATGAAGAAGCCATCGGCAAAGATCCGCCAGGAGATCACCAAGCTGCAGGAGCAGCTGAAGCAGGTCGAGACGCGGGAGGCGGAGCGCATCGGCAGGCTTGCCCTGAAAGCCGGGCTCGGCGACATCGAAGTGGAGGATACCGACCTGATCGCCGCCTTCGAGGAGCTTGCGCAACGCTTTCGCGGCCAGACCCGCCGAGCGCCGCAGGCCGCAGAGCACGCGCATCGAGGCGACGCCGACAGCGGCAGGCAGGTTCAGGCGCTCACGCCTGGCGCGACTGATCGGAACGCTGCAGAGGCTTGAACGCATGGCACGCACGGCGACCACCGACGCCCGCAAGAAAGATGCGCGCGAGAAGATCGAGCTCGGCGGCCTGATCGTCAAGGCGGGGCTTCGTTACGAAAAACGCGCCCTGCTGTTTGGCGCCCTGCTTGAGCTGAAGGAAAAGCTGATGGACGGCGACAGCGAACGGGTCCGCCTGACCAAAAGGGGCGCCGAGGCATTGGGTCGCGACGATGGCTAGGCTACTCCTCATATGCGTGCCCGTGATCGCAATGACGGCGGCGACGCTCGGTCTCTCCGGCTTCGAGCCGTTCCTGGCGGAGCTCGGAAGGACTGAAACCGCAAAGCATTTCCTTGGCCGGGCTGGAATTGCTCTTCCTTACATGGCCGCATCCGTGGTCGGGATCACGTTCCTCCTGGCCAGTGCCGGCTCGACCAGGATCAAGGTGGCCGGATGGGGCGTTGCGGCGGGTGGTGCGCTTGCTGCGGCGATCGCGATCATTCGCGAGGCCCTGCGCGTTGGCTTGCTTTCCGCCGACATGCCGCAGGATCAAACGATCTACGCCTTTGTCGATGCCGCAACCCTGATCGGTGCGATCACCTCCACACTGGCCGCGTGCTTCGGATTGCGCGTTGCGCTGGTCGGGAATACCGCCTTTGTCAGTTCGGAAGCCAAACGGGTAAGCGGCCGGCGCGCCATCCACGGCTCCGCCAAATGGATGCGGATCGCAGACGCGATGCGGATGTTTCCCCAAACCGCCGGCATGGTCATCGGTGAGGCCTATCGCGTCGATCATGACGATGTTGCCGGCCTGGCGTTCCGCGCCGATCGCCGCGACAGCTGGGGCAAGGGCGGGCGATTGCCGCTTCTGTGTTTCGATGGATCCTTCGGCTCGTCGCATGGCATCGTCTTCGCAGGATCCGGCGGCTTTAAAACGACCTCGGTGACGGTCCCGACGGCGCTCGCCTGGCCCGGCACCCTGATCGTGCTCGACCCGTCGGGCGAGGTCGCGCCCATGGTCGCGGGCCGCAGGCGGATGCTCGGCCATGAGGTCTATGTGCTCGATCCGAAACATCCGACGACGGGTTTTAACGTGCTGGACTGGATCGGCCGGTTCGGCGACACCAAGGAGCAGGATATCGCCGCCATCGCCGCATGGCTTGTCCCCGATCGGGCCCAGGCGGGAAGCGGACGCGACGACTTCTTCAGGAGCTCGGCCCTGCAGTTGCTGACGTCGCTGATTGCCGATGTCTGCCTGTCGGATCGGGAGGGCAACGAGCAGACGCTCCGCCAGGTTCGCGCCAATCTGGCCGAGCCAGAACAGAAATTGCGCGGACGCTTGAAGGAGATTTACGAGAGCTCGTCGTCGGCGTTTCTTCGCCAGAACGTCGCCGCCTTCGTCGAGATGACGCCCGAGACCTTCTCGGGCGTCCACGCCAACGCGATCAAGGAAACGCACTGGCTGTCTTATCCAAACTATGCCGCAATGATCTCGGCTTCGAGCTTTTCAACCGACGAGATTGCCACAGGCGCGATCGACGTGTTCATCACCATCGATCTCAAGACGCTTGAGAACCATGCAGGTTTAGCCCGTGTGGTCATCGGATCGCTCCTCAACGCGATCTACAATCGACACGGCGCGTTCAGGGAGCGCACATTGTTCCTTCTCGACGAGGCAGCCAGGCTTGGCTATATGCGCATTCTCGAAACCGCCCGCGATGTCGGCCGTAAATACGGCATTACACTAATGATGCTGTTTCAGTCGATTGGCCAGATGCGGGAAAGCTATGGCGGCCGCGAAGCAGCCAGCAAGTGGTTTGAAAGCGCCAGCTGGATTTCCTTTGCCGCCATCAACGATCCCGAGACGGCCGACTATATTTCGCAGCGTTGCGGCATGACCACCGTCGAAACCGATCAGGTCAGCCACAGCTCGCAGGCACGGGGATCGTCTCGCACGCGCTCCAAACAGTTAAGCGCCAAACCGCTTATCCAGCCCCACGAGGTGCTGTTGATGCGAACGGATGAGCAGATCATTTTCACGGCGGGCAACCCGCCGCTTCGATGCGGGCGGGCCATTTGGTTTCGGCGCAGGGACATGGTCGGCCGCGTCGGCGCCAATCAATATCACGGGCGCAACGCCAGACGATGAGAGGTACACTTCACACTTCACCGAAATGAATCGGTTGCCGCGGATCGATTCACATCATTCGTTGGACGCAGAATCCTGAAGCGGCGATTCTGTCGGCATGATCAAACAACCATATCAGCTCTATATCGAGCGGACGGATGCCACGAAGAACATGGCCCGCTTCTACACCATGTCGATCGAGCCAACTTTGTTCGGTCAGGCTTGCCTCACCCGCAGCTGGGGTCGGATCGGCGCCTCGGGTCAGTCATTGACCCATCATTTCGATCGCGAGCAGGATGCCGTATTGCTGTTTCTCGATGTCTTGCGTCGCAAGCGCAGGCGTGGCTATCGTCCGCGCATGCCCGCGGCGTAGCAGAGCCCGCGGGCTTGGATAGAGCAAGTGTTGGGGCGCGCGCGGGCATAGTGGGCGCAATCCGCCGAATTTGAGCCCCAGCGCGATAGCAATACGCGCCGCTGAGCGCCGGTCTCGTTGTTTCCCGCGCCGGGGGGAGATTACGGAGCTCGATTGCGCGTTCGTCGAGACTTTCCATCAGCAAAGTCTCGACGGCGTTGGGAGGAAGATCGAATCTGTACGGACGCGCGAGCGTAAGGGCCGCTTCAAGACGGCGGTCGGCGAGCTGAAGCTTGCTTGTGCCGCAGCCGCGTGGCGATCTATGCGGACGCCGGTTTGATGTCCCTCACCAGAACCTCAACCTTCACGTCCAGGGCGTCGGCAAGTTTTGCCAGGATCCCGATGCTCGGATTTCGCGTACCTGCCTCGATGCCGATCAGATAGTGACGGGTGAGACCTGCCCGCGAAGACAGCTGCTCCTGCGTCAGCCCTCGCTTGTTGCGCAGCCTCGTCACGTTCAGGCCCACGACCGCGTGGATGTTGATGGCAGATGTCATGGACGGATGCTCGCTTGTGCGTCAGATGCCAGTCTCTATATTCGTCTCTTGCGTGGTGCTGCAACATCCGGCGTTGCCGCTGAAAAGCACATGCCGCTCGGCGTGGCGCACCGGGCTTGTCATGTCTGCCCACGAACGTCCTCACGCGCAGCCAGGACGGCCTCGAGGGTGAGGTCATCGATCGCAGCCTTGCGCAGCACGCTATGGAGATGATCGGGAATCAATGCGATCTCGGCGGCATTTTGCAGTTCGAGGATCGACGCCGCCTCCGCGATCGCTCCGCTGCCGAGCGCCGCTGCACATCGGTAGAGAGCATCCGCGACCTCTTGAAACCGGTCCGCCTGCGCAAGGTCGTGCGCTGTCAGAAAGCGCGCGGCCTCGATAAATCTGTCGACGAGACGCTGTAGGACGGCATTTTCGGACGCGCGCACGATCCACCGATAGAGCCGCTCACGCCATGCGATCCAGGCCGCTATGTCAGTCGCAACCAGCGGCACGGAGCGAGACGGCCGGCGTTTCGCCGGCGCCGGGCCAAGGTCGGCGGCCACGAGCTTGCTGCCATGCTTGAAAAGAGTGTGGGTCACAGCAATCATCGCCGCTTCATATTCGCCGGCCAGCTCGTCGAGCCGAGGCGGCCTGGAAAAGAACCCCCGCCCTGAAGGTGCCTGCAGGATGATCTCCTCATTCGCGAGCCGGATCAGCGCTTCCCTGACCGGGGTCGGGCTCACCTTCAGGGCAGCGGCGAGCGTGCGGATATTGAGGAAGGTCGAAGGCGGCACCCGGTGCATCAAAAGCACCGATTTGATCCGCTGATAGATGGCTCCGGCCTTGCTGCTGTCCGGTCTGAAGTCCGGCTCGCCAAATGGCGGGCGCCTTTCGTCCTGCATTCCAGGCAATCCCGATGAATGTCTCTTCGACCCCAAGACGCGCATACCGCCCCATGCGGCGGAATTCGAGTGGCGAATCTATCACCATCATCCGATCGGCACCCGCTATATCAATGAAATATTTAAAATATATCCTCGAGTTCTTGGCAGCACTCAACTTAAACCAAATATATTATCGAAACACCCGTAGTATTACAGCGATAAATCGTATGTATAAACCGCTTAAATGTTGATTTCCTACATCGACCGCCTGAGATTGGCGCCGATCAAGGAGAGCAACTCATGGTTCACCCGCAGCCCATATCTGTCGACAGCATTCAAACGCCAGGCAAGGATCGGGCGGGTGCGCTCCGAAATCTCCTGCAATCGGAGGAGCTGAGCTTTCTCATGGAGGCCCATGACGGCGTTTCGGCCGTGATTGCGAGGGGTGCGGGTTTCCGCGCACTCTGGGCGTCGAGCCTGACCATTTCGTCCGCGCTCGGCTACCGGGATGCCAGCGAGACCTCCTGGTCAAACGTCGCCGATATCGTCGAGCGCATGGCCGATGCAAGCGGCCTGCCGATCCTTGTCGATGGTGACACGGGGCATGGCAATTTCAACAATGCAAGGCTCTTTGCACGCAAACTGCAGCGCATCGGTGCCGCCGGCCTTTGCCTCGAGGACAAGCTCTTTCCGAAGACCAACAGCCTTGTCGGACATCGGCATCCACTCGCCGACGAACGCGAATTCTGCGGACGGGTGCGCGCGGTCAAGGAAGCGGCGGGAGACTTCGTGCTTGTCGCACGCACCGAAGCATTGATCGCCGGGCAGGGGATGGATGCCGCGCTATCGCGCGCGTCCGCCTATGTCGACGCCGGCGCCGATGCGATCCTGGTGCATTCGCGCAAGGCGGATGCCGATGAAATCCTTGACTTTGCCGGGCGCTGGCGCGAGGCAGTGCCGCTCGTCATCGTGCCAACCTCCTACTATGTGACCCCGGTTTCAGCCTATCGGCAAGCGGGTATCGCAGCCGTCATCTGGGCCAATCACAATCTGCGGGCTTCGATCGCGGCCATGAGACGGGTCAGCACCCGGCTTGCCAACGACGAAAGTTCTGTTGGCATCGAGCCTGAAATCGCAACCCTCGACGAACTCTTTGCGCTCTTTGGCTATGACGAGCTATCGGCGGCAGAGGAACGCTACCTGCCGATGCCTCCTTAAGCCTTCGATCACGCGCGAAAACCCTCCTTCACACCGTCTGCAGGGCAAAACCAATGTTAGCGGATAGGACCAGGCTGATAGCCGCTTCGGGCACGGCAAAGGCGCGGGCTGCCGCGAAAGCGGCAGGCATTTGCGGACAAGCAACGATCGACCTCACTGCCGGTGAAATCTGGAGCGATCTTTCACCGACGATCCGAGAGGGGGCGCTTGATGCCGTAAGAAGCGGTCTAAACAGATATAGCGATACGATCGGATCGCTCGACCTGCGCCTCGAACTGGCGCGCAAGGTGTCGCACGACACGGGCCAAACCTACGGATGCGACGAGATTGCGGTGACGACCGGCGCCAAGCAGGCGCTTTTCAATGCGGCGATGGTGCTCCTCAACCCGGGTGACGAGGTCATCATTCCCGCGCCCTATTGGAGCACATTTCCGGCGCAGGCTTTGCTTGCCGGCGCAAGGCCTGTCCATGTCGATACGAAACCAACGGGGTTTGTCGCCCACGCCCGCGAGATCGAAGCTGCGGTCACGGACGCCACCCGTGCGATCGTCGTCAACACGCCCAACAATCCGACAGGTGCCGTTTACGACTCCGCGACCCTTTCTGCGATCGCTGACCTTGCGCTTCGCCGTGACCTGTGGATCATTTTCGATGAATGCTACGGCACATTTGTCCATAACGGCCTGACGCATTACTCGATCGTCGCGCTTGTGCCCGAGATGCGCTCGAGGACCGTGATCGTCAACGGGTTTTCCAAGAGCCTTGCGCTAACCGGATGGCGGATCGGCTATCTCGCCGCACCGAAGGCGGTTGTTGCCGCAGTCGCGGCGCTGCAGAGCCACACGACGTCGAACCCGAATGTCATCGCTCAGCAGGCGGTTCTGCGCCACCTCATCCATGATGACGGATCCTTTGAGACGCAGTTGCAGGCTAAGCTAGAGGCGGCGCGCGAAATCGGACTTGAGGAGCTCGCCCGATTGACGCGCATCGCGCCGCCGCGCGCCGATGGCGGATTTTATTTCTATCTCGACCTAGCGCCGCTCCTTGAGACGACGAACGGGACAATCTCCAGTCAAATGGCGCGAGCTGCGGTCGACGGGTTGCTGGCAAGGGCCGGCGTCGCAGCCGTGACAGGGCATGCCTTTGGCGACCCGACAGGCCTTAGGCTGTCATACGGGGTCGACGCACATCTGGTGAAGGAGGGCTGTGCGCGTCTCGTCACCCAAATCGAGCGCTTCGAGGAGGTTTCGATCTCCGAGGCGACCAACTCCTGAAAGGCGCGTGTCATGACGGCATTCGAGACACTGACGAAGGCGATCATTCTAGCTGCCGGCAGGGGTACCCGCCTGCAGCTGCTCACCGAGCTACGCCCGAAACCGCTGGTGGAAGTGAACGGCGTTTCGATCCTCTGCAATGCGCTCGCGCAATTGCAGGCCGTCGGCGTCACCGAGGTGACGATCGTCGTCGGCTATCGCAAGCATGCCATCCAGTATGCCATTGGCGCCCATTACGGCGCGATGGCGGTACGCTATATCGAATCCGAGCGCTTTGCCGAAACAGGCAGCGCCTATTCCCTCTGGCTTGCGCGCAGTGAACTCCTGTCCGGCAGCCTTTTCCTTCTCGAGGGAGACATTGTCTTCGAACGGGCGGTTCTCGACCGCCTGGTATCCGATCCGGCCACGGACGTTGCGGCAGTAGCCATCTTCGATCATCGCATGCAGGGATCCGCGGTGCTGCTCGATGGCGAGCGGCGTATCATCGAGCTGAGGACCGGGCAGACCGCCGCCGACCTTCATGAGGACCGGCCGGTTCTCTTCAAGACCATCAACCTGTTTCGGTTCGGCGCCGCGACCCTTCGCGACCATCTGTTGCCAGAGCTCGATGCGCAGCATGCCGCCGGCGGGACCAACCTTTATCTCGAACAGATCCTGCAGCAGCTCATTGAGCAAGGCAGGCTCGACCTTACCGCTGTGCACTGTGGCGATCTCAAATGGTACGAGATCGACAGTCCCGACGACCTGTCGATCGCCGAGGCGATTTTCGGGACCCATGAGAGGTCGCAACGGAACGACGGGAAGGGGTGCCGATGATCTCCTTTCTTCGCGATCCGGCCAACGCGATCACAGTGGCCGGGATCGCCCTTTCCGCCGCAGCACTCCAGGCGATCCTTGCCGGCAGGATTGAACTTGCAGTCGCGCTTGCGCTCTGGTCGATGCTGGCAGACCAGCTTGACGGCGTCGTCGCGCGACGAACCCGAGATCGCGGTCCCGACATCGCCTCCGTGGGCAAAGGGCTCGACGGCTTCAACGACCTACTCTATGGGGCGGTGGTCCCGGCGCTGGCGCTGATCCAGGCAACCGGCTGGCTGCCTGCGGCCTATCCGATCGGTGCGCTTCTCGTCGTCGTCGGTGCACTCCGGCTTTCCAACTTCAGCGTCTTCGGATTGCAAAGCGGTCGGTTTGAAGGCGTACCGCTCTCCTATGACGTGCCCTTATTGGCGCTCTTGCTTCTGGGCAGGCCGTGGCTCCCCGCTGCGAGTTTCGGCGCCATCGTGACCAGTGGATTTGCCGTCCTCGCCGTTCTCCACATCGCACCCGTTTCCGTACCGGCGCCGCGCGGTCGCAGCTATGCGGTAGTCGTGCTCACGGCCGCCGTCCTATCCGTCGCGCTCGTCGCAAGGAGCTTATCGTCGCCACGCTGAGCAACAGCCATCAAGGGAGACTTGTCATGTCTGATCGCATCATAGACCTCTCGCGCGCCGTTCCGCCAATCGTCGAAAGGCTCGAAGCCTCGCTCGCCGACAGCCTCGCAAGCCGGCTGAACAGCAAGGATGCCGGCGGATTGCTGCGGACGAACCGACCCCGGGGGACCGAGGAGGACCGGCTCGCGGGTGCCGGTTGGATCTCGCAGCGTCTCGGCTTCATGCCCGCAATCGGCCGCATGATCGTCACCAACGGGACGCTCAACATCCTGTTCCTCCTGCTGAACCACCTCGTCGGCCGTCAGGGGACGCTTCTCACGGAAGAGATGACCTATCCCAACATGCAGGCGCTGTCGGGCATCCTCGGTTTTAAGATAGAGGGCATTCGCATGGACCGCGACGGGCTCGACCCTGCCGCTCTGGCGCAGGCGTGCCGCGCAAATCCCGGGATCAAGGTCCTCTATACGATCCCGACATTGCAAAATCCGACGGCGACGGTGATGCCGCTCGAGCGCCGGATGGAGATCTGCACGGTCGCCCGTGAACATGACGTTGTCGTCATCGAGGACGATGCGCAGGCACTGCTGCTCGAGGATGGGCCGCCGCCGCTTTCAACCATCGCGCCGGAGCGCTGCTGGTATGTCATGGGCCTCGCAAAGACGGTCGTGATGGGCATGCGGGTTGCCTACGTCATGGCGCCAAGTGTTGAAGATGCCGAGGCGATCATGACGCGGTTTGGCAGGATGTCGATGTGGTTCGTAGCCGCCCTGCAGGCCGAGCTTGCACAGGCGCTGATCACAACCGGTATCGCGGCCGAGGCAACCAAGGAAATCCGTAGGATAGCGACCGAAAGGCGCGCCATCGTCGGCGAAATCCTGAACCGTCCGGCACTGCTGGAGAGACCCGGCGGCCTGCATGTCTGGATCCCGACCGCGACGGACGCCGAGGAGATCGCGGCCGCCGCCTGCTCGGCCGGAATACTGATCCGTCCCGGCATTCAATTTGCCGCCAGCCCTCAAGCCACACCGGCAATGTCTGGCCTGCGCCTGTCTTTTTGCGAGGTGCGACAAGAGGCAGACCTGCGTCTTGCTGTTTCCCGCCTTGCTTATTTGCTGCGGTAGGAGGCTTGCTCGATGCTTCGGCGTGAAGTGGGTGGGCTTGCCTGGCTCGTCCTGTCGGGGGCGAGCTTCGTCGCCATGTCCTCACTGATGAAGTTGCCGACACTTGACCTGCCGACGTTTGAGGTCGTGTTTTTCCGAAGCACAGTCGCTTGTCTGGTCTATCTCTTGGTGTTGAAGGAATGCCGCACGGCAATTCCCCGGCTTCTCCGCTCGCACCGCCTTATCTGGCGCTCGCTCTTCGGCTTTGCGAGCTTTGGCTGCTATGCGGCCTGTCTCGCGAACATGCGGCTCTCCGACGTCTCCGGCCTGTTCTACACGACCCCCATCTGGTCTTTCCTTCTCGGCTTAATCGTCCTGAAAGAACGACCAGAACGGTTATTGGTCACTGCGCTCCTCCTAGGCTTTTGCGGCATGCTGCTGGTCGTCAGACCCTCCCTGCAGCTTGCAACTCCATGGCTTCTCCTCGCTGTTCTTGGAGCCGGACTCGGCAGCCTCGCAACCATGTCGGTGCGGCTCCTTGTCGTCGATGAGCGCCCGGCCGCGATTGCCGCCGGCTTCATGGCATGGAGTACGATCATGGCCGCGCCGCTTGCGTTCACGAACTGGACCTGGCCGAGCCCGCCTGCGCTCACCCTTCTCGCCGCAATCGGCACGTTTGCCGCCATTTCCCAGCTGAGCCTGACTGAAGGATATCGACGCGCGCGCCTTGTCAGCGGCACGGCGTTCGATTTCGTGCGTCTGCCCATGAGCGTCGCCGTCGGGATCGAGGCTTTCGGGGAACAGCATGGTGGCACGACTTTTCTCGGGCTTGCTCTGGTCGCAGCTGGATCACTTCTTTCAGTGCTAGGTGCCAGCGGGGGGAGAGAGCGCGCCCGAGAGTAGCGTAAGCCCGACAATAAGATCCTCGCGTGAGACATCGGCAAGAGAGACGCGAATGCCAGGCAGGTCTCTATCGCCGTCGACCGAATATTCCGAGGCGCTGCGCACGAGGACGCCGGCGTTGAATGCGGCGGCCCTTGCCTCGTCCCCGCGCACACCCGGATACGAAAGCCAGATGTGCAGGCCGTGCCCGCTCTTGAGGATGGTTGAGGGCAGGAGCCGCGCGGCGACCTCTTGCCGATGCTGCGCCTCGCGCTGGACGGCATCGGTAAGCGCAAATGCGGCACCGCTCTCGATGTGGTGGAGAAGAAGAGCCGCCGACACCGCCGATACATACCAGAAGGCCATGTCCTCAAACGTCGCGATGGTCTCGTGCAGGATCGCCGCGCTCGGCGCCACGACATAGGCGATCCGCAACCCGACGGCGAGGCATTTCGACAGGCCGGTAACCGACCACGTGATGTCGGGCGCAATAGATCCAATCGGCGCCGGCGCATCTCTTGGGATGAGGCCCTGCGCCTCGTCCTCGATGATGGCGACGCCGTGGCGGCGAGCGATGTTTGCAACGACTTGGCGCCGTTCGGCGGACATGATGCTCGCGCTCGGATTCTGTACTGTCGGAATACAATAAAGCACGCTTGGGCGATGCAGCCTGCAGGCCGCCTCGAACGCATCCGGCAAGAGACCGTCCTCGTCAAGAGCGACCGAGACGAGATTGAGGCCGAGCATGGCGGCAACGTCGCGGATCTGACGATAGGTCATTGCTTCCACCAGAACCGTGCCGCCACGCGGGACGAGTGCTGAAAGCAGAAGCAGAAGCGCATTCTGCGTTCCATTGGCAAGCAGGATGCGATCCGGATCGATCTGCTTGCCGTAGCGCGCGGCAAGGAAAGCTGCGGCGGCATGCCGATCGCGCTCGGTGCCGAGCCTGCGATGCTGGCGCAGCTCGGTGGAGGGCTGCCAGCGCTCGCGCAATCCGGCGAGCGTCTGAGACACACCCTCGTCAATCTCAGACAGAAGAGGCGAGGTGACGCGCCTGAGGTCTATCGGCTTTTGCATGTCGGTTTCCTGATTTTTGTGCGACGGTGCCCGTGGTTCGACGACCTGGACCATGGCGGCTCAAATCGCGATGAAGGCGGGGTCCTTGAGCGAACGCGACAAAGCCACGGGACCGTTTTCGCGAAGAACGAACTGCCGTTCCAGTTTCACGCCTTCGCCGCCGGATCTGAGACCGGCATAGCTGCCGACGCACAGAACCATCCCCTCTTCGAGCACGCCGTCATGGATCGGCGGTTCGGCAAAGCCCGGCCTGCCGCCGATTGCCGGAAACTCGCCGGTCGCCATACCATTGCCATGGGCGATGCGATGGAACTGATGATACTCTTCCGGCAGGCGCATGGCGCCTGCGGCGATCTCGCAAAGCGGCGTGCCGACAGCCAGGAGGCTGCTATTGTGCTCGATCTGATCGTAAGCGCGTCGATAGAGCTCGCGCTGGGCTGGCGACGCCCGATCGCGGCCGCAGACAAAGGCGCCCGAGAGGTCGGCGCCGTAGCCGAGTGGTCCGATCAAATCGCAATCGAAGCTGACCAGTTCCCCTGACGCAATCAGCTTGACGCTTGCCTCCTGATACCAGGGATTGGTGCGGGTGCCGGAACTTAGAAGGCGCGTATCGATGTATTCGCCACCCTGCTCGATGTTGGTATGATGCAGGATCGACCATAGGGCGTTTTCCGACATGCCGGGTTGGAGCGCCGAGCGCATGCGGTCGATACCGAGTTCGCAGACGGCGATCGATTGTCTGATCGCACCGATCTCGTCCTCGCTCTTGATCCGCCTTGCGTGTTCCATCAATGCCTGGGCGTCGATTGGCTCAAGACCGCATTCCTGCAAGGCGGCAAGCCCGAGCGCATCGCAGCGATCGACCGCGAGCAGACGTCGATCACCTTCGCCCCGCCAGTCCGTCATGATGCCGGCAATCTCCCGGGCGAAGTCGCGCGCGTGATCCTGCGCATGCGCTCCGGCATAATAGTAGAACCAGGGCCGGGACCGCCGTATTTCGTCGATGGCGACAAGTCCGGCAGCCGGCTCCGGCCGTCCGCCGATTTCGAAGAGGATCAACGGCCCGCTGCGCAGGATCAGGCAATAGCGCGCTGCGTTGCGCATGGCCCAGATCTGCATGTTCCGTGCGCCGCTCGCATAGCGGATATTGACGGGATCGAAGAGGAGCAGCGCATCGCAGTCGCGAGCCTCCATAGCATTGCGCACCCGTGCCAGCCTATTGCGGCACATCCTGTCAAAGTCGATGGCAATGACGCTGGACCGATCGGCAATCGTCTCCGCGTGGCCAGGAAATGAGGGTTCCGGGTTCGCCGCTCCGGCCACGCCCACGCACATCTGAAAATCAGCCATTGCGCACCGCCGTGACGATACGCGAAAGCGTCTGCTTCGCGGTTGTCTTGAGAGCCGCCTGGTCGGCGAGCGCGTCCTGGACCGCCTTGTCGGCACGAGCGGGATTGTCGACGGGAAAGCTCGCCCAGGGACCGAGAACGGCAAACGACGGCGCGATCGCCTGGAAATGTGGCGTCGCCGCCAGCGCGGCCTTGACCGTTGGATCGCTTCCGAAGACGGCGAGTCCCGGGATGAACCCGGTCTTGTTCATGATTTCCATCTGCACCTCGCGCGACAGCAGCGAGCGAATGATGCGCCAGGCATCCGCCTGCCTTGAAGGTTCCGCGGTCATGATGGCAAGCGAGCCGCCGGAGGGCGGGATGCGCGCCTGGCCATTGTTCTTCAGGGGGAATGGTGCGACATCGAGATCGAACTTGCCCCTTGCCTGTTCCTCAAAGAAGCGCAGCCGGCTCGTCGTGTCGACGTGAACCGCAAGTGCACCGGACGAGAAGGCCTGCCTTGCCTGCGAGGCGGTCAGCACGTCGCCCTTTCGCAGCTTGGCAAAGGCGCCGAGGATCTCCATCGCCTCCAACCCTTCGGCCGTGTCGAAGGCGATGTCGGTGCCAGGTCCATCGACAATCCTGCCGCCGAGGCTCTCGATCAGGGCCATGAAGGTCCAGCTGCCGTCGGTCGCGAAATTGAAAAATCCGCTGCGGCTCGGCGATGGCGAGGTTGCTGCCAGAGCCAGAACGTCATCCCAGCTCGCCGGCTGCCTATCGCTTGCGGCCACGAGCGATCGATTGATATAGACGACCGGCACCGAGCAGGTGAAGGGGATGCCGAACTGGCGGCCTTCGATGCGGCCGATCGGTGAGGCGATATGGTCGCTCGCCGCACCCGCAAGGGCGACGACGTCGCCGCGGCGCGCCAGCATGGCGATATTGTTGTGTGCATGCAGACCGATGTCCGGCCCGTTGCCGACGAGCTTGTCGCGCAGCGACTGCTGCAGCGTCTCGGTATAGTCGCGCGTCCAGGCGATCTCGACCCGCAGCGCGGGATCGGTCCGCGCGAGTCCGGCAAGCCCGATCGCGAATATGTCGCGATAAAGGGCCGCCGTATCGGCCGTTAGCCGGATAGGCGTGTTTGAAGCGGCCATGGCTTTGGTTGCGATGGCCGTAGCGGAAAGGGCGGCGGCAGCCAGAATGGAGCGACGGGTGATCGGCATCGGAAAGATCCTTGCTTGAGGGTGAATTCTATTTGACGGCGCCGGCGGTCAGGCCGTCGATGAACCAGCGTTGCGCGAGGAGAAAGGCGACCAGAAGCGGTGAAACGACGATGGTTGCAGCCGCCATCAGCGCGCCATAGTCGCTTCCCGCCTCCTCGTTTTTGAAGGCGACGACGCCGAGCGATGGCGGCATCAGCTCCTGGCTGTGCACGGCGATCAATGGCCAGAACAGGTCGTTCCAGTGCGCCACGATCGAGAAGATCGAAAAGGCGACAAGGGCCGGAAGCGCCATCGGCACCATGATGCGCCAGACGATGGCGGCTTCGGAAAGACCGTCCAGCCGCGCCGCATGGACGATGTCGTCGGGTATCGTCCTGAAGAACTGACGAAAGAGAAAGATCCCGAAGGGCGAGACCGCATAGGGCAAGATCAGCGCCGCGTAGGAATCGAGGATGCCGAGCCTCGCCGCAAGAATGAACAGCGGCAGGAAGAGGACCTGATGCGGCAGGATCAGGCCGACGAGAACCAGCGCGAAGATGAGGTCGCGACCGTAGAAGCGCAGCTTCGAGAGCGCATAGGCGCAAGGCGCCGCAACGACGATCTGCAATGCGAGAATGGAGCCACAGACGATCACGCCGTTCAGCATGTAGCGGGCGAGCGGCGTCGCCGTCAGCGCCCGCCGATAATTGCCGATGAACGAAAGGTCGCGCGGCAGCAGGGAAATGCCGTCGGTAAACATGTCCTGTGGCGATTTGGCCGACAGGATCAGCATCCAGAGAAAGGGCGCAAGCACCATGAGGCCGGTTACGATAAGAACGGCATGCCGGGCGATGGCGGCCAGTTTCCCGGCCGGGAAATGATTTGCTGCAAGGCTCATTGATAGTGGACCTTCCTGTCCATGAAACGGGCCTGGGTGAGCGTCAGCGCGACGACGAGGCCAAGGAAGATCATGGCGATCGCCGCTCCCTGACCGGCGCGCAGATAGTCGAAACTCTCGCGGTAGAGCGTGTAAAGAAGCATTTCGGACGCATGGCCCGGGCCACCCTTGGTCAGGATCTGGACGATATCGAAGACCTGGAGCGCCCTGAGCGCGACGACGATCACCACGAACATCGTCACCGGGGCGAGCATTGGCAGCGTCACGGTGCATAGCCGGTCGAGCCACCCGTCGGCGCCATCGATCTGGGCTGCGTCATAGAGTTCGCCCGGAATGGATTTCAGGCCGGCCATGAACAGTACCATGGCATAGCCCAGCCCCTGCCAGATGCCGATTGCCGCGAGAACCGGCAACACGGTTCTGTCGTCGTTCAACCAGTTTACCGCCGAAAATCCGAGCGATGTCAGTATGTGATTGACGAGCCCGACGCTCGGATTGAGGAGCGCATCCCAGGCGATCGCCATGGCCGACAGCGTCGCCATGAAGGGCAGGAAATGGATGGCGCGGTAAATCGCGCGAAAGCTTGGCCGGCTCTCGATCAGCAAGGCGATGACGAGCCCGAGGCCGGCCGTGCCCGGCAGGACGATCGCCACATAGGTAACGGTATTGGCAAGGGACGCCCGAAAGCCCGGGTCGGACAGGACGCCGGCGAAATTCGATAGTCCGACGAAGGCAAGCTGCGTCGATCCGAAACGCCAGTCCGAAACCGAAATGACGAGGACGGCGAGGGTCGGCAGGCCATAGAGGACAAGAAGCAAGAGCACGGCGGGGGCTGCGAGGGCAAAGGCGGACGCCGTATGGCGAGGGTCGTGTCGGATCGGTCTCGGTCTCGCGAGCAGAGCTCCGGTCGCGGAAGGGGAGGGGGAGGGGGAGGGCGAAGCCGGCTGGCGACGGAAAGATCTTCGGGTGATTCTGCGGATGGTCACGCCATTTGCCTTTCCATGATCTGCCTTGCCGTCTTCGCCCCGTCCATCGCGTCGACGCGCTGCCCGCTTCCATTGAAGAGAAGCGTGGAGGATGCATCGACCGACAGATGGAGTATCTGCCCAAGGGCGAGCCCGGAGAAAGTGGATGCCGGCGTGCGGGCAACAAGCAGCGGTGCGACGCCGGCGATCTCGACATGGAGGAAGAGGTCGGAGCCCATATGCTCGATCATTCTGAGCCATCCGGTGAAAGCGCTGCCGGCGCTATCACCGGCCAGTCCAATCGCCTCGGCGCGGATGCCGACCGACATCGCTTCGCCGGGCGCGCAGCCCGTTGAGAGCTGCAGCGCCGTGCCGGCGACGAGAACTCGCCCGTTTTCACCGGTCACGCCTGGCAGCATATTGATCTTGGGCGAGCCGATGAACTCCGCGACGCGGCGATCGACGGGACGCATATAAATCTCCTGCGGCGAGCCAAGCTGAAGCAGTTCCCCGTCCGCCATGACGGCAACGCGATCTGAGAGTGTCATGGCTTCGGCCTGATCATGCGTCACGTAGACAAAGGTGATGCCGAGCTCTTCATGCAGTTGCTTGATCTCGGCGCGCATGCCGACGCGCAGTTTGGCATCCAGATTAGAGAGCGGCTCGTCCATCAAGAAGGCAGCCGGCCGGCGCACCATCGCCCGGCCGAGCGCCACGCGTTGCCGCTGGCCGCCCGACAGCTGACCCGGCTTTCGGTCGATGAGGCGATCGATGCCGAGAGCCGCAGCGATCGCCGCCACCTCCCGATCGATTTCCGAGCGAATGGCCGATGTCCCGGGCAAAAGGCGCCCGACAAACGGCAGCCGCTGCCAGAGAGACAGGCGGCGCATTGTCAGCGGCAGCGCCATGTTGCGGGCGACCGTCATGTGCGGATAGAGCGCATAGGACTGGAAGACCATAGCGACGTCGCGCTCTTTCGGCGGGATCGCATCGACGATCCTGCCGCCGATCGAAACCGTTCCGCTATCCTGGCGTTCCAGTCCGGCAAGGATACGCAGCAAGGTCGACTTGCCGCAACCGGACGGGCCGAGAATGGTCAGGAACTCGCCGCCGGCGATCGCAAGCGACACGTCGCGCAGGCATTGCGCCGGGCCGAAATTTTTCACGATACTGTTCAACTCTATGGCAGTCATTTTCCGTCCGGTCCCATTTCTTCCCGCTCATTGTGCGCATGCCGCTCGGTTTGAATATTCCAGCGGCGATGCGGTTCACCCAAGGATCGGCGGTAGATGATCCCCTTTATTTTCAAGAGCTTGTGACCGCCGAAGATCATACGGTCCGCACCTTGGATGACGATGGGATAGTGCCCGGCGGCGACAGCCGATTGACAAATATCGCAAAATGCGATTGTACATTATAATTTACATATGGAATTTAATATATGTTAGAGGACGGGAACCGTTCCCGCGCACCACCTTGACCGCCGACAATCAGGATGTCCCACTCAACGCCATTCGCGCTTTCGTCGCGATCGCCCGCGAGCGCAGTGTGTCGAAGGCGGCACGCGCGCTGTCGACGACGCAGAGCTCGATCAGCCGCCACCTGCTCGTTCTCGAGGAGTATCTCGGAGCGAGCCTGTTTGAGCGGCGCGGACGGATGAGCGATCTGTCAGACTATGGGCGGCTCTTTGCGGGTGCGGTCAGCGAGCCGCTGGAGACGATCTGCTTCACCGCCCATCGCATGCGCCGCAAGAATCTCGCAGACGTCAACCGCCTCGTCCTGCGCACCTCGCTCGCGACCTTTGCGACCCATATCCTCGTTCCACATCTGGACGCGTTCTCAAGGGACATGGGAGGGGCGACCGTCGACGTCGTCACCTCGCTTGCAACACCAGGCGCCTCAGATCGCTTCGATGTGCTCCTGACGCGTGACCTTTCGATCGTCGAGCCCTCGGATCATTGGGAGATCCACCAGGAACAGCTCGTCCTGGTTGGAGCGCCGGCCCATCTTCGTGGCAAAGCGAACGGACAGTTCCGCTCATTGCCGATCCTGTCGATCACCTCGCGGCCGGATATTTTGCCGACATGGCTTCGCGCCATGGGTTTGGCGAACAGGGATATCATTGCCGGCGCCCGCGTCGAGCACCATTACCTCGCTTTACCGGCCGTTCTCTCCGGAAAATGCCTGCTTGTGGCGCCGGAGATCCTCGTCGGTCACTATGTCCGCGACGGCATGCTCGAGGTGGTCGACGATAGCCGGACGCCGAGCGGCATGCACTATCGCGCCTATGCGCTCGATCGCAGCGCCAATCCCGAGCTTGCCCGCGCTTTCTGCCGCTGGCTCGCGCGCCTGTGCCGGACGATGCCGGGCGGCGAGTTGCGCTGACGCCCGTAGGGTCTTCCCGTCACCTCCCCATTTGGACGAGGGATACGGCTGCAGAAGATTGGCCCCCGCCTTTCGGCGGGGGCCGCCGCCTCGTCAATCCCTGGCGGGGCGGGACCAGATCAGCTGGTAGCCAGCCTCGCCCTCGACCTCGGTGAGGGTCGCGTAGATCGGGGCGGGGAAGCTCGGATCGTCGAGCTTGATCGACAGATAGTCGCGCTGCGTCTGCTCCGATGTCTTCTGCCAGGCGGCGCCGAGCTCGACGGTGCCGGCGTAGATCCGGAAATGCGGCCCCTTGTCTGAAGGGCTTTCGATGCGGGAGATGCGGGCCTTGACGTTGAGAGCCAGCGTGCGGATCGAGCCGCTGAAGCCATTTTCGGTGGAGGTGAACGTGCCGATGGTTGCCATTGTCTTTAAGTCCTTTTCGCTTATCGGGCCGCGCCCATCGCGGCCTCGATGGCTGTCGAACAGACCGGGGACGATCGGACCGCACCTAACAGGCCGCAATGCAATGGAGGGCGGCAAGTCGCAATTTTGTTAGAGGGCGAGGAATGGCGGCGGAGCCGACAGGGGTTAAGAAAATTGCGGCTTGCCGTTGCGGGAAGACGATCGAGGCGAAGCCGCTCCTTGGTCAGACAAGCCCCATCGAGACCGCGCATGGGTCGCCGGCAAGGCGATGAAAAAAGGAGGAAGAGAATGGCGCCTATCGAGTCCAGTTTGCGGCCCGATCCATGGTCCGGCGGCAGCTCACCCCTCAAAAATCAGGGGAAGACGCGCATCCTCGCGGAATTTCCGGCCGGGCTCGCTTGCGATCGGCCCTCCGCACGGTATCGTCGCGCTCGCTCATCGCCGCCGGGAGGACATATGGCAAAGCAGGCAAAACCGTTCATCGTCGAGATCAAGCCGTCGCGGAAGGTGAGACCAGCCGATCGAAAGACATCGATCTGGGGAGAGGTCGATTTGCGAACCGAACCAGACATGCCGCTCGCTGCAGAGCCTGTCGAGGCGCCGGCCGCCCTTGTTCAGGACGACCGATCCTGATCGGCTCATGACGACCGTCAAGCCCGAACGGATTTTGATCCTGACGGCAAAGGGACCCAATTGGGGCAGTCAACCGCCGTCCGTAGGCAACGCTTCACGGTATAGGCAGATTGAATTGGATCAATCCGCATGAGGCCGTGTCCCTTTGCAGCGTCATGCTGCCCTCTGCTCCTCGGCGACACCCGGCTGCAGTGCCTCGAGGAAATTCACGGCTTTCTGGGCATGAGCCGCCGCTTGAAAGATCGCGCGCTTGTCGTTCTTGAGGACAGTAAGCCACGATGCCAGATAGCTTGCGTGATCGGGCCTTGGCTCGAGCTCGGGGACAATGCCGAGACCCGCGCAGAGAAAGCAGCTGCCGAGTTCGGCAATCAATTCTTCTCGGGCGCGCTCGGTCTTGTCTTTGCAATAGCGGGATAGATCGCGCCCGACCCGATGACCCGGCGCCGTCCAATGCGTTACCTCGTGGCTGAGTATCGCATAATAGCTTGCGACATCCCTGAAGGTTTCGAAGGGCGGCATCTGGACCAGGTCCGGCCCTGGGGCATAGAAGGCCTGATTTCCGCCATGGCGGATGACGGCACCTGTATTGCGAAAGAACCGGTCGGCGCGGTCGATCCGTCCGACAGGATCGGCAACGGGTGCGGGCCGGCGATAGTAGTGCTCGGGCAGCCTGTCGATCTGTTCGACATTGAAGACCGAATAGGCCTTGAGGAAGGGAATGTCCCGGTCGACTTCACCGCCCTCGCCATCGGCCTCAGACTTCGTAAACCGGCTGGCAAATACGACCGTCGATCCGGACTCGCCCTTGCGAACAGTCGCGCCGAGCTCGCGCGCTTGCTTGAATGTCATCCATATCGGCGAAGCAAAGCCACGCGATATCTGCTCCGCCCAGAGGAGAAGAATGTTCATGCCCGAATAGGGCTGGCCGCTATGACGCAGCGGTCGCGAGATGCGGCCATTCATGTTCTCCGCGTTCCACGGCTTTACCCAGGGGCGCACGCCCTGTCCGAGATCCTCGACGATACGCTCCGTGATGCGCGTGTAGATGTCGGCCCGATCCGTACTTGCCTTCTTGCTCATCATTTCATTCTCCATGTCCGGGACCGCGCCCATCGCGGTCCGTCACGGAGGTCCGAAGTCAGGGGCTGATCGGGTGGCCATGCACCGGAACGGCCGCAACAGCGTGGAGGACGGCGAAGCCGTTGCATGGGCGTCCGGCCCCTGCAGGACCACCGACCGGGACGGGCGGCGATGGGCGCGCGTCACTTTCCCTTCAATAGGAGAAAAGGCCGGCGCCGTTGGCGCCAGCCGAGACGAGAAGAGAATGGGCGGGGCGACGCCCCGCCGACTCCGTCATCCCAACGCCGCCATCTGCGCTTCGGCGGCCTCGCGATTGAGGGATGCAGCCGGGTTCTCGATCGGACGATCGAAGGGTTTCCAGGTCTCGCCGACGATCCGCTCGTAGGCGGCCACGGCGCCCTCGGCTGCCATTCTGAGCGCGTGGGACTGGACGCCCATGTCGGCCGCAAACTCCCGCTTGCGCTGGGCGGCGCTGTCATAGCCGACCGGACCATCGAGATCCTCATCGCGCGCATCGTTGGATGCCTTGGCGGTGGCGTCGCGCGCCTCGGTGACCGCGCGGGAGTAGAATTGGCCGGCCCCATGCGCCGATCCGACGAAGGCCCCGACGATCCGCTGCAGATGGATTTGCATGGCCTTCTCGCCAAGTCCTTCCGAGAGGCTGTCGGCGGTCTCGATGATCAGCCGCTCGTGCAGACCGCGGATGCCATCGCCGTCGACGGCTGCCGTGCCGAAGCTCTCGGCGATCTTGAGCGCCTGGGTCGCGTCGGGGCAGGAGAGGCGGACCATTTCGAGGGTGGCGCCCTTTCTAAGTTGCGAGGTTCTTGCGTTCGAGCGGTTCGGGGTGGCGGGCTTGGTCATGTCAGTTCCTTTCCTGGCTGCCGAAGCGGTTCCGGCCCGTGCCGGTCTGCCCTTCGGTGCGGACGATCAGGAACCGGCAAGGGACGGGCGGCTTCATAGGTCCGAGCCGGCCGAACCAGCAGGGCAGGCTTGGCGGGTGAGCGGGCCCCGGCCTGCGCAAGCCGCGAGTTTGTCCTCGCGCAGAGAGGCTGGAGCGGCCGGCCCGCGGCGCGAAAGCGGCCTTGAAACGACCGGCCGCCGGTTCAGACCGCAGCGAACAAGAAGGGCAGTCCGGCTCGGGTCCGATACCATCCCAAGCCGAGAGAAAGCGACATGGCCATGCCCGCCATGTTTACCAAGACCGTGAACCGGAGAAGACGCCCGCGGGCAACCACGTCTCGACCAGGACGGCGATTGCTTTCGACGGTGGCTTCGAGGCGAGGGGGTTGATCATGCCCCATTCGCCTGGCGTCGCCGGAACATGAAGGAGGACGGTCCATCATATGCAGCGTGGCGGGCCTCATTGATGACGAAGCCGAACGGGCCGCGCGCGGCATATTCATCGCTTGGCACCAGGAACCGGCGCTCCAAGCCACCAGGGACTCGGCCTCCGCCGACCATGGCCACGACCTCGGTCATCCCGGCGTGCTGCTCCGACCGGATCGCGGACATGATGATGAAGTCAGCCGCATGACGTTGATCGAACGCCGGGCGGGCGTAGCATGAGAAGGAGGCAGGCGGGCGTGGCGAGTTTATGGGGAGTGTTTCAGCCGGTCTTTCGCGGCTCGGCTTTGTGCGAGGTGAGAGCCGTCGCCGTCCGATCGTCAAACCGGACAGTCAACTGCTATTCAGGGCATTTTGTAAATTGGCGTCTCGAAAAGCATCTGCCAATCTTACGCGTATGACGTTTGCCCAAACTGGCGAACGAGGAAATCGAGAAAGACACGGATTTTCGGCGTGACGTGCTGACGTGAGGGATAGACGGCGTAGTGTGTAATCTCCGCCGTCGTCCAGTCCGTCAGTGCCTCTTGCAATCGCCCCTCCTGAATGTCCTTCTCGATATAGGGAAGCGGGATCAGGCTGACGCCGATGCCTGCACGCAGCGCATCCCGTACAGCGAGGCTGGAAGATACCGAATAGCGTGCTTTGACCGGAATGCGCTCGGCCTTACCATCCTTTGTGAACTCCCAGACATCGGCATTGCTTCCATAGGGAAAGCGGATGTGCTGTAGAGCCGTCAGATCGGAAGGCGTCTGTGGCTTTCCGTGAGCATCGAAATAGGCGGGCGCAGCGCACAACACATGCGGCATCACCCCGAGCTTCCTCGCAATCAGGCTTGAATCTTCAAGACTGCTGTAGCCCCGAATGGCGAGATCGAACCCCTCGTGGACAATATCCACGCGGCGGTCATCGAGATGAAGTTCAAGATTCAGACCGGGATAGCGCGAGAGGAATTCCGGCACCGCTTCTGACAGGCGAACGAGCGCAACGGTCATCGGCGCGCTGACCCGTAGCGTGCCGACAGGCGACGACTTCGCGGGAGAAAGCGCCGCTTCCGCTTCGATCAAGGCATCCAGTCCCCGCGTGACATGTTCGAGGTAGGTTTTGCCTTCTTCAGTCAGCGCCATGCGCCGCGTGGTCCGGTTGATCAGGCGAACGCCCAGATGCGCTTCCAGCTCCGCCACGTTCTTGCTCACCGCAGGGGGCGACAGACCGAGCTTCCGGCCCGCCTCGGCAAAGCTGCCCAACCCAGCCACATGCCGAAACACCTGCAAAGCCGTGTATCGATCCATCTCATTCTTCTCCCATGGCTATGAATGTCTTTCAATATTACTCTATTCTATCCGAACAGAGAATTCTCTATCTCCATCCAACGAAACTTAGCCGGGAGATACCCAATGCCCCATCCGACAATTGACCTGATCGAGCGACGCGTTTCCGCCAACCTCTTCGATCCGTCCCATTCCCTGACGAACATTGAGATCGAGGACCTTGTGCGGCTCGCGACGCGCGCTCCTACGGCCTTCAATCTTCAGAACTGGCGTTTCATTGCCGTCCGGACGCCGGAGGCCAAAGCCAGACTGCGTGACCTTGCCCATGGTCAGGTCAAGGTTTCCGACGCCGCCGTTACCTTCATCATTTGCGGTCAGTCGCCTGATCACGAAAGCCTTGGCGAGCGACTGCGGCCATTTGTCGAAAGCGGCCTGATGCCGGAAGCGATGGCTTCAGGATGGCGGGAAACTGTCCGCGCCAAATATGCCGCCGATCCTGAAGCCACCCGCGATGAAGCAATCCGTTCGGCAACGCTCGGGACGGCAACATTGATATACGCAGCCGAAGCCATAGGGCTCGTGTCAGGTCCGATGGTCGGGTTCGACGCAGCCGCCGTTTCTCATGAGTTCGGGCTCGCCAAGGGCGAGATTCCCGTCATGCTTCTTCCTGTCGGTCGCGCGGCACCGGGCAACTGGCCCCAGAAGCCGCGCCGTCCGCTTTCGGAGGTCCTCCAGATATCATGAAACAGAACCTTTCAGACCTTTCGCTGACGGCCATCGCGCCGATCGTCTGGGGCAGCACCTATATCGTTTCGACCGAATTCCTCGCGGGATTTTCGCCGATGACGGTCGCGATGCTGCGTGCGTTGCCGGCAGGTTTGCTCCTGCTGGCGATCGTACGCCAATTGCCCGCTGGCATCTGGTGGTTGCGCTCCTTCATCCTCGGTGCGCTCAACATCTCGATCTTCCTCAGTATGTTGTTCGTCGCCGCTTACAGACTTCCCGGCGGCGTCGCCGGCACCGTGCTCTCGGCTCAACCACTGATTGTCGTCATTCTGGCTTCGCTTCTGTTGCCCGGTCGGCTTCGCTCGCTGGCAGTCGTGGGAGCATTGATCGGCATGATCGGTGTGGCATTGCTTGTCTTGACCCCGAACGCTACGCTCGACCCCATCGGCATCGCGGCCGGTCTGGCTGGTGCTACCTCCATGGCCATGGGCGTCACTCTTGCGCGCAAGTGGCAGCCACCCGTGTCGCCGCTCACTTTCACGTCCTGGCAGTTGACCACGGGTGGGCTGCTGCTGGTTCCTGTTGTCGTGCTGTTCGATGGCTCAATTCCAGTGCCAACGATCTCTAATCTGATGGGGCTTATCTGGCTGGGGCTAATCGGCGCAGCTTTGACCTATGCCCTCTGGTTCCGCGGGATTGGACGGTTGGCACCTACGGCTGTGTCCTCGCTCCTGTTCCTGAGCCCCCTGACGGCGGTTCTGCTGGGATGGGTGTTTCTCGGACAGTCTCTGACGGTGTTGCAGATCACCGGTATCGCCCTCGTTATCAGCAGCATCTGGCTCAGCCAACGCTCAAGCTGATCCACCTTTGAGCGCCGCCCTCATGAAAGGGGTCAGAACAAGAACTGTTCCGCCAGACACGCTAAGGCCGAACGAACAATGAAAATACTCACGCTGCCGGAATTTACGGACAATGCGGGTTGTTCTGTGTCACAGGACTTGAACGGTGGCGCCGACCTGCACCTTTTCGTATAGCTCGATGATGTCTTCGTTGAGCATGCGAATGCAGCCCGAGGAGGCCTCCGTGCCAATGGTCCACGGTTCATTCGTACCGTGAATGCGGTACAGCGTATCGCGACCGTTGACGAACAGATATAGCGCGCGTGCGCCTAGCGGATTAGCTGGTCCGGGCTCTATGCGTTTTGGTAACCCTGGTGTTTCAGCGTGCATATCGTCGGTTGGATGCCATGCCGGCCATTTGGCCTTTCGCTCGATCGTTGCCATCCCGCGCCAGCTATACCCACTTTTGCCAACAGCTATACCGTAGCGCCTGACGGTGCCTTGGGACTCGACAAAATACAGATGCTTGTTGTGAGGATCGACAATGATCGATCCGGGCGTGGCATCCACCTGTTTAGCCATCGTGACCGGCTGCAGATCTCTTGCGAATTTGCTACGATTTACGGGACGAACTGGAAACAGCTCGGACGCGTATGGACCTTCTGCGGGCAACGAAGACACGGGGCCGCTTACAGTGCTGCAACCATGCACCGCCAGCAACCCGAGTATGAAACTCCGCCGTGAGATGGCAGAACAACTAAGCGATTTCGCAAGCGGGATCGTTATCATGGGAGAGATCCAAGAATTGTCTGGCTATGTGACTCAGATTTCGCGGAATTGTTATCATCACGATTGACGGCCAGATAACGAGACGCTCCCGGCATCTGGTCGAAGCCGGGAGCGGTTCTTGCGAGTGCGATCAAAACCTCACGCGCAGTCCGAGCGTTCCACCGACGTCGTAACTGTCGGCAAATTTCTTTAGGCTGGTGTCGGCAGACACTTCGCCATAGACCGTGTATTTATCGTTGGCCCAGCTGTAAGTGCCACCAAAACCAATTCCACCGGTCAGCCGATCGGCGCGACTGTCAAACTTCGTGCCCGATACATCTACTCGTGTTCCGTCGAGGAACTCGTTGGTCAGATTGGCGATGCTATAGAACTGCGCTCGGCTCGTCTGACCGTCATCGTCCTTCCAGCTGCGCTCGTGCCCGAGGGCCAGACCCAGGCGACCCTTCAGGCTGTCACCCTTGTCGAGCGACACGCGGGCACCGTAGGGATCAGTGAAGCTGTCGAAATCGACTGACGACCAGGTCAGCTGTGCCTGTGGCGTGAGGGTCCAATTCTCGTTGAGAGCGATGCGCTTGCCGGTTTCGAGGCTCATAGCATAACCAAAACCATCGTTGCCGTCGGCAAGTCCTCGACGCAGCGTATCGGAGTAGAGATTGCTGTCGTACCAGGTAACCTGGCCTTGCGCGTCGAGATAGAAGCCGTTATTGCCGTACCAGGTCAGCGTGCCGCCGAAGCCATAGCCTGTGGTGTCGATATTGCCGTTGCCGAAGATCGATGAGACATCGGTGGAAACCTGGCCATAGTGAACGGTTATGCCGCCGATGAGCTTGCCAGCATCGCTTTCATAGAGCTGACCGTCCACACCTGCCTGCAGATTCCACATATCGTAGTCATAGTCTGACTGGCTCGTGGTGACATCGGGCTGCTGTCTACCATGCAACCCTTCGATGCGACCCCAGACGCCCGAGCCGCCAACGATCGTTGTGGAGCCATCCTGATAATAGGCGTTCTGGTCCTGAGTCGGCGTGCATCTGAAGTTCCGTGCTGGATCCTTACAGAACACGGTCTCGGCCGGAGCCTGTTCCCTCCAGTACCGATTGCCGGTGCGCTGAGCAAGCGTCGGCAAGCGATTAAGGACCTGTAGTGCGTTCGGATAAGTCTCATAAACCGGCACGCCTGGTTGATAACGGGGCGTTTCGGGACCGGTAGGCACGATCGGATCGATCAACACTGAGCGTAGATACCAGTCATTTGCGGCATAGCTATCCCCATAGACATCCATACCACTGGAGGTGGGGCTACGGTGGAGTGTATAGGCATATGCGCCTGCCACCTTGGCGTTCTGGCCATCGTTCGTCACGTAATCGCCATTACCAAGGAAGAACGCATTCGGGGTCGTGGTGCCGCCATTGATGGCGTTGACAACCTTAATACCGTCAGTGGTCGCAGCCCCGCCACCATTGATGTTGTTAATGACAAGTCCGGTTTGGCCAGTTGCTGTGCCGTGATCGATCACGATCTGGTCGGACGGCGAGGCATCGCCGCCCAGGTAAGTATTCAAGACAACCGTACCGGCTGCGCCCCCGGCGCCTCCAACGAAATTAGAGGTCGTCAGTGTCTTATAGGCGCCGTTCACAGGCGGTGCAAAGACGATCAGGCCTGCATTCTCGGTGGTGCTGCCAGCGGTGTTGTTGACAGTGGAACTAGCTATCATGTTCCAAGTGCTCGTGACATCGACAGTCATGTTGTCGGCGTTCAACGCAGCCCCGGTCAATGTACTCCCGTTCAGTGTCGCGCTGGCCCTGGCGGTTCCCTCTCCCACCACATTGCCGGTCAGCGCCATGTTGGTGAAATTGCCGCTGGTGGTGCCGCCAACGGCATGTACCACGATGCCGCTGCCTGTTGTGGGAGCGACACCGGTCAGATTGGCAACGACATTGCCGGCCGTTCCGGTGATCAGATCCCCCGTCGCGCTCAGGGAGCCGCCTGCCATCATCACCGTGCCATCTCCGGTGCCAAGAATACCCGACGAGCCGGTTCCATTCGCCGTCACGGCAGTGCCGGTCGTGTTGATCTGGCCGCCACCGTTGACGGAAAGGCCCGAAGCGGCCTGCGTTGTGACGGACGAGGCCGTCAGCTTGACATTGCTGTTCGCACCTTCCGACAGCGCACCGAAGGCGCCGGCACCGCTAGTGTTGACGGTAGCATTCGTGGCGTCGACGACACCGCCCTGCATCGCGTGCAAGCCCATGGCGCCGACACCCGAAGTGGTGACCGCCGGACCGCCGTTCGCACTGCTCGTCAACGTGACCGTGCTGCCGGGGCCGGTCGCCCGGATACCATCGGCAGTGAAATTGGCGGTCGGCGCGCCACCGGTCGTGATCGTGCCGCCGGCAACCGTGGCGGTGCCCCCGGCATTGGCAGCGACACCGATGGCACCGTCACCGGTGGTTGTGAGCTTGTTGTCCGTGATCGTAAGCGTGCTGCCGACCCCAATCGCCTCTGCGCCGTTGGACTCCTTGCCGATCTCACTCGCGAGGTAATGGCCGCCGGACGTATCGAAACCTGGCTTATACCCGGTGGTGATCTCGCCGCCGATTACACTCATCGTGCCGCCGCCAGTGGCACGGACACCGGCGCTGGACGGGCCGGTCGTTCGGACGATGGCATTGCTAATGGCGACCTTGCTGGCCGTTCCGTTCCCATCCGTCCCATCCGCAATCGCGCCGGTGGAGCCGGTCTCATAGGTAAAAACGCCGTAGCCCTTGAAATCGATAAAAGCCCCGCCCTGGGCCACCGCGCCGGCGCTCGCCGCTCCATAGGTGGTCACGCTGCCGCCCTGGTCAATCGTGATCTTGCTGCCGGTCCCCTGGGCGAGGAGAGCCACGGAATTGCTGATGAGCGTTCCATGATAATTGCCGGTTACAACCGCGCCGCCATGGATGGTGGCCGCTCCCCCGTCGGCAACCGACATCCCGGCACTGTTATTGCCATAGGTGTTGATGTAGCTAGCGTTGGTGACGATCGTGCTGCCGGCACCGGAAACGAAGGCACCTGCCGTATCCTCGCCGCTAACGAAACCGCTCACACCGGTGAGGGTGATCTGGCCCCCTGACTCAGCGACGAAGGCAGAGCTGCCCATGCCATAAGTCAAAACCCCGGACTGCTGGGCATTGATGCCGGTAATTTCAACCGTGCCACCATTGGATGCATAAGCGCCATATGCATTGTTGCCGGTTGTGACCACAATCTGTTGCCCGGTATTCGGCGGCAGCGTCACTCCGTTAGAGTCAACATTCACATCGCTGCCAGTTCCGGTTGCGAAGATGCCGTAGCTGCCATCGGCCCCTGTGGTGACGAGCACACCATGTCCGTTAATCTTGCCGCCGCCATCGGCATAGAGCCCGTGACTGCCCGCGCCAGTCGTATTGACATTCGCGGTGTTGTACCCTCCGCTGCCATCCGGCGCGCCGTTCAAATTGATCGTTCCGCCGCCGCTCGCGTGAGCGCCGGAGCCGGTACCGCTCGCGTCCAATTCAACGACGTTTCCCGTGTAGACCCCAGTGCCGGAGGCGCCGACCACATCCGTGCCATCATTGCTCGATCGAGTTGGAGTGCCTGGCGTGCCTAAATCCGTGCAACTACCCGAGGCGATGCTCACAGGCGCATCCGGTGCCGGTGCGCACTGCGCGAATGCCTGCGTGGAGGGCAGTAACACGGTCACAGCAGCCACCAGAATGTAGCGATGGTTGTAGACCGAGCTTAGCAGCGCCTTTTTGAGGGAGTTAACGGCGGAGGTGTCAAGACTGCGAATACAAATTGGCTTTTCCGTATGGTCAGATTTCATTTGCCCCCCATAAGCGCTTGATAACGGTTTTTCCGCGAATCGATAATCGTCATCCGACAACTAATTGGATGCTACAAACGTTATAGTTGAACGTCCAGCTACAACGTGTAATTACTCTGACCCCAAGCGTCGATAGTGCTGGGGCACGGTAGAAAAGCTAGAATAAGTCGCAATCCTCAGGCGGCGCGGAGAATTTGCCCTGGAAGCCGCAAAGGCCTGAAGCCCTCTGGCATCTGTTGCTCGGTGTCCCAGGAATAGATGCCGGTGAGATTGATATGCTCCCAACTGAGCGGTGAGACATGCTTCAGCAGTTCGTTGGGAATGTTACGGTCCCGTTGGCGCAGGTGGGTCGTGGCCCGGCTGAGATAGACGATGTTCCAATGCACGATAGCACTGACGACCAGGTTGAGGCCGGAAGCTCGGAACGCTTGACTGTCAAAGGAGCGATCACGGATTTCGCCGCGCTCGTGGAAAAAGACGGCGCGCTTGAGCTTGTGAGCGGCCTCGCCCTTGTTGAGCCCGCCTGACAACGCCGGCGCAGCGTCGGGCTGGAATACCATTCGATCATGAACAGGGTGCGCTCGATACGGCCGAGCTCGCGGAGTGCCTTGGCCAGATCGCTGGATTTCGATGAGGCCGACAACCGCTTGAGGATCGCTGATGGCGCGACGGTGTGCGTGGTGATCGAGGCGGCAAGGCGCAGGAGCTCGTCCCAGTGTTCCATGATGAGCGTGGTGTTGATCGGCGCGCCAATATGATTCGCCAATGTCGGATAAGCATCGGCCTTCTCGAAGGTGTGGAATTTTCTGTCCTTGATATTGCGGAGGCGTGGAGCGAGGCGCTTGCCGATCAGGCAGAACAGCGCAAAGACATGATCGCTCGCCCCGCCGGTATCAGTGAACAGCTCCTCGATTTCCAGAACGGTATCGTGGTCAAACAGACCGTCGAGCACATAGACGGCCTCGCTTTCAGTCGGGCTGATCGGCAGGATGCTGTAATAGCCGTATTGATCGGAAAGGCCGCTGTAGAATTTCGTGCCAGGCTCGCTGCCATAGTGGAGATTGATGTCGCCGCGTCTGGCGGCGCGGTCGCTGGCGCGGAAGAACTGCCCATCGGATGACGCTTTCGTACCGTCACCCCAGATTTGTGAATGCGGATGGCGCGTATGGGCATCGGTCACGCAGGCTTGCGCCGCCCGGTAGGTTTCCGAGCGGGCGTGGAAGCTACGCATCCAGCCAATCTGGTGGGCGCTGATCCCCTTGGATGCTCCCGCCATTCGTTTCGGGCCGAGATTCGTGCCATCGGCAAGCACGCCGGCCAGCATGGCGGCGATGCTTTGCGGCACATCTCCCGTCCGAACATGGGTGAACTGGTCGGCAAATCCGGTCCATTCATGCACTTCCCGCAAGAGATCGGGTATCTCGACCAGAGGATACATTTCCGTGATTTCGGCATTGACGGCTTCTGCTGCAGCTGGCACATCGCTGGCAAGCGGCGTCACGATCAACGTGCCATTCTCCATCCTCACACCATCGAGCTTCCCGAAACGGGCGCGCCAGGCCAGTTGTTTGAGATTAGCATCCATCATCTGCCGAACCTCGGAAAGCCAGGCAGCGCAGTCGGCCTGGACACCGAGCCCGAGTTGATCTTGCTCCTTCAGGGCGACAAAAGCTGGCTTTGGCATAAGATGTTCGTCGATCGGCCGGAACGAGCGGCTGCCTTCGACCCAGATATCCCCCGAACGCAGCCGGTCACGCAAATGCGTGAGCGTTGCAATCTCGTAAAGTCTCCGATCCGCCTTTCCATCCTCAAAGACCAGCTTCTTCTCGGTTGCGCCAAGATGACCGACCCGCACCCGATCCGGCAGAACACGGCGCCCTTCGACATAAAGTGCTTTCAGGGTTGCGACCGCAGCAAGCAGCGGATTGTGCCGACGGCGCGAATGGAACGTAAATGTCTGAAGGAAGGCTCCTGCAAACTTGCGGATATTCCCATGTTGCTCAGCCGCCAGAACTAGCGGCGGAGTGTCGGCGCTCTCCACCATCGCCTCAAGGCCGGGTTTGATCTGAAGCAGCCGATGCCAGCCGACTTGTCGATTGACCGTCGCAAGCGCGTCTTCATCGGCATCATTGGCGGCCTGCAGGGCGACGATCGTATCGAGGAACAACCGCAGAGCTTTGGATGTCTCAATGCGCGCGTTCATGTTCCGCTGCATTTTCCGGTTATTCGCCTGGGAAAACAGCCGGCCCATCAACTTGATGAACATCATCACCGCATCGTCGGTGAGCTTCTGGCCAAGCTTGATGACCTGCGCCACGACCGTCGCGCGCCGACGGCTGGCGCCGAAGTCTCCGGCAAGCCAGGCAGGCGTTGCATCGCCCTCACGGATCGGTCAGGCTCGCCAAGGTGTTTTCCCTTCTCAGCAACTGGGATCGGTCGAGGAAATACGGATCGGCGCTCGGAATATGGAGGCCGTCGACTACACCATAAGTGGCGCCCAGTTTGCCAAAGCCGCCCCCAGTACGCAAGCCGGAGAAACCGTGATGCTTCAATGTCCTTGAGCGTGGTCCAGCGTAACTTTTGCAGGGCAAGTTGGATGGTTGCTGACATGCGGGCCGGTATCCGGTTCAGCTTTGCCAGATCGTGATTGTGACCGGCAGTCTCCGCGACACGCGCCCGAAAATCGGCTTCGTCAGCGACCCGGCCGTCATGCCCGATGAAGTCGGCCCTCGTCAGATCCGCGAGCGGCCGACGGACGGCGACGGCGCTCGCCAGATAGGCAATCCCGCTTGGTGAAGTGACCATGGCAAGGACCAGGTCATCGATGCGAGCGACAGGCAAGCCGTCCGCGCTGGTTGCAAACTCCACCCCCGAAAAATCGGGGGCGGGTCCAACCATGTTCGACTGAACGGCGGCATTCATGCTGCAGCCCTCTGATCGACGTCATCGTCATTCGCTTCGGGAGCAGGCGGAACCGGCGGATCGCCTGCGACCGTGTCGGTCGGATCCTCTTCTACTTGGTCGTCCGATGGGTCATCCCGATCGCCGTCTCCACCATTCAGAGATCCAGTGCCGGTGGCGTCAATGGCAGCGCCTGCCCGTATCCAGTCGACCAACTCGTCTGACGGCGGCGCAAAGCGCGCCGACGCATGGACAAAGTGCTCCGTGGCGCAATGCTCGACGAACGCCGCGCGGGTTTCTCGAACTTTCGGCCGCGGCTGGACGGATGCCCCCGCGCAGGAAGCTTCCAAAGCCTGCCGGGACAAGCACAGGAGGAACTCTTCCGAGCCCATATTCGGCAGGAACTCATCTGCGCCGATCGCCTCGCCGGCGATGCGGGCGATCATGCCGCTGTTCGACATGCCACGCCGGCACGAAAGGACATCGATCAGCACAGAGCGGACCGCCCCACGCAGGCGATCCTGGTCGAAGGATAGCTTGCCGTCCTCGTCGAACAGCTCGACCGCATGGCGCATGAACTGCTTGGCGCCGTAGAACGTGCCATCTGCACCGGAGTCCACACGAACATTCTGCCCGGCGAAGGCCAGCACCATCAGGGCCATCAGCATGCTATCCTCGATTGGCGCGCGGACGAGCGCATCATGGAGAGCGTCGGTGCGGAAGTCGCCGATCATGTCATGACCCTTCTGTGTGACTTCAGGGCGGGCCTGCGGCGTGGCGACCAGGTCAGCGCCTTCGCCACCTTCACCGGATCCGCCGCCGGCGTCCTTTGACTTTGCTGTTTCCGGCATTCGGTAATGCACCGTCTGGATCTTGCCGTCACGATCGAGATAGAGCGCCGTCTGGTCGGATTTCGATGGCTTGCCGTAGACCTGGTTTGCCTTCTTCGGCAATTCCGGCTGACCCCAGCTGTTGACCTCGACGATGCCGCCCCGCTTCGGCAGATTGGCTGTCATCCATTCGTGCTGGGCGCCGAGGAAGCCCTCGACATTGGTGGTGTAGCGACCATCCTGGTCGGCTGGAGCAAAGAGATCATCGACCCATTCGATCCCGTAGGCCTGGGCCAGATCATCGCCGAAGCTCGCATCCCGTGCATACATGCGCTTCTTGGTCAGCGCATTGGCAATCTGCCACCAGGGTGCGGTCTCACCCTTTTTCGGCTTGTGTGCCTTCCAGACTTCCTTTTGGTCGACCTGGCCGGCGGCGGCGATAATGCGCAGTTGCTGCTCCGATGGCATATCACCTAGCGCCATCTGTTCAAGCATAGCAGGCAGAACATTGGCGAGCAGGCGCAGCTTGCGGATCTGCCGGACGGGGAGGGCGAGAGCGACCGCGATCGCTTCCTCGGTCCAGCCGAGAGCAACGAGGCGTTCGATGCCGCGCCATTGATCGACCGGATTCAAAGCCTCGCGGACGCTGTTCTCGACCATCGAGCGCATCGCGCCGTTGTCGTTGGCGGCATCAGCGACAAGGACTTCGATTTCTTCAAGACCGGCCGCAATGGCGAGCCGGACGCGACGATGGCCGGCATCGATGATATAGCCGTTCCCGCCATCGGTTTGCGGCGCAACCACCGGCGGCTGGACAATGCCGACGGCCTTGATCGTCGCGAGCATGAGCGCGTCGGCCTGCGGCGAGGATTTCGATTGGCGCATACGGTCGGGATTTTCCGTCAGCGCGCGGGGATCCACCTTGATGACGTGCATTGGTAACTGTCCTTTCGGGAGGTTTCCGGACCGGCGCCTCGCCAGCCCTTCCTGTCTTCTTTTTTCTCGAAGACACTTCCCGAACCGCGGAGCGGGCGGGCCGGTGCAACTGCGTCCGAGCGGCCCTGGCCGTCAGGTCGAGCGTGGCGGAGCCTTGCGAGAACGGCGGGCAGGGTTGCGCAAGGGGCGGTTGAGCGAAACGGCGCCGGAACGGACGATCCGCGACAAGGGTTTCCTGTCTTCTTTCAACCTTCCCAATTCCATCTCACACATTCGGAATCTGGATAATCTCGAGCATTGATAATAGTTGATAAGCGACCTCTCTTGCGCTCCGTCACGTTCAATGGAGTATCAAATGATCAGCGCCGATCTGGGAAAGCAGCTCGAAAGTTATATTCAGCAGCTCGTCGAAACGGGTCGTTATGGCTCGAAAAGCGAAGTGCTGAGGGAAGGTGTGCGACTGGTCCAGGACCGCGAGACCCGTCTTGCCGCACTGGACGCGTCAGTCACGCGCGGTATCGCCGATGCCGACGCCGGCCGAACGAAGCCAGCGAGCGATGTTTTCGACCGGCTTGAGGCAAAATACGGCGCCATGGCCGAACAGGCCGAAAAATCGGCATGATTCTCGCGTTCTCCAACGAGGCGGAAAACGATCTTGAGCAGATCGCCGACCAAATCGCGCGGGACACCCCCCGACGCACGCTTTCATTCGTCCGGGAGCTGCGCAGCAAATGTGAAGATCTCATCGATAGTCCAGACGGCTTCGCCTTCGTCCCTCGCCACGAACGGCACGGTATCCGCCGGCGCGTTCACGGCAATTATCTGATCTTTTATCGCGTCGAAAGCGCAAATGTAGCCAGCATCCCTATACTGCATGGTGGCGCCCCTCTGCTCGGTGATTGAGCTCGAACTGTTCCGCGACCTCTTCCTCTTCGTCCTTTATTTTCCGGCTTTCCCTACCTGCAATGCCCCAATTCTTCCAGATCTGGCAGCATCTAATTCCGGATTGGACGATCACATATTCCGGATTGGACGAGCTTGAGTTCCGGATTGGACGGGTGTAGCTTCCCGAGCGGCCGAAGCTTGCATGACAATGGAGGGCCGATCAAAAATGCATGCGCGCGACGACGACCGACTATATCCCAGGGGAGTGGCCTCACGCGTACAAATCGCGATGAGCGACACTCCGGTCGTCCTTGTGAACGGGCCGCGGCAATGCGGCAAGACCACACTTGTGCGTTCGACCTTCGGCCACGAAAGGGCATACTTTACCCTTGACGATGAGACGACCTTGGCATCCGCGAAGACGGATCCGGTCGGTTTTATCCGACAAATCGATTCAGCGATCCTCGATGAAATCCAGCGGGCCCCCGAATTGCTGCGAGCCATCAAAAACACGGTGGATGAGGATCGTCGCCCCGGCCGCTTCCTTCTGACTGGCTCGGCAAACATCCTGGCCCTCCCCACAGTGTCGGACAGCCTTGCTGGCAGAATGGAAGTCGTAACGCTTCTGCCCTTGGGGCAATCGGAAATCCGCAGAGAGAAGAGCAACTTCCTCGACAAGGCATTTGCCGGGGATATCGCCGTCCCCAAGCATCAGCTGCTCGGACAGGAGCTGGTCGAACATGTGCTGATCGGTGGTTATCCGGATATGGTCGCGCGGACCGAGCCTCGTCGCCGCTCAGCGTGGGCGAGAGAGTATATCCGCGCGATCGTGGAGCGGGACGTTCGCGAAATCGCCGACGTTGAACGCCTCGATCAAATGCCCCAGCTTCTTCGCGCACTTGCACATCATTCCGGCCAGCTGCTCAATTTCGCGCAGCTGGCTGGGCAGGTCGGCCTCGATGACAAGACCGCGCGTCGCTACATTGGACTCTTCGAGAACCTGTTCCTTGTTCGCCGCATCGAACCATGGTTTCGCAATCCGCTAAAGCGCCTCGTGAAAACTCCCAAGCTATTTGTCCTGGATAGCGGGCTTCTGGCAGCGTTGACGGGATTGACGTCAGATCGGATCGCCAGAGATCGGTCGTTGTTTGGCGCATCGCTTGAGACCTTTGTCGCAAACGAGGTGTTCCGGCTCGCTACGTGGAGCGACACACAAATGACCTTCCATCACTATCGGGACAAGGATCAGGACGAGGTCGATATCGTTCTGGAAGACGAAGCCGGCGATATCATCGGCCTGGAAGTCAAAGCTTCCGCCACTATTGCGACCCATGACTTCAAGGGGCTTCGCAAGGTTGCAGCCGCAACGGGTCATTCCTTCAAGGCGGGATACGTGTTCTACGACGGGGACAGGATCCTGCCGTTTGGCGAGAGAATGGCGGCCATACCGCTCTCCTGTCTGTGGAATGACTAGCCGCCGGCGATCCGGTCGAGGCTTCGAATTGTCGATCGACCGTGGGGGCAAAAAGAAAGGGCCGACGGAAAACCGCGGCCCATGAAGTGTGGAGATCTTTAACCTCCAGAGGGGAACAGCTGCTGCGACGGAACTGGGTGTTGATTTGCACTGAAAGCTGACCCGGGATTGGAGTGAACCCTTCGGGCTGGACCAGCGAGGCGCTTCAAACTAAGCCGCCTGCTGGGCGAGTTGGGTTTCAAAATCCGCTGGCGACATGTAGCC
>NZ_JBIVSO010000018.1:0-87063 GCF_044756305.1 Rhizobium sp. NPDC092011
CCCCCCCCCCCGCCGATAATGCATAAGGCCAAAAGGTCGAATAGGCCGAAGGCTCACTTGATGGAGAGATAACTCATGATGCCCCCCATGGATAGCGTCGCGTCGAACCCTGATCGACCGGCCGAGGTTGATGTCGTTATCATCGGAGGCGGCATTGTGGGTGCTGCGACGGCATTCTTTCTCCGTAGACAAGGTCGTTCCGTCCTGCTGTGCGAAAAGGGGATCATCGGAGGAGAGCAATCGGGGAGAAATCTTGGCTGGTGCAGGACGTTGGGCCGCGATCTTCGTGAGCTTCCGCTCATGCTGGAAGCAATGGAAATCTGGGATCGCTCCGAGGAACTCCTTGGCGCAGACGTCGGATTCCGGCGCAACGGGGTCGTTTACTTGTGCAACAATGAGCAGGAACTGGCCAAGAACTCGGAGTGGTTGAAATCGGCGGAGCCTCTTGGCGCAAAAGCCGAGGTGCTGGATTCCGCCGAGGTTGCCGCGTTGCTGCCAGGTGCCGCGCGCTCTTGGCAAGGCGCCGTCTACGCCAAAGCCGATGGCTGCGCCGAGCCGCAACTGGCTGCGCCGGCATTCGCACGCGCGGCCCAGCGCGCTGGCGCCTTCATCTCGATCGGAGATGCGGTCCGGGGCATCGAGACAAGCGCCGGCCGGGTTTCCGCGGTGGTGACGGAGAAGGGCACGGTGAAATGCGGCGCCGTCGTCGTCGCAGGCGGCGTGTGGAGCAGCCAATTCCTTGGGAACTTGCGGGTGCGGTTTCCGCAGCTGGCAGTCGTCACCTCCGCGCAATGCACGCAGCCCGGCGAGACACCGCTCACGCCATCGCTGACCGGATCGGGTTTCATCACGCGCAAGCGGGTGGATGGCGGCTACAACGTGCTGCGCTATGGCGGCGAAATCCATACAATCACACCCAGCAGCTTCCGCTTCCTGTGGGATTTCCGTCACCTCGCCTTCGCCGATACCGGCGTGAAGCTGCGGGTGTCCGGCGCCTCGTTCAAGGGATTCCAGTGGAAGCGATCGTGGAGAAACGATCAGAAAAGCCCATTTGAGTCGGTCCGCATGTGGGACCCGCCGGTCGACGAGGCCAATCTCGAGGCCGGGCTCAAGATCGCATCGGCGGCCTTGCCGATGTTTGCAAAGGCCAAGGTGGCTCATAAATGGGCGGGCGTCATCGATGTCACCCCCGACGCCGTGCCCGTCATATCGCCCATAGCAGCCATTCCGGGACTCTTCCTGTCATCAGGCTATTCCGGCCATGGTTTCGGTATCGGCCCGGCGGCGGGCCGCCTGACTGCCGACATGGTCGCCGGCACGGCGCGGCCGGACGAACTGGCCCCGTACCGGCTGGAGCGCTTCTCCGACGGCAGCATCAAGCCCGGACCTGCCGTGCGGTAAGACCGACGGCTCGCATTCTGATCAATTTCGGTCAAACCAGTGGAGATCATGATGGAACATACCCGAATCCGTACGTTCAATACCAAGGATACCTATCCCGAGCAGAAGCTCGACAACGATCTGTGCCAGGCGGTCGTTACCCGCGGTGGCAGGACGATCTATCTACGCGGGCAGTGCCCGCAGGATCTGGATACGGCCCGCAACATCGGCAGCCATGACCCCGTCGAACAGACTCGCAAAGTGATGCAGAACATCAGGCAGCTCATCGAGGAATGCGGCGGCACGATGGATCACCTCGTAAAGGTCGTCGTCTACATTACAGATGTCCGGCACCGTGAGGCGGTGTATCGGACCATGGGCGAATATATAAAAGGAGTTCATCCCGTTTCCACAGGCCTGGTTGTGAGCGCCCTGGCCCGTCCAGACTGGCTGGTTGAGATTGACGGCACGGCAGTTATCCCTGATTAAAGTCTCGAGTTCTCGCTCTCCGCAGCAACCGCGGTGATGAAGGCAGCACGAACTGCCAAGGGACCGTGCTACGATCAACTGCTGTAAATGATATCGCTTTGTGGAACTCAACGAAGCTTTCACCGCACAGGATCTCGCCTGCCTACCGGAACTCGGCTTGCCCTACGATGCTCCCCATGTGAACCCGGAGGACGGGCGCCATCCGCTCGGCTTAACCGGTGCGCGGCTCGTCTTTATGGCTTCACAGGAGGAGCAACGGTACGCCCGCCAAACGCTTGCGACGATGTGCATCAGGTTCGGGCAACGCATATCGCTTTGTTAACACCTCGCGGAATCAGTGGTATAAAAAGCTTGGTTTACCAGCGCCTAGTCAGGCTCGTTTGCAATATATTTCTGAGTTACCGTAGATCAAACTAAGTTAGCTGATAATAAAGGCTATGAACATCTAAGGATGTGGAGGATTTAGTATGGAAGCTGGACAAAACAGATATGCGGAGCGATTTATATTAGCGATCGATGGGCAGACATATGTTTCACATGAAGAAAACTATGCATCGCCCTGTAAATTCGTTTTGCCATCATTTCTGTTCAAAAGGCTGAGATTACTTACAAGGTGGTGGGGCGGTCGCATTCCCACTCTTGCATCAGTCTATAATTCGCTAACGCCGAATATAGGATTGGTCCAATTCGGGGACGAATGTATTTCTAAAAGCAAGTAAAATCCTCTGTTTTGCGTCGTAGTTTAGGTGATCTACTGCTTCACTAAGCTGTAGACGTGTCTTCTCAAGTTTGCCATCTCAAACGAGGTGGCTGAACGCAAGACGATCTGTTGTTGGGGGGAATCGCTTTGTGTGTCGGAGCCACCGAGATGCTGTTCCTTCGCTTTCGACAAGCCCCATACGGATTCCCGCCATCTGGCTAAGCGCAGGAGGCAAGGTCATCACTCTAGCCGCCTCAAAGCAGCACAATAGTGACGATCAAAAGGAGGCGATCAAGTGTAATGAGAAACCAGAGGGCTCGAAAGAAAATCCCCTCGGGGACAGAATTCCTCTGATTCATGCTACACAATTCATAGTTTGAAGGCGAACAGCCTTTAGAAGGCGCCGCAAAAATTAGCAACTATTGTGTAGGATGCTGTAAGAGTAAATTGTGCTGGCGGAAATATACCTCGGATGCTCGAAATGCGCCAGCTAGACGTCTGCATTGCACGACTACGTCGATAGAAGCATGAAGCAAATTCAATATTTCAACGCGTCCAAGGTCGCGCGCGGCCTCGGATTCCTTGATTAAGAGCATTAACTGTTCGAATGCGAGAGCGACAGAATCCGCATGAACTGTAGTAATCGAGCCTGGATGACCCGAGTTCACGTTCCTAATGTAGTAGAATGCGGTGCCATCACGTAGCTCCTGCAGAAGAATGCGATCTGGTCGCATTCGCAGGCTCGACTCAAGAAGCTGTTTCGGCCCCGCCTGAGAGAGTCCTTGCCGGTCTTTCGAGTAAAAAAGTCGGACATTGTTTTTTTGGGGAATTACGAGTTCAGCAGTATCCTCTATCGAAATAATCCGCTCGTCGCCAGGAATGTGTTTGATCAGAGCTTTCGAGAGCGTCGTTTTGGCCGATCCAGTCGCTCCCGAAATTATGATGTTCTTCCGGGACAAGACCGCCTGA
Source organism: Rhizobium sp. NPDC092011 (assembly GCF_044756305.1). NCBI lineage: Bacteria > Pseudomonadati > Pseudomonadota > Alphaproteobacteria > Hyphomicrobiales > Rhizobiaceae > Rhizobium > Rhizobium sp. NPDC092011. The sequence goes on from NZ_JBIVSO010000018.1 coordinate 3,539, forward strand.
CGCAAGAATTCCTTAATCTGACCGGCGCGATATAGATTACGCAACTCGTCATCGTTGCCTGGTGCGTCGGCCTCAATGGTTCGTGTGCCTTCAAAGAAGAGCCTTTCGTCTAAATCATCGAGCGTAAAATCGACCGATGACGGCTTGCGTATTGTAATGCTCACCGTCTCTTTCAGCGTCGCTGGAGGAATGACGACCTGGATGCGCTCGTCTCCTGGAAGCGTCGCTGAGAGTATCGGGCGCGTCTCATCGATGGACTGGTGCGAAAAGCTGGCAACGGCCCGGGCAAGGCGCATGAGCTTTTCGAAGGTCAGACCCGGAAGATCATGGGTCCGCCACCCGCCGGGTCCTTCCGTCAGCACCTGCCCGGGCCGATTGACGATCACCTCATAGAGTGAGGGATCCTGCAGGAACGCCGAGAACGGCTTCAGCAACTCACGAACAACGGCCGCATCCTGCGCTTCTGTCATCGCCGCGTTACTTCGTTACCAGCTTCGAGTCCGGCGCGAAATCCCCCAGCACCGCTCGATCGAGGATGCGGTTCCGTGGTTCCGTCACACGTAGCCGATAGATCCCCGAAAAATCCAGATCGCGGGCTACGTAGATCGAAACCAGTTCGCCCTGATGCTTGTTCAGCGTCGGTGGGATGTTGATCGATTGCTCGACAGCGATCGCGGCCGCCTGCTGGCCAGCGCTCGTCGTGTTTTGCGCATCAACATCACTATCCTGCAGCCTGCTGTTGGCGTAGCTGGTCGCATCGCCGACAATGGAAAGAAGCAAGGCACTTCCAAACCGCTCCCACCAATGCGTATCAACATAGCCATCGACACCGGCGCGGCCGAGCGCATCGGTCGCCGGAGATGCAAGGGTGACAATTACCCCCTTCGGCGTTTTGGCCCGGTTCCACAAGACGAACAGGCGCTTCTGCCCCCGTTGCAGTCCACCACGATATTCACCAACGACCTGTGTGCCCTTCTCCATGAGGACGACCCTGCCGTTGTCAGAGAGAACGTCTCGATTGATCACGCAGCTGCTGAAGCCGGGCTGGTCCGACGCGAGCGCGGTTTCCAGCACGCAAGGGATCGACGTCCCCATTGCGACGATGAAGTCACGATTGCCAAGGGTCCCGGCCCTTGAACCTTCGAGCTTCGTCGGCCGCAACAGGCCATCGAAACGCTGCTGGTCGCTGTTCTGCTGGTTCTGGCCCATCATGTTGTTGTCGAGCGGCAGGAAATTGCTGTTCACAGCAGTATCTGAACTATCCGCCTCGCGTCGCTGCGTGGCATTCTTCTGCCCACCGCTGAAGGCCATCACCGGTGCCCTGCGTGCGGAATCGAGCAGTTCGTCCTTCTCCTCGGCGATAGGTTCGACCACCGGGGTTGGCAGCTTCACCTCCGGGACCACCTCCTTCGGCTCGACCTTCTCCTTCGCCGCCTCGAATGGGTTGGTCTGGCGAATGACGACGCGCTCCGGCTGTGCGTTCTCATCCTTCGACTTCTTGCCTGTCGTCGACCAGAGAGCAAATCCGATGAACGCCACGACGGCGAGCGCAACCGCTCCTCGTTTCAGGACTGGGCTGTTGTCGATGCGCCGGCCGGTGACGGTTTCGGCGCGCTCGCCGGGAATCCGGGTTTCGTCTTCCTGGGCCATGGTCTCCCCTTCCCTACTGAGCCGCGGCATCGCCCTTGACGATGCGTTCTACCGACGGTGAGGTCGTGTTGGTGTCCGGATTGATGCCGACGCGGTCGTAAGCCTCGTTGAAGACGCACAGCACGTCCTTGCCGCGGCGCAGGATGAACTTGCGGCTGATGGCGTGAACCATCACCAGGTTGCCATCGACGGATTTCGGAACCAGGCTCTCGGAGCCGTCGGAATTCTCGACATAGATGGCGGGCATTTCCTGATTGCCGACAAAAGCGAATGTCGTAACCTTGCCGTTGTCGTAGACGCTCTGCGGTTCCAGCGCCCGCGATCCCTGCGCCGAATAGCGCCAGTTGCGCGGTCCATAGGCTTCGTGAAGCGCCAGCACGTTGTCGGCTTCCTTCGCCTGGTTGGCCAAAGCGCGAGCAGCGGCCTGTTGACGGCGAAGTTCCGCTTCATCACCGGGATAGCGGAATTTCACATAGAAATAGGTGTTCTGCCCGACCGCGACGGAGCCGTCGCGAACGGTGAGCTCCATCTGGTAGCTGCGCGTCGATCCGTCCCGCCGCGTCGTCACCACGGAGATGTTCGTCACCGGCTGGTTCTCGCGCGGCTTCAGGAACAGGATGTTACCGGCCGGGGCCACTTCCCACGCGACGCTGTTGCCGAGCGCGACATGCGCGATCTCCTCGTCGGCCGCGAATTCGACTTGCACCGATGAGCGCAAAGTGCCGACGATCCTGGTGATGTTGAACGGCTGGTAGTTCACGAACCGGACTCGGCTGTCCTGTGACGCGCCGCGTGGAATTTCGAGCGCGGTAGCCGTCGAGGCGGCTCCGGCAAGTAGGGCCGTAGCGAGGATGATCTTTCTTATCAATTGATTGCCTCCGGATCGGCGCGGTACTCGCTGACCGCAAAGCCGAGGGGGTTGACCAGCCGGTCCGTCGACGACATCGGGGCGTTGGCATAGGAGTAGGTAAGGGTCGCAACCCAGTGGCTCGTGCGAACCTCGTCTCCGCGCGTTATCGTCCGCATATAGCGAACCGAGACCACGTTCTGATTGATCAGCGAGATCGAGGCGATGTTGATCCTTGCGGTCGCGGCGCGGCCGTAGGTGTTCTGCGGCGATTCCGGATTGCTTCCGCGATAGATCGCCGAGAACCGCGCCTGCTCGGCCTGGGTCGACAGCAGCGCAATTGATCGGAAGTTCTCCTGCGCCTCGCTCCAAACATAGCCTTCTCGAGCGCGGACATATTTGGCAGCAAAGTACTTGGTCACGGCTTCATCATAGGTGCCCGCCGTGGAGGTCAGCGCCGAGACGACATCGACGATGCCCGTCGAATTATCGACGCGTACGACAAAAGGCTCGACGGTCTTCAATGGGGTCAGGCCTGCGACCGCGAAGACGGAAACGCCGGCGATGACGCTGGCGACGATCGCGATCGACCAGGCGATCCGGTTCGAGCGCTCGATCTGCATCATGCGATCCTGATCGAACCGCCGGGCCTTTTCGAAGTAGCTCTTGAGATTGTCAGTCGAGACCATGCCGTCACTCCGCGCAACGGCGATGCGAGCCGTCGATATCAAGATGGGCGAAAGCGGCCGGTTCCCTGCCCTCCTCGGCATAAGGCGTGGCCGAGGTCGAAGATCGCCGATCCGACGGCTGGCGCTTCAACGTGCTGTCGCCTTCCCATTCCCACATCGCGCGGTTTAGCGGCCGGCGGGAATAGCCGTCACATTTGGGAAGCGGATAGGTCAGCGAAGCGCAGCCTCCGATGGCGATCAGCATGACAAGAGAAACAGTGGTCTTGATCATATGGGAAAGGCCTTTTCTTATTATTGAGATGCGCTCATGCACCGGCGCTTTTCGAGCCGAACGCACTGCCTGCGAAGCGTGCGCCGCGACCGATCATCTGGCCTGTGTATCGGGTTCCCCTGGCAAGCATCCCCTCATGCGCATCCCGCGCCGTGGTGTAGCCGTAGGCGAGGGATGCGCCACCAGACGCCAGCGCCGATGCAATCGTCGGAAGCTGATAGAAGACATAGAGCGCAGCGATACCGATGGCGCAAAGAGCGATCGGGCGCATGAGGACGTCGGTATAGGCGTCGATCGCCGTGAAGGTGGAATCGAGGCACGAGATCAGCAGCGCGCCGACGGCGACGACGAGAACCTGAAGGATGACGAAGTTGGCGAGCTGCCCGATCCAGGCCTCGGTGAAGCGGCGCGTCGATTGGAACATAGCGAGCGCGATGAAGATCGGGCCGATGGCCAGCACGATCGCGAGTGCCAGCCGGGCGTAGAGCGAAACGACATAGCCGATGCCGGCGACCAGAAAGCTGACGCCGATCACCATCATGCCGCCGATACCGGTGACGATATCGACCGGCCAGGAGGCGCGAGACCAGATGTCGGTGGCTGAAGCCTGTCCCTTGTCGAGCAGACTGTCGAACGTGCTGGCGCTGGGCGTCGTGCCGGTGTTAAGTGCCTGGGCAATCTCGCGCGGAAGGATATCGAAAAAGACGTTCGTGACGTAGGTCTGATATTCCCCGGCGTTTTTCACCAGCATGACGATGATCGCCAGCTTCATCGCCCGAAAAGCAAATTCCAGAACCGGATCCTGTACGGAGCCGCGCAGCACAAGGTAGCCATACAACACAACATAAAGCGTCACCGCTGCCGTCAGCGGACCGGTGACCCATTCGGCGATGTTCGAAGTCCCGTCGGAGACGAACATTTCGAGCGGTCGTTTGAATTGGCCGTCGATGAACTCGAACACATTATACATGGCGCCCTACTTCCCCAGCGCCTTGCGCATGTTCTGGAGGCGGAGCTTGCCGTCGGCCGCTTCCGCGTTCTGGCAGTTGACCGTTGCGCGCAGCTCGCCCGGATTGTTCCGGCACTCGGCCAGGATACGAGACAGCAAGCCCTCGTCGGTGGTCAGCTGGTCGACGGTATAGGTCTGGTCTGTCTTCTCGGAGCAGGCCGCGAGGAGAAGGAGCGTCAAAATGAGCAGAGATCGTCTCATTGCAGCGCCGCCTTCATCGCATCCATGCGCTGGCGCCAGTCTTCGGCCTTGCGCTGTTCGTCGACCTGGTTCTGCGCCTGCTGCACCATGCGCAGCCCTTCCATCCGCAGCACGTCGGTCTGCAGAAACGCCTGTTCCGCTTGCAACCGAGCCTGAAGGTCGGCGATTTCCTTGGCATCGCTTGCGGTCGAAATCTTCTCACGAAGCTGGTCGATCCCGTCGATGCGCTTGGTGGCAGCGTCGTAAATCTGCTGCCCGAGGCTCATCTGCCCCGCATTCTTGTTCTGCACGCGTGCGAGTTCCTTTGCGTAGAAATCATCGGCGTCGGTGCGATAGGTGGAATTGCCTTCCAGGAACTTCGACGCGGAATCCTTGAACACGCCGGTTCCCTCGCCCTTCAAAAGCCCCTCGATCGCTGAGAAATCCGATGGTAGCGCCTTGCGGATCGCCGGATCGTTGAGCACGCTCGCCACGTCAGCCATGTCGGTCAGCTTGTTGAGCGAACCGTAGAGCTGCTGGGCCTGCTCGATCTGCTGGTGAAGGGCGTCGAGCTGCGACTTTAGCTGCGCGATGCTTTCGATGTGTTTGAGGATCGCCGTCTGGTCGATCACCGGAATCCCCTGCCCTGCCGCGCCGCCGGCGGACAGGACAATCGCAGCTGCGAGCGCCGCAGCATGAAGTCGATAGGAAGCCATCAGCTTGCACTCCTTCTTTCCTGGAAAACGGGAAGCCAGTCCTTGGGGTCGTTGCCGACTTCGGCGCGGATCGCGTCGAGCAGCTCGACATTGGCCGTTCGGCCGGAGAGGATCGCGAGTTCGTCGTCGAAGCCATTGAGATTCAGTTCGGCGACGACGCTGTTGTGCCCCTGCTTCAACACGAACCGCCGGCTTTCGACGGAGAGTTCGCGGGCGATCAATTCGTATTCGCGCTCCGTGAGCTTGAACCCCTCCACATAGTCGGCATGGTTGCCGCGGGAATTCGGCAGGAATATCTGCGTCGGGCATTGCTCGATGATCGTGTGCGCGATCGGCGAGATCAGCGCGTCGCGCGGGCTCTGCGTGGCAAACAGCATCAGCCCGTTCTGCTTGCGGATCGTCTTCAACTTGTTCTGTGCGAGGTCGCGGAAACCTTCGTCCTGCAGCGCTTTCCAGAATTCGTCGATGACGATGATGATGCGCCGACCGTCGATCAGCTGCTCGACGCGGTGGAAGAGATACGCCATCAATGGGGTGCGGATTTCCTCATTGTCGAGGAAGTCGGTCATGTCGTAGCCGATGAACTTGCCGTTGCCGCCCAGATCGCCGAAGCCGATATCCTCGATGACGTTGTCGAAGACCCAGCCGAGCGGCCCTCCCCTCTCCCAGCGCCGCAACCGGGCCGCAATCCCTTCCAGGTCCGTGTTGTTGAGGAAGGTGCGAAGCGCGCCGATCGTCCGCTGCTCTGTCGGCAGATCGGCAAGCCCGTCGATGGCGCCGGCGATATCGCGAAGTTCGGTGACGCTCAGCTCCCGCGTGCCGGACCCGACAAGCTTGCCGACCCAACGGGTAAGGAAGACCTTGTTCTCCGGTGTGAGGTCGAGGGCCTTGAGGGGAGCGCAGCCGGTGGGCGTGCCATTCTTGAGGGGGAGATAGGTGCCGCCGGCGGCGCGGACATAAAGGTCCGCGCCGCGGTCCTTGTCGAAGAACACGACATGCGGATCGTGTTTTTCAAGCTGCGACAGCATGAAGTTGACGATCACCGTCTTGCCGGCGCCGGAGGGGCCGCACATGAACGTGTTGCCGAGATCGCCATAGTGGAGATTGAAGTAGTAGGGCGAGCCGGATGCCGTCTTGAGCAGGGCGACGGCCGGTCCCCACTCGTTGCCGTCTTTCTGCCCGATCGGATAGGAATGGAATGGCGACAACGCCGCGAAGTTGCGTGAGGTGATTGCTCCCGATCGCGCGCGATAGCGGAAATTGCCCGGCAACTGTGCCCACCAGGCGGCCTCGAGCCCGAGATCCTCGCGCGCAACGACCGCGCCGCCGTTCGTCAGGCTGGCGCGAGCCTTCGCAAGATTATCCGTCAATTCCTTGACGGAAGTGGCGAAGACGGCGAGCGTCAGGTGATGCTCTCCGAGTACGAACCGGTTCGATTCCAGATCGTCCATCGCGTCATCAAGCTCGCCGATCTGCGAGGCGGCCTTGTCGCCGGCGCTGACGAGCTGGTTCTGCTTGCGGCCCATAATGACGCGGGCGTCGGCCTTCGAGGCGAAGCAGAAGGATTGCGAGAGGATCAGTTCGAAGGGACTGGTCAGAACGCCGTCCAACATCCCCGTTCTGGTGCGGGCAGGATATTCCTTGATGCTCAACATGCCGGAAAAGCGGCTTTCCGCTTCATGGCGGATTTCGATCGTCTCGCGGCCGATGATGACACGATCGGAATAGATGGCCGAGGAGATCCGGCCCTCGGTCAATGGGACCGGCTCGCGGCGGCCGCCCACCAACTGGTGAAGCACCTCGCTCGGCTCGGAAAACAGCACCCCGTCATGCTCGTAAAGGGAGAGCACGCGTGGTTCGAAGCGTTTCAAGCCGGCAACGACGTCGACGACCTTGTCCTGAAGGTGCTTCAGTGCCTCCTCGTCCAGTTCGGCGCCTGAACGGTATCGCTGCCGCAAGCGGGATAGCAGCTTCGCGGCCTTGTCGGCCGGATCGCGCGCCGGCGACCAGAGGACGGTAAGGTACAGGTCGTTGCGGAACAGGTCCTCGCGCACCATGCGCTCGCGATACTTTTCGTTGAGCGCGGCCGAGAAGGGCGTTGCGAATATCCCGTCCGGATAGTCGCGATCGCGGCGACGAATAAGATGAGACCACAAGGCGAGCCGCTCGTCTGCGATATTGCGATAGAGCGTATTCAGGTCACGATGCAGTTCGTTGAGGTCGAGAACGTCGGCGGTCTCGAAGGACACGCCCTCGAGCGCCACCATCACCATCAAGGTGCGAGAGTCGAGTGCGACGGTGGTTTCGTCGACATGCCGCACATAGGGGATGAAGGTTTCCGGTGTGAGCTCGCGGGACTTCAGGGTGGCGACACTAGGCATATCCGAGGTCCCTTTCGTCAAAGCGCCGGACAAGTTTCAGCGGCGAAAGCGTGGCTCCGCCCCAGTAGGCGCCGTTCCGAGTCCGGCCGCGCGTCTCCACCCAGGCCACGAGGATCCGGAACATGTTGTGGTCGTGCTTGACCAGCGCCCGGAAGACGAAATGGAAGACGATGCCCACGAGCGCATAGGCGACCGAGCCCGCAGCGAGGTAGAAGATCGTGGTCGCCATGACGTTGATGCCCATGGCCTCCATCGTGACGCCCGCGACCATTGCCGGGCGCGTGCAGGCGATGAACAGCGTGTCTTCCTCAAGCTCGGGTCGCGCGGCTGCCATATGGTCAGCTCCCGATGATCGTGCTGACGAGCTCCGACGAGCCGGCGATCACGCCGATGCCGACGATCCAGTAGCCTGCGCGGCGCAGGTCCATGTAGCCGAACATCCAGGCGAGCGCGATCAGGATCACTGCGATGGTGGCGAAAAGCCTGAAGATGTTGCCCTGCAAAAGGTCGACGACATTCTGCAGGATCGTCTCGATGCCGGCCGCCTGCGCAAACGCCGGCTCGACCAGCATCGCCACCACAGCGAATGCCATTGCAGACGGGGCCGCAAACGCGCGGATACGGGAACTGAAAATCATTCACTCTGCTCCATTTGATTGTTCTGAAACACCAGGACGGAAGACCCGCGCCGGCTGTTGAAAACGTCCCATGTGGGCGCGGAAGCGATCGAGGTGGATTTCGGCTCGGAGTTCTCCGCAACTACTTCTGCGACCACGTCGACCTGGGCGGAGGCGGCACTTTCGTCGTTCCCCCTCCCCTCCCCCGTATCCGTGATCGTCAGCCGGCCGATGGTCGGACCGAGCCGCTTGATCTCCCGGCGGACCTGATCGTCGTAGTTGACCATCGCGCCAACCGAGGGATCATCGCGCCCGTAATAGGACTGGAGCATCACCTGCTCCGCCCTGGCAGTATCCGCGCCCGCCTTGACGGCAAGGCGGTAGTAGCCGTCCAGCAGCGTGGCCGTGGCTTGCAGGTTCAGGCAGGGATCGAAGGCGTCGGAAATTGAGAGCTTCTGCTTTTGGAGCTCCTCCACCCCGATGCCGCCAAGACCGAGCTGGATATCGTGATGCTCGGCCACCAGCGATGTGGCGATCTCGATCGCCTCGGCCTTTGAACCAGGCTGTGTCTTGAGCGGCCGGCTGCTGTTGATGCGAATGTTGAAGGGCGCGAACCGGCTCTCGAGACTGACAACGCCGGCGAGAGTTTCGGACGCAACAAAGGGTGCGCAGGTCTGCGCGAGGTCGACGAAAACGATGGGCATGTTTAGAACCAGACCCTCTGCTTGCCGACGCCGTCGATCGTCACATCGATGTATCGCGGTTTCTCGCGGACCAGGGGACGGCTCAGGGTGTAGGCCATGCACTGGTAGCGGCCATCGGTTTGCTGCCAGCGTGGCGAGATCACGGAGCCATTGCTCCGGCCGGCATTATCCCGGTCGCGACGGCAATGACTGTCGCTCACCGGCTGCATCGACGTCGACACGCAGGTTCCGTCGCGCCCGGTCGGGCCATAGCCCGCTGACAGACGGTAACCGTCGTTGCAATAGTAGGGTTCGTATCGAGGGCGGGAGCTTTGGAAGCCGACGCCGCTGCATGTCGGGAAGGAACGTCCCTTGGCGAGCCATCTCCAGAGTTTCTGGATAGGCGGGCGGCACTCAGCGTATTGTGTCGGGCCACCAGGATTGGATAGGCACAGGATAACCTGGCAACCCCACTCGTCGGCACGCGCGCTTTGCCCGGAACTGAGATATAGTGAACCGAACCCTAACGCCGCTATGACCGTTCGAAAGAAAAGGCTCTTCATGCCCCCTACCCTCCGATTGAAATTTCGTTGGACGGGATACGAAGAATCGTCTCGCCCTAACGCGCATACTATGCAAATAATAGATAGTTAAATCGATGGCAAGCAAATTGAGTGACCGATGGCAAACACAAGCACTGTCTGTCTTCGCCGTGCGTGAAATCCTCGACAAACCCCTTGAGGACGAGAGCGCGCAATCGCGCATCAAACAGATCGGGATGATCAATATCCTCTATATGATGCACCAGGCGCACGAGAAGCTAACGCTCTCAAATATCATACAGTTTACGGGGATGACACGTAGCGGCGTTATCGAAACGATCGACATCCTCGTTAGGCGGGGAATTCTGACGGAGTCTCTCGGCAAGAATTCTCAAGGGCGAGGAGTTGCGAGACAATTCGAGCTTTCGTCGCGTTTGCTCGACAATCTCCGTGCCACGTGACCGTGCGAACGAAGCGATAAACTATAAGAAAGATCGCTAGTATGCTTTCTAGGCACACACACTCGCGTCGCACTTAAGGAGATTGTCTAGTCTGTCGGGGATGGCTTGCTGTTGGCGGAGACCATCCTCCTTGCCGCGGCGTGCAGCGGACATTCCTCGTCACGAATCGCATGGCGAACGGTTCGTAGCCTATCCACTCACCGGGAGAAGGACAGGGACGCCGCATCTTCGGCGCGTATCGTCTACGACGTGATACCACCGAGACTACCCGCTACAATCGCACTGAGGAATGGATGTGATTCCCCTGAAGGCACCTTGAGTCGCATATAGAGGTTGATTTGGCGCCAAACCTGGGGCGAAGAATGTCAACCGGCCCCCTTTATCGACTCTTTTTTGTCTATGTTCGACGGCAGCGGAGAAAGTTGCCAATGGCTTGTTTTGATAGGGGAATTTCGATGGGTTGCTTGAATTAGTTGCTGGACTCAGCAATGCATTAAGGTTCTGTTAACCTTAAATATCTTGCTGATCGATCGAAATCGGGCATTAGTGTTCATCTGCGGAGTTTGGTCAAATGGCGGCCTTCAGCCGCATATCAGACCCGACAGGCGAGAAAACGATGAACACCGCAAAGGCCAAGGCAAGCCGCAGTTACCCGCTCCGTTCGAAAATCCGTGAGCAAGCGGCATCCCTTTCGACCAAGCTGCAAGAGCATCAGACGAATATTTTTCCGCCGCACGCGCGGAAAGGAATTCGTGCGTTCAATCCATCAGAGGCGGCGAAGCTTTTAGGAGTTGCCGAAGGCTATCTACGTACGATCGCAGTTGAACTCGAGCGAAAAGCCTCCGACAGTGGTGAACTGAAGTTTAGCCCAACGATTGCGGGCGGACGACGCATGTATTCTGTCGAGGAGATCTCGGCGATTCGCGCTTACCTCGATAAGCCCACCAGGTCGACAGGACGGTATTTGCCTCATCGTCGGGCGGATGAGGAGCTTCAGATCATCTCGGTGATGAACTTCAAGGGAGGATCCGGTAAGACCACGACTTCGGCCCACCTTGCGCAATACCTTGCCTTGAGGGGCTATAGAGTGCTGGCCATTGACCTGGACCCGCAAGCTAGCCTTTCCGCGCTGTTTGGGAACCAACCAGAAACCGACGTTGGCCCAAATGAGACGATCTACGGTGCCATTCGATACGACGAGGAGCGTCGTCCCATTCAAGAGATCATTCGGGGAACCTACATCCCTGATCTTCATCTCATCCCCGGCAATCTCGAACTCATGGAGTTTGAGCACGATACGCCGAAGGCTCTCCTGCAACGTAAGCCAGACGACGTCCTTTTCTTTGCCCGGCTGCAGGCCGTCATTCAAGAGGTGGAAGACGCGTACGATGTTGTCGTAATAGACTGCCCACCTCAACTAGGCTTTTTAACGCTCTCCGCCCTTACGGCTGCGACGTCGGCACTCATAACGATCCACCCTCAAATGCTTGATGTGATGTCGATGAACCAATTCCTCTCTATGATGAGTGCCCTACTTGACGAGATCGCTGAGGCCGGCGCGGAAGATCGAAGCAATTGGATGCGCTATCTCATCACGCGGTTCGAACCTACTGACGGCCCGCAGAATCAAATGGTCGCATTTCTTCGCTCGATGTTTGGTGAAGACGTGCTTGTCAATCCAATGCTGAAAAGTACGGCCGTTTCAGATGCAGGCATTACAAACCAGACTCTGTTCGAGATCGACCGTAGCCAATTCCACAGGGCGACCTATGACCGCGCGCTGGAATCGATGAATAACGTCAATGCCGAAATCGAATCACTGATTAAGTCGACATGGGGTAGATCATGAGCCGGAAAAACCTCCTCTCATCTCTGCATACCGAGAGCAAGCAAGAAGCAAGCGCCGCGCCGCCCCCTCACCCGAGACCATTTTTGGATGCCGGGAAATCGAAACCAATGGCTGCGGTCACGAAGACGCTTGGCGATCTCAACGATAGGAGTCGCCGCGCAAATGAAATTGAACGGAAGCTGGCAGAGGGCCAGTCTGTCGTTGAGCTGGAGGCCGACCTGATCGAGCCCTCATTTGTTCAAGACCGCATGGAAGGTGATATCGACGGGTTAAAGGCTTCCATCAGAGAGCAAGGACAGCAAGTCCCGATTCTCGTACGACCGCATCCCGATCAGGCCGGACGATATCAGGTCGCGTTCGGTCATCGACGCCATCGCGCACTCCGTGAACTTGAACTGCCAGTGAAGGCTGTGGTGCGCGCTCTTTCCGACGAGGAGTTGGTAATTGCGCAAGGACAGGAAAACAATGAGCGCGAAGATCTCTCATTTATCGAGAAAGCCCGCTTTGCGGGACGCCTGAGGGAGAGGTTTTCACGTGAGATTATCATGTCGTCCCTGTCGATCGACAAGAGTACCCTCTCGATCATGCTACAACTCGTCGACGCTCTTCCGCTTGAACTCATCGAAGCGATTGGCCCGGCGCCAGGCGTCGGGCGGCCCAGTTGGCAACAGCTAAGTGACTTGGTTGCTAAGACGCAAGATGGTGGGGTCGATTTGGTCAATCATGCCCGCTCGCTCGCAGGCTTGTCCTCTGAAGAACGCTTCAAGCAGACTTTGGCCCACCTGAGGCCCCGTCGCGTTGAACGTGGCCTTCCCGATGTCATGTCGACCTCCGATGGTGGCCGACTGGCTCAGGTGAAGAATAGTAAGTCAAAACTCGAGATCACGATCGACAAGAAGGCGACGCCAGCATTCGCGGCCTTCGTGCTCAACCAGTTGCCGGCGCTCTTTGAGGCGCATGAAGCTGCAAATCAGAGGAAGAAGGAAGCTTAAACCGCAAAAGAAAAGAGCCCCAAAACGTCGCCGTCTCGGAAGCCCTGTTCTGTTCTCTAAGCAAGCTCAGAATCGCATTTCCGGGAATCTCCGTCAAGAGTCTTAGGCGCCTTTTTTGGCGAACAAATTTCTTTTGCCTGCTGACAGGTGAAGAATGATGGAAACCGGGAATATTTCAACGCCGTTTGGACGGCGATCGGTATCGCTTGCCGAAATTCGACGACAGCGAGCTGTGTCCGAGAGTAAGGCAGCAGAGAGGTCGGTCGACAAGTGGAAGGTGCTTCGAGACGCGTCGGCAGCAATGACGCTCCTTGGCATTCACTCAAACAGTGTAGCAGTCCTTGATGCACTGATAAGCTTCTATCCGGAGAGTGAATTCCGCCCGGATGCGCAATTGATCGTATTTCCCTCAAACATGCAGCTATCCCTGCGTGCTCACGGTATGCCGAACTCAACAATGCGCCGACATCTGGCTTTGCTTGTGGACGCAGGTTTGATCATTCGGAAAGATAGCGCCAATGGAAAGCGCTACGCTAGGAAGGACAAATCTGGGTCCGTTGAATCGGCGTTTGGCTTCGACCTTTCTCCTTTGCTCGTCCGCGCCGGCGAACTGGCCACAATGGCGCAAGAAGTCATGGCTGAGCGGGCTGCATTGAGGAGAGCCAAGGAAAGCCTGACGATTTGCCGACGCGACGTGAGGAAGCTTATCACAGCAGCATTGGAGGAGGAGGCACCAGGAAATTGGTCGTTGATTGAGGGTACGTACTTAGCGCTGGTCCAGCGAATTCCGAGATCCCCGACGGTGACCGAAGTCAGGGAACTCTTGGAGGAGATGCGAATGCTGAAGGAGGAAGCTCTCAATCTCTTGGAAGATAATGAGAATAACGCGAATCCTAGCATCAATCATGCTCCTATTGAGCAGCACATACAGAATTCAAAAACCGAATCCCTTTTTGAATTTGAACCTCGCTCAGGAAAAGAGCGGGGCGGCAATCTCAGCGATAATATTGAGCCGCAGCGCTCGCAATTGAAGTCGTTTCCACTTGGCTTGGTGTTAAGGGCTTGCCCAGAAATTTGCGACTATGGTCCAAATGGCGCTATTTCCAGCTGGCGTGATCTTATGTCGGCTGCTGTGGTAGTTCGCTCGATGATGGGGGTGAGTCCGTCGGCGTACCAAGATGCGTGCGAGATAATGGGGGCAGAGAACGCGGCAGTAGCTGTCGCGTGCATCTTGGAGCGAAACAACATGATTAATTCCGCGGGTGGATATTTGCGAAATCTGACACATCGGTGTGAGATTGGCGAATTCTCTATCGGTCCGATGCTTATGGCATTGCTGAATGCGAGGAGCGACGGCCAGCGTAGAGCCGGTTAACGGTGTTTGCAGCTGCAAACTGCACTAAACTATTGATCGTAAAGAATTATTCTCTCGCGACCTTTGGGGAACCGTCAAAGTGATCGGACTTGACGACGGGGAACGATATCTCGGCTTGCTTGGTTTTGGCGCGATAGCTCGGCCTATTTGGTGGAGTTGGCGGCCAGATGGAGCTGCGGGAATGTCATAGACGCGACGGTCGTGGTGCGGGCGACGCTTTGCGCTAATCCCTCAGGATTTCAGGACGTCTGCGTTCTGTTGAAGTTGAGAACATCGCCACTGCTGTCTCGTGCATCCTTAAAAAGTGTAGGGCACATCACACCCTCCGGCGGCGACCTCCGTGATTTTACGCGCAAGGCGACGTCCGGCGAATTCAACCTCGGGCCGATGATCATGGCGTCGACGCGTGCGAATGCTGGCCCGGACATGAAAACGGCGTAGCGTGAAGTTCGGAGTGAGAACCACGCCGAATGCCGAAGACCCCGTTGCTGATTTACTCCTGCGGAACGAGGCCGTCGAAGACTTCAAGCAGAGCATAGACGATTGCCTGGCCGAGCGCGTTGGCGCTTTCCGCGACCCTGCTATCATCGCCCCCGCGAGCAGCCATAGCAAGATTGCCGCCTTGTTCAGCTATGATGGCGGTGGCGCGTTCGATCGCCCATTGCGCGAAATCGGAGCGGCTTTCGATCGTGACGGTTTCCACGGTTTCATCTTCCCTTGGACGGCGCTTGCGGTTGACCAGTGTGAGGCCGAGCTTTGCCCGCTACTCAATGCCAGTGTCAACGAGGCCAATCCGCTTTGCGCGGTCGAGAAGATTTTTTACGGAGGATGGCGCCCATCTCGTCCCGCCGCGGGGCGTCCGCTCATGGAGCCGTTCAAGCTGGGTGGCGATCTCTCTAATCGTCAGGTCTGGATTTGACGAATGGATTCCGGCGACGAGGCTCATCAAGCGATCTTCTGGCGGCCGGGCAGGGGACTTCTTGAGCAGCCCTGGATCAGCAAGGTGCTCCGTGACCAACCATTTCACCGCGCGACGGAGGCGCTCAGCTGTCCAGTCGCTCCCTCGCTGCTTCAGCACGCGGGCGATCTCGTCCCAGGTATGATCCGGCCGCATACGCTTTACCGTCGGAAGCCACTGGTTGAGCGACACTTGGATACGTTTTCCGTAGGCCTCCTTCTGGGCCGCGGTCACCTTGGCGAGCATCTCGGGCTGGCGTTCACGAATGCCGGGGTTGCCCGGCCGCTTGCCCTTCGATTTCGCCGCACGGATGCCCGCCTTGGTTCGCTCGGAAATCAAAGCGCGTTCGAGCTGCGCGACAGCGCCGAGGACCTGGAGAGAAAACATGCCTTGCGGCGTGGTCGTGTCGATAGGGTCGCGTAAAGAACGGAAATGCGCATTCCGCTCGCCCAGCTCCTCTATCACCGCGAGAAGATGGCTGACGGAGCGAGCTAGACGGTCGAGGCGGACGACGACGAGCGTGTCGTCGGCGGAGATCTCGCGGAGGAGCTTCGCCAGCGCCGGCCGAGCGCGCGATGCGCCGGATCCATGCTCCTGAACGATGATGCTGCAGCCGGCCGAACGCAATTCGATTTCCTGCGCTTCTGTCGCCTGCTCGTCCGTCGAAACGCGGGCATATCCAATCAGGCGACCGGAGGGAGAGCGGGTCATTGCCTACGATCCGCCGTCAGCAGGTCGATCAGCGCGGGATTGATGTAGAGATTCTCCCGCCCGGCCTTTACCTCTCTCAGAAGACCGTCATCGACGAGAGCCTTGAGATAGACCGACGCGGCCTGGCGCTTTGCGATGCCGGCCGAGACGAGGTCGCCAATCCGGCAATAGGGGTTGACGAAAATCACCTCGGCGAGTTCCCGCGAATAGATCTTGGGGAGATCGCGCCGGATACGAGCGCCGGTTTCATCGAGAAGGTCACGGATCGCGTGGATCTTCGCGCTCGACCACAAAGCGGTCTCGCGGATGCCCTCAAGCATATAGAGGATCCAGTCCTCCCACGCGGCGCCGGTCGTAACCCGCAGCAGCCGGTCATAGTAGGCGCGCTTGTTGCCGATGATGTATCGGCTCAGATAGAGGACCGGAATGTCGAGGAGCCCCTTGTCGACGAGATAGAGTAGGTTGAGCACCCTGCCGGTGCGGCCGTTGCCATCGGTGAATGGATGGATCGCCTCGAACTGGTAATGCATGACGGCGAGCCGGACGTGCGGATCGATGTCCTCGGCCTCGTGAATGTATCGCTCCCAGTTGGAAAGCTTGTCGAGGAGCACAGCGCGGCCTTCCGGCGGCGTGTAGATGACCTCTCCGGTCGCGTCGTTGAGCAGGGCGGTCCCAGGCGTTGCCCTGATGTCGAGATCGACGCCCTTGATGGTCCGGCAGACTGCCACGGCCATCGCGGTCGACACCGGCCGCTCGTTCAGCATTGCGAAACCCTGGTGGAGGGCGGTTCGATAGCGCAGCGCCTCCTTCGTCGCTGAGTCCGGAGAATTCCCGGCCTCGTTGGCGAACCGGAACAGACGATCGGTCGTCGTGACGATGTTCTCGATCTCCGAGCTCGCCTGCGCCTCGAGGAGCGGGATCGAGTTGATCAGCACCGATTGGTTCGGAATAAGCCGACCGGAGGCCTTCAATTCGGCCAGCGCCGCGCGTGCCTCGATGCAGGCTTTCAGGACAGCCTTGGTTTCGATATCCTGCGCGGGCGGGAGTGCCGGCAGATCGTTAAAAGCGCGATCAGGTTGAAACGCCATGCGGAAACAGCCTTTTCCGGCTGATCTTGGCGCCGGATATGTCGATGGCGACGACATGTCGCCGGAATGTGTCGATGGAATCGGAATCTATCGACATATGAGGCCGCCGGCAAGACCTCTGTTCAAGTCCACCGCGCGAGGATAACCGATCGTTTGTAAACGTCTCTAGGCCTCAATTTTTCTGTGGCGGCGAAGCGAACGCCCCGGAAATCCAATGGTTTCGGCCATCATAGGCAGCGCCGTCCGCGCTCTGTTCAATCGCGAATGCCATTGAAACCCATATCGCACGCGCGCTCCGAAAGATTGCCTCTGTAACGGAAGCGAAAAGCGTGTTAGCTTCCGTATCAACAGAAAATTAACTATAACACAATGACTTATGAAATTGGCGATTTGCCTCTGGCAGACCTGTTGGAGGCCATAGGGAGGGCGGAAGACCGCCTTGCCCGACTTGATGAAGCTGTCCGACGAAGCCAAGTCGGCCCGGGGTTTGTCGAACGAGGCCATTTCTTCGATTCCGCGGCCAGTATGTGGATCTCGGGCGAGCTTGTCCATGTCGAGGACCTGGTTCTCCACGATGCACACACGGGTGTGAGGACCCCTACGCACGAATTGACTATCGCGCACGCCGTTTTGCGTTCTCGACGTCGTATAGCCGGGGCAGATCCCGACTGGGCTGTAAGCGCTGCAGGGATTTCCAAACTTGCGGGCATAAAGGCCGAAGGCACTGACGATGGCTTTGGCGATGGGGCGTCGAACGGGGAAGGGGAGGGCGCCCCATGCGCCGAGGAAGTGGGCGATGGTGATCAGCGAGATGATTTTGCCGCGATTGATGCGCTGCTCGACCGGTCAGAACGCCTGCTGGATCAGGTCGCGCAGAGGCGTGAGCCGGTCTCGGCGAAGACGACGTCGCTCATGGTCGGCGAACTCGTCGTTCGCGATGCCGATTGGGATGAACGCGACAGGGTAAGATCCTGGAGTGAGCTATTGCCGAAAGTCGAGCGGTTCCCGCCGGCTCTTGGCGCAGCGCTACTATACGATGCCTGGGAGGCAATCGAGCCGATGCAGCGGCAGAACTGGCTGGGCGGCCAGCTTGCCAGCGCCTATCTCCGCACACGGGGCAAGATGACCTCGCATCTCCCAGCCTTCAATATCGGATTAAAGGCGATTCCGCGCGAGCGCCGGCGTGCCTCGTCACGCGCAACCAGATTGGTCGCATTCCTCGATGCTATGTCCGCGGCGGCAGATGCTGGTACAAAAGAACTCGCCCGGCTTGGGCTTGCCCGAGAGCAGATGGAGCGCACTCTGCGGGGACGACGATCTTCCAGCAATCTGTCCGTCGTCATCGATCTGGTTCTTTCCCAGCCGATGGTCTCGACGGAGATGATCGCCAGGGCCGCAGGTGTCACGCCCCGCGGCGCGCTGAACCTCATAGCTGAGCTTCGCGTGCGCGAGATGACAGGGAGAGGGCGTTATCGGGCATGGGGCGTGCTCTAATTGAAGAGGGTTGCTGATGCCAGTTGGAAAAATCGAACGGATTGAGCATGGGGCCGTGATCGGACGGGTGGAAAGAGGAGGCAGGCACGGTCAATTCGCCTGTCATGATTTCGGATCGAATGTCGCGCCGCGTCTCTTCGCCAACCTCGACGACGTCGCGGACTTCCTTCGTACTCACCCGCGCAGCGGGGTCCGAATGAACCCGGATTGGAAAAAGATCGTGTGCAATATTTACATCGACGGCGTCTTATTGCGATGACCGTAACGGTAGCGTGAAAATCGAGACAGCCGTCCAGCCGAGTGGCGATCGCTATCGCTCGAGCCTCACACGCAAACGCCGTGCTCGCTCGCGGAATGCCTCCTCGCCACCCTCCAGAATATCGCAGACTGCTTTCCGGATTTCCGCGTTCTCCAAGCCTCCTGCCTTGTAGGTGATCGGGGGAAGTCCACCGGAGGGATGCGGTCCTGCATCGGCTACGATTATTTGGTCAGCATCGGTGTTGATGACGAGGTTTGCGTTATGTGTGACCATGATGACCTGTCGCTTCGATTTCGCAGCGATGAACAGCGCGACCAATTCCTCGAATACCGATTTGGGGTCGAGATTCTCCTCCGGCTGGTCGATGATGAGAGGCCTGTCATCCGCATCGTCGAGCGCCAGATACAGTAGAAGCAACACGATTCCCCGCGTCCCGGGCGATAGCTTTCGGATGTCTATGCCGTCGTACACAATCTCGTAGCGAACCGAGATGTGGCTCGTGTCGAACAGCCAGTGCGCGAATTGCTTCAGCCAGCCTCGAAACTCCGCCTGCTGGTTCTGACCGTAGGGTGCTTGGCTGATGAGGTCGCGCATATATTGCGCGATAAAGGTTCCCATTGCGGCCTGAACGTCAGCCGCCGATCCCGTTTCCCACGCCGGGCGTAGAGTTGTTTCCGCTAGAGCGATGAGCGCGCCACGGCCTTGGAAAGGACCGGCTTTGCGTCGATCGAGAAGATTTTCCTCGGCGATCGTTCCCCAAGCGGCCACATCGACGACGCGCCTCACAGAAAAGCCGAGCTTTCGAAGTGTTCCGCTTGAGGCAGCCAAACGCGCCAATAGCGGCGCGTACAGTTCGGCCAATGCCGTCTGCTCGTTTACAATAGCCTGGAACACACGGCCATAGGCCCCGTCGCGCTCTGTTTGCAGGTCTTTTCTGCGTCCAGCGGCTCCTTGAGCATCGTTCAGACGGGTTTGAAGGGTCTGCAGCGCAGCGTTTTCTTGAGCGATACGCTGAGAGAGGGTGGCGTATTGGTTCCGAACGATATTGTCCGCACTGACCAACGCCTCCAGTCGCGTCATCTCAGCTACCAGTGTGTTCAGCGTCAACTTGGTCAGATCGGCGTTGTCAGCGAAGAGGGGTGTGTTCGGGTCTGCTGGGACAACAGCCGTCCCGGTTAGGGCGGCGATTTGCTGGTCGGCCCAGGTAACATAGCCGATAAGGCTGGTATCGACCGGCCCCTTGTAGGTTAACAGGAACTCGTCCCATTGCTGTGAATTGAGGCCACTTAACTGATGCCGCTCCATAGCTTGGCGCAGCAACTCCGGCGCCTTGGTGGCACGAGTGCTTGCCACCTCGTCCTGGAGCGCGAGAAACGTTCGGCGCTGGTTTCCGTAGGCCTGAATCGTGCCTCGAAGCGATTGGACAGCCTGACCGAGTTGTGTGTGCCGATTAGCCTGGGCCTCCGTACCCTTCACGACGAGTTTCGCAAGATCCTCGCCATAGCTTTTGATTTGCCCCGACTTTTGCGTGACCTGAAGCGTAAGGCCGACGACCGAAGCTTCTTTCTCGATTTCGGTTGCAATGCGCTCGGATATGTCAGCGATCGCATCGGCCTCTCGCTCACGCGCCTGTTGAAAACGCGCAGTGCGGAAACCTCGCAACTCATGGAAATCGATCGCGCCGCCTCGACTGTCCTGAGTATGAGCATCGAAGATTACGCGCTCGATCTCTGCGATAAGGCCGTCCGACACGCCGGCGGACGAACAAAGCTCCTCCACGAACTGCTGGGAGAGGTATCGCGCGCGAGGAAACGCCAAGTGTCCGTTCGCGTCTCGGCCGTCGAGAAACCGCGTCACTGTCGCCCCGCCGCCCCAAGTTAGGGTCGTCGTCGCGCTTCCTAGAAGCCTGCGCGCTCGCACGAGAAAGGAGGGGCTGATACTTTCGCTGGCTTTCCAAGCCGCCGGCGTGATCGCATCGCACCCCGCGGCAATCACGTCGGCAAGCGCGGTCTTTCCCGACCCCCGCGCTCCTATGATCGCAACGAGGCCAGGATTGAGCGGTATCACGGGCGTCGCCAACCATTCGCCGTTCTCAACTTCTACTCGCGAGATCACCTGGGACGGCATCGCAGTGCGGGGCGGCTCGCTGCCAACGTAGGCGCGACCCTCCGGGTCTATGCAAGCCTGACGTAGAGCATCAAATTCCAGTCCACCCTTGATCCACGAGAAGCGATCCTCAACCGGTTGGCCAACGCTCTTCTGATCGTGAGCATCACTGCCATGAAGGCAAGGCTTGCAACCTTCGTAACGCTCCTTGAGCTCTTCGAGCGTCACTCCACGGCGCCCGGCCCAAAACTCCCGCTGTGCCGGGCTGCTCGAGAAGATGATGTGGGCAAACTTTTCTATCTCCTGACGCATGGTCGCATCCGCAGCCTGCCGCAGACCAGAAGTGCCGTCGCCAGCTGCACCAGCGACCGCAATGAGGATGTTGTTCTTCGCCCAAATACTTTCTCGGATGACGCGGCGGAGCTGGTCGAAGTTCACCTTGAATTGCGTAGCACCATGAGCAAGGGCCGCGCGATCGTCGATGATGGTGGTATCGGCTTTCTTGCCGAGCGAAATCAGGTCTGTGCGCGTGCAATTGAATGTGTCGCCATGCGCCTGAAATTGAAGGCGTTGTAGGATACGGTGCAACTCAGGGATGTGGTTCGGATCCTCGGGACTTACAAGCAGGTGGAGATTGACGAAACCGGTCTTCGCGGCGACATCCAATCGCAGTTCGACGTTGGGGAAGATCAGTTGGACGCCGGGTAGTCGCCCGATCGCCTTGTGCTTCAGAACCGCCTCATAGGTATCGGTCAGGTAGTAGTCCGTAACGGCGAAGGCCTCGATCGTCGGCGACGCTGCCTCAAGCGAAGACAGATAAGCGTTCCACGCTACATCACCTCCACCGAATTGGTTGTTCAAGATGGTGCCAGGCGCATGCATATGCGGTTCCCAACGTCGCCACTGTGAGCCTCTGCCGATCATTGCCCCTCGCTCCCCGCCGACGGATTGAATCTTCCGCTTTCTGGCGAATGTGCCTACTGAACGTAGTTTATTGCCAGTTGATTATTGCTTCGGCAACACCTCGGCGCCCGTCTCATCGAGGTCTTCGAACATCTCGAAGACCGTGCGAGACCTGCGCGGCAATGACGCTGATAATTCATCTGTGTTGAGCGCGTACTTCTTGAGACGAAAGGTCCCGAACAGTTCGCGCATCTCGTAAAATCGGACAGGGCGACTTCTGTTTGCCAAGGCCTGCACGATGGAGAACTTAACGGTTGCCCTGCAGCGGATACCGAAAATCACCTCTTCCAGTTCGAGCGGAGAATCTTGAACTCCTCTTTTGCCGATAAGCCGCCATTCGCGTTCGTAGCGCCAGCTGGCGGCCTTGCGAAGCAGCACCGCTTCGTCGACTCTCTGTCTCGCAGCAACATCATTTTCCATCACCGCAACGTCACTGGCCAAAACTTTGCGGCTGCCGCCATAGGCGATTTTATGCAAGTGCGGCACGGCGTCAGGTGGAACTGAGTAGGCGGCGCAGATTCCGTGATGCTGGTCGCCATAGTGGCTCCACATCAACGGGCATGTCGCCCGCACTCCGAAGGAAACGATTCCACGATCATAGCGACGCAAAAGCTCTCCCTCGAGATATCCTCGCAAGATCGATTTCAACGGATCGTCGACCTCATAGCTGGGATCAGTCGCATGGTAGCGGATATCCTCGAGGAGGCGCGCGGCCTCCTTATGACTATGCCTTGCGATATGCTCGATCGTCTTCGGACCACGATACTTGAGCGATTTCGCCGCCGCCTGCATTTCGGCGAGCGCTCGCTGCTCGCGCATACGGCTGAGGATAGATTCCAGTTCATGGTTCGGCAGATTTGCGTCGAAGGAAGGTCGGCAATCAAGAGGATCGTTGAAATCGCCGGGGTCCGAATAATACAGTTCATCGGCGACGAGCATGTCAAGAAGGCGAGGGCTGAAAGCTCGGTACTTATAGAGGAGCTTTGGAGGTTTGTTCGCATCGGCCATTCTCGTCCCACCCCTTCAATTTATTCCGTTGGAAGGGCGTAGCGAAGCACGCGCAATTCGTCTTCATCCTCAAGTGAAACCTCCAGCACCTGGTTGATCAAATCCGGCTCCGCTTCCAACTCCACAAGTGCCTGCTCGAAGAGTTCCATTTGCATCTCCAGATCCATGCCGGGCGGGCCGTTCAGGCAGATCAGCCCGGCATGGATGGCTACGTCCGCATACTGGCCCCTGGAACCAGGGGTTTCCTTCGGACCCCGAAAATCCACGGAGTTCTTGGTTACGAATGTCCAGTCACCCTGGAGGATGATCGGCTTCAGCTCCCAATCCTTGCGGCCGGCCAAACCTATCCAGACGATGTGGGTCGTTTCCCCATGCCCCTTGTCTATGGCGAGTTTCGCAAGTGCGGGACTGAGGCATTCATCGATCAGAAATTTCATCCCGCCTTCCTGCGACGGGCGACACGGCGGTCGACGATGATAGTTGCGCCCTCGGGCAGATCGGACGAGACGCGCGGCCGCCCGCGAAGGGGGTTTGCCTCCGCATAGATCGCAGCGAGACGCACCTTCTCCGCGTCAAGGCTTGGCCAAGCGTCAAGGATCTGCTCGATCGGGAGGCCAGCCGCGACGGAAGCGGCGACATCATAGACAGGAACACGCGTGCCATTGATGACCGGCGTGCCCCCCAAGATATCCGGCGATACCGCGACGAGTTCGCGAGCGGCCGCAAGATCGTCCAACCGCTTGCTTGTCTCCCGGACAAATGGAAGCAGGTCGATGGTCAGGAATTCGTCGCGCACAGTCCAATCCTCGCGCAGCAGCGCCGCCCAGGCGAGCGCCCGCGAGCGCGTGAGGCGCGGACCGACGGTCTTGATCGCAAAGAGCCGCTCCTCTGAGGTCAGGCGTCTGGCGCTCTCGAAGTAAAAGGCTATGAATGAGCACGCGCCGGCGAGAACGTGCCGGCCATTGTCAAGCGAGACGAACGCCTCTGGCAGGATATGTTCGTCGATGGCGCGGTTAACGTCGCGCAGGCTCACGCGCGAAACGACAGCGGCCTCGCTCGCCTTCAGCATTTCCGCAACTGCGGGCATGTGGGCCTCCTGATTAATTCTTCCGATCGGTCGGAATATATATTCTTGGCGTTCCAATTGCAAGATTGCGGCACTGGCGCCAGCTGAAATCCTTTCCGACGGAGGAGAACCAGAGTCACTGAGGCGCAAGCAAAATGAATCTGTCGGCCTGGTGGCCCAACTCCATCACCTCAGCAGACCGCATCCTCTACCTAATGGAAATTCCTTGATCGCACTTTCAGCGTGTCGATATGAAGATCGGGCGTGAACATGTCCCGAGGGCGCACGCCTTGCGCTTGCCGAACACGCGGGTCCGGTCCGCCGCCATGCGTGAACTCATCGCCCCGCCCGGAAGGAAGCCGGAAAGCAGTGTCGCGCTCCGACAGGCTCGATAGGTCGACGGAGAGATCGAACACCTGCTGGGCGATGAGGTGCACGACCTCGCCTTCCCGCTGAATCCGGCCGTTAATCGCCATCATCGACGAGCCGAGCACCACGCGCCGCCGGCGCTCAAAGAGCTTCGGCCAGACGACGATGTTCGCAGGGCCGGTCTCGTCCTCTATGGTGATGAACATCACCCCCTTCGCGCTACCCGGCATTTGCCGGACAAGAACGAGGCCCGCTGTCATCAGCCAACGGCCGTCACGCGCGGACATCGCCTCCTGGCAGGTGACGATGCTCCGCTCCGCGAGATCACGCCGGAGGAAAGAAACGGGGTGCTCGCGCAGGGTCAATCCCGTGTGGCTATAGTCCTCGACGACATTGTGCCCTTCCGACATCTGCCGCAGTTCGACATCCGGCTCCTGTTGCTCGGCGATAGCGCGCGCCTCGCGTTCGGCTGCGGCGGCAAACAGCGGGAGAGGTTCGTCGCGCAGCGCTTTGATCGCCCAGAGCGCGTCGCGCCGCTCAAGCTGAAGGGAAGGCAGAAAGGCATCGGCTTCAGCCAGTTCCACAAGCGAAGCCGCTGGCACGCCGGAGCGGCGCCACATATCGTCGACACTCTCGAACGGTTGATCGGCACGCGCTGCGACGATCTTCGCCGCGTCGGCAGTTGCCAGTCCCCGGACCAGACGCATGCCGAGACGGACGGCATGGCGCTCGCCATCACCGACCGGTTCCAATGTGCAGTCCCAGCGCGAATGGTTGACGCAGACCGGCCGTACCTCCACGCCGTGCCGGCGACAATCACCAACGATCTGGGCGGGCGCATAAAATCCCATCGGCTGGGAATTCAGCAATGCCGCGCAAAAAGCATCCGGATAGTGGCATTTCACGAAGCTGCTGGCATAGGCAACGAGCGCGAACGACGCCGCGTGCGATTCCGGGAAACCGTAGGAGCCGAAGCCCTCAAGCTGGCTGAAGGTCTTCTCGGAGAATTCCGCGGAATATCCGTTGGCGACCATCCCGTTGATGAGCTTGTCCTTGAAACGACTGACCCCTCCGGTGAACTTGAAAGTGGCCATGCTCTTCCTGAGTTGGTCCGCCTCACCCCCGGTAAAGCCGGCGCAGACCATTGCGACCCGCATCGCCGACTCCTGAAACAGCGGCACGCCGAGCGTCTTGCTCAACACCGCCTCCAGCTCAGGTGTCGGATATTCCGGCTGCTCCTTGCCTTCGCGCCTGCGCAAATAGGGATGGACCATGTCGCCCTGGATCGGCCCGGGCCGGACAATCGCCACCTGGATGACCAGATCATAAAACGTCCGCGGCTTCATCCGTGGCAGCATGGACATCTGCGCGCGGCTTTCGATCTGGAACGTGCCGAGCGTATCAGCCCGCCGGATCATCTCATAGGTCTTCGCGTCCTCCGGCTCTATCTTCGCGAGATCGAGATCGCGGCCCTTGTGCTCACGGATCAGGTCGAAGGCTTTGCTCATGCAGGTCAACATGCCGAGCGCCAGCACATCGACCTTCATCATTTTGAGCGCCTCGACGTCATCCTTGTCCCATTCGATTATGCGGCGGCCTTGCATGGCCGCGGGCTCGATCGGCACGAGGTCATCGAGCCGATCATGCGTCAACACGAAGCCGCCGGGGTGTTGACCGAGGTGTCGCGGCGCGCCCATCAGCTGCTGCGCGAGCTTCAACGTCAGGACCAGGCGCCGATCCTCGGGATTGAGATTGAGTTCGCGAACGTTGCGATCGCTGACTTCTTCCGACCATGACCACATGCCGGAGGAGAGCGCCTTGATCACGTCCTCGGGCAGGCCCAGCGCCTTGCCCACGTCCCGGATAGCGCCCTTGGCGCGGTATCGCGTTACGGTCGCGCATAGCGCCGCCTTGTCATGCCCGTATGTCCGGTAGATCCATTGGATGACCTCTTCGCGCCGAGCGTGTTCAAAATCGACATCGATGTCCGGTGGCTCATCGCGCTCCCGGCTCACGAAGCGCTCGAACAGCAGGTCATTGGTTTCCGGGTCGATCGAGGTGATGCCGAGAATATAGCAGACCGCGGAATTGGCGGCCGAGCCGCGCCCCTGGCACAGGATGCCTTGCGAGCGGGCGTGGCGGACGATGGAAAACACCGTGAGAAAGTAGGGCGCATATTGCATCGCCTTGATCAGGTCGAGTTCGTGCCGAACACTCTGCAGCGTCTTGGGCGGCAGTCCCTCCGGATAGCGGTCGGGTACGCTTTCCCAGACATAGTGCTCGAGCGAGGCCTGCGCATCCTTGCCGGCAACGATGGCTTCCTCGGGATACTGGTAGCTCAACTCCTCCAAGCTGAACCGGCAACGCGCGACGATTTCCATCGTCCGCGCCAGCGCCTCGCGGTAGCGGGGGAAAAGGCGTTCCATTTCCTCAGGCGGTTTCAAGAACCGATCCGCGTGGCGCTCCCGCGAAAACCCCACATCATCGATAGTGGTGTGTGTCCTGATGCAGCTCACGACATCCTGCAGCTGGCGGCGCTCGGGATCGTGAAACAGCACGTCGTTCGTGACAACCGGGCGCACGCCAAAGCGGATGGCGAGGTTCGACAGATTGTGCAGGCGCAGCTGGTCGCGCGGCCGCCGGCGCAGGGTGAGCGCCATATAGGCCCGGTCGCCAAAGATATCCGCCATCTTGCGCAGCTGCACGGCGCAGGTCCCGTCCGGCAGGTCCGGGACGAGCACCCCGATCAGCCCTTCCGCATACTGGGCAACATCATCGAGATGGAGGATGCAGGCCGCCTTGCCGCCTCGGCTCTTGCCGAGGGTGAGGAGGCGGGTCAACCGCGAATAGGCGGCGCGGTCGGTCGGATAGACGAGGATCGACATGCCGTCCTGAAGATCGAGGCGACAGCCGACCACGAGACGGAGTTTTGTTTCGCGCGCCGCCTCCAATGCCCGAACGATGCCGGCCAGTGAGTTGCGGTCGACAACGCCCAGCGCCGAGATTCCGAGCGCCTTGGCCGTCGCAAACAGTTCGGCGGCCGACGAGGCGCCGCGCAAAAACGAGAAATGTGTCGTGACCTGAAGCTCGGCGTAGCTCATGCGAATATCCCGTGCATGAACCAGCGATGCGATCCGGTCGCCGGGTCGACCCCGTCGCCGCTACGATAGATCCAGAGACGCTCGCCGGCATCATCCTCGACGACAAAATAGTCGCGCACCGCCGCATACTCGGCATCGCGCGTCCACCATTCGCCGAAGATCCGCTCAGGCCCGTCCGCACGCTTCACGCGCCGTCGCTTTCCGCGCCAGGTGATCGACACCGGAGGGTGGTCCGGCATGAGTGCGATCACCTCGATCAACTCCGGCCGAGCGAGAAGGCGGACCGGCCGCGGCCAATGCTGCGTCCAGGTCGCGCCGACTGCGGCCGCCGCCGGATCGATCCGGCGCACGCTGCGCTCCGGAACGTCGCTGGCAACCGGCGTCACGCGGTAAACCTTCTGGCCGCGGTTCATAAAGACATCGATCAGCGGCACGACGTCCGTCACCTGATCTTCCACTAGCGAAGAGGCTTTTTGCAGCTCTTCCAGCGGCTCGCTCATCACCGCGACCAGCGTCAGCCGCTCGATGCCGAAGCCTGGTTCGATTTTCTCGGTGCGATCACGGAACAGCTTGGTGAGCCAGGCGACATCCCGCGATGGTTTGGCCGTGCCAGCGCGGATGGCCTGCCGGGTGCCATCGACCTTTTCAATAAGGAGGTCCGTCCTCCGGACGCCATGACCGCGGCGCTGCAGCTCGCCGACAAGGTTGGTCACGAGACCGGCCACATACCGGTTGATCGTCTCGGCCGCACCGATCGGCTCAGCAAAAGCCTTGGTGACCTCGACGATATCGGGCGTGCGGATCGGATCGATGGGCTCGGCCATGCGCCCATATATCTGATCGAGCCGGCGCCCGATCTCTGGTCCGAAGCGAAGGGCGAGGGGCGCGCGTGCCGTCGCCGACAGCTGCCCGATGGTCTGAAAGCCGAGTGTTCTTAGATCGGCAACGACCTGGTCGGGGAGGCGCAGCAGGGAAATCGGCAGACGATCGACAGCACGGGCCGTTTCGCCCGCCGGCACGATGACGGTTTCGCGCGCAATCGCGCGGGCGCAGGCGTGCGCCGCGCCCCAGGTGTCGGCGATGGCGACGCGGGCGGCGAGGGATTTGGCGCGGAACCGGTTCGCGGTCGCGGTCAGCATGATCTGCTCTCCGCCCTGCAGGTGGTCGGCACCCTCCGTATCCATGACGATTCCGTCAGGAAGATCCATGGCGACGATCGGCGAATATTGCGTCAGTGCCCAGAGCGTGATGCGTTCCAGCGCCGCGGCGTCGGCCGCCGGATCGGCGTCGACGAGCATCAGGTCGCGGAAGAGCGCCTGTGCTTTCGCCGCCGGCATGCCGACCTTCACCCCAACCTTCCGGGCCGCTGCATCGGCGGCCGCGACCCAGCGCCGGGAACCGCTCCGTGCGATGACGGCGATCGGCTGCTCAGCCGGCAGCGAGGGATCGGCCCGTCTGATCCTGTCGGTCGGCAGGTCCGGTAGATAGATCGATACGACCCGAGGCATCACAGGCTCCAACGATAAACTCAGCGCACTCGCCCGCTTTCACGCGCATCAATTCCAACAGCCAGTTAGCCCGACCGACAGTGGCGACCGGCAACTCCTCCGAGGGGAGGACGCTCACCCGCCATCGGGTGGTCGAGGCGGTCGGCTGGCCATAGTCGGAGGCTTCCGTCGGCCGACGCCATCGCCGGACGACGATTGCCATCGCGCCCGTCTTTTCCGCGGCGAGCTGCAGCCGGCGGCTCGCCACCATTGGCAACCGCACCAGTTCGGCGACGACGGCGCCGAGCCCGCCATAGGCAAGCGCTTCCTCGGCATTCGCGAGAACATCCTCCTCCTTGTCGCTCTCGACGAAATAGACGCGGTCGGGGTGCAGCCCTGCCTGCGCGAGCGCCGGAAAAAACAGGTCGGGCCGCGTCAGGCACCAGACGATCGGCCCCGTCGTTCGTGCGGCGATGCCGGCGACGAACAGCGCGGCCGCCGTGCCATCGACGGCTCCGGTCCCTCCGCCCGACACTTCATGAAGCGCGCCGTAGGCAAGGCCGCCACCCGGAAGCGCCGCGTCTATCGCCGCCACCTGAAACGGCAACGAACCAGCCTTCCGCGACGCAGGGCTCTCCAGGGAGGCGATGCGTTCGCGCAGGTCGGTTATCACCCTGTTTCGGGCAGCATTCATCGTTCACGGACTCCTGAGCGTTCGTGTTGGCGGGCGACGTCATGTCGTTTCGGGCTTGTTTGTTCTGTATCTGTTCCTCTAGCGAAAAAGAGTCAAGCCACCCGAAAATAGGAAAATTGTCTCCGATTCTTTCCAGCAGGGAATTTCTGCTTGCGAATCATTGAGATGACGGCGCCCGGCGGACCGCAAAAAAGATTCGTCCCAATACGGCCAGACGCGGCCGATTGTTCCTAATTTGTTCTTGTGATAGCTTGCGAGCACCAAACTGGACCGGAGGCTGGACTTGTCCCGGCTATATGCAATTTCCCGCACGGCTGAAGAGATTGTTGAGCATTTCGGCGTCGACGTCTCCTCGGTGACGAGCGTCCCACCCGAGACCGTCGAGGGGACGCCCGGCCTGATCGTGCTCGAAAAGGACGGTCTGCGCCTCCTGAAATCCCTGACCTGGGGCTTCCCCCGGCAAACCGGGGAGATGCGCCATAGCGGAGAACCGCCAGGCCGCATCGGTCTCGTCGCAGATCTTACGAATCCGCTCTGGGATCGCATCATTGTCGATCAGAGATATCGGTGCCTGATACCGCTGACGCATTTTGCCAATCCTGACGGGGTCAAGGGCTCAAAGACGAGGACATGGTTCTCCCTCGGGCGCCAGCCGCTGATTGCCTGGGCCGGTATCTGCCGCAACACCCCCGAGTTCGGGCCGGTCTTCGCCGGCCTGACTATGGACGCGAACGACAGGATCAGACCGTTGAACGATCGCATGCCGCTCCTGCTGAAGCCGGAAGAATATGATCGGTGGCTGCATGGATCGATTGAGGACGTCATCGCGTTCCAGTTTCGCGAGCCTCCTGCTTCGGATGATTTCGAGGTTCTGCAAACGCGCGATCGATGGCAGAGCGGCACGCCGCCTTCCAAGGCTTCACGCCACCGGGGCGACGTGTTTATCTAGACCGATGTCCGAGTTGAAAGGTTCGTCGCATGTGTTGGTGTGGACGGCTCTGAGACCTCGGAGATCCGTGGCATGATGGCCATGGATCTATGAGCGAGAGGAGCGCTTACCATGAAGACCGTAATACGGATTGGAATGGACACATCGAAGAACGTGTTTCAGTTGCACGGTGTCGACCAAACTGAGGGCGTCGTACTACGCCGCCAGTTACGGCGTCGGGAAATGATCAAGTTTTTCGAGAACACGCCGCCCACTTTGATCGCCATCGAGGCCTGCGGCAGCTCGCATCACTGGGGGCGTTTACTGAGTGCCTTCGGACACGAAGTGCGGCTGATCCCACCGCAATACGTCAAGCCGTACGTGAAACGAGGAAAGAATGATGCAGCGGATGCTGAAGCTCTATGCGAAGCGGTCAGCCGCCCGTCGATGCGGTTCGTTCCTACAAAATCAAAGGAGCAGCAGGCCGCCTGCATGTTGATGAGCGTTCGGGAACGGATGGTTGGCATGAAGACGCAGCTATCGAACGCGATCCGTAGCTATGCGGCTGAATTCGGAATCATTGGGCCATGTGGTCGCCAGAACGTCAGCGCATTGATCAAGCGGACACTCGAGGATGATACGCTTCCTCAGCTTGCGAGAGAGCTATTCAATCTTCAGGCGAAAGAATATCAGGCAGTGGAGGCTAGGCTTGAAGAAGTGGAAGCCAAGCTGATGAAGTGGCACCGAACCGATGATGTCAGTAGGCGGATTGCGACAATCCCAGGCATAGGACCGATTGGGTCAACGATGTTGAGCGTTAAGGCACCCCCGGCCGAAAACTTCAGCTCCGGCCGCCACTTTGCCGCTTGGCTTGGTTTGACCCCTAAAGACCACTCGACAGGTGGTCGGGTTAGATTGGGTGGCATCACCAAGGCGGGCGATCCGTCGATCCGATCAACGCTGATTGTCGGTGCAACCGCCCTACTAAGACATGTGAGGAAGGGACGAACGAAACCCTCAAGGTGGCTTGCTGCAATGCTGGAGCGTAAGCCGCCGAAATTAGTCGCGGTCGCGCTTGCCAACAGGTTCGCCCGCATCGCTTGGCGACTTATGATCTCCGGCGGCGTCTATGAAAGGCTGGAAGATCCTGAACTATCCGCTGCGGTGTAGCCTGAACAATCCGGCCAACTTTCTAGAGCAAACGGCCGAGCAACCGAACTTGCAGGAACGAGTAGATGGAACGACCGATTGGTCGGTACCCGCGACAGTCCGAAGGTTACACTGGCGAAAAAAACGTCGCGCATGTGTTTGGAGCGTGGGTAGCGAACACCATCTTGGCCAGCAGAACAAATCTGCATCAACAGGCCGGACATCTGATTGCAAGCAATCGCGTTGTCCGTATACTCAGATCCTGACGAGGGAGGAGCCGTCCACATCTGTAACCTTTATACCGTCCGCGTCACGGCCGCCGAGGTGGCCGCTCATTTTGGCGTTCCGAATCCGATGCAATCCAACGCGCCTGATGAAGTCTATCCCGGAACGCCCGGCATGGTCGTCACCGAACAGGATGGCGTTCGCGAGCTGCGCTCGATGATCTGGGGTTTTCCCCTCCGGTTAAAAGGCATGAAGCCCGACGCCAAACCAAAACCGGTCAACAATGTTCGTGAACTCAACAAGGGTATGTGGGTCGGCCTGGCGCGAAAGCCGCAGTGGCGGTGCCTGATCCCCGTCACGCATTTTGCGGAAGCGGAAGGCGAGAAAGGCAAGATGACCCGGACCTGGTTTAGCGTGCGCAATGAACCGATCTTTGCCTGGGGCGGCCTATGGCGCGTCAGCGACGAATGGGGGCCAGTTTATTCGGGGGTCATGACCGAGGCCAATGAGGCAGTTTCGCCGGTTCACGTCCGCATGCCGGTGCTGCTTCATCGCGACGACTATCAGCAATGGCTTCACGGCAGCTCCGATGACATCCTTGCATTCCAACAGCGGGTCTTCCCGTCTGATCTCATCGAGATGGAGCGTACCACGGACCTTTGGGTGAAGAAAAAAGGTGCCGCTGCGCAGGAAACGCTCTCCCTGTAGAAGCGAAAAGGGCCGGGAGAAACCCGGCCCCCTGGGCTACGCCTACCAGGACTGGCGCCCATACCAGTCATCGATGTCGGTCTTGGCGCGATCCTTTTCGATTCCGTAACGCTCCTGGATCTTGCCTTCCAGTTGGTCGCGCTTGCCGGCGATCTGGTCGAGATCGTCGTCGGTGAGTTTGCCCCACTGTTCCTTGATCTTGCCTTTGACCTGCTTCCAGTTTCCTTCGACACGATTCCAGTCCATGGATGTTTCTCCTTTCAAGGTCTGGACAGGAAACGGTGACTGCCGTGAATTGTTTCCTCGGGCCGAAGTGGACTCTCTTCGTCGCGCGTGCTTTTCTCGCCGTCGGAGGGACAGGTATGGCGTATGAATGGGATCCCCGGCGCGCGCGGCGCGCTCGCTTGATCAGGTTCGCGACCGCTTTTGCAATCGGTGCTTCGGCGCTGACCGTGCCCGTCGCCGTGCTTTTGGCAGCTGCGCCCGTTTGATCTCCTTCGGGAAGCAGGTTGGCGTCCCGACGTGCCCTGCCGGGAAATCAACCACCGCGCTGCGATCGCCACTCGCCTTGTTCATTGCGCACAAGGCGCCAGCTTTGCGCCGCCACATCAGTCCCTTTGACTGTGCGATAGGCCGGGATGCTAAGGAGGATATCGGCGTCTTCAGGGTGCCATTCGCCAATCATGGCGCTGCCGTCGGCAAACTCGACGACGCACGTCCCTTCGGTCGCCTCGGCATCTTCGATAGCGACGCGGCCGCCGGGAAAAGCATGGCTATGAGAAAACGAGAAGCGCATTCTTCCAGACCTCGTCACCGGATTCTATCCGGACAGCATATAGCGCCAGGGTTGGATTTTTTGAGGGTCTTTGGTAGGTTTTCGAAGTACCCTTGCGGCGCTGTGGAGGAGCGGACCTGATGCCGACGTGGCCGAAAGAGAAGTTATTGAAGCACGGTCCGGACCTTCCGATGGAAGAACGAATCCGCCGCTACCAACACAATATCCGCACCATCCGGGACTCTGGTTGTGCGGTTCCGACGACCGCAATGGTCGATACACTCGATCCGGCCGAGATCGAGATATGGTTTGCGGATAATGCGTTCAATATCGACCGCCTCAAGGAGGTGATGAAGCGCGTGTCGGATTTGCCAGACGACACGTTACTGCCGTCCCCGTTCATCAAGCCGGATCGGTAGCTCTTACTGGAAGGCGGCAACCGTGCATGAAAATCGTAGCTGCCACGCGGGCGAAAATCAGCTTTCGTGCTTTCGCCCGATCGTCTCCACAACCTCATAACGGTCGACAAACGCACCGGGTCCATCGTTCAGCAGCGCCAAGATGCTGGACTGAGAAATCGGGATTGTCTCAACCTTCTCGATATTCGTCGTTTCCCATTCCATGTCGCGATCGGCGGCGATGTCGTCGCGCATCGCAAGAACGGTGTTTTTTACGTCGTCGTAATTGTCGAAGAAAATATCGCGCAGCCCTGTCGGTTTCCAGCGCTCTTCGCGCGAAATCCGGGCATCGGCGTAGGTATAGAAAGTGAAGACGAGACCTTCAGCCAACGGTTTCTCCTGAAGCAACTTTGGCGGTACGTCCCCGCCGTTCAATGCTCAATGACCCCATGATCGGGGGGTTGGAAACCGTGTGAAACGGCCCTGAGCTTTTAGTTCGGAGAACCTGGACATAGCGTCAGGCCCCCCGACCCAAAGGTCAAGGAGGTGATGCTGTATCGGCCAGCACCAACCGTTCACAGGGGTTTCCACGCCCCAAAGCGGCACGTACCGCTTCGGCGCGGAGGATAGGACATCCCGTTGAATTTGTCCTGAAATTTCTTCGAGCGCCCCCGCGTGACGCACCACTTTCCGCACCGGGCCGAGGGCGCGGGCGGCCGGGAATGGGGAGAGGGGATCGGCTACGGAGGAGGGAGAGGGGGGCGGAACGGCGGCGGCGGGTTGAGAGGCTGGAGAGAGGCTCCGGCTGCTCGCCATGGAGCCGCACCATGCGTCACAATCCGAATGTGGATCCCGCGCACCAGCGAATTGCCACCCATAAGACGCGGCCGGCGATATCGATTTCCCGCGCTTTCCCGTCGATTTCCATCCTTCCGCCGATTGCAGGTCTGCTCGAGCAAGGCGCGGCCGTCGCCATCGGCGTTTCGGGCGGCAAGGACAGCCAGGCCGCAGCCATGGCGACCTTCGAGTATCTCGATCGGATCGGACATTCCGGCCCGCGTCTGCTGATCCATGCCGATCTCGGTTCGGTGGAATGGGCGGCTTCGCTGCCGACCTGCGAGCAATTGGCCGATCGCCTCGGCACCGAGCTCATTGTCGTCCGCCGCAAGCAAGGTGGGCTGATGGACCGCTGGGAAAGCCGCTGGCGATCGAACGTCGCGCGCTACGAAAACCTCAGCACCGTGACGCTCGTCCCATGCTGGAGCACGCCGGCGATGCGGTTTTGCACCTCCGAGATGAAGACCTCGAAAATCCATGCCGAGCTTAAACGCAGATTCTCCAAATTGCCGATCATCAGCGTGACCGGCGTCCGGCGCGAGGAAAGCCCGCAGCGCGCCCGCGCCGAAATCTTCGATCACAAACCGGGCGAGCGGATATGGACCTGGCGGCCGATCCTTGACTGGTCCGAGGAAGAGGTCTTTTCATCGCTCGATTTCTGGGGCATCGAACCCCATCCCGCCTATCGCCGGTTTGGCCTCACGCGTGTGTCCTGCCGTTTCTGTATCATGTCGGGCCTTCCCGATCTGGTAGCCGCGGCGGCACAGCCCGAAGCTCAGGATCTCTATCGCCAGATAGTCAGCCTGGAATGCCGCAGCACGTTCGCGTTTCATAGCACCCGCTGGTTGGGCGATATCGCTCCTCATCTGCTTGATCCGAGGATCCGTGATCTCTTCGCCATGGTCAAGGAAAAGGCGGGCCGCCGTCGCGAGGCGGAACGCCGGCTGACGAAGCCGATGCTCTATGTGAAAGGCTGACCGGTCCGGATGCTGTCTGACGGGGAAGCCGACCTCCTCGCCGAGGTGCGCTCGGAGGTTAGCGCAATGCTGGGATTTCGTGCCCGCTACCGTGATCGGGCATCGATCCATGCGCGCTATGCCGAGCTGCTCGACATGCATGCAAGCAGGGGGAGGGCCGCATGACCGACACATCGCCCTCCCGCCGCCTGCTCATCCTGTCCTGCTCGATGACCAAGCGCGACGGGCCGCAATGTATGCCGGCGCGCGACCGATACGATGGGCCGCTCTGGCGCACGCTGCGTCATGTCGATCCCGACGAGCAGAAGGCACGGGTTGCCTTCTTGTCGGCCGAGTACGGTTTTCGTGAAGCGAGGACCACTATCGAAAACTATGACCGGCGAATGACGCCGGAGATCGCGGCCACGATGAAGGCCGGCGGCCTCGGCACGCGATGGCCGCTACCGAAAACCCAGCGGCGCGTGATGCCATCGGGCGAGCATCCGGGCATGCACATCGCCTCGATGACGGAGCATGGCCGGAAACCGTTCGTCGATGTCTGCCTGGTTGGTGGCGCCCCCTATCTCGACGTCATGCGGCACTTCATCGACCTGTTTCACGAGGATGGCTTTGTCGCGGGGAGCGCGGCGATCACGGAAATCTGCGCGCCGATCGGCATCATGCGGCAGCAGATGGCGATCTGGCTGAACAGTTGCCCGCGCGACGCCAGCGGCGACGCGGGCGCTGGCGGCAGGCGGTGAGGCCGGCGGCCGGCAAAAGAGGGAGAGGGGGGATGGGGCGTTCGTGGCGGATTGAGGTGGCTGGAGAGAGGCTCCGGCCGGTCCGCCGCGGAGAAATGACATGGCACAGGCCATTCAGAAGATCGCGCTCAACGTCGGGCGCGATATCCCCTTCAACAAGCTGATCCCCAGCCTTAAGAATGTGCGTACCATCAAGGCGGGCGTCTCGATCGAGGACCTTGCCGACGACATTGCTCGCCGCGGGCTGCTGACCAGCCTCAACGTGCGTCCGGAACTCGACGCCGAGGGCAAGGAGACCGGCATCTATCGCATCCCGGCCGGCGGTCGCCGCTATCTCGCGCTGAGACTATTGGTGGACCGCAAGCAGCTCTCGAAAACCACGAACATCCCGTGCCTTGTCAGCGAAGGCAACACCCTGGAGACCGAGGACTCGCTCGCTGAAAACCTCAAGCGGGTCGACCTCCATCCGCTGGATGAATTCCGCGCGATGATGGCCCTCCGCGAACAGGGGCTCGATGAGGAGGAAATCGCCGCCCGCTTCCACCTCTCGGTCGCGACGGTGAAACAGCGCCTCCGGCTGGCGTCCGTGTCGCCTCGCCTGCTCGAACTCTATGGCGATGATCAGATGAAGCTCGGCCAGGTGATGGCATTCTCGATCACCAAGGATCATGCCCGGCAGGAGCAGGTCTGGGAGACGATTTCGCGCACGCAAAGCACCGATCCCTACTATATCCGCCGGTTGCTGACCGAGACGGCGATCCGGGCGAGCGACCGCCGTGCGGTCTATGTCGGCATCGAAGCCTATGAGGCCGTCGGCGGCATTGTCATGCGGGATCTCTTCGAGCAGGACAACGGCGGGTGGCTCCAGGATCCGGCGCTGCTCGAACAGCTCGTGCTGGAAAAGCTGACGGCTGATGCCGAGGCGCTGAAGGCCGACGAGGGCTGGAAGTGGGTCGACTCCGCCATCGACTTCCACTTCGGCCACGCTTCCGGCCTTCGCCGCTTTTACGGAAAGCAGCCGGAGCTCACCGAAGAGGAGCTGGCGCGTCATGATGCCCTGACGGCGGAGTTCGAAAAGCTCAATGCGGAGTACCAAGCTGCGGACGACTATTCGGAGGAGACGGAAGCGCATCTCGACGATCTCGACGCTCAGCTGACGGCGCTGAATGAGCGACCCTTTATCCTCGATCCCGAGGACGTCGCTCGCGGCGGCGCCTTCATCTCGCTGGCCGGCAACGGCGAACTCAGAATCGAGCGCGGCTTCGTCCGGCCAGAAGACGAACCTGTTATCGATCCTGACGGCGGCAATGGCGTCGAGCAGAACGGTGACGATGGCGACGACACCGCCGCCGCGGAAGGTGGTGGTGTGACGATCAACGGCAAGCCCGTTGGTGTCGAGGAGCCGGATGAGGACGACGGCAAGATCCGGCCGCTATCGGAACGGCTCATCGAGGACCTGACCGCTGCCCGCACGCTTGCGCTCAGGAATGCGCTCGCCAATGAGCCGATGGTAGCCTTCATCGCTGTGCTGCACCTGCTCGTGTTGAACACCTTCTATCACTTCCGCACGACTTCGTGCCTGGAAATCACGGTGCAGCATTCGGTCTCGACCAAGACGCAGGGCCTTTCCGACACGGTCTGGGCGAAGGAGATCGAACAGCGCCAGGAGAACTGGGGGCACGATCTTCCCGGCGACGCAGATGCGGTTTGGGCCTACCTGATCGCGCTCGATCATGACAGCCAGATGGCGCTGTTTGCTCATTGCGCGTCGATGTCGCTGAACGCCACGATCCAGCAATGGAACCGCCGGTCCAAGGAAAACCAGCATGCCGTGCAGCTGGCCCAGACGATCGGGTTCGGCATGGTCGGAGCGGGCTGGACGCCGACGGTCGACAACTATCTGGGTCGCGTGACCAAGGCGCACATCCTGCAGGCCGTTCGCGAAGCAAAGGGCGATCAGTCGGCCCAGCTTATTGATCACCTGAAGAAGCAGGACATGGCGCGCGAAGCCGCTCGGCTGCTCGACGGCAGCGGGTGGCTCCCTGAAGTGCTGCGCTATCCTGCCGGTGAAATCTCCGAGGAGGTCGGGATTTCGGAGACGAACGATGCGGTGACCATCGACGGTGAGGATGTCGAAGCTGGCGACGTCGTGCTGCCGGCCTTCCTCACTGAGGATCTGGATGACGAGCAGACGGCGTCCAATGCTGATGACGATCAGGGCGGGCACCTCGAAGCCGCGGAATAATTCCTCAGACCACCAACAATCAATCCAAGGCCCGGCCGTCGCGCCGGGCCTTTCTGTTTCTCGAATATCGGAGACGAACATGTCCGTCATGACCATCTACGAACGCGCGCCGATCGGCGCAATGATCGCCTTTCGCAGCTCCGTCCCGCGACCATCCGAGGAAGACGCCGATGCCCTGGCTGCGTGGAGGAAATGCAATGGAACGGGCTGGCTCGTGCGATGCACGCCGCCTCGTTCCAGCATAATCTGGTCGACGCCCGGTGCGATCACGCTTCTACAGCGCGAGTTTCAAATGGACCTCGATGCTGCGATCGCCGCCCGCGAAGCCTTCCCACTCGATAGCGATCTCTCGTTCGAAGTTGTCTATCGCCCGGAAGCTGGCCAAGTCCGCGTCCTTCAGGAATACGGCGCCCACAGCATCCTGTTCTACCTTGCCGCAAACATGGCTGACGCCCGTCGCTGGGTCGAGCAGAGCGGACACATTAACACGCGCCTGGAGGAGGTTTGCGTCGAGGAGATCTGCGCGGACGCTGTCGAAGGGAGGATAGCGTGATGCTAAACGATACACCTCGCGCCATGATCGTCCCTGACAACGCCCGTCAGGATTTTCTGCCCGTTCTCTTCGGACGTTCGCATCTGATCGTCGCCGAGAATGCTGTCTATGCCTTGATGGAAAGGCTTAGCCCTCTCGATTATCGTGGCGGTTCCTGGGATTTCTACGAGTATCAGGGCAAGCCGCTTTTCCTCGCGCCCAAATCCAAGGCTCGGTTCCGCATTACAGGTGATGTTACCTGCTTCCAGGGCGAGGTCACCGCGGAGGCCGCCGGCATCATCGCCACGATGTTCGCCTTTTCACACCTGTCATTCCAGTTTCAGTCCGATCGACTCGTCGAAGGCTATGAGCACCTCTACGCTTATTCGGCGGATCATCCCGAGGCCTCGGAGATCTTCCAGGCAATCGATTGAAGCTCACTCGCACGACTGCGGGGCGCGGGTGTCCGCAGTGAGCTGCGACCCACCGATCCATTCCCACTTCACCAGCCCGGTTGGCGCGATAGCGGCGACCGGGCTCTTCCGCTTCAGGAGCTTGAGATGCCCGACTACACCATTGAGACAAGCTATCGCGTGCCAGCCTTCCGTCATCGCACCTACCAGGCCGACACCGTTGCGCTCGCCTGCCGGCAGGCCATCGAGGACGATGACTGGTCCGGCGAAAAGCTGAGCTACGAAGACGCCGGCGAGAATTACATTTCTGGAATATGGAACGGGGTCGATGCCGCCTATTCCGGTCAGGCGATCCCTATTCCCTCGCACTTTTCGGAAACGATCGAGCGGAAGGTCAGGCACTTCGAAATCCTGCTTGGCCTGCTGAAGCTGCTCCTCGCGGATGTCCAGGCCGGCCGGGCGGCATCGGACGACTGGATCGAGCGTGCCGTCTCCGCCGTCGCCCGTGGCGAGGCGATCCTCGCAGGCGCTCGCGATCCCGACGAACTCGCCGAGGGAGAGCGCCTATGACGCAATACAATGTCAAAATCGGATTCTGGCTGAGTGCCTAGGACGGTTTCGCCCTCGAGGCCGACAGCGATGCTGAGGCGATCGAGAAGGCCAAGGCGACCGCCACGGTGGCCATGGAGACATCCGATCAGCCGGAACACATCGAGATCGATCAACGGCGTGAAGGCACCATCATCTACATCGATCGCGTCACAGCGGAAGGGACGGAACCCGTCATAGAAAATGTCGAGTTTGACGATGACCGCATCCACCCCGCGCCAGCGCGCTGAGCTTCATCCCTTTTCTTTCCACCAACCCGGCCCTCGCGCCGGGCTTTCACGTTTCAGGAGACGACTTATGAATACCATGATTTCCAGCCCGCCCGCCGTGTCCTCCGGCTTCAAGGTCGACATCTCGCGCGGCGAGCACATCGGCCGTGTATCGTCCGAATGGTTCTCTCGCCCGAATGACGAGCGTTATCTCTCGCTCTCCGACCTCCATCGCGCCGTCAGCGAGCGGACGGAACGCGCCCGTGTCCGCACTGTCGAGAGCGCGGACATCCGCGTCGAGGCGACGCGCGACAACGCCGAACGTCTTTCGCTTGTCGTTCCCGGCAGCCGCGTGCCGCTGGCGCCGACCCACTGGAGCTACGGGCAGCTTTGTAGCCTTGTCGGCGCGCCGGCGAGCTACATGCGCCAGCTTCCCGCGCCGCTTGCCGCGATCAATCTTCAGCATGGGCTGCTGAACCACAGCGCCGAACTGGTCAAGACCCTGGAGATGGACGACGGCCGCGTGGAGTTGCGCGCGGTGACCGGGCCCGAATACGGCCGTATCTGGGATAAAGAACTTGTTGCCGCGGTGATGAGCATCGCCGGGAATGGAACGGGCGATACGATCTGGAAGGTGCCTGGCGTCCTCGACTGGTCGACCATGACCCACAATCCTTTCGTCGACGTGACCAAAGACACGACGACGCTCTACGCCAGCGACAGAGACGTCTTCCTGTTTTTGGTGGATGACACGCATCCGATCGAGGCCGGACGACTGCCGAATGGCGACCCGGATCTCTATTTCCGCGGGTTCTATGCGTGGAACTCGGAGGTCGGCTCGAAAACGCTTGGCATTGCGAGCTTCTACCTGCGCGCCGTGTGCATGAATCGCAACCTTTGGGGCTGCGAAAATTTCGAGGAAATCACCATTCGGCACTCGAAATTCGCGGCCAAACGCTTCGCGCACGAGGCCGCCCCGGCGCTGATGAATTTCGCGAACTCATCGCCCGCGCCGTTCATCGCCGGCATCCGAGGTGCGCGCGAGAAGATCGTCGCCCGCAACGAAGAGGACCGGTCCAGTTTCCTGCGCAAGCGTGGTTTCTCGAAGGCGGAAACCGGCAAGATCATCGACACGGTGCTTGCCGAGGAGGGCCGCCCGCCGGAATCGATTTTCGATTTCGTTCAGGGCATCACTGCCCTCGCGCGCGGAAAAGCGCATCAGGACACGCGCCTGGAACTGGAGGGGAAAGCGCGCAAGCTGCTCGAAAGTGCGGCCTGACCAGATTCCGCTCCCCCAAATGCCTCTTGATCTCATCAGCGCCCGGCCATTGTGCCGGGTGTTCGCCATTATGGAGAACTCAGAATGACCAGCTTTTCCTTTCACGCACAGGTCGCCGCGGAGGCGATCGAAAAGGTCGGCCGCCTTTTCAACGCCTCGATCGACGATATCCTCAACGAACTGCTCCAGAACGCACGGCGCGCCGGGGCCGCGAAGGTTTTGATCGACCAGATCGACGATCCACGGTTTGGCCCGGCAATCCGCATCGCCGATGACGGCGCGGGCCTCGACGACCCCCGCTCGCTCTTTTCGCTCGGAAGGAGCGAATGGTCGAAGTCTCTGGCCCTGTCTGAGGACGCCGCCGGCATGGGCTTCTTTTCCCTCGCCAATCGCGGAGCGATGATCGTCGCCGGCCAGAAGGGCACGGACCAGGCCTGGGCCATCGCGGCTACGCCCGATGCCTTTCACGGCAAGGAACCGGTCACGGTCGACGTCGGTCCGGAGGGGCATCAAGGCTTGACCGTGATCTTCCCGGAGAAGAAGGGCGAGCATTTTGCGACTGCGGTCCGCCGTGCTGCTCGCTTTTTCCCTGTTCCTGTCATCTTCAATGGCGAGCAAATGCCGTCCTCGGACTTCCTCGACGGCGCGGATCATATCGAGGAATGGCAAGGAATCCGGATCGGCGTGTTTGGTCGGGACCTCTCCCGCTACCACGACGACAACGTCAACTTCCATGGCGTGACGCTGAAGGTTGGCTTGCCGGACCTTCAGCAATCCTGGCATCGCGGCTATTTCGCGCGCATCGATGTAGTCGATTGTGCTCACCTGAAGCTCGTGCTTCCGGCCCGCAAGGATGTCGTGCGCGATGCGATGTATGCCGCGCTCATGCGAGAGATCACGCGCCTTTATTTTCGCATGGTCGCGGCCGGCGGTGCGCACAGCTTGAAGTTCAAGGACTACCACTTCGGCCGGACGCTTGGCATCGACCTGAAAGAGGCCGTCCCGCTCCTGCGACCATTTACGCCTTCGTGCGCGGACACGGACAGGATTGTTGTTCTCGCGCCCGAGCCGGTCGAGAGCGAGGCGTTTATCTTCGAAGGCGAAGGTCCGCTCGAGGAGCAGACGTTTGCCCGTGCAATCGCGCGACTGGACCGTGCTCCGGCGCACTTCGAACCGCATGACGCGTTTACCGGATACGGCTGGTACGACGCGCTGCCCTGCATCCAGATCAGTTCCTACAGGATGGAGATTGACGGCGCGACCGAAGAAAAAGAACCCTTCGATCTCTTCGGCGCAAACGCGCGGCCGGATCGCCTGGAAGTCGTTCTGGACGTTTCGGGCTCGGAAGAGACGGAATGGGTGCTGGAGACCGACCTGATTGTCCAGGGACCTGATCATGGTGCTTTGGACGAGGTGGAGATCCTCGTCACCAAGCGGTCGGCTATCACCCCGTCGGGGCTGACGGCCTTCCTTGTCGATGCGCTTTATTCTCCCTCGGACGATGCGGAAGCCGGCTCCTACGAGCAGCAGGAGCGGTGGTTTTCCGACGAGGCAGAGGATCTGAGCATCGCCTTGCTGGAAACGGCCCACGCCGCCGATTTGAACGCGATCGTGCGCGTCGTCGAGCGCGAGCTGGTTTGGCGCGTGCCTCGCGAAGGGGCGTTTTTGATCAGGATCGACCATCGAAAGATCTCGGTCGAAGGAATCTCCCCGCCCGACGGCGCGCCGGCATCGGCAGCCGCCACGTCGCACGCAGCGACGTAGCCCTCATCAACGAAGCGCGCGTTCTTCCCATCGACCCGGCCACCGTGCCGGATTTTTTGTATCGACTGAAAGGCAGTCCCATGGCCAATCTCGAAACCCGAATCTACGCCTATCCGCCAATCCCGCTTGCCGATATCACGCCGCTCGAAAAGCTCGTGCTGACCCACGTTTTCGAATGCAGCGAGAGCGAAGCCGGGCTTGTCCTGTACACCGACGTCGGCCCGGTCAACCCGATCAATGTGAAACGGCGGGCGCTGCTAGACGCCTTTGGCGCCTCGGCGCCACAGGCAGACAGCGCACTCAATGCCTTCATTGGCGGCCGCATTCTCGCGCTATTGCCGACGTCGCCAGACGGTGATGACGTCGGTGCGGATATTGATCTGAGCGAATTCCCGTGGCCGTTCATCGTGCATGATATTGTTGCGCGCTCGCCGAGCCTGGCGGAGGTCACGGTGATCCAATGGAGGAATCATCCTTCGCAGCGGCTGGAGACCTATGGCGCCAGCGTGTCCCTCATCACCGGCAAGGGCATCCACCACGCGACCAGCGCGGATCTGCTGAACCGGTTCCGTTTGCAGGATCGTGCGCTGATGCCCCCGGTCTCGCCGCCTTCGTTGCTAGACGGTGCCCCGGTTGTCGCCCCTCGGTCTTTCACCGTCGGCGAGATGGAGACGGCTCTCTGCATCTGGGAGTCCATGCTTTACTTCCGCGGACTTCACGAGGATCGCCGTCCGGTTCCCGATGGCGTTATCCGCATGTCCGAATTGTGGGATGCGGCCGGCTGGCAGGCGATGCGGAATCATGTCCTGGCGATCGTACCTCTTGCAGAGCACGCTTACACCGATCTCTCCGACGCTTTGGAGGAAGGCGGATTTACCTTCGATTTCGATTTCATTCCCGCTGTCGTCGGTGCGTTGGACTGGTCCGAATACGGGCCGGATCGGCATGGTGAACCCGAGGAATTCCTCGAAACCGTCATGGCGTCGGTTGCCGGCCGCCGACGGGACGTTGCGGCCGA
The DNA here is from genome assembly GCF_044756305.1 of Rhizobium sp. NPDC092011. Taxonomy (NCBI): domain Bacteria; kingdom Pseudomonadati; phylum Pseudomonadota; class Alphaproteobacteria; order Hyphomicrobiales; family Rhizobiaceae; genus Rhizobium; species Rhizobium sp. NPDC092011. The sequence continues at coordinate 47,911 of NZ_JBIVSO010000018.1, forward strand.
AGCACTCGCCAGCGAGAACCTGATCGCCCGAAAATCCTGATGGACGGTTTTCGTCAGTCTATGACGCGATCAGGCACTGATCCGGGCCGGGGTCGGTGTCGCATCGGAATTCCGGCGACTGGCCGTGGGTCATCGACGCAGCTTCGTTGCCTATCTGCTCGACCTCGACCACGTCGCTGGCGGCCTTCAGGTCGATGCGCCCCCAGATCGACGTTTCTTTCCGGGGGAGGCGTCGCCGATTCTTGAACTCGACGACGAACGGCTTTTTCTCAGGCTTCATGATGCTCCGGCTGAATGTGGCAGATGACTGTCTCCCGGCAGCTGTTCTTATTCGCGGCAACCTGTCAACGGCCTACGCCGGGAAGTCCACGATCAGGGAAGTCGGGGGATCTCGCCATCGCCGACCCGCCAGATCCAAGGTGTGATCTCCGGTCTCGTCTCGATCATGTCGGCAAGCGCATGCTCGTATTCGTCGCCGGCACTCGCCGGCACGATGAACATCGCCACCGGCGCGGGCTTCTGCTCGGGTAGCGTCACCGACACGATCGGCGCGTCGCGCGGAAGGTTGAAGCGCAGGCCCTTCACGCTCTTCCGCTTCAGGTGGCTGAGCTTTTCCAGCAGGCGCAATTCGTTGATGTCCTCGAAGGGTAGCCAGTGCTCGTTTACCACCATCAAAGCGACTTCTTCGACCGATGCGATGCCGGAGGTCGAGATGCCGAAGGTGGCGATGACGATCAGATGGAACGCCTCGCTGGAACGCCACAGTTCGAGTTCGGTTTCGTAGCGGGCCGCCAGCCGCCGCCATGCTCCATCTTCGATCATCAGGGGGAAAGGCATATGCCGCACAACGATCCTCTGTCCCTCGCGGGCCGGAGAGAACTCTTTCACCTCCGCGACAATCATCATCAGCTTGCGCGGTCCCGAACCTGTCGCCTGCACGCCTTTCAGCGCGGTCGCGCGCCTTGCGGCGATGCCGTCCTTGTCCTCCGTCTGGTAGACCTCCGGCACATAGAGCATGTCGCTGAGCGGTCCGCCTCTCGCCGTCATCTGCGAGGCTGCGTTGATCAGGCTGGTGCGGACGCGTCCCCAGCCGCGCCGCCCGGCCCAGACGGAACGCCATTCCGTCAGTTCGCCGGCCTCCCAGAGATAGTGGAGCATAGCCTTCAGCGACAGTTTCCGCGGCTCGCTGCGAATCCCCGGTTCCGACTGTTCCGTCGGCGTGCTGGCCGCAGCGCGCGGACCCCGCTTCGTCAGGGAAAAGTCGAGCTTCAGATCGGCCTTGCCGCTGGCGTCGATCTGGATGGCGCTGCCGATGAGCGGTCCGAGACCGGAAAGCTCATATGGCGGCTCATAGGAAGGGCAGGCCGGGTCGTGCTCGCGTCCCGATAGCGGCATGCGTTTGACAACATACTGGTCGTCCAACCTGGCGATGTACATGGCGACCGCCGGCTGCCTGCACATGCACATCGGGCGAAGCCGCTCTTCATAGGCATGCGGAAGAAGCGCCCGGAATTCCGGAGAGTTTTCCGGAAGCACCCTGTCGCCGATCGTGAATGTTCGCACTGTCGCTCTCCCCTTCTCAAGCCAAACCCTACACGGCGCGGCCGCGTTATACTATTAAAAATATGCATAGTAAAACGCAGCGACGACGGCTCATCTGACCGGCCGAGCGATTGGCTCAGCGCGACCTTTCCACGAGCGGAAGCGGGCCGCTGATGAAGCTGTCCATGTGGCGTGCGGCTGCTCGTGGCCGAAGGAGGTTTCTTCGCCAAGCCTCACGAGACACCATCCAATCCAGCCGCCGGCTTTAGCCGGCATTGTCTATCCCCGACGAGCCCGGCCCTGCGCCGGGCTTTCGCTTTCCAGGAGGCTCGTATGCCCGCAGTTATTGAAACCACCGTCTATCAGTTCGAGGAGTTGTCAGAAGGAGCGAAGGAGAGTGCTCGTGCGTGGTATCGCGAGGGCGGCTTTGATTACGACTGGTATGAGTTTGTCTTTGAGGATTTCGGTCGGATATGCGAGTGCCTCGGCGTTCGCCTCAAGACGTCACCTGTCCGACTCATGGGCGGCGGCACACGAGATGAGCCGCGAATCCACTTCACCGGCTTCTGGTCTCAAGGTGACGGTGCATGCTTCCAGGCTCATTATTCCTATCGAAAGGGTGCGCCTCGCGCGATCCGTGACCATGCGCCGAACGATACCGCGCTGCATGGGATTGCGGATGGCCTGCAAGCGATCCAGCGCCGCAACTTCTATCGGCTTCGAGCCGATGTCAGCCATCGCGGGCACTATTATCACGAGTATTGCATGGCGATCTCCGTCGAGAGGGGAAGTCCCACATACCAGGACATGACCGCTGACGCAGAAGAGACGGTCATCGAAGCGCTGCGCGATCTCGCCCGATGGCTCTACCGCCAGCTCGAGAACGAATACAACGCGCTGACCTCCGACGAAATGGTCGACGAGACCATCCTGGCCAATGCCTACACCTTCACTGCGTCCGGTCGTCGGTTCGGCTAATCCGACGCCGGGGTTCCTCCCCCTAGATCCGGCCGCGAGGGAGAGGGCGGCTGCGGGCCGGGCGGCCCGGCTGAGTTGGAGAGAGCGCGCCTTCCCGCGACCAAGTCGGTGGCATCTGCCACCAGCGTCACGTCCGCGACCGGATATCCAGCCGCTCATACTTTCATGAAAGGATTCAATGATGACCGACATCACGGTTTTCCCGATGCGAAATCTACCGGACGGTTCAGCGGAAATCGCCGAGCATCCGTTTTTCCCGGAATTCTGGGACGTATCCGTTCAGGCGGAGGATGGGGACCTTCTCGACGAGGCCGTGGATCTGGCTACCACCGAGGAGGCTGAAGCAGCTGTCGATGCGTTCCTCCTGAAATACCCGGAAGCAAACGTCAGCTACGCCTGACGGACTCCGCCGTATCGGCTGTGCCCGTGGTGCACGCTGGCCGACGCTCCCGTCGCCCGAACAAGGCGCCCCGGACCCCACTAAACTTTGAACGGACTCCCACAATGTTGACCCACGAAACCCCGCGGCTCCGAGCCGCCGGGCGGCAACGCCTTTTGCGCGCACTGAGCGGACGCCTGCTCGCAGTATGCTTCGGGGCTGGGGTGGACTCGACGGCGATGCTGATCGCTCTGCGTCTCGCCGACCTCCGACCGGACGTCATCACCTTCGCAGACGTTGCCGCCGAAAAACCCGAGACGATGGCCCATCTCGACCGGATCGGCGCAATCCTGGTCGAATGGGGCTGGCCGCCAATCATCGTCTGCCGGAAGGTGCCGCTCGCATCGACCGGCTACGACGACCTTTACGGCAACTGCATCGTCAACGAGACCCTGCCGTCGTTGGCCTTCGGAATGAAAAGCTGCTCGATCAAGTGGAAGCAGAAGCCGCAGGACCAGGTTCTTAAGGGGTCACGCTCCGGCCCGAACGCGGCGCCTCCTCACCCGGTCTGGATCGAAGCGCAGCAGACAGGGCAGCGGATCGTCAAGCTGATCGGCTACGATTGCGGCCGTGCCGACATGCGCCGTTCGCGCAGTCTCCCGGCAGCGGATGCCGATTTCGACTATGCCTATCCTCTCCAGATTCTCGGTTGGTCGCGCGAGACCTGTGTCGAAATCATCACCGAGGTTCTCGGGCCTGACTTTGTCCCGATCAAGTCTGCCTGCTACTTTTGCCCGGCGAGCAAAATCTGGGAGCTGTTCTGGCTTGCCGCCCACCACCCGGGCCTTTTGGAGCGGGCGCTATATCTGGAGCGCAATGCGCTGACCGGCAAGCACAGCCGCTTCGACGAAATCGAATTCGGCGCGTCCTGGGAAGACCTTGTGCGCAATGCCGACCGCTTCCCCAGCTCCAATACGACGGTCGGGCTAGGGCGGAACTTCTCGTGGAACCAATGGGCGCGGGTCAACGGTGTCGTCGACGATGCCTTCCGCGTCCGGCGTGACGCAGCCAGCCGCGCTCGCTTTCTGGCGTCCGCCGGCGCGGCTTGCGGGGCCGGCAATCCGGATGACAGTCGCCGAGGCGGCAGGCGCAGCGGCAGGACGGGCGGGTGAGAGGGGGGCTGCGGGCCGGGCGGCCCGGCTGAAGGTTGGAGAGAGTGCACAGCCGCCCGGGCTTAGCCCCTCGCGCTCCACGGAATATCGCCATGAATGATCCCGTCTACCTGAGCCTTCGCATCCGTGCGGACGCGAACTGGCGCGCCGTCGTGCGCGCCGCGGCCTGCCAATTCGATCGCCGAATCCGGCACGATCCTGCCTTCCGCTTCGCGCGCAAGCGCTTCTACCGCTCGATGCTCGCAGAGCATCGGCTCGACCGGCGCGAGCTCGTCAATGCCTTCCGACTTTGACGCCTCATAGCCCGCGACATGCTTCGCATCGCCGGTCCAGCGGTCTCACCTGTCCGGCTGCCGGATTTTGCACCGATGCATTGCGGGCCTTCTCACTTTCCCCTCCCTGAAAAAGGAATTCAACAATGCCGCAGATCGCGACAAACGTACTCAGGATTCTCGGCGCTGCCGTCGTCGAAGGATCGAAGGTCTCCCTGGTCGGCCAGCTCGATCGCAAGCTTTATGCCGAAACCGACAAGGTTCTTCAGGCTGCCGGTGGGATCTGGAACCGCTCGGCAAAAGCCCATGTTTTCGAAGGGGATGCTGCCGAAGCGCTGGAGTCGATCCTGCTTACCGGCGAGTATTCCCGTACCAAACAGGACTTCGGCCAATTCGATACGCCGCAGTCCCTTGCCGGCGACGTGGTCGACCGTGCCGACATCAGGCCTGAGATGCGGGTTCTCGAACCGAGCGCCGGGCTCGGGAACATCGCCGTGGAAGCAATTGCCGCCGGCGGCCATGTCCATTCGATCGAGATAGACGCGGCGCGATGCGCTCGCCTGGCGCTCAGGATTGCCCGTCTCGACAGCATGCCCGCCGCCTCGTTCTGCACCGGGCAACAGGCCGACTTCCTCGATATCCAGCCCGATGCATCCTACGATCGCATCGTGATGAACCCGCCCTTCGCCGGGCAGGACGACATCCGTCACGTCATGCATGCCTTCGGCTTTCTCAGGCGCAACGGCCGGCTGGTCGCAATCATGTCCGCCGGCATTCTGTTCAGGACCAACAAGCTGACGACAACGTTTCGCGACTTCGTCGCGGACCATTACGGTGCCATAGAACCGCTTCCTGAAGGGTCTTTCCGATCGTCGGGGACTGCGGTCAATACCTGCGTCGTTACGATCACGGTAGGAGGTGGCCATGCAGATTCGGCGTAAACTTCAGCCCGACAGACCTCGTCTGCATCTAGCCCATTCCCTCTTCTCGGCCAGCCTCGGCGCGCATGATCCGGGACGCTATCGCATCACGCCGGCTTGCGCGCCAGACGTTCCGGCGCTGGTCGGTCCCGGAATGACCATCCGTACATCATACCGCACGGGCGGTGTTGTCGTCGCGATCGACGGTACTGTTGTTCATCTTGCGCCAGACGGTCGCGAGTATCCGCATTTCACGATCGTGTATGTCACGTCTGATCGGTTCAGCCGGCATTCGGCGGCCGATCACCGTTGGATCAATGAATGCGTCGCCGTCGACGGCCGCATTCTGATGCTGCTTGAGGCCAACGAGGACGAAGTCTTTGTTGAGGCGGGTGGAGGGTGCGATGCCGGAGTATGAAGTCCAGGTGACGGCCCAGTTGACCGTCACTCGCCGCGTAACCGTGGATGCGGCCGATCTCGATGAGGCCAAGCGGCTTGCAATCGAAGAAGCCCGTGATCTTCCCGATTATTGGGAGGTGCCGGGAGAAGACGATTACACCACCGCACTTCTCGATCCGCAGGAACTGCAAGGCTTCGATATTGACGAAATCGAGGTCGTCGGATGACCGCGCGCAGTTTGAACATCGTGGGCGCGGATGCCCGCACAGGAAAGGAGCGTATCAGATGATCCCCATCACGAAAGAGCGAGCCCGCGCCATTCATCGGAAATTGCAAGAAGCCGATCAGGGCCTTGCCCAAGCAAAGTCAGAGGACCCTCGTGACAGTGCGAAAGCTCGCCCTCGCTTCACCATCGAGGAGCATATGCACAGTTCGAGGGGCATCCCAATCTTCATTTGCGCTATTGACGACCGAGTCGACCGACCCGAATTCGACGCACTCCGAAATCAGGCGCGCAGGCAGGGTGGATGGTACTCCCGTCCCTGGAAAGGCATACCGGGCGGTTTCGCATTCAAGAATCGTGCCGCGGCCGAACGCTTTGCCGAGCCCGCAGGTCCGGACGATGATGAAGAAACCGATACCGCCCCCGAGCCGGTCCCCTCCATTGCCACGAAACTACGCGGTTTGGCGGACGAAATGGAGTGCGAGATCGAAGCCAGCTTGGCAGAACGCGCGACCAACACGCCGAAGCAGCAGTTCCACGCAGCCCTTGCCTGGATCCGCGGCCACCGCCTCTTGCGCAGCCAGGCCGCTTTGCGTGCGCTCGCCGACGCTCACATCGCGAAGACGGTTCCAACCGAGCTCGCCGATATCGCAAGGAAATCGCAGGTCTATGATCGCTTGGGCACTTTGTTTGATCGATCCTCGGCCGGATACTTTGACGTCGGAATCGACACTGGCGCGCCGCAGTGCGACGACGCCGTGGCGCGCGCTCTTTGGCGTCTGATCGGGACCGAAGATTCCGTCGATCCCTTAACGGAACTCAAGCAGGATGGCATATCGACATCCGCAGACCGCGCCTCAGAAGGTCCCGCAGGGCGTGCGCGGATGGGCCGGCCGACAGTTTCGGCCGACACTCCAAGCTCGACCGGAACTGGATCAACAAGCGTGTGGCCGTTGACGGCCGAATTCTGACGCTTCTCTACGCCAATACCGACGAGTTCTTCGTCGAGGCGGTTTTCGTCGGCTCGCCCTGACTGCCGCAGGTGGCGCCAGCATTTCAATTTCCATCCTCCCAATCAGGCCGGTGCTCCGAAAGGAGCATCGGCCTTTCTGCATTCAGGAGAGCAACATGAGCCTGTCCATCATCGCCTCACCCCACGCCGCAACGCCAGTCTTCCTGAACTTTCGTTCGGAAGTCGTCGAGCCGACCCGCTTCGCGATCGTCTTCTGGGATGGTCCTGGGGATACGCTCTACGCTTTTGAAGACCGTGAAGCCTTCGAACGGCAGCGCGCCGCCGCCGAGCGCAACCTCGTCCCTGTACATGAGCTATCGGCCGGGGAAGCGGCCGCATGGATCGCTGCCGGCGGCAAGGCGGTCCTGCACGAAGTCTCGGTTGCCGGCGTCGCTGCATTCGGAAACCTCAAGCTCGCGCCCGGCTGAAAGCCGGGCGCCGCCGCCAGCCCCGCCCAGAGGGAGAGAGGGGCCGGAAAGGGGTGGCCTGGCGGGCTTGGAGAGCGCCCGGCGGCCGGCTCCTTTCCGCTCTCGATGAGGTTTCCCATGAACGCTCGGTCCTCCTTTGCCACGAACCCGTTTGCCAGCAAGCCCCGTTTGCTCGAACAACGCAGCCGCGCCAGCAACATCTTTGCAGCCGGGGGTTTGCTCCTGCCGCTTCTCGAAGCTGGCCAGTCCATCACATCGGCCCACCTGCGCGCCGTCCTCACCACTGAATCCGGCGGTTCGGACGCCGAGGGATTCTGGTCGTGGAAGGACGCCTACGAGGCGACGGAAGTCGCCCAGGTGCTCTTCCTTCGCAAATTCGGCTCGGCCATATCCGCCCGGACGAATACGCCGGAGGCGGCTCTTTCCATCCTGACCCGGCTCGCGGCGCTCAACCCGACGCACACGCGCCGATCCGAGGAAACCCAGCGGCTCCAGCAGTTTTCAACGCCCGTCGAACTCGCCTATGTCGCGGCGCGGGCCGCCTCCATCAAGGCGGACGACGTCCTGCTCGAGCCGTCCGCCGGAACCGGTCTCATGGCGATCTTCGGCGAACTCGCTCACGCGCGCCTCGTTCTCAACGAGTATGCGCCGGTCCGGCACTCCCTCCTCGAGCATCTGTTTCCCGGAGCGCCGGTCACGCACCACGACGCGGCCCATCTCGACGATTATCTGGATCGCGTCGCGCGTCCCACCGTCGTGCTGATGAACCCGCCGTTCTCGGCCGGTGTGCATGTCGAAGGCCGCATGGCCGATGCAGCGTGGCGGCATCTCACCTCGGCTTTCGCCCGCCTTGTGCCCGGCGGCCGCCTGGTTGCCATCACCGGTTCCAGCCTTTCTCCCGACAATCCGAAATGGCGCGACGCCTTCGTTCGCTTGCAGGAACGCGGTACGATCGCGTTCAGTGCTGCGATCGCAGGCAGCGTCTTTGCCCGTCATGGCACGACGATAGAAACGCGGCTGACGGTTATCGACAAGATTGCGGCGGCCGATCCGACGAAGCTCGTCGCGAGCATGGGTGTCGCACCCGACCTCACCACATTGCTGTCCTGGATCTCGGGCCTGCCGCCGCGCTCTCCGTCGACCGCAGCCAACTCCATCGGTGCGCTCTCCAACGGGATTCTGCGTGCCTGCGCCGCGAAAATGGCTGCGCGCAAGGCCGCCGAAACACTGCGCCCCGCTGCTGTCGCGGGATTGCGGCCGAGCCCCGCACTCTCTTCCCGTACACCGAACCGGGCGTCATTGGCCCCCGCGCCTGCCCATGACGAGATCGTCGAACTCGCCTACGAGCTGCGCGATGCACCGCCGTCGGCGCGGCTGGATGCCGCTGATGGCATTTACGAACCCTATGAGCTCCGGGCGATCCGCATTCCGGACGCCAGGCCGCATCCGGACAAGCTGGTCGAGTCGGTCGCCATGGCATCGGTTGCTCCGCCCAAGCCGAGCTATCGGCCCCACCTCCCCAAAAACGTGATCACCGCCGGCGATCTTTCGGACGCCCAGCTTGAAAGCGTGATCTATGCGGGCGAAGCCCATTCCGGCCATCTCGCCGGTTCTTGGAAGGTCGATGCCTCCTTCGACAACTTGACGGCCGTCACCCCGGAAACCGAAGGCGCGGTGCGATATCGCCGTGGCTGGTTTTTGGGCGACGGCACGGGAGCGGGGAAGGGTCGGCAGGCCGCGGGCATCATTCTCGACAATTGGCTGAAGGGCCGCCGGCGGCACGTCTGGATCTCCAAGTCCGAAACGCTGATCGAGGACGCCCAGCGCGATTGGAGCGCGCTCGGTCAGGAGAAGCTGCTGGTCACGCCCCTGTCGCGCTTCCGGCAAGGCAAGCCGATCAAGCTGGACGAGGGCATCCTGTTCGTGACCTTCGCAACGTTCCGCAGCGACGAGCGCGAGGGCAAGCGGTCGCGCGTCCAGCAGATCGTCGACTGGCTCTGCGAGGGCGAGGATAAAGAGGGCACGGTCGATGAAGCCAGGATCTTCGACGGCGTCATCGTCTTCGACGAAGGCCATGCCATGGCCAATGCCGCGGGCGGCAAATCCGACCGTGGCGACAAGGCGGCCTCGCAGCAGGGCCGCGCCGGCCTTCGCCTTCAGCGCGCCTTGCCCGATGCACGCGTCGTCTATGTCTCGGCGACCGGTGCGTCCGAGGTCGAGTCGCTCGCCTATGCGGAACGGCTCGGACTTTGGGGCAGCGCCGACTTCCCCTTTGCCACGCGCAGCGAGTTCATTGCCGCCGTCGAGGATGGCGGCGTCGCGACCATGGAGGTGCTCGCCCGCGACCTCAAGGCGATGGGGCTTTACGCCTCTCGCTCGTTGTCGTTCGAGGGCGTCGAATACGAGATCCTCGAACATGCGCTGACCGAGGAGCAGGTCCGCGTCTACGATTCCTATGCCGAGGCTTACCAGGTGATCCACAATCGCCTCGATCAGGCGTTGGAAGCGTGCAGCATCACGTCGGCGGCCGGCACGCTCAACAAAAACGCCAAAGCCGCGGCGCGCTCCGCCTTCGAGAGCACGAAGCAACGCTTCTTCAATCATCTTTTGACGAGCATGAAGACGCCGACCCTCATCGGCACGATCAACCAGGATGTGGCGGACGGCCATGCCGCCATTGTCCAGCTCATCTCGACGGGACAAGCGATAACCGAACGGCGGCTTGCCGAAATCCCGACAGAGGAATGGAACGACATCCAGGTCGACGTGACCCCGCGCGAGATCGTCGCGGAGTACCTGATGAACTCGTTCCCGACCCAGCTCTTCGAGGAATATTCGGACAACGAGGGCAATCTGCTTTCCCGACCTGCCTATGACGACGATGGCAATCCGGTCCTTTGCCGCGAGGCCGTCGCCCGTCGCGACGAATTGCTGGAAAAACTCGGTAGCCTGCCGGCGATTCCGACCGCGCTCGACCAGATCGTCCAGCACTTCGGGGCGGACAGGGTCGCCGAGATCACCGGGCGCTCCCGTCGTATCGTTCGCCGGGATGGTGACGGGGCCTTTGCCCGCTTCGCCGTCGAGAGCCGCCCGGGCAGCGCCAATCTCGACGAAACGCGCGCCTTCATGGATGACCAGAAGCCGATCCTGGTCTTCTCGGAAGCGGGTGGAACCGGGCGCTCCTATCATGCCGATCTCGGCGCGAAGAACCAGCGCCAGCGCCTGCACAACCTGCTCGAAGCCGGCTGGCGCGCCGATGTCGCGATCCAGGGCCTCGGACGCAGCCATCGTACAAATCAGGCCCAGCCGCCGCGTTTCCGGATGGTCGCGACCGACGTCAAGGCGGAGCGGCGCTTCCTTTCGACAATCGCCCGGCGGCTCGATACGCTCGGCGCGATCACCCGTGGCCAGCGCCAGACCGGCGGGCAGGGCATGTTCCGCAGCGAGGACAATCTCGAATCGCAATACGCCCGCGATGCGCTCCGGCAATTCTACAAGCGCGTCCATAGCGGCGCGGTCGCCGGATGCTCGCTGGAGACCTTCGAATCGATCACGGGCCTCCACCTCTGCGACGAGGAAGGCGGGCTGAAGGACGAACTGCCGCCGATCCACACCTTCCTCAATCGCATGCTGGCGCTGACCATCGCCATGCAAAACGTCCTCTTCGAGTCCTTCGAGGAACTGCTGGCGGCCCGCATCGAAGGTGCGATCGCCGCCGGCGTTTATGACAAGGGCCTGGAGACGCTGACGGCCGATCGCATGACGCTCAAGGATCGCAAGCTGGTCTACACCCATCCGGTCACAGGCGCGCAGTCGCACCTGCTGACCATCGAGCGCATGGACCGCAACCGGCCGATGCTCCATGAGGATGCCCTTCGCCTGGTGGCGCGGGATCCGCGCGCGAAGTTGATGATCAACGGAAAGTCCGATCGCGCCGCGGTCATGGCGCCGACGCGCTCCATCATGCTCGACGACGGCTCCGTGCAGCCGCGCGTCGCCCTGATCCGGCCGATGGACGAGCTGCGCTTCGAGGTCCGCCAGCTTGAGGAGACGAACTGGGAGGAGGCGGACGAACAGGTGTTCGCCGCTGCCTGGAATGCCGAGGTTGCCAATGTGCCGGAATTCTCCACCTCGACCCTGCATGTCGTCAGCGGGTTGTTGCTACCGATCTGGAAGCTGCTGCCGCAGGACTATTGCCGGGTCTACCGACTTCAAACCGAAGATCGCGAGCGCATCGTTGGCCGCGTGATCGCGCCGGCCGGTCTCTCCCGGCTGTGCAACAATTTTGGCATCGACCGGAGCGAGGTGCTCGACCCGGAGCAGGCGTGGAAATCGGTGGTCGATGGCTCCTCCATCGTCAGCCTTGCCGGTGAGATGACGGTGCGCCGCGTCCGGGTCATGAGTGACAATCGCGTCGAATTGACCGGCTTTACGGACGGCATGCGTGACTGGTTGCGCTCCATCGGGCTGTTTTCGGAGATGATCGCATGGAAGCTGCGCTTCTTCATACCGGTCACCGATGAAGGCGCTGCGATCCTGTCGCGGCTGATGCAGCGCCATCGGTTGCTCGATGTCATCAGCCGGCATTGAAGGAGGATCGCCATGCTCTCGGCCTCCGAACTGGCCGACCGTCTCGCGCGCGATGCCGAGGCGGTCTGCCGGCACTACCTATCCGCCGGCCGCAGGGCCGGCAATTACTGGATCGTCGGCGATACCGCCAACAGTAAGGGCAAGTCGCTCTATGTCCATCTGACCGGCCCGCGCGCGGGCCGGTGGGCCGACGGAGCCACCGCTGAATACGGCGATCTGCTCGATCTCGTGCGCGAGACCTGCGGGCTAATCGATTTCCGCGACGTTGCGGACGAGGCGCGGCGGTTCCTCAGCCTCCCGCAGCCTACCCCGGCGGCGTCCCGCAGGGGCGACGCCCGAACCGATCCGTCGGTCGACAGACCGGCGGACGAGCGCGCGCAGCGCCTGTTTCGCATGTCGCAGCCGCTGGCGGGGACTTTGGCGGACAGCTACCTGCGCCAGCGGGGCATCCTGCGGGCATCCCTGCATCCGGCGCTTCGCTATCACCCGTCCTGCTACTATCGCGATCTCCAGACCGGCCGGACGCACAGCTTCCCCGCGCTGATTGCAGCCGTGACCGATCCCGACGGCACGATCACCGGCGTGCATCGCACCTGGCTCGACCCCGACGGTGGCGGCAAGGCACAGGTCGAGGATCCGCGCCGCGCGCTTGGCGGTCTGCTCGGCAATGCGGTCCGCTTCGCCTTTCCGGTCCACCGCCCCGTATCGGTCATGGCCGCCGGCGAAGGTCTCGAAAGCATTCTGTCGCTGTCGCACGTCATGCCCGCCATGCCGATGGTCTCGGCGCTGACGGCCAATCACCTCGCGGCCTTCGAGCTGCCGCCTGAATGCGTGCGCCTCTACATCGCCGCGGACGCGGATGCAGCTGGCCGCAACGGCATCGAGCGACTGAGCCGCCGAGCGCAGGCTCGCGGGATCCTGCCGCTGGTGCTCGCTCCGGAACTCGGCGACTTCAACGACGATCTGCGGCTGGACCCGAGCCGGCTCATCGCCAGTCTCCGCGCACAGCTCGCCCCGGAGGACGCTACCGTCTTCCTGCCGTCGTGATGAGGCGGTGATGGGGAGATGCGGCGGGGCGGGAGCGTCGGAGGGGAGGGCAGGGCATGCCGGTCGCCGCACGAAGGAGCGCGCGCCCGCGGGCCTGCCGAGAGGCGACCCTTACCATCCGGCGTTCGGGCCTCCAACCGCCGGGGCCCCAAGTTTTTTCCCCGCGCCGGCGGAGCCGGCGCTCCTCGCGGAGCAAAAAACCTGTCCCCGGCGGCCCGGCGCTGCGCTGGGCCGCGGCGCGAGCGCCGCGGTTCCGGCCCGCTCGCCGGATGGAAGGGATCGCCGTCAGGCCGCGAGAGGCGCGGCCCCAACCGACGGAGACCATCATGAACGTCCTGCTTCCCATCGATGCCGCTGCCGAACCCCACGCATCGTCCCCGACCGACCGCATCATCTACGAGATGCAGGTCTACGGTTATCGTCCCTTCCAGGACGAGCCGGACCCGCGCCCCCTGCCGGAGGAGCCGGTCGTCCAGTCCGCGCTGACCGCGATGTTCGACGCCATGTTCGAGATGCTCGGCGACACGCGCCTGGAACCCGATCTCGAAGACATGCTCTGGTCGACCGTCAATCTCTTCCACCGTGCCGGCGAGCGCATCCAGCGCGAGCTTCAGCGCAACGAGGACTCCCAGCGCAACGGACAGCGGGAGCAGGATGGATCGGAGGTGAAAAGCGTCGAACTCGAACGCCATATCACGGAGGGCATCTCGCTCCTCGAGCGCCGCAACGCCTTCGAGTTCATGCGCGATTTCGCCAGCGACCTCTTCGAGGCCCAGACCGGCTCGACATGGCGGCCGCGAACCGGCTCCAAGGTCAATCACGCCAACATGACCGCGGCGATGATCGACTCCAGAGACTTCCTTTCTGCCCGCCGGCGCGCCGAGACCGAGGTTCTGATCCCGGCCGGCACCAAGATCGCCTTCGGAGGCGGCCTGGACTACAACGATCACGAGCGGATCTGGGCCGCACTCGACAAGGCGCTCGCCAAGCACGCCGACATGGTGCTGCTGCACGGCGGCTCGCCGAAGGGCGCTGAACGCATCGCAGCGTGCTGGGCCGAATCCCGCGGCGTGACGCAGGTCGCCTTTAAGCCGAACTGGAGCAAGCACGCGAAAGCCGCTCCGTTCCGTCGCAACGACGAGATGCTCTCCGTGATGCCGGCAGGCGTCATCGTCTTCCCTGGCTCCGGCATTACCGAAAACCTGCGCGATAAGGCCCGCCGCTTCGGCATCACCGTCTGGGAACTGAAAGGAGAGGGCGCGTGAGCGCCCTTTCTCTCTTCAGGCTCTTTTCCGCCGGGCGCTCAGCCCGGCGTCGAAGCGTCCTAGCGTTTCGGGCGAGGATGCCCCATCAGGCTCTCATATTCGCGGTCGGTCAATCGTTCGACGGTGCACAGCTGCGCGGGAATGTCCATCCGTTCGTGGAGAACAGCGGCGACGACAAAAGTTGCGTCGTCCACAACGATATAGGCAGCATAGTGATGCTCGATCTTGTGGAGGCGGAACAGGGAGTGGCCCACCCGCTCGTCCTTCTTCCTACGCACGCGGGCATAGGCTTCGGGAATCTCCTCGAAGCCTTTCCGAAGCAGGCGTCCATAGGCTTTCGCCTGCTGCGGCGACCAGATGCGCGCCGTCTCGCGGATCGCGAGGCGGTAGTTTTCCAGCGCGGTCGGCAGGATGAGGATGCGGGGAGCCACTAACGCTGCTCTTCGTCCAGTTCCGCGTCGACGGCGTCCAGGGCGGACAGGGGAAGCATCTCCCCGCGCCGAAACTCCTGCTCGGCCCGCAGCAGGGAGCGAACGGCATACAGCCGGTCCTCTTCGCGCGCCATATCCTCGCGAATCAGCGCGCGCACATATTCACTCGGCGTCGTGTACTGGTTCTTGCCGTTTGCGCGCATGTCGACGAAGGCGCGCATTTCATCGGGCAAACTCACATGCAGGCTGCTGGTCATGGCCGCGCCCTCCCGGTTGGAACTGTCGAGGCGGATTTTCCCGTACCGGAACCTCAATGTCAATATTTGACATCGGGCTGGCGCTGCCGGCGTTGGCCACAAACCTCATCAGACGACTGGCACGGTCGGTTCCCGCTTTCTTCCCGCGCAGCAAACGCCGGCCGAAGGCCGGTCCGATCGTCTGCCGGTCCGCGGAACGGCTTCGCCGTTCCGCTCCTGCGAGACGATGTGGTGGCCTAGAGGGGAGAGTTAGGCCGGGAGGGGGAGGCCTGTTGGTAGAAAAAGGAGAGCGACCATGGCGATGATATTCGTAGGCGGATCACGCGACATATTCGAACTGCCGGAACCGGTGATAGCACGCATCGGCGCGATGATCGCCGCCGAGCACGGCGTGCTGGTTGGCGATGCGCCCGGAGCCGACGCGGAGGCGCAGAGCCTGCTTGCCGGCTATGGTTATGAGCATGTCGGTGTCTTCCATGCCGGCAGCGAGCCGCGCAACAATCTCGGCGACTGGGCGGCATATCACTGGCCCGCGCCGGGAGGCGCGCACGGCTACGCCTTTTATGCCGAAAAGGACCGCGAGATGGCGCGGCGCGCCGATTACGGGCTGATGGTCTGGGATGGCGCTTCGCCGGGAACCTGCCTCAACATACTTCGCCTTGCGGCAGCCGGCTCGCCCTGCGTCGTCTACGACACGATGCGCAGCGCGACGTTCACGCTTCGGAACGTTCCCGATTGGCATGCGATGCTGCGCAATGCCGGCCGGGATCTGGTGGGGCGGATCGAGGCACGAATGACCGACGAGGAACGCCATCTCGCCAAGGGGAGATGACACGCCTGTTCGGCGGCTGGCGTGTCCGCCCGCCGACAGCACGCCGGCGTTTGCCGATGATCCCCGTGGCTTCCCGCCGCCCGTCAGGAAGCCGGCCCCTTGCGGGACCAGTCCGCTCGGCCTCTCCGGTGTCGTGCGCAGAAAGATCGTCTTCTCGCCTTCTTCGCCGCCGGGGCGACGGCCAGGACCGATGCGGAAGATAATGCCTGTCTCGAAGGCCTCCATCCGGGTCGAGACGCGGCATATCGGACCCGCTGCACGTCTCACCCCAGTCCCAACCCACGCCGTCGAACACCGGGCGCTTGCGATGACGTCGGCACCCCGGAGCGCCCTTGCGGGGTGGTCGTGCGGGAAGGGCGGCGAAGGCAAAGGCCGGCAGACCGACAGGCAAAGGCGCATCCACGAACCGTCGCAGCGCTGGCGGAGAGGCTGCAAGTCGGGACGCCAGGGCAGGCATCGCCTCCGGTTCCACCCGGCCCGTTCCCATTGATGCCGACTTTGTAGAGGACTGCCTGCTTTTGCGGCCAACCCCTGAAGG
Source organism: Rhizobium sp. NPDC092011 (assembly GCF_044756305.1). Taxonomy (NCBI): domain Bacteria; kingdom Pseudomonadati; phylum Pseudomonadota; class Alphaproteobacteria; order Hyphomicrobiales; family Rhizobiaceae; genus Rhizobium; species Rhizobium sp. NPDC092011. The sequence continues at coordinate 64,196 of NZ_JBIVSO010000018.1, forward strand.
GGTAAGACTCGACAGAAATTTTTGCAAAATTCGATTTCGGTTTGTTCGCTTTGGCGGCAAATCGAATTTTGCAAAATTTTCCGCCGAGCTGACCGCAGCAGGACAGCCCTCTCCTTTGCCGCCATCGGGAACGGTCCCGATGGAACCGAAGGAGAACTACCATGGCATCCACGATCGCAAACCTCACCACCAAGGCCGACGGCTCGATGGAAGGCGTCTTCGCCACGCTCCGCGTCAATGCTCCGATCGCCGTCCTCCCCAACGCCCACAAGTCCCGCGAGGACGCCCCGGACTACCGCGTCATCAACAAGCGCACCGGGTTCGAGATCGGCGCGGGCTGGAACCGGGTCTCGCCGCGCAGCGGGGCAGAATACGTCTCGATCCGGATGGAGGCCCCCGAGATCGGCGTCATCTTCGGGAACCTGGCCCCCGCACCCGGCGGCGAAGACGGCAAGAAGGTGCTCCTCTGGAACAACCCGGAGTGAGCCGAACCGAACCGGCCCCGCAAGGGGCCGGCTTCCTCGCGTGCTTCCAGCCACGATCGCGAACTGGCGCGCATGTCAGGGTGCCCCACGAGAGGAAGGTCTGTCTGCTCAGAAAGACAAGTCTGCCATGACGAAGCGGCGCGCGTCAAAACCGCGCGGTACCCCCAATTTTTCCGCCGAACCGCTGAAGCGGCTCGACAAAAAAATCGGCTCCCCCACGCGCGAGCCGCTAAAGCGGGTTTTGACCCACACCACTTCGTCATGGCCGACACCGTCATCTTTCACATCAACAAGGAGATGACGACGATGACGAATGCCCTCGAAAACCACATCGAAGAACTGCGCCGCGAAGCGAACCACTGCGACCCGGCCGAGTCCGCCCAGATCGAGGCCGAGCTGGAACAGGCCCGCGCCGAACTGGCCGCGCTCATCGCCGCCGAAGAAGCCGAGCCTCCCCACTGAGGGAGGCTTTTGCTTGAACGATAGGGCCGATGCGCCGGATCGACCGGCGCCCCGGCCCGAGGCTGCGCCTCACCCCCGCGTCTCCATTCTCATCTTCGTCGTATATTACGCGCGCGCCGGTGCCTCGATGCGCTTCAGCCGGTATCCGTGGGCACGCCTCTCCCGCAGCAAGGCGAGAAACAGCGTGACCGCTTCCTCCTCCCGATCGAAATGATGGACCATCGTCCGACCTGATGTCCCGATCCTTCCCCAACGGCGCAGCAGACGCGGCGTGCCGAACAGTGTCGGTTCGATCGCGAGCGTATAGAAGCGCGCCATGTTCCGGTCGGGGTCCACACGCTCGACATAGAGGTGATAGGGCTGGATGAGCATTGTCGGAGAATCGCCTGTCCCGCTTCCGGCGTCCAACGACAGTTTTGAATCGATCCCGATGATCCGATTCATCTCCGTGATGGTTGGCGGCTTTGGATAGCGGGTGCTTCGGGCGAGCCGGCCTGCGGCCGACCGTGTGCTATTCGCTTCGCTCACGGAGCCCGCAAGCGGTCTCCGCCCATGCGGGTAACGCCCACATCTCGCAGGATGAAACGGCCGGATCGACCGGCCGTCTCATCACGAGGGGAATCCCCTCGCGCTCCCCGCCGGCTCGCCGCCGGACACGGACCGCGCCCCAGCGGGCGCGGGGGGCTCTTCTTCTGACGTCCAATGATACGCCAGCCCAACGGGCCTCAAGGACGGCGCGAATACGCTGGTTCTGATGTCGCCTTCGGGCGACATCAGAACCAGCGTATTCGCTTGCAAGCCGCGTTCCGCGGTCCTTGACCCCCGCCGGGCAACAACGTGGACACCTTCCGTCAGAAGACGAAAGGAGACATATCATGATGACGTTCAACGCACGCGCACTCGTCCCGACCATCGCTGGCTTCCGCGACGAAGTCCTCGCGAGCCGCGCCGCATGCACGGCCGCTTTCGCGGCCGCCCTGCATGACACGCTTGCCGCAAAGCTCGACAGAGCGGTTGCCGCTCTTCAACAGGAAGCCGAGACGGAAATGCGGCTCGCCGCCGGCAAGGGAACCGAGGACGGCGATTTCCTGTACGAGATTTACCACACCTGCACGACCTTCGAACATCTGTGGATGGAAAGCGGCCCGATCTCGATCCTCGATGAGATTTACGAGGATGTTGTCGCGGAGGGAGAAACCTGCCGGGTCGGTCTGGACTACACCGTCATTCCCGCCGAGCAGCTGGGAGACTTCGGCGAAATCCTCGACCGCATCCGGCGCGAGACCGGCATCGAGTTCATTGCCGCGCGCGTCTGAACAACAAGAAGGGAGGCGTTCCCGCCTCCCTTCATTCTTACATCTGGGAAAGCATCGCCCTGTTGCGGCGTCGTAGGCTGATCCCCTCAACAGGACATGTGCGTCGTCGATCTTTGCTTGCCTGGCCCATCCGCCGAGACTAGACTCACTGAAATCCGAGAGTATGCGCCGTCTGTCGATGTTGGCGCGACCTTTCAGAAAAGGGCGTTGTCGCGATGATCGAAGAACAAGCCATTGTCGATGTGAACGGACGGACCAACGAGCGGAGCCCGCTTTTTCGACTGCTGCGATATGTAGCCCGGGGGCTCGTTGCCATGCCGGTCGCAGTCGCGCGAGGCGTATTCTTTTGCGCTTGGTGCCTCGCCTATTCCGTCCTCAGCCTGCTTCGGCCGGTCGTAAATGTGCTGATGCTCGGCGGTCTCATCATGCCGCTGGTCGCATTCGTCGCCTTTGTGAAACCGGAGGCAGCCAATGGGATACCCTTCTGGGTTTTCCTCCTGATGGCCGCCGGCTTCGTCGGCGTCTCCATGGGCTATTCGAAATTCGTCGATTGGATCGAGCCGCCCCACTAGGCCCATCTGTCGTTGCTACACGGTGCGATCGCCGCGCCGGCGGTCATCGAACGCTCCCATGTCTTCGGCGCGGCCGAAGAATCCCTGATCAGACCAGAGGCTTGATCGCCACCCAAAGGCTGCCCAGCACCAGACCGAGGAAGATGAGCCAGCCGACGACATTGTTGGAGCGGAATAGGCGCAAGCACTGGTCGGGATCGTCGATGTCGAGCACGAGGATCTGGCGGATGAGATGCACCGCCGCCGCCAAAAGCCCGGCGAAGGCCAGCAGCGGCACCTGCGCCAGAGCGAAGGCACCCGCGAACCAGCTGATCGCACCGCCGTAAAGCAAAATCAGCGCCGTCTTGGTGTGCCGGCCGAACAGGCGCGCGGTCGAGCGCACGCCGACCAGCGCGTCGTCCTCCTTGTCCTGATGGGCGTAGATCGTATCGTAGCCGATGGTCCACAGGATCGCGCCGGCATAGAGCAGGAGCGGCGGCAGGCCGAGCGAGCCTTCCACCGCGGCCCAGCCCACCAGCGCGCCCCACGAAAAAGCCATGCCGAGCACGAACTGTGGCCAGTCGGTGATGCGCTTCATGAAGGGATAGATCGCGACGATGATCAGCGAGACCGCGCCGAGCGCCACTGAAAACCAGTTGAACTGCAACAGCACGACGAGGCCGAGCAGCGCCTGCAGGACGATGAAGATCTTCGCCTGTTTGCGTGTCACCTGCCCCGATGGAAGCGGACGCGAGCGGGTGCGGTCCACCTTGTCGTCGATATCCTGATCGACCAGATCATTGTAGGCGCAGCCTGCGCCGCGCATGGCGATGGCGCCGACCAGGAACAGAAACAGATGCCATAGCGAGGGCATGACAGCCCATGCGCCGTCGCCGGGCGTTGCGCGCGCGGCGGCCACCATGGCGGCGGACCACCAGCATGGCCAGAGCAGAAGCTGCCAGCCGATTGGGCGGTCCCACCGTGCAAGCTGGGCATAGGACCACAGCGACGTCGGCAAAACGCGGTAGACCCAATGGCCGGACGGCGCATCCTTCACCCGCCCGCGTGTCGCGCGCGACTGGATGTCGGACCCGAGCGCATCGCGCGACTGTTTACCCGAAATGACTTCTGGTTGTTGCATTGTCGTCCGTTTCCGTGGATTGGCCCTGATAGTTCGGGGCTCCCCGCTTTCGCGGAAAAATCGCATGGCCGCTTCTGCTTGCGCACGCGATGGGAAATTGAGACCCGAACGAACTGAAGGTTTACGGATCTCAGGTTGGCGGGGCAAGACATTAAAGTGCTGTTGACCCGTTCCGGCAGGGGCCCGGAGTTGATTGATGCGCCCCTCGCACGCACCCCATCTCCCCCATTGATTACTCCTTCCGTGACGACAGAATGCTCGCGATCGTTCCCACGACGATAAGGATCCCCGTCTGGATCAGCACCCATAGGTCCGGCCCGTAGACGACGCACCAGAGTGCGGCGAGCAGTGCGATCAGCACGCTGAGGATCAGGCACTTCACGCGCCACGACAGTCGCCTTCCCCGCTGAGACGTAAAAAGATAGAGCACGATCGCAATTGCAATCAGACCCCCGAGCGTAAACAATAGCTCCATGAAATTCCTCTCGATCTGAAATCATTCCGAGGCACGTATCGTTCTTCCCTTCCGAGTGACTTGATGGCCAATCGCCGAGCAACCGCATTTGGCAAAATAGTGATTTTGGTCCTTTCGGCCTCCCAAGTTCTTGCGGATGAAAGTCTGGTATCCGGGGTCTCAGGGCGCGCGCTTGACGAAGCGATTGGTCCTCGCGACGGAATCCATTTCCTTGCGTCGGAAATAGATCGCGCGCCCGCAGCGGATCGGGCTGTGTCCCTGCACGATGATGATCTGCTCGTCCTTGCGCATGGACTGGGTGATCTCGTGCGGCATGATCAATGGCCGGCGCTGGAAGTTCAGGCTTTCGGATTTCCGCGAGGAACTGTTTTTCGTATCCCAGCCGATATTGCGAGAACTGCCTTTCACCTCGACGGTCATTTCCCCGCATTGCGCCGAGACGTTGCGCGCCGTATCGAGCGCCTTGATGGCGGCATAGCTCGCGAAGGCGCAGCCGTCGATCCATGACACCGCGCCGTCCTTCCCAAAATGCCGCTCAAGCTGGCCGACGGACTGGTACATCAGCATCATGCTGATCCCGTATTTGCGGCCGCGATCGCGTGCTTCCTCCAGCACCCGCATATAGCCGAGCAAGTCGACCTCATCGAGCATGAACAGGGCTCGGCGCTGAAACGCGCCGTCGGCCTCGATCATCGCATTGATCAGCGAACCGATGATCACTCGGCCGATGCCCGGATAGGACCGCAGGATCGAAGCGGGGATATTGAGGAACACGTCTTTCTTGCCTTCGGCGATCTCGGACGATTTGAACGTGTTGCCGCAGACGAGGGCGGCGTAGTTGTCGAGGGAGAGCCACTGCGTATCCTTCGATGCCGTCGAATAGACGCCGCTGAAGGTTTGCTCCGTCATGTTGACGAACACGCCCAGCGTTTCACGAATGAAGGCGGAAGCCGAATGCTCCTGAACGTCGCGGAGCATGGCGAGTACGGAGGTCTCCGGTTCCGAAACGATCTGGCGCAGGCTGCGCAGATTGCGCCGATCGGCAAATTCCGGCGACAGCATCACATGCGCCAGAAGTCCGGTCAGCAGATTGTGCGCCTGGTTCTGGAAGTAGGAGCCGGTGGAACTTTCGAAGCGCACGCTTTCCGACAGCAGCATATGGGCGATGCCGACGATGTCCTCCTCCTTCTTCGTCGAAGTCTCGATCCCGTCGAGGACGTTGAAGCCCATGATCGGGTTGGTCGGATCGAGCACCATGACCTCGCGCCGCAACCTCTTCCGGCGATGCTCGACCACCATCGGCGCGACCTCGGTGGACGGATCGAGGCAAATTATCGGACCGGTATAACGCAGCGCGGTTGGCACGACGTTGCTGGTCGTCTTGTAGCCCCCGGACCCGGCGAAGAAGAGCATGTGCGTGGAATCGAAGTCTTGCTTGTAGGTGAGCAGCGGCGCTGTTCCGCCCTTGCCCCATGTCGACGGATCGTTCGGATCGAACGGCAGGGCGTGGACGAGTTCCTTGTCGACACGATACCGCTCACCGACGACGATCTCGCCATCGTCGGGAAAGAGCCGCGCGGCCGCAGCCATCGGCAGCCAATCGGCGTCGCCGAAGGTTCCAGACTTGGCGCGCTTGACCGGTTCGGGCACGACGCTGGAAATGCGGGCCGACACCGCCGCCGCCATGAACCCGACCGCCGCACTGGCCACCGCCACCATATCGAGGAAGGATAGCGCCTGATCCCAGCTCAATGCGCCGCGCTCGACATAAGGCGAAAGCCGGGCGATCTCGCGCAGTGCGTAAAACCCCACCATCAGCAGAAAGCAGATGAAGCTTGCCATCGCGATCGGCCGACGCCGATGCAGCGGCAGCGCCCAGACCGCGAGGAGCCCGGCGAGCGGTCCGAAGAGAAGGACCGGAACCGGCGACGCCCGCAGGAACCAATACTGCGTCTTCCCCGTCATGCCGGTCGCCAGCTCCGGCCAGCGCCAGTTGGCAACATAGAACGCAAAACCGGAAACGACGATCGGCACGAGAATGAGCAACAGGCTCGGATGCGGTTTTGCTCGTACCATCACTCCGCAGCCTCCATCATCGGCCGGCTGCCATCAAAGGCTGGTGCTTTGAAGGCTTCCTCGCCGACATCGCGCAGCCGCCGGTATTCCGGCGACCCTGACACAACGCGGGCCAGTTCGATTAGCCCGCCGAGCAGAAACGCCCGGTCGGCCTTCGACAGTCCAGCACGGACGACAATTCCGCCGAGCAGGAATTTCTCGCGGGCGTCCTTCTTGCGATCAGCCGTCATGAGAAACCTCCGTCGCCGCTCCAGTCCCGCCACCTGGCTGTCCACGCGGCGAAGCAGCTGCGCCACCAGCCCCTTTCTTCTCCGCTTTGCGAAATCGCGCGGCGATCTCTTCGAAGATGCGATCGACCTCCTCATCAGTGATCTCCATCTCCGCGAGCCCCGCCTTCGTGGCGGCGCGTGCAAATCGCTCGGCGGATTTTACTATCAAAGTTTTACGACGTTCACGCAGCTTCTCGATTTGCGCATCGATATCCAGAATTGACGATTTTGCAGCCATTTATAAGGTTTCCTCTCGTGGATCGAATATTATCGTTTGTCGATCATACTCACTAGAAAACGATAGTAAAATAAGCTACCTTGTGCAAGTCCCCAAAACGTCGATGCCGGAATTCCGGCTTGGGCCGTCTTCCGGAAAAGCGGCATCGGACCTGCGGTCCGATCGATTTGAGGGCGCAATATACGTCGCTGGCGCGACGTGCTTGGAAGGTCAGGAGACGGCAGTGGCGATCATGTTCGTCAGAGCGCAGGTGATCAGTAGAGGGGCGGGGCGCAGCATCGTCTCGGCCGCCGCCTACCGTCACCGTGCCCGGATGATGGACGAGCAGGTCGGAACCTCCTTCAGCTATCGCGGCGGCGCGGCCGAACTGAAGCATGAGGAACTGGCGCTGCCGGATCAGGTTCCGGCCTGGCTGCGGATCGCTATCGAAGGGAAGAGCGTTGCGGGCGCGAGCGAGGCGCTATGGAACGCGGTGGAGGCCTTCGAGACGCGGGCGGACGCCCAGCTTGCCCGCGAGCTGATCATCGCTCTACCGGAGGAACTGACACGGGCCGAGAACATCGCCCTGGTCCAGGAGTTCGTCCGGGACAATCTGACCTCGCAGGGGATGATCGCCGACTGGGTTTATCACGACAAGGACGGCAATCCGCACATTCATCTGATGACGGCGCTGCGGCCTCTGACGGAGGAGGGGTTCGGGCGAAAGAAGGTGCCGGTCCTCGGCGAAGACGGCGAGCCGCTACGCGTCATCACGCCAGACCGGCCGAACGGCAAGATCGTCTACAGGCTCTGGGCCGGCGACAAGGAGACGATGAAGGCGTGGAAGATCGGTTGGGCGGAAACGGCGAACCGGCATCTGGCGCTCGCCGGTCATGATATTCGTCTCGACGGCCGCTCCTACGCCGAGCAGGGCCTCGATGGTATTGCGCAGAAACATCTTGGTCCCGAAAAAGCGGCACTCGCCCGCAAGGGTGTCGAGATGTATTTCGCTCCGGCCGATCTGGCGCGGCGGCAGGACATGGCCGATCGGCTGCTCGCCGAGCCCGAGCTTTTGCTGAGGCAACTCGGTAACGAACGGTCCACCTTCGATGAGAAGGATATCGCCAAGGCGCTGCATCGCTATGTCGACGACCCCGAGGAATTCGCGAACATTCGCGCACGTCTGATGGCGTCCGATGAACTCGTTTTGTTGAAGCCGCAACGGGTGGATCGACAGACCGGCAAGGTGGCGGAGCCTGCCGTCTTCACCACGCGCGAGATCCTGCGCATCGAATACGACATGGCGCAGTCGGCGGAAGTCCTGTCGAAGCGTACCGGCTATGGTATTGCCGATGCGAAGGTTGCCGCCGCCGTGCGTCAGGTCGAAACCGCCGATCCCGAAAGGCCGTTCAAGCTGGACATGGAACAGGTCGCCGCCGTCCGCCACGTCACCGGCGATAGTGCGATTGCGGCCGTCGTCGGGCTTGCCGGCGCGGGAAAGTCTACGCTGCTTGCCGCCGCGCGTGTCGCCTGGGAAGGTGAACATCGTCGCGTCTTTGGCGCGGCCCTTGCCGGCAAGGCGGCAGAAGGGCTGGAAGACAGTTCCGGCATCAAGTCGCGCACGCTCGCGTCATGGGAATTGGCTTGGGAGAACGGCCGCGATCTCCTGGAACGCGGCAATGTCTTCGTCATCGACGAGGCGGGCATGGTCTCCTCGCAGCAGATGGCGCGCGTGCTGAAGGCGGTCGAGGATGCCGGCGCAAAGGTGGTTCTGGTCGGAGACGCCATGCAGCTTCAGCCGATCCAGGCCGGCGCGGCGTTCCGGGCGATATCGGAACGGATCGGTTCCGCCGAGCTTGCCGGTGTGCGTCGCCAGCGCGAGGGATGGGCGCGCGATGCTTCGCGTCTTTTCGCGCGTGGCAAAGTCGAGGAGGGGTTGGACGCCTATGCCCAGCGAGGACAGATCGTCGAAGCCGAGCAGCGCGTCGAAGTCGTCAAGCGAATCGTCACGGATTGGAGCGCGGCGCGCGAAGAGGCGATCGCGCGGTCGCAGGCGGAAGGTCATGACGGCCGGCTGCGGGGCGACGAGATGCTGGTGCTCGCCCATACCAACGAGGATGTGAAGCGTCTCAATGGAGAGCTGCGCGGCGTGATGAACGCGGCCGGTGCGCTGACCGCCGCACGCGAATTCCAGACAGAGCGCGGCGTTCGCGAGTTCGCCGCCGGCGATCGCATCATCTTTCTCGAAAATGCCCGCTTCCTCGAACCGAGGGCGCGCCGCCTCGGCCCGCAATATGTGAAGAACGGCATGCTCGGAACGGTCGTTGCGACCGGCGACCTGCGTGGTGGCCCGTTGCTGTCGGTCCGTCTCGACAATGGCCGCGACGTCGTCATTAGCGAGGACAGCTATCGCAATATCGATCACGGCTATGCCGCGACGATCCACAAATCGCAGGGTGCCACCGTCGACCGGACCTTCGTGCTCGCCACCGGCATGATGGACCAGCATCTCACCTATGTGTCGATGACCCGTCACCGCGATCAGGCAACGCTTTATGCGGCGCGCGAGGATTTCGAGCCGAAGCTGGAATGGGGCCGCAAGCCGCGCGCCGATCACGCCGCCGGCGTCACTGGTGAGCTTGTGGAGACTGACGAGGCGAAGTTCCGGCCGGACGATGAGGATGCCAAGGAAAGCCCCTATGCCGATGTCCGCGCGGATGACGGAACCGTCCAGCGTGTCTGGGGTGTGAGCCTACCGAAGGCGCTGGCGAAGGGCGGCGTTTTTGTCGGCGATACGGTCACGCTTCGCAAGGATGGTACCGAAACGGTCAAGGTGGATGTTGTCGTCACCGATGAGGAGACAGGCGAAAAGCGGACAGAGACGCGCGAGGTCGAGCGAAATGTTTGGACTGCAGAGCAGAAGGAAGCGGCAGATGCCCGCCAGGAGCGGATCGAGCGCGAAAGCCATCGGCCGGACCTGTTCAAGCAGATGGTCGAGCGTCTCGGCCGTTCGGGGGCGAAGACCACGACGCTCGATTTCGGAAGCGAGGCTGGCTACCAGACGCATGCGCGCGACTTCGCTCGGCGCCGCGGTATCGAGACGCTCGCCGAGGTCGCGGCCGGGATGGAGGAGGGGGCATCCCGGCGGCTGGCCTGGCTTGCGGAGAAGCGAGGGCAGGTGGCGAAGCTGTGGGAGCGCGCCAGCGTGGCGTTCGGTTTCGCCATCGAGCGCGAGAAGAGCGTCTCGTACAATGAGGATCGTTCCGAAACCGTCGCGGCACAAGTTTCCACGGACCGGCCATACCTCATCGCGCCGACGACCCGGTTTGCCCGTAGCGTCGAGGAGGAAGCCCGCCGGGCGCAACTCGCCTCGGATCGCTGGAAGGAGCGGGAGACAATTCTCCGTCCGGTCCTGGAGAAAATCTATCGCGATCCTGACGGCGCCCTGGCCAGGCTGAATGTGCTGGCGTCGGATGCGGGCATGGAGCCGCGCCGCCTTGCTGAAGATCTTGCGGCGACGCCTCAGCGTCTCGGCCGTCTGCAAGGATCCGAGCATCTGGTCGATGGCCGCGCCGCGCGAGGCGAGCGCACTGCCGCAATGGCTGCTTTTTCGGATTTGCTGCCGCTGGCGCGTGCTCATGCGACGGAATTCCGCCGTCAGGCCGACCGCTTCGGCATTCGCGAGGAACAGAGGCGTGGGCATATGGCGCTATCCATCCCCGCGCTTTCGAAACCAGCCATGGCGCGCCTTGTCGAAATCGAGGCGGTCCGCGAGCGCGGTGGCCCCGACGCCTACAAGACCGCCTTCGCCTATGCGGTCGAGGACCGTTTGCTGGTCCAGGAGGTGAAGGCGGTCAATGAGGCGCTGACGGCGCGCTTTGGATGGTCCGCCTTTACGGAGAAGGCCGATACCATCGCCGAGCGCAACATGGTCGAGCGGATGCCGGACGATCTTGCTTCCGATCGACGCGAGAAACTGGCGCGGCTCTTCAATGTCGTGCGCCGCTTTGCCGAGGAACAGCATCTTGCGGAAAAGAAGGATCGCTCGAAGGTGGTCGCCGGCGCCAGCGTCGAGCCAGGGAAGGAGACGAGTGCCGTGTTGCCCTTTCTTGCCGCCGTGACGGAGTTCAAGACCTCGGTGGAAGACGAAGCGCGGGTGAGGGCGCGCGAGGTTGCCCACTACGGTCACAATCGCGCGGCTCTTGTCGAAACGGCCGGGCGCATCTGGCGCGATCCCGCCGGCGCCGTCGACAAGATCGAGACGCTGATCGTGAAAGGCTTCGAGGGCGAGCGGATCGCAGCGGCCGTTGCCAACGATCCCGCGGCCTATGGTGCGCTGCGCGGCTCCGATCGGATCATGGACAGATTGCTCGCTGTCGGCCGCGAGCGAAAAGACGCGCTTCAGGCTGTGCCGGAAGCGGAGAGCCGCGTCCGGTCGCTGGGCTCGTCCTATGCCACAGCCCTCGCGACAGTGACCCAGACAATTTCAGAAGAGCGCCAACGGATGAGCGTGGCCATTCCGGGATTGTCGCCGGCGGCCGACGAGGCGTTGCGCGAGCTTGCGGCGGTTATGAAGAAGAAGGACGCCAAGCTCAATGTCGCAGCCGGATCGCTCGATGCCCGCATCTGGGAGGAGTTTGCCGGTGTCAGCCGATCGCTCGATCTGCGGTTCGGCCGCGATGCCATTCTGCGCGGTGAAAAGGACGTGATCAACCGCGTGTCGCCTGGGCAGCGCCGTCCATTCGAAGCGATGCAGGAGCGCCTGAAGATATTACAGCAGACCGTCCGCATGGGCAGCAGCCAGCAGATAGTCGCGGAACGCCAGCGCCGCGCGATCGACCGCGGCCGTGGCGTCATCCGGTAAGTATTTCGACGATTAGAGAAGGAGAAGAGTATGACGGAACAGGAAGCCTCTTACGACGCGATCGTCCGCGCCGAGATTGCCATCGAAATCCTCAACCAGGCACGGGCCATCATCACCGCGCGTGTCAATGAGCTCGAAGCCGCCGATCCCAATGCGGCCGACGGGCTTCGGTCCCGGCGCCGTGATCTGATCGCCCTGCAGCAAAGCATTACCGTTGACGATCTCGAATCTGTCGAGAGCGTTATCGCGCTCTGGGGGCCGCGCGTGAAGGACGACGCTCGGTTCTGGGCGGAGTTCTGATCATGGCGGACGATCAGGCAACCGGCCCGCTCTCGCTGGCGCGGAATGAGAGCATTTTCCGCAACGACATCCTTCCCGACTACCTGCCGGAGACGATGGGGCCGGCGGCGCGGCCGCGGATGATCTTGCTCGGCGGCCAGCCGGGGGCTGGCAAGACGGCTGTTCTGATCGCGAGCCAGACGGAGCTCGAACAATCGGGGCCGACGATCCGCATCGTCGGCGACGATCTGCGCTCCTATCACCCCCAGTTTCGTGCGTTCCAGAAACAGAATCCGGAGACGGCGTCGCAGTTCACGCAAACCGATGCTGGCCGGTGGACGGAAAAACTGCTGGCGGCGGCGGCCGAGCGCAAGGTGAACATTGTCTTCGAAACCACGATGCGAACACCGGAGAATGTTGCCCGTGTTATCGGCATGGCCCGCGCCGCCGGTTACGAGGTGGAGGCTCGAGCGGTGGCCGTCAATCCGCGGCTCAGCTGGCAGGGAAATCATTTTCGTTTTGAGGAAATGCTGCATGCCGGCGACTCGGCCCGCATTCCGCCGCAGCATGTTCACGATGCGGCTGTCACCGGATTGCGCGTCAGCCTCGAAAAGCTTGAAAGCGAAAACCTGGTCGACCGTGTCCAGCTTCGAACGCGGGGTGGCATCGTCCTCTATGACAATGAGCGAGGCCCGGCCGGTTGGACGCAGCCCCCGGAGGCGCGGGCCACCCTCGAGCGCGAGCAAACGCGGCCGATGACGCGCGGCGAACTGCAGCGCTTCTCCGATGACTGGAGCCATGTTCTCGGCCGCATGGAGGAACGCCATGCGCCCGAGGACCGAATAGCGGCGGTCAGAACACGAGCCGTCGAGGACGTGAACCATCTTCTCGCGCAGCGGCGTGAGGCGGATGGCGACGATGGATCACGGCGTGGGCGATCGATCTTCCAGACACGCGCTGATGCGCTTGCGATGTTCGTCGAGCTCTACGACAATGCGCTACGCGACGCCGAGCGCCGCCCGATCGGCAACATCGAGGCGCATGCGGTCGGGCGACTGTCACAGAGTTACATGGCATTGAAACTGGTCGAAACCGCCCGCGACCTTGGCCTTTTGCCCGATGACAGCACGATCGTCGCAACACGCGCCATGGTTCAGGATAAGCGCGGTGCCCGAGAGTTTCCCGCCGCCCATCGCCTGCCGGCCGATCTCGCTGTCGAAATGCCGAATGGCGAGCGCAAGCGGCTGACCGAGCATTTCGATGTGGGGCTCAACCAGGTTGCCGTCGATCGCGATGTCTTCGCTCGAACGGACCGCCTGTCCCGCATGGCCAATGTCGTCGATTCCTGGCTGGAAACCGCCGGTATGCGCAAGACGCTGGTGCGGGCAGCAAACGCCGTCGCGTCCAGACGCATGTCGGCGAGTGCTGCCATGTCCGATATCGTGGAGCCGGGATACGCTGCAGCGGTGGCCCGCACCCGCCAGCGCCTGGATCGGAACATGGCACTTGCCGAGCGGACTACCATCGCGACCTCGATCGTCGATCAACGCGGTGAACCGTTCCGCGCGATGGTCGACGACCTGCGACTGCGAACCGGCGATCTTGAAAACCGGGCGCGGGCAAAGGCCATGATGGAGGCAATCCTCGATGAGACCGCGCGCCATGAACGGCTTGACGCCGAGCGGCGGCGCATGGCGGAGGAATTTGCGCGCGGCATAGCCGATAACGAGCGCAGTCTTGGTGAGCGTCGGTCAATCGGGCGCAGCGCCGGTCGCCCCGACGTTCTCGTGGCTGGTCGGCACCTTCCGGATCTGACCGAGAAGGAGATCGCCGACAAACTCGATGGCTCCGCACGCCTCGCCGACAAGCGCGCCGAGATCGAGAACCTTTCGCGGCTGGTCTTCGGCAATAGCCAGGCGGTGGCATCTTCGGTGGCGAGTATTCGCGATGCGCGAAGCGGTGCGGCTGCCGGAGACGAAGTGCGTGAGGGACGTCTCGGGGACATGGCCGGGGAAGGGAAAGGCTGGTTGCGGGGGCCAAGTCCCGCGCGGCAGTCCGCCGAAGCCCATGCGCCTCAGCTTGCGGCGGCGCTCGCGGATTACGGACATGCGGTGGATTTCGAGCGACACCAGATCGTGATCCAGCATCGTGAAGCGCAGGCGCGGCAGCGGGTCGAGATCCCGGCGCCATCGGCGAAGTTGACGGAAGTCCTGAGAAGCGACGGTCACGATCAGGTTCGTCGCCTGAACAGCGAACCGTCCCTACGTCGCGAGTTGGAGACGATGACGCTTGCGATCAGCAGGCGTCTATCGCCGGCAGACAGGGCAGATCTGAAGGAGGGCAATGTCGCTCGGCTCGCCTCGTCGCTCGGCGTGCCCCGCGACCAGGCCGCGTCACTGAGACAGGTCCATGAGCAGACACGGGCCGTGCAGGAGCGGAACCTTCGCCAGAACCGCGATCTCTCTCGTGGAAACCAGATCGGATTTCGCCGTTGATAGTAAGATCGGCTGGCTCATGGCCTGCCGACCTTGCCCCCGGTCTTGATCGTCCTATGGGACGAATCCATCTGTCTTGAAGGGCACGCGACCGGCCGGTTGCCATTCGACGCCGTTGGTCTGGACAGTGGTAACTGCAGCAAGCTGGCCTTGCAGCAGCATTCGAACGCCACAGAAGATGACCAGGTTCTGTCCTTCGACCCGCATCTGAAGGCCGGCATCGGCCGGCCGCAGGATCGCGCGGGCGTCCTCGAAGGTAAGGAGTTTGTCGGCGTCGGCGATAGCGACCGAAAGGCAATAACTGCAGCATTTCGCGCAAAGCTGTTCGGCGACGCATCGGGCATGTGCAATCGGGACGAATGATTCAGCGATATGTTTGTACATGGCAGAAAACCCAGGATTTCGAAGCGATCCGGCCGATCGGAGTGTATCTCCGGCCGGAATAAGGCATCTCACGCTGATATTCGCGCGAAGTCCGAAATAGTCCGGTTCGGAAAGGCGGGCCGGCGGTAGAGTCGCTCTGCTACGTTTAGCTTCTCCCGCATCTCGGCGAGGACACGGTTCGAAACCTCAAACGCGCCGCAGCAGACGGGTAAGCGGCCGTACCCGTCGGATCGACCGAGCTCATCGAGTTCCGCGCCGGCCTTTTGGTAAACGCGCTTCATATGCGGTTCGTAGTTCGAGATCATCGTATGGATGCCGCTGTCGAGCGCGACCTCGCACAATGCCAGAAGCAAAAGGCAAAACGCGCGATCGGGTCGTATTTCCGGTGCAATCGCGTCTTCGTCGATGCACATCCTTGTGCCTTCCCAGATGCCCGGTGCGACGAGGTCGCAGGCATCGGGAAACGTGTCCCTGAATACGTCATAGAGCAGAGTCGGGCCTGTCGTCGGCATCAGTCTGACGGAACCGAACAGCCGTCGCTTCTCCTCATCGCACCACAACAGATAGGCCGGGTGCAAATCGTCGTAGCGGTCGCGTTCGCGCAGGCCGGACACTGAAACCTCCCAACCCAGTTTGTCCGCGAAGACCTTCTTCCTGAGCCTGAACGACTGATCGAGGAGATCGCGATGTTTTTGGTACTCGTGAGCCTGAACAAGAATGTACATGCGTGCCTCCATAGGTTGATGGAGGTCATCATGCGGATCAAAAGACGCGCGATAAATTACCCAGATGGATACCCTTAGCTGGGGGTATTGCCAAACGGATGAATCAGGCGCAGCTGAATTGCTCTGGCGATCGCGTAGGTGATGGAGCCGCCGCCGAGCTTGTTCCTAGCGGATTTGAGGTAGGCCCGAGTGGTATGCTCTGACAGCTTTAGCAGGACGGCGATGTCTCCGCTGTCCTTGCCGAGCGCCCTCCAATGCAGGCACTCGATTTCGCGCGCTGAAAGTTGCGGAATAGGATCATGCGCGCCATAGAGTTCGAAGATCGCTTTGTGATGGATAAGAAAAGCGAGCTCCAGCCATTCTTCCTGATACTGGGCGATTGTTGCGCTCCAATCATCGCCTGTTAGGCGCGAATTCAGTGAGAGCAGTGCCCGCCGCGATTTGTCGACAATCGGGATCGAGTAGCCATTCGCGCCAATGTCATGGCGTTGCGCATCCAGCAGGAACGCGTGAGCCGTTGGCGGGACATCGACTTCGCGCCAGTCGAAGGGCAATTGACGTACGAGACCTTCGCGGAGAATGGGATCGATCTTGACGTAATCGCGCAGGAGATAACGGGAAATCCAGGCGGCGTCGTACGTCGTGCGCACATAGGGGGTATCGACGACGTCCACTATCGTGAATGCGAGGTGATATGTTGAGAAATCAACGCCGTATACTAGGTGGAATATCTGAAGTGCGTCTTGAACGCTATCGGCCTCCTCGACCTCGAGCATAATCCTGTCAAAGCGGGACCGTTTTTCTGCTTTCATTTAGTTGCTCCAGAAGTGCGGGGTACACCGATGCCCATGTCAGACTATTTCCCACTCAACAATAAGGTGTTATGTTATAACATCTCGCATAACATACATTATGGAACTTGATCGCCTTTGCCGCCGCGACGTACCTAGAGAACTTCCCGGGATCGATGAGCGTAGGATCATCGCAGGAGGCAGTTAAACGCCATCATCGCCATGAGCGAATTGTAGAGGGTATAAAACGGGGTTCGAGGAGGGCATGCCTGCACCCGAACTCGTCTCCGCGAGGAAATGTTCTTGTCTGTCGTATCCAATCTCTTCGGCGTCTGGGAAAAGGAACTGGCAGTGGGCCTAGGAATATCCGGGAGTGCAAAAGCAACCCGGTATGCGCTCACCCGGCAGGAATTGCTCGAACCCTTCCTCATTGGCGCTCTCAGAACCTGACCAGGGCTATTCAAGGGTGGCCGGCAGAAGACTTAGACGCGCTTATGCCGTGGGGCTTCGAGCCCGACACCATCAACTGAGCGTTATTCTCCTTCATTTGATGCGTCCACTTTTTTGATCCTTCCCAGCTTCAGCAGAACCAGAACGATGTGCCGGTCGCGTCAATCTCTGCGGATCAATGACTTCGGAAATCAAGAACTCAGAGATATCCGGGTTTCCGGCTATTACTTCTTGAATGGGTTTACCCGAGGCCAAAACTTCTTTCGCCAATTCAGCCGCGCGCTCATAGCCGATGGCGGGCGTCAAGGCAGTTGCGATGGCAGTGCTTGCGTCCAGATGCTTGCGGCAGACGTCCGGGTTGGCTGTGATACCAGCAATGCATTTCACCCGAAGCAGGTCTACGGCGTTGGTCAGAAGGTAAAGTGCATGAAGAATGTTATAGGCGATGACCGGCTCCATGACATTCAACTGGAGTTGACCGGCTTCAGCCGCAAGCGTGATTGTCAGGTCGTAACCAATGATCTGGAAAGCCACCTGGTTGACGACTTCCGGTACCACCGGATTGACCTTGCCGGGCATGATCGAGGAGCCGGGCTGAAGGGGCGGTAGGTTGATCTCATTCAAACCGCCACGAGGCCCGCTGGAAAGCAGGCGAAGGTCGTTGCAGATTTTCGACAGCTTCGTGGCCGTTCGCTTTAACATTCCGGAAAACAGGACGAATGCTCCGGTATCCCAGCAGGCTTCTATCAGGTTTTTGGCGGGAATCAGAGGAAGGCCGCAGATTGAACGAAGCTCCGCCACCGCGGCGGCCTGATATTCCGGATTGGTATTGATGCCGGTCCCGATCGCTGTGCCACCGAGATTGATTTCATGAAGAAAGGACGCGATCTCGCCAAGACGATCGACATCCTCGCGAAGCGTTGCGGCGAAAGCCTGGAGCTCCTGCCCAAGCGTCATCGGCACCGCATCCTGCAATTGCGTTCGCCCGAGCTTTATGACATCGGAAAAGAGCGCTCCCTTATTCTCGAATTCGTCTGAAAGCTGGGTAATTGCATCCTGCAATTGACGATAGGACAGCAGTATCGCCAAGCGTATCGCCGTCGGATAGACATCGTTCGTGGATTGCGAGAGATTGACGTCGTCGTTGGGGTGCAGGGAGCCATATTGTCCACGAGGCAATCCCATCAGATGCAGGCCACGATTGGCGATGACCTCGTTGATGTTCATGTTGGTCGAGGTGCCCGCGCCGCCTTGGAACACGTCGAGGGGAAACTCCTGCAGATGCTGGCCGTCAGCGATTTCCGCGCAGACCTGGCAGATAATGTCAACTTTCCGTTGGTCCAGCTCTCCAAGCCTGGCGTTCGCACGCGCGGCGGCCATCTTCACATAAGCGAGCGACTTGATGAAGTTGGGAAAATGATTGATCGCGATCCCTGAAACCGGGAAATTTGCGATACCCCGTGCCGTTTGTGGACCATAGTAAGCTTTTGCCGGGATCGCGACGGGCCCAAGTGGGTCCTTTTCAACACGTTCCATTGGCATGATATCCATCATGTTCATCTCTCGACACATTGGGACAGGGATGCGCCATGCATTTCGCATGGGTAATAGCAGCCGGAAGCCGTAGTCCTGTGTCGCCAAACTCTGAAGCTGCCGCACAGGAGGTTGCCCTTGGACACGCGGTGCCGTGGCATCCAAGGGCCCCCGGCAGAGTAAATATGGTGTCAAGGGCACCAGGTCGCTTCGTAGTGCACAGACCGGTCGTCGAAGCGCGTCAGGAACGCTTGCGTATCCAGCGGCACAACGGCCTTCGTGTTATCTTCGCCGGCAAAGGCCATGATCGAGTCCATCGACTCCCAGAATGTGATTTCGACAAACTCGACCTCACCGGTGTCGAGCGGACGCCGCATGAAATACGACCCTTTGTATCCCGCCACCCGATGAAGGGCGGGAAGCGTCGTCTTCGTGAGGAGTTCCTCGTATGAATCCGCCATTTCGGGCTTGGCCCATCCACGCCAGACGCGTCCAATCATGTTCATCTCCATTGTTCAGGGTTAAGGTTGTTCAATCTTCCAGGACGTGAATGCTGTCCGGCGAGATCTTGAGTTCCACCTTGTCACCGACCGCGTAGAACTGGCCCGCGGGGGCAAGGCAACGGATCATGTGTCCGCCGAGGTCGAGCACATAGCGGGTGCGCGCACCAAGGAAGATCTGTGTAACGACGGACGCGATCGGCGCTCCCCGGCTTAGCGCAGCGTTGTCGGGCACAGGCGCGAGGATGGCATCCTCCTGCCGGAACATGATGGTCGCCCGCTTCTTCGCCGAGGGCTGGGCCCTCAGCAGCAGAACCTGTCCGTCGCAAAGCAGCGCACGTGCGCCATCGCCATGGGGCTGCAATTCGGCATCGATGAGATTCGTCGATCCCATGAACGTGGCGGCAAACCGTGTTCGCGGCACCGAATAGAGGGCCTTCGGGGCTCCCTCCTGTTCGATCCTGCCGCCGTTGAGCAGGATGACGCGGTCCGAAAGGCTCAGCGCTTCTTCCTGATCGTGGGTCACGAACACGGTGGTAAGGCCGGTCTGCCGGTGCAGGAGGATCAACTCCTCCTGCATGCTTTCACGCAGCCGCGCATCGAGGTTCGAAAGCGGCTCGTCTAGCAGCAGGACCTGTGGAGAAGAAACCACCGCACGGGCAACCGCGACACGCTGTTGCTGGCCGCCCGAAAGAGCGCGGGGCCGCCGGTCGGTCAGATGGTCGAGCTGGACCAGCTTCAGCGCCGCGACTGCGCGGTCACGCTGTTCTGCCCGGTTGCCGATCTTGCGCATGCGCAACGGGAACATCACGTTCTCTAGGACCGTCAGATGCGGAAGCAGGGCATAGGATTGGAACACCATCGCGATGTCGCGAAGCTCGGGTGGCAAGCTTGTCGAATCCTTACCGCCGATGTGGATCGTCCCGCTCGTGGCCCCTTCCAGGCCCGCGATCATCCGCAGCAGGGTGGTCTTTCCGCATCCGCTCGGTCCAAGCAGGCTGACGAACTCGCCTTTCGCGATGGAAAGCGAAATGTTCTTGATCACCTGAACATTGCCGAAGGACTTGGAGATATTGTCGAGTTGTACAGCATTCATGATATCACCCCGCCACGCGTTGGATGCCGAGCACGCGATCAATGACAAAGATGAGCAGGACGGTCAGTCCGATCATCAGGGCCGACGCGGCAGCGATGGATGGGTCAGGGCTGTATTCAAGCTGTGTGTAGATCTGAATGGGCAACGTGATGACCTCTGGTGAGCGAAGGAACAGGGAGACGATCGCTTCGTCGAAGGATATGTTGAAGGCGAAGAACGCCCCGGCCGCGATGCCCGGCATTGCTTGCGGCACGACGACGTGAAGGATGGCCTTCCACGGTCCCGCTCCCATCGTCCGCGCAGCCTCTTCGAGATATCTGTCGGAGGTGGATAGAACGGCGAGGGTCGTACGGATAACGTAGGGAACGGCGATGACGGTATGACCGATCCACAGGGCCGCAAACGAGGTGCGCCCGAAATAGGCACTCCAGAAGATAAGCAGTCCCAATGCGAAGATGATTGTCGGTAGCACCAGCGGCGCCAGAAAAAGGGCCGAAAGCACAGACGTGCCCGGCAATCTCCCCCTGTGGATCACGGTCGCGACCGAAGCGCCGATGATCGTCGCGGAGATCGTCACGACCACCGCCAGCTTCAGGCTGGTGATAGCTGCGCCCATGTATACGGACGAGGAAAGCACCGCCTCGTACCACCGCAGGCTCAGCCCTTGAGGCGGAAAGGTGATGTAGTCGCCGGCCGTGAAGGAGACGCCGACGACCACTGCCAGCGGACCTAGGACAAAGGCAACGATTGCGACAAGATAGATGACCGCCGCAATGCGGACAGACATGGGGGCGGATTCAACCATTGGCGCGCCTCGACAGTCTTGCATAGGGGATGAGAAGCATGAGGACACCGACAACGAGGATGATGGATTGAGCGGCGGCGAAGGGCCAGTCCAGCGTGCGGGTTGCTGTTTCGTAGATCGAACCGGCCAGAACCGGCAGGCGCGCACCCCCGAGCAGCGAAGGCGTGATGAAATAACTGGCCGACAGGGTGAAGACGAGAAGCGAACCGGCAATCACCCCCGGAATGGCAAGCGGCAGGACGACCAGGCGCAGCGACTTCAGGAATGTGCAACCCATGACGCGGGACGCTTCTTCCAGACGGATGTCGATACGCATGACGACGCCGAGAATCGACAGGACCATGAAGGGAAACAGCACCTGCGTCATACCCAGGACAACCGCGGTCTCGGTCTGCATGAGTGAGTAGTTACGCCTGACCAATCCGAGCATATTGAGCGTATCGGGTATCAGCCCGCCGCGGCCGAGCAGGACCAT
Source organism: Rhizobium sp. NPDC092011 (assembly GCF_044756305.1). NCBI lineage: Bacteria > Pseudomonadati > Pseudomonadota > Alphaproteobacteria > Hyphomicrobiales > Rhizobiaceae > Rhizobium > Rhizobium sp. NPDC092011. Next base: position 85,585 of record NZ_JBIVSO010000018.1, read on the forward strand.
CCAGCCGAAGGTTCGAACCACGACGCTGGTCATGAGAGGCAGCGTAATGCTGATAATCAGCCACAGGCGGAGCCGTGCGGAGCCGCGCGCCATGATGTAGGCGAGCGGGAAACCGGCCACGATGCACAGCGCCGTGATGATGAGCGAGAGCTTTACGGTCCGCCAGGCGATTTCGAGATAAAAAGGATCGGTCAGAAACCGGCTCAGGTGTGTCGCCGTGAGCACCCCGTTAGCATCCCTGACACCGAGAAGCAATATCCCGGCGACAGGAATGAGAAACCCCACCACAAGGAGGAGAAACCCGGGCGCAGCAATGAGAAGATCGGTTCGGAGTTTGTTCATGTCTACCCCCTTGGTTTCTCCTCTGATCTTCAGCGCGAGATCAACTTCTTCCAGTTTTCGATGAGAGCGTTGCGGATTTCGTCAACCTGCACAGGATCGAACCGGACCATCGATTTGATCGCGTCGCCGTAGACCACATCCTGCGCCACATCCGGCGTTAGTTCGGTCTTGCTGTTGGTGGGCGAGTAGCGCATCTCGCGGGCGAATGCCGCCTGCACCTCGGGCGACAATTCGAAATCGATGAGCTTCTTGGCTAGATCTTGGTTCGGGCGATTGGCAACGAGATTGGCGGTGAAGTACACGGCGGGAGCGCCTTCCTTGGGGATTATGAACTTCACCGGAAGGCCGCTCTGGCGGATGGTGTAGGCATAATCCTGGGCGAAAGCCGCCAACCAGGCATCGTTCTGCGCGAAGTTCTGTTGGACCTCGGGAGACGAACTGATGATGACGGATCGATCGAGCAGCTCGCCAGCTTTCTTGAGGCCAGGCGCTGTGTCGGCGAGCGTTCCGCCCCAGATCTGATTCATCATCAGGAGTCCGAGCATGCCGAAGGAGTTGGACAGGTCCGTCAAGATGAGGTGATCGCCATACTCCTCGCTCCACAGATCCTTCCAGGAATCCGGGGCTCTCGGCACCTTTTCCTCGTTGTAAAGCAGGCCGACCGTTGTCACGAGGTGAACTGGTCCCTCCCCTCTGGCCAATCCTTCGGCGGCGAAGGGATATAGGTCGCTGGCGTTGGTGAGTTCTTCCGGCTTGATCGGCGCCAGAAGCCCCTCCCTCGCGGCGATCACCTCCTGGCCGCCTGAGAAATGTACCACGTCGTATTGCGGGGCATCCCTCTGTGCTCGCAATTGCGCGAGCGTATCGGCCGAGTAGAGCGTGACCACCTCGATCTTGACGTTGTTCGCCTTCTCGAAGGGTTCGAAGACAAGTTTCTTATGCAGCTTCTCATAGGGGCCACCCCAGGAATTGACGACTAGGGTCGGCTTTTCCTGAGCGAAGCTTGCTGTCGTGGTCAGCATCATGACCATCGCGATGGATGACAGGTATTTTTTCATTATAGTTCCCCTTTTCTTTGGTCGGTTGATCATCAGTTCCCCCGCTTTTGCCTTTTGGCCTTTTTAAATTTTCGGTGCA
>NZ_JBIVSO010000019.1:0-86597 GCF_044756305.1 Rhizobium sp. NPDC092011
GGCACGCGGGGACGATTCGCTCGGCCGATGGCGAAGACATATCCCCTCGGAAGAGCCCATTCCGCCGCTAACGCGGCGGCGCCAAGTTCGCTGGCGTCTCTTCGCTCTTGATGGGAATCAAACCGGCGACCCCAAGGGTTGCCACAGCATGGTGAGGGCAGCTTCCACTTCTAAGCTCAACACGACATCTTCCCCTGTCGGCTAGCTAAGGTCGACGGTCGGAAAAGATTTTACCAATTCGTCGATGGCTTTCATCTGGCTCAAAAAGGCGGAAACCTTATCCAGTGCCAACGCACTCGGCCCATCACATAAGGCGCGATCAGGGTCAGGATGCGCTTCCAGGAATATGCCTGCCAATCCCAGGGCCAGGCCGGAACGAGCCAGTTCAAAGACCTGCTTTCGGCGACCGCCCGAACTCTTTGCGCTGGGATCGCGCATTTGCAGCGAATGGGTCACATCAAAGATGATCGGCGCGTTGCGGCTCACCTCCTTCATGACGCTAAATCCGAGCATATCGACCACGAGGTTGTCGTAACCGAAGCAACTGCCGCGCTCGCAGATGATTGCCCTGTCGTTTCCGAAATCCGCGAGTTTATCGATGACGTTTCCGATCTGTCGCGGGCTCATGAACTGCGGCTTCTTCACGTTGACGACTTTCCCAGTCTTGGCGAGGGCCTCGATCAGGTCGGTTTGCCGGGCGAGAAATGCAGGGAGCTGTAAGATATCGCATACTTGCGCGGCCACGGCTGCCTGATCGGGAAGATGAATATCCGTCAGGATCGGAACATCGAAGGTGTCTCGGACCTCCTGAAGGATTTTCATGCCCTCGTCTATGCCTGGGCCACGAAACGATTGGTTCGATGAGCGATTGGCCTTATCGAAAGAGGCTTTGAAGACGTACGGGATCCGATGGCGATCCGTTTCTCTTTTCATTTCTTCCGCGACTTGCATGGCCAGATCGCGGCTTTCCAGGACGTTGACACCACCGATGAAGACCATTGGTGTCGAGTTCGAGATTTCCATGCTTCCGAGTGAGATTGTGCTCACAGTGTTTCCCCTCTTACGACCGATATGCCATCATGTCTGGCCCAAACCTATCAATTGGGTGTGACAGGACGATCAGCAGCCTAAATCGCTATCTTTGACCTGGAGCTGCGCATAGTTTATTCACGGTTGCAATCCGAGCCGGTCACCACTGGGTCATATCGATTTGGGGCGACATTGCGACTGCGCCCCTCATTGCGCCAATCGGCGAATTGCCTGCGGCGGTTGGCCGAAGGCGCGCACGAAAGCGCGGCGCATGCGTTCACGATCCGAAAAGCCGGTTTCCCGGGCGACGACATCGATCGGATGACGGCCCTGTTCCATCATCAGACGAGCAGCTTCCAGGCGCAGGTTTTCGACAGCTTTGGCCGGCGACTGGCCCGTCTCTGCTCGGAATGCTCGGCTGAACTGGCGTGGACTAAGATGCGCCACATCCGCAAGTTCTTCCACCGACAAGGTCGATTTGAGATTGCTGCGCGCATGGGCAAGCGCGCTTTGAATGCGGTCGGATTTCGGCTCCAGTTCCAGCAGCGTGGAAAACTGCGACTGCCCGCCGGCGCGTCGGTGATAGACGACGAGCTTGCGTGCCACGGCTCGGGCGATCTCCAAGCCATGATCCTTCTCGACCATTGCCAGTGCAAGGTCGACGCCGGCCGTCATGCCTGCTGACGTCCAGACGGAACCATCGATGATGTAGATCTGGTCCTCCTCGGTTTTGATCGAGGGGTAGCGGCCTCGCAGCTCTCGGGCGAGATACCAGTGTGTCGTCGCGCGGCGACCGTCGAGGACACCCGCTTCCGCAAGAAAGAAGGCGCCTGTGCAGATCGAGGCGAGACGGCGGGTTGCCGGAAGAGCGGCGCGGATGAAGTCCGCCTCGCCTTTGGTCGGCAGCTTGATGTCAGGAGCCCCGGCAACGATCAACGTGTCGAAATCGGGCGTCCCAAACATTTCCGTATCGATGACCATCCCCAGCGAATTGGCAACCGGGCCACCGGTCTCCGAGACGAAATGAATGTCGTAGACCTTCTCGTCGAGTTCGAGATTGGCAAACTCGAAGGCTGAGGCGGCCGCGAGGCTCATGATCTGGAAACCGGGAAAGAGCAGGAAGGCAACCTGTTGCATCATGGCGGATCCTTGAAAGGACGATGTCCTAAAAAGTGGTATATTCGACATTCAGGTCGTCGGCAAGCGGGTGTAAAACCCTCTCCAGGCACAAGGCATCGGGCTGATGTGCAAACGGAGAAGCAAAATGGCACAGGAACACAGGGGTACAGCGCTGATAACAGGGGCATCGTCGGGCATAGGGGCGATCTACGCGCAGCGGCTGGCAAGACAGGGCTATGACCTTGTTCTCGTCGCTCGCAACGGCGAACGGTTGAGGGCGCTGGCAAGCCAGCTCACCCATGAAACGGGCCGTAGCGTCGAAACCCTGTCCGCCGATCTCGGCAGCAAGATTGATCTTGCCAGGGTCGAGAAGGTGCTGAAGGAAGACCAGAGCATCACCATGCTGGTGAACAATGCAGGCTTTGGCGGGACTGCGCCGCTGCTGGCATCGGACGTCGACAAGATGCAGGAGATGATCGATCTCAACGTGACGGCCGTAATGCGGCTTGCATATGCCGCCGTACCTGGATTCGTTGCCCGCGGCCTTGGGACCATCGTCAACATCGCCTCGATCGTGGCGATTGCGCCGGAATTGTTGAACGGTGTCTACGGAGGCACGAAGGCTTTCGTTCTCGCCTTCAGCCAGTCGCTGAAGCACGAACTTGCCGACACGAACATCCGCGTTCAGGTGGTGCTGCCGGGGGCAACGGCGACGGAATTCTGGGGGATTGCGGGCACGCCCGTCGAGCATCTGCCGGGAGAAATCGTCATGTCGGCGGAAAGCATGGTCGACGCTTCGCTTGCCGGTCTTGCCGAAGGAGAATTCACCACCATCCCGGCGCTTGAGGATGGCGGATTACTTGAGGCCTATGAAGAAGCCCGCCAGGCGCTGATGCCGAATCTATCGCGTTCAGTGCCGGCTCGGCGCTACAAAGTCGCTTGAGGCCGACCGACGAAGCGAAATAGTGCCGTGAAAGCTGGATAGCTCGGGCTTGGTCACACGACCGGCTCGAGCGCATTCGCGTCTACTGGAGCAGCTTTACCACCTGTGCCTTTGCAGGCGCGGGGCTGTCATGGCGGGCAGAAGTAATACCGGTGATAACCGCAATGGCTGCAACGACCACGTAAATCATGGTCCCTTTCGGCTTCCGGTCCGCTATGCAATGCCTTGTCGACTCTAGCGAGCGCGAATGTTCAGACATTTTGATCCTTTGGCGTTCAAAGCGGTGTGTGTAGCCGATCAGCCGCCCCTAAAGAATGTCCAGAATCGCGCATCTCCCTTGCAAAAGGCGAATACCGGAGATTTTGAGGCCAACCTTCCCTCGCCTGTCACCTCCCGCCAATCGCTGGCAGCAAGAGGTTGGGCAAGCGCATGCGCCGGCGCGAGCCGGATTACACTGCAACTCGGATCGGCGGAGCGGATGTCAGGATGATAAGATCGAGTGTTTACACGGGCATTGTCGTCCCGTACGGAACGCTGCAAGTATCTGGTTTGGGATTAAACAATCATGTTGATCAAGCAAAGCGACTATCATCGGATCTACAAGGTCATCAATAGCCTGCTGATCAACGAGAACGCCGGGCCGGCTGTCGCTTCCATGTGTTTCAGCACTTTCGGCGCTTTCATCCTTGAGCATCACTATAAGCTGAAAGCCAAGCCCAAAGGTGGCCTTGCCGCCTACAATCTTGATGGAAAGCGCATTCTCTTCGCCGATCATCGGGAAGACGGCTATGTTTCCGGTGCGGGAGAGAATTTCCATTGCTGGATCGAAGCGGATGGCTGGGCGCTCGATTTCATGGCACCGGCATTCTGCGACAATGCCAGTGATCTGCAACTGCCTTCCAGGATGTTCCAGCGCCCATTGTCGTCGATGGCTCCGTCGATCAACGATCTGGCGAAATCCGGCGATTTCTTCTATCAATCCGAACCTGACGCCATGAGCCGCCGGTTCGCCGATTGGCGAAAGAATCCGATGATCGGGGACCTTGCGACCGTTGCCACCAACTGGTTCCGCAAATCTCCCAAGCAAATGCAGTCGTCGATCGCCGCCCGCGATCAGTACGGAAACAGCAAAACGATACCCCTCACCGGCAAGTCCCTCGTCGGGGCATGGTGAGGCCTTAGACTTCGCCGTCGTCGCGCGGCGATCCCGCCTGCCCAGGGAATCGCCGCCGCCCCTCCCCGCATTGAGGGGCTTGAGCAACTGAACAGAAAACTTACGGAAGATTCAAGGCTGTTCGCCGAACAGCCCTGCAAGCGATTTTTCGCTTCCCACGTCAGATTTCTTCTCGCAAAGCTGCGAGAAATTCGGAGAAGCCTACAGCGATACGACGCAGATATTGATAGGAATTTGTCTCTGGATCTGGCTCTTCCGACCACGCCCAATAGTAGACATAACCACGGTCCTCACCATCCAAGGAAATGACGATGCGGTCGTTATTGGCCACCAACGCGATCGACAACAGGTTGCGAGGCAGCATCTGGCCCAGCGACAGTTGCGCATATTCGGACGCATAGCTTTCGCCATCATCGGATTCCACGGGCCAGAACTGGGTTATCCATCCAGCGACTTTACGGTCTTCCGTCTCAAACCATCCACGTTTCCCGTCCGGGATCTGATTGTTGAGCAATGCCTCTCGCAACTGGGCGGGTAATTCCAGTGCGTGCTGGCGTTCGAATTGCCGGATTGCTTCTTCCATGTCCGTCTCGATTTCTCACGACTCAATCGTCACAACAAATCCCGGTTTGATGTGACGCTGCAAAGCCGATGCCGATCGCAAAAATCCTAGAATAGCCGTCGAATCTCACAAATACTGGTGCAGAAATCTACGGCCTGCAAACCCCCGCCCCCTGTTTCTGTGAGGTCAACGTGGCATATGTCGGTTTTCTGTTCCGTTGCTCAAATACCAATGACGGTGCCGGGAGCGTGGAAATAATTGTATTTATGACGCTACGGGCAACTCGAAGCTGCGCTTCAGGGTTTCCATCGGCACATCGGTCTTGACGTTCAGCACGCTGGGGATACGGGTCAGGTGATCCGCCTGGAAGCGCCAGTAACTGTGAAGATCTGTTGTGACGATGCGCAGGATGGCGTCGCACTCCCCGGTCGTCAGGTAGCATTCCATGACTTCGGGGAAGCGTCTGACGGCTTCGGCAAATTGCAGCGTCACCTGGGCATCCTGCGTCTTGAACCAGACGCGGGCAAAGACCGTGAGGCCGGCCCCCACCTTGGCGGGATCAAGGACTGCGACATAACGATCAATGATGCCCGCCTCCTCCAGCAATCGCACGCGCCGCAGACAAGGCGATGGCGAGAGCCCGACTTCTCTTGCCAAATCGACATTGGAAATGCGCCCGTCGCGCTGAAGCACCTTGAGAATGCGCCGGTCAATCTCGTCCAAGGTCATTGACATAATATATCCTCATCCCCTCAAGGGTTGGCATAAACTGCCAATTTATGCCGCTGAAGTGAATTCTTTGCAAGCTCATTGCGCTCGGATTGGCCTATCGTTTCGTCGGTTCAATCTGGAGACGAAGGTGATGACGAAAAAGATTGGGAAAGTCGTGCTGTCCTACTCGGGCGGCCTGGACACGTCCATCATTCTCAAATGGCTGCAGGAGACATATCGATGCGAGGTCGTAACCTTCACGGCCGACCTTGGCCAGGACGAGGAGCTGGAACCGGCGCGCGAAAAGGCCGAAACGCTCGGCGTCAAGGACATCCGCATTGTCGATGTCCGCGAGGAATTCGTGCGGGATTTCGTCTTTCCGATGTTCCGGGCCAATGCGCTCTATGAGGGACACTATCTGCTCGGCTCATCCATTGCCCGCCCGCTGATCGCCAAGCATCTCGTGAGCATAGCAAGAGAGGTTGGCGCGGATGCCATTGCCCATGGCGCCACCGGCAAGGGAAACGACCAGGTCCGTTTCGAACTCGCGGCAAATGCGCTCGATCCATCGATCGAGATCATCGCACCCTGGCGGCAATGGAATATTCAATCGCGCACCCAATTGATCGACTACGCCGAAAAACATCAGATCGCGATCCCAACGGACAAACGCGGAGAGGCTCCCTTCTCGACCGATGCCAATCTTCTGCATACCTCGACGGAAGGAAAGGTGCTGGAGGACCCGTCTGAAGTTGCGCCTCCCCATGTCTACCAGCGGACAGTCGACCCCCTGCATGCGCCGGATGAGCCGGAAACCATCACCATCGGTTTCGAGAGAGGTGACGCCGTCTCCTTGAACGGCATTGCTCTGACACCTGCAGCGCTTCTGGGCGAACTCAACAGATCGGGCGGCAGACACGGGATTGGAAGGGTTGATCTGGTGGAGAACAGATTTGTCGGGATGAAATCGCGCGGGATCTACGAGACGCCGGGCGGTACGATCCTCCTTGCCGCCCATCGCGGCATTGAATCGATCACGCTCGATCGCGCCGCAGCGCATTTGAAGGACGAGATCATGCCGCGCTACGCAGCACTGATCTATAACGGCTTTTGGTTTTCTCCGGAGCGGGAGATGCTGCAGGCGCTGATCGACCAGAGCCAAACCTATGTCGGCGGCGAGGTGACGCTCCGGCTCTACAAGGGCTCCGTAAGCGTCGTCGCCCGAACGTCGCCGTACTCGCTCTACTCGATGGACCTCGTGACCTTCGAGGAAGGTTCCGGCGCCTATGACCATCATGATGCCGAGGGCTTCATCCGGCTGAACGGCCTGCGTCTCAAGAGCTGGGCAAGCCGCAACGCTCAGGCGGTCTCCCCTCGTTAAGGGCGCGCGAGGGCGAATTCCGTATAATCGGGCGAAGCAAACGGCACATGGACTGCGATACCGCCCGGACTAAGGGGCGGTATCCGGGACGGCGCGATAGACCGCAATTTCGTCGGATCGGATCTTTTCCTTCACGATGTAGGTTGATCCCGCCTGGATATTGATCGCCCACATCTTATCCGCTTTGGCGGCGTTGGCGTTGAAACCCGAATTGGGGACCGATTGGAAGCTATTATAGCGATAGAGCTTGTACGAGAGCCCCGGCTTCAGCCCCGAAACGGTGACCGTTAACGTCAGATCCTCGGCTGGCGGCCGCGTATTCGATCCCTCGCGCATCGCCGGCTTCTCGAACTTTCGATCGGTGGAGAGACGAACCGGCAGCGTCTTGCCGTCGTGGTCGATGATCCCGGTGATCGCCACGCCGTAATTGCTGCCTTCACGCGGCAGGGAATAGATCGGGTGGGATTTCGAATTCGCCTCCTTGCGGCTCGCCTGGAAGGCACCGGAAGCATAGCGATAGACATAGGTCGGTTGGCCTGTCGGAGACCAAAGGCCGTTGTCGCTGAGGGTGATGACATCATCGGCATCATAGACCGAAGGCTTGGTGAAGGGATGCTTCGATGAGACGCCGGTAACCTGCACGATATGGTCGTATTCGGCATCTCCCGCATTTTCGTCGTTGGATCCATCGAAGGAGTGACGGTTTTCAAAGACGCTGATGATGACCGGATAGCCCAGCGCGACATTTTCCTTGACCCAGGCCAGGAAATTATTCGGGTTCGCCGTCGAGGCGCTTTTCCATTGGGTGGCATTCAAATGCATTTGCGATGCGGCATAGGCGTCGTTTACGCCAAGCAGCAGCTGGCTGCCTTCCTTGGACTGGTCGGTATTCTTGCTTGCGATGGCGCGCGCATCATATTGGGAGACATATTGGCCATAGTAGAGGCCGGCGCTTATCAGGGAGACCTCGCCGCAATAGCCGAAATTCGCCGTCCATTGCAGCCGTGGCGGAATATCATTGGCCTTGTGATGCGTCTCGGCTGCGCTCTCCGGGGCCTTGTCGTCACCGCTTGCGGCGCGGAGGCTTGAAAGCGGTGTGCAAATCACCACGGCGCAGCTGAGGAGCAAAGCACCAAGGCGAGCCGTGACATCGGTAAGGCGCCGATGCGACGACGTGGATAGTGCGCCCCGCGCATGCTTGGATGGGCTGCGCCTGTGTCTGTTGGAATCAAACATATTATGTCCTCTCCAAATAGTGTCCTGCTCAGGATCGTTCGCGATTGCGGCGATCATTCGCTGCGTGACGGAGTATTGTGCGCTTCCCTGGCGAGAGGGGTGTCGTCCCTCCCCTTTCCCATGGGAAATTCCAGAACTCCCAGGTCAACGCTTCGTCGTGGATTCCTGATGTTGAAGTTCGAGGTCGCGCGTCAGCCGATCAAGGAGACGCACCCCCCAGCCCGTACCCCAACTCGGGCTTATGGCGCTCTTTGGCAGATCGTAGGCCGGCCCGGCAATGTCGAGATGAACCCAGGGCACGCCATTGACGAAGCGCTGGATGAAGTTTGCCGCCGTGCAGGCACCGCCGGAGGGAGAGTCGATATTGCGGACATCGGCAATCTTGGAATCCATTTCCTCGTCGAAGTTCGGTCCCATCGGCATACGCCAGACGAGTTCCCCGGTTGTCGAAGAGGCCTGCTCCAGGCGCGCGGCAAGCTCGTCATTGTTGGAAAACAAGCCGGCGCGCTCGCGGCCAATGCCCGTTACGATGTCGTGGGTGAGCGTCGCCAGATCGATCATGAAACGAGGCCGGAACGTCGCCTGCACATGCCATAACAGATCGGCAAGAACCAGGCGGCCCTCATAGTCGGTGTCGATGATTTCGATGGTCTGGCCAGACAGGGAGCGGACGATATCTCCGGGGCGCTGGGCCTTGCCTCCCGGCATGTTTTCCACGAGGCCGATGGCGCCGACGGCATTGACGGGCGCCTTGCGGCGGGCAAGCCCCAGCATCAGGCCCGTGACGCAGGCGGCACCGGCCATGTCGCCCTTCATCTCGGCCATATCGGTCGCGGACTTGATCGAAATGCCGCCGCTGTCGAAGCAGACACCCTTGCCGATAAAGCCAAGCGGCGGCGCGTCGGGGTCGGCGGCGCCCTGCCAACGAAGGATGGCGACATGGCTTTCTTCGCTGGAGCCCTGCCCGACGCCGAGAAGGGCGCGGAAACCCATGCGTGCGAGTTCGGCCTCTCCGAGGATTTGCACCTCGACCCCAGCTTTTTCGAGTATTTGCAGGCGCCGCGTAAATTCGCAAGGCGTCAGAATGTTGGCCGGTTCGTTGATGAGCGAACGGGCGAGTTCCACACCTTCGGCGATCGCGGTTTCGCGCGCATGGGCGACGTGAGCCTCCTCCGGTGAGGAGGTCATTATCAAGACATGCCGCTCGGTGGGGAGCTGCGGCTCGGGCCTGCGGGTCCGGTAGGTGTTGAAGCGATAGCTTGCAAGGCGAAAGCCGAGCGCCAGTTCTGCGGTGGCTTGCGGGGAAAGCTCGGCATCTCCCGGCACATCTCCGGCGATGACGACCTTTGCGGCATAGCCTGCAGCCGCCGCCGCCCGGCCACCGAGATCGATGGGAGCGGCGCAACCGGTTCCCATGCCCACGAAGACAATGCGGCGATGGCCCGCAAACAGGGTCATGCTGTCGTCGGGCTTGCCGCGAAAGCCGGCGTCGGACGCGGCCCGTGCGAACAGCTGCCAATCCAGGCCGGCAAGCAGGTCCTGAGTGCGGGCACCAACCTTCAGATCTTCGCCGGCGAAGGCGACAACGGTCGCGTCGTCGGGCTGTTTTGCGAGATCGGACAACGAGAGGGGCGAGAAGGAGAAACTGAGCGATTCGGACATGATGCCTAACAATGGTTGGATTTATAACTGGCGAGCCGAGGCCTCACCTATGAGCGAAACGGAAAGTGGCAGGCGACCTGCCGACCATCGACCAGCGTTGTCAGTGTCGGGCGTTCGGTCCTGCAACGCGCCTGCACCGCTGGACAACGCGGGTGAAATCGACAGCCGGATGGTGGGTTGGCGGGGCTTGGTATCTCGCCTTTGAGCAGGATGCGCTCGCGTTTCCTCGCGCCTCCGATGCGGGGGACGGGGATGGCTGACAACAAGGCCTGGGTGTAGGGATGGGCCGGCCTGTGAAACAGAAGATCGGTCGGGCCGATCTCCACGATCGAACCGAGATACATCACCGCCGTGCGATCCGAGACCTGGCGCACGACGCTCAGATCATGAGCGATGAAGAGGATGGTCAGCTGCAGCCGCTTTCGAAGATCGGCAAAAAGATTGACGATCTGTGCCTGCACCGAGACGTCGAGGGCGGAGACGGGTTCGTCGGCGATGATCAGCTTCGGCTCCAGCGCCAGCGCTCTTGCTATGCCGATGCGCTGGCGCTGGCCGCCTGAAAACTCGTGCGGATAGCGATCTAGAAACGAGGCCGGCAGGCTGACAATGTCCATCAGTTCGCGCAGGCGCTCGGCGATCCCGGCTCGATCGGCAATCTTGTGCACCCGCAATGGCTCGGCCAGCAGATCGCCGACCCGCCGGCGCGGATTGAGCGAGGCGGCGGGATCCTGGAAGATCATCTGCATATGTTGCCGATAAGGGCGCAACTGCCGCATCGATAGTGGCGCGATATCGGTTCCCTCAAGCAGGACCCGGCCGGAACTCACCTCGTAAAGACGAACAAGGCAGCGCCCGAGGGTCGACTTGCCGCAACCGGATTCTCCGACCAGGCCCAGGGTTTCTCCGGGAAAGACGTCAAAGGACACGGCGTCGACCGCATGGATAGGCTGTCCGCTGCCGGGAATGAAGGTCCTGCCGACGACAAAGGTCTTGGAAAGACGGTCGACGCTGAGAAGCGGGGCGGCTCCTTGGAACGATGAAGGGGCATAGGTGGCCGTCATGCTGGCAGGTCCATATTGCTGGAAATCCGGGATCTCGCGGCCGGCCGACCGGCTGCGTCGACGAAGCACAGTGCTTCGCGGCCGCTTCCGATCTGCCGGGGTGGCAACTCGGCGCAGGCCGGCAACCGTGCGCGGCAACGCGGGCCGAAGACGCAGCCGGGCGGCCGCCTGTCGGGTTGCGGTGGCGAGCCGGGTATGGAGATGAGCCGCTCCGGACGTGGACCGTCCAGTGGCGGAATGGAATCGAGCAGACCCCAGGTGTAGGGATGCCAGGCATCGTCGAAGATCGCGTCGCATGGACCCTGCTCGACGATGCGTCCCGAATACATCACGAGGACGCGATCGGCCATTTCGGCGACAACGCCCATGTCATGCGTGATGAGGACGATCGACGATCCGAAATCGCGCCGCAGGCGCCGAAGCAGATCGAGAACCTGCGCCTGGACGGTTACGTCAAGGGCCGTGGTCGGCTCATCAGCAATCAGCAGCGACGGATTGCAAGATAGCGCCATGGCGATGACGGCGCGCTGTCGCATCCCGCCGGACAGCTGGTGCGGGTAGCGCTCGGCCGCCATGCGCGGATTGGCGATGCCGACCTCGCCCAGCAGCTCGACGGCTCGGCTCCAGGCTGCTCGGCTGGATATGTCGGTATGGGCGCGTATCTGCTCGGCGATCTGCCAGCCAATGGTATGGACCGGCGTCATTGCCGTCATCGGATCCTGGGAGATGAGCGCAATCTGCCGCCCGCGAATGCCCTGCAGCGCTTTTTGTGAGGCGCGCAGAATATCCTGCCCCTTGAACAGGGCGGCCCCCCCAACCCTGGAGGAAAGCGGATCGAGCAGTCCGAGCATGCTGAGAAGAGCGACCGATTTGCCCGAACCGGACTCGCCGACGATGCACAAGGTCTCGTCCTCGTTCACCTGGAAGGACAGATCGTCGATCACACCGATCGCGCCATTGCGGCTTGCAAAGGAGACCGACAACCCGCGCACGTCGAGAAGAGGTGCTGTCATATCATTGGCTCCTCATGCGGGGATCGAGCACGACATAGGCCATGTCGACGATTGCGTTCGCCACCACCACGAAGAACGAGGCGTACATGACGCTCGCCATGATGACCGGGAGGTCGAGGCTCTGCAGGGAATCATAGGTCAGCTTGCCGACGCCGTTCAGTCCGAAGAGAACTTCGGTCATCAGCGCACCACCACCGACAAGCGCACCGAAATCAAGCCCGAACATGGTGATGAAAGGGACGAGAGACATGCGCAAGGCATGCCGCAGCAGGACGCGCGTTTCCGACAGACCCTTTGCCCGAGCCGTGCGGATAAAGTCTTCCTGATAGATTTCGACGATATTGGCACGCAATACGCGACCATAGATCCCGATGAACCCCAGCGCCAAGGTCAGCCAAGGCAATAGCAACGCCTTGAACCAGCCGATCGGGTCCTCGTGCAAGGGAACATAGCCAAGAGGCGGCACCCAGGAGAACAGGATCGTATCGTGCAATCTGTTCTGCGAGAGAAGATTGGTCATCTCGCCCAGCCAGAAGACGGGAATGGCCACACCCGTCAGCGACAGGATCATCAAAAGCCTGTCGACGACGCCATGCCGACAAGCCGCCGCGACAATGCCGACGGCAAGGCCACCGACGACCCAGAAGAATGCCGCGCCAAAGACGAGCGAGAGGGTCACGGGCGTGGCTTCGACAATGGCCGGCACCACTTTCAAGCCGCGATTGACGAAGGATACAAGGTCCTGCGTGACGAAGAGCTTCTTCATCATCACCACATATTGCACCGGCAATGGCTGATCGAGGCCGAAATCATGACGCACGGCAACCAGTGTTTCCGGGGCAGCATTCTTGCCGGCGATACGGGCAGCCGGATCCGAGCCCGGCGTTGCAAAGAAGATGAGGAAGACAAGTACGCTGATGCCGAACATCACGAACAACATCTGCACGAGGCGCTGGAAGAGAACGATCAACATTGCCGCCTCACGGTCTTAGCTTTGCGCGGGGATCAAAGGCATCGCGCACGCCGTCGCCGAGAATGTTGAGCGCGACGATGGTGACGATGATGACGAGACCAGGGGCGGTCGATACCCATGGCCTGCTGTAAAGCAGGCTTTGCCCGTCGCGAATGATCGTGCCCCAGCTGGCGCCGGGCGGTTGGACGCCGAGGGAGAGGAACGACAATGCCGTTTCGGTGGCGATGTTCAGTGCCATCATCAGCGGCACGAAGACGATGAGCGTGGTCAAGACATTCGGCAGGACGTCACGGATCAGGATCCGCAAGGGCGGTACTCCGAGGCCAATGGCGGCCATGACGAACTCGCTCCGGCGCAAGGCGAGAACCTGCCCTCTGATCGGCCGGGCGACGTAGGGCACATAGATGATGCCGATGATGACGATCGGGATCACGAGGCTTCCGGAATCGATCGTGACGGGCCCGATCTCGATATGGGCGGTGAGCAGAACGATCGAGAGGCAGATCGCGAGAAGATAGATCGGAAAAGCCCAGAGAATATCGAGGACGCGCGACAGGAGCTGATCGATCCAGCCGCCGAAGAAACCGGCGCAGATGCCGACGACTGCCGCCAAGACCAGGGTGATCGCGGTAGACACGCTGCCGATGAACAAGGTGGCGCGCCCGCCATAGAGCAGCCTGGCCATCACATCCCGCCCCTGTTCGTCGGCGCCGAGGAAATAGGCATTGAAGCGCCATGTCGGGCCGATCGGCACGACGCCGATCCCAAGCCCCTCGGTCGATGGCGCGAGCACCGGCACGCTCTCGCCATCCAGCGTAATCTCGGCTTCAAGATTGGAATTGAAGGGATCTACGCCGGCAATATGCTCGGCATAAATGGGAGCAAGCAGCGATGCCAGGATGATGACGAGCAGAACGAGCGTCGCCATCATCGCCGAGCGATCGCGCCAAAGCTTGGCTAAGGCCTGCATCCATGGGCCAGCCGCCGGCGAAGCCATCTGTTCGTTATGCTCGGCCGTGTTCGCCAGCGCCGATGGAGAAGTGGCATTCTCCATCGGCGCCATCGACACGGGACGATCCGACGGTTGATGATCGGAACTTAGCATGCCCGGTTCCGTCATCACCCTAGTGCACCCAGGCCAGCGTGTAGGCCCAGGCATTGGAGGCCGTGGAATATTTGAAATTGCCTATGCGCTTGGAAACCAGCGTCACCTGCTTTGGATTGAACAGCGGGATCATCGGCGCTTGCTTCATCGCGTCCTGATCGATCGTCGCCCAAAGCTTGGCGGCGGCGGCCGGGTCCGTGATGCCGAGCGTCATGGCTTTTTCCATCTGGCTCTGGAGTGTCTGGTCGCAGAAGCCCGATATGTTTGGCGAGGAGTCCGACCCCTTTCGAAACGAACCGCATCCAAGCAACACGTTCAGGAAGTCGCTGGCAGCGGGGTAATCCCCGTACCATTGCGTCACCGACAGCTGGACCTTGTTGTTGGAATTCTGGATATAGCCGAAGTGAATATTGGCCGATATCGATTTGACGCTGGCGTTGTAGCCGATCTTGTTCAGAACGCTCTGCAGGTATGAGCCGATGTTGCGGGAGATTTCGCCGTCATCGATGACGATCGTAACGGGCTGCCCCGCCGTGCCGGACTCGCCGACGAGCTGCTTTGCCTTCTCGATGTCCGGCGCCGACCATGTGGCTCCGGGCGACTTGGTGTAGAGGCAGAATGAATTATAGCCTTGCAGGCCCGGCGGCAAAACCTGGCAGGTGGGAGTCGCGAGATTGCGGCCCCCGAAGAAATTGACCATGGCCTTCAGGTCGACGGCATAGGACAGAGCCTGGCGCGCCTTGAGATTGTCGAACGGCGGCAGATTGACGTTGAGCGGCAGGTACCAGAAGGCGAGCTGCGGATCGAGGTGAACCTGGTTTGGGTATTTCGTGCCAAGCTCGGCCAGACGCGTGGTTGGCGGCTGATCGAACATGCTGTCTGCCTGGCCATTGAGGACCGCATTGACCTGGGCGTCCTCGGTCAGGCCGAAATCGAGCTCGAACTGGTCGACATAGCCATCCGGCTGAGCGTCGGCGCTCCATTCCTTGAAATGGGGATTGCGTGCCCAGACGAGGGCCTTGTTCGGATCATAGCTCTGGATGGCATAGGGGCCGGTGCCCGGTATGGGCTGGATACCGACATCCTGAAGGGGCGTTTCCTTCGGCAGGATCGAGGCGTGCGGCATCGACAGCTTGTCGAGGAATTCGGCGTCCGGCGCGGTGAGGTTGATGGTGATTGTCGCGTTCGACTTATCTGCGACAACACCGCCATCGAGCTTGCAATCGCCCGGTTTTTCAAGACAGGCGTCGGCGCCGATGATCCCGTTGAACCAGGTTCCGGATGTCGGGCCGGACACCTTGAAGATACGCTGGAACGAAGCCACGACATCGTCGGTGGTCAGGTCCTTGCCGTTCGAGAACTTGATGCCCTTGCGCAGCTTGAAGACATAAGTCTTGCCATCATTCTCGACGGCAGGCATGGCTTCAGCAAGATCGGGAACCACGACAAGACTGTCGGTGCCTCCGGCCTTTCGAAACGCGACGAGGCCATCATAAATGCCGGGAAAATAGTTCCAGTACTGGGGAGCATAGTTGATATGTGGATCGATTGTTCCGCCGGCCGACTTGGAGACGAGGCGCACGGTTCCTCCGCGATGCGCCTTCATCAGTTCGGCACGGCTGTCCGCAGCCAGCGATACACCGGGCAAAAGCGCCACCGTCATGAATGCAATGGTTAGTGAAGGCAGAACCTTCCTTCTTCGCGACATAAAACTCCCCTCCGCTTCCGCCTAGGTGACGGTTATTTGTGCCGTCCAGGCAAACCCCGGGGCACGGACAAGAACGCATCAAACGTTCCATTCCGCGGAGACTAGGATGGCTGCGCTTCAATGGGAAATTTATTTTGTTGCGTTTTGCGATAGATAAATTTTATCATCAGGCATGCTCAAATATGCCGAAAGCTTCTGTGTTCTGGTTGAAGAACTGCATTTCAGCAAGGCTGCGGCGCGACTTCATCTGACCCAGCCCGCCCTGTCGCATCAGATCAAGAAGTTGGAACAGGAGATCGGATGCACCCTGCTGCGACGATCGCCGCATAAGGTCATTCTCACCGAAGCCGGAATGATACTGGCGCGTGAGCTCGGAACGGCGTTGAGCCATGTCAACAGGGCGGTCCAAGAGGCACAAGATGCCGCGCGTGGCGACGCCGGCGCTCTTGCCATCGGCTATTGCGAGTTGCCGCAGGCCGGTCAGATGACGACCATTATCCGTCGTTACAAGGCACTCTATCCCGGCGTGGATGTCACCTTGCGAAATCTGCCGACCAACGATCAGGCGGTTGCACTGGCGGCCGGGTCGATCGACGTCGCCTTCCTGCATCCACCCTTGCACAGTGCCCAATTGGTCATGCGCGCCGCCGGCGAGGAACCGATCGTTGCCGCCCTCCCCGCCGACCATGCACTGGCCGAGAGGCCCGTTCTTCAATTAGCCGACCTCGTATCCGAGCGGCTGATCGTCTGCGCCGAGGCGACAGGGGCTTTCATGTATCATTCGATCCTTGCCGCCTGCGGCAAGGCCGGCTTCCAGCCGCAGTTGCGCGAGGAAAAGAACAGCTGGCATGCCATGCTTGACCAGGCGGCTTCCGGGCTCGGCGTCGCCTTCGTACCGGAATCCCTCACCAGAAACACGCATTCCCAGCTGGTTTTTCGACACATCGAGAATTTCGACGTAAAGCTGCAGACGGCAATAGCGACAGCCGGAGAGCCAACCAGGCCGGCCGTGACGCGCTTTCTCGCAACGGCTGCCTCATGCCTGAAAGATGAAGCCCGCCGCTGACCCTGTCGGGCAGAGGAAGCGGAAGGCCGCGAGACTATTTGCGGATATTCTCCCGAGTTTGTGCCCCTTCCCTTGCCAATTCGGCAGTCTCCCACGGAGCACAGAGACTGTACTTTGGTCGATAGCCGCGCGCTTTCTTTTTCCGTGTGATGTCTAGGAAGAGTTTTACAGCCTCATCCTCGCGCTCGAAGTGGTGGATCAAACATTGGCCAAAGGCGCCTATGCGTCCCCAGCGCCTTATCAGGCAAGCGTCGCCGAACAATGTTTCAGAAATCTCCAGGGCATAGAACCGGGCCATGTTCTTCGCTGGTTCCGTTCGTTCGGTATAGAGATGATAGGGCTGGCGGATCATGGCGATCAGAGTCGCCGAAGCATTCCCTGTCGTCCAACGAGAGTTTTGAATCGGTTCGGGTCGATCGATTCATTCTCGTGATGAAAGCTGCTGGCGGCCGAGACGTGATGTCAAACCTGCTTGGCAAGGCGCCAATCGCTGCATCATGAAGACCGCAGGCGGTCTTCATGCAGAGCCGAGCTGATGTTTCGCAGGGATCGCCGCCGATCAATGCAGAGAGGCGCTGGCCGCGGCGCGTTCATCCTTGTCGTGCAGGGCAAAGCGATCGACCATGTCGGTACTCGCCTGATTAAAGCCAAGTAGCTGAACGTCGATACCCATACGGCGGAACTTCATGACGACCTTGTCGAGTGCGCCGACGGCCGTGATATCCCAAAGATGCGCCTTGCTGACGTCGATGATGATCTTCCTGGCCGTCTCGGAGAAGGCGAAGGCGCCGATGAAGCTTTCGGCCGACGCAAAGAATATCTGCCCTTCCACCCGGTATGTCACGGTTCCGGCCTGCCCGTCCTCCCGCCTGTCGACGGCGAACAATCGCGCCACTTTGCTCGCAAAGAAGATGCCGGACAGAAGTACGCCGACGATAACGCCCTTTGAAAGATCCTGCGTGACAAGGACTGTCGCCACAGTCGCCAGCATGACGATCGAGGAGGTCCCGGGGTGGCGTTTCAAGTCGATGATCGATTTCCATGAAAACGTACCGATCGACACCATGATCATCACGGCGACAAGAGCTGCAACCGGGACGATGCGCAGGACATCGTCAAGCACCAGCAGCAGCACCAGCAGGAAAGCGCCGGCGACGAAGGTGGACAGTCGACCGCGCCCGCCTGAGGTAACATTGATGACGGACTGACCGATCATGGCACAGCCACCCATGCCGCCGAACAGTGCCGAGACGATATTGCCGGCCCCCTGCCCCATGCATTCGACGCTCTTGTTGCTCGGCGTATCCGTGAGATCGTCGACGATCTGTGCCGTCAGGAGCGATTCGAGCAGGCCGACAGCAGCAAGCGCCACGGCGTAGGGGAAGATAATCCTGAGCGTCTCGAATGTCAGCGGCACCTGCGGGAAGGCAAGTGGCGGCAGCGCCTTCGGCATTTCACCGAGATCGGCGACCGTTTCGACGTGAATACCAAAGCCGAGCACCACACAGGTGACGACAACGATCGCGACAAGCGGCGAAGGAATGGTTTTGGTGACGTAGGGAAAAAGATAGATGACGGCCAGACCGATCGCGATCAGGAGATAGGTGACCTCGGGCACGCCGATAAGCTGGGGAAGCTGTGCAACGAAGATCAGAATGGCCAGCGAATTGACGAAGCCGGTCATGACGGAGCGCGACACGAACCGCATCAGCCGGCCGAGCTTCAGCGCTCCTGCGATGATCTGCAGCACGCCCATCAGGATCGTCGCCGCAAAGAGATACTGGATGCCATGATCGCGCACCAGCGGCCCCATGAGGACGGCGGTCGACGCCGTCGCCGCCGAGATCATCGCCGGGCGGCCACCGGTCAGGGCCGTGACGCAGGCGATCGCCACCGACGCGAATAGCCCGACCTTGGGATCGACACCGGCAATGACCGAAAATCCGACGGCCTCCGGAATAAGCGCAAGCGCCACGACTATGCCCGATAATATATCGGCGCGAATGTTGGAGAACCACTCCTGGCGGTAGTTTGAGACAGATTGCATTGGAAAATGTTCACAGTTGAAGGCAACGACCGGAAGGGCCGGTCAGGGAAAAGGTTGCGTTGCTGTGTTGTCTGGCGGATAGGCGGCCAGAAGAGCCACCCGGAGTTTCACCGGGTCCTTGCGGATGCGCTTTGGTAGCGAACAAATAGATGCGGCGCAACAGGCGATGTCGATAAATGCGGCGCCGTTACCCCCATTGCCCCGATGGCGGCTTGCCGCTTCCGAGTACATCTAACCTCAGACGATTGCCGGAGGTCTCAGCGCGGCGGCGCGATGGAATCGCGGCGGATCAATCGGCACTCCATCTTCAGCCGCACCGGCGGCTTCTTGGGTTGTGCGATCTTTTCCAGCAGTTCGGCCACGGCCCATTGCCCCATATCCTCGTGCGGCAGTTTCAGCGTGGTGAGCGGCGGCAGAATTTTTCGAGCAAGACTGTCGTCGTCGAAGCCGACAACGGAGATATCGTCGGGGATCTTCAGCCCCCGCAGTCTGATCGCATCATAGGCGCCCATGGCCACGCGATCCGAAAAACAAAACACCGCCGTCGGCGGCGATGGCAGATCGAGCAGATGCAGCATCTTCTCCCGGCCGAGATCGAGCGACCAGGCGCCCGAGGCGATCAGTTCCGCATCAACGGCGATGTCATAGGTGGTCAGCGCCTGGCGATAGCCGCTCAAACGATCGCGGGCTGCTTCCAGTCTATCCTTGCCCGCATCGATCATGGCGATGCGGCGATGCCCCGCCTTGATCAGCGCTTCCGTCGCGGCAAAACCACCGGCAAGATCGCCCGGGATGATAGACGAGAACTCAGCCCTCTGTTGATGGCAGTTCAAAAGTACCGTCGGATAGTTCGCAAGCTTCGAGGGCAATACAGGTGCCATCTGGGTGATCAGCGTGGCGTAGATCACGCCGACGATCTGGCGCCGGCCCAGATAATCGAGAACGGATTCCGCGAATTCGACCTGTCCGCCGGTTACGACGGTCAGCGCCGCGAGCCCCTGCCCTTCCGCGGCCTCACGCACGCCCTCGATCAGCGGTGCGGCGTGATGCGAGGCCATCAGATCATCGATCAAAAGCACGATGATTCCGCCGAACGGGCCATTGGCGGGCGTGGCCTTCCGGTAACCCAACTCCTCGGCAACCGCCAGCACACGCGTGCGCATCTCCTCCGATACGCGCTTGCCGGGCGCCTCGTTCAACACCAGTGAAACGGTTGCATGCGAGACGCCGACCTTTGCGGCGATATCGGACATTGTCGGGCGTTTCGTCGTTTTGTCGTTCACTCGGTTTCTTTCTTGGACAGTTGGCACGCACGTTAGAAAATCTGGCGGACAATGTGAAGCGGCGGCACTTGCGGGCGTTATATTTTTAAGTTACGAAACTAGTATGTAACTTAATTTGTGACCAAATCCAACTGGAAAGCTTGCGGCCCATGACCATCGCCTCTCGCCGTTTCACCGATACCCAATCCGGGCCGCGTTCGCGCCTGTCGCTGGATGGGACCTGGGACTTTCAGCTGGAGGCGCGAGAGCCCGGGACGATTGCCGTTCCGGGGCCGTGGCAGGCTCAACTCACCGATCTGCGCGCCGCGGCTGGCGTCGCCACCTATTCCCGGCCGGTCGCCGTGCCGCAGGACTGGCTCGGCCGCCAGGTCATCATGCATTTCGGCGCCGTGAACTATTTCGCCGAAGTGTCGGTCAATGGTCGCCGGCTCGGGTCACACGAGGGCGGCTATTTGCCGTTTGAATTCACCATTCCCGCCGACCTGCTGGGCGACGAATTGCGCCTGGATGTGCGCGTGACCTTGCCGAGCGCCGACGCGCAGGCATTCCCCGATTTTCCCTTCGACGAAATTCCGCATGGCAAGCAGAGCTGGTACGGCATGTTGGGCGGCATCTGGCAGTCTGTCTGGCTTGAATGCCGCTGCGAGTCGCATATCGCGCATCAGGGCATTCGCGCCGATCTCGTGACCGGCGATGTCACCGTTGACGTCGAGCTGGCAGCCGCCTTCACCGGTAGTTTGAGGGTCACGCTTTTCGACCGGAAAGGCACGGTCGCGGCATCCGCCGAGCTTGCCGTTGATGCAGGGACGCACGCGTCCATCGAGCTGAATATTGCCAAGGTCGAGGCATGGTCGCTCGACGATCCCGCGCTTTATCGTGCCGTCGTCGAACTGCATCAGGGCGACGCGGTCATTGACGCCGCCACAGAGAATTTCGGCTTCAGAACCTTCGAAGCGAAAGACGGAAAATTCTTCCTGAATGGTCAGCCATTCTACATGCGCGGTGCGCTCGACCAGGACTACTATCCCGACGGCATCTATACGCCGCCGTCGCTGGAATTTCTGGAGGACCAGGCACGCAAGTCGAAAGAGCTTGGCCTCAATCTCCTGCGCTGCCACATCAAGGTTCCTGACCCGCGCTACTATGACGTTGCCGATCGCTTCGGTCTGCTTGTCTGGACAGAGATCCCCAATATCCAGAGTTTCACCGAGAAATCGGCGCAGCGTCTGCTCGATACGATGGAAGGCATCCTGCGTCGAGACGGCAACCACCCCTCCATCGTAATCTGGACCATCATCAACGAAGATTGGGGGACGCGTCTCGTCGAGAGCGCCGATCAACGGTCCTGGCTGCGCAACGCCTATCATTGGCTGAAGAGAAAAGATCCGACGCGGCTGGTCGTCGACAATTCCGCCTGCGTTCCGAACTTCCATGTCGTCTCCGACATTGATGATTACCATTACTATGCTTCGGTGCCGGAAATGGCGCGCGAATGGGCCGACTGGGTTTCGGCCTTCGCCAAGCGGCCCGACTGGTCCTATTCGCCGAACGGCGATGCAACGCGGCGGGGCAGCGAGCCCCTCGTCGTCTCCGAATTCGGTGTCTGGGGGCTGCCCCATCCCGAAAAGCTGAAGCGGAATGGCGAGGAGCCGTTCTGGTTCATCAATGGCCTCGAATGGGACAGCGAGGGCGCGACCTATCCGCATGGCGTCGAGCAGCGCTTCCGCACCTATCAGTTCGACAAGGTCTTTCCGTCCTTCAGCGCCTTCATCGAGGATACGCAGTGGCATCAGTTCAATGCGCTGAAGTTTGAAATCGAGGAAATGCGCCGTCACGCCTCGATCCAGGGCTACGTCATCACCGAGCTCACCGACCTGCACTGGGAGGCGAACGGCCTGATGGACATGGAGCGCAATCCGCGCGCCTATCACAATCGCTTCCATGAGGTTAATAGCGACGTGGTCATTGTGCCGCGCATGCAGCGCTACGCGGTCTGGGCCGGCAATGTTGCCAGTGTCGACCTCGAAATCTCGACGGGCGGCAAGGTGCTGCCGGCGGCGGAATTAAGCTGGAGCATCGACGGTGTGGCGACCGGCAAGATGGCGGTTCCCGCGCAGGATCCGACCACGGTGCATGGTCTGCCGACACTGGCCTTGTCCTTTGCGGCAGACATGGCCGGAAAGCGGATCAGCGTCCAGCTCTCGCTCGCGGTCGCAGGCCAAGAAATCGCGCGCAATAGCGTCGATATCAGCGTCTACTCTCCTCGGGCCAAGCCGACGCTTTCCGTCTTCTCGGCGGAGCCGGAGATCGATCGCTATCTGAGGGATCTCGGCTACGAGCCGGTTGATGCTGACAGAGCCGATGTGAGGGTCGTATCGACGCTCAGCCAGGCCGATATCGACGCCATGGAGCACGGTGCCCGCTACGTGACGCTTGCCGACGCAGCGCCCCTGCCCTTTGGCAATCTGCGCAACGATCAGCCGAATTGGAACTACCCGACCGGCGGCGATCGCGGGCAGGCCATGCCTCAGATGCGCGTCACCGAACGCAACGGTACCATCTGGAAAGGCAATTGGGTGACCGGCTTTAGCTGGGTAAAACGCGCCGGCGTGTTTGATCGCCTGCCCGGCGGCCCGCTCAACGATCTCTCCTTCGTCGGTGTCAATCCCAACCGCGTCATCACCGGATTCAGGCCGATTCATTTCGACGGACTGGTTCATGCAGGTACGATGGCGGGCTGGATCCACAAGCCCTCTGCGACAATCGCCGAGCGCAGGGTCGGTGCCGGTCGCATCGTCGCGACGACCTTCGGCCTGTTGCGCGAGGCTCCAGGCACCGATCCAGTCGCCGCGACCCTGCTTGATTGCATCATCGAGACTGCGGCGGGATAGGTCGCCTTAAAAATCCATAGCCGCGCGTGACCGGGAGGAGGTTTAGGTGGCCAACACAGATGCAGGCGTAAGCATCCGCAGCGTGTCCAAGAGTTTTGGCGCTGTGGATGTGCTCGACAACATATCGCTCGGTATTGATAGCGGCGAATTCGTCGTTTTCCTGGGCGCGTCCGGCTGCGGCAAGTCTACCCTCCTGCGCATGATCGCCGGATTGGAGACGGTTTCGGGCGGCGAAGTCTGGATAGGCGGCCGCCGCGTCGACCAGTTAACCCCCGGTCAGCGCGGCGTGTCGATGGTGTTTCAGTCCTACGCGCTTTATCCGCATATGACCGTGCGCGACAATCTTGGCTTCGGGCTGATCAATGTCGGCACGCCGAAAGCGGAGGTCGCGACCCGCATCAGTGCTGCGGCTAAAATGCTGGAGATGGAGCATCTCCTCGACCGCAAGCCGGCACAGCTATCCGGCGGCCAGCGGCAGCGTGTTGCGATTGGCCGGGCCATTGTGCGCGCGCCGAAAGTCTTTCTTTTCGACGAACCGCTGTCGAACCTGGATGCCGGTCTTAGGACGCGCACGCGGCTCGAACTGGCCCAATTGCATCGACGTCTTGGAACGACGATGATTTTCGTCACCCATGATCAGGTCGAAGCGATGACGCTGGCGACCCGGATCGTTCTGCTGAACAAGGGAAGGGTCGAGCAGGTCGGCACGCCCATGGATATTTATGCGCGCCCACGCACCCGCTATGTCGCGCAATTTGTCGGCTCGCCGTCGATGAACTTCCTGCCGGTCGCAAACATTGAAGCCAGTCCGATGGGAGCAATTGTCACAACCGCCTCCGGCGCAAGGCTGCAAACTGCGGTTCCAAGCGGCAATCTGCCTGATACCGGCCTGACGCTCGGTCTGCGGCCGGAAAACCTGACGGTCTCGCCGCACGGCACGATGAGCGGCAAGGTCATTACTATAGAACAGATGGGCGACCGCCTGCTCGTTCACGCCAGGCTCGGCGATGGAACGCAGGTGGTTGGTGTCGATACGTCCATCAGCGCCGTACGCGCAGGTGCCGAGATCGCGTTCGACGCCGACGGATCAAAAGCCATGCTGTTTGATGGCGAGGGTCAAGGATATCACGCGGCCGCAGAGCCGCAATACACTGCATAAGGGCCACCCCTCGAAGGAGGCCTAATAGGGAACCGATCAGTCTGGAGGAGTGAAAATGCGAAATCTGTTAAAAGCATCGATCGCAGCGATAGCCGTCATGACGGCCTTTCCGGCCTTCGCAGTCGAAAATGTCGTTTGGTGGGACTTTCTGTCCGGAGGTGACGGCGTGCGGATGAAAGCGCTCATCCAGCGCTTTAACGACGAGCACAAGGACAAGATCCAGATCAAGGGAACCACTCTCGAATGGGGTGTTCCCTATTATACCAAGCTGCAGACATCGGCGGCCGTCGGCCAAGGACCTGACATCGCGACCTACCACCTGTCGCGTCTGGCGGGTGCGGTGTCCGCCAAGACCGTCTCTCCCATAGATCCGAAGGAACTCGAAGCTGTCGGGCTGAAGGATAGCGACTATCCGCCGAACGCAATCGCCGCCTCGACGGTCGACAAGGTCCGCTATGCCGTTCCCTTCGACGTGCATGGAGAGGTGCTTTACTACAACAAGAACGTGCTGAAGGAACTCGGCGCCTTGGGGCCTGACGGCAAACCCGCCGGCATCGACACGCTGGATGGCTGGCGCGCGCTGCTTGCCAAGGCCAAAACAGCCGGCAAGAACGGCGTCGTCATCGCATCGTCCAATGGCGACCTGCGCGATATCTACACGCTGTTTGGCCAACTCGGCGGCGAATTGACCGGAAATGGCAAGTTCCTGCAAGGGGACAATCTCGACAAGATGGAGAAGGCCTATAACGAGGTCGCCGATTGGGTGAAGCAAGGCTGGGCCCAACCCTATATCGATTCCGAAACCATCACGCCGACCTTCCTCGCCGGCCAATCCGCCTTCTTCCTCAACGGCAACTGGGAACTGCCGACCATGGAAACCGAGAAGGCCAAGGGCAACGGTTTCGATTATGGTATGGTCAATATACCCGCCTGGATGGGCAAGCCCGCCAACTGGTCGGACTCGCATTCCTTCGTGATCCCCAACAATGTCGGGGTGACGATGACGCCGGAGAAGCGCGCCGCGGTCCTCGAAGTCATCCATTGGATGAATGTAAACTCACTGGAATGGGCCGCTGCCGGCCATATTCCGGCCTATCTGCCCGTCAACACGTCCGACGCATACAAGGCGCTCAAGCCGCAGGCGGACTATGCCGCCATGGCGCTCAACGCCTTCTATATGCCGAAGACGCCGCTCACCGGTGCTGCGTCCAAGTTCGACGACGACTGGCAGAACATGGCATCCGGCCCGCTGAATGGCGAAGGAGATGTGAAGGAAACGCTTGAGAAGTTCCGCGATCACATGAACTCTCAGTGACGGTTTTCTTCGACGGTCCCGGGGCTCCTCCCTGCCCCGGGACCGCATAGCGAAATAGGTGATGGATGGCCGCAGTCAGCAACAGGAAGCGGGACAATGTGATTGCAGCGCTGCTGGTCGCACCGGCGGTTATCGCATTCCTAGTGATCTTTGCCTATCCGACTTGGCGGATGGTGGCGATGAGCCTGACCAACGCGCCGCTGATCGGCCCCGGCGACTGGGTGGGTCTCGACAATTACATGCGCCAATTGTCGTCGCCGCAACTGCAAAAAGCGCTGCTGAACACACTGTATTTCATCGTTCTGACCGTCGTCCCGGGCACGCTGCTCGCGCTTGCCATCGCGATCGGCGTCAACCGCTTGAGCGGGCGGATACAGATGCTGGTGCTGGCCTGCTTCTTTCTTCCGTCGATCCTGCCGGTTTCCGTCGTGACGCAGATCTGGACCTGGATTGCAAACATGCAATATGGCGTCCTCCAGAACCTTATCGGCCTGTTTACCGGCGGTCGGCCGCTACCGGTGCTGCGCGCTCCCTCCTATTTCATGCCGTCGGTCGCTGTCGTCACCATCTGGTGGACGATCGGCTTCAACATCCTGCTTTTTCTCGCCGCGCTGCGTAGTATCTCGCCCGATGTCTATGAGGCCGCTGCACTTGACAATGCCAGCCGCTGGCGGGTGTTTTCGAAAATTACCTGGCCGCTGATCTGGCCGGTGACGGCATTGGTGCTGACGCTGCAGCTGATTGCACAGTTCAAGATCTTTGCGCAGCCCTACCTGCTCGGCTACTTCGCCCATACGCCGGCTGATGCGCAATCCGTGGTCATGACCGTCATCTACGACCTCGCCTTCAAACAGAACAAGGGCGGCGAAGGTGCCGCGGTCGCCACCATCCTGTTCGTCATCATCCTGGTTGCCTCCGTCCTTCAATATCAGTTCCTGCGCGCGCGAGGCGAAAAATGAGCATTTCGACGATTGATCAGCAGGCAGGTCTGACACTGGCGACCAGAAGTGTTGCCTCGGGCAAATGGGTGAGCCGCGGGCTTACGGCGCTGACCCTCTTCGGGGCGCTGATCTGGTTCTTTCCCCTTTACTGGGCGATCGTAACCTCGCTCAAATCCGATACCGAAGTGGTGAGCCGAACCACGTCGCTCCTCCCCTCGGCGCCGACAATTGAGCCCTATCGCTACGTGATTGCGCATTCGAGCATCGTGCAATGGTATATCAACTCGGTTGGCACATCGGCGATCATCGCGATCGTGGTGCTGGCGATGAGCGTCTGCTGCGCCTATGCGCTCAGTCAGATTCAGTTTCCCGGAAGACGCCTGATCTATGGCGCGCTGATCGCCTCGGTGATGGTGCCGGCTGAAGCGCTCATCATCAATCATTTCGTGCTGATGAATACATTCGGTCTGATCAACAGCTGGGGCGGCATCGTGCTGCCGCAATTGGTCGTCCCATCCGTGATCATCATTCTCAAGCAGTTCTTCGATCAGATCCCCAAGGAGTTTCGCGAGGCGGCGATGCTCGACAATGCCGGGCATTTGACGACGCTTTGGAAGATCTATGTGCCGATGAATTGGGGTGTCATGACCGCTCTCGGTATCACGACCTTCATCGCGGCATGGAACAATTTCCTCTGGCCGTTCCTGGTTGCGACGTCGGATGCCACAATCACCATCCCCGTCGGCATCACCCAGGTGAAGGACGTCTTCGGCGTACGCTTCGCCAAGGACATGGCGGCTGCGGTTCTGGCCGGTCTTCCCGTCGCCATTCTTTACCTTCTCTTCCAAAGGCAGATCATCCGCGCCATCATGCTGTCAGCCGGGATCAAGGGTTAGCCGCGCAGCTCGGCAAACAATATTCGCGGGTCTTGATTTTGCAGGTCGTAATGCTGAAGGCAGGCCGAGCCACACCTCGACAAGCTGGCTTGCGGCGGGCGGTGCCGACCCATCGCCACTGTGATGAAAGCTGCCGATGGCGCTGCGCCAAGATTGGGGACTTGGCGCCGCCATCAGTGATCTATTTGTACGGTGGTTGTGCCGCCTATTGCTGTGCAGGTGCAGTTTTCTGGATCTTGTCCTGGACTTTCTTAACGAGCGCCGGATCCTTCTTTGCGGCCGTTAGAATGGCGTTGTATTCGTCCAGCGACATGTCCGGAGAGGTCTGAACAGACTGCGCCATCTGCTTGCTTGCCTCTGCCTGAAGCTGTTGCTTGGCGGCGGGATCGGCAGTTGCGCCTATCTTGGCCGAATAGTCCTGCTTGATCTTGTCCACCTTGAGATAGGCGACAGTGAAGGCATCGATTTTTTGATCGCTGACGGGTGCGGCAGTCTTGCCGCTGCTCGTTTGCACTTGATTTGGTTGCTTGTCTTGCGCTGCCTGCTGTGCAGAAGCCGAATTGCCAATAAACATCAGGCTCAAGGCAGCGACTGCCAACGATGCGGTGGGGATATAGCGATTGATCATCTCAATTCCTCTTCGATGGTGCTGGTAAAACACCTCTTTGACGGCGTAGAGCGAATGGCGGCATATCGTAGTGATGTCGCCGTCCATTAGGGTTGAGGAACGATCTGTCGACAATGCGACCGTCAAATGTTTTCTATGGGGCAATAGCACGGCGGTCCGCTGGCCGGTGGGCGGCGGCTTTGTGGCTGCCGGCAAGCCGTCCCTAAAGCGCTCTTTTCATCGCCGCATCCGGTCAACTTCTATGCGCGGTTTGTGATGCAGAAACTCGGGAAGCACTCAGCTGATGCAGCAAGCCAAGTCATGATATTGAAAGCCACCCCAGGCTTTCAGCACTGGAGCGGCTCTCAACGGCCTGTCATTAGAGATGATCGCGCGGGATGGTTTGGTTCCATTCGCGGGTCTTGACGACCGCGCCATTCTCCTTCGCGGTCAGCCTGCCGGAAATATGAAAATTCTCCGCGTCGGAGTGCATGCTGGTCGTACTGTCGATATCGACCATCCAGCCTTCGCGTCCCATGCGATATTGCTGGGTCAGAATATAGGAGGCGGAAAGCGGGTCATCGTCGCGCACGCGGAGCTCGCGCTTCAGACTGTGGCTCAGTTCGGTGCCGATATCGTCGAAGCGCAAGACGCCTTCGCCGAAAAGACCACCGATGCCTTCCGTCACGTAGAGCGTTTCGCCGGTCACATGGTCCTGCTCGCTCCAGCGGCGCACGCTGCCGGCATCGAGCTGGGTAATCGGCGTCGTGGGGCCATGGGCCGGTTTTTCGAACGCGACTTCATCCTTGTTGCCCGAGTGCGGGCGTACGGGCAGATCGAGAGCTGAGGCGCCCGTGTCGAGCGTAAGCGTGACGCGCTTCGGCGACGGCCAGACCATCGGCCAGTAGCCGGTGGCAACAGAAAGCCGAATGCGGTGCCCCTTCTTGAAGCTGTAGCCGCAATCATTGAGCTTGATCGCAATCTCATAGGTCTTGCCAGGCACCAGCATGTCGGGCCTGTCGTGGCCATGAATGTGGTTGAGGTTGAAAACCTGATAGCTGACGCGCGTCACGCGACCATCCGGAAGGATATCGCTCAGACGCAACGACACCTGAGCGACCGGCTGGTCGACGCTGAATGTCAGCCGCGCGACCGGCGCACCGAGAATATCGAGATCTTCGGCAAGGACCGCCGTGTCGAAGTTGAGCGAACCGCCATCGTCGAGACGCTGGTCGGTCGGATGTTCGCCGACGCAGCCCGTCCCCATCCATTCGCCACCGGCCTTGCCATGGCTGTTGGGGGATGAAATCGAAAGCGGCATAGAGATTGCGCCGGCGTTGCCGAGGGAATAGTCAGCGCCGAGTGCGAAGGTTTTCGACGCAATCGATGTCGACGGCCATTCCGCCTCGCCGACCCAGCGACCGTTGGTGAAGGTGCGGGTGCCGGTCGGCTCGATCGTGTCGCAGAGATAGGCGCGCAGCTTCGGCTCGTCCATGACGCCGGTGTCCTTGCCCTTCAGCCACTGATCCCACCAGCGGACTGCCTCCTGGAGGAAACCGATTGCCGGACCCGGTACGCCGTCCTGCGGATAGATGTGGCCCCATGGTCCGATGATGCCGCGGGAGGGAACCTGCAAGCCTTCGAGAAGCCGCGATACGGCATTCGTATAGCTGTCGCTCCAGGCGCCGATGGCGAGAACCGGGCACTGGATCGCCGACCAGTCTTCGCAGATCGAGCCGTGCTTCCAATATTCGTCATAGTGCTGGTGTTCCAGCCAGAGCGCCGGGAAGAACGGCAGGCGCTCCAGGCGCTCGATCCATGCATCGCGCCATCCGGCGCCGACGATCTCAGGGTCGAGGGGCCGCGACTGGTAGGCGAGCATGATCGTACCCCACCACAGATTGTCGTTGAGCAGCAGTCCGCCCATATAGTGGATATCGTCGGTGAAACGATTGTCGGTCGAATAGGCGGTGATGATTGCCTTCAAGGCGGGCGGGCGGCATGCGGCAACCTGAAGGCCGTTGAAACCGCCCCAGCTCTTGCCCATCATGCCGACATTGCCGTCGCACCAGGCCTGTTCGGCGATCCAGGCGATGACTTCGAGCGCATCGTCCTGCTCCTGCTGGATATACTCGTCCGCCATGTGTCCGTCGGATTCGCCGGTGCCACGCATGTCGACGCGAATGGCCGCATAGCCGTTCTCGGCGAAATAGCCATGCATCGGCTCGTCGCGACCGCGCGTGCCGTCGCGCTTGCGATAGGGGATATATTCAAGCACGGCCGGCACCGGGGTCTTATCGACGCCTTCGGGCAGCCAAAGACGTGCGCCGAGGCGCGTGCCGTCCTTCATGGTGATCCACAAATGCTCTGTGACGTTTACGGTCATGGTCGGTTCCAATGAATTTGAATACAAGATCTATGCTGCGGCATTTGGGCCGCGTCCGCCGGCTAGCCAGCGACGCGCGCTTTCAGAATATCGTCGAGCCAATCGCGGCGCAGCTCCGGAACTGATGTAATGAGCTGTTTCGTATAGGCTTCGTAAGGCGGTTCGAAAATGGCCTTCGTCGTGCCGGTCTCAACCACCTTGCCCTTCTGCATGACCATGGTGCGATCGGCGAGACGCCGCACGACACCAAGATCATGGGTAATGAAGAGATAGGAGACGCTGAGCTCGTCCTGCAGCTCGCGCAGAAGTTTCAGAATTTCCTCCGCGACCAGCGGATCGAGCGCCGAGGTGACTTCGTCGCAGATGATGAGGTCCGGCTTGGCGGCCAGCGCACGGGCAATGCAGACGCGCTGCTTCTGTCCGCCGGATAGGGCTCCGGGCAGGCGACCGGCAAAATCCGTCGGCAGCCCGATGAGGTCGAGGAGACGGGCGATCTCAGCCTTGCGTTGATCTTCCGTCATCCCGAAATAGAATTTCATCGGACGCCCGATGATTTCTCCGACCGTTTGTCGCGGGTTGAGTGCGACATCGGGGAGCTGATAGACGAGCTGAATGCGACGAAGTTCCTCGCGCGAGCGTTGCTTGTAGCTGCCGGGCAGGCGTTGACCGCCAAGGTTTATGACGCCGCTCGAATGCGGCGGCAGGCCGGCAATGATGCGGGCAAGCGTCGATTTTCCGGAACCGGATTCGCCGACGATCGCAAGTGTCTCGCCGCGGCGAACATGGCAGTTCACATCGCTCAGCACCAGCTTCTTGCCATAATAGGCCGTCGCATTCTTCACTTCGAGCAGAATGTCCCCGGTTTTCAGCTCGGCTTGCTCTCCGGCGATGCTTGCCTCGCGTTCGGCAACCAGGCGACGGGTATAGTCCTGCTTGGGCGCTTCCAATACGTCTTCGGCGGAGCCGAGTTCGACCATCTTGCCGTGACGCAGAACCATGATGCGGTCAGCGATCTGGGCGACGACAGCAAGATCGTGGGTGATGTAGAGCGCCGCCGTCCGGTAGCGCTGGATCAGGCTGCGCAGCAGAGCCAGCACCTCGATCTGCGTCGTCACATCAAGCGCGGTCGTCGGCTCGTCGAGCACCAGAATGTCGGGACGGCAGGACATGGCCATAGCGACCATCGCCCGTTGCAGCTGACCGCCGGAAACCTGATGCGGATAGCGGTTGGCGAAGGTTTCGGGCTCGGGGAGCTGCAGGGCATGCAGCAGTTCCAGCATCCAGGCCCTGGCCTCGGCTTTCGACATGAGGCCGTGATAGAGCGGCCCCTCCATGATTTGCTGGCCGATCCGGTGTGCCGGGTTGAAGGAGGCGGCAGCACTTTGCGCGACATAGGCAATGCGGGCGCCGCGAATGGCCTCGCGGGTCTCCCGCGTTCCCTCCATCAACGATATGCCATCGACGACGATCAGCCCCTCGGCAATCTTGCAGCCGCCGCGACCATAGCCCATGGCCGCAAGCCCAATGGTGGATTTGCCGGCACCGGACTCGCCAATCAGCCCCAGCACCTGGCCGCGCTGCAGCTCGACATCGACATGATCAACCAGCGTCGCACCCGTCGGCGCCTTGACGACCAGGCCAGTCATCTTGAGTACAAGATCATCGCTCATCGATCGGCCCCCTGCGTCGTTGCACGTCCGCCGAGAAGCCAATCGACGACGAGGTTGATGCCGACCGTCAGGATCGCAATGGCGGCAGCCGGATAGAGGGGTGCGTAAAGCCCATAGAGGATCGCCTGCTGGTTATCCTTGACCATACCGCCCCAGTCGGCAAATGGCGGCTGGATACCAAGACCCAGAAACGACAGGCCGGCGACGAACAGGAAGGTGAAGCAGAAGCGCAAACCGAATTCGGCGATCAGCGGCGGCAGAGTATTGGGCAGGATCTCGCGCCAGATCAGCCAGCCCAGTCCCTCGCCGCGAAGACGGGCGGTTTCGGCATATTCCAGCACATTGACCCCTTGCGCGACGATCCGAGCCAGGCGGAAGACGCGCGTGGAATCAAGCACAGCGATGGTGATGATCAAGACCGGCAGCGAAGAGCCAAGCGCCTGCAGCACGACAAGCGCCGATATCAGCACTGGAATGCACATGACGGTATCAACGATGCGCGACAGGATGGTGTCGACCCAGCCACCGAAAATGGCGGCAAGGAAGCCGAGCGGCACGCCGATGCCGAACGACAGCAGCGATGCGGCAAGCGACACCCCAATAGACATCTGCGCGCCATAGAGCAGCCGCGAAAGCATGTCGCGGCCATTCTGGTCGAGGCCGAACAGGAAGTCTGCGGACGGAGGATCGAACGGCGCGCCGACGATTTCCTCCTGGCCGTGAGGCGCAATCATTGGTCCGAACAGGAAAAGAAGGATTGCAATGGTAACGATGGCAAGGCCAAGCCAAGCCGTGAAGGGGAGAGATTTCTTCATGGCTCTATCGGGAATGCCTCAGACGCGGATTAAGCGCGATGGCAGCAACATCCGCGATGATGTTGAGAATGACGTAAGCCGCACCAAAAACCAGGGCTGCGGCCTGGACCAATGGCAAGTCGCGCTTGGAAACGGCATCGACCATGAAACGGCCAAGGCCGTTGTAGTTGAAGACCGCCTCGACGAGCACGACGCCCGTGATCAGGTAGGCGATGTTGAATGCCACGACATTGACGATCGGCGCGGCCGCATTTGGAAGCGCATGTTTGACCACGACACGCTTGGTTCGCAGGCCCTTCAGATAGGCGGTTTCGACGTAGGCCTGATCCATCACCGACAGCACGGCCGTGCGGGTCATGCGCATCATCTGCGCGACGGTGACGAGAACAAGCGTCAGCGCGGGAAGTGCCGTTGCCTGTATCCACTCAAGGAAGGTCATCCCGTCATAGGTGTCCGCAAGGCTCGGAAGCAGATTGAAACGGATCGACAGGAAGAGGATCAGCAGCAGGCCGAGGAAATATTCCGGCAGCGACACGAAGGCGAGCGCGATGATATTGACGACACGATCGAATATGCCGCCGCGCTTCACTGCCGTCAGGAGGCCGAGCAAGATCGCCAGCGGCACGCTGATGACGCCGGCAAAGGCTGCCAGCGCCATGGTGTTCCAGAAGCGCGGCCACAACAGGTCGGCCACCGGTTGCTGGTTGGCAAGCGATGTGCCGAGATCCCCGGTCAGGAAACCTGTCAGCCATGAAATGTAACGCGTGAGGAGCGGTTGATTGAGACCGAGGCTTTCGCGCAGGGTCGCGAGCGCTTCGGGCGTCGCATTCTGGCCGAGAATGGCCGAGGCGACATCGCCGGGCAGGATCTGGGTGCCGGCGAAAATCAACGCCGACACCAGGAACAGCGTGAGGAGCCCGAGCCCCACACGCTTCAGGATAAGAACAGTCATTTAAGCTTCCAGCCAGACTTTTTCAGCGAGGCGTGCACCCATCAGATTGAACATCGGATGGGTGGTCACACCCTTCAGCTTCTTGGAGGTGGCGTCGAGATAGTCACCGAACATCGGAATGAGCGCGCCGCCATCATTGCTGAGCATGGCCTGCAGCTCGGCATAGATTTCCCTGCGCTTCGCCTGATCGAGCGAGGCGCGGGCTTCCAGCAGCTTCGCGTCGAAATCGGCGCTCTTCCAATGGGTGTCGTTCTGCGAGGCATTGGAAACATAAGCGACGCTCAGAGCCTGGTCTGCGGTCGGACGACCGCCGCGATAGGACATGCAGAACGGCGCCTTCATCCAGACATTGTCCCAGTAGCCGTCGGCCGGTTCGCGCTTGATGCCGATCTCGATGCCCGATTTGGCGGCGGCGGTGCGGACGATGGCCGCCGCGTCGACCGCGCCGGTAAAGGCCGCGTCGGAGGCAGAAAGCTGGATCTTGAGCGACGTCATGCCAGCCTGCTTCAAGTAGTACTTCGCCTTTTCGGGATCATAAGCACGCTGCGGCAGAGCGGCGTCGAAGAATGGATCGGTGCTTGGGATCGGATTGTCGTTGCCGAGGCGACCATAGCCGCGTAGCGCCGTCTTCAGAAGCTGCTCGCGATCGATCGCGTATTTCAAGGCAAGCCGGATGTTGTTGTCGGTAAACGGCGCCTGCGTGCAATCCATCAGGAAGGAGAAGTGCTGACCGCCGGCGGACTGGACGATATTGAGGTTCGGATTGCGCTTCAACAGATCGACCGTCTTGAAGTCCAGCTGGTTGATCGCATGGACCTGGCCGGACATCATCGCATTGGTGCGGGCCGACACATCGTTGATGACGATGACCTCGACCGCATCAACCCAGGCCGTGTTCGGCTTCCAATAGCTTTCATTGCGCTTGAAGCGCGCACGAACTCCCGGCTGGAAGCTTTCATAGACGAAGGGGCCGGTGCCGACAGGCTTGTTGAAATCGGTCCAATCCTTCGGAACGACGAGGAAATGATAGTCGGACAGGACATAGGGCAGATCGGCATTGCCGCTCTTCAGCGTGATCTTGATCGTGCCGGCATCGACCTTGGCAACATCGGTAAATTCCGAGGCGAGCG
Source organism: Rhizobium sp. NPDC092011 (assembly GCF_044756305.1). NCBI lineage: Bacteria > Pseudomonadati > Pseudomonadota > Alphaproteobacteria > Hyphomicrobiales > Rhizobiaceae > Rhizobium > Rhizobium sp. NPDC092011. The sequence continues at coordinate 34,836 of NZ_JBIVSO010000019.1, forward strand.
ACCGCGCGCCGGATGAGGTTTCACCGCGGTGCAGATTGATGGAGTAGAGGACGTCATCGGCATCGAGCGTCTTGCCATTGTGGAAGGTCACGCCCTGGCGGACCTTGAACGTCCATTCCTTGGCGTCCGCCGACGGTTCCCAGCTTTCGAAAAGTTCAGGCACGGCCTTGTTGTTGGCGTCGATTTCGACAAGGCCGTTCATCAGCATGTAAGCCTGGTTGACGGGTACCCAGTCCTTCAGAAGACGCGGGTCGAAATTGTCCGTGGTGCTGCCGCCACCAATACCGAGCTTCAGCAAACCACCCTTCTTCGGCGTCCCCTCGCTTGCGGCATGAGCGGACGACGTGATCAGCCCGCTCATGCCGCCGACGGCGGCAAGACCAAAGCCGGCCGCACCCGACATGAAAGAACGGCGCGTCAATTGAAACTGGTTTTTGTGCTCGAGCATTCGTTACCCCTGTGTTTAATTCATAGCTCATAGGATTTTTCTGGTGGGTATCTTACCGCAGGCCCCATGTTCAAGGGCAGACTCCCGATTTTTAGGTATGACTTTTGTGCATGGCCCCATGCAAAATGCATGGCTTGGCATTTGCCAGAACAGGAATAAAGGAGCGTCGCAAACGTGACGGCAGGGGGCGCATTTCGGAAGAGAAGCACAACCTGCCTTTTTGAATTTGGATGATCCTGGAGTTCGAAATGGGTATGCCCGACATTGTCGGCCTTTTGGGAGCCGCCTTCTATTTGACGGCTTATGCGTTGCTTCAACTGCGCATTTTGACGGTTGACGATTTCTTGGTCACCGTGCTCAACGTCGCGGGCGGCGTTGCGCTCATTTATTCGCTGATGTGGAATTTCAACCTGGGCTCGCTGATCTCGCAGGTCGCCTGGCTGATAATTACCGTGGTTGGATATGCGCGTTTCCGCATGATTTCACGCCGGCGCGCAACGCAGCAGTGAGACGACGACAAGCATTGGGCCCATTCGCTGGGCCCGATCATTTTCCTGTGATCCTCTAAGGTCACAGGGGTGCATTGCTGGCAATCAGCCAATCGGACACTTCGCGGACGATCTTGCGTTGATGCCGGTCCGCCGGGCGCATCAGATAGAAATAGGCTCCGGATCGCATGACATGATCGTGAACCGGAACCAGCGTGCCCGCGGCGAGTTGCTCTCCGATGAGCCATGTCCAGCCGAGCGTGATGCCGATCCCCTGCGTGGCGGCGGCGACGCAGAGGCCGTAGTCGCCGAGCCGCCATTCCAGCGCACCAGCCGGCGGTGCAAGTTTTGCATCCCGCCACCATTCCGGCCAGCCCTGCCACTCGCGCATCGTATCTTCGATGGCCAACAGAACCGGAGCCGTCTGCTCCATGAGAGCGAGCGAACCGGGCGCCGAGATAGGCACGATCTCCTCCTGGCCGAGAACGGTGAGATTGACGCCGATGGGGCGCTCCTTGCGATAGAAGATCGCAAGGTCGAACTCGTCCAACCGCAGATGGGCGACATCGTCCGTGACGCGCAGGCGAATTTCGATGCCGGGAATTTCCGCTTTCAAGATGGCGACGCGCGACAGGAACCACTGATCGGCAATGCCGCGCGAACAGGCAATGGTGATCTGGCGGGGGCCGGTCCACGCCCGCAGCCCGTCGGTAACTGCACTGAGATCGCCAAGAAGGCGGCTGACCTCCGACGCATAGGTCTCGCCGATGGCGGTCAGCTGCACGCCAAGCGGAAGCCGGTTGAACAGCTTCGAGCCAATAAAGGCCTCGAGCTTGCCGATCTGACGACTGATGGCGCTTTGGGTTAGGCCTAGTTCCAGCCCTGCACGAGAGAAGCTACCAAGCCGGGCCGCGCTGTCGAAAACGACAAGCGCATTGAGCGGCGGCATGGATTGGCGTCCACCTTCCATGAATAAATGCTTTCAAGAATTCCAATGTCGCGATTGCACTAATACCGCAATGCACAAACGGCAAGGTCCGCGTCCTGTGGTTTGTGGCCTTTCTCGGCAATATGATGGGCCAATCGCCGTTCTCTGCGCGTGCTGCGTTTATCCCGCTGCCGCCACTTCGCGAGTGGGTATAGGCTCTCCATGCCGCTCCGGCTCATGCGCCAGCCATTAGAGCCGCAGACAATCATCGCCCAGAGCGTCGGCGGATCGATATCAAGCACCCCGCCGTGCCCTGCCCTAGCGCATACTGGAAAGGCCGTCGCGATCGAGGACCTGCTTGATGGACCCCTTTTCCATGATCGCGGCGCGGTCGCACATATGAGCCACGACGCCTGGGTCGTGGCTGACGAGCACGAAAGTCATGGCGTGCAGCACCTTGAGATCATTGAGAAGGTTCAGGATGCCGGCCTGGACGGAAACGTCCAGCGCGGACGTCGGCTCATCGAGAAGCAACAGTTTTGGCCGCAACAGCAAAGCGCGTGCGATGGCTACGCGCTGCCGCTGGCCGCCGGAAAGCTGATGCGGGTAGCGCCCACTCGCCGCCGCCGGGAGGCCGACCTGATCAAGCGCCGTTCGTACCTGACCGTCGATATCCCTTCGGCCCCTCAGCGACAATGGCTCACCGAGAATGCGGGCAACGGTGTGCCTTGGATGAAGCGAGGAATACGGATCCTGAAACACCATCTGGATATTGTCGCGCAGGCTGCCGACAATCTTCTTTCCGGGCTGAAGTGCTGCGCCAAACACGGAAATGGCGCCTTGCCAGCTGGTGTTCAATCCCGCAATGGCGCGCAGCACGGTTGTCTTACCGCAGCCGGACTGGCCGATGAGGCCGAAGGTCTCGCCGCTTGCGATATTGAAGCTGACACTCTGCACTGCCGTGAAAGCCTGGCGGCTGCCGGAAAAGGTGATGGAAAGATCGGAAACGGAAAGCGCGTTCACGTGCCTGCTCCATAAACCGGCAGGCGGGTGCCGTAGGTTTCAGCCGAAGGTCGCGCGGCCCAGAGTGCGCGTGTATAGTCCGACTGCGCGTTGGCCAGATCCGTCGCGGCCAGTTTTTCGTCGATGCGGCCGCCCTTTAGCACGATCACTTGATCGGCGTATCTCGCGACCTGCTGCAGATCGTGGCTGATGAGCAGCAACCCCATGCCGAATTGCTCGGTGAGCGAGCGCAGCAGCGCCAATATCTGGTTTTGAAGCTCGCGGTCGAGTGCTGACGTCGGCTCGTCGGCAATCAGCAGTTTCGGGCGGTTGATCAGCATCGCCGCGATCATCACGCGCTGCCCCATCCCGCCCGAGAGCGCCGCGGGATAGCTCGAATAGACGCGCTTCGGATCGGGAAGCCCGACCATATCGAGCATATCGAGGGCTCGCTCGCGCCGTTCAGCCGCCGAAAGCCGTGTATGCAGCAGCAATGTCTCCTCGACCTGACGTCCGACCCGGTGCGCGGGATTGAGCGAATATTTCGGATCCTGAAGGACGAGGCCGATATCGCTGCCTCGCAGAGCATTCCAGCCGGAGGATGGCAGGGACAGGAGATCCTGTTCCTCGAAGGCGAGGCGTTTCGCCTGGACCTTGGCGATACGCGGCAGCAGCCCCATGATTGCGCGCCCGGTCATGGATTTGCCGGAGCCGGATTCCCCGACGAGCGCGACGATCTCGCGCCCGACGGTAAAATCGATGCCATTGACGACCCGCACCATGCCCGCCTCGGAGGGAAAGGAGACCGACAGGTCCTGAACGGTGAGCAGCGCTTCAGCCATGACGCGGATCCAGTATGTCACGCAAGCCGTCAGCCAGAAGATTGAAGGCCAAGGAGGTGATGAGAATGGCAAGACCGGGCACGGCCGCGACCCACCATTGGTCGAAGATGACCTGCGTGCCCTCCGAGACCATGGCGCCCCATTCGGCTGTCGGCGGTCGAACGCCAAGGCCAAGGAAGCCGAGCCCAGCTGCGGCCAGGATGATGCCGGATAGATCAAGGGCCAGCCTGATAATTGCCGAAGGCAGCACCAAAGGCAGGACATGGCCGTAAAGCAGCCGCAACCCTCTGATGCCGACCATTTCAGCGGCGGCTAGATAGTCGCTGCGACGGAGGGCTGCCGTTTCCACGCGGGCCTGGCGCGCATAGGCCGGCCAGCTCGTCAGCGATAGTGCCAGCGCGCCGTTGACCAGTCCCGGCCCCATGATCGCGACGAAGGCAAAGGCGAGCAACAGCCTTGGGAAGGACATGACCACATCGGTAATGCGCATGAGAATGCGTTCGGTAATGCCGCCGAAGAACCCCGCAAGCACGCCGACGATGATGCCGAGCGGCGCCATCAGAAGAACCACGAACAGCAGGAGCAGCAAGGTTGGCCGTGCGCCATAGATCATGCGCGACAGGAGATCGCGCCCGAACCCGTCCGTACCGAACCAATGCGCCGCACTTGGCGGCATCAGGCGGTTGGCGGTCTCCTGCAGATTGGGATCATAGGGTGCGATCCAGGGTGCAAACAATGCAGCGGCAAGAATGATGAGGACGACGATGCCGCCGGCGGCAGCGGACGGAGAACGCAGGAGACGCCGCAGGAAGGACGGCCCGTCGAGCGAATGCTGGATGATGGCGCTCAACGCTTCTTCCCCGCCTCAAGTCGCGCGACGCCAAGATCCGTCAGTGCGTTCAGAAGCACGAAGGACGTGCCGACGACGAGCGTTGCGCCGAGGATTGCCGGCATGTCACCGGCAAACATCGCCGTCGTCAGATAACGGCCGATGCCGGGCCAGGCAAATACGGTCTCGGTCAGCACCGCGCCTTCAAGCAAGCTGGCATAGGAAAGGGCGATCACGATCAGAAGCGTCCCCGATATGTTCGGCAGTATATGGGTGAAGACGATGCGGAACAGGCTTGCTCCCTTGGCGCGCGCAGTCGTGACATATTCCTGTCCAAGCTCGGTGAGGATCGCAGCCCGCGTCAGCCGCGAAATGGCGGCAAGCGCATGAAAGGCGAGTACCGTCGCCGGCAGCACCAGATGCGCTAGCGCATCGCGAAAAGCACCCTGTTTGCCGGAGAGCCACGCATCGACGAGCGCAAAGCCGGTCACGGGTTTGACCGTATATTGAAAGAGGACATCGACGCGTCCCGGTCCGGGTGCCCAATGCAGCCGCGCGTAAAAGAACAGCAGCATCAACAGGCCAAGCCAGAAGATCGGCACCGAATAGCCGAAGAGCGAAACGATCCGCGCGACGCCGTCGAGCCATGTTCCCTGCCGCATCGCGGCGGTGATCCCAAGCGCCAGTCCAATGATCGAGCCGAGGATGATCGCCGTGGTCGCAAGCTCTATCGTCGCCGGAAAGGTCCGTGCGATGTCCTTGGCAACCGGCTGCCCGGTTGATGTAGATTGGCCGAAGTTGCCCGAGGCTGCGGTCTCTATATAGCGGAAGAACTGTACTGGCAGCGGCCGATCAAGCCCGAGTTCGGCGCGCGCCTGCTCGTAGGTCGATTGGCTGGCGTGGTCACCGACCATCTGCAATGCGGGATCGATCGGCGACAGACGCGTCAGCGCGAAGGTCACCAGAGCGAGCCCGAAAAGGGTGAGCGCAAAGGACCAGGCCCAGGAAAGAAACGACCGCACGAAAGACAACTCCCGCCAGGCTTTCATCTGGCGGGAGTTGGTCATGTCGGCATCGGGTTGGCTTGCCGCTTGCGGCACTTACTTCTCCACCTTGTCGTAATAGACCTGGTCAGCGTTCAGGCCCTGGGCGTAGTTCTTCACCTTGTCGCTTAGCACGACCTGATCGTTGCCTTGAAGCATAAAGATGAAGGGAGAGCTTGCCTGGATCTTTTTCTGAATATCCTGGTAGAGGGCTACCCGCTTGGCCGCATCCCGTTCCTTGACGGCGGAAAGCGTCTCGTCGGTCAGTTCAGGAATAACCCAGCCGGCATATTTCGCAGCAGTGTTGGCGGAGTTGTCCTTGTTGATGGCAAAGGCGCTGGCATTAGAATGCGGGTCGAAATAATCCGGGATCCAGTAGCGCAGCGTCATCTCGAACTTGCCGGAACGGCCGCGCGCATAGATGTCGCTTGCGACACCCGGCTGGATATCGAGCGTGATGCCGGCCTGCGCGAAGGTCGATTGCAGCGACTGTGCAATTGACAGGAACGGCTGGTCGTTGAAGACGATGAATTCGACCTTGAAAGGTGTCTTGATGCCGGCATCGGCGAGGACCTTCTTGGCCTTTTCGACGTCGAGCTTGAAGGGCTTATCTGTCAGCGCACCCGGAAAGCCAACCGGCAGGAAGGCCTGATGGACCGAGCTTTGGCCGCGAAGCAGGTTCTTGGCGATACCGTCATAATCGACGAGGTAGCGGGCAGCTTCCCAGAAGGCGGGATTGCCGAGCGTCGGATTGGCCTTGGTGTTGAGGAGGATATAGTCGGTACGCGCCGATGGGACGGACAGAACCTTGACGCCGCTCTTGGTCTTCAGCGCTTCGATCTGGTCGGCAGAGAGACCGCGGGCGATATCGGCGTCGCCCTGCTCCACCAGAAGCCGGCGGGCGCCGACATCGGGAACATTGCGGATGATGACGCTCTCAAGCTTCGGCTTGTCGGCAGAATTGGCGTTTGCCTGCAGCACCAGTGCTTCATGCGGCGTGTAGGTCGCAATCGTATAAGCTCCGCTACCGGCCGAGTTCGTCTTCAGCCAGGCATTGCCCAGATCACCATCTTTTGCCTGCGGCTCGACGGCCTTCCCGTCAACGATGGAGGCGATCGGCGCCGTCAGCAGCGACAGGGCGAAACCGGAGCCGACATCGGCGGACCAAGTCAGCTTTACGTGCTTGTCGTCCACCTTGGTGATGGCAGCATCGACATTATCCGCCTTCCAGCCGAGCTCGTTGAGAATGAAGGCTGGCGATTTGTTGAGCTTGACGGCGCGGGTCAGCGAGAAGATCACGTCCTCGGGGCGAACCGGATTGCCGGAGGAAAATTTGGAGTCGGCGAGTTCGAAGGTCAGGCTGCGGCCGTCGCTCCCGGCAACCCAGGACGCGGCCAGAGCCGGCTCGATCTTGGTGCCGTCTTGACGGTTGGACTGAACAAGGCGCTGATAAAGATTGTTGAAGGACTGGACCGTCGTCAGCTCGAAGCCTTCGGCGGGATCGAAGCTGACGGCATCGTCGATCGACTGGGCGACCACAAGCACATTCGGCGGCGTTTCGGCGTTGGCTGCGGACGTGCCGAGCAGAAGGCCCAAAGCGAGTGTTGTTCCCAATAGTCGCGAACGAACTGAAATGATCGACATTATGAACTCCTGAAATGTCATTTTGCGCGGCAGCCACAACAGGCTTGAACTTGCCCGATACGGCTCGGCTATAGTTGAAGCATGTAGCAATCTCTTCGATAGGACGCAGGCTAAACGAATCCTGATTTTCGCGTTTCATTCGAATAATTTTCCATGGGCACTCCGCCGCCACCCTCATGGCTTGCTCACGGCCCAGTTCCACGCCGATTAAGGTCGATGCCGTGACATGCCAATGAATTATTGCGGCGTTAATGATGGGCAACGGCATGGAAAATGGGCCTTCAACGCCGGGTGACGGCCAGGGGCTGACGAGGCAATACCCGGGACGTATCAACAGCAATCCAGGCTGCGAAATCAAGGCTGCGTGATGCGGGTGAGTCGGGCTCTCACGAGTGAGTCGCAACTCAAAGCGCCTCCAACAGCCTCAGGTCGCAGCCAATGCCCGTTTGATTCACAAGAGAGGGCGCAATAGTCGATTCCGGCTAATGAAATCTATAACACATTGAAATATAACGGATATATACCTTGAAACGTGATCTTGCATCGCGCAATCGCCTCCCCCTTAAGCCTTTGTTTATCACCTATGATTTGACCGAAGCCCGGAATCAGTTAACTGTGAGGCGACGGAAATTTGGCGACGATCGAAAAAAAACCGTCGTGAGGAAAAATGAACGCGAAGCTACAATCGACCGACATGGTGGAATCCTCCGCCGACAAGATCAGCAGGCAGTCGCAATTGCTGTCTGCGCAGCTGCAGTCGATTCGCGAGCGTCTCTACGAGCCCGAATCCGCCAAAACGTTGAAAACCTACACCTCTCGCGAGGTCGCGACGCTGCTCGGCATCGCCGAGTCCACGTTGAGGCAGATGTCGCTCGATGGCGAAAGTGCCATTCCTGATCGGCAGGATAATGGCCGGCGCATCTATACACTGTCACAGATCAACCAGTTGCGGGAGCATCTCGCGCACAAGCGACCGGCAGAGGCTTTGGAGTTCCTGCCTCGTCGACGTCCTGGCGACAAGCTGCAGGTTATTGCCGTTGCCAATTTCAAAGGTGGCTCGGCCAAGACGACCACGACGGTCCATCTGGCACACTATCTCGCCATCCAGGGATTGCGGGTACTTGCCATCGATCTCGATCCGCAAGCCTCGCTCTCGGCCATGTTTGGCTATCAGCCGGAATTCGACGTCGACGAGAACGAGACAATCTACGCCGCCATCCGTTATGATGAGGCGCGCCGCCCGATAAGGGAGGTCATTCGTAAGACCTATTTTGACGGGATCGATCTCGTTCCAGCGAATCTCGAACTGATGGAGTATGAGCACGAGACGCCGCAGGCGATTGCCGAAGGATATGGTCGCGGCAACGAAATTTTCTTCAGACGGCTTGCGACTGTGATCGGCGAGGTCGAGGCAGATTATGATGTCGTCTTGATCGACGCGCCGCCGCAGCTTGGCTATCTGACGCTCGGCGCGCTTTGCGCCGCCACGGCACTGATGATTACGATCCATCCGGCGATGATTGACGTGGCGAGCATGAACCAGTTTCTCGCCATGATGAGCGACTTGATGCGGGTCATCGAGGAGCGTGGCGGAGTTCTCAGCCATGATTTCATTCGCTACGTGATTACGCGTCATAATCCCAATGACGGCCCCCAGGTCAACATCGTCACCCTACTGCGATCGCTGTTTAAGGATGATGTCCTCGCACCCGCCGTCGTTGAAACCACCGCTATCGCAAGCGCCGGTCTCGAAAAGAAAAGTCTCTACGAGATGTCACGCGGCAGCGTCGGGCGTGACACGCTCAATCGCGCCCTTGATTCCGTTGATGCGGTCAATCACGAGATCTTAAATCACATCAAGCAGGTGTGGGGGAGATAATGGCGAATCCGCGCGAACGAAACCAGCGTATCAAGAGCCTCTTCGGGAACGTGGATCCGGAAGCTCTGGGCAAGCAGTCCCCTCCTCCCCAGCCTGAGTCCGACAAGCGGCGGGTGGGAGCAGGGGCCGTCAAGTCAATGGACCGTGCATTCGTCTCGATCGAAGAAGAGAATAAGCGGCTTCACGATCAGCTCCTTTCGTCTGAAACCATTATTGAGCTCGATCCGAGCCGTGTCGTCCCGTCCTTTGTCAATGATCGGCTCGATATCGAGGGCGACCGCAATTTCCAGGCCTTTGTCGAAGGAATTCGCGAGGCCGGCCAGAAACTTCCTATTCTGGTGAGGCCGCTGCCGGGCAAACCTGGTCACTATCAGGCGGCCTATGGCCATAGAAGACTGCGAGCGTGCCAGATCCTCAAACGTCCGGTAAAAGCCATCGTGCGCGAGCTTTCGGACGAGGAACTGGTCGTCTCCCAAGGCATCGAAAACTCGGAGCGCCTCAATCTCTCATTCATCGAGCAAGCGATCTTTGCGCTCGCATTGAAGGAGAAAGGCTTCTCCAGAGAGACGATTTCGGAAGCGCTCGGACGCAACGAGGGCAAGAGGCTCGCCTATATCTCGATCCTTACCAACATCGCCTCTCTGATACCGGAGGATCTGGTTCGTCTTATCGGTGCGGCCCCTTCCACAGGAAGGCCGAAATGGGAAAAACTCGGTTCTCTGATCGAGAACAGAGTGCTGTCCAGCGCTCAGGCCAAAGCGATTGAACCTGTCGTTCAAGCTCAAAGCTGGGCAGAGAGTGATAGCGATCAACGCTTTGCCCTTGTCTTCGGGGCATTGGGTGAGCGCGAGAGGCAGACAGCTATAGTCACTGAACTGCGTATCGCCGGCATGGTGATTACCGCGACCCAGACGGACACGAAGACGAACATATCGATTCCGAACAACCGCATTCCCGGCCTCTCGACATGGCTGCTGAAGCGATTGCCGGATTTGGTGGCAGAATTTCAGGCTAAGCGGGAAGAGGGTTCCAAGATGGAATAGCCGGAGAAATGAAGAAGGGCCCGCCGACTGCAATCGGCAGACCCTTGATCCATTAGCCAACGGAACGAAATCGAACCGTAAGCATCAGTTTTCAGCAATCTGATTCTAAGACGGTCACGGCACATAATCAAGCCTCTGTCAGCACAGGGATGCTTTTTTGTGTCCTGCCTTCGTTGGCTTCCTCACAACGATATGTGGGACTGTAGCCGTTTTCGGCTGCAGCAGGAAAGCTATGACCGAAACGGCACCTGTCGCGTCCTTTAGACGCGTGACGCCTGGGATCGTCGCCAGCGCGCGCCTTGCCATGGCGAATGATGTACCTGATATAGCGAAGGCTGAGATCGCGCTTCTTTTGAAGAAGGCGGCTCCCGTCCTTGGTATCGATGGTACGACTTACCACGTCCTGGATATTCTGCTTGGCCTTTCACGAGCCGATGACTGGAAAGGCGCAAGCCGCCCGATCGTCGCCATCTCCAATGCAAAGCTCGCGGAATTTACCATGCGATCCGAGCGTACGGTCATCCGCTGTGTTCGCAGATTGGTGGAAGCCGGGATTGCCGCCTATCGCGACAGTTCGACGGGGCGACGCTTCATCTATCGCAACGATAGTGGCGAGATCAGTGCCGGTTTCGGAATTGATTTCACGCCGGCGCGGGTGAGGGCTTCAGAGCTCAAGCTTGCCGTTGAGGAGTATCATGCCAAGCTGAATAGAGAACTTGCCGCGAAAAGAGACATCAAGAGGCTGGCACGGGCGCTCGAAGATATTTCCAGAGCCTTTCCCGAACAGGAGGCCAGTTTGCGTCTGCATGTGAGCGAGTTGAACTCTGCAAATATCTCGCTTGAGGAACACGCACAGCGGCTTAGGGACCTACACAAAAGCACCGTCGAACAGATTGGCGCACAAGCTGAAGACCTCAAAATGGCATGCGAGGGTGACATTACCGTCACCCCTTATATTAATACTACCCCAGAATCTAAATCTGATAGTAGACAAACAGAGACTCGCTCTGACAAGCGAGACATAAATGATAACGGCAGCAAAGCTGCCGAAATGGCTTTCGAAAAAAAGCCGGGCGAAATCAGTGCCAAAGAGCAAGCGCCGGTTTCTGCTGTTCAGCTGGATGCTAGCGAATCTGTGCAGGCTCACGTCCTAGCCGCTGTCTCAATCGGCTTAATTCAAACGGCATGCCGTGAGGCACAGTCCCTGATCGGCGCGGAGTTCAGCTCTTGGTCGTCGCTTGCAAGATCTGGAGAGGCGCTGAGGCGTGTCGTTGGACTTTCGGAAGCTGGCTGGGCGGATGGTCGGGCGAAGGTCGGCATTTATACAGCGAGCGCAATCCTAACCACGGTACTCGAGAAGTCCATCCGTAACCCTGATCTGATCTCGAGGCCTGGCGGCTATTTCCGGGCCATGGTCGATCGCGCCATGGATGGAAGGCTCAATCTCGAGCGCACGCTTTTCGGACTCGCTGATGGAGTCTATGGGAAATGAGTGGCACAAGGAGTAACAGTTGTTACGATAGCAACAACTTAACTTGACCCTCGCCCATGCCAACAGCATTGGGGGGTTGCTCGACGCATGATCGGCAGAGGCTTGCCCCTTCCGGATGAGCATTGAACCATACGATTGGCTGATGGAAAGAGAAGGATTTGCGTGTGGGAGCTTGGTGATCAGCTCAAACGGAAATTGTTCGATCAGGCTTGTCGCTCTATAGGCGCGAGGTCGAAAATCCCAAGCTTAAAAGGAACCTGGCTGTGACCGACTGTACCGTCCTCAACGGCGCGACCGTTGCCTTCGACCTCGACGGAACTCTTGTGGAATCGGCAGTCGATGTGATCGGGGCTGTGAATGCTGTCTTGATCGACGAGGGGGTTAGGCCGCTGGATTACGCCAGGAGCCGGCCTTTCGTGAGCCGCGGCGCTCGTTGGTTGTTACAATCGGGTCTTGCCGCTGCCGGCGCTGGAGATCCTGGTGATCGAACCTCCGTCCTATTTGAGCGCTTTATCAACTATTATGCCGCCCACATTGCCGACGAAAGCAAACCATTCCCGGGCGCAATCACAGCTTTGAAGACACTGAGGGCAGCCGGCGTCACGTTGGTGGTCTGCACCAACAAGCCGACCGCTCTCGCTCGCCGCTTGTTGTGCGAACTCGACATGATTGAGTTGTTCGCAGACGTTGTGGGCATTGATGCCGTTTCGGCGAGCAAGCCTGCCGCAGCGCACCTAATCGAGGCCATATCGGCCGTGGGCGGCGAAATCAGTCGTAGCATCATGGTCGGCGATGCTGAAGCTGACGCCCGGTGCGCGAGAGCTGCCGGAGTGCCGTTGATCCTTGTCAGTTTCGGCTACACTGAAATCCCGGCGGTGGAGCTTGCGCCGGATGTTTTGTTGCATCGGTTTGAGGATCTGGTGGGAGCCTGTTCCGAATTGCTCCATCAGGCAAGCCCCGGTGAAGCACGAGGCTAGGGCCGGGGCTCGTGCAGTCCAGCGCACAAGCTTAAAATGTAGTCGACGCTTCGGCCATTGTGAAGATAGCCGAACACGCGAAAGCCTTCAGGCGTTTCCTCGCCCGGCACATGAACTTTCCTGAGTGCTGTTCGGATAAGTTCACGCTGACTGGGCGTTTCGACCTGAATATCAACGTGGACGATATCTTCGTAACCACCTTCAATAAAGTGGTAAAACCATTCCCGATCGGGTCCGTAATTGCAGCCGTTCGTAGAAAGCGTGCTCCATGCCGGGGTCGGTGTTAGCGCCCCTTTGAGAGCACCTTATCCTCAAGCGAGACGCGGGGGGATCCATGGATTACTCCTCTTTGACAACGAGCTTACGCTGGGAATAACTCCCCGGTCGACGCATGAGATCGCGTGGGATGACGGGTCGATCAGGAAACCTCGAAGCTATCTGTTCTCGCGGTATCGTCGAAGCGGGCAGAGAGAACGGGGAGGACACGGCTTGCAGTGACGATGTATCTTGGCATTGCCGGCGACACGCCGATGAAGGCGCGGATCGCGCGAAGAGGATTGATTTTCTGCTGACGACGGCACCCGTTCCTCAGCAGCCAAGGAGTGAGGAATGAACGCAACATATCGGCCACCGGAAGAATTCATGACGGAGCGCTTTCTCGTAAGACGGATTCAGCCTTCCGACGCTGAAGCGGTTTTTGCCGGCTGGGCCGCGGATCCCGACGTGACCAAATACCTTACCTGGCAACCGCATACAGATCTTGCGCAAACGCGCGAAACCACCGAGCAGTTTCATCGGGACTGGGAAGGTACTTCCAGCTTTCCAGCGGTGATTTGCCGACGGGAAGCGCCAGGCGAGCTGATCGGAAGTATCCACGCGCGTTCATCCGGATCGAGGGTCTCCTATGGCTGGCTGGTTCGCAAGGACCATTGGGGACAGGGTGTTGCAAGCGAGGTGGCAAGCTGGTCCGTTGCGCACGCGCTTTCTCATCCGAAAATATACCGCACAGAGGCGGCATGCGATATCGAGAACATCGCCTCGGCCGCGGTGATGCGGAATGCGGGAATGACGCAGGATGCCCTGCTCCGCCGATATCTTTCACATCCAAATGTCTCGAGCGAGCCGAGGGACGGTTACCTGTATTCCCGGGTTCGTTAATGCGGGCGGGACGGCCTCCCCTCTTCGAGGACAGGGTCATAAAATTGGCGACACGTCTTGCAAGGAGGTGTGAGCCAAATGCCAATAGATCTGGCTTACCCGGCGATATGGAGGCGATCGGCTACGAACGACCATTGTTGCGCAATATATGATTGCGTTTCAATATGGCCGTATCTTTAGATTGTATTTTCGCCCATAGATGACCAAGGACGCGGTTTTGTTCTCCTGTGGTGCCTTTGGTCATCCATGTTGCCAGACGCGAGCGTACGGGCTCGCCTATGGGTGGATTTTTTTGGTTGTGTTGAATTTTATTGCAATCCTAGATAATTTGACTGAATCTTAGCGCCTGTTGCTCTCGTGCTTGAACCGTGCGGTGGCGACGTTCTTCCGAGGGCACGATGGTGGAGCGCTATGTTGGACGATCTCAACGCTGTTCCGCGCGATGGCAATGGGGATATCGTCCCGTGCGTTTTGCAGTCCCCGGTAGTCGCTTGATCGACACGCGTGGCGTCCGTTTCAATGGTTCTGTAGGCCTCACTCAAAACCGCCGTCACTCTTGATCCACCCGCACAGGAGCACGCAGCCCGACTGGCGCAAGCCTACAGAAGCCAGGGCGTCTTCTCTACGGCCAAGTTGGCGACGGATCGGCAAGCAGAATCCGAAATTGACTGCGGCGTTCGTCAATACCAATTATTGACGAAGCGAAGCAAGCAACTGGCGATTTGGCTAACAGGAGAGGATGCGCAGTTAAGCTCTCCTTCCCCGAGATGCGAGACGCACATGTCAGCCGCGGAAAGGTCAACGGTTATACACCTGAGGCGCCGAGGTCCCTACCCTTCAGCCACTTCACTGATCTGCACGATGGGCGCGATGTCCGTATAGTTGGGGACGTCAGCGACAATCTCCGCGCGGTGAGGAACGAAGGCCTCCTGGAAAGTCGTCAGGCTCGGCGAGTAGACGTGGCATGCCGCGACGAACTCCGGCGAGCTTCCTGGTTCGCGACCCGCAAGGCCCCTATCGATCTCGTAGCGCAGACAGGCAGCGCCGAGCCGCTCTTGGATCAGTGGCATGTGGTGGGTGCGGTAGTAGTCGTGATCAAATTTTGAGCCGCCATCGGCTGGATAGTAGACGCTCATCTTGATCATTGGTGTTGCTCCTGCCTGAGCGCCTCTGGGAGCGCTGAGAGCATTTCTAGGTCACCGGCTCATGGAGCGCAACGGATTTTGGCCGAGTTGGCTATGAAGGGAGCGGAGTGATTTTGGCTGCGCTTTCCGGAAAGAGCGCCAATTGTGCCGGAGTGCGTAAGTTCGCCGAAAAAGATCTCGCGCCATGCGGACTTGAACGAGGAAGGAGTCCCGCGGGAATTCCGGTAACAGCGGCGATGCTTTGAACTGCAGCTACGTTTCTCGCAACTCGGTGCTCCCGCAGGCGGCTGAGCGGCTTAGCGTCGCCGGACGCGTCGAGGCACCTGACATGGATGCTGGCCTCACTGTGATGGGCGCCTCCCATTCGACTGGTGTCTGACCTGGTTGGGTGAGCCAGGATAGTCTGCTCTTTCTGTCGGGCCCGTTTCTAAGAAATGAGGTCGGTACAAGTGACTGGTCACGGCTCAATGGGAGACAGCGTCGACCGACTTCACCGGAAAACGGAGGATGGAGTAGTAACAGTTGTTACTTTCGCGTGCGGTCTATCGGGCCGTCGCTCAGGTGCCAGGCGGATATGTATTGCGGGGCGATCATGTCTCAGCGGCGGACGAAGCCGGAAGTGATGGTGTGTCCATTACCGGCCGTGGGGACCAGTAAGTCGAGTCCTGCCGCATCCCCCGAGATGGTCCGAGCGGTTCGACGTCCGGTTTCCTACAAGCGGTACTCATCCGCTCATTGGTAGGGCTGTGGAGCGGCAGCGATAGCGGGTATACCCCCATCGAAAAAGTCTCACTCTCGCTCCAGCGGACGCTTATGCGTGTCGAATACCGACTATTTCCGGATCTCCATATATTAAGCGGTTCCCTTCAAATCCCGGGGAGATCGGCAGTGATCTTGCCAGCCATCGTCGCTGCGAGCCTGCAGGAGCGCGGTGGTCCGTTCGGCGGTTGAGAACAATCAAGCGTGCGAGACAGGGATCAGCCAAGCCTGCCATATCTGGACGACCCGTCCAAATCCGCTCATGCCGGAGCATTCGGGTTCGTTCGGTATGCCGTAATCCACGGGAGTGCACCCATCGTCGTGCTGCGAAAACTTTGTTGGTCAGGCCGCCGGCGTTCAATGCGCACGTTGCTGGCAGACCGAGAAGGGCGAGCTTCTAGCCAATCAGGCCCAGGCGAACGAAGTCTGGTCGGACATTGAATTGGCTCCTGCCGACGTCGTCCAAGTTGAGGAAAGGTTTCGACTAAGTGTGGCTGCCCTCATCGATGCGGGGCTGCGACCGATCGAACCGATTTTGCCTGGCAAGACGCGCGGTGGCCCTACTAAGGAGTGGGCGCGTCGCGAAACGATGTTCTGGCGTTGATGTCCGGTAGTCGTGGCCCGACCCGCCAGAGCCGCGTGGCCCCTGCGACAATAGCTTCCGTACGCTGACGTGTAGACGCGCCCGGGATTGCAGTCCGGCGGCGATCTCCCATTTGGGAGATGCTGCGTTTGATGCGCTCTGCAACGGGGTTGCGCGAGTTCCTCAGCATGCGACTTGCATTCAAAGTGGCATCAAACGGCATATGGGAGCCTCCGTCGCGGGCGCCCACCAAGGTTCATGCGGGCGCCTATACAATGGCTGCCGGTCGGAGTCATCCTCTCCGGAGCTCATGAAGATGGCGGTCTAGTTGCCCCAACCCGGCCGGAGCCGCCCGCCGGGCGGCGGCGTGGCATTCGCCAGCAAAGCCTGCGTCACGACCGCCCTATGGGCTCAGAGGAAGGCTTGAGGAATACTCCGTTTGGGCTGCGTCGGGGTGTTCCTCCAGCCCGTAGATTTCTGACAAGGAAGTCGGTTCTGGCGGCCTTCCAGCGGGATCGGGCATGTGGGTGCCAATGACCTCACTTTAATGAAGCGCGCGATTGCCTGCTCCGCTTGAGTGCCCATGCGTCCGCGCCCGGACGCAGCTGGCCAACTGGGAAAGGTAACAACTGTTACCATCGCGTTCTCAAGACGTCTCGGCTTCCCTGACAGCCGGATCGAGATTGCGACTGCAAAGTGAGGCGAGGGTTCGGACGAAAGGAGATATCGGTCGGGAGTCTGTCCGTAGAATAGAGGCGCTGTCGCAGAATGGCGGAGTGGATCCCCGGGGGCAACGAGAGACCGTACGAGGATGCCTGTGGTAGCCTATACCCAGTTGCGGTACCTGAAACCTCATCCATCGACGAAATGGGGAGCGGGCCAGCATGCCGAGCAGCATTGGCGATATGAGGCCAACTGTGCGTGTATCGAATGATAACAGCAGGAGTGCGAGATCGCTCGTGGCAGAGACTCCAATGTTGAACACGTGGGCCTGTCGGCCTAAGGCGAAAGGCAGTACTCGCGGCTCGGACGAGCGAGCTGAGGGGCTCTGGCAACGCCCTGCAGTGTCAGGTTTGCGAAGGTTCGGCGTCTGGCATGTGGTGTAAGCCGCCGCTGTTGTCGCCTCCAATCTGCCGATTTGGCGAAGTCGCCGACGCTCAGCTGATTGGCAAGCCTAAGACCGAAGACCCTTGTCGGCCAAAGACGAGGTGTATGAGCCCGCAGTATTTGAGGTTCCGCGATCGCCTCTGGGCTAAATGCAAGGCAGTGGGAAGGGGGAGCCGATAGGCTATGATCGTTCGCAAGGGCTCCTGATGGGAGAAGAACACTCAGATCCACACTCGATCCGTCCTGTAGATCGCGGAGGTATATGGAGCTGCTATGGCAATCACAAAACCCACCATTCCCGACTTTGATGGTCGTCATGGCGCCGGCTGGCTGAAACCGGGTTCGTGAATCCGGGTGCCTTGGATCATATCGCCACCGCCGTTCCTACGATCGAACCATCGTCTGATTATGAAAGCTTTCCAGAGTTTGAGGAGGAAGTTGAGGGAGCCGAAGATCGATAGCGCGCGCAGATGCCGGGTGGCGAACTGCCAAGAGCCCATTACTCGTCCGGTTGCTGTCCTCCAGGCGGGCAGCAGCGCAATTTCGAATTAATGTCTCCTCCGCTCGGTTCCCGTCGTGGAACTGGTGTTCCGAAGGCGGCGAAGCGGCGACCGGTTTGCGAACGAACAAGGGGTCCAGATTCGACGGAGACCGATGACGAGTAGCCCTGTCGGCAGGAGCAAGCGTCTGGCGCCAAGTACGGATCAAGGGCGGGCAAACGTGGATCAGCAGCCGCCAGTTGGTCGCAGGAGACCGCATCCTGATAGAGGCGACGCCCACGGGCCCCTACGCACGGCTGTGTGTGCAGCGGGTGCCGGATTTGAAACCCGTCTACCATGAGGCAAGGAAGACTGGGCGCAGCGGGGATATCAGCGCGCAGGGGCGGCGATGATTGCGTGTGGGATGCCGCCTTGGTCGAATCCGCGATCCCACTCCGCGGGCGCGGTCGGCGATTAGCCCTGCCGCTGCGTGAGGTATTGTTCAGCAGCAACCGCAGACCCGGCAAAACCGAGAATGGGGACACCCTTAGGCACCGTCGCCTTCCTTGCTCGTCATCCGCTTTTTTGCCCGATAGTCTGTATCATTGGCCAATTTGATCAACGCAAAGCATGAAAGCGACCGTCAGGGACGTTGAAATGCGCTTGCCAGGAAATAGTGTCAGTCGCGGCGGCCATTGGCTCTCCCCCTGGCCTTGCCGGGCGCGCTTTATCGTCCAAAAACCGATGTATGGCAAACGGAAGTCAATCGTCGATTGATTTCTTTAACAGATAATTTTATTGCTTTTTCAAAACGATAGCCTGGGTTTGATATTCCCATGCAGGCATGCCCAGAGAGCAAGATAGGCCGATGGTGTCTTTAGCAATAGTGACGTCCGAATCTGCCTGTATCACCTTCTATCATAATCAGGAGGGCGACGCGAGGCGTCGCTCGGATCGCGTCGTGAAACGGTAGAGGTCAAGATTGCCGACACGAGCAGGGCCGGTGCGTTTGCCGCAATAGGCCTGACCCACATTTGGAAGTTGGAGCCGATTGCGTGGCAGAAGGAGAAGCTGAACTTTCAGCAAAGCTTGATCAGCCCCAACATGGCCTTATGGGAAAGTCCGACCATCCCGGCTCACCATGTCACCCAAGACTGGGCAGCATTTTCCAATTTCCAGGTCCGTAGCCGGGTAGCGATCGCGGCGAGGACATGGACTGATTCTTCGTCAAATCCATGAAGCTGGGATCCATTCGCTTTTCCAGTCTGGTTAGACCGCGCAGATCGTCGGGCGTCTAGCCAGCGTGAACAGCGCAGGCGGCCGGATCTCGGACGGCTGCCGGGAACAGCAGGCGTACGGTCAGCCCTCCCCTCTCCGTCTCCTCGAGCAGGACAGCTCCGCCATGTGCGTCCATGATCTGGCCGACGATGGCGAGCCCTAAACCCGTGCCCTCCCCTGCGCTACGCTTGCCGCGCACAAATGGCTGCAACACGGCCCCGCGCTCATCTGTCGGAATACCGGCCCCATAGTCGATCACACGGGCTTCGGCGGACGGTAGTACCTCCACGACGATCAGCTTCGTGCCGTCAGCGTGCCGAACGGCATTCAGGATCAGGTTCTCCAGCGCGACCCTGATCGCAGCCTCCGAACCGAGGATCAGGACCGGCCTTCCCGGCGCTCGCAATTCAATTTCGATATCGTGCTTTAGTGCCGTCGGCACGTGATCGGAGGCAACGACCTTGGCAAGTGCGGCAAGATCGATCTCGACCAAGGCGAGCGATTGACCAGAGAGGCGCGCCAGCTGCAGCAGAGTGGTCACGATGGAGCCGAGGCGCGCGGTATCGTGAATCAATCCGTCTCGCAGCTCGCCGCCCGGCACTTGCTCCACCTTCAGCCGCATCTTGGTCAGTGGGGTGCGCAACTCATGCGCAGCATTGGCGAGGAAGCTGCGTTGTGCCGTGAAAGCGGCGTCAATGCGGGTCAACGCCGTGTTGAAGGCAGCAACCATCGGCTTCAGCTCACTTGGCGTATCGGCGTCCGATATGCGACGGCCATTGGGCAGCCCGTCAATCTGCGCGGCGGATCGCACGACACGCTGCACTGGACTTGCGATCGTTCCCCGGACGATGACGATCGCGATCAATGTGGTGGCAACCAGAATGAGGCATAGCAGCGAGACCAAGCCCACTGGAGGGCCCGGTACAAAGGCGACCAGGACAGTTTCCCAATTTGAGAGGTCGATCCCGCCGACGGCAACAATCTTCAAACCGCGATCCTTGCTGATCGACCTGATGCCCAACATGTCGCGATTGCCTTGCCGGTAGCGGAACTCTGAATATTGAATTTCGCGGGGGGTCTGCTCGAACACGCGTCTGGCATCCGCGGGTTGGCTGCCTCGCGTAATCATTTGGAGGCCGTCTTCGATCACATACCAATATGTCGGCTGGGCCTCAGCCAACCTGACGACGTTTCTGGTAAGCTTCTGCCTGTCGAGCGTCAGATGGCCGTCGGCATCATAGATGATGGCCGCAGCCAACGTGCGTGAAAGCTCGTTTGTATTGATCTGCAGGCGGTCTTCCCCGCCTATGCTCAAAATAACAATGAGCGTGAGCAGCGTGCCCAGCAGCATCACGATGGCCATGCCGACGATCAGCAAAGCAGCCACAGGAAAGGCGATCGACCGATGCGCATTTTTCATTTCAGGGCCCGTTCGTCGTCAATGTCGCGGGCGCTCTTGATGACGAGCCGCCAAATCGTTTCGCTGGTGCCAGTCTGTGGTTGCCACATTACCGCAATGTTACGAGGCGGGTGTCGAATAAACTTTACGCAGATACCCGATTGCGGCGGTATTGCCTCGGTATTGGCATCGGATATCCGCCCGCCACGATTGCTGAGGGATCAATCGCTCCCTATCGAGGTGCTTGACAGGCATGCCGATATCGAGCTCAGCTTCGCTGGCAAGAAGGGGCATATCAACGGGCTACCCCTCCCCTGTGAAATGGGATCGACCGCGTGATATCTCGACGCGGAACGCTCATTTTTCGGCTTGTTGGCCCACCGAACCTATGGAACAGCGCCCTTTTCAACAAGCTTGACGGCATTCTTGCCATCTTGAAGCGCCTGTCCAGCGTGGCCATTGCTTCTGGCCCCTGGGTTGATAGCTTTGGGCATGGCCCAGGTTCATCGCATCCCGCAGCAGTTCCAGATCACCGAGACCGAAGGATGGTTGGTGAACCACCGCATCAACTCAGCCCTGCCAGGCTATCTCATGGTTAGCTCGAAAATTTTCACCAACGATCTGAGCGCGCTTTCGTCTAACGCCCTTTGTGAACTTGGCCCACTTCTCGCGAGGCTTCAAAGTGTCTTGAAATCCGTCCTCGGTAGCGAGAGGGTTTATATGGGACGCTATGGCCATACGCCGGGCTATCCGATCCATTTTCATGTCATTCCGATATACGGGTGGGTCGAGGACCTGTTCTGGAGCGACGCCCGGTATCGGCTTCTTGATACTTTTGCGGCCGGGCCGGGAGAGACTGCGACGGACGGGGCGGAGATGACCCTGTTTGTGTGGCGTGAATTTTGCGAGCGGGCAGATCCGCCGCCAATCGTCGGTCCTTCCGTCTCCGAGGTCATAGCGCTTCTACGCGAGAAGCTTCCGGCGGCCGGATGATGGTAAAGTAACAGCGATCGCGCTTGAGACGCGTGCATGGAAGGTTCTTTGAAATTTCGCGTGCGACCACTCTTCGATCTTCACTCCTTCAGACCATGCGCCTCTCTCCTCGCTTGCCGTCGGCCATCAACAGGTTGCCTCGCACACGGACGTCGACGCAACACCCGCATGTAGATATAGTCTTTCCAACGGCTTAGCACGTTGTCAGCTGACAACAATGAGGCGTCCCTTCGCCGGCGATCTGCCGTGTTGCCTCGCGCTGGCGGATCAAATCGGAATTCGCATGATGTCAAAGCCTATGACGTTTGCGGCTCGGCGATTGGCTTCGACTGCATTTCCCTTTTGCGCGTTCGCAGCAGGGCGGTGATCATTGGTACCAGCGAAAACTCACCCCTGCCGGCTCTGGTAGTCAGGTCGTGCAAATAGGCGCCCGGCGAGTTTATCTGCTCGCTTCGCTCCAGTATGCACGCAATCATCGTCGCAGCATTTTCCGCACCCACAATATCGCACGCGGATTGATAGGCGGATGTGGTGATGCCGAGCATGGATCGGACAATGATGCTGGCGTCCACGAGTTCTCGCCAACTCTTCACCCCTTGCCTTGGGCCATACCCGATGATCTGAGGGCAGGCCCGTAGAACGAGTTCCAATGGGAGTGCTTTCAGAGGCGGCGTGGCCCGGAAGCATGTATGGTCGGGCCGTCGGTTCATCGCGACCTGCCCAACTTGTTCAGATTCATTTGGATATTCTGGTTTTGAATCCTGTAAGTGGCGCTCATTGTGAGCATCACTGGTGCCCGCATTTCCGGTATTGTCCAATTGTTGCAAGCGGTTGAGGAGTTCCTCCTGGAGAAGAGCGAGGTCGTGCAGAGTTGTCAGGACCTCATCCATGCGGGGAGATCGTGTCATCCGGCTTAGGATGGAGGTATAGGCCTCCTCGAAAGCAAGCCAATCTCCGGGTATTCCCTCGCAGATTGCTGCGGAGATCAATTTCCGCAGGTTCCGCCTGCAGATGGTAAGATCTTCCTTGGCACGGCGAAACGCCGTGCGATCGCTTGCGACCTGCTGTGCGAGCAGGGCCAGTTCGTCTGATCGCGCAAGCAGCGGCGAAAGATCGAAGCCGAATGCGGTTCCGATCTCTCCGACCCTGTCTCTGCGTGCATAGCGCTTGCCGTTTGCGCTGTCCTTGCGGATGATTAACCCGGTCTTGACCAGCAGTGCGAGGTGGCGGCGCAAGGTCGCTCCCGCCATGCCGTGTGCTCGCCGCGCCAGTAGCGCATTGGAAGGAAAGACGATCAGCCGGCTGCCTTGGCGAAGTTCATTTTCCGGGTGGAAGCTCAGCAAGGCATGAAGCACGGCGAGCGTGCGGTCCTGCAGGCCCAGGCGCTCGTGAGCTTCTGACGCGTCGCGAAACACCTTCCATTTATCGACGGACCTTCCCGGCTCGATGCGCCCGGCTGCGGCTTGACGCGTCAGCGAGGCAAGCGTCATCGCCCGCCGCCCGAATGGCGTCGTTACATGTTCACTTTCCATTGTCTTTCACCTTTTGATCGGCAAAAGAAATCCGTTCACCAAAGCGGCGCCAAAGACTCTTGACTGCGATTCATGGAAATGCGATTCTCGGGCTGCTTAGACCAATGAGAGAGGCTTCCAGGACGGCGACGTTTAGGGGGCCTTTTTCTTTTGCACGGTTTCCTTTTCTATTCTTCCAACGACGATTTATCTTTGTTGAAGTTCTCATAGAGAGCGGGCAGTTGGCTCATCAGGAATGCGGCGAAGGTTTCGTCACGCTCCCTGCTGATCTGGATATTGCAATGCTTTGCGGACAGCGACAATTTCGCGATCTCAAAACCTGTTGAGGCTCGGGCGATGAGCGGTGCCACTGCCGCCACTTTCGACGCTTTGTCCGAGGCCTTCAGTGTCCGGATAACAGCCGCAAATCGATCATCGGAACCTTTATGTGCAAAGGTCTTATCGGTCGTGGCTTTGCGAACCTTCGCCTCTGATTGCCCCTCCTTAAGCAAATCGGCCAATTCCTGCCATCGTCCGCGGCCGACCTTCGGAGCTCGCCCGATTGCCACGACGATCCATTCCGGTACGCCCTCTGCAACAGCAATGAGCTTGGACACCTCGGCCCTGTCCACGGAGAGGGCGGATTGGATCAGGGGGCGCTGGAAACCGGCCGTTTCGAGCTTGCGGGCGAAGGCTGCGCGCTCGATAAAGCTGAGATCTTCACGTGCAGAGTTTTCTATGCCCTGAGCAACCACGAGCCGATCGTTATCCAGCTCACGAACGTGGGCCTTGACAGCGATGCCGAGCTCGGACGCTGCACGGAGTCGCCGATGACCATAGGCGATTTGGTATCGTCCAGGTTCAGTCGGATGCGGCCGCACCAGGATCGGCATCTCCTGTCCGTGCTCAGCCATGGAAGCCTTGAGTGCGTCGATGGCCGTCGTATCGCGGTCTGCGAAACGATCGGCAAAGGGAGACGGATCGATCAAGAGCGGGTTCAGTTCTACGGGGAGGGCGCCTTCGGCAATCGTTTGCTTCAACGCTTCATATTCGCGCTCGACCTCGGAAAACGTGTCCTGTAACGAGCGGACGGCTCCGGAGGTTACGCGCTGCACAGCGGCGCGGCTTTCGCTCTGTTGGCTTTCCTCGGCCCCAGCCGCAAAGAGAGAGCGGATCGACTGTGTGCGCTTGCTCATGGCTGGGTCCCTTTCATCTGCGTGCCAATAAAGCCAGCCGCCTTGGGCATGTTGTCTGCAGACAACGTGTTAAGCCGTTGTTTTTCATGGATATGTATCATTGCTACCTACCCCACACGCCATTGATCAGACCGATGGCTTCGCGATTGACCGCGCTGATCGATTCCATGGCTCGATCGTAGGTCGACCGACCGACAGCACCTCGCGACAGCTCGTAGAGCGACTGCTTGGTCAGGCCGGCATTGGCGATCGCCGTCGATTTCCAGGCCGCCGCGGCCATGACATCGGTCGAGAACACGTCACGCAACAATGCGACGATCTCCTGTTCGGGGACATCGCGCGGATCATGCCGGGTGACGAGGAACCGCAGAAAATCATAATCGAGCCGGCCACCTGCCTCTTCGATGACGGACACCAGGTCGGATGTCATCAACAGAAACTGGCTCATGGAGGCAACATCAACCATCTGCGGGTGAACGGTGACGATCATGCCGGTTGCGGCATTCAGCGCGCCCATCGTCAGGAAGCCAAGCTGCGGCGGACAATCCAACACGACGACGTCAAAGTCGTCGGCAACCTGTTCGATGGCGCCTGCGACGCGCCGGAAGAAGAGATCGCCCGGCCGCCCCCGGTTTTGCAGCATGTAACGCGGTGTCTGATGCTCGAATTCCATCAGCTCCAGGTTCCCCGGGACGATGCTGATGCCCGTAAAATAGGTTGGTTGCACGATGTCCTTCATCGCCACACGATCGTCGTCGTAGCGCAGTGCGCCGTAGAGCGTCGCGTTTTCAGCCACATCGAATTCGGGTTGATAGCCAAACATGGCGGAAAGCGAAGCCTGAGGATCGAGATCGATCGCCAGAACGCGATACCCCTGCAGGGCCAGGCCTTGGGCCAGATATACCGAGGTCGTCGTCTTTGCCGAGCCGCCCTTGAAATTGGCGACGGTTATGATTTGCAGTTTTTCGCCATCGCGGCGCCGGGGCCAGAAGCGCACGGCGTCCTTTGGTCTGGTGTTTGCGAGATATTGGCGCAGCTCATTGATCTGCTTAAGCGTATAAGATCGCCGGCCACCGGTTCCAAGAGCGGGCGAGGGGCCAAGTCCGTCGAGGGAGAGTTGGCGAAGATAGCCGTCCGATACGCCGACAATCTCTGCGACTTCGCCCGACGTGAATGATCGGAGCGATTTTTGCGCCACCGGAGGGAAGGCCCGCTCTCCGACCGCGCGCAATCGCGTGGATAGCGCTTCCGCGCGCTGGGTAATATGCGCGGAGGTCGATGCCCGATTGAGGTTTGCATCAATCACGTTCAAGGTAGCCTCTGCTTTCAGACGGTTTATTGGCGTCAGACGCGCTCTTTCCGTCTCAAGCTAAGCCATGATTCTAGAGTCGCCGCAAGGAAAATAGGGTTAATGCGCCCTAAACGCGGCGGTTCGGGTGAGAATATGGCCAATCGCGGCAGGGCGCCGTCTCAAATCTCGATTGCCGAGGTTTACGCAGGCGCCTCCGCCCGGTAGAGGCTTGGCGACATGATCCGTCGCTGGTGACGCCAGGCGGCCGCGCGGATTGCGGACCATAAGAACGCGAGAAATGATGATATGAGCGACGACGATTACATCTATGACGAAGCAACCGGCGAATGGCGTCCCGCATCGGAGATGGCTCTGGAACGGGCAAAGGCCGCTGAGGTTCGGGATGCTTCAGGCAATGTTCTCGCCGACGGCGATTCCGTCGTGCTGGTCAAGGACCTCAAGGTCAAGGGCGCGGGCCAGACGCTGAAGCAGGGGACGGTCATCCGTTCGATCCGGCTCACCGAAAATCCGGAGGAGATCGACTGCCGTCACGATGCGATCAAGGGGCTGGTCTTGCGCACCGAATTCGTGCGCAAGCGCTGATCCGCACCTCGGCTCACGAGGAATTCTGGCGTTGTGTCAGTGCGAGCCCGCAGGATATTGTTCGCCGGCAAATGAACGGTTTCGATGGAATGAGCAAGCGGAACCGATCAGCCTTGCTCCGCTCGCTAAACCCGAGTGAGCCTTCCAACCATACGGCATTGCGAGCAGCTGAAGATCGGGGTGCTTAAAGGATGAAGCGCCACCCGGTCACCGAGGCAGATCGCCGGTCGAATGAGGCCGGCGCCTCATCCGATGTCGGTGGAGATGATCTATATGTTCATATTCGGCCTGCGGCCATGTTCTGAAGCTCTGGCGCCATCCGAGCACAACGATGCCGTTAAACGCCCGTGATCATCGAAACAATTTCGTTCTTGTCCGTTTCGGACGTTTTGCGAATGCCGATCTGCTTTCCCCGACGAAGCACGCAGATGCGATCCGACAGCTTGAAGACCTGATCGAGACTGTGGCTGATGATCAGGACGCCGATATTGCGAGATTTTAGCGATTGCACGATCGCTTCGACCTTGGCGGTTTCGGCAACGCCAAGCGCCGCTGTCGGCTCATCAAGCAAGATGAGCTTCTTTGCCCAGCGCGTCGCACGGGCAATCGCGACGCCTTGGCGCTGGCCACCGGAAAGATCCTTGATCGTCGCATGTGCCGAGGGGATGCGGACATCGAGTTCCTGCACCAGTTTCTCGGTTTCGGCGATCATGGTTTTGCGATCGAGCAATCCGAGGCCATTGGTCAGCTCACGTCCGAGAAACATGTTCATATAGACGGTCTGCTGATCGGCCAGAGCCAGATCCTGGTAGACGACCTCGATACCGTGCGACCGCGCCATGGTCGCACTCGACATGGTGACGGTATCGCCCTCGATGGTGATCGTCCCCGAAGAGGGCGCATAGACGCCGGAAATGATCTTGATCAGCGTCGACTTGCCGGCGCCATTGTCGCCGACAAGCGCGACGATCTCTCCGGGATGGATATCGAGCGAAAAATTCTCGATTGCCACCACGGCGTCGAAATTCTTCTTGATGTCCTTGAGCTCGAGGACGGGTGCCGAAGCGTTCATCTTGGATACTCCTATACCGGCCACGATTCGGCTTCGCCGAAGCTATTCTCGATGGTTTCGACTTTGGGTTGGCCCTTGGAAATCCCGGAGACACCGACAACATAGGCGCGGGTGACGAAGGCCTGGCCGCGAAAGCCGAACACGGCGGTGTCGCCGGGCTTTGGCGCCTTGGGGCCGGTGGCATCGATCATCGCGTAATAGTCGATCATCGACGGAGGCGGGATCTCTACGCTCCGCAGCGCTGTCGCCGCAACCGTCGGCTCGTCTGCGACAATGGCCTTGACGTCATAATCCGAAAAGATCGGATCGATGTAGAAGCCGCCGCCGAGGCAATAGGCCTTGCCGCCGGACAGATGCGATACTTCGGTGAGATAGCAGACAGCGGGCAATTCCGGCAGGTCCTCGACGACGTGCAGCGCCGTCGTCCCATGCAGGCCGTTGCCCGGCTCGCATTGGGTCGCGCCGGCATCGGCAAGCGCCTGCAGCAGGACCGAGGACGTCGTCCCCGGCGCATTGACCTCGATATCTCGCCGACCAGCCCTTGCCAGTTCCTCGGCCGCCTTGGTCAGCGTCGCGAGATTGTGGGTCGGAATGACCTTGCGTGTCTCGTGATCGAAAAGCAGCGCCGGGAAGGTGGTGATGCCGGCAAAGCGACCGCCGTCCAGGCGATCGAAGCTGTCAGCGACCTTGGCGATATCGGCAGCGTCAAAACCGCCTTCATGACCGCGGTAGAAGGTATCGCCTTCGGCTCTGATACGGGCAAGCAGATCTTGCGTATAAGCTGCCTCCTTGGCGCCGGCGGCAGCTTCGGCCGCCTTTTCGTCGTTGAAGACGGTCCAGTAATCGGGACGGAAGCGCGCGGCTGCCGCTTTCGCCTCGTGGCGAGCCACCTGCTGCAGATGACCGAGATGACCGACCTTGAGACCGGCACGATGCGTCGCCCGGGCGCAAGCCATGTCGACCGCGACGGAGCGATCAATCCCGCCGCGCATGACGGCATGGGCAAAGGAGCTCGCACGGCCGACCTGCTTGGTCATCGCGAAGATCTTCAGCCCCAATCGGTCGGCTTCCGTCTTCAGGACACGCGCATTGGCCTCAACCGTATCGAGATCGAGCACGTAGGAATTGGCGGGGATCCGGCCCTCGCGATGCAGCGCGATTGCTGCCTCGATGAATTTCGGATTGCGGCGGCGAAGCACATCAAGAAACATTGGAAAACCCCTCTTCAGCGCTGCTTTTCGCGCAGCGACACGGCGACCGCCGCAAGAATAATGAAACCGCGGACGATCATCTGGTCGGACACCGAAAGTCCCATGAGGATCAGGCCGTTATTGAGCATTCCCATCATCAGCGAGCCGACAAGTGCGCCGACGATCGAGCCCTTGCCGCCGTTCAGCAGCGTGCCGCCAACGATGACGGCGGCAATGACCGTCATCAGATCGGTTTCGCCGAGCGTGTATTTGGCGGCCTGCAGGCGGCCGGCGTAGAGCAGCCCGGCAAGACCGGCGAGACCGCCGCTCAACATCATGACCGTCAGGCGAATGCGTGCCACCTTGATACCGGAAACGCTGGCCGCGCGGGCATTGTCACCCACCGCAAGCACATGCGCCCCGAAGCGGGTTTCACGATAGATGACATGGCCGACGATGATCGCGAGGACAGTCCACCAGATCAGCGACGGAATGCCGAATAGCGCTCCTGAGCCGAAGAAGCCGGTGAACATCTCATCGGTCACGGGTACCGAGCGGAGATTGGTCAGCGACCGGGCGACACCTGCAAAGAGTCCCATGGTCGCGAGCGTGACGAGAAAGGACGGCAGTCGCACATAGGCAACCAGGATGCCATTGGCAAAGCCGATCGCCAGGCCGGCGCCCAATCCGGCGAGAATTCCGGGCACCATGCCATAGTTTCCGATGACGACGGCAGCCGTCAATGCCGATACAGCAACGATCGAGCCAATGGAGAGGTCGATCTCGCCCGCCGACAACACGAACACCAGTCCGATCGCCATGATCGTCACAGGTGCGGTCTGCAGGACGATATTGGAAAGGTTCCGGGCCGTCAGAAAGCCGCTGTCCTTCAGCACGACGGCGAAGAACAGGAAGATTGCGACGAAGCCGAAATAGACGACATACTGTTGAAGATTGATGCGGCTTTTCATGGGCATGGCCGTTGCGCCTGTTTTACTAGCGATAGACAAATCGGTTCTTCCGAGCGGGATGAAACGGCAGGACAAGCCTGCCGCCATGCATTAGTTCAAAGCGGCGGCAATGCTTGCCGGCACATCCTTGTGAAGCGATTTCTGCCAGCCTTCCTTGACGCCATCCTTGGTAACGGCGAGTGAATCGACCACCAGGAATGGAGCTGCCTGCTTGCCGACCAGCGATCCGGCGGTCGCCCGCGCTGCGGTTACGCCGATATTGTAGGCCTCGTCTGCAACCAGCGCCGCAACATTGCCGCCCTTGACCATATCGAGAGCTGCCGGTTCGTTGAGGTCGAGCGCAACGATCTTCGTATGGGTGTTGCCCGCGGCGCGCAGCGTCGAAAGCACGCTAAGCGCAGGCTCTGCCCAGGTGACATAGATGCCGTCGAGGTCCGGATGCTGCGTCACGAGCGCCTGGGCGATCTCCTCGGCACGCGCCGGATCGGCCATGCCCTGCTCCGCGACGATCTTCATGTCAGGATAGTCCTGCTCGATGGTCTTCTTGAAGGCCTGGTCGCGCTGGTTGGTCACATAGAAATCGGCATCGTGGAAGATATAGCCGACCTTGCCCTTCTTCCCCAGGGCTGTCGCCATCGCGACGCCGGCCTTCTGCCCCATCTGGAAAAGATCATCGGAGACGATGGTCACGTAATCCTTGCCCTGCACATAGCCGGCAGGCGAATTGTCGACGAAACCGAGCTTGACGCCGGCCTTGAGTGCCGGATCATAGACATTGGCCGCAGTTGCGGGATCGACAGGCAGCGACAGGATGATCGATGGCTTCTTGGCAAGCACGGTCTCGATGTCGGATTTCTGCCGCGCAGCGTCGAAGCCGGCATTGGTCTCGGCGATCACCTCGATGCCCAGACGCTTGAATTCGTCTCGAGCACCGGCATTGACGGCCGTCGTATATTCGCTCATCTCGTGCCAGACGAGGGCTGCGGAGAAATGACCGTCTTTGATCTTCTGTTCTTCAGCAGGCGTTAGGCTGTAGCTGGCAGCCGGTGCAGGCTTTTCACCGTGCGGACCGGATGTCTGGCCGTCGGCCGCAAAGGCAGGGCTAGAGACGAAGGCTGCTGCAAGGCTGAGTGCAGCAATGGAAAACATGCGCATCGGGTTACTCCGAAAAAAATGTGCCGAGGAGCCGGCGGCGACGGTGCCGCCGGCCGATGCAATCACTTTGCAGCGTCGAGAACCGACTGCGGCGCATCGCGATTGAGTGAGTCCTTCCAACCCTCGGCGACATTGGCCTTGGTTACGGTCAGGGCAGGCGCCACGATGAATGGGGGCGTCTTTTCGCCGATCAGCGACTTCATTCCGGCTGCAGCCATAACGCGGCCAAGCTCATAGGCCTTGTCGGCGACGATCGCGGTGACATTGCCCCCCTTGACCATGTCGAGGCCGACTGGCTCCGAAAGGTCGAGCGTGACGATCTTGGTGTGCTTATTACCGGCGCCGCGCAGGGCGGCCAGAACGCCGTCGGCCGGCTCCGCCCAGGTCACGTAGATGCCATCGAGATCGGGATGCTGCAGGAGCATGGCGTTCGCAAGTTCTTCCGCGCGAGCCGGATCGGAAATCCCCTGCTCGGCGACGATCTTGATATCGGGATAATCCTTCTCGATCGTCGATTTGAAAGCCTGGTCACGCTGGTTGGTCACATAATAGGTCGCGTCGTGGAAGATGTAACCGACCTTGCCCTTCTTGCCGATGGCCGCCGCAAGAGCGTCCGCTGCCTGCTTGCCCATCTGGAAGAGGTCGTCGGTCGCAATCGCGGCATAATCGACGTCGTACTTGTAGCCTGCCGGCACATTGGAGAGGAAGACGAGCTTGGTGCCATCCTTCACCGCCTGCCGGAACGCTTCCGCTGAGGTGGTGGGATCGAGTGGCAATGCCAAAATGACGTTCGGCTTGGCGGCGAGTGCGGTTTCGATGTCGCTACGCTGCTTGGCCGCGTCAAAGCCGGCATCCGTGGTGACGGCTATGTCTACGCCAGCCTTGGCAAATTCGTCCTTGGCACCGGCTGAAACGGCGCTGGTGAAATCCGACGACGTGTGCCAGAGCAAGGCCGCCTTGTAGCCTTTGCCCTTGAGCTTGGCGAGATCCGCATCGGAGAGCTTGACTTCGGCGCTCTTCGTGGCGGTTTCGCCTGACGGCCCGACAGTCTCGGCCTGTGCAAGCATGGGTGCGGCAATCAAGGCGCTGGCTAGAAGCGCTGCACTTAACATTTTCCTCATTAGCATCGTCACGTTCCCTTTTTACTTTGTTGATTCTACTCTCTTTATTCCGCCACGCCGCAATAGCGCGCCATGAAGCTGGCGACGGCGACTATTCCAGCGAGGTATTCGTCAATCTCGACATGTTCTTCGAATGTGTGGCAGTTGCGGATGTCGCCCGGCGCGCAATAGACGGCCGGAATGGCAAGCCGGTTGACGAAGAACGGTGTTTCCGACCAGAACGGTGCGCCTTGAAGCTCGCCGCGACCAGCCATTGCCTGGGCGACAGAGGCGCAGAGCATCGACACCGCAGGCATATCCGGATCGATCTCGGCTGCCGAACCGCCAATCCTGTGGTCGCGGCCGGCCGGATAGCTAATCGCCACCTTGATGTCGGGATCAGTGATTGCACCCCGAATGACCGCCTCCATCTCCGTCGCTGCATCGTCGAGGGATTCACCGGGAAGCAGTTTGCGGATCAGCGACAGCGTGCACTCCTCGGGCACGGCAATGAAGCCGCCACCGGTAAGCCCAGTAATCAACAGGAAGCCGCGTCCGATCAGCGGATGCTCTGCTCGCGCCGAGATTTCGTCGGAATGATTCCATAGCGCCGACATGACGGCATGGCTTGCCTTCAGCGCATCCTTGCCAAGCTCCGGCACGCCGAAATAGGCCGATTTGCCTGTTATGGTGATGTCGGCGATGAAAAAGCCGATCTGGGCGGGATAGACCGTAAGACGGGTTGGCTCGGTGTAGACGACAAAATCCGGCCTGGCGACTTCGCCGACCTCGATGCGAGCGACATAATCCTTCACGCCGGCGGAAACGCCCGTGCCGGGCTGACCACTTTCCTCGTCGCCGACATAAGCGAAAGCAAGGTCACCCTTGAGCTTGATGCCGGCTCTGTCGAGGAGCGATAGAGCCGCCAGCGACGTGCAGATACCGGCTTTGAGATCGCCGGAGCCGCGTCCCCATATCTGTCCGTCGATGACAGGCGCACCGAACGGATCCTCGCGCTCGGTGCCAGCCCAATGCTCCCGCCATCCATCGACATGCACCGTGTCGGTATGGCCGATAAACTGCAGCCGCTTGCCACCACCAGCCCCCTTGCGCTCGCCCCAGACATTGGGCCGGCCGGGGAGAAACTCGGCTGTGCGCACATTCTCGATCGCGCGCGACTGCATCTCCGCGTGGAGCAGCGAGACAAAATTGGCTTCATTGCCGGTAATGCTCTCGCGACCGATTGCGGCGCGCAGCAGCGCGATCGCATCGTCACGGTCGAGCGCCGCGGCAAGCCGCTCGGTGAGGTCATCAGCAATCATCGCGCGGCCTCCTTAAAGGACACTGTTTCGGCCGGCGGCAAAGACATCCGGCTGTCGGGCGCATCAGCGCCAAAAAGTGCATTGTGCAGATGGCTCAGCCCGATCGCCGTTGCCCCGACGATTGCCGCACGCGCGCCAAGCACGCTCGTCTCGACCTCGACCGGATAGGGAAAGCATTGCGGCAGGAACTTCCGCACCCGCACGACCAACTCTTCGCGCAGACCGATCGAGCCACCGAGGATGACCTTCTGCGGATTGGCGATTGCAGCGATCGCGGCAATGCCCTGTGCCAGAAGTCTGGCCGTCTCGTCGAGGACTGTTGCCGCCTTCTCATCGCCGGTCGCAGCCTTTTCGAAGATCTCCGGAACGGTGGCTGCCTCGCCGACCAGCCTGCGATAACGCTCGATGATACCGAACGAGGCAACAACGCGCTCGTAGGCACCCGTGCGCAAGGATTCCGGATCGAAGGGATCTGCGCCGAACGGCAAGAAGCCCAGTTCGCCCGCGGCATTGCCAACGCCGCGCACAAGTTGGCCGTTGACCATCAGGCCGCCGCCGATACCGGTGCCGACGGCGATGTAGGCGAGATTGTCGATCCCCTGGCCCTGACCAAGCCAGTTTTCGCCGATGACGCAAAGATTGACGTCATTTTCAAGGGTGACATCGAAACCGAGTGCCTTCTCGAGCGCCGACGCGACATCCATATCCTGAATACCGGGAATGTTCGGCGCCATGAGGATGCGGCCGGTCGACTGTTCAGGCGCACCGGGCGCCCCCACCACGGCCATGCGGATTTTGCCGCGGGGAATGTTCTGTCGTGCAGCAGCCTGCCAGCAGAGCGCCGCAATCTGGTCGACGACGAACTGGCCACCCCGGCGATCGGTGGGAGCCACTTCCTCGGCAAAGACGTGGCAGGCGAGATCGGCGATTGCGACACGCACCTTGGTGCCGCCGAGATCGACGGCCGCGATATAGGCCGCGTCTGGAATGAGCTCATAGGTGACGGCGGTGCGGCCGATGTGGCCCGACGTTCGGCCGGTCTCTCTAATCCAGCCTTCCAGCTCAAGCTGACGGACAATCTCGGAGATTGTCTGCTTGGATAGGTCCGTCTGCTTGGAAATCGAAGCGCGCGAAATCGGCCCGCCCTGGACGATCGCTTCCATGACGGCACGCTGGGAGAACTTTCTGGAGATGCGCTGGGTATCGCTCACGATGTCCTCAATTAATTCGTTCTATCACCGAACTAAATCATGAGAAGAACCGCCAGTCAAGCACCGCGTTCGAGCTGATTGTCGGATCGCCGGCCCTTTTCGAGGGTAGGACGTATGATGAGCCCGCCTTCGGTAAAGAGGGGCCTCCATCACGAATTCAATCTCGACCGTCGGTGTGGGCAGGAATGGCAGTTGCGTCTCAGGCCGGCCCAGGAGGCGAGGCGCGATATCAGATCCGTGCCATTCGGCAGTCGAGGCGGAAGTTCCGGTCCATGCCGGCATGGTCTAAATCGCTCAGCGAGCCTGTTCCTGCGCGGAGAGTTCGATGGGCAGACAAATAGTCAAACCTCCTGCCTCTCGTTTTCGACGATGTCGTCGGCTCGTTTCCATCAGCCCTTCAGTCCGATCGAGGTGTCGAAACCTGCTCCGTTCACTCCGCCCGTCCGAAGGGTGTGACCGCGGGCAAGTGATCAGGTCTGCTTGGCTGCGCTCGTCATCGATTGAAACATCCATCCGTGTCGCCGGCAAAATGCGCCTGGTTCCGGATGGCCGGGCATCGACGGATGCTTGCGACCAAACCACGGCAGCATTCGTCCTTATGCAGGAAAAACCTTGGCCCTGCGGAACTGGACAAAACCATTCTCGCCGGCTTCGATTGCTCTCTCCGGCTCGACGTCGAATTCCAGCTGTTCCTCATTTCTGGTCGTCACCAAGACGCGGCGCCCATCGACCCGGTCAAGGACCCGGCCAACATGGGCAGGGATCCCGGGCCCTTCGTTGGACCAGATCAGATCGGCTGGGCGAGCATGGATCTCCGCTTTGCCGTTGGGCAGGCCAGATGCCTCAATCGCCACGTCGCCAACATGCGCCGTACCGTTCCGGACATCGGCCGCAATGACATTGGTGTCGCCGAGAAAGCGCATGACGAACGCTGATTTCGGATCTCGGCACACCTCGCCAGGTGTGCCCTGCTGAACGATCTGACCATCTTTGAGAACAACCACGCGGTCGGCGAGATCAAGCGCTTCCTCCTGATCGTGCGTCACGAACAGCGTCGTGATCCCGAGTTCGGAATGAATTTCCCGTAGCCAGCGACGAAGATCACGGCGAACATTGGCATCAAGCGCTCCGAACGGCTCGTCGAGCAGCAGAACCTTGGGATCGACCGCCAGGGCACGGGCAAGGGCTACGCGTTGCCGCTGGCCGCCGGAGATTTGCGCCGGGAAGCGGTCGCCAAGTCCGTCGAGCCGAACGAGGCGCAATAGCTCGGCGACCCGCGCGTCGACCGCTGCCTTTTCGCGCTTCACCTTGGAGACCTTCAGCCCGAAGGCGATGTTCTGTGCGATCGTCATGTGCGGGAAGAGCGCGTAGTGCTGGAACACGAAGCCGACGCCGCGGTCGCGAACCGGAATGTCGGTCGCATCCTGCTCACCGAAATAGATGTGGCCGCCATCGGCATATTCGAGGCCGGCGACCATGCGCAGGATCGTGGTCTTGCCGGAACCGGATGGTCCGAGCAATGCGACGAGCTCGCCGCTGTCGATCGTCAGCGACACGTTTCGCACCGCCCGAAAGGTCTCGAAGGTTTTGACAACATGTTCGAGGCGAATTTTCATGATGTTTTCTCTGCGGAATTGACAACTGCACGAGCACGGCCGGCGCCCTGACGCTCCAGCGCTACCTTGGCAATGATGGTGAAGACGGCGATGATCGCGAGGATGGAGGCGGCGGCGAATGCGCCTGCTGCCTGGTAATCATGGTAGAGCAGTTCGATATGCAGCGGCAAGGTGTTGGTCTCGCCGCGAATATTGCCCGACACGACCGAGACTGCCCCGAACTCTCCCATGACGCGCGCATTGCAAAGCACGACGCCATAGAGCAGCGCCCATTTTATGTTCGGCAGAGTGACAGCAAAAAAGGTGCGCCAGCCGGATGCTCCAAGCGAGGTCGCAGCCTCCTCGAGATCGCGACCCTGCGCCTGCATGAGCGGGATCAGCTCGCGCGCGACGAAGGGTGCGGTGACGAACATCGAGGCGAGAACAATGCCGGGAACGGCGAAGAGGATCTTGATCCCATGATCTTCCAGCGTTGGACCCAATATGCCCTGCAGGCCATAGACGAAGAGATAGGCGACACCCGCAACGATCGGCGACACCGAGAAGGGTATTTCGATCACGACAAGCAGAAGCCGCTTGCCCCTGAAGTCGAACTTGGTGATCGCCCAGGCCGCAGCGATGCCGAAAACCGTGTTGACGGGAACAGCAATCAGCGCCGTTAGCACCGTCAGAATGACAGCGCTGATGGTATCGGGATGAGTGATGGCTGCAAGATAGACCTGCCACCCCTTGGAAAAGGCTTCGACAGCGATGACGATGAGCGGAGCCAGAATGAGGAGGCCCGCAAAAATCAGCACGATGGCGATCAGGCAGCGTCGAAAGACCGGTTGATCGCCGACGCGTGGCGGCTTTCGGCGTGTTTGGGCAATGCTCATGGCTAGTTCCTCACCGTGTAGCGCAGCGCGCGCGCCTGTAGCCAATTGGTGACTGCGAGCATGACGAAAGCGGCGAGAAGCAGGACGGAAGCGATAGCGGCGGCGGACACGTAATCATATTCCTCCAGCCGGATGAAAATCAGCAGTGAGGTGATCTCTGTCGACATGGGCTGATTGCCGGCGATGAAGATGATCGCGCCGAATTCGCCGAGGCAGCGGGCGAAAGAAAGCGATATGCCGGCAAGGAGGGCTGGCGCCAGCAACGGCAGGATCACCTTGCGGAAAATCTCCCAGTCGGAGCCACCCAGTGATTGTGCCGCCTCCTCCAATGCCGGGTCGAGATCCTCCAAGACAGGCTGCACCGTGCGTACGATGAAGGGCAGCGAGGTGAAGCACATGGCGATGGCGATGCCCAGCGGAGTATACGCGACCTTGATGCCGATCTGGCTCAGCAGGGAGCCGAACCAGCCGTTGGGGGCAAACAAGGCCGTCAACGAGATGCCCGCAACGGCCGTCGGCAGAGCGAAAGGCAGGTCGACCATCGCATCCAAGACGCGCCTGCCGGGAAATCGGTACCGGGTCAGGACCCAAGCAAGCGCCAAGCCGAAGAAGAGAT
Organism: Rhizobium sp. NPDC092011; assembly: GCF_044756305.1. NCBI lineage: Bacteria > Pseudomonadati > Pseudomonadota > Alphaproteobacteria > Hyphomicrobiales > Rhizobiaceae > Rhizobium > Rhizobium sp. NPDC092011. Next base: position 72,081 of record NZ_JBIVSO010000019.1, read on the forward strand.
TGACGACGGTTGCCCCGAAAGCCGAAGAAACCGTAACGCGATAGCTCGCAAGCGCGCGCGGAGACGAGACGACACGCCAGTAGTCCTCGAAGCCCAGGCTTCCCGTTTTAAAGACAAGCGCTGCCAGCGGCAGAACGACGATAAGCCCCACGTAAAAAAGGGTGACACCGAGCGACAGCGGCAATCCCGGAAGGATGTTCCGTTTCAACCTGCTACTTCCTTTTATGGCAAAGCCCGGCAGGACCGAGGTCCGCCGGGCGATATCAAAAGCGAATTCCAATCAGGAGCTAGCGGCTGCCATAAAGCTTGTCGAGCGTACCGCCCGAGGCAAAATGTTCCTTCTGGACCTTTTCCCAGCCACCGAAGACATCGTCGACCTTGACCAGGCGAATATCGGGGAATTGGCCCTTCACCTCGGCCGCGACCTTTTCATTGTTAACCCGATTGCCGAATGCGGCGGCAATCCGCTGGCCCTCTTCGCTATAGAGGAAGTCCAGATAGGACTTGGCGAGCGCCTCGGTGCCGTGCTTTTGAGCGACCTTGTCAACGACAGCGACCGGAAACTCCGCGAGCAGGCTCACCGAGGGAATGACGCTTTCGACCTTGTCCTTGCCATATTGCTTGGCGATGCCGCGGGTCTCCGCCTCAAACGTGATCAGCACGTCGCCGGTCTCACGCTCGACGAATGTGGTCGTGGCAGCACGGCCGCCGGTATCGAAGACCGGAACATTGTTGAAGATCTTGGTGATGTAGGCCTCGATCTTTCCCTGATCGCCTTTGTAGGCTTCTTTCGCCCAGGCATAGGCGGCAAGATAGGTATAGCGGGAATTGCCCGATGTTTTCGGGTTGGGGAAAACGGCGTGGACATCGTCACGTGCAAGATCGCCCCAATCCTTGATATTCTTCGGATTGCCGGCGCGCACCAGGAATGACGGGAAGGAATAGAAGGGAGAGGCATTGTTCGGGAAGGCCTTTGTCCAGTCCTTCGACACAAATCCGTTCTTGGCGAGGAAATCGATGTCCGTCGACTGATTGAAGGTCACGACATCAGCCCCCAGTCCTTCGACGATGGAGCGGGCCTGCTTGGATGTCCCGGCATGCGATTGATCGATGCTGAAACCGGGATGCTGCTTGATGAAAGCCTCGTTCTCGGCGGCAAAGAGCTCGCGGGAAACATCGTAGGAGGCGTTCAGCAGCTTCGTCGGCTGCTGCGCCAATGTCGGGCCGGCAAGAAGGGCGGCAAAGGCGGTGCCGAGGATAAGTAGGCGGATCATGCATGTCTCCGGTCATTTATGTCACGCGGGAAACTACCGATACGTGCATCGGATCGCGAGGAACCCTGCACCCTACTTGCGCCCAATCTTAGAAATTTTGTCCACTATCTGCCATATTTCGCGCGGCACGTGCCGTGGCCGGACATTCCTTGCCTGACATCTCGCTCGTCGCCCGCGCTATGGCGCTTGTGTGTATGACCCCGCCCGTCTGGTCGAAGCGTTGGAGGTGGTTCCCATTTGGGTTAGGCCCGATCGCTCATCAGCGGATAAGCTTCAAGAAGCGCTCAAGGCGTATTGCCGAAGACCATTCCCAGACCTTCAGCGCTGAAGCGCTCGTATCGTTTGGATCTGAACCTATCGAGAAATAGATAATCTGAGCCTTGCCGAGGAAATTCTCAAACGGCACAGACCCGATGATGCGGGAATCGTTGGAGTTGTCACGGTTGTCGCCCATCATGAAATATTGGCCCGAGGGAACGACGAATTCCGGCGTATTGTCGTATTCACCTGCGTCGCCATCAACCTCGATCACGTCGTGTTTGACGCCATTTGGCAGCGTCTCGATATATCGAGGCGCGGAAAAGACCTGACCCGATGCGTCTTTGGTCGGGAACGTACCATCAGCTTCGCGCGGTGCCATGATGCCATTGATGAACAGGCGCCCACCTTTCATCTGAATGCGATCTCCAGGCAGGCCGATCACTCGTTTGATCAAATCGGTAGACGCGTCCGATGGCAGTTTGAACACAGCGACATCACCTCGGCTGGGCGCGAACGACCACAGGCGCCCGGTCGGCAGGTAGTCGGAGATAAATGGCACGGAAAAGCGCGACCAACCGTAGCTGAACTTCGACACCACCACGTAGTCACCAACAAACAATGTGGGCATCAGCGAGCCCGACGGGATGTTGAAGGGCTGGAACAACACGGTACGGATAACAAGAGCGATGAGCAGGGACTGCAGGATAGTCTTGATCGTCTCGCCAAGCCTCCAGTTGCTGGATGACCTCTTGCTGGAACCGGTGTCTGAGGTGTTGAAGCGTCGGCTTGGTGCGTTCATCTCTATTCATCCCTTCTCCGCCTCTTTCAAGGGGGCTGCAGGGATAGAATGGGTGTCCAAGAAAAGTGCCGCAAATCCAAAAAAAGTGTAGCTAGCGATCTGCATGTTCTGTCGCTAGATTCTCGGCATTGCCAGTCTAGGAGCCGACCGTGACACCGATGCAGGGCTTGGGCAAGTTTTCCAGCGCGTGGTCCAAGATCGCCACGGAGTTGCTCAGTGAAAGGCCATGGGACTTTACGAAAAAGGCAGGTCCTTCAGGACCAAGCCGCGTTATCGGCGATATTGAAGTAGGAGCCACATTTGCCGCGTTGGCCGTCACAGCCATGGAGCAATCAAATGGGCGTATTGACCGCACCGAAATTTGGAAGGACTGGGCAGAGGCTGAGCTAGAGGCGCACGGCTTGTCTCTGCAAGGCTTAAAACGTCTCGACAAAGAGAAGGGCCTTACCGTTCATAGCAGCACTGCCAAGCGCATCAAGAAGGCGCTCGATGTTGCCCTGACTGCGCTCGTACACTTCGGGCTCTTCGAAAAGGGCCCGCACAATACCTATGTTCTCACGGCTTCCGGCCGCGCCCGTCTCGCAGAACTCAATAAGGACTGAAGGAGCACTCCAATGGGAAAATTAACTCTGGCCTTCCTTGCCGTTGTGCTCGCCATTTTTGCGGCGCAGGCCGTATTTCCGACGACAACTGCAAATGCCGTTCCCGCCATTTGGGTCGCCAGGGTCGTGAGCGAGCGCGAGATTGCTCCCGAACCACCCCGCGGGGGTATCTCCAGGCAGGTTATCGGTCCTCGCGATACTCCTTCCGTGAAGCCATAAGAGCCCCGCGAGCGCGTTGAACGCTGAGCGTAGTGCTGCATTCGATACTGGTTGGGATCGGGGGCACATCGTTCCGGTGGTCAGCTCGTACCATGGCGCCTGCGCCAACGCCTCACGCAGCGGCTGCTGCCCGGCTTCCTGCAAAAGGACGTCCCGATAGGCTGCCTCCTGCAGATAGGCTGAGTGCAATCCCTGCGCCGAAAACGCCTCCGGGTCTAAACCACCTGCCTGCAACGCGCCCTGAGGATCAGGTTGACCGACTGCGATGCCGGCGCTTGGTGATCCACTTTGCCCCATTGGGCAAAACGACGAAAAATGGGGCCGTCTTCGATCACGGTCATCTCGATCCATTGCCTGATGCTTTGATGAGCCGGCCGATCGGATTGGCAAGCGACCTGATTTCCGATGCCTTATGTCAACCTTTGACCAATTGGCTTTCCCTCGACTTAAAACATTGCGCTCTTCTTGGGAGTTCCATCCATGCGCTGGGCGTCCAGGCGTTGATCTTGGCAGGTCATGTATTCGTTAAACCTGATCGGCCCGATGCGAAAATCCCTTAATGCAGGCAGGCTGGCTTTGGCGCCGGCAAAAAAAGCATCGAATCATCGTCAATAAGTTCGAAACAACTTGCGCGCATATTGACAACGACTTTGTAAAGTCGACAAATTTACGCACCCGAGGATTTAACCATGGCTGATGACACAAATATGCCACCTGTAGCGGAGATTGCGTCCGCCGATGCATCTTCGAAGCCAAAAGCAAAAAGAACGCGCGCGCCTCGCAAGCCCAAAGCCGTCGCGGAGGCGGTTGCCGATGCTGCGGTGAGTGCTCCGGTAAAGAGGACGCGCGGTCCAGGCAAGAAAGCTGCCGCCGTCGCCGCACCTTCGACCACGTCGCCGGCCGCTAAGGTATCTGTCGCCGCCAAGAAAGCTGCTCCGGCCAAACCTCAGCGCGCGAAAAGAGTTCCGCGGCAGGCTGAGAAAGTTTCTCACGATGCGGATGGCTTCGCGGATCTTCTCAAGCTCGAAGAAGAAAACCAGAAGCTGCGCAAGGCACTGTCCGAAAAGCTTCGCACAGAGAACGCTGATCTGCGCAAAAAGCTCGGTATGGCCTGATAGCAATCAGGTCCCCTGGAGCAGTGATTTAGCGCCACTTCACCACTAATGACCGGGCTCGCATTGCAAGCCTGGTCTCCCGCTCGATACTATAGGGCAAGGAAAACGAGTCGGGAGTAGGGTGATGAGATCGCCGTGGCAGCTAATCAAGAGCCTTGCGTCGCGTCGAAAGGCGGAAGACGTCATTGAATCCGAGGATCAGGTTGTGCCGCCCCCTGACCCTAGCGGGCAGCGGGTCTCGCATGACCCTGCCCCACAGGCTGGACCAGATGCGGCACCAGGGTCAACTCCCGCAATTCCCGTTGATGATAACGAAGCGAGCGAGCTGCCGAAGCCTCCTGAAGCGGAGATGAGTGAGCCCGATCCGCTAGTCCGGGCCGATCCCTTGCCTCCCGTGCATGCGTCAGACGACGCCTCGGCCCCGCAGGAAGAGCCTTCGTCGGTCGCACCTGTCCTTCCCGTCGCCGAACCGGCGCCGATCGCTCATGCATCGGCGGAGGTTTCGAATGAGGACCATCCACACGAGGTGCGGGAGCAAAATGGCGCCACCGCGACGGCCAGAAAGAGATCAGCAAAACGGCCGGCAGCGGCGAGAAAGACCCCTCTCGACAAAGCCATTGACCAGGACCGCGAGATCAACGACCTGAGATCGCAATTGTCTGCCAAGCTGCTCGAGCAGAACAAGCAGTTGCGTCGTATGCTGGAGCGCTATAGCGACAAATGAGGGAATGCTCGACGGAACCTCGGTTTCGGGGGATTCCATCGAGTAGTTGGCCCTGCGTCACCGGCCTCTTAAGGGAACGGCGTATGTCTTGCTGCAAGGAGACGCCGTGATTGGCTGCTTGCGTCAGGTATGCTGAGCGCTGCGCTCCGTTCACCGCTCGTGTTACTCGAGCAGCCTCTTGCGAGGCAGAGCTGGCCTGAAGTTTGCCCTGAAAGAAGGGGGCTCGCCAGTTGCGCAGGCTTGGCGCGCGTCGGTCCGAGGCTGATCTCATGGCTCTGAGCCGGGCCGCCTGGTTTGTAGGAACGCGGCGGTTGGCACCTCGCTGCAATTCAGCGGCTACATCTCGATCTTCACATTGTCGCCCAGATCCGGACGGGAGCCACTGACGGCCGCCGCGGCCATCTTGATATAGCTTATCACTGTGCCGGGGCTGCTCCAATATTCCGCGAAGGCAGGTGTCACCTTCAGAACACGGATGGATGGGTCGTCTGCACTGTCCCACCATGCCTTCGCAGGCGTTCCCCATAGTTCCTTAATCCTCGCCCGGTCGTTCTGAACCTCGGCGATGCCGGTTACAGAGACGTATTTCTGGCCCTTGGATTCCGCGAAGGCGAGGCAGACGTTAGGGTGGAGGGCGACCTCCTCATCCTTGTGACTGGCCACATCGGTCAGGAAATATATCGCGTTCTCAATGCGCTCTCCATAAGCTGACATGGGTCGTGCCCGCAAATCACTGCCTGTGTGCGTAACGAGCATGCAGAAGCCGATCTTCTCAATCAGATCCCAAACCTTGCCGATGTCATCCTCTTTGTCTGCCATGGTCGTCTCCTCTGTTAGAACAACGAAACCAACGGACATCGGCAATGTTCCATATATGGCGGAAAGGCAGCCGTTCTGCCATAGGGTCGAGCACCGCTTCCGCCGGTATGGAGCACGCGTCCAAAGGTGGTTAAGGTGGACTGGGAAGGTGGCGGCTTGAGGTGTCAGAATGCGGCACCGGACCTCTGCCTCATACCCACAAGCGGGCGCTCCTTCGGAAAGAATCATGCCGTCAATTCCATTGCCATTTGTGACCGCTTTACTGCTGGTCGTGCTGCTGACACGCATGGTTGGCCGTGACGGCATTTCAATTCGACCGCTGTCATTGTTCGTGGCGCTTTGCGCTGTTCAGGCGATCGTTCTTGGCCTGCGCTGGAATTTCGATTGGTCGCAGGCGCATTTTTTCCAGCCGATTCTGGCAGCCACACTGCCTCCACTCGCCTGGCTGGGCTTCGAGGACTTGCGCCGGCCTGATGCCAAGATCCGGCGTTCGAACTCGCTGCATGCCACTCCGGTGATTGCTGTTGCGATGATGGTCTTCGTCTGGTCCGATCCGATTGACATGGCGCTGATCGTGCTGTTTTTCGGCTATGGCTGCGCCCTGCTATGGGTCGCTCGACAGGGGCCGGATACACTGAGCGCCGCCCGTTTCGGTGATGCCTCGGCCGCCAGCAGAGCGCTTGTGACCGTCGGCGTGCTGTTTATCGTCGCCGCCGCAGTCGAGATCGCCATTGCGCTCGACATTGGCGGCGATTCCGGCTCCGCAATGATCGTCGGTTTCGCCAATTTCGTCTTGCTCATCTTCGTCGGCTATGCGGCTGCCATAGCCGGCCGCAGCCGTGCGCCCGAAGAACCGGACAATCGGGTTGCTGGTGCGCAAGATCAGGTCTTGCGACCCGCAAATGGCGCGCCGGAAGGCGATGCCCAGATACTGGCCGTCGTCGACAGGCTGATGCGCGAGCGCAAACTCTACCGCGACCCCAACCTGACGCTTGACCGGCTGGCACGCCGGGCCAGCATCCCGGCGCGCCACATCTCGGCCGCGGTAAACCGTGTCCATGGCCGCAACGTTTCGCAAATCGTCAACGAATATCGTGTGAAGGAGGCGCAGCGGCTGCTTGCCGAAACCGCCGCCCCGGTGACCTCGATCATGTTCGAGGCCGGATTCGTCACCAAATCCAACTTCAACCGCGAGTTCCTGCGGGTAACGGGCCTGAACCCGAGCGGCTATCGCCGCTCGGTTCGCCATGCAGAGCGCGACACTTAGTTCTTCGCCGGAAGCACCTTTGCCAAAAAGCGTTCAATGTCCGCGATCGTGCGTTTGTGGATGCTCTCGCGATCGCCCCTGTCGTTGCAGATCGTCGCGTTGGGACCGCTTAAATGCCTGGCGGCGCCGGGCACGCAGACCGGCAGGAAGCTGTAGTGCACCGCGTCGCCGATCTCGACATAACGGGTGGTCGCCGCCGGCAGCAGACTGGCCATGCGGCGAGATTCCAGCGCCGCGGGCAAATCCCGCACGGGCGATCCGGCTGCAATCACCAGCATCGGGATTTTGACGGCGGCCAGGCTTTCGGGGTCGAAGCCCCGTGTGACAGCAGCATCGAGTGTCACGCCGGCCCTGATGCGTCCATCCTTCAGCGACTGCCGCAACGCCTGACGCGACGTTTCATCCTTGCCCACGCCAAGTTCGGCATAGCCTGCGCAGGAAATGAGTTCTTTATGGTCGCGGCAGTCCTTTTCGAAGGCATCGGGATCGAAGCGGCCGCCCGCCAATTCCGCAACGGTCCAGCCGCCAAGCGAATGGCCGATGGCCGCGATACGGCTTGCGTCGATGGCGGGAGACCAGACAGAATCGGAGGTCAGCCTGTCGAGAAGCGCTGAGACATCGCGCGGACGCTCCCACAGGCGCGCACCGACGGAAGGGGTCATGTTGGCCGATGTCGTCCCGGGATGGTTGGCCGCGGCCACGATATAACCGTGACGCACGAGGTCTACCGCCAGCCAATCCTGGTTCGTCCAGTTGCCGCCATAGCCATGCGAGAGAATGATAAGCGGACGCACTCCGTGCGCGATGGCGGCGTCGGTGATGGCTGGCTGCAAAACGAAGCTGTCATCCTCGCCTTGCCGGATCGGTGTACCGGCGGCATCCGTCGGATACCAGATGGCAACGTCGAGCGTCCGGTCGTGGCCTTGTAACAATGTGAAATGACGAAATCCGACTGCCTCAGCGGCATGGGCCGGGAATGCTGTCAGCAAGATAAAGAATGCGATCTTGAACATGGGAGGGTCTCCGTTGGCAGAACAGGTTGCGTTCTGTGCCAACGGAGAGCCCTGTTACGACCTTGATCACGATCAAGGTCATAAAAATACGCTACCCGACCATATCCATTGCATTCCTGACCGCCGATCTGCGCATTTTTCTTGTTTCTCACCTGCGCGCTCGCCTGGTTTCAGGCGGGGGCCGGCGTGATCATCGTGAAGCATTCGATCTTATGGCCTGTTTGATGCAGAGGGGGGATCCGACGCAGCGCCCTCGGTGGCGCCACCTCCTAGAGGAAATCGGTCCAACTTTTTATCCGCCCCCCCAGATTACTGGCGTCTCGGGCCTAAAAAAGTGCCCAACCCGCAGACGTTCCCGGCCTTCGCTGTCGCACTCCCGCGTTCAAGTGCAAAGCGACAGGCATGTGGGCGCCTGCTTCCGTGCGCCCGTCCCTTTCCCTTTATGAACCAAGCTAAGACGCAAGATCATGCCAAGGCAGGCATCCATGATCAACAATATTGCTTGCGATGTATTTTTCTATAAACACTAGCGTCTTTCATGCGCTCTGCTTTTCACTGAAATGAGCAGTGTCGATAGGTTTTAGTCGAGATTTCTATTTCCAATGGTCATTCCCTACTCAAGTTTCGACACCAGAATCCTGCCCCCAAAGGTCGCGCGCGAGCTATGGCGTGACTTGATTGGCGTTTTGTTCGATGCCCAGCCGACCGGCGCTTCGAATGAAGACTTTTTCGTCGGGCTGGATGCGTGGCTCGTCGACGGTGTCGGTTTTGCGGCGATGAAAGCCTCTCCGCATCGCTTCAATCGGTCGCGCAATAAGATCGCCCGTGACGGGATGGACGGTTATCTGCTGCAGTTCTACATGGACGGAGAAAGCCAGGACTGGAACGGACGCTACACGGCTCGCAAGGGCGATCTCTATGTCCTCGACATGGCGCGGCCGATGTCGACTGCCACCAATCCGCATTCTCATATCGATATCGTCGTTCCGCGGCGGCTGTTGGCGCCGCTCCTCAAACAGCCGGACGACAGCCATGAACTGGTGATGGATGCCAATCTCCCGCTGGTCAGCCTGTTGAGGAGCACAGCTTCCTGCTACCTGCAGAACCTCTCTCGGTTTTCCGTTGGGGAGGCGCAGGCCTCGCTTGCGCCCCTGCTGGGTCTTGCGGCGGCGGCGATCAACGGAAGTATTGCCGAAGACACTAGCAGCGCGGTCGACACCGCGCTTCTCGCCCGCATCCGACAATATATCGATCTCAGAATATTCGATCCCTCCCTTTCGCTGGAGGGAGCTCTCGGCGCGTTCGGTGTTTCCAGACGCACACTCTATCGTCTGTTCGAGCCATTTGGCGGCTTTCAATCCTATGTCCGCAAACGCCGCCTGGATCTTGCGCGTCGGGCCCTGCAGACGGGGCCTATGCAATCGCTGTCAATCTCGGAAATTGCGCAGATGCACGGTTTCTCAAGTCCCGAGCTTTTCGCACGCAGCTTTCGAAAGCAGTTTGGTCTCACTCCGAGAGAAATGCGATTCCATGCCGGCGAGGGGCTTCCTGATGTGGAGAATAGGGGCCAGCATGAACTGTGGTCCCGTTGGGTCATCGACATAGGTCGGTGATGCCGACCCCTCCGTGCCGCCGCTTTTGCGAAAATAGTGGCACGCATAGACCGGTTCTCGGCACAGGCGGTCAGATACTCATTCCCTTATCTATTCGGCTTTGCGGAGAATGTCGGAGAATTGCTAGCAACAGCCGGTAGATCTGGTCGGTGGCACCTTGTGGCTCGGCGCGGCGGCGCTTTGCGGCCCACAGGCAAGATTGGTGAGTGGTGCGGGTGTGCCACACGAGAATTGGGGCGGAGCCGACCGGTCTGAGGCGGCTCTGAATGCAGGGGTACGTCTAAATTGCTGTCGGCATTGAAATTTCTTCGCGAAGGAGCGGCTTGTTGCGCCAGGTTCGTTCTTCTTGTTGTCCTCTTGCTGCTGACCATGGTCGCGACCGCAAGTGCCGGCTGCGATGTCACGACCGGATCCAATTCGAGTGCGACGGTGACTTTCCCTGACTGGGGATCAACAAATCGCGCGATCGGCCTTTGCGTAACTCAAGACGCTGTTCGTTGGGGCCTCTATAACGGTCAGAATGTGGACACATTAGCCTCCGCGCCAATGACCGGCCAGAACGTTGCAACCCCATTCGTTGTTTCGACAGCAAATGCTACCTATACGATTACTCCGTTGGTTAGCGAAGATGGGATAAACTACCCGGAATATGATATAAGACTGGGCTCGGTAAAATCGCCAGGTCAGGACACGATTACGCTGTGGTATGCGAGCGCCTGCTCCGTCGCTATGGGTGGGTGTGGAGGGTCTTCGCGAACCGACCGGACCTTCACGCTTCAGATAAATTTGCTTGGTCCGACGATTACAGGAATCTCGCCTTCGGCGGGCCCGACCGCGGGTGGTACGTCGGTCACACTGACTGGGACGAACCTCGCCGGCGCGACGGCGGTGAAGTTCGGCGCGACGGCGGCGACAGGCTTCACGAGCAATTCAGACACGCAGATCACGGCAACCGCGCCTCCTGGGACCGGAACTGTAGATGTGCAGGTGACGGCTGGGGGCGGTACCAGTGCGACGTCGAGTGCGGATCGCTTCACATATGTCGCGCCTCCAACGGTGACCTCGATCAGTGCGGCGTCCGGTCCGGCGGCAGGCGGAACGACAGTCATACTGACCGGGACGAACCTCGCCGGCGCGACGGCAGTAAAATTCGGTGCAACGGCAGCGACAGGCTTTACGGTGAATTCGGCAACACAGATCACCGCAACCGCGCCAGCAGGGACCGGAACGGTTGACATCAGCGTAACGACGGCAGGTGGTACCAGCGCGACGTCTGTCGCCGATCAGTTCACCTATATTTCCTCGCCGATAGTGACGTCGATCAGTCCTGCGGCTGGCCCAACTGCAGGCGGCACGATGGTCGTGTTGACCGGGACGAGCTTCAGCGGAGCAACGGCTGTAATGTTTGGGGCGACGCCGGCAACCGCCTTCACGGTGAATTCGGCAACACAGATCACCGCGACCGCGCCCGCCGGATCGGGAATAGTCGATATACGGGTTACCACGGCGGGCGGCACGAGTATCACATCCGCAGCAGACCAGTTCGCCTATATTACCGCCCCGGCGGTGACGTCGATCAGTCCCACGGCAGGTCCATTGGCAGGGGGTACGTCGATCGTAGTGACCGGGACGAACTTCAGTGGAGCATCGGCTGTGACGTTCGGAGCGACGCCGGCAACCGCCTTCACGGTGAACTCGGCGACGCAGATCACCGCAACCGCGCCTGCCGGATCCGGAACGGTCGACATCCAGGTTACGACAGCGGGCGGTAAGAGTGCTACGTCTGCAGCAGACCAATTTACCTATCTGGCCGCACCGGCTGTCACGTCGATCAGCCCAGCGGCCGGCCCAACGGCCGGTGGTACAGCGATTGTGCTGACCGGCTCGAATCTCACCGGCGCGACCGCTATAATGTTTGGAGCGACTGCGGCAACCAGTTTCACGGTGAACTCGGCAACGCAAATCACCGCGACTGCGCCAGCAGGCTCCGGGACGGTGGATGTTCGCGTGACGACGGCAGGTGGGACGAGTACGACGTCTGCCGCCGACCAATTCACCTATGTTGCCGTTCCGACGGTGACGGCGATTTCGCCAACCTCAGGTCCAACAGCTGGCGGTACGAGCGTCACGCTGACCGGATCGAATTTCGCCGGCGCGACAGCTGTCAGCTTCGGCGCAACTGCTGCAGCCAGTTTCACGGTCAATTCGGCGACGCAGATCACGGCAACCGCTCCCGCCGGTACGGGAGCGGTGGATATCCGCGTGACGACGGTCGGCGGCACCAGCGCAACAATTGCGGCTGACCAGTTCACCTATGTACCAGCCCCGACGGTGGCATCAATCAGTCCGACTGCAGGTCCTACGGCAGGCGGTACGACGGTCACGATCACCGGTACAAGCTTCAGCGGCGTGGCCGGCGTCACCTTCGGCGGCACGGCAGCGACAAGCTTCACCGTGAATTCGGCGACGCAGATCACGGCAACCGCTCCTGCCGGTACGGGAGCGGTGGATATCCGGGTGAGCGCGATCGGTGGCACCAGCGCGACGACCGCCGCCGATCAGTTCACTTATGTTGCGGCTCCGACGGTGACATCGATCAGTCCGACGTCTGGACCGGCGGCGGGCGGTACAACGGTCACGATCATCGGCACAAGCTTCAGCGGTGCGACAGCCGTCACGTTCGGCGGGATCGGCGCCTCCAGCTTCACCATTAACAGCGCCACGCAGATCACGGCGACCGCGCCGGCTGGTACTGGCACGGCGGATATTCGTGTAACCACGGTCGGCGGGACGAGCGCAACGACAACTGCGGATCAGTTCACCTACATTCCCGCACCCACTGTATCGGGCGTCAGCCCGAATACCGGCGCGATGGCGGGCGCTACATCCGTCGTCATTTCCGGCATGAACATGCTCAACGCGACGAACGTGACCTTCGGCGGGACCGGGGCCTTGAGCTTCACCGTCAACAGCGCCACGCAGATCACAGCCAACACTCCCGCCCATGCGGCCGGTGCCGTCGATGTTGTCGTCACCACCGTCGGAGGCGCGGGAACCTTAAGTGGCGGCTATACTTTCCTCAATTTGCCGATTGCCGGAGATGTATCGGCAACGGTCGCGCAAAGCTCGACAGGCCAGCCGGTTACTCTGAGCCTGTCAGGCGGCGCTGCGGCTTCGGTCGCTGTTGCGACCCAGGCGAGCCACGGCTCGGCAGTGGCGTCCGGCCTATCGATTACCTATACGCCGACGCCGGGCTATAGCGGTGCGGACAGCTTTACCTATACCGCGACAAACGCCTCCGGCACGTCCACGCCGGCAACCGTGAACGTGACTGTATCCGCCCCGACGATCACGATGTCGCCGGCGTCCGGCGCCCTTGTGGGAGGAGCCGCAGGAATGGCCTATGGCCAAACCTTTGTGGCCTCTGGCGGCAACGCGCCCTACACCTATGCAATTACGGGCGGCTCACTGCCGGCCGGCCTGACGCTGTCGTCGGGCGGCGCTATCTCCGGCACACCGACGGCCTCGGGCACGTTCAACGTGACCATCACGGCGACGGACAGTTCGACCGGTACGGGCGCCCCCTTCTCCGTCTCAAACGCCTATAGCTTGACGATTATCGCGCCGACGATTGCAGTTGCGCCGACGACGCTGTCCGCAGGCGCGGTGGCCACGGCCTATAGTCGGACTGTTACCGCCTCGGGCGGCACCAGTTCCTATAGTTATGCGGTGACTGCGGGCTCGCTTCCAGCCGGCCTGACACTCAACACATCGACCGGTGCTCTTTCCGGCACGCCGACGGCGGGCGGCACCTTCAACTTCACCATCACGGCGACGGACAGTACTGTCGGTACGGAGGCTCCCTTCACCGGCTCGCGAGCCTATAGCCTGACGATCAGCGCCCCGACGATTACCATTGGCCCAACGACGCTTGCGGCTGGCGCGCGCAATACGACCTATAGGGAGACCCTTATAGCCTCCGGCGGCACCACATCCTATACCTATGCGGTGACGAGTGGCGGACTTCCAGCGGGGCTGACGCTGTCTCCAGCCGGAGTGCTTTCGGGCACGCCGACGGCCTCTGGTACAGCAAACTTCACCGTCACTGCAACGGACAGTTCGACGGGAAGCGGACCCTATACCGGCTCGATAGCCTATAGCCTGACGGTAACCACCAATCCGCCGGTTGCGAATGCGGTCACGGCGACAGTTGCGCAGAATTCGTCAACCAATCCGATCAACCTCAGCATTACGGGTGGAACGGCGATCTCGGTCGCGGTCGCGACGCAGGCGAGCCATGGGGCCGCCAACGCCTCAGGCACGTCGATCACCTACAAGCCGGCGGCAGGCTATAGCGGATCGGACAGTTTCACCTATACGGCCAGCAATGCCGACGGCACATCCACGCCGGCAACTGTTAGCGTGACGGTGTCCGCGCCGACGATCACGATGACGCCAGCTTCCGGCGTCCTTGCGAGCGGTGTCGCAGGGACCGCCTATAGCCAGACCCTTACGGCCTCTGGAGGGATGGCGCCCTATGCCTATGCGATGACCGGCTCGCTGCCGGCAGGCCTGACGCTCAACGCATCGACCGGCGCTATCTCCGGCACGCCGACTGCATCGGGCACGTTCAACGTGACCATCACGGCGACGGACAGTTCGACCGGCACGGGCGCACCTTTCAGAGTGTCGAACGTTTACAGCGTCACCGTCGGCGCTCCGACGATCACGCTCGGCCCGTCGTCTCTGTCTTCCGGCGGGGTGGCGAGTGCGTATAGCCAGACGTTGGCAGCATCAGGCGGGGTTGGCCC
>NZ_JBIVSO010000020.1:0-45311 GCF_044756305.1 Rhizobium sp. NPDC092011
CAGGTGCTGGCGCGCGCCATTCATGCGCATATCCATTTCCGCACCTTCCTCAACGGCAACCGCACCGTCGTCTTCCCGGCAAGCCCAGGCTCATACGCATCCGAGCGGATGGGTTAATTCCATTAGAAATTTAGCCAATGCAAGCGTCTGCTTAGCCCTAACAATGCCGTTAACACTAAAACGTAGGTTAGAGCGCCGGTGGCGATCTGGAGGAAGAGCACCACACGCCAGGACATATCGCTGGACATGCCTGGAACCGCCATGACAGTTACGATCATCAATAGGCTAGCAGGCAGGATCAGCAATATAATTCCTCTTGAGATCTGTGCCCAATCCACCATCGCAACCTTGGACTGAAGGCCGATACAGCTCGCCAGCGCAAATGCGGCTGTGAAGCATTGAACGATCGCCAATTCCCTTAACCCATATCGAGCAAATACAATGACAGCTGCAAGGGATACGACGACGTTCAACAGCGTGATGGGAAGCCGATAGCGGATCTGTTCAATCACGGATAGCGACGCCTCGTTGATATAGCCCGGCGAAAGCAGCAATTGCCGCAGGCAAAGGAAAGGGATGATGGTCGCTGCGGGCATCCAGTCGCCGCCAAGCAGAAGACGTACGACAGGCTCGGATATCTGCGCCAGGCCGAGGTACATGGGGGCTGCAATGGCAAGCAGAACGAGAACGAATCTGACGCCGGCTTGGCCGATTGAACGCGTCGATGCGCCGGGCTGCCCGTGTGCGCGCCGGAACACCACCCAGCTCAATGACCGCGCCGGCTCGCCCATTAGTTCCGAGAGCACTGAGACGACGCGCTCGGCCGCCCGGTAGAATCCCGCATCCGCTACCCCGAGAAAACTCCCCACTACCAGCGTGCCCGAATATGTACCCAGAAAGACGACCAGACGATTTCCGACGATCTGGCGCGAGAATGCTATGATTTCGACAAACATGGATGCGGTAAGGCGCAGACGCGGCAGCCGCATCGTGGCAGCCGCGGACCCGATCAGCAGAACAAGCTGGCAAGCTATTTTCGCCGCAGCCAGCGCTGAAGCACGCGCACCAAGGGAGAGCAATGCCACTGCGGTGAGCAGGCCTATAAGCTCTCCAGCGACCCTGACGAGTGCACGTTGATGCAGGCGCCCCGAAACGATCAACATTCCGTCGAAGGTGGCAGTCAGTGCCGCGGGCAACATCCAGCAGCTTAGAAGGGCAAGGAGCCAACTTTGCTCCACGCTGACTGTAAGGGCGCAGAAGAGGCCTGTGCCGATGAGGCCGACGATCGCAAGGATCCCCCCGCTGCACAGAGAGATTGTAGCGACCTGATCGAAGCAATCTGCGCCGTCTCGCGATTTCATCAGGAATTCCGCCCAGCCGCCTTCCGCCACCACGACCAGCAGCATCGCAATGGCCGAAACGAACGCGAAAAGCCCGAAATCGGCGGGGCTCAGCATGCGTGCAGCCAGGAGGAACATCGCGATCTGCGAGAGCTGTGAAACGATCTTCGCGATCACGATCCAAGCGCCACCGGACACGATCGCCCGTGTAAACTGGCGCCTTGCCGCTCCGTCCCAATGCCTTAGGTCTTGGTCTTCTTGGCGTTCGGCATCCTTGATTGATAAAACCATTGTGAGTGTTCCGGGTTGACGGTTAACCGGCCGCCACGGCGCGATCGAAGATATGCCGGCGGCCGGTGCATAGTCACGAATTAGCGGTGGTCACGATGGAAAATGACCGAATACCGCAACGCCCAATCGCCTGCGCTGCGATCGATGGGTTCCCGAGCCCAGCGAAGCCAGGGCCAACCGGTTTTCAGGCCCTCGGCTTCCCATATCTCGCGCTGATTGGTCAGAACGGGACGGAACCCGAATTCCGTCAAAATCCTCGTTTTAACGTCGAGGTCGATCCCATCCACCACCAGATAGCCATCGCGGGCAACCAGCCTCACCATGTTTCGGAGGCATCGCTCGGCCAGCTGATCATCCATCGGCCCCATGAAGTTATTCGCCAGGAGGAAATCCTGTGGCTCGAACAACTCGGGGAGTCTGTCGTCAGTCGCATCAGCGGTCCGCCAGGTCACGCCTTCGCGCAGCCAATCCCTCACCCGCAGAGAGCCATCGGGGAGAGGTTCCAGGAGTTCGACAAGCGAAGGTACATCGACGCTTGCAACTTCCGCCCGGCCTGCGGCGTAGAGGCCTCCCTCGGCTGCCGGAACATCGGGAATATAGACACCGCGCCTTGCTGCCTCTGCAACCGCATTCGATATGTCTGCGCCCTGTGCGGTGACCTGCAAGTCACCTCGAAGATTTTTGATTGCGTAGAGAACAGAATAGAGCTCGGCTCCCGTGCTGCACCCGATCGACGCAATCTTTATACCGGCGCCGCGGGGATATTTGGACGCGAGCGTTGCGATGGTCGCCAATAGCGGCGGGTTGCGCATGAATTGGGTGTAGTGCGACTGAAACTTCCCGGTGTGGCGGGTGTAGCGATGATAGATGTACCGTCCGGCACGGAACATGGCCGGCGTTCGACGGACCGAATTGGGTATTGTCTCCCATAGTGCCCGACAAAGGCGAAAGGGAGCCTGACGAAGGGAACTCAATCCCGTGATGGCGATCGACATGATTTACTCCTTCCAACGTGCTGCTGCCCCCAACAGAGATCGGGCATGCAACAAGGATCCAAACGGGTTTCACACAAAGCGCGAGCCAGGACGCTCCGGCGCGATCATCGACAGATGCGTGCTCGCAAATTGCCGAACGCATGCCGGGGGGCTCTCACGGCAAGCCGTGATCGTCCTTGTGGCGGATGGCCTCAAGCTTCGCGCATTGTGGAAACGACGATTATCTGCCGGGCGCTGAGCTGCGCGGCAGCGTTGAGACGGGGCCTATGAGGGACAGAGAAAATTCTGTTGTTCTTGCGGAAATAGGAGAGGCCGATCAGGCAGGAAATACGCCTGGACGATCCCGGGTACTGCAAAATCGAACGATGGGCAAATCACATCGAAGATGGAATAGGCAGCGCTATAGCGTTTGCAAACATGCATGGATCGCTGGGCCCGCTTGGCGCCATCGGCGTGGCCGGTCCATATGCAGTCATGCGCATCACGCGATGATGCGGCAGATAGCTCGATCCTGCCCGGTTCGCGCCGACCTTTTGCCGGGTGGACATGCGGGATGTACAGGACAAGCGAGAACGCCGCCAAAATGCCGACGATCACGAGAAGTCTCTGAGCGAAAGCGATGTGAAGATTCTGCATGAACGAGTTTTAGGCTGGTCCCTCGCTTGCCTCAATTCGACAAACGGGGTGGGTCATCGACCAAAGGTAGTAGCAGCTCAAACATCAATTCGAGTGTGGGGCGGTTTCAATGATCTCCTTGGCACGCTTCTCACCTCACGAGGGTGCCGCAAGCAACATAACATGCGGCCAACGATGACGATCAAGCTACGTTATCGGCACCAACTTCACTTGGAGCGAGCGTGCGTCAACGAAACTGAGGACGGCTCATCGCGAGTTATTGTTCAAATCCGATGATTGTGAGCGATTGCAGTCTCGCCTGCCTCGCCAACCTTGAGACAAGATTGACGTGGGTCCGCGCCGCGGTTCGACCCCGACATGACACAAAACAGCTAGCGCTTGACATGGATGCAGGCGAAAGCGATGTTGCCCGCATGAGCAAAAATGTACTCGACGTGCTGTATCGTATGTGTCCTCTGGCAGGACATTAGCCCGTTCCCGGTCGCCGTCGCGCCCCGGGAAGCGGGAGCGGCAGCTTTTTGTTCTTTTGCGCGACTCAACAACCCATAGATTTCATCCCGCCAAGAATTGAAACACTTGGCCACAGGAGAGTTCGCGTGAACGATACGACACATGCGGTTGGCAAACCGCCTATCATTGTGAGAAACACCGACTATGCAAGATTAATCGCTTTGGCGCAGGCTTCGATGGAGAGAGAGTCTGTCGTCGGAGATGAATTGATGGCTGAGTTGGAACGCGCTTCAGTCATAGGCGACGAGTCCGCAATGCGTCAAACCATTCAGATGGGGTCGACCGCAACTTATACGACTGAAAACGGCGAAGCCCGAACGGTCATCCTTGTCTATCCCGGCGAGGCGAACATAGAAGAAAACAGGGTCTCAATCCTCACCCCCATTGGGGTGGCATTGTTGGGCCTATCGAAGGGCCAGACGATCAACTGGGTCACGCGCGACGGCCATATCCGCGTCCTGTCGGTCACTGACGTTGCAGGCTGATTGCGCTCGATAGAATTGCGAACATTCAGCACAGCGTGAGGTGTCAACCCTTCGCGCTGTGCTTCGCCAAGCCACAGGGTGCTCCAGGACTTGCGGGTTGGTCTTTCGACTGCAGGGTGATCCTGCTGCACGCCTTGCCTGGCTGGACTACGCGATCATGGCACGGTCAGTCGGAAGGGTGTCCACAGCCGGCGTTCCCTTGATCGCGCTCCGGGTTCGATTGCGCCCGGCACTCTTGGCTTCGTATAGAAGCTTGTCGGCCCGATCATAAAGCGTGGCAAAAGCCTCATTGCCGAGAAGGTCCGTCACACCCATGCTGGCGGTCACGGGTCGTTCGAGACCCGATACCGTGCGAGCGACGATGGCGGGTATTGCCTGACGCCGTAGCTCAGCCTGAATATCGGCGTCGCTACCACGCAAGAGAAGCACGAATTCTTCACCGCCCAGACGGTACGCCCGAACGCTCGGACTTGCTTGGAGCGCATTGGCCACAGCCTTCAGCACTTCGTCTCCGACGGTATGCCCGTTAACATCATTGATCGACTTGAAATGATCGAGGTCGATGACAGCCAGCGCAGCGAAGCCTTCGGTTCGAAGCTCTTCGAACTGTCGCTCGATCGCCCTTCGGTTTAGCAGTCCTGTCAATGGATCTGTTTCGGACAGCCGTTCGAGCAGTTCGGCTTCATTGCGTGCGCGGTCTCGCTCGCGCTTCATGGTAACGAAGCGGTCTGCCACGCCAAGCGTCGTAAAGATGACTTCGCATACGCACCCGACATAGAACAGGAGCATAGCATCGGTGCTGTGCAATCCGGGAAATATACCGGTCACCAGCCGGAGCAATCCGACAATGACTATTGGCGTGTAACCTACTGCCTGGAATCTCGCGGCGCGGCTCCCGCGACGCAGTGCATCGACCATCGACAGCATGAAGACAGCAAGGATCGGCGCAAATGCCGCGGTGTATGCGCTCGACTGTATGGGCCGGGCAACAAAGGGGAACGCCGCATGAAATGTACTCAGGAGCACAGCCCATGCCGCGCAATAGGGTAGCAGGCGCCGCAAAAGCGGATGCATCAATCCGGGTTCGATGAAGCTGTAGGTGAACATCGCTCCCGACCCGACGGTCATCCCGAAAACGAGGGTCGTCATCCAGCTCAACGTCATCGCAGGAGCATCGAAAAGCACGACCGACAGGCCGGATGATACCAGAATAGTCGTCAGCAGTGAGAATGTGAGAGCTGAGTGCCAGAGAACGAAGGGTTCACGTAAGGCTCGGTAGAACGCTGCATTGAAGATCAGAGGCATGATGAGCATCCCTGCAAGTCCTGCCAAAATCAGCAGGAATCGCATATTGCCGATGCCGTCCACTTCGTCCGTCGCTGTAAGATAGGCTCTCTCCAGGGTCATCCGGTGGCTCGGCATGTCAATCGCGGCGACGACCTGCTGGTCCTCGCGGGTCACCTCAGGCAGAGAAACCCTGAAGTAACCGCCAGCCATTGAACTGGGCAAGGCGGCGGCAGGGATCGCGGTTTGCCGAACCGAACCGTTCCGATTGATCACAAGCAGGTGCACCGCCTCAAGTGCACTCCGCCTTGAAAGCAGATATCGGGGGAGGATATAGCCGGGGGCAATGTCGAAGCGAAGCAGTACCCGCTCTGCGTCGATGGAGAATTCCCGGTTGTCGCAAGACCACCGCTTTTCGTTTCGAATTATCCCGACCAGGTCTTCCGACCGACTGCCGGACGCCCTGCAGGAATTGCGGATATCAGAGGCGTCCGCCGCGTTAGCCAATGCGGCGGTGAATTGCACCAGCATCACCAGAAGCAGAAAAGCCGCTGGAAGTCCTTTTCGAAATCCACTCGAAGTCATTGCGCAACGTAATGTCAAAAAGCTTTTGATGTCGTTAATCACCGCACGACATGCGTGTACGACGGCCAAACCTTGCCGGCCCGACAAAGGCCGGATTGCCTGTTGGATTGGCTTGCTGCCGGCATCCGCGGCATATGGTGGAGACGGGCATCAGCTGGAAGCGGTTGTCAATCGTCAGCAGCCAGGCTCCGATGTGACCGGGCTTGGCATTTGCAAACCGGCCTCCTGACGAGACGGCAAGCCTGCACGACGACCTTCTAAAGAATGCGCGGCTCGCAACAATACTCGAGTGCTCGCGACGAAAAGAGCATCACAATCTGGATGAGGTATCAAGACGAGATCCGGCTATTCGATGACTGGCGACCGAGCCAGTCCTGCGGCACTGCGACCAGCCGCTCCACCCAACGCGGTCGCCCCGCCGGAGATGATGGCAATTTGATCCCTGAACCTATCCGTTACTCATTCCCCCGAGGGGACGCCAGATGGTTTCCAGCGGCTTTAAATTGGCGCTCCTACCACCTCAACCGCAGCCCGACATTGCCTTCGACGACGCGTTGATGCTCGCCGTCGACGGAGAATTTGTAGTCCGCCGTTGCAAACGCGCTCCACGACGTGTTGAAGGCATAGACCAGGCCGCCGCCAAGCTCGACCGCCGTGCCCTTTGTCGAGGTACTCATCGGGTCGGCACCAAAGCGTACCGTGTCGGTGGTGTCGAAATTGTGCCAGAGATTGGCCTTCAGATAGGGTTGAAGCAAACCGTTGGGGGTCTGGAAATTGCCTTGAAGGCGCGCACCGAGCCGGCCGATCCAGCTTTGATCCGAGCCGAATGAGACAGTTGAGTAGGCGTCACGCGTGTCGTCAAGAGAAATGTCCTGCCAGATCAGCTGTGCCTGTGGCTCGAGAGACCAGTTGTCGGCGACGGCGATCGGATACCCTCCCTCAAGCGAAGCGGTGAACCCGCTTCCTCCGATATCGATCCCTGTGCCGCCGATCGAGTTGGCGTCGCCGCCGAACCATGTGCCCATCAGCACGCCGTCGAGATACCAGCCGGAAGGGCCGATATGTGTCCAATAGGCGCCCAGGCTGTTTGCTTCAAGATTGAACTTGCCGGTCTTCACATTGTTCCAGCCAACCGCCTGGCCGGTGACATCGGCGCTGAGATTGGCATAGCCGTAGAACAAGCCGGCGATATCGCGATTACCATCGTCGCTCTCGTGGCTTAGTATATCCAAGCCTGTTTGCAGGCCCCAGAGCGATCCGTCGATCGATGGGGAGACGGAACCTGCCCAGCCCTGATCGACATGTTCGCCGAAAGCACGTCCCCAGGCTGCTGAAACGTTGTCGCCCGGCGTCAATACGCTTTGCTCACCGCGGCGCTCGTGAAATGTTCCCAATGTGGCAAGCGTTGCCACCTGCGCTGCTGGTGGAAGTGCCGTGTAGGTTGCCACTTCCGGACGCACGAACGGGACAACCGCAACCTCGATGCCGCCGATATTGACGATGATTGGGGAGATTGGCGTCGCGCCCGGGTTCGGTGGCTTTGGCGTTGGATTATCGGGCGTCACCAGCGGCGGCTCGATCACCGATGTCCCGCCTCCAGGGGGGAGGACTGGGGTAGGCGTCTCCGGATCCGGATCATCCGGTGTCGGGACCGGAGCGACATAGGCGGAGCGCAGATACCAGTTGTTGCTGGTGCCGGCGCTAATTCCGCCCTTGAAAAGGTAATATTCATAGGCGCCTGCGGCAGCCCGGCCGTTCAGGTAAAAGGCGTTACCGGTGGCTGTCGCGCCGTTTATAGCCTGGACGACATTGATCCCGTCAAGCATCGTGGCCGCGCCGCCGCCGCCGAAATTGTTGACTGTGATCGCCGTCGTGCCCGATGCCGCCCCACCATTGATCACCAGCTTGTCGGAAGCCGACGCATCGTCGCCCAGCACGGTATTCAGAAGCAGGTTGCCGCCTGAGCCGACATAGTTACCGACCACGGTGAGGCTATTCGTCGCCTGAGAGCTGCCATTGGTCAGATCGATAACGCCAGAATTGGTGAGCGTGACGGCAGGACCACCCGGATAGGGGATGATCGACGGATTGAAGCCGCCGCCGGCAAGCAGGCTGGCGCCTGGTGATACCGTCACATTTCCTGTCAGGTCACGCTGTAGCTGAAACCTGCCGTTCTGCATGAAGCTGTTACGGAAGTCGCCGGTTCCGGCCCAGGTCCAATCCGTGCCGGTCATGTAAAGTGTCTGGAAATTGGTGAATGCGTTGTCAATCACACCCTGTCCTTGAAGTGTGACCATGTTGCTGCCAGCACCGCCATTGGCGGTGCCAATCATCCTGGAGCCGGTTTGAAGGGTCAGGGCAATATTGCCGTTGCCGCCGCTGATGGCAAAGCCGTTGCCGCCGCTGAGCAGTCCCGCATTGGTAATGGCGGTTTGCCCGTTGAGCGTGCGAATGGCAGGTCCCTGGTCACTGATGATTTGACCGCCGGCAAGATTGATAATTGTTGCAGGGAACGTCGAGCCGACCGTGTTGGAGAAGACCCCATCCGACGGCGAACCGGTTGGCGTTGCGCCACCACTCGCATGGATCGTGCCGCTATTCACCAGGGTGCCGTTGGTGCCCTGAATATAGACTGCGGGTGCGCTGTTTCCGCTCGTGGTCACCGTACCGGTGTTGGTGACCATGCCGTTCGAGCCTAGAATCGACAGACCGCGTGCGCTCGCACCACTGGTGGCGACCGAGCCGTTGTTGATGATGGTGTTGTTCGGAGAGCCGCTGCCGACCTGGCCCCAACTGGCCGTCATGCCATAGGCATTCGGTCCTGTCGTCGTAATCGAGCCGTTGTTGGTGAGCGTGTTGCCGCTGCCGTCGGCAGCCATGCCGTCATTGTATTGGCCAGTGTTGCTGATCGAGCCATTGTTGGTGATGGAATTGTTGCTGCCGGTGCCGACCATTCCCGCACCACGATTGGTGCCGGTGCTGCCGGAACCGGTGAGGGAAATGCTGCCGTCATTGACAATGGTGCTGGAGTCGACGACGCGGGCGCCGGCATTGGCGGTGGGTGCGCGAACGACAGTCACAATCGCGCCGCCAAGAATGTCGATCGCCACGTTGGAGCTGCCAGTGGCTCCATAGACTCCCGTGGTCACCGGGTTGGGCGAGCTCGAGTCGCAGGTGGCTGTTTGGCCGTTCGTGGGGGTGAAGTTGTTGCATGCCGCCAGCGCGACGTCAGGGGAGACGATACTTGCCCCCAGCAATAGCGTGGCTTTAGGGCAAATATAGCGGAATCTCCGAATTGATTTCATCATGCGGCGCATCGCCCCCCGACTGCACTAGGCATTTCCAACCGATGTTTCAGTTTCTCCTTTTCAATCTAAGAGCATAGGCGAAGATTCGCTTCAACTAAAAAAGGAATAACTAATGATTGGATTCCCGTTTTCGATCGGTCCCAGCGGATGAGAAGCTCTTCAGATAAAGCGAGATGGCCGCCTGCAAAAGGGCTTTTGTAAAGTATGGGTTATGAGCCGAAGTCCATACATTTGCTCTCGGTTGAACGACTGTATCCGAGCCCCCCTCTGTCAGTTTTGGGACCAGAACTACGCGCAACCAATAGAGAATACGCATGATGGCCTGAGATCATTCGTGATGAAGGTTTGATCGCCCCGGATTATTGATGCATTTCACCAATCGCCGCCGCCCGACATAGCTGCTTATTGCAGCATTGTTCACCGTTTATATGTGAACGTTATGCGTGATTGACTGTACCTAATGTAATTCTGGGTTCAGCTTTACTGAAATATTTTGGCGAAAGCATTGAACTAACGTCACGCCAACGCGTTCCTGCGCCGCATCACTTGGAGTCATCTCATGACGTTCGGATCAACGCGGCGCCAATTTAAGCAACGGTTACCTGTTCTGGTGACATTCTCGGTCCTCTCGATTGTCGGGCATGGTGTTCCGGGCCATGCAGATGAGGAAACACCCGCCATACCCGTCACAGCGGTCATAGCAAAGAGCGCGACGATCCATCGGGTCATCAACGGAATTGGCACCGTGGCACCCCTGCAGTCGGTCACCGCCCGCCCGCGTATCGACGGTCAAGTCACCGAAATACCCTTCACCGAAGGCCAGATCGTCGAGAAAGGCAGTATCCTGTTGAGACTCGACGATCGCGAGCTCCTGTCAAATCTGGCGTCTGCCAGGGCGAAGAAGGCACAGGATGAAGCCCAATTGCAAAGCGCCAAGGCGGATGCCGAACGATACGCCACGCTTGCGGAGAAAGGTGTCGCGTCAACGTCGGTGCTGGAGCAGAAGAATGCGTCCAGCCAGCAATATGCTGCAGCCGTCCAGTATGACGAGGCGATGATCCAGAA
Source organism: Rhizobium sp. NPDC092011 (assembly GCF_044756305.1). Classification (NCBI taxonomy): domain Bacteria; kingdom Pseudomonadati; phylum Pseudomonadota; class Alphaproteobacteria; order Hyphomicrobiales; family Rhizobiaceae; genus Rhizobium; species Rhizobium sp. NPDC092011. The sequence continues at coordinate 10,500 of NZ_JBIVSO010000020.1, forward strand.
TGCGGAAACGCAACTGGGCTTTGCGACCGTTCTGGCCCCCTTCACCGGCCAGACCGGCTTCAAGCAAGTCGACGTCGGCAGCGTCGTCAGTGCGAACTCGACCAACGGTATTGTAACCATCACCCAGATGGACCCGATAGGTGTTTCCTTCGTCGCTCCGGGTGACAGGTTTGGCGAAATCCGCGACGCCTTACAAAGTGGGATCGCCACAGTGGAGCTATCGACGACCGACGGAACCCGCAATCTGACCGCAGGCAAGCTGACCATCATGGACAATGCCGTCGATGCCTCCAATGGCTCCATCCATCTGCGGGCGACCTTCGACAACAAGAACGGCATCCTCTGGCCTGGCCTGCCGGTCGCAACGCGGCTGACCGTTGAGATCCGCAAAGGTGTCGTGGTGCCGGACAAGGCGCTCGCCCGTGGGCGTGACGGTCTTTATGCCTATGTCGTCGGGACCGATGGGAAGGTGGTCAGGCGGAGTGTCAAAACAGCCTTCGTGACAGACGCGATGGCTCTGGTGAATGAGGGCATTAACGATGGCGATGAGGTCGTCATGGACGGACAATCGCGGATCGGCGACGGGATGAAAGTCTCGGTCACACCCTGGAGCGGTGCCCCGACAGGCGAGCTTTCCGGAGGGGTGTCGCAATGAAGTCCGCTCCCGAATATGATCGTGAGCACTCGGACAATTCGCGCTTCTTTGACTTTTTTATCGATCATCCTGTCGCAACAGGTCTGATCATGCTCGGCATCTTCCTCGTCGGTGCGATCTGCTATCCCTTCATGCCGGTATCGGCGCTGCCGCAAATCGACTTTCCGACAGTCCAAATTGCCGCGAGCTTGCCCGGCGCGTCCCCGGATACCATGGCATCAAGCGTCGCTCAGCCGATCGAGGAGGCCTTGTCACGGGTGAGCGGCATCACCGAGATGACCTCCACCAGCTCTTTGGGAACGGCATCAATAACAGTCCAGTTCGATTTGGGCGAGGATATCCAGACGGCGGCAAGCGATGTGCAAACCGCGATCAGCGAAGCATCCGGCCAGTTGCCGAAGGACATGCCGTCTTTGCCAACCGTGAGGAAAGTCAATCCGGCCGATACTCCCGTGATGCAGCTATCGGCCACCTCGGATAGCCTCACTCTGCCGCAGCTCGACGAATATATCGAGCGCAATGTGGCGACCAAGATCGGTCAGGTATCCGGCGTGGCCTACGTCAATATCGGTGGAAAGCAAAAGCCCGCAATCCGGGTCGCGGTCGATCCTGGGCGGTTGGCCCAGGCGGACGTCACGCTCGAAGACGTCCGGTCGGCAATCGGAAACCTCAGCTTGAGCGCGCCCAAAGGCAACATAGACGATCCGACGCGAACGTTTCCGATCTATACCAACGACCAGATCACAACCAGTGCCGAGTGGAACGACGCCGTCATCGCTTACCGCAACGGTGGGCCGGTTCGTATTCGCGACATCGGTCAAGCGGTCGACGGCGCGGAAGATGCGAAGATGGCGCACTGGACAAACGGAGAGCGTGGTATCGCGCTCGATGTCTTCCGTCAGCCCGGCGCCAATGTGATTGGGGTCGTCGATGCCGTCAAGTCCCAGTTGCCAGCATTGCAGGCATCCCTGCCAAGGTCGATCAAGCTCGATCTGGTAACGGATCGCACAACGACAATCAGAGCTTCGGTCGATGATGTGCAGTTTACCCTGGTGTTGACCATCGGCCTTGTGGTGCTGGTGATCTTCCTGTTCTTGCGCAGCGTTCGCGCGACCATCATCCCCGTGCTCACGCTGCCGATTGCCTTGGTCGGCTCACTCGCTCCCATGTGGGTACTCGGATTCAGCCTGGACAATCTGTCGCTCATGGCTCTTGTCGTGGCTGTCGGCTTCGTCGTCGACGATGCGATTGTCATGCTGGAAAACATCACTCGCCATATCGAAGAGGGAATGCAGCCCAAGGAGGCCGCGAGAAAAGGCGCCGGCGAGATCGGCTTTACCATCATCTCCATCAGCCTTTCCCTGATTGCCGTTCTCATCCCAATCCTCCTGATGGGCGGTATTGTCGGGCGGCTCTTTCGAGAGTTCGCCGTCACCTTGACGATCGCGATTGCGATCTCGGCGTTCGTGTCGCTGACGCTGACCCCGATGTTGGCCTCGCGGTTCATTCGCGCCATGCCGGCACAGAACCGCGGTCGCTTCTATCGAGCCGGAGAAGCGTTTTTCGACCGGCTTCTATCTCTCTATGCTCGCAGCCTTATCCCTGTCATTCGCCATCGCTATCTAACGCTTCTGGTTTTCCTGGGGACGGTCGGACTGACCGGTTATCTGTTTGCGATCACACCGAAAGGGTTCTTTCCGGAACAGGACACCGGCTTTATCGCGGGATTGTCCCAGGCGTCGCCGGATATCTCCTTCACCGAAATGGCAAAGCTGCAGGAGCGCGTCAGCGCCATCATTCTTCGAGATCCCGCGGTCTATAGCGTCTTCATGGATATTGGCGGCGGCAATGGTGGCAACGCCCTCAATCAGGGGCACGTCAATATCACGCTGAAGCCCCTCTCTCAGCGCAACGCCAGCGCTCAGCAGGTCATCCAACGGCTCGGCGAGGCCCTGAACAAACAACAGGGTATCAAGCTCTTCATGCAGTCGGCGCAGGATATCAACATCGGAGCCCGCCCGGCCAAGACGCAATATCAGTATACGCTCCAGGATGGTGATATCACCGAGCTTGCCAACTGGTCCTCGAAAATCACAAACCGGCTACAGGCTCTACCCGAACTGCGCGATGTCGGTAGCGATCAGCAAGCCGAGGCGCCCAGCCTCTCCATCCGCATCGACCGCGCCGCTGCCACCCTATACGGAGTCTTGCCGGCTGCGATCGATGAAACGCTCTATGACGCTTTCGGCCAGCGCCAGGTGGCTTCCTATTCCACGCAGGCCGATACGTTTCATGTTGTCCTGGAAGTGCTGCCAAACCTGCAGCGTGATATTGCGACCCTGGACCGCCTTTCAGTGAGGGCGAGCAATGGAACGCTGGTCCCGCTTTCCGTCGTCGCCAAATGGTCAACCAATAGCGTCTCGCCTGTTTCGATCTCGCATCAGGGTCAATCGCCGGCGGTTACCATCTCCTTCAACCTTGCGACGTCGGTTGCGCTTGGCCAGGCAACGAGCGCGATCGAGAATGCCGTGGCCGCCTTGCATCCTCCCGCGTCGCTCCAAACCAGCTTCTCGGGCAGCGCCAAGGCCTTCCAGGATTCGCTGGCGACGGTGCCGCTGTTGATCCTCGCATCGCTTGTCGTGGTCTATATTATCCTCGGCATCCTCTACGAAAGCCTCATTCACCCGTTAACGATCCTGTCAACACTACCGTCCGCAGCGCTTGGAGCACTTCTGGCGCTACAGATTGCAGGCCTTGATTTTGGACTTGTCGCCATGATCGGCGTCATCCTGCTCATCGGCATCGTCAAGAAGAACGGGATCATGCTCGTCGACTTCGCGGTTCAAGTGGAGAAGGAGGAGGGTTTGAGCAGTGAGGAGTCGATCGTCAAAGCTGCACATATGCGTTTTCGTCCAATCTTGATGACGACGATGGCCGCCCTTTTGGGAGGGTTGCCGCTGGCGATCGGTCACGGCTCCGGCTCAGAGCTACGCCAGCCCCTGGGTTACGCCATCGTTGGCGGTCTTCTGGTAAGCCAGTTGCTAACCCTATATACCACGCCGGTCATTTATCTTCTTCTCGACACGTTGCGGCGGCCAAAAGCAGGTTCGCTGAAGCAGCGTGCAGTTGCTGGCACTTCATGATATTTGCCGAAGCAATATCGCCTGCTTTTGCTTGTGCGGAATGCCGAAGGATATCGGCATTCGTGTCCAAAGCGCGATGTGGGACGGTGGACCGGATAGCCGACATCGTCAGCACGTTTCGTCTTCTTTCGGCCGTCCATTCCAGCATCACTCTGGTCTGCGAGAGGCGGCCGCGCGTTGTATCAATGCAAAGCCCTTCAAAGCATCAGCGCATTTGAAGAATAATCGGAGTGGCGCTCGCCGGATCGGTATGTTCCCGCAACGTCTTGACATCCTCCGGCTTGACCGGTCCCCCGTGATTGCCCCAGGAGGAGCGGACATAGGTAAGCACATCAGCAATCTGCTTGTCCGAGAGTTGCTGGCGAAGCGGGGGCATACGGTAGGCATCGGGAATGCCATTGCTGACGACCCGGCTTGAGCCGTTCAGCACCACATTGATCTGTGAATCCGTGTGCTCGATCAACGACGATGCCGCACCCGCCAGTGGGGGCACCCACTGGTTCTGGCCGCGACCATCGGGACCATGACAGAAGCCGCAGCGGGCCGCATATGTGCTTGCGCCGGGGGCAGGATTGGCTGAGGAGGCGGACACCTGCATTTCCTGGTAGGTCCAAGGGCTGCCGTCCCGTGCGGGATCGCCGGGGAGCGATTTCAGGTAATGGGCAATCGCCTTGAGATCGTCGTCGCTCATGAATTGCGTCGAATTGTTGTAGGCTTCCGTCATCGATCCGAAGACCACGGCATGCTGGTTGCGGCCGTTCTTCAGGAACTGGTAGATGTCATCCTCGCTCCAGCGGCCAAGGCCGGTATTCACATCCTGGCGCAGGCTGGGCGCATACCAACCGTCGAGGAGCGCGCCTGAGAGATAGACAGCGCTCGATTCATCGAGGGCCTTCTCGTTCATGGTCACGCTACGCGGCGTATGGCAGGCACCGCAATGGCCCGCACTCTGAACGAGATAGGCACCTCGGTTCCAGGCTGCATCATTGGACGGTTTGTTCTGATAGCTGCCCGATGGCACGAAGACAGCGTTCCAAAGCGCCAGAGGCCAACGCATGTTGAGCGGCCATTTGATGCCGGTCGGCTTGTTCGGGTGATCGGCAGGATCGACGCCATGTTGGAAGAAGGCGTAGAGCGCGCGCACGTCGTCGTCCGTCAGCTTGACATAGGAAGGGTAAGGCATGGCCGGGTAGAGCCGCCTGCCATCAGGCGTCACGCCATGTCGAACGGCACGGTCGAAATCGGCAAGGGTATAATTGCCGATGCCCGTCTGCTTGTCCGGGGTGATGTTGGTGGCGAAGATCGAGCCGAGCGGGGTTCCCATTTCGAGGCCACCCGTGAAGGGCTTTCCGTCAGGTGTGCTGTGGCAAGCAACACAATCCGTCTGGCGGGCGACGAGTTCGCCGTGCTGCACGAGTTCGCTGCTGGGCGCTGCCGTGGAAACCTCGCCACCAAAGGGCGAGGTTGGCAAGCGGTTGACGAACCATGTGACGCCGCCGGCGATCACCATCACGATCAGAATGAGGATAAGAAGGGCTCTCTTCACGGATCAGCTGTCCTGTTGTCGGTTTGAAGCTTGCCGCGTATTTCCCTCATGACGGAAATCCCGCGGCGCTCTGAATCCGATCGGAACTTTCCCGGTCGGAAATGGCGTCAGCAATCCTCGGACTGCTAGCTTTCAAACGTATATTGGGAGAGGGGCATACTGCGGATGCGCTGGCCCGTAAGGGTCGATACCGCATTGGCAACGGCCGGTGGGATGGCGGGTAATCCCGGTTCACCGATACCACCCATCTTTTCACCGCTCTCGACGATCCGGCTATGGACCCTCGGCATGCGGCCCGGCGGCAGGATGGGATAGAGGTCGTAGTTCCGGGCGACTGGCCGACCCTTTTCGTACACCGCCTCCTCAAGCAGCACCTGGGACAGCCCAAGCGCCGTCGCGGAGTTGATCTGCGCGTCGATGATTGCCGGATTGACGATGCTGCCGGGATCGATCGCTTCCCAGACGTCATGAACGACGACCTGACCGGATTGGATCGACACTTCTGCAATGGCGGCCGTGTAGCTGCCGAACGGCGAGGCCATGGCAACGCCGCGAGCGCGACGGGTTCCATCCTGCGCCGTGAATGGACCCCGCTTCCAGCCTCCAGAGAGATCGCCGGCCTCTTTCAGCAAGGTTGTCAGCCGCTTGTCGTCCTTCAGCAGCTGCAGGCGCAGCTCGTATGGGTCCTTGCCACCCTTGTCGGCCAGCTCATCCAGAAATGTCTCATAGAGAAAGTCGTTCATCGAATTGCCGACCGAACGCCAGTAGGCAAGCATGGTCGGGTTCTCGACGTAGATCTGGGCTATGCGCCGGTTGGGGATGGCATAGGCCTTTCCGGTCAGACCCTCCACCGCAGCCGGATCCATCTTGTCCGGCTTGTGCCCCGAATTTCCCTCGGTTGGTCCTTCGCAAATGCTGACGGCCTCAAGCGCCACCGGCATGCCTTTGTCATCAAGTGCACCGCGGAACCTGACGGCCGCCATCGGTCGCATCGGATCGCGGAGGAACTCCTCCTCACGGCTCCAGATGAGCTTCACCGGTTTTCCGACCTCCTTGGCAAGCTGGATTGCCTGCGGATAGGGGTTGGCGGCCTTGTAGAGGAAATGCCGACCGAAGAAGCCGCCGAGCAGGGGGCTATGGATATTGATCTTCGAAGCGTCCAACCCGGTCAGCTTGGCAATATCGGCCTGGAATTGTTCAGGAGCCTGGTTCGGCATCCAGACATCGAGGCTCCCATCGTCATTGAACCTTGCCAGTGTCGAGGGCGGCTCAAGCTGGGCGTGGTGCAGATATTGGCTGTGATAGGTGGCGGATACGACAGTCTTTGCGCTGGCAAAGGCTTTTGTGACGTCGCCTTCCTTCTCCGCATCCTTGCCGTCTCCGGGTTCGTTTGCCAGGCGCTGGCTGAAGGCGGCAGTGGAGAAATCGACGGGCATCACGCGGATACCCGCAATGACCGGCTCGGCCCCGGCCTCGTTCCATTCGACCTGCAGGGCCTCGGCAGCACGCTTGGCAGTCCACCATCGCTCAGAAACGACGGCGACTGCACCGGGCAGGCGATGCACGGAAAGCACGCCCTTCATCGCCTTGACGGCGTCTTCGTTGCGGATGGAGCCGACCGACATTCCAAGGCGCGGCGCGTGCTGGACAGCGGCATGCACCATGCCTTCAACCTTGCAATCGATCGCGTAGATCGCGCGGCCCGTCGATTTGTCGAGAATATCGAGGCGCTCGACCGGTTTGCCGATCCAGCGAAACTGCGAGGGATCGCGCAGCCTGACTGTTTCAGGGTCAGGGACGGGCAGTGCCAATGCATCCTTGGCAAGATCGCCATAAGCAAGCTTTTGACCCGAAGTCGTGCTAACGACATAGCCGGGCTCCGTCGTCAGTTGGTCGACCGGAACATTCAGTCTGGTCGCAGCGACCTGCAGAAGCATGGCGCGCGCCGAGGCGCCAAGCTTGCGCATCGTGTCGTAGCTGGTGCGAACCGACATGCTGCCGCCGGTGATGCGCATCTTGCCGAAGACGACGAGATAGTCCGGCCCTGCCGGTGCATTCTCGACGACAAAGGACTTCGGATCCAGGTCGAGTTCTTCGCCGACGATCTGCGCCATGGCGGTGAACACGCCCTGGCCCCCTTCCACGAAGGGGCTCAGGAAGCGCGCCGTGTTATCAGGTCGGATTTCCAGAAAAGCCGGAACTCTCGTGCCGGGAGCCACTTTGCCATCAGCGGCCTGGGCTCGAGCATCGCCCACCGGCAGGCCGAAGCCGAGAACGAGCGCACCGGCAGTCATGCCGGCCGCGCCAAGGAGGAAGTGCCGCCGCGAGAGATTCACCGGCGCGCCCATTGGCAGTTCGGTCTTAGACAGGAAGTTTCGGTTGATCTCGTTCATAGCGAAGCCTCCTTCACTCCGGCGACCTCGCGGACGGCTGCCCTGATGAAGTTGTAGGTTCCGCATCGACAGAGATTGACCATCGCGGCTTCGATATCGTCCTCGGTCGGATGGGCAGTCTGCTTCAGAAGCGCTATGGCGGCCATTACCTGGCCGGACTGACAGTATCCGCATTGCGGAACCTGGTGCTTGACCCATGCGGCGACCACCTGTTTGCCGATGGGGTCATTCTCTATCGCTTCGATCGTCGTGACCGACCGGTTGGCCACGCTATCGAGTGGGGTGACGCAGGAACGGACGATCTGACCATCGATCAGCACCGAACACGCGCCGCATTGGGCAAGGCCGCAGCCATATTTTGTGCCCGTCATGCCAAGCTCGTCGCGGATGACCCACAGCAATGGCGTGTCGCCTTCGGATTGAACATCATGTGACTGATCGTTGATTTTAACTCTCATGATTGCTCCTCGATTGCCTGTGGACGGTGGTCCGCATCCCTTGATATCCAACCTTGAGGTAGTGCGGGTGCATCGGCTTTCAATCGCGCGAGTATGCGCCCACTCTGACGGAAAGTTTAGTGGGCGGCCGAACATTAAGCCTATCGATCTCTCACATGAATGTGAGGCAGGGATTGTTCAGATTCGCCATAACGGCACTGCCGAACAGATCGCAGAAGTGGGTTCTGAAGGGGCGGCCAAGACCTTCTTGCGCGTTATGTGCGGACGATCCATGAGGATACAGCGATATGGCCGGTAAACGATGGTGACGATCGGCATACGAAGACAGAGAGCACAGGAAAACACATGTTGCGAGGCCTTTGGGCGTTTGAAACACCCGATGGCTGGCGGCGACCACCAACATTGTCGGGCGCATCGAGCCGCCGATTGATCGATTTCAATTAAATCTGGGAGATGACGATTGCCCGCGGCATTTGCGGCTCTCGTGACAGGCGGTCGGTCGGGATCGCCGTCCCGCCGGATCGATGAAAAAATGCGATCCGTTCAAGCGTCCTTCACATCTCAATTTCAGGCGATGGATGGCGCAATATCATCCCGGACAGTCATGATTTATGCGCAAAGCGCATAAATTGCATGTTCAAATCTCGTTTGTGACTGAATTCAAAAGCAACGTAAGTTTCCCCATTAGAAAATGAAAGCTCACCAACGAGCTCAGGGGATCGAGACTTGACCAACTCAGCGCCACTCGACGTGAATGCGCTTGTGATCGTGCCGCAACGAAAGATCGGTACGAAGATCATGGCGGCAATCTGCATCATTCTGCTCCTTCTTTTGGCGAGAGCCTTCTGGAAGGGGGATATCGCCTGGGAATATGTCGGACAGAACCTGTTCACTAGGGCCGTCATGGCCGGCGTCGGCAACACGATCGTCATGACCTTTTGCGCCATGATCGTGGGCATCGTTCTCGGAGTTATAGCAGCGATCATGCGCATGGCGGACAATCCGGTCCTGCGCAGCATTTCGGTCGGTTATGTCTGGCTGTTCCGCGGCACGCCGGCGCTGCTGCAGCTGCTCCTGTGGTTCAACCTTGCCCTGATTTTTCCGACGATCGGCATTCCGGGATTGTGGTCGCTCCGCACCGTCGATGTCATGACGCCCTTCGTGGCCGCTCTTCTCGGCCTTGGCATTCAGCAGGGCGCCTACACGGCCGAAGTCGTGCGCGCCGGCCTCCTGTCGATCGACAAGGGCCAGATGGAAGCCGCTCAGTCGATCGGCATGACGAAACTTAGGGCAACGCTGAAGATCGTGCTGCCGCAGGCCATGCGCGTCATCGTTCCACCGATCGGCAATGAAACCATCGGCATGGTGAAGCTGACGTCGCTTGCGAGCGTCATCCAATATTCCGAGGTGCTGAAGAACGTCGAGGACATCTACTATGTCAACTCGCGTGTCATCGAGCTGCTGATTGTCGCCGCCATCTGGTACATGGTCGTGGTTACGATCCTCAGCGTAGCGCAGATCTATATCGAACGGCATTTTTCCAAGGGTTGGGGTAGGCGTGATGCCGGCACCCAACCGGCAGCCAACCAGGCTCTCACCGGGGAGGCTTCCTGATGGACGCGATCATCAAGGCGCACGGCCTGCAGAAATATTTCGGCACGTTTCATGTCCTGAAGGATATCAATTTCGAAATCAGGAAAGGCGAAGTGGTCTGCATCATCGGACCTTCCGGCTCTGGCAAGAGCACCTTTCTGCGCTGCATCAACCAGCTCGAGCAGATCGATGCCGGCTATGTCACGGTCGAGGATGAAATCGCCGGCTATCGCCGTGAGGGCAATCGTCTCTTTCCGCTGCCGGATCGTGAAATCGCCCGCCAGCGTCAGGCCGTCGGCATGGTCTTTCAGAAATTTCATCTGTTCCCGCATCGCACCGTCCTGCAGAACATCATCGAAGGGCCGGTCGGCGTTCAGAAGCGGCGGAAACAGGAGTGCATCGCCGAGGCGCGCGTTCTGCTGCAGCGTGTCGGCCTCGCCGACAAGGCCGGCGCCTATCCGGGCGAATTGTCCGGCGGCCAGCAACAGCGCATCGCGATCGCCCGCGCGCTTGCCATGAAACCGAAGGCGATGCTGTTCGATGAGCCGACCTCGGCGCTCGACCCCGAACTCGTCGGTGAAGTGCTTGGCGTCATGAAGGAACTTGCCGCCTCAGGCACGACGATGATCGTCGTCACGCATGAAATCGGCTTCTGCCGCGAGGTCGCCGACCGCGTTGTCTTCATGGATGCCGGCATGATCGTCGAGACCGGCACGCCCAGTGACATATTGGAAAACCCCAGGAATCCCAGAGTGAAAAACTTCATCTCTGCGGTGCTTTAACAACAAAACCCTGAAAAGATCATCAGAGGAGAACTCCATGAAACTCATTCGTCTCGCCGCCTCAGTAGCCCTGCTGTCGCTCGCGGCCACCGCCGCTTCCGCGGATTCGAGCCTGAACCTCATTAAGGATGGCGAACTCCGCATCATGACCAATCCGATCTATCCGCCGATGGAGTTCGTCAATCCGGATACCGGCACGATCGATGGTTTCGACGTCGACCTGGCAAATGCGATTGCCAAGAAGCTCAACCTGACGACCGTGTTCGTGACCTCCGCCTTCCAGGAGCTGCAGAGCGGCCTGCAGACCGGCCGCGCCGACATGATCATCTCCGGCATGAGCGACAACGTGAAGCGCCAGGCCAGCATGGACTTCGTCGACTATATCACCAGCGGCCCGATCCTCTTTACCGTCAACGCAAATGCCGGGACTTATAAGCAGGCGACCGACCTTTGCGGCAAGACGGTTGCGGGGAGCCGCAGCACCTCCTTCGGTGACAACGTCAAGGCGTGGAGCGCCGAAAATTGCGAAGGCAAGGGCAAGCCCGCCATCAAGTTCGAAGGGACGGCGGATTCCAATGCTGCCCGTCTCGGCATGAAGCAGGGCCGGTATGACGCGGTCGTACAGGGCATCGAAACGATCGCCTACCAGATGCGCATCGAGCCCAACACCTACACGCTCGTCGGCGAGCCGCTGCTCAGCAACGACACGTTCGGCATCAGCTTCAAGAAGGATCACACCGCGCTTCGCGATGCGGTTGCCGGCGCTCTCGACGGACTGATCAAGGACGGCAGCTACGATGAGATCCTGAAGAAGTGGGGCCTTGTCCACAATGCCGTTCCGAAGGCGGTGATCAACGGCGTCAAGTAAAGCTTGAAGAAGCGCCGCGGTTATAGCGGCGCTTCCCTATCCCATCGCATGCAGTCATCAGCCGGGGCGTTCCTGCGTCCGCGGATGGATGATTGCGTCCCAAAACACCTTAAAACGCATGCAGAGTTCCATGATTGCGAAGAGTGCAACCAAACCGGCGAAGCAAAGCCTGTGGCCGGAAGGCCGGCAATCGGCTGTGGCGCTCGCCTTCGATGTCGATGGCCCGACGGGCGATGCGATGCTCGACGGCTCGCTGCTCACCAATCCGCGCTACTTCACACAAGGCGCCTATGGACCATGGCGGGCACTGCCGCGGCTTCTTGATCTTCTTGCTGCCTACGGCCTCAAGGCGACATTCTTCGTGCCGACCTGGGTGGTCGAGCATTGGCCGTCGCAATGCGAACGCATCCTGCGCGATGCGCATGAGGTCGCCTATCACGGCCATTATCATGAAGTCTTCATCGACTGCAGCCAGCAGCAGCAGCTCGATATCATGGAGCGCTCCCGTCATATCTTCCAAAGCCGCATGGGCGTGACACCGGTTGGCTTCCGCACGCCGTCCGGCGACTGGAGCGACGAGACCGCGCAATTGCTGCACGAGTTCGGCGTGATCTATTCAAGCTCGATGCGTGGCGACGATCGGCCTTATTTTCATAGGACGCCGCGTGGTCGGGGCTTGGTCGAAATTCCGGGACGCTGGGATATCGATGATTATACCGCGCTCGCCTATACAGAAGAGCCTGATTTTCCCATCGGCCTCGACCGCATCTCGGGCTACGCCGATGTTCAAAAGAACTGGTGCGCCGAATTCGAAGGCTATCACCGCGAAGGGCTTTGCTGGACGACGATCCTGCATCCGAAAGTCTGCGCCCGACCCGGTCGGCTCGCGATCCTCGAAGGTCTGTTCAAGGCAATCACTGCCCACGGCGAGAGTGTCTGGGCAACGCATTGCTCGGAAATCGCAAAATGGTGGATCGCACAACATCCGGAGAATGCCGCATGACCAGCAAGGCTTTTGAAGGTTTCTGGCCACAGGGCAAGACATGCGCGGCCATCGTCTCCGTGATCTTCGACGACGGGCTCGACGCTGTTGCGCAGGCGCCGGATCTGAAAGGGCGCAGCAAGAGTTTTTCCGTCTGGCAATATGGCGCCGCGCGCGGTGTCGAGCGCCTTTGCAATGCCTTTGCCGATGCTGAGATATCCACGAGCTGGTTCGTGCCTGGGGTCGTTGCGGAGAAGCATGAACGATTGCTGCGCGAAATCGTGGCGCCACACCATGAAATCGAGAGCCATGGCTGGGATTTCGAGCGCTATGACGCCATGGATGCATCGGTCGCCATGGAGCTCCTCAAGCGCAGCCGTGACAGGTTGAGCGCGATTGCATCGAACGAGGTTTCTGGCTTTCGGCTTGCGGCCGGCAACTGGCCGCGCCATTTCGATCGGCTTCTCGTCGAGGCTGGTTATACCTGGTCGGCATCGTTGAACGGTGACGATGTGCCCTATAGCCATTCCTCGTCGCTTGTGGAGATCCCGGTTCACATCGAGCTGGAAGACCGGCCGTATTTCCAGTTCAATTTTACCCCTGCCTTCCCGAAGGGGCAAAGCCGCATCCCGTCCTACGAGGCAGTGCTGGGCAACTGGATCGCCGAGTTCGATGCCTACCGCAAATACGGTCTCTGTTACGTCATCCAGCTTCGCCCGGAATGGACCGGCACGCCCGGCCGGATCGCTCTTGTTGAAGCCCTGCTCGCTCATATCACGAGCTTCGATGACGTGTGGCTGACGACAGCTGCGGATGTTGCGCGCTGGCACGCCAGCAAGGTCATCGCCTCCCCCGCCGATCACCCGATCAACGTCTATGAAGCCTATGTCGACGAGGAACAGGCCCGTGAGCGATAATCTGACTCAGGCACTGGCGGGGCTTGTCTGCTCGACGAACTTCGAAGCTTTTCCGCCCGAGACCATCCACAAGGCGAAGCTTCATATTCTTGATACGCTGGGTGCAGCGATCGCCGGTTCGGCATCGCACGAAACCAATGTCGTCGTCGCGGCGCTGGGCATCCAGGCTCAAACCGGACATTCTCCGATCTGGGGAAGGCCAATCGGCTCCGACGCGAGGACGGCGGCATTTGTCAATGGCGTTTCGGCCCATGCCTATGAGCTCGATGATAGCGGCGGCTGCGATCATTCAGGGGCGGTTGTCCTTCCGGCCGTGCTTGCCGCGCTTGGCGATCACAAAGGACTGGTCGGCGGCCGAGACCTGTTGCGCAGCGTCCTGCTCGGCTACGAAGTCGGTCGGCGCGTGTTGGAAGCCGTCGGCGGGTACGAGGAGCACAATGGCCTCGGCTGGCACTCGACAGGGACGTGCGGCGCGTTCGGTGCTGCAGCCGCCGTCGGCAGCCTGGTGAAGCTCGATGTGAATGCGATGGCCTCAGCTCTTGGCTCGGCCTGCTCCTACGCCGGCGGCACCTGGGCCTTCATTCATAATGGCAGCTCGACCAAGAAGCTTCATGCCGGTCGTGCAGCCGAAGGCGGGCTGATAGCTGCCTATCTCGCAAGGCAGGGCTTCGAAGGTCCCGACAGCGTCTTCGAGGCGGAGCGCTGGGGCAGCTTCTTTGCCACCTTCGGTGCCGGCAAGGGGGATCCGCAGGCGCTCGTCCGCGACTTCGGGCAATATTGGCGGCTCAATCGCTGTTCCATCAAGCCGCATGCTACCTGCCGCGGCACGCATGCCGGGATCGATGCTCTTGACCTGATGATGCAGCGTCACGGTCTTGAGCCCGGCGATATCGCCGTAATCGAGATTGACATCAGCGGTTTCCAGTATGGCATGTGCGGCGGCAAGGTGATCTCATCCCGCGCGCAGGCCCAGATGAGCCTGCCCTATGCGCTGGCTGCGCGGCTGCGCTACGGCGAGGTCTTTCTGGCCGAGCTTGAGGAGGCTGCCTGGTCGGCGGCCGAGATCGGCCCGTTGATGGACCGCATCGCGGTGCGCATCGATCCCGCCATGAAGGACGAGGACGAGCCGGCAATCACCATCGTGACTTCTGCGGGTGAACGGCATCGGCTCGTCGTCGAGTTCCCGCTCGGCGGGCCGCAGAACCCGCTCACCGATGAACGTCTGATCGGCAAATATTCCGCGCTTGCCGGCATGGTGCTACCGGCCGCGAGGGTCGATGCCATCAGCGACTTTGTCCTTGACCTCGAAAACCAGACCGACACCCGCAGCCTGCTGATGCTGCTGCAATAGAGGATGAGCCCACAGGAGGGCGGCATTCGTTCAGAAGGGAAGACCGCGATGAGAAACCAGAAAGAAACCACATGGTCCCCGTTGTTCAAGGAGGCCGTCTCCAGGGACTTTGAGAGCTTTCACGAATGCCTCGATCAGGACAAGCGCATCGCGCTGCATGACGTTGCCGGCTCAAAGGTGCATGCGGAAATGCTTGCCCGCGCGGGCATCTTGACCGCCGAGGACAACGCGCAGATCCAGACCGGCCTCGACCAGGTGATGGAAGAGATGCGCTCCGGCGCCTTCGAGTGGAAGACAGAGCTCGAAGACGTTCATACCAATGTCGAGAACCGACTGATCGCGCTGATCGGGGATGCCGGCAAGAAGCTGCATACCGCCAGGTCACGCAACGATCAGGTCGCGACGGACATCCGACTGTATGCCCGTGAGCAGCTGGATCTTCTGACCGAGGATCTGAAGACCCTGGTTGGCGCCTTTGTCGATCTGGCTGAAAAGCATGCCGAAGCAATCATGCCGGGCTTCACCCATATGCAAGTGGCGCAGCCCGTTACCTTCGGCCACCATCTCATGGCCTATGTCGAAATGTTCCTGCGCGATCTCGATCGTGTTGGTGCGGCGCGGGAGCGGCTTAACGTTTCCCCGCTCGGCGCTGCTGCCCTTGCCGGTACGGGCTATCCGATCGATCCTGAGTACTGCGCGTCCCGGCTTGGCTTTGCCGCATCCTTTGCCAACTCGCTCGATGCCGTCTCAGATCGTGACTATGTCGTCGACATCTGCAGCGCCGGCTCGATTATCATGGGGCACCTGTCGCGCTTTAGCGAGGAAGTCATCCTTTGGTGCACGCCGATGTTCGATTTCATCGAGGTCGGTGACCAGTTCTGCACCGGCTCCTCGATCATGCCGCAAAAGCGCAATCCGGATCTGGCCGAGCTCGTGCGCGGCAAGGCCGCCCGCGTCATGGGCAACCTCGCCTTTTCGGCGGCCCTGATGAAGAGCCAGCCGCTCGCCTTCAACAAGGATCAGCAGGAATCGAAGCCGCCGCTGACCGATACGCTCGAGACTGTTCGCGCGGCGGTCAGCGTCACGGCGCAGATGATCCCGACAATCACGGTCAAGCACGCAAGGATGCTTGCGGCGGCCAATCAGGGCTACTCGACGGCGACCGATCTTGCCGACTACCTCGTGCGTGCAGGCCTGCCATTTCGCGATGCGCACCACGCCGTTGCCGCGATCGTTGGTGCCGCCCGCGACAAGGCATTGCCGACTCTTTCCGAGCTTTCGCTCGCCGAGATGCAGCTCTTTGCGCCTGGCATTCGCGAGGATGTCTTCGAGGTACTGACCGTCGAGGGCTCGGTTGCCAGCCGCGATCATAAGGGCGGTACGGCACCACGCAGGGTCAGGCAGGCGGTGGAGACGGCACGCCGGGCGATCGCCTGAGGCAACCGTTGCCATTCCACGCACATGGTTTAATGCTTGTTGTTCGAGGTGGCAGCGGAGAAGCCGGGTAGGGAATGGAGCCGAGGTTCGATCATAACAGATTGCCGCCGCTGCAGACGCTGCAGACCTTTTCCGTCGTCGCGGAAACGGGCAGCTTCACAGCTGCGGCAGTCGAACTCAACCTCAGTCAGAGCGCGATCAGCCGGCAGGTGCAGCAGCTCGAGCACTATTTCGGCTGCAGCCTGTTCGAGCGCCACACGCGCAAGGTGGCGCTGACGGAGCGCGGCATGGCGCTTATCCCGATCGTCGACGGATTGCTGGCGTCGCTCAAGACCTCGTTCGAGGCGACGCGTACGAGGGTGCGGTCGCTGACCATCCGCATGCCGCCGACCTTCGCGCGCAAATGGTTCCTGCCGCGTCTGTCTGACCTTCATAGCCATCATGAAGACCTGAATATCAATATTGATACCGCCTGGTTCCTGAGGCCGACCTTTTCCGTCGGCGATATCGACATGCTGATCACCTACGGCAATGGCCATTGGCCCGGTATGGATGTGCTGCCGCTTCTGCGGGAGCAGTTGACGCCGATGTGCTCGCCGCAATTTCTATCGAAACTCGGCGATCCGCCTGAGGTCCACAACCTGCAGAACTGCGTTCTACTGCATTCCAATCCGCGTCATAGCGACTGGACACTCTGGCTGCAGGCAGAAGGGGCCTATTCCTTTCAGGCCTCGCGCCATCAGGTCTTCGACACGCAGGATTTCGCAATGACCGCTGCTGCAAGTGGCTATGGCGTGACGATGGGCGATCTCGCCTTTTCGCGGCAGGATCTGGAAAGCGGCGAACTGGTTGCTCCATTCGAACGGATCATCGACAGTGGTTATGGCTATTACGCGCTCTGGCCGGCGCGCGCCGAAGCCCGCCAGAAAGTGCGCGCCTTTTCCGACTGGCTCGATCACGCCTGCCGCGCAAGCCCGGACGGCTTTGGCGCAGATCGAAGCGAGGCTTCTGCATAGCACACCGCCATCGCCTCTATCTCGATCGCACACCCGCGTCGAAGCCGCCAACCGGGACAATTCCCGGTTAACCAACCGGCGAGCCCCAATCGCGATCCGACACAAGGGGCAAAATCTAGCATGCGCGCGCGGAAATCGAGGCATTTTCAAGTCTTTTTTAACGGCGCACGCATAGCGTCGAAAAGAGTGACTGGCGGCCCACATGAGAAGGAATTATGGGATCGATCGATAGTTTCGCTTTCATTACGCCAGCGATGATGGCTACGTTCGGCATCGTCTTCCTTATCCTGTCGCGCTATCAGTTGCCGTCGGCCTTTGCTTGGGGGCTTGGGTTCCTGTTCGGTGCGCTTGGGCTCCTTGTTTCGATCGCTCCGTTGCCGGAAACAGCGTCCGCCCTGATTGGCGACGTGTTCTATTTCATTTCCTTCTACTATTATGGCGAGGCGCTTCTTATCGCGTTCCGCATGCCCCTTTACATGCGCGAGCGGCTTACCTTTGCAGTGCTGTGTCTGCTTGGCGATCTTTATATCGTGATAGGACTGGGGAGCCTTCACGCGGAATTGCTGCTGGTCGATATTTCCATCTCTCTGCTACTCGGGGTGCCGCTGATCATGGTGGCACCACGCGCGCGCCGCTGGATGGAATGGGCAATGATCATCATTACCGGCCTCGTTGTCATTGATACGGTGGCTGTCGTGCTGATCTTCAACCTGGTTGAGCAATCGAGCGATCAGCTGTCGAGTTTCCAGGAGTCCGACTATTCCCGTTTCAGCCAGCTCAGCACCGGCCTGTTGAGCCTGACATTTGCTCTGGCGGCTTTCGGCTCGATGATGGTGGAAATCCTGGCGCGCTATCGCGACGTGGCTGCGCGTGATCCGCTGACCGGTCTGCTCAACAGGCGGGGATTCGATGAGGTCGCGGCAGCAAGCCTTGCCGGTGAGGGACGAAAAGGCGCCGTCATCGTCACGGACATCGATCTCTTCAAACAGGTCAATGACCAGGTCGGCCATGAGGCAGGCGACCAGGTCATCTGTGCCTTGGCTGATCAGTTGCGGGTCGACATGCCGCGCGGGGCGGTCGCCGCGCGTTTCGGTGGTGAGGAGTTCGTGGTTTTTGTCCCCCGAATAACGCTGGCTGAAGGCGGGGTTCTCGCGCAGGCGATTAGGATGCGCTTTGCCGCGCACGATTGGCGTTCTATCGGAATAGAGCGGCAGATTACAGCAAGTTTCGGCGTCGCTATGGTCGAGTTCGGAGAACAGGAATTGCGAGCCCCGATCGCGCGCGCCGACAAGGCGCTCTATGCTGCCAAGGCTGCCGGTCGCAACAAGGTCATGACCGAGGGCGCGTCGCCGGGCAGGGAAGACACCACGGCGACCGTGATCGAGCTTGCTGAGGTTGGCCGTAAGCGCAGAACCCTCTAAGCGGGCGGCCTCAGAGGGGGGTGCTTGACCCGCTTAAGGGACCGTGGGCATCGGGTCGAGATCTTCTAACGATGGCGGGGTCTGTTAAGCCCGGTGGCATGGCTCAGCTGTCTGACCTCGACGCCGTCACGATCGGCACTGAGGCTGGACCATCCGCCAATCGATTGATAACCCTAACGCGCTTGAAGAATTGAAAGGCGCACAACTATTGGCTTTAAGGTTCCGATCGATAGAGGGACCTTTTGAATGCTCAGTAAATTGTTGGAATGGGTAGCGCAGACATTTGATTTCGCCGGCATTGTGCCTGGCATTCCACCGATTATAGCCTTTGTTCTGGCAGTCATTTCGGCGGCGATTGGGCTCTATCTAGGGACCGATAGCTGGGCGGAAATCGCATTTGGTATCGCGATAGTCTTGGCCATCATATCACTGATTTGGGGTTTGGCGGATGGCCTCCCGCGGGCGATTTTGGCGGTGCCATTTGTCTTTGCCTCAGGCGGCGGAGCGTATGAATTCTATCTTATCAAGTTCGCCAGCCTGAATATGGCGCTGGTGGACAAAAGCCCGGCCGGCTGCGTGATGATTGAAGGTCGTACCGCCGAAGAATGCGTAGAACGATATCAAAATCGGGCCATTGAGATGCAGCAAGGTGTTGGCGCGAAGGTTCGATGACAGGGCGTTATGCTACCTGAAGTGATCCTTGGGTGTCGGAGGTGTGTATCCGTTCAAGGGCATTGTTTCGGACTGCTGGCCGGCGATCCTCTGCATGAATTTCGGAGAGCCTTGTCGAGCAAGGCGTCAACAATGTTGGAGCCATCGAGCTTGTCAACGACGGAGCCTGCGCGGCGATGATAGAGCAAGCTTACCTTAAAAGTTTGCTTGCTGAGGATTGGTGGCACCCGCTTGTCTCTGCAAATGATCGGCTGCGAAATCCATAAAGGCCCGGACGCGCGCGGAAACCATATGGCCCTCACCATGCACGAGATGGATCGGCACCGGATCACGTTCGTACTGCGCCAAAACGATCTTCAATCGACCCGCCCTAACGTCATCGGCCACCTGATAGGATTGGAATCGAGACAGTCCGAACCCGGCAATCGCGGCGGCGATCGCCGTATCATTCGTGTTGCAGACGAGCGGCGCCCTGATTGGAACCCGGATATTGCCGTCCCTGCCAAATTGCCACTCTCCGCGACCGAACAGGCCGTCGCGGCCGATGAATCTATGATGCCTCAGATCTTCGGGAGTTTGCGGCTCGCCAAAAGCGGCAAAATAGTCCGGAGATGCGCAAAGGACCTGCCTGATCGAACCCACCCGCCGAGCGATCAGACTGGAATCGGGCAGGGACGCAATTCGCACGGCGACATCCAGGCCTTCCTCAACGAGATTGGTCACACGATCGACAAAAACGGTCCTGACCTGCATGCCGGGATAGAGGCGAAGGAAGTCAAGAATAGTTGGAAGGACATGAATTCGCCCAAAGAGCACGGGTGCGGTGACCGTCAACTGACCAGCCGGCTGGGTGTAGCTCCCGGCTGCATTGGCCTCCGCCTCGCTGATATCAGCCAGGATCCGTCGGCAGTCAGCCGCATATCCCTCACCGGCCGAGGTCAGCTTCATCGAGCGGGTTGTTCGCACCAGCAGCCGGGTTCCAATATTCTCTTCCAGCTGAGCGACTGCGCGGGTCACCGATGGCGCGCTCATGTGCAGCAGCTTGGCGGCGGGAGCAAAGCCGCCGCTCTCCACGACTTGCGCAAAAATACGCATTGCCTGTAACCGGTCCAAGCGAACACCTCGTTCTCATTATTTCAGATTATGAAATGGTTACATGCCAATTTCAATGCTTATCGTCAAATCCATTAATAGTCATCATGCTGCCGATCATTCGTTAGGAGGCAAGCATGAGACTTTATTACCACCCACTTTCCGGCCATTCGCATCGCGCCCGATTGTTCCTGTCACTGCTTGGCGTCCGGCATGAACTCGTGATGGTCGATCTGTTTGTCAGGGCACATAAGGAGCGGGATTTCCTGGCGCTCAATCCCTTTGGGCAGTTGCCTGTTCTCGACGACGATGGAACGATCGTCTCCGACTCCAATGCCATTCTTGTCTATCTGGCCAAAAAAATGCGACGGACGGACTGGTTGCCTGAGGATCCCGTTGGCGGTGCGGCCGTTCAGCGCTGGTTGTCGGTGGCTGCGGGTCAAATTGCCTATGGTCCCGCGATGGCACGCCTGATCAACGTCTTCAATGCGCCGCTTCGCGCAGAGGAGGTCGTTCCGCGCGCCCATGCGATCCTGATGCTGATCGAGGATGCCTTGAATGGCTGCGACTGGGTGGCGACCCATCGACCGACAATCGCCGACGTCGCGCTTTACAGCTATGTGGCCCGCGCACCGGAGGGGGATGTCGATCTCGCGCCATATCCGCATATACGCGCCTGGCTGGCACGAGTAGAGGCGCTGCCCGGGTTTGTTGAATTCCAGAAGACACCGGTGGGGTTGGCAGCATGACAGAGCTGGCGGCAGGTGAGAGGCCTTCGTTGCCATCGCCATGGCATGACGGTGAGGTCCGTTTGCAGCGATCGGTTGGCGTCGAGGGTCGCATGAAAGAGATAGGGCCAAAGGTCATCCGCGATCATCTGATCGATCAGCATCGCGAGTTCTATCCGCTCTTGCCGATGGTCGTGCTCGGCGCAGTCGACGCAAAGGGTGACGCATGGGCGACGCTGCGTGCCGGGCAGCCGGGCTTTCTCTCCGCGGTGGATCCGTATCGGCTCCGTGCCAATCTTGTGAGAGATTCAGCCGATCCTGCCGAAGCGGGAATGGAGGATGGCAAGGAAGTCGCGCTCCTTGGCATCGATCTTGGCACGCGGCGGCGCAATAGGCTGAATGGTACGCTCTACCGCCGCGCCGATGGGTTTGATCTGACGGTCGATGAGAGCTTTGGCAATTGTCCGAAGTATATCCAGGTTAGAGACGCCCATTTCGTTCGTGAGCCGGCGCAGCCAACAAGCGTTCCATCGCATATCGGTTTCACTCTCGACGACACGGCACGCGCACTTGTAGAGCAGGCTGACACGTTCTTTGTGGCATCGTATTTCGAAGAGCATGGCAAGCGTCGGGTGGACGTCTCCCACCGGGGCGGCCAGGCGGGCTTTGTCCATGTAAGCGCGGATGGTTGGTTGATGATACCGGACTTTCTTGGCAACCGCTTCTTCAGCACCCTTGGAAACATCGCTCGTAACCAAATCGCCGGTCTGACATTTGTGGACTTTGCTTCCGGTGGGCTCCTGCAGATGACGGGCGACGCAGAGATCCTTTTCGATCACACATCAAATCTGTCTTTCAAAGGCGCCGAACGCTATTGGCGATTTCGACCACGGCGTGTGGTCTGGCGGCCAGATGCATTGCCGCTCCGATATGAAATTGTTGAATGGTCGCCATTCACTCTAGCGACAGGCGTGTGGGAGCATACTGTGCCAACGCCTTAGGTTGGCACAGGAGAGGCGGAATAGGCCTGCGCTAGCCTATGAGAATTTCTTTGGCGGTTTGCGAAGACGAAGGGATCAGCATCTCGTCCGCACATCGCCAGAGTGGGATAGATGTCGTTGTTTCGCGCGCACCGTGGTCTCTGCGGCCGGGTTGGCCGTTCAATGCCTTTTCAGAATGCCCCGTCAAGCCTGCCGTTTTACCACCACGCTTGACCGACGGCTGCATCCATCCCTTCGGCATGAAAATCAACTGGTTAGCTGAGCGTAGAATAGAGGCTGTGGTTCTGGCCGGTTCAAGACCAAGGCCCGAAATTAGTCGGTCTTGTATGAGCCGTTTACAGCTTGACCGGCTCTGCGCAGCCATAAAGGATTGCTTGGCTCATCGCCCGATAGCGGGCAGCAATTTCCGCTGGTTCTGGCGCAAAAAAGCTTTGATTGGTTCCGCGAGCGCCGTCGCAGAGCAGCTGCACCAGAGTTTCGATTGAGATCGAGGGCCGGAGCATCAGGAGGCCGTTCGCCATGGTCTGTTCGAGTAGCGCTGCGAAATCGGCCTGGAAAAGGGCGGCAGCTTCAATCATCGCGGGGCGGCAAAGACGAAATGCATAGTCGTTGACTTCCAGTGCGTATGGCGACAGCACCAGTTTTCTTCTCGTATCACCATATCGAACATCAAGCACAGCTGTCACGATATCGAGCACATTCGAGCCGGCCGAGAAGAGCTGCCCGCCCTCCCGGATGCTGTTTTGCCGTGTGTGCGCATTGTTCTGGTCGACCATCGCCCGGAAGGCCTCTTCCTTGCTGCTGAAATGATGGTAGAGCCCCCGTCGGGTGATATTGCAGTATTTTGCGAGTTTGCTCATCGTCATGGCTTCATAGCCATGATCGAGAAAACTTTGGGTAATGTTGGAAACCAGGACTTCAAAGGCCGACATGCAACATGCTTTCAACAATTCTCTTGGGGGCGATCTATAAGAGCGGCGTAGACGTGTCACAAGAATAGTGGCCATTCGATGGGCGGCCAGCCTTGCCACTCAGAATTGTTGGTGGTTTCACAACAGTTCTCGGTTGGAAGGGTAAGGGCACGACAATCTCAATCTTCGAAAATGGCCAAGTTGCGGATGTGCTCGCCTTTACGCAGCGCGTGCTGCAGCGCTGTCCGGCTTGAGCTTATAGTGGAGGCTGGCCAGGAATGCCAAAGACGACGAGACGACCAGCGCAACGGTCGAAACGATACTGAGTGCGATACTGATCTCGTTTGGATCGGCGATGATCTTCTGACCAACAAACCCCACCAATGTCGGGCCAAGGCCCATGCCGATGAGCGTGACGATCATGACGCCGACTGCCGAAGCTACGCCGCGCATTCTCGACGGAGTGATGTCCTGAAGTGCGGGCGGGCCGTTCGCAACAACAATTGTGGAAAAAAAGGCCGCGGCAGAAATCACGGCGAACGCAGTGCTCAGGGTCGGTGCAAAGGGCAGTGCCGCCGTGAACAGCGACGCGGCGAGCGCGCCTGCGGACATGAGGATGGGGCGAGCGGCGGTGACGCCACGTCTGACCAGGGCGTCGCCCAGCACTGCCCCAAAGATCAGTCCTGAAACACTACAGGCGATAAAAATTGGGCCTAAACTGAAGCCGACGGCGATAGGCGGCATGTGAAAGGTGCGGATCAACACGCTGGGAACCCATGCGCTATAGCTGTAAGACTGGATTGCCGCGAGCGCCAAGCCGAAATACAGACCTGCAAATTCTATCCGATTGCCGCCGAAAAAAGCGCGGATCTCGGCCGCGGCAGGTGCAGGGTTAGAAGTCGCTTCGGAATGTCTGGCGGGCTCTCTAAGGCTTGCCGTCCAAACGGCGACGGCGATGCCGGGCAGTCCGATTACGACAAATACCAGCTGCCACGCATACTGCATCCCGGGCAAAAGGAAAGCGCTGTCGGTTCCCAGCGACTGGTGAAGAACCGTGGCACCCAGAACAAGCGATAGACCCGCTCCTATGAACGCGCCCGAGCTGAAAATACCCATGGCGAATCCACGTCGCCGAATTGGAAACAGATCACTGATCAGGGAATAGGCGGCAGGGGTGAGTGCCGCTTCTCCCAATGCGACACCAGCCCGGCATAGCAGAAGAGCCTCGAAATTGCCTGCAAAGCCGCAAGCGGCCGTCATAATGCTCCAGAATGCAATTCCCGCGGCGGCAATCCGCACGCGGTTTCCGGTGTCGACCAGGCGGCCTAGCGGCAATCCAGCCGCCGCCAGAACAATCGCGAAGCTGAAGCCTTGCAGGAGGCCGATCTGAACGTCCGTCAGATCGAGATCCTGCTTCATGGGCTCCACCAGAAGACCAAGAATCTGCCGGTCGAGATAGGACAAGATGTACGCAATGGTCAGGACGCCCAGCGTATAGGACGGAATAATGGGTCTCACTAACGGCATCCGCTCGGTTCCTTCCGGGAGAACCAGTGGGTGTGGCGAGGATTGTTGAGCTCCGGTTTGGAACCACCACTTTCCCAGCGAGAGCGCCATTCCGCCCGATCTAGTTCTCAGATTTCAATAATATGAGAAACATTCTCGTTGACAAGATGCCGGCGATCAGGCATTTACTTCTCATATTCTTTAAAAGTGAGAAGTTTCTGTGGGCTTCGCGGATAATGAAAGCGTGCCGCAGCGTGGTTATGGGCAAAGCGCGGATCGGAACCGTTCAGGCGAGGGTTTGAGATTATTGCGCTAGCCGGAGGTCGCATTCTTGGGGCAGATCATAGAATTTCCCGCGTCGAACCCGGCCCTTCCAAGGGGAGCTAGAAGCGACCTGCCGTATCGCAACGCCAGCGATTTAATTGCGCGAGAATCGTTCCCATCCGCAGTTTTCTTCCTGGCTTCCGGAATGTTCGAGGCCCACAAGTTGGCGCCACGATCTGCTGCGCTGTTTGCGACGCAGCAACGTTGGCTGCTGAGCCACGCCGCAATAGCGCATTTCTTCCGGCCAATTGGAGCCGTCAAGCCAGGTCTCAGCCGTCGAAGCTTGGGCGTTCTCGGGCCAGCCCTCGGTCTCTCCAGCCGTAATACGGCCCATACATTTTTCGATGAGGCCATGAAGTATGGCGTGATCCAACCCGTAGACGATCGAGTGATTGGCCATGGTAGTCTGGCCAAGCCATCGCTCGAATCCCTGTCACTCCTGGTGCTGTGGTACAACCTGCACTTCCAGGCGCTTGACCTGCTCGATGATGGGCAAAGATACGTTCAATTCTCGACGCAATGGGAAGATTTGCTTCGATTGATCCAGCCGATTGTGGCGGATTCTCTATTCTTCAGTCCCGCAGTGCGCGAGCCAGGTCCTCTTTACAGGATCTTCAGCTGGATCGACTCAGGTGGCTGGGTGATGGACAGACTGATTGCGGGTGTCGATCGCGAATCATTTCTAGCGCAGGGTCGCTGTTTCACGGACGTCCGCTCGATTGCTTACCTCGCCCGATCCACCGGTCTCTCAAGCGCGCATACGAGTCGAAAGATTTCGGAGGCCCAGTCGATCGGAGGGCTGGGCTGGGTCGGGCGGCCGGGACATTCGACGATGTGGATCTCGCGCGATTTCTACGAAGAGTATGCGCAGTTCCAGGCGCAAAAGCTGGCAATTCTTGATGGTGCGCTCGCGAAAGCCCTAGCCGGCGGCGTGTCGGCTGGTCAAGGAGCCCATCATTGCGAATGAGGTGGTTCGTCTCCTTTGCCCACATTTGCAGACGTTTGGCCGGGGAACCTCCTCGCAATTCCCGATGTCAAAAATGGATGCTGACGCCTGTCGCCATTTTGGTTAGGTCTTCTGTGAGGACGCGGTGTGGCGGCCGTTTTGGGCGGCATTTTTCGAGAACTACCAGATGTGTTGAGTGACGGAGAACCGCCTGAGGCGGCTCTAATGGATAGTCTATGGCTGCTGACCGCGGCTCGAGGAACATGAGTGGATAGGGGTTCATTTTGATTTTCGGATACCGTTTTGCGCGATCTTTCGGGCTGGCCGCGAGCGTTGCGATGATAGCCCCGGCATGTCCAGCGTTCGCCCAGACGGCCTCGCAGGTGACGCCGCAGACGTTTGAGCCGCAGCTGCAGAAGCAGGGGAGCGGCATCGTCATTCCGGAAGCATCGGGTCCTGTTGCACCGAAGGGCGCCGAGAAGCTCACCGTGCGGCTGAAGAGCGTCAAGATCGAAGGCGGCCTTCCAGGTTTTGCCGATGATGAGACTCGGGTGGCGAACAGCCTTGCGGGCAAGCAGGTGACTGCCGCGGCCCTGTTCGAGGCGGCCGGCAAGCTGGAGCAGGCCTATGCCGCCAAGGGTTATGGCCTGGTGCGCGTAGTGCTGCCGGCGCAGCGCCTGGTGGACGGTGCCGTTCTGCGCATCGTCGTCATCAACGGCTTCGTCGAAAGCATCGACACCTCGCACCTGCCGGACAATATCCGTGCTCGCATCACCAAGATCCTGGCACCGCTGGTGGGGCAGAAGGGGATGTCCAACGACGAGATCGAGCGGCGGCTGCTATTGGCCGGTGATCTGCCCGGCACGGTGCTGCGCTCGACACTGTCGCGCGGCACGCAAGCCGGCGGCAGCGTGCTGACGATCGAGGCACGCTACAAACCGGTCACCGGCTTCATCTCCGGCGACAACAATTCCACCGACGCGCTCGGCAAATACAATACCGGCGTCGGGCTCGACTTCAATTCGGTGTTCGGCTTCGGGGAGCTTTTCTATCTGCGGGCCTCGGGTGCGCCACGCTTCGGCGGCGACGAGGGGTACTTCACCGGCTCGCCGCGCAATCGGTCGCTGGCCGGTGGCGTGACGCTGCCGATCGGCATCGACGGGTTGACGCTGAACCTCGAAGCCACCGCCTCGCGCACGACGCCGGAAGCCGGTCTGTTCGGGCTGCAGTTCATGTCGGACTTCACCCGCTATTCGGCACGGCTTGCCTATCCGCTGATCCGTTCGCGGGAATTCACCCTTAACGTCAATGGCGGTTTCGATGCGCAGGACGAAGAGCTGGAGCTGCTCAATGGCGGCGGCATAACCCTGTCGAAGGATCGGCTGCGCATCCTGCGCACCGGCGCGGACCTCTCCTGGTATGTATCGGGCGATGCGCTCGTCACCGCCGGGTTCACCGGCTCCTTCGGCGTTAACGGGCTTGGCGCGCGCAGTGCGGCCGACGCCAATGCCAGCGGCACGCCCTTGTCGCGCCAGGGGGCTGACGCCGATTTCCAGAAGCTGGAAGTCAATCTCGGCTACCGCCAGCCGGTCGCAGAACATCTGGTTCTCGATCTCAAGGCGCGGGCGCAGACGTCCTTCGGCCAGCCATTGCTCAATTCCGAGCAGATCGGCATCGTTTCCTCCGCCGGCCTGTCGAGCTTCCCGACCGGCTCGATGCAGGGAGACGCCGGCTTCGTGCTGCGCGCGGAGGCGCAATTCCCGTTCACCACCAGCTTCACCCTGCCATTCGGCTGGCCGGAATTTCCGGCCCAGCAGGGTACGAACCTGCCTGATGGCAATAGCACTTCGGGTGCGGTGCTGATCTCGCCCTATGTGTTCGGTGCCTATGGCGGCGTCAAGCTCTACGATCCGACGGCGCTGGAAAGCGGCTTCTCGCGCGGTGCTGCCTATGGCGTCGGCCTGCGACTGGCAGCGGCCGAACAGGCGAGCTTCAACAGTACCAACGTTAATCTCGAATATGGCCGCATCGAGCGCTTCGGCGACGGCAGCGACGACAACCGCTTCACCGTCTCGGCGGCATTTCAGTTTTAGGGCAATGGCAATGACCAGACAGACGACCCGCATGACTTTTCCCCACAGGACCCGTCTGGTGGCACTGCTTGCCTCGACGGCGCTGGTGCATTCGACGGCTGCATTGGCGCAGTCGCTGCCTTCGGGCGGTCAGGTGGCAGCGGGCAGTGCGACGATCGGGTCGCCATCGGCAGGAGCTCTGACGATCAACCAGACGAGCGGCAGCGCCGTCGTTAATTGGCAGAGTTTTGATGTCGGTAAGGGCAACCGCGTCACCTTCGTCCAGCCGGATGCCAATGCCGCCATCCTCAACCGGGTGACCGGCCAGACGAGTTCGACCATAGCAGGCCAGATCAATGCCAATGGCCAAGTCTACCTGATCAACCCGAACGGCATTGCCATTACCAATTCCGGCACGGTAAAGGCCGGCGCCTTCGTCGCCTCGACGCTCGGCATCTCCGATGACGACTTCATGACCGGCAAGCGGACGTTTACCGGCAATGGGGCGTCGAAGGATGTCACCAATGCCGGCACGATCACCATCAACCGCGGCGGCTACATGGCGCTGATCGGCGGCACGGTCGCCAATACCGGTGTCATCACCGTGCCGATGGGCAAGGCAGCCTTGGGATCGGGCGAACAGGCAACACTTGATCTGTCCGGCGATGGTTTCCTGCAGGTGGCGGTGCCGACCAAAGCTGGCGGCAAACAGGCACTGGTCGACAATAGCGGCAGGATCTCGGCCAGGGGCGGGACGGTGCAACTCACCGCGGCGGCGGCCAAGGACATGGCGCGCCAAGCGGTCAACATGTCGGGGACCATCGAGGCGAGGGGCGTGTCGGGCAGAAGCGGCGACATCGTGCTGTCGGGCGGCGATGGCGAGGTGGCGATCTCAGGCAAGGTGGATGCCAGCAGCAGGCGCGGAACCGGCGGCAAGGTTGAGGTGACCGGCCGCAAGATCACGCTTGCCAATGCGAAGATCAATGCCTCGGGCAAGACCGGCGGCGGCACGATCAATATCGGCGGCAACCGTCAGGGCAAGGGACCACTGCAGCATGCCGAGACGCTGACGGTTGATGCCAACACCGTCATCAATGCCGATGCGGTCACGACGGGTCATGGCGGCAATGTCGTTCTGTGGTCGGATGATCTGACGCGCTTTGCCGGCACAATCACGGCGAAGGGCGGAGCGGTCTCCGGCAAAGGCGGCGAGGTCGAGGTCTCGGGAAAGGCGAAGCTGTCCTACACCGGCCTCACCGACCTGACAGCGGCGCATGGCTCCTTCGGCAATCTGCTGCTCGATCCCTACAATGTGACGATCTCGACGGCGACGGACAGCAACTCGTCGGGCTTCACGGCGTCAGGCAATGACAGCGTCATCAACGTCAACACACTGACCAACGCACTTGCAACCGCCAATGTCACGGTATCGACCGGCGGAGCGGGCTCCGCCGGATCGCAGGCCGGCGACATTACTATTGCAGCACCGCTGAGCTGGAACGCCAATCTCCTTCGGCTCGACGCCGCTCACTCAATCAATGTCGACGCGACTGTTACGGTCGGCGGCACCGGCGCGCTGATGCTGAACACCAATGTTGGCGGCGGCTCGGGCGGCACGCTCGACTTCGGACTTACCAAAGCGGGCTTTGCCGGCCGCATCGACTTCACCGGCACGCCGGGCTCGCAAGCGCTCCTCCTCAATGGTGCGCAGCAGACGCTCGTTTACTCGGTCTCGGATCTGCTCAACATCAACACGGCAAACTCTGGCCGATTTGCTCTTGCCGGCAACCTTGATCTTACGGCAATGCCCTTTGCCAACGCGCCGATCTCTACCTTCACGGGGAGCTTCGAGGGGCTCGGACACACAATTTCCAACCTGACCATCAACAGCACGACCAATAATGCGGCCGTTGGTCTGTTCGGTACCGTTACTGGCGGCACGATCCGGGACATTGGCCTGGTCGGCGGCGGCGTCAGCGGGGTCGGTACATCGCCCAGTTATCCCAATCCCGTCGCGATGGACGGAGCGCTGGTCGGTCTATTGACAACGGCCAGCAATGGCACGCAGGCCGCGGTCATCAATGCATTTGCCTCGACGAACGTAAGCGGCGGAACAAGCGCCGCCGTCGGTGGGCTCGTCGGTCAGACATGGAGCCGTGGCGCGCCAGTATTGATCGCCAACTCCTATGCGACGGGAACCGTGACGGGGGGGCAATACTCTAGTGCAGGCGGCCTGGTCGGACAGAACCACGCCTATGCTGGCGCGGCCACAATTAGCAACTCCTATGCGACGGGCGCTGTCACGGTCGGCGACAGTGGAACCGGTGGCGGCCTCGTTGCCTATAATTATGGCGATCAAGATACCGCTGCGGTCACAAGCTCCTATGCGGCGGGAGCCGTCGCCGGCGGCGCGGCTTCCACTCTTGGCGGTTTGGTGGGCGAGAATTTTGCCTACATCGGCGCAACGGCTTCGGTTTCCAACTCCTATGCCATCGGAGCTGTCGGCTCAACGGCGGGAGCGAATGCGACCGGTGGGCTCGTTGGTGTAAATCATGCATCGAACGGTGGCTCGGCGTTTATGTCTGACGTGTTCGCGACCGGTGCGGTCTTCGGCGGCAGCATGTCGGGCGGCCTCGTCGGACAGAGTTATGTTGTCACATCCACCACAGCCGGGGCTGCCTCGATCACCAATGCCTACGCAACCGGCGCGGTTTCTGCCACGCAATATGGTCAAGCCGGCGGTCTCGTCGGAAACATGATGGCCTATGGTGGGAATTCAAGCGTCAGCAACGCCTATGCGACCGGCCGCGTCACGGCGCCGACCCAATATTTTCAGACCTATGCGGGCGGGCTAATTGGTCAGACCTCCCCGCAGAATGGAGGTTCAGTCTCCGTCACGAACTCCTATTGGGACACGTCGACGAGTGGCATCGCCGGTAACGGCATCGGCAATGATGGGGCGAGCCAGCAAGGGAATGTGATCGGGCTTGCGACATCGTCTCTCCAGACGACGGGCATCAACCTCGGCACCGCCTTCGCCGGCGGCACGAATGGTCTTTATCCTTATCTCAGCAGCTTCTTTCCGAACGGAATTCAGGCGATCTCCGGCACCGCCTATCGCGACAACCAGGTAACGCCAGCGGCTTCCGGCCTCAACGGCGCGGTCACCGTAACCGGGCTTGCCAACGGCAGTCTCTTCGGGTCTGCATCAACAGGTGCCAACGGCTACTATTACATCCTCGGCGCTGCCGGATCCTTCGCGCCTGGTGCTGCGCTCGTCACCTATACGAGCGCCAACTCCGGAACCGGCGTCACCAATTCGGCAGCATTCGCAACTGCGTCTAACCAACCTGTTCAAACCGGGTTCAATCTTCTCGGCAACACGATGTCGGGCTCGACGGTGTCGACGCTTTACTCAACTGCCGGTGTCACGAAAGCCGCCGCCATTGCTGCGAGTGGCAATGATGCAAGCGCCACCGCCGCCATCAACGGTACGTCCAACATTCTGATCAACGCGCACGGCGCGAGCTTCACGATCGATCAGGCAGTGACGGTAGGTGGACTGACCGTAACGACTGCAAACGGATCGCCGTTGACGGTCGCCAGCCCGCTAACACTGACGGGAGGCAGCAGCCTGCGTCTACTTTCTGGCGGTGCGCTGACGATCAACGCTCCGATCACCGTGAAGGGCGCGGGTTCTGTCGCGCTTGCCTATGACGGCTCGTCGACGAGCAATCTCTCATTTGGACTGGCCGGTTCCGGCTTCGTCGGGAGCCTCACCTATCTGAATGCAGATGGTACACTTGCTACGTCGAACCAGGGCGGCTTGCTCAGTGTCAATGGCGCCGCCTATTCGCTTCTCTACTCGATGACGGATGTGGCCAACATCACGTCGGTTGGTCTCGGGGGGCAATATGCACTCGCCAATAGTCTCGATGCTTCGGGTACAACATATAACTATGCGCTGATCGGTCCAAACAGCCTTAACTATTTCACCGGCGCGTTCGAGGGGCTTGGTCATACGATCAGTAGTCTGACGATCTCGAAGAGCGGCGACGGCGCGGGACTGTTCGGTTACAGCAGCGGCTTCATTCAGGACATCGGACTGGTCAACGTCTCGGTCGCCAACACGGATCCCTATGGCCGTTACGTCGGCGGCCTTGTCGGATACCAGTCCGGCAACACAATCAACAACGCCTATGTCACCGGCTCGGTGAGCGGTGGTAGCAACACCGGCGGCCTCGTCGGTTATCTGATCGGCGGTTCGATCAACAGCGCCTACTCCGCCGCCGCGGTCATCGGCGATGCGAAAGTGGGCGGCCTTGCCGGATATGTCAGCGGTGCCGTCAGCAATTCTTACGCGACGGGTGCCGTTATAGGCTCCGGCAACAGCATCGGCGGCCTCGTTGGCGTTACCGACTCGTCTTCTCATGGTGTCTCGATCAACAACGTCTATGCGACGGGCGCCGTGATTGGTGGCAACAATGTCGGCGGGCTCATCGGATTCTTATTTGGTACGATCAGCAACGCCTATTCAACGGGCGCGGTCAGCGGTGGCAATGCCGGCGGCCTTGTCGGATTTACATATGGCGGTTCGATCGCCAATAGCTATTGGGACACGCAAACAAGTGGGACGACCACGGGAATCGCAAACGATTCCGCCGGGCTGTCGGGCAATGTCACCGCCCTCACAACGGCGCAATTGCAAGATGGTTCTACGGCCAGCGGGCTCGGCTCTGCATTCACCGTCTCCGCCGGCCTCTATGCTTATCTTACTCCGTTCTATGCCAACGGCGTCCAGGCCATCTCTGGCATCGCCTATCAGAACAGCGGTACGACCGTGC
Organism: Rhizobium sp. NPDC092011; assembly: GCF_044756305.1. Taxonomy (NCBI): domain Bacteria; kingdom Pseudomonadati; phylum Pseudomonadota; class Alphaproteobacteria; order Hyphomicrobiales; family Rhizobiaceae; genus Rhizobium; species Rhizobium sp. NPDC092011. Next base: position 43,158 of record NZ_JBIVSO010000020.1, read on the forward strand.
TTGCCTCGGGGGCCAGTGGTGCGGGGCTCGTCAATGTGCGCGTCGGAAACGGCACCGTCCAGACAGTCACGACGGGAGCGAACGGCTACTACTACGCGATCGTCGCCAATGGCACGATCGATACGACCAACGGCACCAATGTGCTGGCCTATACGACCGCCAATGCGGCAACGGGTGCGGCCGATGGGGCGACATTCCGCACGGCACTCGGCACCGTCAATAACGTCGACGTTTCGGGTGGCTGGCGGCGTGACACGACCGCCCTTGGTACGCTGTCGGCACTTGACGCAGACTATGCCAATGCGACTGCCGGGACGACGGCATCCGGCCTCACATTCGCCAATCGCTCGATTTTTGCGGTGAACGGCTTCGCCATCGATACGGCACTTTCGGTCAGCGGTACGGTCAATCTGTCAAGCCCCGGGGATGTCACGCAAACCGCCGCCATCTCGGCCAATACGTTGATGCTGCAGGGGGCAGGTAACACATTCACGCTCACGAACCGTGGCAATCAGTTCAACCAACTCGCCGCATCCGGCGGAGCCATGGATATCTACGACACCAGCGCTTTGACGGTTGCGGCGAACGTCACTGATGCCTGCAACTGCGTCGTAACGGGCGTGACCGGCGATCAGATCAAGATCGCGACGGCGGGCGACCTGACGATTGCATCAGGTGCCGCGATCTCCGGTAGTTCCCCAGTGCTTACGGCTGGCGGCGCCTTCATCAACAACGCCGGATCGGGCGCGGTCTCAGCTACGTCAGGCCGCTGGCTGATCTATTCCGCCAACCCAACTGGCGACACGTTCGGTGGGCTCGACAGCGGTAACACGGCCGTTTGGAATACGGCGGCTGGCGGCACGGTGTCAGCGACAGGCAATCGCTACGTCTTTGCCTATCACCCGACCCTGACAGTGGCGGCTGTCGATACAACCAAAACGTATGGCGACGTCGCGACGTTGCCGAATGTCGCGATCACCGGCCTGGATGCTGGCGTCGCCGGAGCCTATCTTGGCGACACACTTTCAAATGTCGTCTCGGGATCGGCCAGCATTGCCTCGGCCGGCGCGGCAGCGTCAGCCGATGTAGGAATCTATGATATCGTTGCCACGCAGGGCTCGCTTGCGTCGAGCGGCTATGGCTTCAACTTCGTCAATGGCAGTCTCAGTGTTACCCAACGCGGGCTGACGGTGACGGCCGATGCATTGTCGAAAACCTATGGCGATGCCAATCCGGCGCTGAGCTATACGGTGGGCGGCTTGGGTCTCGTCAATGGCGACACGCTTTCAGGGTCGCTTTCGACAGCTGCCGGGCAATATTCCGACGTCGGCGCATACGCGATCGGTCAGGGCACGCTGGGCAATTCCAACTATTCGATCAGCTACACTGGCGCGAACCTGATGATTGCCCCGCGCGGGCTCACGGTGACGGCGGATGCGTTGTCGAAAACCTATGGTGACGGCAACCCAACGCTGATCTACACGACGAGCGGCCTCATTAACGGCGATACGCTTTCCGGGTCGCTTTCGACAGCTGCCGGCCAATATTCCGACGTTGGCGCATACGCGATCGGTCAGGGCACGCTGGGCAATTCCAACTATTCGATCAGCTACATTGGCGCGAACTTGGTGATTAACCCGCGCGGGCTCACGGTGACGGCGGATGCGTTGTCGAAAACCTATGGCGATGCCAATCCAGCGCTAAGCTATACGGTGGGCGGCTTGGGTCTCGTCAATGGCGACACGCTCTCCGGGTCGCTTTCGACGGCTGCCGGGCAATATTCCAACGTTGGCGCATACGCGATCGGTCAGGGCACGCTGGGCAATTCCAACTATTCGATCAGCTACACCGGCGCGAACTTGGTGATTAACCCGCGCGCGCTCACGGTGACGGCGGATGCATTGTCGAAGACCTATGGCGATGCCAATCCGGCGCTGAGCTATACGGTGGGCGGCTTGGGTCTCGTCAATGGCGATACGCTTTCCGGGGCGCTTTCGACGGCTGCCGGGCAATATTCCAACGTTGGCGCATACGCGATCGGTCAGGGCACGCTGGACAATTCCAACTATTCGATCAGCTACACCGGCGCGAACTTGGTGATTAACCCGCGCGCGCTCACGGTGACGGCGGATGCATTGTCGAAGACCTATGGCG
>NZ_JBIVSO010000020.1:45407-84333 GCF_044756305.1 Rhizobium sp. NPDC092011
GGCGATGCCAATCCGGCGCTGAGCTATACGGTGGGCGGCTTGGGTCTCGTCAATGGCGATATGCTTTCCGGATCGCTAGTGATCACGGCAGGGCAATATTCGAATGTCGGCACCTATGCTATCTCGCAGGGATCGCTGGCGAACGCAAATTATGCGATCACCTATGACGGGGCAGACCTGACAATCAACAAGCGCGCGATCACGGTTGCCGCCAATAATCAGAGCCGGATCTATGGCGACGCCAATCCAGCGCTGAGCTTCACGGTCGGCGGGGCAGGGCTCGTCAACAATGATACGCTGTCGGGTCTGTTGGCGACATCGGCTACCGACACCTCGAATGCCGGCACATATGCCATCTCGCAGGGGACGCTGGCCGCCACCGGCAATTACGATCTGAGCTTCACCGGTGCAGATCTGACGGTCAGCAAGCGGGCGATCACGGTTGCCGCTAACAATCAAAGCCGCATCTATGGCGATGCCAATCCGACGCTGAGCTATACTGTCGGCGGCGCCGGGCTCGTTAACAATGACAGCCTCACCGGCGGTCTGGCCACGGCGGCGAATGCTACCGCCGACATCGGCACTTATGCCATTTCGCAGGGGACGCTAGCTGCCACCGGCAATTACGACCTGAGCTTCACCGGTGCAGATCTGACGGTCAGTAAGCGGGCGATCACGGTTGCCGCTAACAATCAAAGCCGCATCTATGGCGATGCCAATCCGACGCTGAGCTATACTGTCGGCGGCGCCGGGCTTGTCAACAATGACCGCCTTACCGGTGGTCTGACGACCTTGGCGACGGCTGCCTCCGGTGTCGGCACGAATGCCATCTTGCAGGGGTCACTTGCCGCGTCCGGCAACTATGACCTGACGTTCGTCGGTGGCAATCTTCGGATTACCCCACGCGCGCTTACCGTTGCCGCCAATCATGCGAGCCGCATCTATGGTGATGCGAACCCGGTCTTCAGCTACGCCGTCTCTGGCCTTATCAATGGCGACACGTTGACGGGAAGTCTCGCGAGCTCCGCGACGACAAGCTCCGGCATCGGTACGTACACGATCGGTCTCGGCACGCTCGGGAATGGCAACTATGCGATCAGCTACAGCGGCAACAGTCTCACGGTGACGCCGCGTGGTATCGCGGTGACTGCGAACAATGCCAGCCGGTTCAGTGGTGTTGCCAATCCGACCTTCACCTACACGGTCGGCGATGCCGGCCTCGTCAATGGCGACCGACTTTCGGGAGCTTTGGCAACCTCTGCGGATCAATATTCCGGACCCGGTCGCTATGCCATCGGCCAGGGTTCACTTGCCGCCTCGGACAACTACCGTCTCAGCTTCGTCGGTGGCGTTCTGACGGTAATCACCACGAGCCCGACCATGGAGCTGGCAAGCGTCAACACGCCGCGCTCCTTCGCTCCCGACATGCTGCCGTTACCGCCGGTTGGGGAGCAGGGCAGGACACCGACCTTCGAAAGCGATGGGACCGGAAAAGGTCCGCAGACCTATCTCGCCGATCCGCGCTTCGACGGCATGGTCCTTTGCTTCGATAATGGAGCTGCTTGTGTGGCACGACTGCCTCAATGAGACGTGCCTGCGGGCATAAGCTCGAACGTCGGATCCGCGTTTTGCCGGGAGCGTCGCCTGCTTTGGGGATGGGTGAGCTGCGTCGTTCAGCCGGCCAGGTCATAGCCATAGGACGACGGTGTTTCTTTGTTTTGTTCTTTTGCAACGTCAAGTCCGTGGCAGCCATGTTTAGAGAATCAGCGGTGGGTGTGCTCAGCAAATCCATCCAATCCGCATTTGAGAAAGGAATCTACAGCATGACAATTATCGACAGCCTTCAACGACAGGCGCGAGCCGTTGCCGGACCGGCTACTCTTGTCGGCCTTGTGCTTGGCGCTGCCTCAGCCTCGGCGGCGCCTTTACCTGGCGGTGCCGGTTCGCTCGTCGAAACCTATCAGGACTGGATTGTCGCCTGCCAGGCCCAGAACAATACGACGCAGTGTGCGATGCGGCAGGTCCAGAGCAACAAGGATACTGGCCAGAACGTTTTGACGATCGAAGTCGCCAATACTGCCGATGGCAAATTGCAGGCTGCGCTGCTGATGCCGTTTGGGCTGGCGCTTGCTCAAGGTGTGGCTGTACGGATCGACGATGCTCCCGCAGGCAGCCCAGCCGCATTCTCGACCTGCATTCCGCAGGGTTGCCTTGCATCGATCAGCTTCGATGCCGGGCAGGTGGCAAAACTCAAGACCGGAACCAACCTTAATCTGAGCGCGACGGCACTCGCACCGCCGCAGCCGGTCGCACTCAAGGTCTCGCTAAAAGGCTTTTCCGCAGCACTTGCCCGCGTTGGCGAGCTGACCAAATGAGAGAACTTAGATGGCCGCCGATACCACGCGACTAGCTCCTCGCTCACCCTCCTTGCGGGAGGTACATGGTGAGTGGACCGTCTTTGCCCCGCTCGATACGACGGACCTGCGCCACGAAGCGCTCTGCACAATCTCGCAGGTGCAACTTGACGAGGAAACACGTAAACGCCTGCTGGTGATCGAACTGCGCCCGAGGAAGGGGCGTGTGACAGGTTCGCTCCTGCTCCCGTCGGGTTTGATGCACGAGCCCGGCGTTGTGCTCCAATTCGAGGAGAGTGAACCCGCTCTTATCAGGCAATTCCAGACAGAGTCGCCCAACGGCGCCCTCATCGATCTGGTTTTTGACGAGGCTCTGACCGTGCTGTTGATGTCCAGTCGTCGCTTGCATGTGATGGCGACAGCCGAGACCGGCGAGGAAGTCAATTTCTCCATTTCGCTTAATGGTTTTGCCAGTGCACTTGCGCGCGCACGTCATCACCAAGATTGCTTGCATTCCACCAAGAAGGACAGATTTCTACCATGAACGACCAGCTTGTTTCCAATCCAGTTGCCGCAAACCCAACAGTCCGTCTGCCCGGCGGTGCGGATGCCGTGCGTGAGATCCACGGCGACTGGCTGCTCATCGGCTCCGTTCAGCCGGGCGAAGCCAGGCCTCAAAAAACCTGCGTCATCGCCCAGGAGCAGATCCACAACGACACCCGCCAAAGGCTTCTCTTGATCGAGCTGCGGCCCGAGGCGGGTCGAATCAAGGGTACGCTCATTCTTCCATTCGGTCTGCTGTTCCAGAAGGGCGTCGTCCTGCAGGTCGATGAGCACAATCCGGCACCTGCCGTGCCGTTCCGTACGGCGCTGCCGCTCGGTTGTGTTGTCGAGATCGAGATCGACGCCTTGCGGCTCGCTCTGCTCAAATCCGGCAAGATATTGCATGTCCATGCGATCGTCGCCGACAATGACAATCCGGTTTCGTTCGGCATTTCGCTCAACGGGTTTTCGACTGCGCTTGCTCGTGCCGAGGCGGTCCTGCGTTAGGATCTATCGGTCTGATGGCGATTGGTGCCCTGACGGCCAGCTCTTCCACTCAAACCAAGGCGGTGGGGATGCTGTAGGCCCCGCTTTATCTCACCTGCTTCACGAATGTCGGTAGAGCGAGGTCTGCCGCTGGCAAAGTTGTCGTCGCGGGAAAGGGGAGTGCCGACTCATGGGAGCCAGTCGGGGCAACGGCGCGTTAAGTGGCGCTGAAATGAACGATCGGCTCGGGAAACACGCCTAGCTTCGAGAGGGCGTCGCCTCTGCGGACGCCTTCGAAGCCTCTAGCCCTTAAACCTCACCCGCACTTGGGGGCGTCTTAAGGGACCCGGCAGAGTCGTTCGCTGTCGTGGCGAGCGACCCCGTTCGACGAGGCCGTGAGGACGGCGACTCTATCGTTGGAAGCCAGGAGCATCGCTAGCGGTCAAACTCTTGATTCCATCAGGACGTGGCAGGCGGCTGTCTGCCCGCGGTCGCATATCGAGATGCTCCCTTTGGGTCGCAGCGCCCCGCTTACCGTCGCTCTCGCGGCGGTATTCCTAGGAGAAATCAAAGGACAATGAACAGAAAGCTCCCAGAATGGGCGATGAAACCCGGGAGCTCGAGCTGCTAAAGGGATATCCTGCACGCTGGAAGGTCATGTCGGCGGCAGACGACAGTCTACCGCCAGACGTAACTAGCGACCTGACGTTCTCGCCTTTTTGGGAGCCGAAATGCCGCTTTCCCGCTCAAGCTTCTTACGAGCGAGTTTACGGACACGTCTGATGCCCTCGGCCTTTTCGCGAGCGCGCTTTTCGGACGGCTTTTCAAAACGCTCCCGAAGACGGGCTTCCCGAAAGACGCCTTCGCGTTGCAGTTTCTTCTTTAGAAAACGGAGCGCTTGCTCAACATTGTTATCACGTACCAGAACTTGCATTCTAAACTCCAAAGATCACTGCCGACGTTCATTAGAGCTATGTGCATAGATGATCAAGGTGTAGATCGCCATTTCTAGGTTTCTCTTTCGCCGCCGGCTTCCCGCGATCGATCGCGAGTGGGGCGAAGGACAAGCCCTGCCGACTTTTGGGGGAAATGGTTCCCACCTTGTCAGCTACCGGAAGTGACACGATCGGCCTCTCGGAGCGACGCCGCCCGCTGTTTCGTCTCGCAGGGCAGTGCACGGCAGGCAATTTCCAAGGAGACGATGTCGCTCGCCGTCAGAAAGCTGAGGCAGGCCGATATCCGTTGCAACATATCCGGCAACGGCGAGCGCCCGCCGGGCTGCCAGCTCGGCGAGATCTATCTGGTCTTCGATCCAGCCCCGGGGTGTCCCAGGTAGGTGTCGCTATCTGTCGAAAGCAATCCCGCTTTTGGCAAGGCATGTCCGGAGTCAAGGATCGGCATTCCTTGAAGCTTGGAGGGCATCCACTCCTTGGTGGCAGCAATCAGATTTCGGTGCTGCACCCGATCTGTGCCTTCAAGAATGCCTGATATTGGGGTCTTCCAATGGATGCTGGAGAATTAGGTCTAGAACGAAATCCCCGCATGAGGTTTCCAGCCAGGCGCGGTGAAAGCCTCATCAAGCATGTCAATGGCCTGGCGATCGGCCTCGATCCGTCCTGCCGCGGCCAGTGAAGTTGCTGATTGCGTGCCGAAGACAAGTGCCGTGAGCGTTTGTAGTGACAGGTCCAGCGCCGGCGTTTCATGGCTGCGAACCGCGCCATTGCCCGACAGGGACCATACCCCGGTGTTTTCAGGCAGGATCGGATCGGTAATCCGGAAGACAGCACGGGCATTACGTCCGAAGCTTCGGCCATTGAGGAATTTTTCCAGGTCCAATGGTCTGATCCAGCTCTCATCGCGAAGGTCCGAGATCTGGACTGCCCGCGGATTGTCGACGAGAAGCTGCAGCGGGTCGTCGATCGGGCATGAGGGCAGAATGACTTTGTGCAGGATATCCTGTGATAGGAGATGCCCCATCAGACCCCTCCAGGCGTCGTCGTCATGCGCAACCAGATCATCGACAACCACAGTTCGTTGCGTTGAAGTAAACCAGTTTTCTGACGGTTGAACATGGAACCTCAGATAGCCGCGCTCCGCGCCTGCGGATCCGATGACGACGGCATGATGTGGTGTCGATCCCTGGGTGGTGCGAAATTTCTGGATTTCCCACCAGGCGTCCCAGCGAAGAAGAGTGGCAGCACGCGGTGTCGGGCAGGAATTTGCGATCCTCTTGAAGAGGTCGAAGCTCTCCAGAGCATCGACTTGCCTCACATCGTCCCGGTGCCCGGGCTTCAGCCGCCCTCCGTTGGCGAGATCGACCTCCTGGCGGGCGGACCAGGATGCGATTCCATACCCATATCGGCCGTATATCCTCGCATCCGACGCACGAAGGCCCGCAGTTACAAATCCATTCGCGCGCGCCTGGCGAAGCTGCTCGGTCAGAAGCCTCCTCGCGATCCCGCGCCTCGCATGTGTGGGCGATACGCCGACATGGGTTACGGCCAGGTGACTGACCCAATTGCCGCCCGGCAGAGTGATAGAGGATTGGTATCCGTTCACGACTCCTTGCAGTTCGCCATCGATAAATCCTCCAATCGGGAAACCGCTCTCAAGATAGCTTGCTTCCGCTCCGGCGCTCGCACGGCCGATATCGCCGATACCAAGCATGGACTGTCGGAACTTGGCGAAGGCGTCCCGGCGCCCTTCGCTATGGGCAAGCGATCGAACCTCGAAGTTGGGGAGTTGGTCAGTCATTTTGGACCTTCAAAAAAATAAATTCCGAGAAACGTGGACAATGATGGGCAGGCATCCTCCGATCCCATGAGCCCCGCAATGCGAGCCGCAACGGAACCCGGCTTGCCCCATCCGCAGCTATAGTGGCGCAAGGCGACCGCGCGATTGCAGAAGACCGGCGGCCCCTTCGCCGAAATGCCATGCTTCCTCGAGATGGGGCTGCCCCGAGAGGATAAAGTGATCGAAGCCCACTTCGTGATAGGTTTCGATAAGGTCCGCGACCTGCTCGTGGCTCCCGACCAGAGCGGTGCCGCCGCCGCCGCGAACGAGACCGAAGCCGGACCATACGCCTGGGTGGATCTGGAGTTCGCGTGCAGATTTCGGCAAGACACCGCGATCGGCATTCAGTGCGGACATGTGGCTCTGCCCGACCGATTCCGACTTGGAAGCAAGATCCCGCGCTTTCGCGACCTGCGCGGGAGAAATCCAGGACAAAAGCTTGTCGGCAACTGCCCAGGCCTCGCTCTCCGTGTCCCGCGAGATCACGTGCAAGCGGATGCCGAACCTCAAGTCACGGTTTTTGGCGGCAGCCCGAGCTTTCAGTTTTGCGATGTTGTCGGCCTCCAGGGCCGGCTGCCGCCCCCAGACGAGGTAGACGTCGGCGTGGGATGTCGCGACCTCGGTTGCCGCGCTGCTGGCTCCGCCGAAGAAGATTTCAGGCAACCCGAATGGAGCCGCGTTGATGCGTGCGTCCCGGATGTCATAATGCTTGCCCTTGAAGGAGAATGGCTCGTGCCGGCTTTCGTCGGTGACTCCTCGAAGAACCCGGATGAATTCCGCCGTCCGTTCGTACCGCGCATCGTGGTCGAGATGGTCGCCAAAGCGGGCTTGTTCGAAGCGATCGCCACCGGTGACCACGTTCAGGAGCAGTCGACCATCAGTCACCCGCTGAAACGTCGCAGCCTGATGTGCGACGAGCGTCGGTGAAATCAGGCCAGGACGAAAGGCGACGAGGAACTTCAGTCGCGTCGTCTCCCGGGAGAGCGCCGCGGTCGCGATCCACGCATCTTCGCACCATGTTCCGGTCGGCGTCAGCACCGCGTGGAATGGCTGAGCTTCTGCCGCGCGGGCAACCTCGCCGAGATAGGAAAGGGTAGGTGGCCTGAAGCCTCCGGCGAAGCCGATAACGTGGCTATCATTTCCAGAACCCGTTAAGCCGCGACTGTCGCCGTTGGTGGGAAGGTACCAGTGAAGTTTGATGCGGCCGCTCACGGCTGTACCTCCGCATGGGCGCAGGTGTGCGATTGAAAAGTGATCGGCGAAGTCGCCAAGTCGTTGCTGGTCATGCGAAATCTCGTTGTGCGAAGGATTCTGGTGGCGGTTCGGTCGCGTGTATCCCAGGGACGGACGCGATCAATTTGCGAGCGTACATGGATTTTGGGTTGCGGATGATTTGCGCCGCCGGTGCGACTTCAACGATTTTGCCGCCTTGCATTACGGCTATGGTATCGGAAATCGAGGCAGCGACGCGCAGGTCATGCGTGATGAAAAGCACGGAGAGGCCGAGATCGCGCTGCAACTCGGACAAAAGCTCCAGGACCTGAGCCTGAATCGAGACATCCAGTGCCGACACGGGCTCGTCGGCCACCAGCAGCCTCGGCTGAGACATGAGGGCTCGTGCCATGGCGATGCGTTGGCGCTGTCCGCCCGAGAAAGCATGCGGCTTGCGTTCGGCTGCATTGGGATCGATGCCGACCCGGCGAAGCAGTTCCACCATCCGGGCCTCGGCAGCATGCCTGTTGAGGCCGCAATTGATCACTGCCTCGGTAAGGATGCGGCGAATGCTGTGACGCGGATTGAGAGACGACTGCGGGTCCTGAAACACCATCTGGACCAAAGGTCGCCGCTCGCGGGTGAACAGATCACCGGCGCGAGAGATTTCCTCGCTGATGAGCTCGAGCCGCCCTTCGTCCCGCTCGAGGAGGCCGGTTATGATCTGTCCGAGCGTCGACTTGCCGGAGCCGCTTTCCCCGACGAGCGCGAGGGTTTCCCCTTGTCTCAGCACGAGGTCGACACCATCGAGCGCGGGAACCGCCTCGCGCGCACTCCTTAAAAATCGGCGCGGCGTCTCATGCCGTTTGCGGATACCGCTGAGTTCCAGGATGATAGGCGCTTCGACCGGACGTCGATGCGGCGCCGGCGAAAGGTCTGGCACCGCCGCGAGCAGTCTGCGCGTATACGGGTGTTTCGGCGCCGCAAGCAGCTCCGCCGCAGTTCCGGCCTCTACGATCTCACCGTTCTGCATGACGATGATGCGGTCTGCGATATCGCGGACCACGCCAAAATCATGGGTGATGAAGAGTAGACCGAGATCGCGCTCGGCCCGCAGCTCAAGGAATAACTTCAGGATCTCGGACTGTGTTGTGACGTCCAGAGCCGTTGTCGGCTCGTCGGCGATCAGAAGCTCGGGCTTGCAGGCGATCGCCATCGCAATGGCCACTCTTTGCCGTTGTCCGCCAGACAGCTCATGCGGATATCTCTGGCCGATCCTCTCGTGGTTCGGTAGATGCATGGATGCAAACAGCGACGAAATCTCTTCTGCCGATCCCGCATATCCATGGGCCTGCAACGTTTCCCGCACCTGTCTTCCTACCGTGAGCAGCGGATTGAGCGCCGTCATGGGCTCCTGGAACACATATCCAATTCGGGCGCCTCGCAGCCGTCGTAGCTGAAGTTCGTTCAATGCAAGCACATTCTCGCCATCGAAGGTCAGCGAACCATTCACGACTCTCAACGCATCGCTCGGGAGAAGACCAGCGATCGCCGAAGCAAGCACTGACTTTCCAGAGCCACTTTCGCCGACGATGCAAACCACCTCGCCACGTTCGATCGCAAGCGTTGCATTGGAGACGGCCAACGGCCGGTCTGCGCCCTTTGGAAGGGCGATATCCAGGTTTTTGATGGACACCAATGAAGGTGAGCCCGGCATCATGGTCGCCCCCTTCCGCTGCGTTTCGGATCAAGCCATCGTTCGAGCCCGTCTCCGACAAGGTTGAAAGCGAGCACGGTCAGGAAGATCGCAAGGCCCGGCAGAGTGGATAACCACCAGTTCACCCTGAATGAGGTCCGACCGGACCCAAGCAGGAAACCCCAGGAGACCGACTCGCGGTTGCCAAGCCCAAGGAAACTGATGCCGGATTCAATCATCACCGCACCTGCAATCAGCAAGGTTGCTTGGACCACCACCTGTGGTAGCACGTTTGGTAAAACGTGATAGAGGGCGATCCGCAGATGTGAAAGTCCACTGACCCTTGCTGCCCGGACCCAGTCAAGCCGGCGGATGGATAAGACCTCGGCACGAACGATGCGGACGATCGGTGGCCATGAAATCAGGGCGATGGCGAAAACGACCGTCCAACGCGTCGGAGAAAGGATTGCGACGATCATGATCGTCAGCAGGAATCCGGGGATCGTCTGAAAAAACTCGGTAAGACGAATGATCGTCTCATCGACAAGCTTGCCGAAATATCCGGCCAGCAGCCCCAAGGCGGCCCCGAACGTGACCGCGAATGCGACGACGCTGATCGCCACCGCGAGCGTTGCGCGGCTGCCATGGACAAGTCCCGCGGCAAGATCCCGCCCCAGCATATCGGTTCCCGCGGGGAAGCCCGCAGAGAAGGGCGGCAAATTTGGCCGGGCAACCATCCGCCAAGGATCGCCGGGATAGAGCATATCGGCAAAAAGAACGACCACCATCAAAGCGGCGAGAATCAGAAAGCCGAAGAGCACGGGAAGCCTCAGCAGGGGATTGCTGTGCCGGAACATCACGCCGTTCCCTCTCTGTCGAGACGCGGATCGATGATCCGGTAGGCCACGTCGGCAACAAGGTTTGCGAGGATGACGCCACAGGAGGACACGATGAACACCGCCAGGAGAACATTATAGTCTCGGCTCGCCAACGCGTCGAAGGCAAGCCTTCCAATGCCCGGCCATGCGAACACCGTTTCGACGAGTATCGACCCTCCTATGAGCTGACCGGCCTGCAGGGCGGCAAGCGTGATGGTGGGGAGCAGCGCGTTTCGGAGCAAATGATCCCGCCAGATACGCCAGGGCGAAAGCCCCTTTGCGCGTGCCGTGCGGATGAAGTCCATGCCGGAAACCTGAAGGAGCGCGGTGCGGGCCACCCTTGCATGGACCGACATGTGGAACAGCCCGAGCGTCAGGACTGGCATGACCATGTGGGATAGGCGGTCGCGGAAGGCGGCCCAGCCACCTTTCACGGCGATGGAGGCGGTCTCGATGCCGTACGAGGGAAGCCAGCCGAGCTTGACGGCGAAAACGATGATGAAGACGAGGCCGACCCAGAACATCGGCATGGCAAAGAATGCGACCGTTATCGTGGTAATCAGGCCATCAATCGCCGATCCGGGCCTGCGTGAGGCGAGAGCACCAAGCGTGACGCCGAGCACAACGGAGAAGATGAAACCGCCTACCGTCAGAAGCAAGGTCGCCGGGACCTTCTCGAGGACGACATCGATGACCGGACGCTGGTCGCGATAGGAAAGACCAAAGTCCAATGTCGCAATGTGCTGAAGATACCGCCACAGCTGCAGATATACCGGACCATCCAGCCCGAGATGCCGACGCAGTTCTTCGACGAATGCAGGATCGCTTCCACCCTGGTCGCCAGCCAGTATCAGCGCCGGATCACCCGGTGCTAGGCGCAGCAGGACAAAGCTGAACACGACGACGCAAAGCAGCGTGAGAAAAGCCTTGATAAGTTGGAGCGCCGCACCGGACGCTGCCAATCCCGTCCGGCCCTTCAACGACATGATCTGTGCCATCGCCATTATTTCTTCAGCCAGACGGAGGCAAAGTTATCGTCGGTTCCAAGCGCCGTCGTGATGAGGTCCTCAACCTTGTCGCGGTAGAGCGTTGGAAAAACGATGTCGTGGGTCCATACCATCGGGACGTCCCGTGACAGGACTTGCTGGACTTTCGAGTAGATCTCCCGGCGCTTGGCGACATCGGGCTCGTGAGCACCCAGGTCAAGGAGGGCATCGATTTCCGGATTGGAGTAGCCGTTGACGTTGCCACCCGTGCTGCCGGCATTGTCACCCTTGACGGTCTTGTATGCGTAGGAAATGCCGATGCCCGGATCGGCGGTTGTGTAGACGAAGTTCTGGGCAAGATCGTAGTCGAAGGTGGTGAGCCGCTTGAACCATCCGGCGACGTCGACAGACTGAATTTCGACCTTTATACCAACCGCGGCCAGAGCCTCCCGGAGATACTCCGCCTGCCGCGACCAAATTTCGCCGTAGGGCAACGGAACGAGCTTCAGGGTGAATCTGGTTCCGTTGGCGTCAGCCTTGTATCCGGCCTCGTCGAGGAGAGCTGCAGCCCTTTGCGGGTCATAAGGATATACGGTCTCGACGCTTGCGTTCTTGTAGGCCGACAGGCGGGAGAAGGGACCATTGATCGGCTTGCCGTATCCGACGAAGATCGTGTTTATGATGAAATCCCGGTCGATCGCTTGCGTGATCGCCTGTCGGACTTTCTGATTTCCAAGGATGGGATTGCGGTTGTTGAGATGAACGTAACCGACAGGTTGCAGGAACTCCCAACCCTCCTCGCTCGTCTTCACCCCGTCGAGCGCCGACAGCCGCGGGATATCGAAGTTTTCCACGTCGCCGGACCGAAGAACATCAACCTGTCCGGTCTCGAAGGCGATCGCTCGGGAATTCGCATCCGGTACGATCTGGAAGTCGATTTCATCGAGAAATGGCTTGCCTGCATCCCAGTATTTGTCGTTTCGCACCAGACGAATGATGCTGCCCTTCTTCCACTCGGCGAACTTGAAAGGGCCGGTGCCGATGAACTCGCTGTTTGCCGGCGCGTTGCGATAGTCGGTGACGCCCACATATTTGTGTGCAGGGACGATCGCGACGTTGAGGGACCAGAGAAACGCCGGGTAAGGCGCTTTCAGGACGAAGACGACCGTAAGATCGTCCGGGGTTTCAATCCGGTCTATTTCTGCTCGAAGATCTTTCGAGCGCGCATGCTGGACCGGAAGGAAGTCGCCAAGGCTGAACGCGACGTCCTTTGATGTGAAGGGTTGACCGTCATGCCAGGTGACACCGGGTCGAAGCTTGAAGGTATAGGTCTTGCCATCAGCGGAGATATGCCATGCCAACGCAAGACGTGGTATCGGCTGAATATCCTTCGCGGAGTAGCCGAGCAGGGAATCGTAAATCTTGTCGCCGACGAAGGTCGCAGGCCCAAGTCTATTGATGCCTGGGTTCAGGGAAATCGGTTCGGGCTGGACGATCAGATTAAGCGTCCCGCCGCGCTCGGCGGCAAGGGCGACTGATGCAAGTGTTGACGCAAAGAGTGCTCCGGCAATCCCCAGCGCACATGATTTCCAAAATACCCTAGCCACGACAGATCCCTTATCTCTATAATTTTGATAGATATGCTATATAATGATGGCAAGGGCGCAGTAGTTCTGTTCTAATTTCAGTCCGCATAGTGAAAATCCTAACTCAAGATCCTGCTGGTTTCGCCGGCAGCGCCACCGGGTTTTGCCGATCGCTCAGAGGCGCCGAGATCGGTCTGGCGAAAATGAATTCCGTAAAAACTCGCAGATCAGGGCAGATATTTTTCGCGTCACTCGAAGTTTGGAAGTTTGGAGCGTTCTAGCCTCGGATTAAATCTATAAATCTTATAGATAATATCAACTAAGGCATTGCAAAATGAAACGTCGTTCTTACCGCTTGGCAGGTGGACTGCTCCTGGCGAACCTCGCAATCACCGCCGCGCTCGGATCTGAAGCCCTCGCAAGCGAACCGCAATTCGGCGGTACATTGCGTATCGCCTCGCTCCAGGATCTGGACGCATTCGATCCACTCACAGGCTACAGCACCGATTCCTGGGAAATCCTGCGTGCCGTCACCCGCCAGCTTGTCACCTATCCAGGCTCCTCTAAGGACATCAAGGACGACACGAAGCTCGTGCCAGATCTGGCGAAGTCGTGGGATGTGAGCGACGGCGGAAAGACCTACACGTTCCATCTGAAGGACGATATCTTCTTTTCTGGTCCGACGGATCGCAAGATTGTGGCTGGCGATTTCGTATACGACATCAAGCGCTTCTGCGACCCCAACAAGCAGGTCGCTGCAATCAACTACTTCAATCTCGCGATCTCCGGCTTCAAGGCCTATTGCCAGGAGTTTGGGAAGGTGCCGACGGGAGACTTGGCGGCATCGAAGGCATTCATCGACAGTCACGAGATCTCTGGCGTCAGCGCACCCGACGACAAGACGCTCATCATCAGGTCGGACAGCAAGAATTACGATTTTCTCAATATTCTCTCGATGAATTTCGTGTCGCCATTGCCGCCTGAAGTCGCATCGAAATACTTTCCGGACTCTGCCGAATTCCGCAGGAACTTCCCGTCAAGCGGCCCCTATTATGTCGACAGCTATCAGGACGGGCAGAAGCTGGTCCTGAAGAAAGCGAAGAACTTCAAGCCGGAAAGCGACGAAGCCCGAAAAGCCTATGTCGACGAAATCGTGGTCGACTTCACGGCCAATAGCGAAGACAGCATTGTCCAGAAGATCGAGGCGGGCGAGGCAGACCTCTCGCTCTATCTCGACGTTCCTCCGCGCAGCGCCATCAAGCGTTTCCAGACCCAGAAGGAAGCGCAACTGCATTCCTCCAACAGCGGCGCTGCAAACTTCATCACCTTCAACGCCCGTCCGCAGGCCCAGAGCGACGGGGCGAACGCTCTTCGCAAACCGGAGGTGCGCCAGGCGCTGACCTATGCGGTCAATCGCGCACATCTTGTCCAGGTCCAGGGCGGTCCAATTGCTGCCGTACCGCTGTCGCAGATCATCACCTCCACGATTCTCGGCTACGAACCGTTTGATCCGTATCCAGTCGAGGGTAACAAAGGCGACAAGGCAAAGGCGAAAGCGCTGCTTGCCAAGGCGGGCTATCCCAATGGCGTGAAGCTCGACGCAATCTACCGCACGACCGCCCAGTTCGAAGCGATTGCCGTCGCGGTCAAGGAAGACGTCGCCACTGCCGGGATCGAGCTCAACCTGATCCCGATCCCGCCGACACAATGGTATTCCTTCATCCAAGACGCAAAGAGCAGATGGGACATCTCGCTTGGCGGTCAGTTCGCTCCCGACTGGCAGGGCCCGAGCACGCGAATGCTGCTTGGCGGCTGGCTGAACTCGGATGCATCTCCCTGCGGAACGGGAAATGTGAACTCGATCTGCTACAGCAACGCCGAGCTCAACAAGCTTGCCGCTGAAGCCTTTCCATCGGACGACCCGGCGCCGATCTGGGCGAAGGCCGACAGGATCGTCTCCGCGGACCTGCCATGGATCCCGCTGTTTGAGAAGCGGAAGATTGCGATCACGTCCGATCGCATTACCCACTGGGCGTGGTCGTCGCTGGCCGTTCAGGCCGATATCACAAACATCGCCGTGAAGAACTGATCTGATGAGCGTCCTTTCCATTCGTGATTTAAGGGTTCGCTTCGGAGCCGTAGAGGCGGTGCGGGGCGTGTCGTTCGATGTCGAACCGGGAAGGACGCTCGCAATCGTGGGTGAATCCGGATCCGGCAAGAGTGCCAGCTTGCTTGGTGCCGCCGGTCTGCTGCCCCCCCATGCATCGATTGATGGCAGCGTGCTCTATCGAGGCGAGGAAATCCTCGGAGCCTCAACGACTGTCCTGCGCAGAATCCGGGGGGCGGAGATCGGCTTCGTTTTTCAGGATCCTTTGAGCAACCTGCATCCCTTGAAGACGGTCGCAGACCAGATAGGCGAAGCCGTATCTGCCCATCGCTCAATTGGCCGAAAGGAAAAGCGCGAGCGGATACTCGAGCTCCTGAGCGATGTCGAGATTTCCAATCCGGCAAAGAGGCTTGGGGACTATCCGCGTCACCTGTCTGGCGGTATGCGGCAACGCGTTATGATTGCCATGGCGATCGCGTCAAATCCCGGTCTTATCATTGCCGACGAGCCGACGACGGCCCTGGACGTGACGGTGCAGGCATCCATTCTCGAGCTGCTGCGGCGATTGCAGGAACGGCATCGGACCGCTCTCGTATTTGTCAGCCATGATCTCGCCGTGGTCTCCGACATTGCCGACGACGTCGCTGTGATGCGTGACGGCCTTGTGGTTGAACGGGCGGGGGCGGCGGCGATCTATTCCGCGCCCAAACATTCCTATACGCGCGAGCTGCTGGGAGCCGCGCGGCTTGCGGGCCCGCGAACCTATGCACAGCCGACTGCGATCGGCGCACGGGAGCCGCTGATCGAGGTCGCCGCGCTGGGTCGTTCCTTTGTCGCCCGCCAGACGGTCCTTGAGGATGTGTCGTTTTCGATAGGTAGGGCGGAGATCCTTGGCCTGGTCGGCGAATCAGGATCAGGCAAGTCGACCATCGGCCGCCTGATCGCTGGGCTTGATCGGCCCGACCATGGCACGATTTCCTTCTCGGGCGCGCAATATTCGAAGGCGGGAGGCCCGACGAAACTCGCCGGCGATTTGCGCCGAGAAATTCAGGTGGTCTTCCAGGACCCCTATGCAAGCCTCAATCCGCGACGATCCGTCGAGGCCCTTCTTGCCGATCCTTATGTGATCGCGGGCGAAGGGGACCGCACGAAGGTGAAGGATATGGTCCGGCAATTGCTGGCGGATGTCGAGCTTCAAGAGACTGTGCTTTCCCGTTTGCCCTCTCAGCTTTCCGGAGGTCAGCGGCAGCGCGTTGCGATCGCCAGAGCAATCGCGTTGAGGCCGTCGCTTATCGTCGCCGACGAGCCGGTCTCAGCGCTTGACGTCACGACACAGGTCAAGATCGTGCAACTGCTTCGCCGGCTCCGCGATCGCCTTGGTATCTCGATCCTGTTCATCTCCCACGACCTCGGCGTTGTCGGTGAACTGTGCGACCGCGTCATCGTGCTCGAGAAGGGGCGAATAGTCGAGGCCGGACCCACCAGGCGGATATTCGAGCGGGCCGAGCACGACTACACGAAGCGTCTTCTCGCTTCGATGCCCGGTGGCAAGCGGCCGGTTGAGCGTGTCACTTCGAAGGCGGCCTCTTATGTCGGTTGATCTCCTTGGCGAAAGGTCGGTTCGCCGCCCGGCGCCCCGGTTCCTGGGCCTCCTGTGGCGTGAGCGCAGCATCCGCTTTGGGCTTGCGATCGTCGGCCTGGTGCTGGCTGCCGCTTTGCTTGCGCCGCTTGCGGCCCTCCTGTTGCAGCATGGACCGACTGAGCAATTCCCGGACGTGGCGCTCGACGACATGGGCATTCCAATCCGGCCCTCGTTGTCATTCCCGTTGGGGGCGGATGGAAATGGGCGTGACGTCCTTGTTCGAACCCTTTACGGCGCTCAGATATCTCTGCTCGTCGGAATTCCAGCGACGACCGCCGCGATGATCATCGGCACATTGATAGGGATGGTCAGCGGTTTCATCGCGGGTCGCGTCGACCGCGTGATCAGTCAGGCGATCGACGTCGCCATGTCGTTCCCCTTCGTCGTCACCGCTCTCAGCCTGCTGTCGCTCAACAGAGGCGAGCAAGGGATGCCGTTGATCTCCCCGATCCTCGTCATCATCCTTGTGATAGCCCTGTTCTCCTGGACCTACTTCGCCCGCCTGACGCGTGGAATGGTACTGGAAATGCGATCTGGCCCGCTGGTCGAGTCGTCCTTGGTCATCGGTGCGTCGAACGCTCGCATCATTTTCGTCGACATCCTGCCGAACATCCTGCCGACGCTGCTCGTATATTGGGCGGTGCAACTTCCAGCCAATATCGTGGCCGAGGCGACACTCTCGTTTCTCGGCGTCGGAATCCAGGCACCGGTGCCGAGCTGGGGCAACATGATCGCCGAAGCCCAGCGGACTTCCCTCTACCAGGATCAGCCCTGGTTTCTGGCGGGGCCAGGCCTTGCCTTGTTTCTGACGGTGGTTGGCTTCAACACCTTGAGTTCGGGGTTGCGGCGCGTACTCGATCCGCATCAGAGGCGATCCTAAGTCATGACAAAGAACATCGTCTCAACCATCTTGCGGTCGGCCGCCACCCTCGTGATCGTGCTGGTGCTTTCATTCTTCATTACGAGGATCGCCTATCGGAACCCGGCGGCGATGCTCGCGCCGCGAAATGCGACACAGGAAACGATAGACGGCGTGGCGCGGGCGCTGCGTCTTAACGAACCCTGGTATCATCAGCTTTGGTACTATCTCTTCCGGGGGCCGGATATCCAGGGCGCCCCGATGGGGCTGCTGCATTGGCCGCCAGCCCTTGGCTACTCCTTCCGCAAGCAAGCGGCCGTCACCGACCTCATTCTTGCCAAGGCTCCCGTGACGATTTCGCTGGCGCTGGGCGCGATGGTCATCTGGATGACGATATCGATCGTCTTCGGTGTCGTGGCCGCACGCTGGCAGGGGCGGCTCGTCGATCATATCCTGGCGCTTTTCGCCTATATCGGCCTGTCGGTGCCAACCTTCCTGAGCGGCATCTTGATCTCCTATTTCCTCTTCTTCCAACTCACGAACCACGGGTTCGCCTGGTTCCCAAGCAGCGGATATGTTCCGCTCTTGGAGGATCCGCTTGAGTGGGCAAGACATCTCGTCTTGCCGTGGGCGACGCTGGCGATCGCCGAAATAGGTATCTTCCAGCGGATCGTCCGGGCCGGGATGCTGGACGTCCTTGGTCAGGACTATATCCGGACGGCCCGCGCCAAGGGGCTTCGCGAGAGCAAGATCTATCTGTCGCACGTGCTGCCGTCGGCGTTGAATCCAATCATCACCCTGGGTGGCCTTGAGCTCGCCGTCATCATGGGCGGTGCGATCGTCACGGAGACGATATTCGGGCTCGACGGCGTCGGACGCATGGCAATAACCGCCGCGTTGGATGGGGATTTTCCGCTTGTGATCGGAACGACCATCTTCGCCGCGTCGGTCTTCGTTGTCTGCACCCTGATCGTCGATCTCGTCGCCCACTGGCGCGACCCCAGCCAATCGCCATCCCGCTAAGAATTTTAAACAGCACTATCAAAATGGAGAAGAACATGACTGCAGTGGATGCACCACTCTCGTTGACCTACCTGCGTCCGGCGACAGCGAGGGAGGACGTCTTGGTCCAACGCTTCCAGCCGATCTTCGATCGCATTGCCGCGGGAAGCGTCGAGCGTGAGCGCAACCGTACCTTTCCGTTCGAACAGGTACAGTGGCTGAAGGATGCCGACTTTGCCCTGCTGCGAGTTCCAGAGGATCTTGGCGGCTTTGGCGCTTCGCTCGAGCAGACTTTCTATCTGCTGGCCCTGCTTGCGGAAGCCGATGCCAATGTCGCCCATGTCTGGCGCAATCATCTTGCCTTCGTGGAGGATCGCCTGAATGCCCGCCCATCTCCAACGAACGAAAGGTGGTTCCAGCGCTTTCGGGACCGCGAGTTCGTGGGTGGGGGCTGGACCGAAGCAAACAACGGAACCTACGCAACAATCAAGACCGTGGTGACGCGCGAGGACGACCACTACAAAGTCACCGGCGCCAAGTTCTATGCGACGGGGAGCCTTTACGCCGACTGGCTGGACGTGATTGGTAAGAGTGAGGATGGCACGTTGATCACGACGCTGGTGAGCCGCCACCAGCCAGGGGTAGAGCTGACCGACGACTGGCCGGGCTTCGGGCAGCGCACCACAGCAAGCGGCAGTGCCATCTACAAGGATGCCATTGCTCACGAAGGCGATGTGTTCCCCGCAAGCGAGCGGGTGGTCTATCAGGGGCATTTCTACCAGACCGCGCTGCTCGCTGTCTTGACGGGTATAACTCGGGCGGTCCAGCGCGATGGCATCTCCGCGCTCAAATCTCGTGGCCGCAATTACCCGCAAGGTCTCGATCCCGTCCCGGCGCTCGATCCGCAATTATTGCAGGTGATCGGTGAGGTGTCGGTCCGGGTGTTTTCCACCGAAGCGGCCCTGCGTCGCGCCGCCGGTTCGCTCGACCTCATCGCGTCAGCGCATGCGGCCGGAGACGTCGCCCTGCGCGATCGGCTGGTGACTGCGGGAGAAGTGGCTGTATCGCAAGCACAACTTGCGATCATCGACGGGGTTCTCTATGCCGTCACGCATGTCTTCAATGCTCTTGGCGCTTCGGCCACGTCCGAAGATGCGGCACTCGATCGTCATTGGCGCAATGCGCGGACACTCGCATCGCACAACCCTGTGGCCTACAAGGCTCGCATTCTCGGCGACTACTTCGTCAACGACAAATCTCCTGTTTCAAGCATCGCCCGGCTCGGGCGTGGTGGCCAAGGCAACTAGGGAGGCGTGTCATGACCAAACCCTATCTTGCTCTCGGACTTGCCGGACCACATCTGGTCGAACTCACGTCCAGCCGTGCGCTTCTCGCGCGGTGGGACGCATTGGAGGTCGCATTCACTGTCCTGGGAATTGACCGCCTCGATGGCAGCGACCCGGCATCGGTCACCTTGACCAGCTCCGCTGTGGGAGCGACACTTGCGGGCGCAACCAGGAACGGTCGGTTTCTGATAGCTGCGACCCCACAGCGCGACCATCCGTACAATATCGCCCGGCGTGTCGCGTCGCTTGCCCATTTATCTCAGGGCCGCAGTGGCCTCCTGATCGGCGTTCGCGATGCCTACGCGCCACATGGCCCAGTAGGCGCTCCCGCATGGGGTGGGGCAGGGCTCGGTGGCGGTGCTGCGCTCGACGCCCGGACAGCTTACGACGCTGCGCTGGCAGTGCGGGCGCTCGAACAGAGCTGGCCCCACGATTCAATTATCGGAGACCTGGATACCGGTATTCTGGTTCAGTCCGACCGCATCGTGCATGTGGACATTGACAACAGCTTCTCGATTGCAGGGCCGTTGAATGCACCTGAGCCGGCAACGGGAGCGTCGGTAATCGCTTGGTATCATGGTCCAGATTCTGACCTTCCGCCACGAGGCGATGACGATCCAATCGATCTGGTGCTGGGCGCTTCTGGTTCCGTCGCCGTGGTGTCGCTTGGAGAAAAGCCGCCCATCGCAGGCCGTTCAGGTGTCTTGCTCCGTGCGGGTGCGAATGAAACCATCAGCGACCTGTTCGACGCCGCCGAGCGCTTGCTCGGGGAGGACTTCGCTCCCTCGCGCCTTGGCGGCTCGTTACGCTCCGCACTTGAGCTTGCTCACCCAAAGCCGTTGCCGCCGAGCGCGCGATCAGCCTTCCCGACGCCGCAGCCGCATACAGCGCTCTAGATCGCAACCAAGAGATAAGAAATGACACATAAACGATCCGGCCACGTGCTCCTCGGCATCAATGTCCTCGTTCTTGGCTATCTGCCCGCAGCGTGGAAGACGCCGCTCCTGAAGAAGGATTCCTTCATCGATCCCGGCTACTGGGAGAATATCGGTCGCACCGCAGAACGTGGAACCCTCGACGCACTGTTTCTCGCCGACGGACCATTGCTTGGTGATCCAGCCTATGACGCAAACCCGATCCGTCTTGAGCCCTCCGTCAACTGGGGACACGTCGCGGCGGCGACATCGCGGGTCGGACTGGTCGCGACGGCCTCGTCTACCTTCAACGATCCCTTCGAACTTGCGGAGCGCTTCCTCTCATGGGATCATCAGACCGGCGGCCGCGCGGCTTGGAATGTTGTTACGACCCGCAATATTCCTGCAGCTCGGAATTTTGGGTTGCCCGACATTCCCGATCGCGACGACCGTTACGGAAGAGCTAGCGAATTCGTTGATGTTGTCCGAGCTCTCTGGGGGTCGGCTGCCGACGGCCAGACGATACGACACCATGGCGACTTCTTTGACATCGAGGGCCGCCTGCGCGTTCCGCCATCCAAACAGGGCCAGCCAATCATCTTCCAGGCGGGCGGCTCGCCCCAAGGGCGCGAGCTCGCAGGTCGGGTTGCCGAGGGTGTTTTCGCGGCCGAACTCACGAAGATCCAGGCCATCGAGCACTACCGCCTCGTCAAGGGCATTGCCAGAAGCCACGGACGCTCCCCGGACGACATCAAGATCCTTCCCGGTCTTCTGCTGAGCCTGGGTAGCACCGAAGAGGAGGCGCGTCGCCGAAGCGACGAGCTTCACGATGCCGGCCCCGCATCGTACTCTATCGGCTGGCTATCGCAGGCGATCGGCTTTGATGCTTCGAAACTGGAGCTCGATGCGCCCTTTCCGGAAGAGGTTCTCGGCCCCATCAAGGATGCCCAGAAATTCAACGGAAGCATCGGTTTCCGGGAGTCCATTGTCGCGCAGATCCGTAAAACCAACCCGACGGTGCGGGAATATCTCAAGCAGACCCGCTACACCGGTTCCGGTCACGCCGGTTTTGTCGGCACGCCAGAACAGCTTGCCGACCACATCGAGGACTGGTTCCATGCCGGAGCGATCGACGGCTTCAACCTGCAGCCCGATCGACTGATCGATGGCCTGGCCGTCATCGTCGATGAGTTGGTGCCGATCCTGCGAAAGCGAGGACTGTACCGCCATGAGTACGCAACCGAAACGTTGCGCGAGCACCTTCGCGCCGCATCGCCGACGCCTTCCTTCTAACGAGGGCGCCCTGTCGCTTATGGTTGAGGGCCTCGCTCGAGTTTCGACACTCGAAGCCGAATTCTCTCGGATGAGTAGGGTAGAGATGTTCGACTGCGCAAATCGGCGGCATGGGGAGGAGCGGATTGGCTATGTCGCGGTAAATCGGCACCTGGCGAGATCATGATATGCCGTTGTCCGTTCTGGCAAGGCGCCGGGTGACGCAGAAACTGACTCCGGCAGCGGTGGCGGAGAGCACCGTTCCCCAAATCAGGTCCGCAATCGTCAACATCGTCGACCAGTTCTTCAGTGTCGACTGGTTGGTCAAATCGTAAGTGGCATAGGCGGTGAAGCCGACGACCGCGCCCTGGAGCAAGGTCGTGCGGATGGAACCGGACAACAAGCCGGTCCTGACGGCGAGAACTGTCAGGCCAGCCGTGTAGAGAAGATAAAATGCGATGGCTGGACCGAGCCGGAATTCCGCTGTCAGCATGTCACCCAAGACAGGGCGATAGAGACGGTCTGCCATGCTGCTGAGCCAGAGGAAGTCGATCGCAACAAATACGATGAGAGTGGCGAGATAGGCGATGGAATAGGTCCTCATTTGCTTGCCTCCAAAAATCGGCCCTGCCGCTAGTTGATGCGAGCCCATTCGATACCCTTGCACAGGAGGCCGGCCACGATGCAGCCGCGCGTGGTCATCTTGTCGCCACGGACAGTCACGGTGAGCTTGTAGGTCATGTTCCGTTGAGGGTCGAACGCTGTACCCAAATAGACCCCTTCGTCACCCGGCTTGATGGTCATGACAAGTTTGTCGCCTTTCTTCTCCTTGGGCGTTCCCGGCTTGATCCAGGTATTCGTCGCGCAAATATCAGAACCGCAGGGCGCGATCCTGACCTTGGCATTTCCATCTCCGCGCGCCCACTGACCCTCGATGTCGGCCGCCTGAACGCTCCCGGCACATCCGGAAACAAGGATTAAAACTGCGGCGATGACGTGCTTCATCCTGACTTCCTCGTGGACCCGGTTAGGCATGCTTGATCGTGTACAACCCGACATCGATGCTCTCCTCCTCAAAGCCCGCCTCGCAATAGCAGAGATAATAGTGCCAGAGACGCTTGAAGCTTTCATCGAAGCCCTGTGCTGCAATGGCGGGCCAGCGGGCGTGAAAGCGCGCGCGCCATTCCGCGAGCGTTCGGGCGTATGATTTGCCGAAATGCTCGACTTCCACCAGCTTCAGGCCTGCGGCCGTCACGGCTGCATCGAGCGCTCCGTCTGACGGCAGGAAACCGCCGGGGAAGATGAATTTCTGGATGAAGTCGATGCCGCCGCGATAGGCCTCGAAGCGGCTCTCCTCAATCGAGATGATCTGAAGCACGGCGTGGCCATCTGCTTTCATGCAGCGCCTCAAGGTGTCGAAATAGTTCGGCCAATAACATTCGCCGACAGCCTCGAACATTTCGATCGAAACGATCCGATCGAATTGCCCATCGGTATCGCGATAGTCCTGGAGCCGCAGATCGACCTGACCATCTTTGGCCGCTGAGACGACCGCTTGTTTCGCCCAGGCGAGCTGGGACGGCGACAGGGTGAGACCGACTACATTTGCATCCGATAGCGTCGCAAGCTCGACCGCAAGTGCGCCCCAGCCGCAACCGATCTCCAGAACGCGCTCGCCGCCGGAAAGCGCAAGCTTTTCTCGGATGACATCGAGTCGCTTCTGCTGGGCAGCCTCAAGGCTCGCTGTCGTCTCGTCGTAGATTGCCGACGAATAGAGCATCGTCGGTCCGAGCCATTGCTTGTAGAAATCGTTGCCGAGGTCGTAATGCGCCTCGACATTGCGACGGCTTCCCTTCTTCGTGTTGGCGTTCATGAGATGTCCGATGCGGTTGACGATCCGCATCAGCACATTGCCGTCAATCGCTGGAGAGAGCGCTTGCGCATTTCTGGCTGCCAGTCGGATAACCGCTGTGAGATCCGGTGTTGTCCAATCTTCCTCGATAAACCCTTCCGCAAACCCAATATCTCCCGCAGCCGCGATGCGTCGCAGAGCACGCCATCGCCGCATGACGATCGTCGCGTCGGGGCCAACCTCTTTTCCGGCCCTTTCGATGACAGCGCCGGACGGCAGGACGACTTTCAGGCGGCCGCAGCAAAGGCTTCCGATCATCCGGTTCAGAATGCGCCCACCGATGCCAAGTTCTTCCGCCTTTGTAACACCCGAGAACGATGCCTCGGAAAATTCCTCAATCTGGCTCATGAGCTTCTCGCCTTTTGAGACTGCCTTTGACTGCCGGACCGATGACGGACGACAGACACTGGTTCCGCGGGAGGTCGGGGCCGCGCCTTGAGCTGGACGCCCTTCAACCAGATCTTCAGAGCCTCCCAATGAATGCCGCCGACGACACGCAGTGTCAGGAAGGGGATTGTTAAAAACGCCTTCAATAGCGCGGCGTCCGTGAGGTCGGAGCGCTTTGCCAGATGCCGCGCCGTGAGCACCAGTCCCTTCTCATCAAAGGCATCGATACGGATAGAAAACCTCTCGGCGGGTGGAGAAACCCGGAATTCATAGCGAAGATCCATGTCCATAAAGGGCGACACATAGAAGGCTTTGTCGCAGTGCTGGACGATTTCATCGCTTCCGTCCCGATCGACAGGGATCATGTAGGCGTGACGTTCTCCGAAGGTGTTGTCGACCTCCCAGAGGATGGCTCTCAGTTCTCCATCGCAACCGGAGCAGAAGAATACGCTGAGCGGATTGAACGCCCAGCCGAGCACCCTCGGCATGGTCAGAAGCCGGATCGGACCGCCATCCGGCTCGATGCCGGCACGCCGCATCGAGCGCTCCACCTGGCCCTTGAGGTCTTTGCCAGATCGGTCGCCACGATCTGCGCGCCGAAACGAAAAAAGGTTGAAACGATCGACGGAGAACAGCTTGAGACGACGATCAAGCAAATCGAGTTCGTCGAGATCGAGAAGCAGCGAGTAGATGCGGTAGGCAAGCCTGTGCCGCTTCGGCCTCGAACGCGCATGTGTTACGTGCCCTGGATAAAGGCCCGATTGTAGGCTCGATATCATACGAATGCCTCCTGCCCGGCCGGTCGTCCGATCGGCCGCGTGACTGGCCGGCGCACGATCCGGCCGCTTTCCTGCGCCACCCGCCAGGGCCGGCGCATTCCGCCAAGTTCCTCCGCGACTGCAAGCCCCGCCTGAATACCGTCCTCATGAAAGCCGGAACCAAAATGCGCGCCGCAGAACCAGGTATTGCGCACGCCCTGCAACGACCAGATTTCCTGTTGTGCGCGGTGAGTTTCCAGATTGAAGACAGGATGCTCGTAGACCTCGCGTCGAATCACGGTTTCCTCGCGCGGTTCGCGGCGGGGATTAAGCGTCACGAAAGTCGGAGGTGCTATACCAAGGGGCTGAAGTCTGTTCATCCAATAGGTAATCGACGGCTGTGTCTGCTCATCGGATGAATGGGGGCGCCTGTCGGCGACGTAGTTCCAACTGGACCAGGCGGCGTGCCGCTTCGGCATCAGAGCGGTATCGCCGTGCAGTAAAGCCTCGTTGCGTGAATATTTGAACGAGCCAAGAATTCGGCGCTCTTCATCGGTTGCATCCATCAGGATGCGAAGGGCCTGGTCGGCATGGGTGGCAAGCACTACCTCGTCGAACATGTGGCTCGCACCATGTGCATCCCGGATCTCCACGCCCCCTTTTTGACGATAAACCTCTCGTACCGGCGTGGATAACCGGATCCGGTCGGCGAAACGGCTGGTCATGCGGGCGACATATTCGCGGCTTCCGCCCTTCACCGTTCTCCAGGTCGGGCGGTCCCACAGTTCGAGCAGGCCGTGATTGCAACAGAACCTGACGAAGCTGGCCGCTGGCTGAGCCCCGACCTCGAGTGCTGGCGTCGACCAGATTGCGGCAGCCATCGGGTAAAGGTGATCGTGGCGGAACGCCAGGCCATAGCCGTTTCGGTTCAGGTACTCCTCGAGAGAAATCCCACCCATGATCGAGAGGTCGCGTGGCGCGCGGCGGTAGAAGCGCAGCAGGTCGTTCATCATCGACCAGAAGCGCGGGCGTAGGAGATTGGCTTTTTGCGCCAGCAGGCCGAAACCTGTTCCACCGGAATATTCGAAGGCACCATCGTCCATCGAGACTGCAAACGACATGTCGGAAGCAATCGTCGGCACGTCGAGCGTCCGGAACAGGGCTGTCAGATTCGGATAAGTCACCTCGTTATAGACGATGAAGCCCGTATCGACGGCAATGGGCCCGCTCGCGCTGTCGAATTCGACTGTGTTGCTGTGACCACCAACGCGATCCGATGCCTCGAAAACCGTGACGTCATGGTCGCTGGACAATAACCAGGCTGCCGACAGGCCAGAAATCCCACTTCCCACAATTGCGATGTTCAGGCGTTTGCCACCATTGCTCCGCTCATCAATTGACATGCCGTCCTCTCGCCTGAGCCATGGTCGTGGCTTTGGATTTCCCTTGTTGCCTGTTCGAGATACGCGCGGTCGCGCCAGATGGTTTCATAAACGGTGCGGATTTTTGAAATTTAATCTCAAAGGCACGAAACCGAATCGCGCCGTCGGCCGTACAGGCAGTCATAGCTTTGATAGAGAGAACCATGGATTTAACACTCCTGACCATCATTGCAGGCTGGCTGTCGCTGGCCATGGTCGGTGCCTGGGCGATACAGCGCGCGACAGGGCTGAGTGGCTGGGTCGACACGATCTGGTCGGGCACAGTGGGCATTGGCGGCATCATCGCCGCGGTCTTCGCGCATGGCAATTTCGATCGCCGAATGATCGTCCTCATCATCATCGCCGCGTGGGCGCTGAGGCTTGGCAGCCATATCGGCACGCGTACCCGAGGCAGCGGCGAAGATCCGCGGTATGCAAGATTGATCGAAGAATGGGGGGATAGAGCCGCCTGGCAGCTTTTTCTCTTTCTGCAGGTGCAGGCGCTGGCAGCCTTCATTCTGGTGTTGGCGGTCTATCTGGCCGCGACCAATAATTATGGCTATCCCCGCGCCATCGACCTTTTCGCCATCCTCGTCGCTGTCGTGGCGCTTGGCGGCGAGGCGATCGCTGATTTTCAGCTTTCCCGCTTCCGAAAAACGCCGCAAGCAAAGACGGAGGTCTGCGAGGTCGGCTTATGGCGTTATTCGCGTCATCCCAACTATTTCTTTGAATGGCTCTTCTGGTGCTCCTGGCCGCTTTTTGCGTTGACCTTGTCAGCGTGGACATGGGCTTCGTTGCTGGCACCAGCCCTGATGTATTGGCTGCTAGTGCATGTTTCCGGCATTCCGCCCCTCGAAGAACACATGCAGCGCTCACGCGGCGACAGATTCCGTGACCTCCAGAAACGCGTCAACGCCTTCTTTCCCGGACCTCGTAGAAACGGAGAACTGCCATGAACATGCTGGCCTTCGCAATCAATACCGCCGAGCGTGCGCCGCTGACTGACGGCATGACCCTGGCGGGGATTGATTTCCTCTGCGCCCGCACCAAACGTCGCCTGGCCGCCACACCGGCGATGGAAGAACAGGGCTTCGCCGAAACGATGGACAGTTTCCCTGTGGCGATCCACACCGACGTGGCGAACCGCCAGCATTATGAGGTGCCGGCCGAATTCTTCGCTCTGGCGCTCGGACCGCAGCGAAAATATTCCTGCTGCCTCTATCCGACGCCCGACACCACGATCGAGGACGCGGAAACTCACGCGCTCGCTGAAACGGTAATGCATGCCGCAATTGAGGACGGCATGAGCATTCTTGAGCTCGGCTGCGGCTGGGGCTCGCTGTCCCTCTATCTCGCCCGGCAATTTCCGAATTGCCGTATCACATCCGTGTCGAATTCCGCTTCGCAGCGAGCCTACATTCTCGACCTTGCAGCCAATCGCGGGCTCACGAATCTTGACGTCATCACCGCCGACATGAACGACTTTGCGACCGAAGAACGCTTCGACCGCGTCGTCTCGGTCGAAATGTTCGAACATATGTCGAATTGGCGTGCATTGCTGAGCCGCGTCCGCGGATGGATCACTCCGGATGGGCGGCTCTTCCTGCATGTCTTCGCCCACAGGGATCGCTCTTATCGCTTCGATCACGACGACCCGACCGACTGGATCGCGCAGCATTTCTTCACCGGTGGTATCATGCCTGCCCATGATCTGCCGCACCGGTTCGGCGATCTTTTCAAGGTCGAGCAGGAATGGCGGTGGTCGGGCACCCACTATCGCCGCACGGCGCTCGACTGGCTTTCGAACTTCGATCGCGAGATTGACGGCATCCAGCCCATATTAAAGCAGGTCTACGGCAGGCAAGCCTCTCTCTGGCGGCGGCGTTGGCGATTATTTTTCCTGTCCACCGCCGGTCTGTTCGGTCATGACAACGGCGAGGTCTGGGGTGTCGGCCATTATCTTCTTAAACCGGTTGTCTGATGGTCGGGACACGACAGCAACTCGATCCATTGACCCGGGCAACGGTAACCATTGCCTGGGTGATCTTTGCGAATAAGCCTTTCTATCCGATCTACGTCTGGTATCTGATCGGAACCGGCGTCAGGGAATGCTTGCTAACATTGATTTCCGCGCCATTCTTTCTTGCCATTCCCTTTGTTGCCCGGCGCTCACCGCTGGTCGCGCGGATCATGCTGCCGACGATCGGCACACTCGATACCTTGTTCGAGACAAAGCTGTTCGGGACCGCATCCGGTACGGAACTGTTCTTTTCAGCCTGTGTGATGCTCGCGGCGCTCTCGTTCAAAGCCGAGGAAAAATGGTGGCAACGGGGAATGGTGGCTTTTAGCTTTGGAGCGTTTCTGCTTTCCCGCAACTGGATCGTCGCTCCTTTGTATGGGTGGAGCGAAGTGGAACTCTCGGTCCTGTTCAAGCTAAATGCTTATGCCGTAGCCAGCCTGCTGGCTTTCATCGCGCTTCGCTATGCCGGTGTCGAGCGCGACGTTGGATCCGATCAGTTCGATCGTGATTAGGAGACGATCAGCACCCAACGGGGAGATCGCATGCCTATGGAGCGATCGGCTGGATCATTGGAACCAACGATCAGCCAATCGCTTCATGGCTGGTCAAGCTGACATCACCGGCTCGGCCGCCTTGTTTGACAGGCGTCGCCCGTCGGCGTCGAACAGGCAGATCCGGTCCGTCCGCGGCTGCAGCCAGATCGTCTCTTCCGGCGCGATATCGAGCCGGTCATGGAAAACGGTGACGATTGTCTGTCCACCAACGGTTGCCGTTATATGCGTTTCAGATCCGAGTGGTTCGACGACCACCACGCGCGCTGGAATGCCGACATTCGCCGCCGAAAGGGTAAAATATTCCGGCCGAATGCCGTACACACCCTCCACGCCGGCGAGCTTCGGTGCCTGATCGTGCAGGGGCAATATGATGCCGTCATTCGTCTTGAAGACAGGCCGGCCGCCGTCACTGTCAAAGCGCCCGTTCAGCAAGTTCATCGCCGGAGAGCCGATGAAGGCGGCGACGAAGGTGCTATGCGGATTGTCGTAGAGCTCGAGTGGCTTGCCGATCTGTTCGATATGCCCGCCGTTCATGACCACGATCCGATCGGCCATGGTCATTGCCTCGACCTGATCGTGGGTCACATAGATTGTTGTCGTCGCCAGCCGGCGATGGAGGCTCTTGATCTCGGCTCGCATTGCCACGCGCAGCTTTGCATCCAGGTTGGACAAAGGCTCGTCGAAGAGGAAGACCTGCGGATCGCGAACGATCGAGCGTCCCATGGCGACGCGCTGGCGCTGACCGCCCGACAGTTGCCGGGGATAACGTCCCAGCAGGTCGGTGAGTCCGAGAATTTGCGCTGCATGCGCCACACGCTTCTGCTTCTCGTCCTTGGGTGCACCGGCAAGCGTCAGCGAGAAGGCCATGTTTTCGGCAACCGTCATATGCGGGTAAAGCGCATAATTCTGAAAGACCATGGATATATCGCGTTCCTTGGGCGGCAGATTGTTGACCACGCGCCCGCCGATGCCGATCGTGCCGCCGGTGATGTCCTCAAGACCGGCAATCATTCTAAGAAGGGTCGACTTGCCGCAGCCGGATGGCCCGACCAAGACAACGAACTCGCCGTCTGCGATATCAGCCGAGACACCGTGGAGAATTTCCACGGCGCCGTAGGCCTTGCGTGCCCTGTCTATGGTAACGGTTGCCATCACGCCGCTCCGATCCGGATCTCGTTCGACGACAAGGCGCCCTCATGGACGAGCAGACCAACACCGCCGTCGCGGAAGGCTTCCTCGGAGCTGTCCTCCGCCACCACCGAGATCCCATCAGCTTCAAAGGTAATTCGTGCGCCTTGCGCCGTGACTTTCATCGCAATGTGCTTGTCGAATTCGGTCTTGAAAGGCGCCTCCGCAAGGACCTTGGTGTCTTCATCGCGGACCCTGACGATCTGCATCTTGCCGTCGCGCGTCACCCGTGCCCCATAATAGCGCCGAAGGCCCTGGGCGCGAATGGCGAGGCCGCCGTAATTGCCGAGATGAATCATAACCTGGCCGGAGGCTTGGTAATCGGTCCATTGCCGCGTGCCGTGGATGATGATGCCTTCGCCGCTATTTTGCGCAATACGGAAGGCGGCCGGGAAGCGCTTGGAGAAGAAGCTCGCGCCGTTTACCCAGGCCATGCGCCAGAAATCGCCGTCACCGGCCGGACGCTTGAGGGTCAATTTTGGCGTTCCGTCCCAGCGGATGTAATCGACCAGAAGACGGCCATCAGCCCGTCGACCCGTACTGCTTACCGCAATGCCGATTTCGGCGATCGGCTGACCATCGACATCGGGCAGCGTCCATTCGAGTGTGGCCTCGGAGCCGGGCTGAAGGATAACCGGATCCGAATCTACATCGCTTAATTGATCCCGCTCGTCATAGACACGGATGCGCAGGCGAGCTTCGATTGCGCCACGGTTCTGCGCGTCGGCCTTGATGCGTGCCTTTGCCGTCTGACCTGGATAGACAAGCGGCGTTGCCATCAGGTCGTAGGTCCGCATGTCGAGCATTTCGCGTGGCGAGAAGGTCGGTGTCGTGACGACCGCGCTTTGTGCGGGCCCGATGGCGTCGTAGTCGATGGTTAACGCACGGCCGCTCTCGAACTCGGCATTGCCGACGCGTACGTCGCTTGCCGTGTTGAGGCCCGCCTGCGGGCGGAAGCCCTGCTGGCTTCCGGGGAGAGAAAAGTGGAACTGCGCGCCATTCTTCGGGGCATCGAGTGATTGTTGGCCGGCAAGCCTCAGGCCGAGATTGGTCAGAAAATATGCCTGACGAACCGCATCATTGATGGAATTTCCACCATCGGCCGACGAGATCAGCAAGCGGTCGGCGATAGGTCCGCGGAAGTCCGGGCCCTCGGCAAGTCCGTCGAGCCCGTTCATGATCCCGAGCAGGCAGCCGACATTGCCGGCATTGCAATCCGTATCCCAGCCCGACGTGTTGACAATCATCTGCGCCTTCTGGAAGTCGTGCGGCGCATAGAGCACCGTCATGATCATCAGGGCGTGATTGGGCATGATGTGGCAATTACCGGGATATTTGTCATAGCCGTAATTGTCCTCAATCTTCTGGCGTGTGTCGCGCCAGTCCGGATTTGCCTTGTGCCAGGCTCTGATGTCGGCAATCAGCCGGGCGATATGGCTGTCCGTCGGGATCTGTTTCAGTCCGACATCGATCAGGTGGTCGATGTCGGAGGAGATGAAGGCTTCCGCTTCCATCGCGGCCCACAGCATGGCGGCATAAACGGATTCGCCGTCATGGCTGACCTTGCCTGCCTGTTCGGCAAGCCTGGCTGCAAGCTCCGGCTGGCCAGGCGCAACCATCGCCCATCCGTCGATGAAGATCTGCGCGCCGATCTGTTCGGCGACGCCCTGACCATTGGTGGCGATCGAACCGGAATGCGGTGCCGACACGCCCTTCTTGAGGTTCAGCCAGGCGGTGTGTTCCGTGGAGTTGCCATTGCCGCCCCACCAGAGGATCGACCGCTCCTCGACGATGTAGTTGAGCCACGCCTTGCCGATTTCCTCGGCCGAAAGGTTCGGTTTGATGCCGTAGTCTTCAAGCGCGCGGATGAAGGTGAAGGTGCCGGCCACATCGTCGTCGGTGACGACAAGCGGCTGGTTCAGGCGCTCATGCACATAGTACTCGATCGGGCCAAGCTCCTCCATGATCTTCTGGTAGGTCCAGCCCTCGAAGGGGCGACCGAGATAGACGCCGATAAGCTTGCCCAGGACACCGGCATAGACGCGTTCGAGATAGTCGTTCGGAAGCTGCATTGTTCACTCCATTTAACCAGGAAAATCGTTCAGCCTTTGACGGAGCCGCCGGCCATGCCTTCGATGAAGCGCTTCTGCATGAAGACGAAAAGCGCAACGACTGGCACGACGATGATGAGGGCTGCGGCCATGATCTCGCCCCAGTCGGAGCTGTACTGGCCGGAAAGCAGAAAGAAGGCGATGACGGCGGTCATGTTCTCCTGCTTTTGCAGGAAGGTCGTAGCGATGAGGAATTCATTCCACGAGTTCAGCCCGATGATCAGCGCCACGGTGAGGATGCCTGGCGAGACGATCGGCAGCATCACCCGCCAGAACACCTGCCAGTGCGTGGCGCCATCGACGATCGCCGCCTCTTCGAGCTCCTTTGGAACCGCAAGGAAGTAGGTTCTAAGCAGCATCACTGCGAAGGGGCTGTAGAGCGCGGTGTAGATCAATGCGACGCCGAATATGTTGTTGATCAGGCCGAGCTTCGCAAAGCCGAAATAGAGCGGAAAGATATACAGCTGGATCGGTGCAGTGGTGGTTGCGAGCAGATAGAAGGTGAAGATCTTCCAGCTTTTGATCTTGCGGCGCGCGATCACATAGGCTGTCAGCGACGATGTCGTGCAGACAAGCGCGATCGTTGTGCCGGACACGATCAGCGAGTTGATGAACGTCTTCGAGAACTTTGCGTGGTTCCAGGCATTGGCGAAGTTCTGCCAACGGATCGGCTGCGGCAGGCCGAGCGGGTTCTGGACGATCTGGGCTGCCGGCTTTAGCGAGTTCAGCACCAGGAGAGCGATCGGAAAGAGCGCGAGGAAGGCGAAGATGCCAAGCAGGATATAGCAGACCCAGAGGGTCAGGCGGCTTTCTACAAGCCTCATTGTTCACCCTCCCGGGTCTGGATGCGGACATAGAAAAACGTGCCGACGAGACCGAACAGGCTGATGACAAGCGCGGCGGCCGCGGCCTGCCCGACGTTCAGGTCGTAAAATGCCTTGCGATAGGCAAGGGTCGAAAGCAACTCGCTTGAAAAAGCCGGCCCACCCTGCGTGAGGATGTAGACGAAATCGAAGGCGAGGAACGACCAGATGACCGTCATGATCATCATCAGCGTAATGGTCGGCCGAATGCCCGGCAGCAACACGTAGCGCATCATCTGAAAATAGGTCGCGCCCTCTATTCTGGCGGCCTCGATCTGCTCCTGCGGCACCTGGCGGAGCGCTGCAAAGAAGATGACGCAGAGGAAGCCCCACCAGTGCCAGAGGTCGACGGTCGCGACACCGAAAAGCGCGATCGGTGGCTGTGTCAGCGGATTGGGGATCGGCAGGCCGTATTTCTTGAGGAGGCCGAAGACACCGGTCACGGGACTATAGATCATGCCCTGCCAGATACGGGCCGTGATCGCGGTCGCGATGACGACGGGCAGGAAGTAGACGACCTGAAAGAAATTGCTGCCGCGGCGCACGATCAGCAGCATCGAGGCGGCCAACAATCCCATCAAGACCGGAACTGTCAGGAAGACGAGCGTCCAGATGATGTTGTTGCCGAGCGCCAACCAGAAGACGCGATCATCCGCAAGCGTGCGGAAATTATCGAGACCTGCAAAGGTGGGTGAAGAAATACCATCCCAATTGCAGAAGGCGAGCGCCACCGTCAGCAATGCGGGGATCAGGACGATGATGATATTAATGATCATCGTCGGAACGAGATAGAGTCTGTGCATGGTTTCCTCCGGGCAGGGGCGACGCTCCTCGCGCCGCCCTGCGGCGGCTATCAGACGCGGGGTGGAACCGCCGGCGCCTTGCCGGCATCGCGTTCCTGCTTGAAGGTCTCATCGAGCTTCTTGAGAAAGTCTGCCGGCTTCGTCTTCTTGAGCCAGACTTCTTCCATGCCGCTCACGAGGTATGTATCCGTGGCCGGCGGCAGGAAGGTCCAGGTCGTATAGCCATATTTGCCGGCGCTGACGGCACCCGCCAACTGCTTCATCGCATCCTCGTAGAGAGGCAGCACCTTGTCGGAGAGTTCGACCTTGGAAAGGTCTGCCAGCGGTAGATTCCATTCGCCCTGCCAGACGGAGTTCATCTTGCTGTAGTAGTCGTCCGTGAACATGTAGTCCAGGACGGTGGCGGCGCCATCGGCATTGGCTGATTTGGCGTTGACCGACAGTGTCGAGCCGATACCGAGCGCGAAGATCGGGTCGCCTTTCTCGCTCGGGAAGCCGACGAAGCCGGGCTCCGCGTTGTTCTGTGGGAAATAGGTCTGAACGTTGGTGAAGTTCCACGTGCCGGTCGGTGCCATGCCGGCCTGACCGCTGGCGATCTGCGCAAAGGCCTGCTCGAGCGTCAGCGAGAAATAGTTTTCGCCGAAGTAGCCCTTGTCCCACCACTCTGCGAGCTTGTCGATCGAATGCACAAAAGCGGGGTCAGTCCACGGGATCGCCCCTGTAAGGGCCTTATAGACGTTCTCCGGGCCGGCGATCGAATTGAAGGCGATCGAGACATAGTGCTCGTTGGCCGGACGCCAGTCGGCATTGCCGGCACCGAAGGGAGTGAGCCCCTTCGCCTTCATCTCGTCGGCGAGCGACTCGAAATCTGATATCGTCGTCGGCACCTTCCATTTGTTCTGCTCGAACAATGTCTTATTGTAGAAAAGGCCAAGCGTTTCATAGGTCTTCGCCAGCGCATACAGCTTGCCGTTATAACGGCCGAGATCAAGGAAGAGCGGCAGCAGGCGCTCGTTCCAGCCATATTTCTTGGCATAATCGTCGAGCGATAGAAGCTGACCGGCCTGGGCCATCGCCGCGACATAACTCGGGCCGGCCGTGAAGACGACATCGGGTCCCGTGCCGGCGAGCATGGCAACACGCAGTTGCTTGTCGAGATCGGCGCCGCGGAAGTCAATGCTCAGCAGGTCCTCCGGATGGGCAGTATTGAATGGATCGATCAGGATATTCTTGAGGTTATCCTGGTTCTCCGGCGACGCGGATTCATACCAGAAAGATACGGGCTTCTGATCCGCCGCAAAAGCGAGGCGGGACATGAGCGGCAAGGCGGCAAGGCCGAAGCCAGCCTTCAAAACGGTACGTCTATGCATCGGTTTTCTCCTCCCGATTTGCTTTTATTCGTTGTTCGTCGAGCCCCGGACGATGAGGTCGAAGGGCATTTCGACAGCGGTTCCTGCACCGGTCTTCTCTCCGCGAAGACGATCCATCAGGGTCTGCGCGGCACGTTCTCCCATTTTCCACTGGAACTGTGCGACCGTCGTCAGTGACGGCGTAACGAGCTTGGCGGCCGAAATGTCGTCGAAACCGACGACGGCGATATCCTCGGGAATGCGAATGCGGCGCTCGCGCAGCGACTGCATCACCCCGATCGCCATCAGGTCATTGGCCGCGAAGATGGCGGTGGGTTTGAAATCGCCGCCGAGGATGCTCTCAGCCGCACGAATGCCACCCAACTCGGAAAATTCCTCGTCGATGACGACGTGATCGGGATGGCCGCGCTTTGCGAGCGCGGCGCGATAGCCTTCGATGCGATGCGCCTGCGGGCCGCCACGACCGGCGACAAGCGCGATGCGGCTATGACCAAGGCTGAGCAGATATTCGGTCACCGCTTCCGCCGCCGCGCGGCTGTCGACATAGATATCGTCAACCGGGATCGCGCCGCCGCGTTTTTTCGACGATTCAATTCGTACCACCGGAACGCCAGCTTCAACCAACGGGCTGAAATCCTTGGCCTTCAAGGTGAAGAAGACGCCGATCACGCCGTCGACGCGTCCCTGCCGTGCCCAATCGAGAAAGTGACGTTCGCGCTCCGGCGTACCATCGGTATTGACTGTGATCACATCGTAGCTCTGCCCGTCGGCGATCGACTGAATGCCGCGCACCAGCGAAGGATAGAACGGGTTGGTGATGTCGGGCACAATGCAGGCAATCGTCATCGTGCGGCTCGTCTTCAACGCCTGCGCAAAGCGGTTCGGCACATAGCCGAGATCTTTTGCCGCCTTGGTGATGCGCTCCCAGGTCTCGGCCGGGATGGATGCGCCGCCGCCACTCAGCACCATGGAAACTGTGGCCTGGGAGACCCCCGCGGCCCGTGCGACATCTTTTTGCGTTGCTCGTCCGTTTGTCATCGATCTTCACTTATACGTATTAGTGATACGTATCAATAGTGTGTCGAGTGTTTGATGTCAAGCAAGCTCCCATAGGGTTCGAGTCGGGCTGCCGTGAGCGAGGTTGGACCGGAGCGGCATTGACATCCGTCGGGTT
Source organism: Rhizobium sp. NPDC092011 (assembly GCF_044756305.1). Classification (NCBI taxonomy): domain Bacteria; kingdom Pseudomonadati; phylum Pseudomonadota; class Alphaproteobacteria; order Hyphomicrobiales; family Rhizobiaceae; genus Rhizobium; species Rhizobium sp. NPDC092011. Next base: position 81,645 of record NZ_JBIVSO010000020.1, read on the forward strand.
TCCCGGCGCTCTGACCCAATGTGTGTTTGTGACCTAACCGCGCTGTAGCCGTGCATGCAGCCCATTATTCTCCGCAGGAATACGGATAGTAATCGCGCAGTCTCCACATAGGGTCGCTCAGAGCGGGAGGGCATAAAATCGCCCATGAGGGGGTGATTGAGATTTACGGCTGGCGGTGAAGCCTGGTCCATCGGCGTGGAATGCGCACCCGCTGCACTCTCCACTTTGTTAAATCTGACCACGGGCGCGGCCGCTTTCCTTCACCGTCGTGATGATTGAATTGAACGGCTTCGGCGGGCAATGCGGTTGGGTCAGCTATTGCCATTCATTGCAGCCAGGCCCGCATCGTCATGATCGCGCTTTCCTTTATCTCGACGACCCAGCCCCGGACGATCTCAACGCGATCCATGATCCATTTGAGCCACGCATAGGTGAGTAGTTTCTCGCGGCCTGCATGGAAAAGCCGTTCAACCAAAAGAAAGCTCATCAGGTAGGCCAATGCGATGATGACGAGCCCGGAGATCACATGGCCCCTGGCAATGACGACCAACGCGTAAATTTTCAGAGGCTCGGCAATCGCAAGGGGCACGACGAATAGGACGAGAATAACGCCGCGCGGCAAGGACCCGACAAACGCACCGAAGTGCTTTACGATAGAAAGCGAGGCGAACCAGTTCACGAGTGGCCGATAAACGGGTCGAGCGATCTCGCTGATGATAACGAGAACGGCGATGACGAGCCGCAGGGGCAGCAAGAGGAATTGCCAGGCAGACTGACGTTGACGTTTAATGATCGTCATTGAAACCCTTATATCACCATCGGTTGGCTGCGTATCGCGGACCCTTGCTAAAGACCAGCACGGGCTTCCTCATTTCATGCATTCATGCCCCTCGGCAATCGCTATCTACAGGGACTTGGCCTGGTAGCTCCGACCAAACGAAATTGCAGATCAATGCAATAGTTTTGAATTTCGTCCGCTTTGCGACCGTCGAAAGGCGCAAAGACACGACAAAGGCTGCGCGTTCTTCCTCTGCTTTCGTCATCCATATTTGCAGTTCCACTGCAGCAAGCCAACTCTATGCAGTTGCCAGGCGAACGCAGGTGCCAACATCCGGTGTGACGATTTCCAGGCGCATGCCGTGAAGTCTCGCAACGGCCGAGACGAGGCTCAATCCGAGGCCGTTGCCTGGGGCATGTCGGCTCTTTTCGGCTCGATAGAATCGTCGAAGCACGGCGTCGGCATCCTCTTTGCGGATTCCTATGCCGGTATCCTCGACCGCTACGGTCGCGCCGTGCCCGACACTTTCAACGCGGACGATCGCGCGTCCGTCCCTTGGCGTGAACTTGATCGCATTGTCGATCAGGTTGGCTATTGCTTCGAAGATCAGGCTGGGATCTCCTAAGATGATTGCGGGATCGTTGCTGCCTGAGGCATAGGCGAGGGTGACGCCGCATTCCTCGGCGGCAGGCTCGAAGAAATCGACGGCATCGCGCGCGATCGCCTTCAGGTCGATCTCGACGAAACCCGATCTGCGCAGCCCGTCTTCCACTTCCGAGATGCGCAGAAGCGCGCCGAAGGTCTTCAAGATGCCGCGAATTTCCTCGAGCGCTTCATCAACATAGCCGTGATATTCCTCAAGGCTTGTCGCGCGCCGTCGCGCGCGCTCAAGACTTCCGAGAAGGCGGGTGAGGGGCGTACGCATGTCGTGGGCGATGTTGTCGCAAACGCCCTTTACCTCCTGCATCAGGCGTTCGATTTCATCGAGCATTTCGTTGACGACTTTGGCGAGACGGTCAATGTCACCGCCGGCGCGACCCGTCGGCAGTCGCTGCTTGAGGTCGCCTTTCATGATGCGCGCTGCTGCGTCCGACATGGCGTCGAGGCGACGAACCGCCCCTAGGCCTACTGCGACAGTACCGGCGAGACCGAGTATCGCTGTCGTCAAAGACGCGAAAAGCGTCGCGTTTTCAAGCCGCTCCCGGAACTCGCGTTGCTCGTGCAAGCTTTGCGCGACAAGGATTGAACTGCCATCGGCGCGGCGATGCAGCATTCCTCTGTAATGGTCCTTCTTTGAGGCGCTGTGATCGGCAAAGTCGAAGGGAGCGTCGAAAACAGGTTTTTCCGGAAAGGCAAGCGGAATGCCGGCGATGAGCTTGCCGTTCTGGTCGAAGAGCGAAAATGGGCGCTCGGCATTCGTCTGATCCCTGCTTCGTGTCGTCAGACGCGAAACGATCGCATCCTCCGGCAGGCTTTGAAGCGACTGCATTTCGCGCGTCAACCACTCATCGCTTCGCTGATCGAGAAAACCCTGCATTTGCCAATCGACAAACAGAAACAAGGCGCTTGCCGCAGCACCGAAGACCACGAGAAAGGCAAGGGCCAATCGGAACCCGCTTGTCCTGAAAAGTTCACTTGGTCGCATCGAGAACATAGCCTGAACCGCGAAGCGTTCGGATCAAAGGCACAAGGCCAGGCAGATCCAATTTCCTGCGAAGTTTACTGATATGGACATCGATGACATTCGTCGCCTCCCCGTAGCGATAATGCCATACCTCCTCAAACATCATCGTGCGGGTCACTATCTGACCCGAGTGTGGAGTGAACCCTTCGGGCTGGACCACGGGACACGGAAAAACTGATACACTCTGCGGGGCTCAATCGGAGAAGGCTCATGAAGTCCCGAGGTCC
>NZ_JBIVSO010000021.1:0-83518 GCF_044756305.1 Rhizobium sp. NPDC092011
GGCTACATGTCGCCAGCGGATTTTGAAACCCAACTCGCCCAGCAGGCGGCTTAGTTTGAAGCGCCTCGCTGGTCCAGCCCGAAGGGTTCACTCCAGTGGCGGACGAGATACTCAAGCAACTGATACTCCCGCGGCAGAAGATCGATAGCGTTGCCGGCCCGGCTGGCGGTATGCGTCAGCAGATTGATTTCAAGATCGGCGACCCTCAGGATTGTTTCTTGAGTGACACTGGTACGACGGCGCATGAGAACGTCCAGTCGTGCGGTCAGTTCCAAAGCTTCGAACGGCTTCGTCAAATAGTCGTCACCGCCCGCCTTCAGGCCGCGCACTCTTTCGTCAACCGCGGAAAGGGCGCTCAGGATGAGAACAGGCGTTTGAACCGAGGCTGCGCGCAACGCCGCCAGCATCCCAAGGCCATCGAGGGTGCCCGGCAACATGCGATCGAGAACGATCGCGTCAAATGTGCCGGAAATCGCCTTGACCAGTCCATCCCGGCCGTCGAGCGACTGAGTAACGGTGCAGCCGTGATCCACAAGCGCCGCCTCGATTTCCGATGCCGTCCCCACGTCGTCCTCGACCACGAGAATCTTCGACACATTTCCTCCAAGAACGCTGAGTAGTTTCTGCCTATTGTCTAGATAATCAATATTGAATGTTCGTTCGCCTGAACATGAAATCAATTTCATCTTTGGGAAGGCGTGGAACGAAGTGCAATCTTCAACGGGGATTGAATGCGCCTACTGGTAGTTGAAGATGATGACCGAAGTGCGGCCTATCTGAAGCGGGGGCTTTCCGAATGCGGGCATGTCGTCGATCTCGCAGGCGATGGTGAACTCGGGCTCGCACTTGCAATGGAGCTGATCTACGATGGCCTGATCGTGGACCGGCTGCTTCCCAAGCTCGATGGCGTGGAACTCGTGAGACGCCTTCGCGAGATGAAGGTCAACGTGCCCGTGATCATGATAAGCGCATTGGCCGGCACGAGGGATCGTGTGGAGGGGCTGCGCGCCGGCTGCGATGATTATCTGGCCAAGCCCTTCTTCTTTTCCGAGCTTCTTGCCCGCATCGAGGCCATCACCAAGCACTTCATAAACGAGGGTCATGACAATATCCTGATGGTTGGCGATCTCTCTCTCGACATCCGGCGGCGGATTGCGCGCAGGAACGAGCGCGTCATCGATCTGCAGTTCAGGGAGTTCCTGCTGCTGCAGGCCCTTATGCGCAACGCCGGCTCGGTCGTAACCCGCTCGATGATGCTGGAGGCCGCCTGGGATTATGATTTCGATCCTCGCGGCAATATTGTCGACATGCATATCCATCGACTGCGCAAGAAGATCGACATGGGCGCAGCGACGAGCATGATCACCACGGTTCCCGGCGCCGGATATCTCATCAAGCCATAATCGGCGGTTTCGGCGAAACATAAAAAATTTTTCATCCTGGCGCGAATTGGCGGCCACTTGCGATCCTTCACATTCCAGGCAGTGCGTTGCGGGTTCCCGGCCTGTGCGCAATTCCAAGCGCGTTATGGAGCATTGTCGTGGATCGAGCCCCTTCAGGGTCAAGCAGTTCAGCTAAATCAATTTATCTTCTGGGGATATGTGCTCTGGCGGCAGCGGGATCTGCTGCCGCATATTTTTACTGGCCCGAGACGGGTTTGAGCAAAACCAGAGCCTCGGCCGTGGAACACGCTCCAGTCCCGGTGCAGACGGCAACGGCATCAATCAAGGACCTGCCGGTCGTGCGCAGCGGTCTCGGCATCGTGTCTCCCTTGACCGCGGTGGACGTAAAGGTCCGCGTTGATGGTCAGCTTCAGCACATCGCTTTCACCGAGGGGCAGGATGTCAACGCCGGCGACATTCTCGCAACGATCGATCCCCGCCCTTATGCGGCAGCCGTTGCGCAGGCGCAGGCGGATTACGACAAGGAACTGGCACAGCTTGCCCAAGCCAAGATAGACGAGGCGCGGGCGCAGAGGCTGACGACCACGGGCAGCGGCACGACGCAGGCAGCTCAGACGGCGGCAGCACAGGTCCAGGTCATGGATGCGACGGCTGCATCGGGAAAAGCGGCACTCGACACCGCGAAACTCAATTTGGAATTCGCAACCATCACGGCTCCGATCAGCGGCAGGGTGGGCCTGCGCCAACAGCAGCAAGGCAGCATACTGCGCGCAACCGATGCGACGGGAGTGGTGACCGTCACACAGATGCGGCCCATCGCGCTTGAATTCACGCTGACGCAGGATGATCTTCCCGATCTGATCGCAGGGCAGGCGAAGGGCCAATTGAACGTTTCGGCCTATAGCCGCGACGACGCCAAGCATCTTGCCGACGGAAAACTGAGCGCGATCGACAGCCAGGTCGATTCATCGACAGGGATGGTGAAGTTGAAGGCGGTTTTTGCAAATGACGACCTCACGCTTTGGCCAGGAGAATTGGTGACTGCAAACATTACATTGCGCACAGATCCGAATTCGACGGTTGTCCCGTCCTCGGCGATACAGAACGGACAGACGGGCGCCTATGTCTTCCTTGTCAGGCCTGGCAATAAGGTCATCACGTCCTCGGTCATCACCGGTAGCGCCTATGCGGGCCTGACCGCGGTCACGCAAGGTGTCTCCAGCGGTGAGACCGTTGTGACCTCCGGCCAATCCCGGCTTGTCGACGGAACCGTCATTACCAGGCAAGGTGCTGACGGCAAGAAACTGGCGGCCGCCGGCGAGGAGGCAGCGCAATGAATCTCTCGGAGATTTTCATCCAGCGCCGGGTCGGAACCTCTCTGCTGGCTGCAGGACTTCTCATCGTCGGCTCCATTGCCTATGGCCTGCTTCCGATCGCATCATTGCCTCAGGTCGACTTCCCAACGATCCAGATCTCAAGCTCCTTTCCCGGTGCGAGCGCTGAGACTATGGCAACATCCGTTGCGACCCCTCTCGAAAACCAGCTCTCGACCATCTCGGGCGTATCGCAGATGACGTCGACGAGTTCGTCCGGGCGAACGTCGATCACATTGCAATTCGATCTCACCAGGGACATCAATGCCGCCGCTCAGGATGTTCAGGCCGCCATCAGCGCCGCCAGCGGTCAACTGCCCAAGGATCTCCCGGCCGCTCCCGATTTCCACAAGAGCAATCCGGCGGAGGCGACGATCCTGACCCTGGCGCTCACATCCGATCGGATTCCGACCACCGAACTCGATCACTATGCCGAAGACATCATCGCGCAGCAGGTGTCCCAGATGAATGGCGTAGGGCTCGTCGACTATCACGGACCTCAGCGGCCGGCGATCCGAATTCAGCTGGACCCGGACAAGATTGCCGCGCGCGGTCTGACGCTGGAAGATATCCGCAGCACCGTCGGTGCTCAAACGGTCAATCAACCCAAGGGACAGCTCGCCGGCAACGGACGCACCACCGTTCTCGATGCGACCGACCAGATCATGGACGTTCCGGCCTTCCGCTCGATGGTCATCGCCTACAAGAACGGTTCCCCCATTCGTGCGGAAGACCTCGGTACCGTCATATCGGCGCCGGAAGACGTCAATCAGGCCGCCTGGCTTCAGGACAATCGTTCGGTCATGCTGGACGTGCACAAGATGGCCGGCTCGAACGTGCTCGACACGATCGATGGTATCAAGGCGACGCTGCCGCAAATGGAGGCGGGACTGCCTGCTGGGATCAAGCTGTCGGTCGTCGCCGACAGGTCGGGGATGATCCGATCCTCGGTCAATGACGTGAAGATCACCATCCTCATTACTATCGGCCTGGTCGTCTTGGTGATCTTCAGCTTCTTGCGGAACCTTTGGGCGACGATCATTCCGGCTGCGACCATTCCGCTGTCGCTGATCGGCACATTCGCCATCATGTATATCGCCGGCTACAGCCTCGACAATCTCTCGCTCATGGGCCTGACCATCGCTGTCGGATTTGTCGTCGATGATGCTATCGTTGTCATCGAGAACGTGATGCGTCACGTCGAGGAGGGCAAGCCAACCCTCGAAGCCGCTGTCGAAGGGTCGCGAGAGGTGGGCTTCACCATCGTTTCCATGACCGTCTCGCTGGTTGCCGTTTTCATTCCGATTCTGCTGATGAGCGGGATCGTCGGCCGGCTCTTTCGTGAATTTGCGGTGACGATCAGCGTGGCAATCATGATATCGGGGCTGGTCTCACTGACAGTCACACCGATGATGTGCGCCTGGTTGATCAAGCATGATCACGACAGGCCGCGTGGTGCGGTTTTCCGCTGGTCGGAGGCGTTTTTCGAGACCTGCACGGCGGGATACGGAAGGATGCTCGATGTCGTCCTTCGCAACCGCCTCGCCATTCTTGTCGTTGCAATTGCCACGATGGCGGTAACGGGCTGGCTCTACGTTTCCATACAGAAGGGCTTTATCCCGCAACAGGATACGGGATGGGTTCAAGGGCAGGCGCAGGCTGCGACTGACATTTCCTTTGCAGACATGTCGACCAAGATGCAGGCGCTTGCGCATATCGTCATGGACGATCGGGCCGTCGACAACGTCGCCTATTGGATCAACCCAAGTCCGTCGGCCAGCGTCGGTCAGCTTCAGATCAATCTGAAACCTATCGGGACGCGAAGCCCGGCGTCGGCCGTGCTGGCGCGTCTGAGAACGGCGACAGCTGGCATGGAGGGGCTAACGGTTGGCCTGCAGATTCGCCAGGATGTCCAGATTGGCGGCCGTTCTTCCGCGTCGCAATATCAATATACTCTCCAGGATCCCGATACGGCCGAGCTCGACAAATGGGCTGGGAACATGACCAAGGTTCTAAAGGGTCTCCCAGAGCTGCAGGATGTGATTTCCGACAAGCAGAAGGCTGCAACCAGCCTCACGCTCCATATCGATCGCTCGACGGCATCCCGGTTGGGAGTGAGTGTTTCGCAAATCGACCAGACACTTTACGATGCCTTCGGGCAACGGCAGATCGCGACGATGTACACGCAGGTCAGCCAATATCACGTGGTCATGGAGCTCGCGCCACAGTTTGCCCTGTCGTCCGAGGCGTTGTCGCACCTCTATGTCAAGTCCTCGACTACCGGCAAGCTTGTTCCGCTCAGCATGCTTGGATCGTTGAAGACAGGTGTCTTGCCGGTATCTATAAACCATCAGGGATCCATTCCGGCGACGACGATCTCCTTTAATCTGAGACCGGGCAGTGCCCTTAGCGACGCTGTGACCGCCATCAAGGCGGCGGAGACCAGCGCAGGCATGCCGGCCACTGTCATTGGCACCTTCCAGGGAACGGCGCAGGCGTTCCAGGACTCGCTGAAGACCCAGCCATGGCTCATTCTCGCCGCTATCGTTGCTGTCTATATCGTGCTTGGGGTTCTCTATGAGAGTGCCGTTCATCCCTTGACGATTATCTCGACATTGCCATCCGCAGGGCTTGGAGCATTGTTGGCGCTCAAGCTGGCCAATCTAGACCTGTCCATCATGGGGATGATCGGCATTATTCTGTTGATCGGCATCGTCAAGAAGAACGCGATCATGATGATTGATTTTGCGCTCGTCGCTGAGCGCACGCAGAAACTTGCGCCATATGACGCCATACGCCAGGCTTGCATGCTGCGTTTCCGGCCCATCATGATGACGACGCTTGCCGCGCTGTTCGGAGCGGTGCCGCTGGCACTGGGAACCGGGCCAGGATCCGAATTGCGCGTTCCGCTCGGCATCGCAATCGTTGGCGGTCTGGTCGTCTCACAGGCGCTGACATTGTTTACCACACCGGTCATCTATCTGGCATTCGACAGCTTGCGGGGGAGCGCGGCAAGGCGGCCGTCGCGTCTGCAGGCGGCGACTGGTTCAAGCTGATGATGGCGTCATACTAGCCTGGTTGTGGCAATCCGAGCCTTCGAGGCCGCGGGCATGGCGGCAGCCTGCCTGCCGAAACGAGGCCGCGCATGCGCGTCGAATTGCGAAGTCCTCGGGCTTACTCCAAAGAACGGCACCCTATCCGCCAATCGCGGGATGTCCGGTAATGTAGTCCCAAAGACTGGTGGCGACGGGTCCATGCGGTCGGTCGCGGCGGCGGGCGGCGACGAGCGCGATATCCGTGCCTGGGAAATGTTGTCCAGCAATGGAGAGCAGTCGCCCTTCGCGCAGCTCCTCTTCGATCATGAAGTGGGGCAAGTGTCCCCAGCCCATGCCGCGAAGGACGATCTCCTTCTTCATCGCGTGATCGGCGACCGTGCATTGCGGTGCGCCTTCCACCACGTAGAAATTGGTTTTCGGAGTATCCCTTGCCGTGTCGCGAATGATGCACTGCGTCAGCCCGCGCATCTGTTCGGGGGTAATCAGGGGGGAGGGCGCAAAGGGCAGAAAATTCGGGGCTACGACCGGTACGAAGGAAATCGTGCCGAGATCGATCCATTCGAAGCGTGGGTCGGACTTGTCGATCCAATGGAGGATCAGATCGGCCTCATCGAGGAGGAGCCGCTCGGCTGGACCGCCAATCGTCTCGAAATGCAGATCGAGCCGCGTGTTCGGGTAGCGAGCAAAGAAGCCGCCCAGCAATTGCAGCCCGCCATGCAGCGGACATGTGTCGCCGAGAATGACACGCAGATGTGTTTCCTCGCCCATCGAGAGCTGGTGCGCATGCAGCCGCAAGACCTCCATTTCACCAAGCAGGGCCTGCGCCTTGCGATGAAAGGAGCGGCCCGCCTCGGTAAGGCCGACCCGGTAGCCGCTGCGATCGAGGAGTGCCACCCCTAGGGTTGCCTCGAGCTTGGCGATCGCTGCAAAGACGGCTGTATGCGACCGGTTCAGCGCCAAGGCCGCGGCCTGGAAACCGCCTTCGCGGGCCACCGCATCGAGACACTGGATTTCCTGGAGCGTGAAGGGCTGCATTGTGCATTCTGATTACAATGTTCTTCGAATCTTTTCAATTTTTTTTGAAGTAGCACCGAACTAGCTTCGCATTGTCTTCGATAAACGCGCCCGTTTCACCAGAGCTTCTGGCCAGCAAACGGAAAGCGCCAACAGCAAGTGAAGGTGCATATTATGACGAACAGTTCCACTCAGCTCGCCACGTTCAATGATGAAGAAGCGGCCGCTCTGTCGTTCTTCACCACAGGCGATAGCGTCAGGATTGCTTACAGGATCGATGGCCCGGAAAACCGCCCGGCACTTATCCTTTCGAACTCCATTGCCACCAACTTGCACATGTGGGATCTCCAGATCCCGACATTGGCCACGCATTTTCGGGTTATACGCTATGATTTCCGCGGCCATGGCGGCTCCGATGTTCCGGCCGGTGCCTACTCCGACGGGCGGCTTGGCCGCGACGTGCTGGAATTGATGGACTGGCTCGGGATCGAGCGGGCGCATTTCCTCGGCCTGTCCCTGGGTGGCTGGGTCGGCCAATGGCTTGCCATTCATGCGCCTGAACGCATCGACCGTCTCATCCTGAGCAACACGTCGTCCTATCTCGGCCCGGCCGAGAATTTCGACCGGTCGATAGCGGCAACGCTGGCTGCGTCGGACATGAAGGAAACTGCCGAGACTTTTCTCGGCAACTGGTTCCCGAAAGCGATGATCGTGGCGAACGGACCCATCGTTCGGCAGTTCCGAGACGTCCTGCTGAGTACATCGCGCCAGGGCCTTGCAGGCCTGTTTGCCGCCGTGCGTGACGCAGATATGCGGCGCACGAGCGCGCTTATCCAAAGCCCGACGCTGGTAATCGCCGGGGAGTTCGACACCGTGACCTCCCATGCGATGGGTGAAGCGATCGCCAACACCATCCCCGGGGCAAAACTGAAAACCTTTCCGTCCGTGCACTTCTCCAATATCGAGTTTGCGCAAGCATTCGGCGAAGAGGTCGTGGCGTTTCTCGATCCGCAATTGGCTTAGTGTTCCATCGGAGATCTAATTGAAGCATGGAAAGCGCCGTTGGCTGGATGTATTTCAGGCGGCGCTTGCCTCGAATAACTCTTTGAGGGCTCGCGCTGAGTGGAAACGGAAACGCTCATGCCGCTTGTACATCATATGAACTCTCAATGCCGGCCGACATGCATTCAGCCATCCGGAAGGACATGAGGCCAAGTATCGACAGGACTGCCACAGGGTGGCGATGGTCCTGCCGATGCGATTGCCGAGATACAGGCGTTTTTAGAATGCGGATTGGCTTAAACCCAGGTCCTGCGCCCGTCTGCGTCCGATTTTCTCCGTCGCTGGCAGCAATCGGTGCCTGATAGGTTTTGCTGCTGCTGAATGCGATTTGCTCCGGGCGTTCTTTACTGGCTCTGTCGCTTGACGCGAGAGAGTCAGATTTATATAAAGATATAAGCAATCCTTTATGTGGAAAATATCGTGACAATTGACCTCGTGAACTTGTCTCTCTTTTCGCTTGCCGCGGTGCTTCTGCTGGGGTCGCCAGGTCCTGCCATTGCGGCGCTTATTGCCGTCGGCAAGGACCAGGGATTTCTTCAGGGGTTGCGATTTTACGGCGGCCTGCAGATTGGCCTTGCAGTTGCCGCAGGTGCCAGCGCCGCCGGCCTCTTTTCGCTATTCGCCGCAATTCCGGGCGCTACAAAAGCGATGATGTTCATCGCGACGATCTATCTGCTTTATCTCTCCTACAAGATCGCCTTTGCGCCGGTTGGCGGGAGCGAGGCGGGATCTCGACCGAACTTCGCCTCGACAGTGGCCGGCGGTGCGTTCCTTGGTGTCACGAACCCAAAGGCTTATATCGCCTTTGCGTCGCTGATGGCGTCTTACTCGATCGTCCGGTTCGACGCGGTTGCGGACATGTCGATCAAATGGATCCTCTGCGTTGTCGTCATGGTCGTTGTCGACCTTGTATGGCTGTGGGCCGGCGTCGTCCTTGGTAGAGTCAACCTTAAGCCGACGATCGAGCGGGCAATCAATGTCCTGATGGGCGGCACGATCCTTGCGACTGCGTTGATGGCCTTTCTCTAGGCGGCGGGAAAATGCCGCGCCCGCCAAGTCGTGGCAGATGTTCCCGGCTCGGACGGATCACGGATAGTGTATTGCCCTCAAGTGGCCCGCCACGGGATTTTCACCCAATGTCGATCAGAGTGCGTGCTGGGTTTGAACCGCTGCAGGTTTCTGGACCATCACGAATATTCGAACCAGGGCTGGTCCAGCGCGAGGGTTCAGCTCAAGATCATTTTCTATCACGTCGGAAACAGTCGCCGCTGGCAAGTATTGTCGCCCCAACTCAAAGCAGCGCGACAAATCAACAAGAACCTCTTTTACATCGGCAAAGCTGTTTTACCGCAATTTAACCTTCATGGACGAGTTTCAAGCGCGCAATTGCATGTGAGCCGCCTTCCAGAAAAGGCAAGGCTCGAACGTTTCAATTAAAAGTCTGCCGGCCGGGCGTTCTGCGTCACGCCGATATGATTGTTCCGGGGGGAACACCGTTCATGATGCAGAGATTCAATTCCCTGTCCTTCAAGGTCATTGCCACGTTCATTTTGCTGACCGCATTGTCGATCGCGGTGATCAATGTTCTAGCCTATTTCGCCAGTAGCCGCATTTCCGGCGAACAAGCACTCAAGGCCACAGAGAGTGTTCTCATCTTCCGCGGCGACATGTTGCAGAACCAGTTGGACCAGCTGGAAAACCAGGCCAATTCGATTGCGCGTATCGAAGCGATACAAATGTCGATCACAAAGCTCAAAAGCGGCTGGAATTCCATCGGCAAGACGAACGGCGGCGCCAGTGCCGAGTTGAAGAAGGTGTTCATCACCGACAATCCGAACCCGGCAGACCAGCGCGAAAAGCTGATGAAGCCGGAAGGACCAAGCGGCTTCTATTATTCCAACCATGAGACGACGCAGAGCGAGGTTGCCCGCGACCTTGAAAATACCGCCTTCAGCGACCTGTTGATTGCAGATCTCGATGGCAACGTCCTTTATTCCTACAGGAAGAATGACGATTTTGCCGAAAATCTGAAGACCGATGCATGGAAGTCGACGGGCGCCGGCCTCGCCTTTGCAAGGGCCATCGATAACACCGCCAAGGCGACCGACAATTCTGCGCCAACGGGCTTTTCTGGCCTTCGCATCGATTCCAGAAACGGCAAGTCGGCAATCTTCTACGCCGTGCCGATCGTCAGGCTTGGCGCCGCGAAAGGCATCATCCTCTTTAAGGTGCGTGACGATATCATCGGAAGCATCCTCGCCAAGGGCATTGTCGCAGGCAGTACGGCGCAAGCGGCGATCATCTCGGAGGACGGCTCGGCGATTGGCGTGAATGCGAGCGGTCAACTCGCAATGCTCGATGCCACGCCTTTCACATTCATCAAGGACGCGTTTTCGGCAAAAGCCATGACAGTCAGCGACTTCGAGCGCGCCGATGGTTCGGCGCGGGCGTATGTCCGCGGCATCGACTATAAGAACTCGCGCTTGCTCATCGTCGAAAGTGTGCGTCTCAGCGAATTGAATGCCGGTTCTCTCGAAATCGCAACCTTGCTGACGATGATCGCCCTTGGCGTTCTCGCTGTCATGGCCGCGGCGACCTGGGTGATCACCAAGCCGCTGTTTTCTCCGCTTGCCCGCCTTGCGCGCGTCACCCGGGATGTTGCCGACGGCAATCTGGACGTCGAGATCGGCAGCCAAACTCGTGGTGACGAAATCGGCACGATGGCGAAGGCGCTCGCACGGTTCAAACAATCGCTCATCGATAGCCGTGAGCTGGAAGCTACCAGCAGCGAAATGCGTGTTCTTGCCGAGCAGGACCGTCAAAAACATATGGCCGAGCGTGAAGCCGAGGCAGAGACGCTACAAGAGGTCGTTCGATTGATCGACGATGGTCTGCACCAACTGGCCAATGGCAATCTTGCCTATCAGGTTGAGACCCGCTTCCCCGCCGAACTGGAAGGACTGCGCATAAATTTCAACAATGCGTTGACGGCGCTTCGCGAAACGATGACGGCAATCGGAGGAAACTCAACGGCGATGCGTGCCGGCTCGGAAGAGATGCGCACTGGTGCCGACGAACTTGCCGAACGCACCGAACGGCAGGCTGCCTCGATTTCCGAGACCGCCACCGCGATCGACGCGATCACCCAGTCGGTCCGAATTCAGATCGAGCGCGCAGAGCAGGCCGAACGCATTGCCCGCGACGCCAAGCGGGAAACCGTTGCCTCCGGCCAGATCATGGAGGAGACGATCGCAGCGATGGAAGCGATCCAGGCTTCCTCACGCCAGATTAACTCCATCATCGCCGTGATCGACTCGATTGCCTTCCAAACGAACCTTCTCGCGCTCAACGCCGGCGTAGAGGCAGCCCGCGCCGGTGAAGCCGGCAAGGGATTTGCCGTTGTTGCGATGGAGGTCCGTGAATTGGCACAGCGCTCCTCTGGCGCAGCCAAGGAGATTTCGAGCTTGCTGCAAAAGTCCACGCATGAGGTTGAAACGGGCGTATCGCTCGTCGAGCGCGCCGGCGCCGCGCTGACCGGTATCGGCGGCCACGTCGAGGCGATCAACGGTCGGATCAGCGAGATAATGCAGGCGACCAGCGAAGAGGCTGACACGTTGCGACAAATCAACGTGGCTGTGTCCGAGCTGGATGTGATGACCCAGCAAAATGCGACGATGGTGGAGGAGACGACAGCGGCGATCCACCGGCTCGCTGGGGAAGCCGCCGAAATGGACGTGCAGTTGGCGAATTTCCAGCTAACGCATGAATATCGGAGCGCTGACCTCCACGTGCTAAGACGTCGGGCATAGCGTCTTCCTTGTTCAAGTGAAGTGCCTTACGCGATTATCTCATCCGGCGGGACCCTTTTCGACGAGGTCGCCTGGCTCGGCAAAGAGAAGCCAGCGCGGTCGAGGCCGATGCCATGCCGTATCGCTTGCCGCCGGGCAGGTGGTGGCGAATGATAATGATGGCGTCAAGGTCTTGCATTTCGGGTCTGTCTTCGCTTTGAAGGCAGACGGACGGAGACCACCTTGAGCCAGTCTTGAAGGCAATGGGCAAATGGCCGTCGAGAACATCAGACAGGCGGAACGGATCGCATGCCCCACGACCACCGAGACAATGCTAATGCGGGAAATCCAGGCGGTATCCCATCCGCTCTTGGCATTGTCGTTGCAGCACTTTTCCTTCTGCTCCTTGTGCCGCTGAGCGCGGTGGCAATGCCGGAGGCGAAGCAGTGCGGTGCAAAGACCGATGCTGTCCCGCTGCCCGATCCGGTCTCGGGGCGCGGATACCAATTGTTCGTCAGCCTCCCACAGGGATTTGATCCCGCAAGCCCCGTCCTGCATCCGGTGCTGTTCCTGGCAGACGGCGGCCGTGCGTTTCCGCGTCACATCTGTGAAATCCGTGACCTGACCGAGGCCGACAAAAGGGACCTTGTCGTCATTGGCCTTGGCTATGCGGATGGCGAATCGCTCGAGGATAGCCGCCGCCGTGACTACACGCCGACAGCCCAACCTGCGACGGGCCATGTCTATGGCGGATCGGCTGCCTATCAGGCCTACCTCAAGGACGTTGTCATTCCGTTCGTCGATGCGCACTATCATACCGATCCGGCGAGGCGGATATTCTGGGGTCACTCCTATGGC
Source organism: Rhizobium sp. NPDC092011 (assembly GCF_044756305.1). Classification (NCBI taxonomy): domain Bacteria; kingdom Pseudomonadati; phylum Pseudomonadota; class Alphaproteobacteria; order Hyphomicrobiales; family Rhizobiaceae; genus Rhizobium; species Rhizobium sp. NPDC092011. The sequence goes on from NZ_JBIVSO010000021.1 coordinate 12,555, forward strand.
GGCCTATTTGCGGCGACCATCCTTCTGCGCGACCCCGCCATGTTCCAGACCTACATCATCGGCAGCCCGTCGCTGTGGTATGGTTCGCGCGCAATCCTGGAAATCGAAAAGCAGTTCGCCGCCGGACATCAAAGCCTCCCAGCAAACGTCTTCCTCTATGTCGGCGGGAAGGAAGTCCGCCGATACGAGGCCGACCGTCATGGCTTCACCAAGGACATGGTTGAAGACGCGGAGTCCTTTGAGCAGCTTCTCACGTCAAGGCACTACGAAGGCCTGACGACGAAATTCGCGATCATCCCCGACAAGGACCATGTCACCTCGGTTGGGCCTGGCATTGAATGGGGTCTGCGCCTAGCGTTCCAGCCAGGCAGTTGAGCCCGCAACTTACCGGTCGGCCAACCAATTCTCGAAGCCTGAAACCTCGTATCGGCGCGGCGTCACTTGCGAAATAGACCGCCATCGATTTTCCGCGCCAGCAAGCATTATCATGCTAGCGCCGTGCACCCGACGCTGGAGCTGCGTTGATCACGGCCGGTGCCGACGCGATCTTCAATCCTTTGTGCTTCCCTCCCAGGTCGCGCTGGCAATATCTCGTTGGTCTTCCATGTAGGAAGTGACGGCATCAATCTCCTCCGGATCGACCGCGGTGCTGACAAGGGTGGCGATGATTTCGACACTATCTGCGCCTCGATCGCTGATCTCGATATCACCGACCGGATAATCGGCTTCCTCCAGTCGCTCGATCAGAAGATCCCGCATCTCCGGCATCGCCTCGCGACTGGTCATGACCTTGACTTCATAGGTTGCTTCGGCCGCCTGTTCATTGATCGGAATACGGTTGATGAGGTTGACCAGGGGGCGCAGCAGTGTGTTTCCGGCCAGCACGAAGACCGTCAGCAACGCAGCTTCGGCAATCATATCCGTCCCCGCGCAAGCTCCCACCGCCGCCGAGCACCACAAGGTTGCTGCGGTATTGAGGCCTCGGACATTCATGCCCTCCTTCATGATCACGCCGGCGCCGAGAAAGCCAATTCCCGAAACGACATAGGAAATCACACGGACGGCTTCGGTTGTGCCGGCGATACGCTGCGCCAGATCGACAAAGGCCGCAGCGCCGACTGCCACAAGCACATTCGTGCGCAGGCCCGCCGTGCGCTGGCGGTACTGACGCTCAGCTCCTATCAATGTGCCAAGGATAAAGGCAGCGGCAAGACTGAGCGTGGTGTCGAGAAACGGATAGAGTTCGAACGTACGCACGAACTGCATGAAGAGGACCCCAAGAATTGTTAGCCGGATATTCCAGTGCCAATAACATGCTCTAGGCGACGGCAAGATGACAATGATTGACCCGTCTGGCGATGCCATGCGGATTTGCGCCCGGCGATATCATCTCGATCCATGCATCGTATCGAACGCGCCTCGTCTATGAATGAACCAATTGCAAGTGACCCTCGACGCCCGAAACTGTGCTAGGATGCGATAGGAACCAGCTCCATCTCCAATTGGGTGATTGACGATTTCGTCCATCCTGTCGCCGTCAGGAAAGCGGCTGCTTGAAACTCCGGCAAGGTCGCCGGGATGGACCAGGATTTGTCCGGATATCGACCGAGCAGCCCTTGGATGAAGCGGCGACCGATGCCTTTCCGCCGCAAAGCTGGCTCGACTGCAAAGGCGAGCAGACGAGCAACTCCGCCGGATCCGTCCGCAAGGGCTGCAACACTGCCGTCCGCTGTTCGAAAGGCCTCAATGGGGGCGGTTGCTCCGACGAAACAGTGTGGAGACGTTTGCCAACTTGCGTCGAACGGGTAGGCGCGCTCTAGCAGGGGCAAGATTTCCCCCGGTGAACAGGGTACAATCTCTTCCCCCGAAGGAGCAGGCACATGGGTGTAGCCCACCAGCCGCCGCACTGGCACGAAACCCGCTTTAGTATATGTCGAAATTGCCGCATCGTTCGTTTCGATGACTTCGAGAATCTGGCGATCGTCGCCGTGGGCAACAGCATCGTCAATTGCCAATTCCACCGCACGCCTGCCAATGCCGGCGCCTCGCCAATTGGGGACAACACCGAGCGCGGCAATTCGGCTGACGCGCCCTCTTCGCGCAATCAGCATGATGCCGGCAGGCCCTTGCCCTTCCAGTAGCAAGAGCTGACTTGAAGACAGGCAAATATTTTCGGCCCGTATCCGGCGGCCCAGTGCCGGGGCATCGAAGTTTATCGGGACGATGTAGCCGGCATAGGCCATGTTCAGCGTCTGGCAGACGTCTTCCAACGGCACTTCGGCAAGGGGAACGGTTCGGATTTCATGTGCCATGTATCTGCTTTCTATGGCCGGCGGGTGTCGGGGTCCGGAGAGACCGCCAATGATAGAGTTTCTCTATCAGGGCCGTCCAGTAGTTGCAAAAGCCGTCTCTTGTTGTCCGGGCCGATCTTTCAGATCGGGGAAGACATCGCATCCGTGCGACTATTGTTCGATGGCGATGATCTGACAGATCTCACCGAAGAGAAGCCAAAGGGTGTCGGCGGCGACATGTGTCTGGTTTGTTTCACCTTGAAACGGAAAACGACGAGCTTCATACGGGGCAGTAACAAGGCGGTAGTACCAAAGCGATTGCCTCTACTTGCTCGCCGGACGTTCGGCATATATATTGGCAAAATGCCCATCAATTCATCCGAAGCATCGTCACGTCCAAACATTCCGATGGATGCGCTCAGCGAGGTGCTACAAGACTTTCGCCTAAGCGGCGTCAACTATGGTCGCTGCGAGCTCCGACATCCGTGGAGCATCGCCTTTCCGCAGCAAGCGTTTCTTCGTTTTCACTTTGTCAGCCAAGGCCCATGCTGGATCTATACCGAGGCCGAGGGTTGGCAGGAGTTGCGCGATGGCGATCTGGTGTTGCTTCCGCAGGGCACCGCCCATCGGCTGGCCAGCGCGCCGGACGTGGTGGGGGATTCGCTCGAAGGCTGCCATGTGACGAACCTCGGTAGCAACGTGTGCGAAGTGGTGCGGGAAGGAACTGGCGCAGCAAGCACGCTTTTCTGCGGTTCCATGGCCCTGGGGGCCTGTGCGCTACACCCCCTGATCATGCTGATGCCACCGATCATCAAGGGCTGCGACGTGGCCGGGCATGACCCAATCGTCGGTCCCTTGCTGGCGGCGATGACGGCAGAGGCCGCGCAGCCGCAAATGGGTAGCGCCACCATCCTGTCGCGTATGGCGGATCTTCTGACTGCCCGGCTCATCCGCTGTTGGGTTCATTGTACGGGAGCCTCGACCACCGGGTGGCTCGCCGCCATCCGTGACCCTCACATCGGCCGCGTCCTTGCAGCCATGCACCGGGACCCCGGCTACAATTGGACCCTTGAAAGCCTCGCCAGCTTGGCGGGTCAATCGCGCTCGATTTTTGCAGAGCGCTTCAGCGCTATGTTGGGGGAAGGTCCGGCACGCTATCTTGCCGGTCTTCGCATGCAGCTTGCCCGCGAGTTGCTGGGTCAAAACGGCATGTCGGTTGCCGAGGTCGCAGCCCGCTTGGGTTACGAATCCGAAGCGTCGTTCGCGCGCGCGTTCAAGCGCATCACCAGCGTCTCGCCAGGTGTTGTGCGCCGCACCATTTCAGGACGAATGGACATGAATTTCGGATTATAGGATACATTTCATCCGGACGGATTGATCTATGAAGATGTCCAAACCTTGGAGATCTTCAATGACGGATACAGCAGTACAACTTGATGGCGCGGTCGAAGACCTTGATGTCGCCGCACCGGTCGCGTGGAGCGCGGCCACCTGGTTCGCGGTTCTTTCGCTAGCGGCGACCAGCTTTGCACTGGTGTCGGCCGAATTCTTGCCGGCAGGGCTGTTGACACCGATGGCGCGCGATCTCGGCATCACCGAGGGAACCGCCGGGCAGGTCGTCACCGCCACCGCGTCCGTCGGCGCCGTGACGGCCCTGTTGAGCAATGTTCTCATTGGCCGATTGAATCGCAAAACGGTGCTGGTTGGCCTCAGCGCCTTGGCGATCGGCTCCAATATCCTGGCGACGGTAGCGACCGACTTCTGGGTCTTGTTGTTAGCCCGGGCGGGGTTGGGTATCGCCATCAGCGCTTTCTGGGCACTTTCGGTTGCGGTCGTCGCGAGGCTGGTGGGCGCCAACGCAACGGGTCGAGGCATGGCGATCGTCACCCTCGGCGTGTCACTCGCCACTATCGCCGCACCGTCGATGGGCGCCTTGATCAGCGACTGGTTAGGCTGGCGCAGCGCCATGGGCATTACAGCGGGGCTGGCAGCGATCGCCATGCTATTACAGTTGCTCAGCCTGCCGACTTTGCCTGCAACGACAAGCAACAGCCTTGCCGATGTCTTCAACCTAACGCGGCGGCGTGGAGTTCAACTCGGCATGCTTGCTATCCTCCTGTTGATGACGGGGCATTTTGCCGGCTCGGTTTATGTACGCCCCTTCCTCGAACATGTGACGCTCCTGACAACTGGCCCGATTGCGCTGGCACTCGCCGGATTTGGCATCGCCGCTGTCATCGGCAACATCGCCGGCGGTCGTATGGCCGACGCCAATATCCACTTGGCCCTTGCAGTGACGGCCGCATTGATGGCGCTTGCTGCGCTCTCTCTGGTTCTGTGGGGCGCCCATATCGGCGTTGCCTTCGGTTTCGCAACGCTTTGGGGCTTTGCCTTCGGCATGGCGCCCGTTGTGCTGCCAACCAACCTATCCCGTGCCGCGACCGATGCCTTGGAAGCAGCGGGCAGCCTGATGGTCGTCTCCTTCCAGGTCGCCATCACCATCGGTGCAGTCGTCGGCGGCTATTCCGTAGACACTTATGGTGCCAGGGGACCCTTGGCTCTTACCGCCGCGCTTGCCGTCTCGACCCTCGTGCTCGCGCTGCTACAACCCCGCAGGTAATTTGCGCTTTTGGGGGAGAAGCCAGATGTGTCGTGCGGAGAGTAATGGTGTATCCTAATCCTGAGGCGTCAGGAGGGGCATCATCATGGGACGTATTTTCGTCGACGGCAAAACTGCTGCCGCAAATCGCGGCAATAAAAGCAGTTATGATGAACTCAGTTGGGGCGGCGATCGTCGCAACGGGACGGCCAGCAGATGCGCAATCCGGCAATGCGGGGCGGCCAAGAGGTTCCGCCCCCTGGATCGAGGAGCGCGACGGCGCGAAGTTGTTCTATCGTGATTGGGGCGAGGGCAGGCCCGTGATGTTTTGCCCTCCTGGGCGTTGAATTCGGATATTTGGGAATAACAGCTTGTCCAACTGACCGAACGGGGATTTCGGTGCGTCGTCTATGATCGCCACAGTCGATCGGTCGATCTCGGCGAAGCCTATGACTGCGATACGCTGGCAGCGGATCTCGCCGCCGCTATGGACGGACTTGATCTGCGCAACGTCACGCTTGTCGGATATTCCATGGGCCGTGGCGAGATCACCCGCTACATATCACGTTATGGGGCCGGACGCGTCTCCCGTATTCTCCTCACCAGTCCTGTCGCTCCAGGACCGGGAGACCTTGCGAAGAGCGAGAGTTTCATCAAGGCACTCAAGAAGGACCGCCAAGTGTTCATGGCTGGAAGCCTCCCGCTTTTCCTCGGCAGAGACATGGCCGTGTCCCCGGCAATGCAGCAATGGGTTTTGGAGCAGTTTCTTCGGTCACGCTTACCGGCCGGAAGCTGGTGGAGGCGATGCCCGACAGCCATCTTAAGATATTGACGGTGCTCCGCACGGGATCGTGGTGACGTATCGTGATCGCTTCGATAGCGATTTGCTTGCTTTCATGGATGGCTGAGAAGTGATGCAATTCGAATGGGGTGGCATCACCCTCGTTGGTATTGCCACGCAGTCACCAGCAGATCGTCGCCGACGGGACTGTGGAATGCTGCAAGTTTTTTGAGTGCGCCGTGGCGCTGGCGCACAAAAGGGGGGCAGCCCGGACAAAGACTCCGGCTTAGGGAGCACCAGTTTCAGTATTGCCGGTTCAGTAGCGGGTGACCATGAACAACTTGCCGTCCCTGACACCTGCCGATATTCCCGGATAGGTCAGCGGGCTATCGCTGGCGCGACGCGGCACGGCGGATTTCCAATCATACTCCGTATATTCTCCCGATCCGTTGCGCTTTTCCTTGCAGCCTAAAATTCTTACCGCCTGTTCGTAACTCATGCCGTTGACGATCTTGTCTCTTTGAACGTCACCGAATTTGCACTTTGACGCTGCAAAGGCCGACCCTGTATGGGCAATAAGCACTGTAAAAGCCGCCGCTGCGAAACAATTAATGCGTTTCAGATCCATATATATATTCGCTCCGGCTGATGGTTGGTCTTCTGCATGTGCTGCCTGTGTCGTGTCGTTCACGGCTTATGACGATTGACGCTAAGCGTAAGGATGCCGCGCTTGTGTTCCAACAACATAGCAAAAGACTAGAAATTGCAAGGTCGGCGTCAGCGGAGGCAACGGTTGTGTTGTCGAGTTCGTCTGCTGCTGCGGAGCGTAGGTTCGCGCAGCTGATCGCGAAAGCACACGATGCCAATCAATCGGCATCGTGGTCACATATCGTGGTGTTTCCTAGTGGGAACTTCAGTGCGCAGTCACACGCTATGCCGCGTTGAAAATGCCGGCGATTGCCGACGGCATAGTTTCATTGTTCTCTACTCAAGCCCGCCTTGGCATCAATCGTGACCCCGTCCGCGGTAGGCGGTCGGCACGCCGGCGGCCTCATGGCATTGCGCGAGTGTTTCGAGCCACGCCGCCAATCCGGCCGGCACTTCGACATTCCCTGCTTCCAGTGCTTCCACCCACGACAGATCGCATTGCAATGCGCTCGCGAGATTGATCGGCGTCCAACGGATGTGCAGAAGGCATTCGGAGAAGCGTTCTCTGGTCATATGTCGTCCAATCCTGGGTCCTGCCTTCACTGTGCCTGATCGTGCAGTGACGTCAAGCGAAGGCAAAAATGCGGCCGCTCCCGACGATTGGTTGAGACGGGGAAAAGTGCCAAGGGCCATAAACGGAAAGCAGCTCTTCTTGGGACCGTTTCCGCCAAGCGTTCCAGCCGAGGTTCACGATGACAATCACCGATAGCGTTATTCGGGATCAATATCCTCTTTATGCGATGTCCAAACGCGGCCCACACCCGCTATTGCACCCGTAGTCTGCCGGCTCGACGCCAAGTCATTTTCGTCAAAGGCGTATCGACGCAGGAGGGCAAATAGCGCCTCATTCATTTGGGCGCCGTCCAAAAGATCGGGACTGTCGCAGATGACGTTGATCGTTCGCCGAACGACGCGATCTGCAGCCATATCGGAATCGACAAGCTTTCTGGCCCACCGGCGAAGAAGGGCCCGAAGTTGCGGATCTTGCGGCATGTCTGAGGGATCTGGAAGGGGCATGTTTACTCCTCCTATCCTTGCAGGCGGGAGCCCCGTGGTGCCCGCGGTCGTGACCGCGTATAGGATGATCGGTGACGATAAATTGATCGTATCAATTGGTGTGCGAGAGTCCAGCTCGAACTGAGAGGATGGCCGGGAGTAGTGCTATTCTGCCCCCGCTCGAGCCCCGGCGTTTTCAAGGTGACCGTGGATGGCGCTGCGCGCACCCGCCCTAGAAGAACACACTTCCAGGTTTCCGGCCATTTTATCGAACGTGCCGCATTCGGCAGCAGGGTCGCCCTGGCTACCGCGGCGCTGCGGCTCCGCCCTCAGAGCCGCGAGGAGTCCTTTGCCACAGACAAGGAACTGTACCGACATCTCCCCCGGCACTTTTGGAATTTATAAACCAAGCTCGGCAACCTAGTGGCGAAATGGCAGCGATAGCAGCTGGACAGAATTGAAAAATTTTGCCTAGCTGTGGCTTCGCTGCGTTAGCTGACGCCTTCACAGGCAGTCCCTTAAGAAGGAAATCAAATGGCCTTCCTAGCTGAGATTTTCCGACAGTCGCCAGAAATCGCCTTGTTTTTATCACTTGCCCTCGGGTACTGGATCGGGAAGTTCCAGTTCGGTAAGTTCCAGCTGGGGGGCGTTGCGGGATCGCTTCTCGCCGCAGTTCTGATCAGCCAAGTTGGAGTACAGATTGACAACGGGATCAAGTCTGTCCTGTTTGCGCTCTTCATCTACGCCGTGGGTTTCGAAAGTGGGCCGCAATTCTTCCGATCGCTCGGCAGGCAGTCTATTCGCGAAATAGTGATGGCAGTGGTCCTCGCGATAAGTGGTCTGGCTACGGTCGTCGTGCTTGCCAAGATAATGGGACTGGACAAGGGCATAGCGGCCGGTATCGCAGCGGGTGGTCTTACCCAGTCGGCGATCATCGGCACCGCCGGCTCGGCGATCGAGAAGCTTGGGCTGGCGGCTGACGAGGCGCAGCGACTTCAGGCAAACGTGGCGATCGGATATGCCGTCACATATATTTTTGGCTCCTTTGGAGCGATCATTGTCTGCGTCAACATTCTTCCGTGGTTCATGAAGCGCGGCATTCGCGACGATGCGCTGAAGGCTGAAGCCGAGATGCTAAAGGGCGCGCACGTCTACGGCGTCGGTGAAGCGCCCGCGCTGCCCGAACTTGTCGGTCGCGTGTACCGGATCGGGAAGGCGGCTGGAAAGTCGGTCGGAGAAGCGGAAGCACTCGCTACCGGTGGGGCCGTCACGATCGAACGCATCAAGCGTGATGGCAAGATCATCGGCGTCGAGGCCGGCACAACACTCCAAGCCGATGATCTCGTCCTCATCGTTGGACGCCGATCCGGTATCGTTGGGCTGGAAGACCTTCTGGGTTCGGAGGTAATCGGCGGCGAAGGACTGGAGCTGGTGGTCACGACGCGCGATATCGCCGTGCGTGGCAAGGAGTTCGTCGATCGAACAGTCGCTCAGATAATCTCGGCCAGCAGCGAGCTGAGACATGGGATCTACGTTCTGGCCGTCACGCGCGGTGGTAGCAAACTCGACCTGACCAACGACACCGTCATCAAGGCCGGTGATATCGTCACCGTTCATGGCGTGCAGGAAGACCTGCAACGTCTGGCGTCTCGTGTCGGTCCCGCGATTGTTCCCAGCGACAAGACCGACTTCGTCTTTCACGGGCTCGGTGTTGCCATCGGCTTGCTCGTCGGGCTCGCCGTCGTGCGTATCGGCTCGATCCCGCTGACACTCGGCTCAGGCGGGGGCGCGCTCATGGCCGGCCTGGTGTTCGGTTGGTATCGAAGCCGGAACATGACGCTCGGCAATATGCCGACCGCCGCATCGACATTGCTTCGGGACCTGGGTCTTGCAGGTTTCGTCGCAGTCGTGGGCCTCCAGTCCGGTCAGCAGGCCGTGCAGACCATCATGCAAAGTGGGCTTTCGATATTTGCGGCCGGGGTTGTCGTAACGATCCTGCCACTAATCCTCACCATGCTGGTAGGCCGATATGTCCTGCGTTACGACAATGTCGCGGTGTTTGCAGGTGCGCTGACCGGGTCGCGCAGCGCCAATCCCGCATTCGGGGAAATCCTCGACAAGGCCGGAAATTCAGTTCCGACCACATCCTTCGCCATCACCTACGCTTTGGCCAATGTATTCCTGACGCTGCTCGGGCCGCTCGTCGTCGCCTTCGTATAAACAGATCGGAGAAAAGCAATGACCGACTACAGTCAGTTCGCCAAACTCAGCCCGTTCGAATTGAAGGACGAGCTCATCAAGCTTGCATCGACCAAGACCGACAAGGTCATGCTGAATGCAGGACGAGGCAATCCCAATTTCCTCGCAACGCTGCCGCGACGTGGCTTTTTCAGGCTTGGATTGTTTGCCGCCACCGAGTCGGAACTCTCATTCTCCTATATGCAGCAGGGCGTCGGTGGCCTGCCACGCATCGACGGGATCGAGGCACGGTTCGAACGCTTCATCGCCGACAATCGTGATCAGGAAGGCGTGGATTTCCTGCGCCGTGCCATCAGCTATGTTCGCGACCAGCTCGGACTATCGGCTTCGGACTTCCTCCACGAGATGGTCGAAGGCATTCTTGGGTGCAATTACCCCGTCCCGCCTCGGATGCTGCGTGTCAGCGAGAATATCGTTCGCCAGTACCTCATGAAGGAAATGGTGGGCGGTCATATCTCCGCCAAGGACATCGATGTGTTTGCAACGGAAGGCGGCACTGCGGCGATGACCTACGTCTTCGACACCTTGAAGAAGAACCATCTCGTGAAGAAAGGCGACAAGGTCGCTATCGGTATGCCGGTCTTTACGCCGTACATCGAAATTCCGGAGCTTGATGCCTACGCTCTTCAGGAAGTGGCTATCAATGCCGATCCGGAAGCGGGTTGGCAATATCCAGATGCCGAACTCGACAAGCTTAAGGACCCGGCGATTAAAATCTTCTTCTGCATCAACCCCAGCAACCCCCCATCCGTGAAGCTGGACGAGCGGAGCCTGCAAAAGATCGCCGATATCGTCAAGAACGACCGTCCCGACCTGATGATCCTGACGGACGACGTCTATGGGACTTTCGCGGACGATTTCAAATCGCTCTTCGCGATATGCCCCAACAACACAATCCTCGTATACTCCTACTCCAAATATTTCGGCGCGACTGGATGGCGACTAGGAACCGTTGCCCTGCACCATGACAACGTCCTCGACAGAGCGATAGCGAACCTGCCAAGCGATGCGACGTCTGCCCTTGACAAGCGGTACTCTTCGATTGTCACTGATGTCTCTGCGCTCAAATTAATCGACCGCCTGGTTGCCGACAGTCGAACGGTCGCGCTGAACCACACCGCCGGGCTTTCAACGCCGCAACAGGTGCAGATGGTCCTGTTCTCACTGTTTGCGCTAATGGATGAGCACGACAGTTACAAAGCCACGCTCAAGAGCGTTATTCGACGCAGGCAGCGGGCGCTCTACACCGAACTCGGTATCGAGATGCCCGACAACGAGAACTCTGTCGACTACTATACGCTTCTCGACCTCGAGAGCATTTCTCTCCAGCTTTACGGCAAGGAATTTGCAGCCTGGGTCAAACAAGAGTTCTCAGCCAACGAGCTGTTGTTCCGGATCGCAGACGAGACCGGGATCGTTCTGCTTCCCGGTCGCGGCTTTGGAACCCAGCACCCTTCCGGCCGCGCATCGCTGGCAAATCTCAACGAGTTTGAATACGCGTCCATCGGCCGCTCGCTCCGCAAGATGGCCGACGAATATCATGCCGCGTTCCTAAAAACGCGCAAAACGAAATGATACCACGGCACCCGAGCGCTCAATCAGTAGCGCTCGGGTGCCGATCGAAAGCGTGAGCTAGATTGGCTATGGCTCGTTAACCAGCACTAAGGCTACAAAGGCACAGCATCCTGAGGAGGAGGAGGCCACGCAAGTTGTTGCCTGCGCCTCCCATAGATCTCTGCAGCGGAGCGGCAGAATGAGAGGGGACGTTATTGCCGATCCATCGCATTGCCGTCGTTCACCTCATTCCCATCCTGGGTCTCGACAAGCAAGCCGGGGCCGGGCTTGACTGGGGCTGCGCGTAATGTCGAGGAACGGTCGCCAGTCTCGCGCCAAAATCGCAAGGAACTTATCGAGCGGCTAGGCTGCTGACGGGTACCGTGGCCTGGAGCCGGCCGTCGCAAATCCGAATCTGTAGTCAGGCCGCCATGGAGTGCCGATGGAGCAGCACAGGCGCACTAATCAGGCGGAGCCGGTGGGTTACAGCCACGCTTCAAGCAAGACCGTCAAGTCGCTTCGATATTTTATGACCAAACATTATTCTGCCCGCAAAACCCGATGGGTCACGCGTTCGAAGCTGTATCTAATTTGTTCTATTTCGGTCGAACTGTTGTTGACGTCGATCTGAGGCGCTGGTGCGTCACAGGAACAAGTGCCGAGATGATTGTCCGCGCCAGATGACTTTTTCAGAGTGGCGATATGGGTTGACCTTGGTTATCGCCAATGACAGCTTGTTGGTATGAATCCCAAATTCCTGAAGACTTTCCTTGCAGTCACGCGACATCGAAACCTAACTCGGGCTGCGGCGGAGATCCATCTGTCACAGTCGAGCGTGAGCGACCAAATTCAGACGCTGGAAGTCGAGATGGGCGCGTCTCTCTTTATCCGCGCGAAATCCGGTTTGGAACTTACGCCGGCCGGCGAGGCGCTCAAGCCCTATGCCGAAGAAATGCTCGCTATTGAAGACGAGGCGCGCGCCGCTGTGGCTGCCACAATGCAGGATGAAGGTGGTTCGTTGACAATCGGTGCCCTGGAAACAATAGCCTCCAGCAGGCTCGCGCATTGGCTTTCGCGCTTTAGGACAAATCATCCGCAGATTGACCTCAGGCTTCGGATTGGCAGCAGCGGCGAACTGATCGACAAGCTCGAACGTCGAGAAATCGACATCGCTTTCTGCTTCCACGAAGGCGATGTCGATGAAAGATTAGTCAAGCGAACCGTCGCAAAGGAGCCGATATCATTGATCGGCTCCCCTGATCGGGCAAGCGTCGATGATCCTTTTGATCTGACCATCCTTTCGACCGCTGATTTTGTGGTGACGGAGCCTGGTTGCGTCTATCGCCGCATGTTCGATGCCGCTTTCACAGAAGCGGGTTTTCGACCACCAAAGCCGGCTGCGGAGGTTGGCAGCATCAATGCTATTACAAAGCTCGTAGCGGCAGGGGTTGGCCTCGCCCTGGTTCCAAGAATGGCGATTTGCGAGGATATGCAGCAGGGGCATGTCATCGAATTGCCTTGGCCGGGCATGACGCAGACGGCGGCGCTGACGATAATCTGGCGCCGCCGTCGGGTGCAGCCATCCGCGCTGCGAAAGCTCATCGCCGCCGTTACCGACCACTCCGCCTTGATCAGATCAGCCGGTGACCTCCGTCCACATGCAGAACCGTGCCTGTCGTAAAGCCGTTGCCCATCAAGAAAGTGATGGCATCGGCTATGTCCTCCGCTTGCCCAATACGACCGACGGGCAGGCGGCTCGCCATCGCATCGAGCGTTTCTGCTTTCCTGTCGCCTGCAACGAACGTCCAGATCGGCGTGTTCACCCAACCTGGAGAAACCGCATTTACACGGAGCGGTGCGAGTTCGACCGCCAGCGCTCGCACCAAACCTTCAAGAGCAGCGTTGACGGCTGCGACGACCGTGCCGCGGGTCGAGGGCCGATAGGCGGCAATTCCGGATGTAAAGGTGATGGATCCTCCGGCCCGCAGCTTCGGGGCGCCGTATTTGGCGAGCAGGATCGGCGCAAGAACCTTGCTTTCTACGGCCCGCAGTGCGGCGCTGATATCGAGGTCCGGGAGAAGCTCGTAGGCACCGCGGATATCGGCCGCCGTTGTGACGATGTGATCGAGCGGTCCCACCTCTTCGAATAGCCGAGCGACGTCAGTCTCCTGGGTTGCATCGATGTTCATTGTCGAAAGCCTCGCCGACTGCCCCAGTGCCTCCCAGGCGTGATTTAGCTTCTCAGTCTGCCGACCGACGATGATGACCTTCGCGCCTGCGTCAAGCGATTGCTTTGCGAGCGACAAACCCATGCCTGAGCTGCCGCCAACGATGAGGATTTTCGAATCAGATGTAAACTTAACTGCCATTTCCATTCCTTCAGAGAGCGATGGCACGCAGAAATGGCAGAGTAGAAAATGATAGGAAAACGGAGAAAGCCGATGGCACCATCGGAGAAGCCGATCGGTGGCCACGAACCGTGCTGCGTGCGGCGTAACTTTGCGCCAGCGCATGGTGATCCGGCGGCCGCCTCGATTGACAAATTCAAGAGGCCGAAAGGCAGCAGGGGCAGAGCTATGGGGGCCATTTTTCAAGGGGAGGCAATCGTCAACATTTCCGGGAGGATCATCTCTTCCGCAGTATGTCTCAGAAGAAACGGGTGACGGCACCAATCTCACCTTCACTCAAGGTGTCCCGATTAGATGCGCGTTGCCGCGTGCTGCTACGGACGACGAAGAGCGTCAGCGGCAAGCTCATCGGAGCCGCGCAACTATGAGTGGGCGATGTTCGCTACCTGCGTGGAGTACCTGCGACAGCAGATTGCGCAGGTAGCTTGTTTCTGAATTGCCTGCGATAGTTTGAAGGAGAGATGGAGAAGGCTCGCGTGAAATGCTGGCGCAACGAAACAGTCGAGCCGAACCCCGCCATTTCTGCAACATGGTCAATCGAACAGGAGCCGGTTTCCAGGAGATGTTGCGCCGCCGCGAGGCGCTGGCTCAGCAGCCATTGTGTGAAGGTGGTGCCGGTCTTCCTCCTGAAATGCCGGGTGAAGCTGCGCAGGCTCATGCCGGCGTGTGTTGCAAGCTTCTCCAGGGACAACGGTTCGTCCAGGTGCTTGATCGCCCAGTCAATTACTGTGCCAAGCTGGTCTGCGCCGGACGCCGGCAAGGGCTTTTCGATGTATTGGGCCTGACCCCCGTCACGATGCGGCGCGACCACGAGACGCCGCGCGATTCGATTGGCGATCTCCGCCCCATGATCGCTGCGTACGATATGCAGGCAGCAATCAATCGCGGCGGCCGTCCCGGCTGAGGTCAGAATGTCGCCGTCATCAATATAGAGCGCGTTCCGGTTCAGCGAGACCTGCGGGTAGCTCCGCTCAAATTCATCCGCCCAAGCCCAATGTGTGGCTGCCGCACGTCCGTCTAGCAGGCCTGCTTCCGCCAGCACGAAGGTGCCGAGACACAGCCCGACTATCCGCCCACCGCGCGAATGAACTGTTCTCAGCGCCTGCAACAGGGCTTTCGGCGGCTGTTGATCGGCATCGCGCCAGGCGGGCACGATAACTGTGTCCGCTTCCATCAAACTATCCAGATCGTGCTCTACGTCGATGTTGAAGCCGGACATCGTAGAAACAGAGCCCCGTTTCTCTCCGCAGATATACAACCGATAGCGAGGCGCAGTGAGCTTCAGAATGTCATCCCCGAACACGATGCAGGGCACTGACAGATGAAAAGGGCTGATCCCCTCAAAGGCAAGGACGGCGATGGTATGCATGGTTCAATAGACCCAATCAGGTAAACTTGGCCGGAATTCATCATATACTGTCATTCAGGCCACTTTCGCAACGCGGTCCAGTCCGCGATTTTCGCGCCGTCAACACACGATGCGAGAGGATTTTTCCATGGCACAGCATTCGACCATAAGAACCATCGCCGGCGCGAGCGCGCCGCAAAGCCTCGATCCAGCTAAGACTGCGCTGCTGGTGATCGACTTCCAGAATGAGTATTTCAGCGGCAAATTGCCGATCCCGGATGGGGAAAAAGCATTGGCCAACGCTAAGCGTCTGATCGGCCGTGCCGATGCGGACGGCGTGAAGGTCTACCATGTCCAACACATCACCCCGGCCGGAAGCCCCGTATTCGCAGAGGACACAGCGGCATCCGAGTTTCACCGTGATATACGACCGGCGTCCAATCATTCACTCGTCCGCAAGTCATCGGTGAGCGTGTTCGCGACCACCGATCTTGACCAGCTGCTCAAACAGGCCGGAATTGATACGCTTGTCATCACCGGCCTGATGACGCATGCCTGCGTCGCGGGCGCTGCGCGCGATGCCGTCCCGCTAGGTTACAAAGTGATTGTCGCAAACGATGCATGCGCAACGCGTGATCTTGACATGGCCGACGGTGGAACCGTGTCTCACGCCGCACTGCACCGCGCAGCGTTGGCCTCGATCGATGACACATTCGGCGATATTCTGACGACCGCTCAACTCTTGAACTTGCCGTTGTCGAGCAAATGAGGTTGAGATGACCACCCTTCCACCCCGACTCCGGAGGGTGAAGCCGAAATCCGCGGTGGCGATTTCGGCCGGTTCCGAATGGTTATCGAGCCATCCTTCCTGTCAGCGCATGAGTGCGATGCCACGATGCAGGCGATCCGCATAACTCGCGCCGCACATCTTCGCCCAGCAATGGATCGTTTGATAGGAAACGGAGATGCCGCGCTCGCGCGGCATTTCTTCCACCAAACGGAGGCTCACAGCAATCCGACGATGCAGCAAGCGGGCATGGGCGATCACAGAAGACGGAAAACGATGGCGGGGGTCGCTTGCAGGAGAACAGATCCTGCTACCGATAAACGACCAGCAGCTTCATCCGCCGCCAGCTTGGTATCACTCGCGCGACTGATTGGGCCGCATGCAACGCCTCTTCTTTGATCGGTAACACTAAGGCGCTCAACCTTGCTTCTTGGCAATCGCTTCATAGCACGTGGAGTGGGGACGTTGAATTACTATCGCCAGGAGATAATCCTGATGACACGTGCCGTCTCACTCATGCGCCTCAATTGTTGCGCTCTTCATTGCTCTTCAAGCCAGCGAATACGTCTCGAAACCCACCCAGCGAGAGATTGATTGGTATGGCCTTGCCGTCCGGAGTTGCAACGGCCACTGTCATTTCCGATCCAGTTTTCATGGCGTCGAGAAGGGTGGGTTCCACATTACCTTCGGCAAGGCATCCTTGGGATGTGCAGCGACTTAAAGGTATGGTCGTGCTATATTTGTCGCCAACATTGATTTTGATCCCGGGCTTTAGGGCGATTCCAAGCGGAACTGCAATTTGAGTGGTTGTGGCTTTTCCATCCGTTGCCAGCGCCATCACGAGGATTACCTGCTTCATATCCGCTGAAAGAACGCTGCCCATAACCTGACAACGCTTCTGCCCCTTGGCGATCTCCATGCACTGTAGTTGCCAGTTCTTGTTTTTTGACTGCTGTTCCGCTGTCGCAGTTGGAGCGGTCGTGCGGGTGGCATGGCCAGACTGAGAGGATTTCGCTCTTTCCTTCGGCTGGCCACCTATTACCGCCTCACCTTGTTGCTCGGTCGGATCATTCAGTATCGGCGAACCGACCGTCGAGCGTGAGGCCGGTGTTGAGAACATTGGTCCTGTCGACTGCTGACCGATTGCGGCGGATGCGCCAACCAGCACTGAAACAATCCCTACCAATGCGCTCTTAAATGTCTTCGGTGCCGTAGACATACAGTTCCTCCGCCGATCTGATTTGCATGGTGTATCTTTCATGGAGCTCGCAGCAAGTCAAATGCAATACTTCAAATGAAGATCAAACGCTCTTGATTCCGAATTCGAATAATAAGAGGATCGAGAGGATGCGAAAGTGAGTAATTATGAAAATATACCAAGCAATAGCAGTTTGCGCTCTATGCACCTGCGCCGTGGTCGGGACTACGTCAGCGGCTCGCTCGCAGGCCTATGTCGATCAGCTTTCTCCGAGCATCGGCGGAGCCTATGTGACGCAGACGCCACCGACGGCGCAGCCGGTGCCGGCGACCAATGGAAGGGCGAGTACGCTCGTGCAGCGAGACCGCAAGGGAACGAAGCCGAAGCCAACGGCCTATCGTCCGTTCCCCACCGTTGGACGCGGCAGCTCCGCCGTTGTCGGCCTCCCTGCGGATAAGGCCGATTGGCCGACGGTCGGGCGGGGCGCAGTGAATCGATAATCGCAGGCCTTTTGGAGGTGCACGAGTATAGTCACTGCCCTGCTCGTGCACTCGGCTATCTGCGCAATCTCGGCGGCGTTCTTCCCGCCGATGGCCGGCAAATCCCCGTGTGTATACCGGCAACCCCAGCAAAGCTGCGATTAAAATTCAGACCATAATTGGCGAGTTTTCAACTCGAGCAGCCACCCGTTGCGCCTTTTGCGTTGGGTGCAGCCAGCACATCGCGTGTGACCGGGGCCGGAAAAGAGGAACGATCGCGTCCGATGTGTGAATGTAGCACAGAGCGGCGCGCAAAAAGGGGTGTTTATCTCTATATATGCGAGTTCAAATATAGGTGTAGCTGCGCCAAGGCCAGCATAGTAAATATATATTTAAATCGATATAAATTGAATTGAAAGTTTCGTAAACGCTAATTTATCTGAAGTTATTGCAGATATTTCTTCGATATTTTCCACGTTTTACAGATGCACCCAAAAATGAGCGTGTAAATTTACATCTCTTCAGTGATAGGAGACCGGAAGAAATGTGTGTTTTTGCAGAGGGCGGTTTAAAACCAGTATCTATGTAGTTTAATCGTCATTCTATGGAGTAACGCGAAGAAGTGGTGTGTTGCTGCTCCTGCATTGCGAGAAGCTATATTTGTTGAGTTTGTAAGCTGCGTCGTGCAATTTCGGGGGGACTATGAGAGTAAAATTTGTAGCGGTTTCAGTGGCGAGCGCCCTTCTCTTGGCGGGTTGCCAGACCGGACAGAAGCTTGATACGCCTGCCGCAGCGCTGACCTCGGCAACCAAGACAACGGCAAAAGCTGTCACTCTACCTGCCCCCGAGCAGCCGGTTGATGTAGCCGTCTACGATTTCCCTGACCTCACCGGTCAAGCCAAGCCCAATGACAGCTTTGCGGAATATAGCCGCGCTGTTACGCAGGGCGGCGCATCGATTCTGATCGACGTTCTGAAAAAGACCGGCAGCGGTGCCTGGTTCCGCGTGGTGGAGCGATCGGGGCTGAAGGATCTCGTCCAGGAACGGACTTTGATCGAAAATACGCAGAAATCATACGGGCAAAAGACGACCCTTCCTCCGGTCCGCTTTGCCGGACTTATCTTGGAAGGGGGCATCGTTGGGTATGATTCCAATGAATTGACCGGCGGCGCCGGCGCCCGCTATCTCGGCATCGGCGGTGATGTGCAATATCGCTCCGATGTTGTGACTGTCGGACTGCGTGCTGTCAGCGTTCAGACCGGGGAAATCCTTGCGTCGACGACGACAACCAAGCAGATCTACTCCGTTGCGGTTCGGGGTAGTGCGTACAAGTTCGCGACCGCGAACGAGTTGCTGGAAATTGACCTGGGCCAGGCTCGCAATGATCCCGGTGCGCTTGCCGTTCGCGAAGGCATAGAGCTTGCTGTCGTGTCTCTTGCGGTTGACGGCGTCCGCAAGGGGTTGTGGCACCTGAAGGACAGAGCGCAGGAAGCCGAATTTATTAGCAGTTTTGAAAAGAAGTATGCTGCCGCGCCGCTGCCGCGATCGTAATATAAAGACTAGAACTATAAAGTAATATAGAAATATCTAACCAAATAGCGCGGATGGTAATATTGCCATACCGTGTTTATTGGCGTTTATTTGTGTATAAATTTTATATATACAGTTATAATAAATAAAGAAAAATTACGCCGATAATGATGGCGCCCATTTTTGGGTATTTCTATACAGCAATTAACTATCTGTAAATCTTATAAGACTTGCACCTTGCCGAGTGATATTCCTCGATGATAGTAAAAAGTCCGTTAACGTATTTCTTTTCGGAACAGCAACAACGCTGGCCGGAATCATTATTGGGGAGAAGCTCATGAAAGTTTCTATAAAGTACGCAGCGCTTCTTGCGGGCGTCGCTGTTATTGGACTTGCCAGCGGCGCCGCCGCGCAGCAGGTTGGAAACAAAGCCTTTATCGGTCAGTTGGATGACTACAACTATGCCTATCTGTTCCAGGCTGGTGCGAACGGCCTCGACGGAGGCGCCAACAGCGGCTTTGTCTATCAGTACGGCCATCACAACGTGTTCATGCCGCTGGACAGCCACGGGCAGGTCTCCGACGCTCAGCTTGGTGCCAACAGCCTTGGTGTCATGCAGCTCGGACAGGATAACTTCATCGGCGGCGTCTTTTCGCAGTCCGGCGCGAACACGGCCGGCCTGGCCCAGTTCGGCAATGGCAACGTCGTCAACCGGTTTGAGCAGACCAACACCAATCGTGGTGCAATCTTCCAGGGTGGCAATCGAAACCTTGCTCAGACTGTCCAGCATGGCGGTTCTAACGATGCCGGTATCGTTCAGATCAACCCATACAGCCTGGCAGACGGCAACTTTGCCTTCAACGATCAGGAGGCAGGCGCCACTCAAGCAACTAATGGCTCGTTTGAAGGCATTCTGCAGCTCGGCTCGAAAAACTCGGGCGTGAACACGCAGGCCTCTCAGCTGGCTTCCAACGCGACGATTTTGCAGGTTGGCTCGAACAATTCTGCAGCCAACACGCAGGTGCTCAACACCTATAGCAGCCCGGCGCAGATTGCGGCCTGGGGTGTCGGCAAGGACGATCATGCCGTCATCGAACAGTATGGTACGTTCAATGAAGCCCTGAACGTTCAGGATTCGAGCACTCACAGCAATGTCGGTATCCTCCAGGGCGGAGACAACAACAAGGCTACGAATTACTATATCGGCGGAACGGACCACGTCGGCACGATCGCCCAGTTCGGTACCTCGAATTCCGGAACGAATTTGAGCGTCGATGGCACCGGCAATGCGGCTTCCGTTTTGCAAGTCGGCAACAGGAATAACGCTGGCAATCTGCAGACCACGGGTGTCCACAAGACTGCAAGAATCGCGCAGAACGGCACCAGCAATGTTGCTGCGAACGATCAGAGTCAGTACACCGGTCCGGGCGGCAATATTGATGGCAGCAATCTCAATGCTGGCATCGTGCAGAGCGGTACGGCCAACAATGCCGTAAACACCCAGCACGGCCAGGATAACAATGCTGGAATTCTGCAGAACGGCACTGGCAACAAGGCAGGCAATTCCCAGCTCGGAACGAACCTGAATGCAGGCATCGTCCAGGACGGCACTGCAAATGTCGCCGCCAACGCCCAGAATGCAAATTCCAGCAAGGCGCTGATCGGTCAGTCCGGCCATGATAATACCGCAAGCAACGTTCAGAGCGGCGGGACGCTTAACAGCGCCACCGTGCTGCAGAGCAATGCCTTTAACAAGGCGTTGAATATTCAGAACGGTGACACCAACTCGAATGCCGTGATTGGCCAATCGGGCGTTACCAATGTCGGCGGCAATACGCAGACGGCATCCAAGAACTCTACTGCTTCGATTCTCCAGACCGGCGACAACAATACCGGTGCGAACGTTCAGGCGCTTGCGTCTGCATCGAATGCGACGATCGTCCAGGCTGGCGTGGGTGGCCAGGCCGGCAACGGCCAGACCAATGTTGTGAACGCCGATGCGACCATCGTGCAAGGTGGCCAGAACGGTACGGCTTTGAACCTGCAGACCAATCTCGACGGGTCGAAGGCCTTCATCGGGCAAGCGGGTCTCAGCAATATCGCCGGCAACACCCAGAATGTCGCGAACGGTTCCAACGCCGTGATCCTTCAGGGCGCCGGCGGCTACAATCAGGCAGCCAACCTTCAGGACAACGTCACGAAGGCGGATGCTCTGATTGCCCAGACGGGGCTTCGCAATATCGCCGGCAACGTCCAGCAGGCAAATAGCGCAAGCGTTTCTGCTGCCATCGCACAGGATGGAAATGACAACCGCGCCTCCAACACCCAGGGAGCTACGCAGACTGTCGGTGGCGCCTTGCCGTTGCTGGACGTGGATGGGCGAGTATTTGGTACCGGCTTCGTGACGACAGGTAGCAAATTCTCGGGATCGGGATCCGCTCCTGTCCAAGCTTCTGCAGCAGTTATCGCCCAGTCTGGCAACCGCAACACTGCGGCAAACTCTCAAGTTGGTCAGCTTGTAACCCCCGCGAAGGTTACCCTTTCGCAGACGGTTACCGGTTATTTCTTTGGGCAGAATATCGGCTCTAAAGATGTCAGCACCACTGTGAACAACCCGCTTGGTGAGAAAAATATCCCGACGACGGCGTCCGCCGCGGGCATCGTGCAGTCGGGCGACGACAACACGGCCTATAACTTCCAGACGGTTACGGCTGGGGCTTTGGCAGCAACGGTCCAGCTTGGCAACAACAACGCAGCCCTGACCAGCCAGACGGCGTCCATCGGTGTCGTCGGTGCGACGACGCAGAAGGGTAACCGCAACGGCGCGGTCATCGCCCAGCAGCAGCAGATCGGATCGGCAGCCGGAATCATCCAGGTTGGCGACGATAACACAGCCGCAACCACGCAGGTGGACAGCCTGGTCGGCACCGGAAATCTGGCCCTGACGGTTCAGAGCGGCAAGCAGAACAAGGCTTACACCACGCAATCGGGTCGCTCTCAGAAGTCGCTGATCATCCAGAAGGCGGACAACTCGTTTGCTGACGTCTTGCAGACGGGCTTCACCCAGACATCGTTGGTCGCTCAAGCTGGCGACTACTCGAACGCCTGGATCAGCCAGTCAGGCTCCGGCAACTCGTCTGGTGTGTTCCAGTACGGTCTCGGTAGCGGCACGGACGCCAACGCTGCCGTCGTCTCTCAGAGCGGCACCGGGAACAGCTCGGTGGTCGTGCAGGCAGGACGCGGCAACGTCGCTTTCGTTCACCAGCACTAATCGTCTGAGGAAAATAGCGGAGCGCCCGCCGGGCGCTCCGCGACTACCGAGGGAAGGGACCATCATGTCGTGCATAGGAAAAGCGGCCGTGGTCTTTCTATCTCTCGCGACCGCCGGGACGGCTGGAAATGCACAGGGAACTTCGATGAGCGACAAAACCATCCTGGGAACAATCCACGATCCCCGCATTCAAGGATGCGGCGTCGAGATTGCCATCCGCGAATGGATTGAGCTTGTGCCGTTCATCAAGGCTACATGGGATTTCGCCGGCAGCTATGAGATTGACATTCGAAAGATTTCGAAATCCGGCACCGCTCTTTCGCGGCAGAGCAACCCGGTTCGCAATGGCGGACCCGCTCCCTCCCGAATTCGGTTCGATAGCGCCGAGCGCATCGAGATCCGCATGAATGTGATGGCAGACGATGGCAAGGTTGCCTGTCAGCTGACTGAAACGCTCGATTTCCCTGATCGGCCGCAAAGCCTCTGAATTTCGAAGAACAAGGATAAGATAGGTGGGAAACTCCATGGAACGGTCAATCCGGAATTTAACCAGAGGTCTCGCTGGTATTTGCATCGCAGCCGGCGTCTTCGCCTCCTCCTCGGCATCTGCGGCAGAACCCTATCTTCTGGATCAGAATGCCGCAGCCCCGATCGTTGGTGCGTTGATGGAGCCAATCGCGCCTTTCACCGGAGGCAAAAGCGGGTCAACCACATCAATCCTGCAATTCGGCGACAGCAACCATGCCAGCTCCGACGTTGCCGGCAACGGAAGCCTCTCGGTGATCCAGCAGTCCGGTATAAACAACCGCGCGTCTCAGCACATCGACGGCAACAATTCGGCTCTATTGCTCGTTCAGGGCGGCTCCAATAACTCGGTATTCCAAGCTGCAAAGGGCGACAATGATTTTCAGCTTGTTGGAGTCTCCGGGCGCGACAACAAAGTCGCCTATATCCAGAACGGCGATAACCTTGCCGGTGCCCTTGATGTCCGCAATGCCCAGAACGCAACCGTCGTCGCTATTCAGACGCCGCAAAGCGGCAACTATCTGATGCCGACCGGTCTCAATGGCATCAAGAATGCAACCGTTGTAGTCGTGCCTGGAAGAATGTATGTTTTTCCAAAGCGCTGATATTGATGATATATTATGAGAGGAACTACCTAATGCGTCTTACTGCAATAGCCACGCTTTCAACCGCGCTCTTCATGGGTGCCGTTGCTTCGGTTTCCGCTTCGCAGCTGGTCTATAAGCCGATCAATCCGTCTTTTGGTGGTGATCCGCAGAATGGAAACTGGCTGCTGTCTCAGGCGAATGCTCAGAGCAAGAGTTCCGACAGCTCTTCGACGCCGGGCTTTTCCATCGATTTTCCGAATTTCGGCAATGTAACGCAGCCGACGGCGAATCCGTCCACGCTTCCGAACGTTAACAACAACACCAATAGCGGTGGTACGACGTCCGGGACGACGACACCTCAGTAACTTTTATAGTGTCGCCACTGTGATGAATGGTGCATCTTTCCGATTGCACCATTCATATCTGGCTACCTATCCAACTCAGCATCGGCACTTGCGGATGCAAATGCCTTGATGTCGCTGTAAGCGGGATTTGCAGCGGCGATGTGGGTCGCGCTTATCGTGCGTTGCTGACAAGTAGCAAGGCAACTCTATCCTATTAACGCTGGCGGATCATCGCGACGTTGTGACTGCCCTGCTGGGCGATGAAAGCCTGATTGTTTCCGCCTCTTTGCGTGATCGATGCCGTGTTCATGTAGCCATTTTGCTGGATCATCGCGACGTTGCCAGATCCCAGCTGGTCGATACCTGCGAAGTTCGCATCGCCGATCTGCAGGGTATTTGCAAGATTGCCGGCCGATGGAGCGGAGCTGAAGGTTGGGAAGCTGGCCATCATATCCGTCATCGGCTTCATGATCGCAGCAGTGCTCATGCTCGCCGAAGTGGATCCACTAATCTGCTGGATAAAAGCGGGCGAAGAAAGATAGGTATCTGCAGCGAAGCTTGTGTTGGAAAGCAATGCAGCTGCGAAGAACGAGGTTAATGCAATTATCTTTTTCATTTTTGGCTCCCTGTCGTTTTGTTGCTTCAGGTATATTGGGAGCGGGTTAAAATACTGGTCGATGTTCTAGGTTAATCAAATATACTTATTGAGTTAGAAGGCGGATCAATATGTTTATGTCTTGGCAACCATAACAGTTTGCTGTCGATCGCACGGAGCAATGGCACTCTTGGCCGTCTCGATACGGGCGGGTGCCCATCCAGTCGGCATGGGGCGACGATAGCGATCAGTCGAGCCGCCATCGCGGGCGGCGCCGACCGCGAAACGGCATCGTTCCTATGGCATCGCTTGATGGTGAGTTTTTACGCTTCGTGGCGCAGTTGTTACTAATAATACTTGAGAGCCCGTTGATTTTTAGAGGTTTGTATAGTGATGGAGGCCAATTCCTGTGCTAATTTTCCTCTGGTCCGGTGGGGGAAGTCAGGACGTTGACGGTCAGACTCTGCGCTCATCTCGATCAAAAGCCATTCGAAACAACAGCGTGTTCCATAAGCAAAGTGTATAAAATACTCACAGTCGAAGCCATTTTGGAAAATCCCCGTTATGGCATAGCTTTAAGGGACGCAGCGCTAACGCTTATTGCGATGCACGATGTTTCACCGCGGATCGTCCGCTACACGGCGGATTTGAAACGGTGGTTGCTGACACAGGCTATATTGGCCTTTCACTTCGAACGTGTCACCGCACCAACCCGTCCCGGATTGACCGCTGCAAGCCTTCTTGCATTCATCGCCGAAAACAGGATTGTCAGCAAGAATACGGCTGTCGCACATCTGGCGGAGATGCGTCACTACGGCCTTTTGCTCGATACCGAGCAGACCGAGGACAAGCGCCTTCGCCGGCTGAAGATCGCGGACATAGCCGAGGCGCTAATTCGTGAATGGTTTGATGGGCATTTGAAATCTCTCGACATGCTTGACCACGGCTCGCGGTTCGCGCAATCGTCGAGCAATCCGCAATTGCTCTGGCACGCGCAGCCAAGAATGTCTCGCCGCTTGTTTGAAGATCCAAGCTGGTCTGCTCCTCCAGAGACCGTTGAGGCGTTTGTCAGAACAGCCTCCGGCAGCAACATTCTTCACGACCTGATGTCAAGGTTGACCCCGGAGAAGATACCGGACACGAAAGCGTCGATTGGACCTTTGCGTGTCGGGGATCTTGCAAAGCGCTACATTATTTCCCGCAGCCATGCGCAGCGTGTTTTGGCACGCGCCCGTGCGCTCAATATTATCGGTTGGGAGCATTCCGGCACTGCTGGCGACTTCTGGATTTCCGAAACATTGGTTCGCCATCATCGGCGTTGGCAAGCGGCTAAGTTTGCAGCCATCGATGAAGCCTTTCATTGGGCGCTTCATCGCCGAGGCGATGAAGGCTGATGAGACCGTCGTTTCGATCTGCTGCAAGAAGTGGACCTGCAGTGACTGTGGCGCGCCATGGATGAGGACGGTTTTGTTCCGGAGGTTCTCGCGAGAAGTCATCGGGATTGGGGCGACATCGTCAGTGAAATTTACCGGAAGCTACAAGTCATATTGAAATGCAATAGTAACGTTGCATATCGTGCGTGGTGCCTGGCCCGGAACGAACTCTGGACCTGTCAATCGACAGACTCAAGGGCAGGGGCCGCGATTTCCGCCGATGTCGCTTCGCATTTAATCTGGGTCTTCCTCACTTGGTGCAGAGATCGACTATTCCGCGTTCCCTCTTTGGCGGGCGCTGCTCGCATACTTCCCCCGTGATATCGAAGCCGTCCGCAATGTCATTGACCTGCGCTGGAGCCATTGGTCAGGTGGACGGTCATGTCGGCTGTCTGAAAACGACTGAACCTGCAATCCAGGGCAGGGGAGGCCCCGAACCTTTTGGAGAACGGATGCCGCCGATCGAATTGGCCGACCTCCAAACATAGGTAGGACGATCGCGCTTACGTGCAAAGCGATGCCGAGGGCGTTTCTTGGTAAGAGCCACGATGATCGGTTTCCTCGCGTCAAAGCCGGCGGTTGGGCGGCTTTCGATAATTTGGAAGATTTTCGAAAATCATCGTTGACAGCCCGCAAGAAGTGAAAGAAACTTAACTCACGAGTTAAGAAATCTATCAAGTCAACGACTCGCCAAGGGAGGAAATGCCGCGATGCTGCAGGAGCGCGTCGAGGGCCGCTGGCTGGATTCATTTCGCCGGGTCTTCAAATTAAACGGCATCGGGCGGGGTACGCAGGTCGCGATCCTGTCCGAAACCCAGTCAAGACCAGTTCTCATTCATCTTTCCGATCTGGCTCTGCATGATCTCGGCGCGGAATACTGCATGATCCAGATGCCGACGCCGCGCCAGACAGCGCCAGTACCGGTAAAGTCGACCGGCACCTCTTGGGCGATCCAACAGAACCGCGCCGTCATCGAAGCCCTGAAGCGCGTGGAAGTCATCGTCGACTGCACAGTGGAAGGACTGATCCATGCACCGGAATGGCCTGAGATCGAGGCGTCGGGCAATACGCGCCTTCTTGTCGTTTGCAACGAACACCCGGAAATTCTTGAACGCACCGAACCGACGGCCGAACTTGGCGCGAAGGTGGCCCTTGGCGTCGAGATGTTGCGTGCGGCAAGTACGATGCGAGTCAGCTCGGCTGTCGGTACCGATCTTCTGATAGATCTTCGCGGCGCCCCCTGCGGCGGAACGCCGGGCTTCGGCACCAAGCCAGGCGATGTGGCGCATTGGCCGGGCGGCCTCTGCCTTGCCTTTCCGGGCCAGAACGCCGTCAACGGCCGCATCGTCATGGATGTCGGCGACATGAACCTGACTTTCAAGACCGCGCTCACCAGCCGCATCGATTTTACCGTCGAGAATGATTTCGTCACCGCGATCAAGGGTGAAGGCATCGATGCCATCCATTTCCGGGAATACATGGAGGCCTGGGACGATAAAAACGCCTATGGCATGAGCCACGTCGGCTGGGGCATGCATCCGCGCGCCCGCTGGGTCTCGGCCGCCATGTACGACAAGCGCGACATGCAGGCGGTCGAATTCCGCGCCCTTGCCGGCTCGTTCCTTTGGTCCACGGGGGCGAACCAATATGCGGGACGCTACACGCTCGGCCATTTCGACCTGCCTATGCGCAATTGCACGATCGAACTCGACGGAAAGGTCGTCGTGAAAAACGGCGTCCTGCAGGGTGAACTGGCGCTTTGACGCCTTCGAAGAGAGAAGAAGCATGAGCGAAATTGCCGATTACTATGACCTCTCGCGCATCCGGCCGGAAGTCCAGAACGTCCTCAATCGTATCAACGAACTCGGCCGCGAACGCTTCGCCGGGCGCGCCAAGGCCGTTGACGACGATGCCTCCTTTCCGGTGGAGAACTACAAGGATCTCGCCGACGAAGGATTTCTCGGGCTCTGCATCCCGCAGGAATTCGGCGGCTGGGGCTTTTCGATGTTCGAATATGCCATGGTCGGGGCCGAGATCGGCAAATACTGCGGTGCCACCGCATTGACCTTCAACATGCACAATTCCTCCATGGCCTGGTCGCGTTTCATGTTCGAGATGCCGAACCTGACACTCGAGGAAAGGGCGACCTTCGCTCCCTTGCGCGAGCGTCAGTTCCGTCGCGCCATCGCCGAGCGCGCCATCTTCTCGCAGCCGATTTCAGAAGGTGGGCAGAACTGGACGTCGAAGCCCAATCAGACCCAGTGCCGCAAGGTGGATGGCGGTTGGCTGATCAACGGCTTCAAGAAATTCGCCTCGCTTGCTGGCTATTGCGACTACTATACCATCGTCTGCACCGAGACGTTCGAAGGCCAGGAGCCACGCCACGACGACACGATGCTGTTCGTTGTCCACAAGGATACGCCCGGCCTGACCGTCAAGGGCGAGTGGGATCCGCTTGGCATGCGCGGCACCAATAGCCGCGACCTCATCTTGAAGGATGTCTTCGTCAAGGCCGACGATCTCCTGATGCCGCGTGGCATATTCAACAAGACGCTGCCCAACTGGCCGCACATGATGATCACGCTGTCACCGACCTATATGGGCGTTGCGCAAGGCGCCTACGACTTCATGGTCGACTATCTCAAGGGCAAGATCCCCGGCCAGCCGCCGATCGATCGGCGCATGTATGCCACCAAGCGTATCGCGGTCGGCAAAATGTACGCCAGGCTTGCCAATATACGCGCCCTCTGGTGGCAGGCTTTCAGCGAGGCGAAGGGCTTCCCGACCAAGGCCGAAGTGCTGCGCATGTACGCCGCGCAATACAACGTCATGGAGGGAGCAGCCGAGATGACATCGATGGCGATCCGCACCTGTGGCGGGCAATCGATGCTGAAATCGCTGCCGCTGGAGCGCATGTACCGCGACAGCCGCTGCGGTGCGCTGATGCTGCCCTTTACCTCCGAAATCATGGAGGACTATCTCGGCGTGCTTGCCCTTTACGAGATGGAGGAGCTTGATCATGCTCCGGGCGATGAGGGCGGCGCTCGCACGTCGCTCTGGCGCGGAAATGCCGCCGGCGCGCGAGGCGTGAGGTAAGGCCGATGCCGCACGAACGGATCCAGATCATCGGGCATTGCCCAGCCTCTCCCGAGGCGGTCTGGGCCATCGCCGGCGATTTCTGCGGAAAATGGCATCCGGCCATTGCCGATATCCACGCTGAGCGCGACGGTCGTGGCAGTCTCATTCGTGCCTTCACCGTTAGCGGCGAGGAAACGCTTTACCGAGAACAACTGACCTGGTTCAGCGATAGCGATCGCTCGCTCGGCTATACCCATCTCGAGGGCATTTCCGCTGTCGAGCGCTATGATGCCAGCATTGCCGTTTCAGGCAACGCCGCCGGAGGCAGCAGCATCGAATGGACCGCCGACGTCGTCGCTGCGGATGCCGACCGTCTTGCAGCGATCTGCCGTGGCACCGAAGCGATTTTTGAGGCGGGCATCGTCGCGCTTTCAAACCAAGCCCAACGGCACCGGGAACGCCCGCTGCGCCCGGCACCGTCAAATCCGGTGGTCGTAGAAAACAAATCTCTCGATGGAGCGCCGCGACTGTCGCTCTCCGTCACGCCGCCGAAAGGCGGTCCGCTTTGCCTCTTTCTCCACGGTATCGGCGGCGGACGGACAAATTGGCTGCCGCAGCTCGGAGCCGCAGGAACACTCCATCGCGCCGCCGCGCTCGATCTGCGCGGCTATGGCGACAGTGCATCCGGGGCAAGCCCGTCAACGGTAGGCGACTATTGCGCCGACATATTGCGCGTACGCGAAGCGCTGGGAGCGGAAAAGCTTGTGCTGATCGGCCTCTCCTATGGATCCTGGATCGCCACCTCCTTTGCCATGCGCCACCCTGACATGCTTGCGGGTCTGGTTCTCTCCGGCGGCTGCACCGGCATGTCGGAGGCCTCTTTCGAAGAGCGCGAAGCCTTCCGCATCAGCCGGCAGGCGCCGCTCGACAAAGGGTTGGCGCCCGCGGATTTTGCTTCCGATGTGGTGAAGGTTTTGGCAGGCCCGCATGCTTCGGAGATAGTCAGGGAGCGATTGCTACTTTCGATGGCGGCAATTCCTGCTCGAACCTATCGCGACGCTTTGATGTGCTTCACCAATCCGCCGGAGCGCTTCGACTTTTCACTCCTCACCATGCCCGTGCTGATGATGACGGGCCAGTATGATCGTCTGGCCAG
The DNA here is from genome assembly GCF_044756305.1 of Rhizobium sp. NPDC092011. Taxonomy (NCBI): domain Bacteria; kingdom Pseudomonadati; phylum Pseudomonadota; class Alphaproteobacteria; order Hyphomicrobiales; family Rhizobiaceae; genus Rhizobium; species Rhizobium sp. NPDC092011. The sequence continues at coordinate 42,482 of NZ_JBIVSO010000021.1, forward strand.
CACCGCCGAAATCCAGGGTGTCGCAAGGCGCATCCATAGTGACGCTGCCTTACCCGATGTGCGGTATGAAACAATTTCGGATGCGGGGCATGTCTGCAATGTGGAACAGCCCGAGGTCTACAACCGCATACTTCTTGATTTCCTTGGAAAGCTTTCGACATGAACACTCTTCCCCGCCGCCAGCAGAACCGGATCATTCGCGAGCGGCGCATCCTCGATGCCGGCTTGAAGGTGTTTGCCGAGACCGGTTATTCGGGCGCGACGATGGATGCGGTCGCCATTGAGGCCGGTCTCTCCAAGCCCACGCTTTATCAATATTTCTCGTCCAAGGAAGCACTCTTCTCGGCCATGATGCTCGGTGAGCGCGACCAGATGCTGGAATTTTTTCAGCATCCCTCCGGCAAGGGGATGGTCGCAGACCTCCATGGCTTTGCCTGGGACTATGCCGATACGGTCATGCGCCCGGACCTTTTGTCGCTCGCCCGTCTGATTATCGGCGAAGTGCAGCGCTTTCCCGAGATCGGCCGCGCCTATCAGGAATCCGGGCCGGACCGGCTGCTGCGCGGGATCATGGACTATCTGGAAGAACAGCGGTCCGCCAAACGGCTTGCCTTTGACGATGCGGAACTGGCCGCACAGGATCTCTGGGGTCTCATTCTCTCCGCCCCACGAACCCAAGCGCTCTACATGCCGGACAGCCCGCCAAGTCGCAGCGTGATCGCGCGATATCTGAACAACGGCCTCAAAGTATTTCTAAAGGCCTATTCGACCCAGCCAGAGGAGGATCTGGCCAAATTAGAGGCGCTGATAAACGCCCATTCCCTTCAGCAGGTGGAACATGACGATTGAAGACTATCTGGCCGATCCGGCCAGTCGATTTGCGACGGTCGCGATGACCGATACGAACGGGCTGTTGCGCGGACAAATGGTGTCCGTCGGCAGCCTCAAGGGGATCGCCAAAAGCGGAATGGGCATGTCTCCCGTGACGCTGGCCCTCGATCCGACCGACGTGGTTCTGACCATTCCCGGTGTCTCCGATGGTACCTCGGACTTTCATGATGATCCGCTGATCATCGATCCTGCGACGGTGCGACACCTGCCATGGTCGAAGCCCGGCCACGATCTGCTGGTCCTCTCTGACTATTCGGGCGGCACTTCCGAGCTTTGCCCGCGCTCCATCCTCAAGCGTGTGCTCGAGCGTGTCGGCATTGCCGGATATGTGCCTCGATACGGCATGGAGCTCGAATATACCCTCTTCGACGAAACACCGGAAAGCGCTCGCGCCAAGGGCTATCGCAATCTCAAGACCGCTACCCAACATAACAGCCACGACCTGGTGCTCTATCAGGTCCAGCAGACCGAGTGGTACGAGGCGGTCGCTGCCATGTGCGAGCCTCTGAAGGTCAATCTTGCCAAGATGCACGAGGAGATCGGCGGTGGCTTTCTGGAGGCCTGCATCGCGGCGGGAGAAGGATTGGAGCCGGCCGACCAGCTTATTCTCCTCAAGAACTTCCTGCGCTCGCTGGCGCAAAGACAGGGAAAATGCGTCACCTTCATGCCGCGCTGGACCGAGGCGGCCGACAGCCAATCGATCCATGTGCATATTTCGCTCAAGGATCGCGATGGCCGTGCAGTCTTTTACGATCCCACGCAGAAGAACGGCGTGTCGCAGACCTTTCGCCACTTCCTCGGCGGGCTGCAAACCTATACTGGCGATCTGACGCTGCTCTTCCAGCCGACGGTCAATTCCTACCGGCGCTTCGCACCGGGAACCTTTGCGCCGCCAGGCTTGAGCTGGGGTTTTGAAAACCGCACGACCTGCTTTCGCATTGTCGGTCATGACGCCGGCTCGCTGCGCGTCGAAAACCGTCTGCCGGGCGCCGATACCAATCCCTACCTGACGGTCGCCGCCACCATCGCTGCCGGCATTGCCGGCATAATCGAACAGATAGAGCCGGAGCCTGAGACCATCGGCAATGGCTATGCACAGGAGCCGGCGCGCGACTTTGCCCGCTCGATGCCGGAGGCGATCGAGCGATTGCGGGGTTCTGACTTCGCCAAGGATTGGCTTGGAGCTCGGTTCGTGGAGGCCTTCGCCTCGACGAGAGAAACCCAGCACAACGAGTTCCGTCGCAAGATTCCGGATGTGGAATTGGAACGTTTCTTCGATTTGGGGTGAACGCACATGGACGCAGATCTTCGTGGCCTCTTTCTTGAGAGCATGAGCCGGGTCGCATCGGCCGTCACCGTGGTGACGACAGATGGCGAGGCGGGGCGCTTTGGTGTCACCGTCTCGTCCATGACATCGGTTTCGGCCGACACCAGCCGGCCGTCCCTGCTGGTCAGCATTCACCATTTGAGCCCTGCGGGCGAAGCGATCAGAAAAAACAAGCGGTTTTGTGCCAATGTGCTCAGCGGCAATCAGAGCTTCGTTTCGGATCTCTTCTCGGGGCGCCTCAAGCATATGGCCGACGATCGGTTCGCGGCAATCAACTGGCACAAGAGCGCAGCCGGATCGCCTGTCATTGACGGCGCCATCGTTTCTCTCGATTGCGAATTGAAGACGGCCCTGTTGTGGGGCACCCACTTCATTCTGATAGGGGAGGTCGAGCAGATCGCGCTGTCGCAACAACGCTCGCCACTCGTCTACGCCAACCGAGGCTACCGACGCGCCATCCCGATCGCACCGGATGACGACCGGCCCCATCAGCCGGAAAACCAGCTGCGGGTCGGTTTCTTCATCACGCTGGGGCCGGAATTCGTGCCGCCGCTCGTTGCTGATTTCGCTAGCCAGACACCGGCTGTCGATCTCAGCCTTCTGGAGGCGGACCATGACGATCTGATCGAACAAATGCGCGCCGGCAAAATCGACGCGGCGATCACCTTCGGGTCGGTCAATGAGCCGGAACTCGAAAGCGAGCTTCTATGCCCGCCCGCACCGCATGTGCTGCTGGCTGCCGACCACCCTCTTGCCGGCAGAGCCAGCCTTCGTCTTGCCGAGGTGGCCGAACTGCCGATGATCCTGCTCGACTACCCTTCCGTCCGGAGCGCCATTGCTGCCCTCTTCAAGCGCAACGAGATGAAGCCGCTTACCCGGCTGCAATCACCGTCGCTTGCCATGGTGAGGGGGCTTGTGGCGCAGGGCCTGGGATATTCGATCGTCCCGCAAAAGCCGCATAACAGAACCGGCCCCGACGGTCGTGAAGTTCGAGCCGTGCCGCTCAGCGAGGATTTTCCGGAGGGTGCGCTCGTAGCTGTCACACAACAACGGGAGCGCCAGGGCAGCCTGGCGAGAGACTTCATCGAGAAGTGCAGGACATCGTTCAAGCGCACCTGACGGGGGGACGGCGCGCCGACGTTGGAATGAATGGGAGAGTATCACAGCAAAAACGCCGCGATCGGCGGCATAACGGGAGGGGAATATGGCTCAAGATGAAGCTATCGATATCAGCGGTGCAGGGAGTAACCAACTTCGCAAGAACTCGCTCGGTCTGATCGCCGTCACCTTCATGGTGATCTCGGCGGCGGCACCACTGACGGGAGTTGCCGGCGCGATGCCGCTGGCATTCATGCTGGGGAATGGCGCCGGCATTCCGGCAACCTTCGTTTTCGTGACATTGGTGATGCTGGCCTTTGCTGCAGGCTATGTCACCATGTCGCGCTACGTTACCAATGCCGGCGCCTTCTACGCCTATGCGGCGCGGGGACTTGGCGGCCGCGTTGCGGGCGCTGTCGCTGTGACCGCGCTCGTCGCTTATAATGCGATGCAATTCGGTCTGATCGGCCTTTTCGGCGGTATTGCCTCCGGCATCTTTGGGTCGTTCGGATTGGCGCTGCCCTGGTGGGTCTGGAGCCTGCTTGCAATCCTGCTGGTCGGCTTTCTTGGCTACCGGCAGGTCGACCTGTCGGCCAAGGTGCTCGTCTTCGTCGTTGCGCTCGAATATCTGGTGGTGCTTGTCGTCGATTTCGCCATTCTCGGCCAAGGCGGTGCGAGCGGTCTTACGCTCAATTTCTTCGACGCAAACGCTGTCTTCTCGGGTTCGCTGACGGCGGCGATCCTCTTTTGCATGGGCTGCTTCATCGGCTTCGAGGCGACGACGATCTATGCCGAGGAAGCGCGTGACCCCGAAACGACGATTCCGCGTGCCACCTATCTTTCGGTGCTGATGATCGGGATTTTCTTCATCTTCACCACCTGGCTTATGATCGCCGGCATCGGCGCCGACAAGCTGGTTCCAACGATTCAGGGCCTGTCGGATCCTTCGACATTCTTCTTCGATCTGGCGGGCCGCTATGCGGGTGGAGCGATCGCCAACGTTGCTGGCATCCTGTTGGTCTCCAGCCTCTTTGCGGCACTTTCGGCCTTTCACAACTACATCGCGCGGTACAGCTATGTTGCAGGTCGCGAAGGCTTGCTTCCCGATGTTTTCGGCCGGACACATGATACCCATCAGAGCCCACATGTCGGCTCGGTGACGCAGACCACTGGCGCCCTGATTGTCCTCGCGTTCTTCGCGGGATCCGGCTTGGATCCTGTGCTCAACATGTTCACCTGGATCAGTCAGATTGGGACGCTCGGCGTGCTCGGCATGATGACGGTAACCTCGGTCGCGGTGATCGCCTTCTTCCGGAGAGAGCGTCACAATGCTTCGGTTTTGACGACGCTCATCCTGCCCTTGCTATCGGGTCTGGTGATGGCGGCACTGTTTATCTACATCTTCCTGCATTTCGGTGACTTGACGGGGACGACAGGAGGCGCGCTCGGCATCGTCCTTCCTTCGCTCATTCCGCTTGCAGCGATCATTGGCTATCTGCTTGCCATGCGTCTCCAGCGCGCCGATCCGGCGCGCTTCGCTCGCATGGGTCACAATCAGGGTTAATTCGCTCCTGTCCGCGGGATGGCGGCTGATGGCCGGCATCCCGCCTTCGACACGAACCCGGATCCGCCGGGAAACTGGCCACTCGATGCGAAATCAACTCGGAAACGCCAGTCGCCTTTAGCCGCCTTGCCAGTAACGGGATGAGAGTGATGTGTCGGAACTCTCGACTTGAGTCATCACCCCATCAAATATGCCTGCGTTAAAACGGGGCGGGGGCAGCTAACGGCGGCTATGCATGAACCATCCGGCCTAAAGTCCAAACCGATTCAAAAGCAGTATTGCCGAGATACCATATGGTCGCGCCATTGCCGTCGGTCCGGGTTGGGGCGGATCGGCTGGGGACGAGTGGCAATAGCCACCAGTTTTCGGGCGTGGCATTCCCGCCCTTGTCTTTGGGTATAGTCGTCTATGCCCGGCGCCCCTTACGATTCATCGCGGCAACACATTCCACTCACCGATGATGATTGATGCGATCTACCGCATTCATCATTTGCCGGCCCCGCGTCAATTCCGGGCGTGCGGTGACGCCGTGTCATCGTCGGGACCGATCACTTCGCTTTTTTGAGACGGAGATTGCCCGGCAAATGCCGCTTGACTTCATCAGATCAGGTTCCTATTAAGTTGTAGGCCTAACCCTACAATTTGGAAATCATGTCACAGTCTGATCCAAAACCTACCGCCACATTGTCTCTTACGGATCTCCCTGGTCCCGAGGTGATCGTGCGTCGCCTGCGGCACCCCGGACGTTGGGTCAGCGGTGGCATTGTTCTCATCCTCCTGGCTGTCATCGGCCATGCCTTCGCCGTCGGACAGATTCAGTGGACCGTGGTCGGACAGTTTCTGACGGCGGAGGTCATCGTCACCGGCTTCGGCTGGACCCTGCTGATTTCAGCCTGCGCTCTCGTGCTCGGCGTCTTCTTCGGCTTCGCTTTCGGCATTATGCGCCTTTCGGAAAATCCGATCCTGCGCTTCGCCTCCTGGCTCTATGTCTGGATATTCCGCGGCACGCCGGTGCTGCTGCAGCTTCTCATCTGGTTCAACATCGCGCTGGTCTTCCCCCGGCTCTATATTCCGGGCCTCGTCGATGCCCGCATGGTCGATGTCGTCACGCCCTTTGTCGCAGCCGTGCTTGGGCTCGGTGTCAACGAGGGCTCCTATCTCACTGAGGTCGTGCGCGGCGGCATCGCATCGGTCGATCGCGGCCAAAAGGAAGCGGCACATACGCTCGGCATGACGCCGGGCCAGACCATGCGCCGCATCATCCTTCCGCAGACCTTGCGTCTGATCCTGCCTGTGCTCGGCAATAGCGCGATCGGCATGCTGAAATTCTCGTCGCTTGCCGCCACCATCGCCATGGGCGAGATGCTAAATGCGGCGCAGCGCATCTACTTCATCAACGGCGCCGTCATCGAATTGCTGTTCGTCTGCGCCATCTGGTATCTGGCCGGCACGACGGTTCTTTCGATCGGCCAATATTATCTCGAACGCCATTTCGGCCGCGACGCGGCCACCGCCACCCCTGAGCGCCGCTGGTTCTCGGGCTGGGCACGGCGACCGGCCACCACGGGGGAAGCATGAGTCTCGCAGTCAAGGCGGTCGGAATCCGCAAGAGTTTTGGCAGTCACGAAGTTCTGAAGGGCCTCGATCTGGATGTCGCCTATGGCGAGGTATTGTGCATCCTTGGCCCCTCGGGGAGTGGCAAGAGTACATTCTTGCGCTGCATCAATCATCTCGAAACGCCGAATGGCGGCTATGTGTGGGTGGATGGCGCCATCATGGGTTACTCGCTATCGCGAGGCGCCCTGCAGGAACTGCCGGTGCGGCATCTGCGCGCTCAGCAGAGCCAGCTCGGCATGGTGTTTCAGCATTTCAATCTCTTCGCTCATCGCACGGTGCTCGGCAACGTCATCGAAGGGCCGATGGTGGTGCGTGGCCTCAAGCGTTCGCAGGCCGAAGCGCGCGCCATGGATCTGCTGGAGCAGGTCGGTATGGCCGCCAAGGCGTCGAGCTATCCCTCGCAACTCTCCGGTGGCCAGAAGCAGCGCGTCGCGATCGCTCGGGCGCTCGCCATGGAGCCGCGCGTCATGCTTTTCGACGAACCGACGAGTGCACTCGACCCGGAACTGGTCGGCGAGGTGCTGGAGGTCATGCGCAATCTGGCACGCGGCGGCACCACGATGATTGTCGTCACCCACGAAATCGGCTTTGCCCGGGAGGTTGCGGACCGGGTCGTGGTGATGATCGACGGCGAGATCCGCGAAATGGGTCCGCCTAGCGAAGTGCTGAGCAACCCCGCCGATCCGCGCGTGCGCTCATTCCTGAGCCGCGTGCTTGCCTAAAAATTTCAGTCCAACAATGGGAGAACGGACAATGAAAAAGGGACATTCAATGGTACGGGGGCTCGCCTCGGCCGCGCTTATCGGCCTTGCGGCGTGCGGTGCCGCTCATGCCGCCGGCGACGAGAAGCTGGCTGCCGGTCTGCCGCAGGCAGTACGCACGGCTGGCAAGCTTAACTTCACGATCAGCCTCGCCTATCCGCCGATGGAATACAGCGATGCCGGTTCGACCGAACTCAAGGGCTTCGACATCGACCTTGCCAAGGCCGTCGCCGAGCGTCTGGGTCTGACCGCAGAGTTCCAGAACGTCGAGTTTCCGCAGCTCATCCCTCAGGTCGTAACCGGCCGTTCCGACATGGTCATCACCGCCTTCTCCGACAAGGTCGAACGTCAGAAACAGCTCGATTTCATCGACTACTTCAAGACCGGCAACGTCTTCTACACGACCGTCGACCATCAAAACGAGATCAAGACCGAGGCCGACCTCTGCGGCAAGACGGTCGCCGTGGCGACAGGAACCAGCTGGGTCACCTGGGCTGAGGATCTCGGCAAATCCATTTGTCCGGCCGGCAAGCTGATCACCGTCATCCAGATCCCGACCCAGGCCGAGCACATCATGCAGATCCGTCAGGGTCGCGCGCAAGCCTCGGTCATCGGCCTTGAAGGCCTGCTTGACCTGATGAAGCAGGAGCCGGGCAAGTTCTACCAGATCGGTCAGGTCGGCGATGTCAACTACTACGGCATCGCCTTTGCGAAGGCCAATGGTGAACTGCGCGATGCCGTGCGTGCCACGCTGGAGAAGCTGAAGGCGGATGGCACTTATGCACAGATCCTCGATCGCTACGGCTTGAAACAGGCAGGCGTCGAAGAGTTCAAGATAAACGGAGCCAAGAAGTAACACGATTCTGTCGGAGCCTGCCTTGACCAATCCTTCCACATCAGACGCCAAAGCAACAGGTGAACGCCCGGACGATAGACTGTCGCGCCTTCGTCTCGACATCTATTCGAACGAGCAGCTTTACCGCCAGCTCTATCGGGCTTTACGTGCGGCCATACTCAGCGGGGACTTTTCTGAAGGGGAGGCCATTCCCTCGGAAAACCAGTTGCGTGACCAGTTCGGCATTGCGCGCACCACGGTGCGCAACGCTATGGCGCTCCTGGTGTCGGAAGGGCTGGTCCAGCAGGTTCGCGGCCGGGGCACGATCGTTTCGCACCGGCCGATCAGCCACAATATCTGGAACTTCGGGAGTTTCACGGAGTTGGCTCGCCGGCAGGGCCAACGCCCGATAACAAGAGTACTGGAGCACCGGGTGGAAAATGGCGAACTCCTCCTGGTGCGTGCACGAGGGCTTGCCAATGACGCAACGATCAGCTGGTTGAACGTCGACACCTCACAGCTCGATCTTGCCCTCTATCCAGGCATCGATACCTACGATTTCGGCGAGCAATCACTCTATGAAGTGCTGCGCCGCGACTATAACCGCCATCCCCTCCGCTCGGAACTGCTGCTCACCGTCGTGCCGCCGTCCGATCGCCTGCGGGAGGTCTTTGCTCCGGCACTTGATGTGCCGGGCTATCTTTGTGCCAGTGGAGACGTACTTGACGCCGACGATCGGTTGGTCGAGCGCACGTCGATCGTCTACTCGCCGGCCGTCCAGATGAAATTCGCAACGCGCTGGGGGCGCGAGACCGCACCCGTTGACAGCGGTGTGACGCAGGAGAACTGATATGAGCCGCTTCGGCGAGACTTTCACAACCCCGAAACCCATTCTCGGCATGCTGCATTTGTCCGGCGACGGCCCTGCTGCAAAATGTGCGCAGGCCGAAGAAGAGGCCCGCATCATGGCCGGTGAAGGCGTCGACGGGTTGGTGGTCGAAAACTATTTTGGTGATGCCGATGATGTGGAGCGTGTGCTTGAGCGGCTATGTGCCCTTGATCTCGGCTCCAAGATTGGCGTCAACGTATTGCGCGACAACGAGCGCGCCTTCGCGCTGGCGGCGAAATATCCGGTCGCCTTCCTCCAGGTCGATTCCGTCGCCGGCCATCTGCCGCCAGAGGCGGACATAACCTTCGCCGGCGATCTCGCTGCAAGGAGAGCAAATACCCAGGCACTGTTGCTCGGCGGCGTGCGTTTTAAGTATCAGCCGGTCCTTTCCGGCCGGCCCGAGGACGAGGACGTGCGCATCGGCGCCGCCCGGTGTGACGGCCTCGTCGTCACGTCGGACGCGACAGGTCAACCGACCGATATGAATAAGGTCGCGCGCTTCCGTTCGGCGACGGGAGCCCGCACACCGCTTCTCATCGGCGCCGGCCTCACCGAAGCAAATGCCGTCGAGCAGCTTGCGGAAGCCGATGGTGCGATTGTTGGGAGCTGGTTCAAGGATAGCCACAAGGATACCGGCCGCGTCGAGGCCACACATGTCGCTCGCCTGATGCGTGCCGTCCGCACCGCACGGAGCGCCGCATGAGCGTGATCGTCGCACGGCACGTAACGGCCGAGAATTTCGCCGGCTACGGCAAGGTCTATGATCTCGTCGACGACACCGATCCGGATGTGATCCTGACGAAGGGCGAGGGGTGGGCCGATGGCTTTGGTCGCAAGCCGCTGATCGACGGCTCGGGTCATCTCGGCATGACGCGCGGTGGAAGCGCCCCTTGGAATTGCACGGCAATGGAGCGGCATCCGCAGACGGAAGAGGCGATCTTCTGCGCCGCCGAAGCGGTGGTCCTTGCCGTTGCTCCAGCTTCGTTAGCCAGCGCGCCGCACCGCGACGAGGTCGAGGCGTTCATTGTCAGTCCAGGTCAGGTCGTGGTGATGCATCGCAACGTCTGGCATGATGCCTGCCGAGGTGTCTCAGGTCCGACATCCTATTATTGGATGGCGATTTGCGGCCTTGGCGAAAGCCCGTGGGTTCCGGTCGCCGGAGGACAGCTGGAAATCCGGACCAATGAAGGGCCGCGCGCATGACAGCGTTTTTCATCGGCGACGTTGCACTTGACGAATATTACACTGCCGAACGTTGGCCTGGCCGCGCTGACAAGGGCATGGTCAAGGAATTGCCCGCCGAGATCGGTGGCTCTATCGCAAACGCGGCTGTCGTGCATGCGACCCTTGGCGGCGACACACAGTTCGTTTCCCTGCTGAACGATAGCCCCTTGTCACACCGCATGATTGCCGACCTCAAACAGAATGGTGTCGGCGTCGATCATATGCTGACGGATCCCGCCATTGCGGAATCGCGCAACTTCATCTTCCTGATCGATGGTGAACATGTCGTGCTTACGGTCGAGATGGGTGAGCAGCCGATGTGGCTGGCGCCGGCAACGCTGGAGGCTCTGCGTCAGCCGGGCTTCCTCTACACGACATTATACCGCGTCCGCCGTCTGCATACGAAAACGGGGGAAGGTCTGCTCAGACAGGCTGACCTGTTGGCCGACCTGCGTCGCCACGGCCGTCGAACGATCTTCGACCTCGATGTCGGTGGCTGTACGCCCGAAGACATGCCCTATCTCACCGGAGCCGCCGTCGTTATCTTCAACCAGGTCGGCTTCCGAAACACCTTCGGCCACGAGGATCTCTCCCTCATCGGCGATTGGATACGCAGCCATCAGATTGGTTGCGTTATCCGCACGCTCGCTGCCGAAGGCGCCGAGGCATATGACGGGAGCACCCGCACTCATGTGGCCGGCTACCCAGTTGCTGTCGCGGACGTTACCGGAGCCGGCGATACTTTTGGCGGAGCTCTCACTTGGTGCCTCGCTCAAAAGCAGGCGCTTGCCGATGCACTCGATTTTGCCGTCGCGGCCGCCTCCCGTTCGGTCACCGTCCACGGACCGCGCGGCGGCAAGGCATGCGTTGAGGAAGTTGAGCGCTGGCGTGGGGAAAGACGCTGATCGGGTGGGGTCGCGTCGCACCGTTGCTGGCGGAGCTGCTGCGGTCGGTCTGCCGTCCGACGTGAGCAGGATATCAAGGTCCCGGCTGACACCGACATCAACGTAAGTAGGAGATCAAATCATGGATACCGAGAGGCTGCGAGCGCTCAGGGAAAAGTATTTGGGCGCATCGGGGGGAGACATTTTCGATGCGGATTTTGCAAAAGTGGCCAAATCTCAGTTCAATGGGAGCGACAAGCGCAGGTGGCCTTTTGCAGGAGTGCCGACATTTCTCGACGCACCATATCTGCCAAATGCTCAAGAGCTCCCCGATTTTGGTGGGATCGACGTTGCGCTTGTGGGAGTTCCCATGGATCTGGGCGTCACCAATCGGAACGGAAGCAGGTTCGGACCTCGAGCATTAAGAACGATCGAGCGCATTGGCCCCTACGAACACGTCCTGCGATGTGCTCCCTTTTCCGAGGCCATGATTGCCGATATCGGTGATGTGCCGATGGAGAGCAGATATGATCTCGCGCGCTGCCACTCCGATATCGAGGCGTTTTACAAGCGCCTTGTCGCCGCCGGGATAAGGCCGCTCAGTGTGGGTGGCGACCATTCAATCACCTCGTCGATCTTGAAAGCCGTCGGCGAAAAGCATCCAGTTGGCCTGATCCACATCGACGCCCACTGCGACACCGCCGGACCATACGAAGGCGCAAAATTTCAGCATGGCGGGCCGTTTCGCCTTGCCGTATTGGACGGCGTTCTCGACCCTGATCGCACGATCCAAATCGGAATTCGAGGAGGAGCCGAGTATCTTTGGGAGTTCTCCTATGAATCGGGGATGACGGTCGTTCACGCGGAAGAGGTCGCCGGTATCGGCATTGAGGCTCTTGTTGAAAAAGCACGCATGCTGGTTGGCGATCATCCGACTTACATCTCCTTCGATATTGACAGTATCGATCCCGGATTTGCCCCCGGCACTGGTACTCCCGAAGTGGGCGGTCTGTCGCCTGGACAGGTTCTTGCCCTCCTTCGGGGACTGAAGGGAATAAATGTCGTGGGGGCTGATGTCGTGGAAGTCGCGCCGCAATATGATGCGACCACGAACACGGCACAGATCGCAGCTCAAATGATGTTCACCATCCTTTGTCTGATGGTCGGAAAATTCTGATCCGCGGGCAAAATGCCGCCTGGAAAAGCTCGGCCCGACTTTGTTGCAGAAAATCCGTTGGTGCCCGAAAGAGCGCAGAGGATTTTCAGTGAGACTGTTGACGAGCGATTTCAGGTGGCGGCGTCGACAAACCGGTGCGGTGTTTCAATTATGTGGCGCCGCAGTACAACGCTGCCGGCTTGGCGAACATCATTTCCCACCGCGCATGAAAAGCGCTGGAACATCGTACTCGATATTCCAGCCACAAAACATAAGCCCGCCATTGGCGGGCTCATGTTCGACGCGACCGCGTCAGACTTCTTTGAATGTCAGCCGCTTGGTGCGATCGCTGTTGATGATCATGCCGCCTTGCGTAAATCGCACGGTGAAGAGCCATGGTAGAACCCATGGGCATACCCGCCACTGGTCGTGCACGTCCACGCTCATCGGGTGGGCGAAAAAGAAATCCGCGCCATAAGCGACGAGCTTGACGCGCTGCATGCCTTCCGGCGAGGAAAGGCTCAGTTGCAGGTCCCGGCCGGCCATCCGGGTTTCGCCGCGAAAATCTCCCGATTGCGCATGGAAGGTGCGGCCCACGAAGGCTTCCAGCGAGATGGCGGTGGGCGTGATGGACACGAAACGGCGCATGCGGCCGAAACGCTCGGCAAGAATGGCGCCCTCGGATGCAGCTTTCAATGCAAAGGCAGGAATGGAGGCTTGCGGTTGCCATTTGCCGTTGCCCACGGCCAGTAGCGGCGCACCGCCCATATTCATGATCAGGCGCGGCTCGCCGTTATCCGTTTCGATTGTGAATACGTCGTCTCCGCCTTCCTCGCGATAGGTGCCAGGGGCGATGTCGAAACCGGCGTGGGACTGTCCCGCCGCAACGCCCAGAAGATCGTAGGCGATGGTGCGCGCCAGCACATAGGGCGCGAAATCGTCTTGGTTGGACAGCATGACTATACCGAGATCCGCTTCCTCGAAACGAACCGATTCCGAACGTGCACCGGCGATCCAGCCGCCATGACCGACCGATGTGAGCGGGCCGCTGGTATCCCGCACGAGGCCGTATCCATAGGGCGAGGGATGGCCATTGATGGCAACACCGGCTTCGGCCATGCGCGCGAACAGGGTTCTGTCGCCGACCTTGGGGTCGCGCAGGTTTTGCTGCCAGACGACCATGTCGCGCAGGCTGGAAACCATGCCGCCTTCGCCGCCGATGGCAATCCCCCAGCCGGATTTGAGCCATTTGCCGTCCGGTCCTCGCCGATGATGCACGGCAAGGCGCGGCACGATATCGTCGTCGCGCGGCATCAATCGCGTGTCTTCCATGCCAAGCGGCCCGGTGATGCGCTCGTGTAGGAGATTGTTGAAACTCTTGCCCGATACCTCTTCCAGAATTTCCGACAGCAGCAGGAAATTGCTGTTGCTGTACAAGAGATCGTGGCCAGGCTCGAAATTCAGCGCGCTTTGGCGACCGACCACGCCGCAGGCATAGGCGCGCGAGGAAGGGGCGAGGATTGGTACGCCGCCGATTGTCATCATCTCCAGAATGTCGCGCAGACCGCTCGTGTTGGACGCGAGATGATGCAGCGTTACGGGCCACTCAAAGTGCGGCAACCAGGGTAGATGCTTTTGAACCGGGTCCTGCATCGACAACAGGCCCTCGCGCTCCAGCATCAAAAGCAGGCAGGTGGTGAACTGCTTGCTCTGCGAGGCGATACGCACGACCGAACGGCTCGACAGAGGCAATCCGTTGGCGATGTCGGCCATGCCGTAGCTTGCCTCATGCACTACCTTGCCGCCAGACAGCACGGCCAGCATCACGCCCGGCGAATTTTCGCCGCTCCAAGTGCGGAAATAGGGGTCGATACGGCCGGCGAGGGTGCCGGCTTCGAGAATGGGAAAGCTTGTGGTCATGATTTGCCTTCGCGACGCGATTGGAACGGAAAGCGCCGCATCTCGTTTCGAAATGCGGCGCAGGGCCTCGTCAGTTCTTGACCTGAACGTTCCAGAAATATGGCCAGGGCGACGGGTTGAAGCCACCGAGTTTCGGCGACGCCGCCGAAAGGGCGCTGAAATCACCAATCTTGACGACGGGTGCCTGTTCGAAGATCAGCTTCTGCAAGTCGGCCCACAATTTCACCCGTTCGTCCTGCGAGGTCGCGCGATTAAAGGCATCGAGCGCCTTTTCCTTCTCCGGCGTATCCCACCAGCCGCCGGCGGTCTTGGACAGGATGAAGTTCAGTGCCGGTTCCGGCAGGAAGGGGCTGTGGGTAATGAACACATCCCACAATTCCGGTTTCTTGTTGCGCTGGATCATGGTCGCCCAGTCGCTGACCTGAAGATCGACCTTGAAACCGGCCTGTTCCAGATACATCTGCGCGACCTGCGCCATTTTGTAATGAAACTCGTACTGGCGGCTGGTCAGGATGCGCAGCGGCGTGCCGTCGTAACCGGCTTCATCCAGAAGCGCTTTGGCCTTTTCCGGGTCGGCAAGATTGTAGTTCTCGGTGCCGATATCCGTATGCCAGATATAATTCTTCGGATACATGGCTGCCTCGACGGCATAGAATTTCGGGTCGCCGAAACCTGCCGCCAACATGTCCGCCTCACTCAGCGCCATCTGCACGGCCTTGCGGATCTTCGGGTTCTTGAGCGGGCCTTCCTTGTTGTTCATGACAAAGATCGGCCAGCCGAAATGATCGAGCAGGACCGGCTTGTCCGCACCCTGTTCCAGGCGCCGATAGGATTCCACCGGCAGAGAGTCGACATAGTCGTACTGGCCGGAAATTGCGGCCTCGACCCGTGTGTTGGCATCGGGGAGCGGCGCGAAGCGGATTTCGTTCGCCTCGGCGACGCGTGCGCCGCCGAGACCATCCGCCTTTTCTGTGCGGGACTTGTAATCGTCGAAACGCACGAGCTGAATATATTGATCCGGCTTGTGTTCCTTGAGCTTGTAGGGGCCCGTGCCGATCACTTCCTTCAGCGGCATTGCCAGCGCATCGGCCGGCATGATCACGGCGGCGGAATTGTTCAAGGCGAGAAGCGAAAGGAGCGGCGCGTAGGGTTGGGTGAGGGTGATCGTCACCGTATCGTCTGCGGTCTTGGCGACCGATTTGATATAGACGGCCGTTTGCTTGCCGCGCGAGGCCACGTCCAGCCAGCGCTTAAGCGAGGCGACGACGTCGTCCGCAGTCATCTCGCGTCCGTTGTGAAACTTGATGCCCTGACGCAGTTTGATCGCATAGACCGTGCCGTCCTCGCTCACCTCGGGCATGGATTGCGCCAGAAGCGGCGTGACGTTCCATTTGCTGTCGAAGGTGAACAGCGTTTCGAAAATGTGCTGCGAGATCATGCCGACCAGATCCGTTGCACTCACCATCGGGTCGAGCGAGGCCGGTTCACCGATGGTCGCGACATTGATCACTCCGCCTTGTTGCTGTGTGAAAGCGGCAGGCGCTGAAAAGGCCAGCAGCGAGGTCGCGACATAGGCAAGTTTCAGGAAATTCATGGTGTTCTCCTCCCGAGAAATACCATTATTATGGAATAATAGTTATAATTCGAGAATACTGAAGCGAACTGCGGCAAGTCAATAGACGTGGAGCACAACAAAAGCCGGGTGGTATAAAATTTCCGAACTGGCGAATTCGCTCCCGGTGCCGGGAGCTGAAATGGAGGACTGACGCGTACGTCACCCTGTCCGGGTAATCTTCACGAACCTGGGTGGGTTCAAGGATTGGGCGCGACCCTCAAACGAACCCCACGCGGCCCTCATCCACTCGGATTGAGACCGTCTTCGGCCTTTGCGTCGGGCGACATGATTTTTGTGCACTATGCCAACGCTATCGCGGCCGGCTCTCAATACGAGGCCGATACTGAGTGCTTCTGAAAGATGACGCGAAACGCCGTAGGGGTTTTCATTGCAGCTGCATCAGGACAGAACGCGAGCAATGATGTTCTGTCGCTTTGCAGCGCTCACGCGCTAGAAGGCAATCTTGTAAAGCGAGAGAGGTTCAATGATCTTAGCCGAGGGAATGATGCTAACCGGTTTGGCTGGACGATCGTCATTGGCCAAACCGGCTGCAGCCGATGGAGTACCGCGTTGGGTGGAGGCTTACCAGGCGTCGGGCTCCCGAACCATATGGATTATGTTTGCCGGGTTGGTGATCCATCCACCCCTGAAGCCGTCAGCAAGTGGTTCGATTTGATCGCACCGCGTCACGCCTGATTTTGAGAGATGCTCGGCGGCAGCATCAAAGTTGTCAGTAAACAGCTCCAGCCAGACTTCAGCCTGACTCATTCTGGGTTCCGCAGCGATCCAGAGTTTGTTTGGACCAAGCTCGAAACCAATATCCGGTGCCTTATCGGTAATGGGAACGAGCCCAATGGTGTCCCGATAAAAAGCTACCGTCGCCTCGTATTGATGAGGCGGCACCTTGATCGCGATATCGATGCCTCCATAAAGCTTTGCAGCCAATGCCTTTCTCCTTTTCCTGTCTGGTTCTAATCTCGGGGTCGCGCGGGCACGCCCTTCATTTCGCTGGTGTAATATCCCTCACGCAGATTGATGCCGTATTCCGCGAATGCCTTCAGGCAACACAGCATCTGGGTCCAACCTTCGCAGTTGATGTAGCTCTGCTTCAGTCCTGCATCCTCTGTGCGCCAAATGCCCTCGCGGATCGTCACCATCGTGGCGCCATCGTCCAAAGGCTCGAAACGCATCTCGATCTTGGTTTGGTAGTCCGCTTCGGCCCGCGCCGAGTTTGCACGCCAGCGCAATAGGACCCTTCGATTCTTCTCGATTGTTTCGACCTCGACGGGGACATCGCCCCACCAGATCACCGTGGTCCCCTCGATGAGCGGCGCGCTCGCCCCGCCACCGGTTGTCACAAAATAGCCGGAGAGTTTTTCCGGGTTGACGACCGCATCGAAGACCTCAGGCACCGGCCGACCAATGCGTGCATTGACACTAAATTCGTAGGCCATCCCATCCCCCAATGCTTGAATGTCGGCAAAATATGTTATAAAAATATAACATGTCAAGTGAACCAAATGGCGATCTCGTCTTCAAGGCTCTGGCTCATCCGTTCCGGCGCGGATTGCTGGATCAAATCAAGGACGAGCCGAAAACAACCGGCAACCTATGCGAGGCGCATCCGGGCGTGGACCGCTGCACGGTGATGCAGCATTTGAAGATATTGGAGGAGGCCGGCCTGGTCATCGCCAAACGGGAGGGGCGTGAACGGTGGAACCATCTCAACGCTTTGCCCATCAAGGCGATCTCGGACCGCTGGATCAGTCAATATGCCAACCATGCACTGAATGTGTTGGAGATGCTGAGCAATGATCTTGCATGAATTCGGACGCGCTTCGCGTGTCTCCGAATTTGCCAATTCAGGCTCTCACAAGCTGCTTCGCCAAGGTCTTGTCCTGGAGCCGACCGATGCGGCCTTGTCCCTGGTTTCCGGTCGATCGCAGGCGATCATATTAGCTAAACGCCAGTATCGATTGAGTTCGGCCAATATTCCCAACGGGCGGGAAACCTTGACATAAGGTTCATCGACCCGGGATGGCGGCACGCATTTCGATGAATTTGAATATCCGTCCGAGGACCGCGCCCATCAACAGATAGATTGTTCCGGCTATGAGGAAGGTTTCAAACGGAGCATAGCTGCGCGCGACGAAGACACGGGCAGCACCTGTCATTTCCATGACAGTGACAGCGCTTGCGAGCGTGGAACCCTTCATGACCAGGACGAGTTCATTGCCGATGGGTGGAAGTATTGCCCGGTAGGCCTGCGGAAGAAGGATCTTGAGCAGAAGCACGCCTCGATGCAGCCCAAGGGCGCTTCCGGCTTCGGATTGCCCCTGCGGGATCTGACGGATCGCGCCCGCAAGCAGCTCGGCCGAATAGGCGGCAGAGTTGAGGCCGATCGCGAGGATCGCGCAATAGATTGGGCTTCGAAGAACCGGCCAGAGGAAGCTATGGCGCACAGCCTCAATCTGTCCCAGCCCGTAATACACAATGAACAGCTGGACGAGCAGCGGGCTTCCCCTGATGAGGAACGTGTAGGTGGACACTGTAAATCGTAGCATCCGGCTTGTGGATGTGAGCGCGAGCGCAAGAGGCAGAGCCAGAACCTGACCCACCACGAAACTCACGATCGTAATGAGGACGGTAAGAGCGAACCCGTTCTTGACGGCCAGGAATGCGGGTGCGAAGAGCTCGAACGACAGCATGGCGTTACCTCAGATGCGGGGTCAGGCGGGATTCGTACATTTTCAGAAGAAGCGTCGAGACAGCCGTGATAAGCACGTAGAGGGCGGCGGCGGCGAGATAGAAAGCGAGCGGCTGATGGGTGGCACCCGCTGCCACGACAGATTTCCGCATGAGTTCCTCGAGCCCGACGACGGAGACAAGAGCGCTCTCCTTCAGGATGACCAGCCACTGATTTCCAAGCCCCGGAAGGGCACGTGCCATCATCTGGGGCATGACGACGAGGCGAAAGGCGCGCGCCCGGCGCAATCCCAGAGAAAGAGCCGCCTCCCATTGGCCGGCAACCACGCCTAGGAGCGCGCCTCGTAGGATCTCGGTGAGGTAGGCTGCCGCGACGATGGAAAGGGACGCAATGCCGGCGCTCAACCCGTCGACCTCGACATATTGGCCGGCCAATTTCGTAAGCAGCACGGTGCCGCCGTAGAATATGAGGAATATGACGAGCAGTTCGGGAAGCCCCCGAATGAGCCCGATATAGCCCATGACGACACGGCGAATTGCGGGAGGTCCGTAGACTGTAAGCGGCGCAAGGATTGCGGCGATGATAAAGCCGATGATGAAGCTTCCAACCGCTACCGCAAGGGTCATCAGAAGTCCCTGCATCAGTTGACCCTGATATTGCTGGACGGCGTCAAGCATGCAGGCTCTCCGGTGCTCTGTCTTCGGCAGCATCGGCAAGCAGCGTGAAGAAATCAGCGGCAAAGCCGATCATCTTCGCAAACTGCGCAGTCAGGATATTCTCGTCGGGAGAATGAAGCATGGCACCGTGGTGGGTGAGGCCTGCACCAAACAGCGTCGCGCCGAACTTGTGCACAAACGGGTGGGCAAGTCCCGATGCCGCGGAACTGGGTTGAATGATTGCCGGGCGCTCGAACCATTTCTCAAGCAGCGCTGCGCCCATTTCGACGACAGAGTGCGCCGGATCGCTTCTGACGCCGAGGACCTCGGCATCGAGGATGGTCAGCTCGATATCCTCGAAATGGTGCTGGTCCAAGTGCTTGCGGAGCAGTTCGGCAATGCGCAGCGGGTGTTGCCCCGGCGCCAGACGGAAGTCGAGCTTCACCTGACCTGCGCAAGGCAAGACGGTTTTCGCGCCTTGCCCGCCATAACCGCCGTGGAAGCCGTTGACGTTGAGACAGGGCTCGAAGTTGAGATGCGCGTAGAAATTCTCTGGCCCCACGCCGCCAAGAAGGCGTCGGCCGCCGGTCTCGGCCTGAAGATCGGCCAACGGGAACGGGGGTACTGCCGTAAGCTCCTTGCTGCGCCCGTCCGGCTCGATGATATCGTCGTAAAATCCGTCGATCAGAATTCGTCCGGAGGCGTCACGCAGGGAGGACACCGCCGCGGCAAGTCGCCAGAGCGGGTTGTCGAATATCGCGCCAAGGCTGGAATGCAGGTCCGCCCGGGCCGTGCGGCACTGAAGTTCGACTGCAAGTATGCCTTTGAAGCCCATCAGGATGATCGGGCGTCCCGACTTGTCGACCTCGCCATATTCCCACCAGCAGATATCTGCCTTTGTATCTGAAAACCTGTTTTCGAGAAAACGTGTGAGTGACGGGCTGCCGATCTCCTCTTCGCCTTCGACGATCCATATCAGCTTGAACGGCAGGGCTTCAGGCCGATCCGCGCGGAACGCGCGCCATCCTGCCAGGCGACTGACAAATTCGCCCTTGTCGTCAGCCGCACCGCGGCCATAGAGACGACCGTCACGCTCGGAAAGCGCAAATGGCGGGTCGGTCCATAGATCGACCGGATCCTCGGGCTGGACATCATAGTGATTGTAGATGAGCAGCGTGAAGGGACCGTCGCCTGTCTCGCCAACCACGAAGGGTCCGACGTCTCCAGGATGCTGCTCGGTCAGGAAGCCGGCATCCTTGAGCAGGCTTTCGACCTTGTCGGCGCAGGCAGCAAGACCTTCCGCCCGCGCGCTCACCGATGGAATGGCGACGAGGGTGGTGAGATCATCCTTTGCGGCGATCAGGATTTCGGGACGTATTTGCATGGTTCCTCCATGATTGGGAGGCGGCAAGCCGCCTCCCTCAGGACATCACTTCTTCGATACGTCGTAGCCGAACCATTTCTCAGCGATGGTCTTGACCGTTCCGTCCTTGAGCATGGCTTCGACTGCGCCGTCTACCTTGGTCTTGAGCTCGGATTTGCCCTTCGCCATGGCGACGCCCTGGCCCTTGCCGAATTCGGCGAAGTCCGCGCCGGTCAACAATGGGCCTGCATAGACCAGCTTGTCCTTGCCGCGCTCCTTGACGAGCGGCTCCCATGCCGAGCGCTCCATCAGGCCGGCATCGATGCGGCCGGCAGTAAGATCGTCGGCCACCTGGTCGGGGCGATCGTAGACATGGACGTCGGCGTCCGGAAAATGCGCGCGGATCACCTGCTCGTGGGTGGTCCCGCTCTGCACGCCGATCGATGCCTTGGCGAGAGCCTTGCTCAGGTCGGCTGCGGATTTTGCCGACGCCGCTTCGCTGCCGGGCGCTACCACGATCGCATTCGGCGCATCCGCATAGGCGGCCGAAAAGTCGACTTTTTGCGAGCGCTCGTCGTTGATCGAGACACCTGAGATGACGAGATCGAACTTGCCGATCTGCAGCCCAGGCAGAAGACCGTCATAGGCCTGGTTTTGCCAGGCGCAGGTCGCGGCGATGCGCTTGCAGATCTCGTCGCCGACATCCTTGTCGAAGCCGATGATTTTGCCGCTGCCGTCAACAGATTCCCACGGCGGGTAGTCGGCACTGGTGCCGATGCGCAATTCGTCCGCGGACGCAATGCTGGCGAGCAGTGCGAGCCCAATTGCAATAGTCATTCGCTTCATGAAGATTCCCCTTTTGTTGGAAACGAACAAATCCCGCGCGCTCAAATCGGCGCGAGGGAATTCTTGATATGGGAGCGGGTCACGCCGCTTGGGCGGAGGCCTGCTTGAGGAAGCGGGAGAGGCGGCCAAGCCCTTCGCGAAGGACTTCTTCGCCATTCGTATAGCCGATGCGAAGATACCCCTCCATGTCCATGGCGCTGCCCGGCGTGAGCATGACGCCTGTCTCCTCGAGGAGCCGCAGGCAGAATTCTTCCGAGGAAACCGGCAGATCGTATTTGAGAAGGGCCGTGGTTCCGGATTTGGGCTTGACCCATGAAATCAGCGGCTCGGCGTCGACCCAATCCGACAGGATTGCGAGATTGGTCCGGGTAATCCTGTGGCTGCGCTCAAGGATCTTGTCCTTGTTCTCAAGTGCGATGGCGGCAAAATGGTCGTCGAGCATGCCGACGGAAATCGTGTTGTAGTCACGATGGATGGAGACCGCGTGGATGAGGTCAGAGGGGGCCGCGATCCATCCCAGGCGAAGGCCCGCCAGCGAATATGTTTTCGACATGCTGCCAGTGCTGATCCCCTTCTCGTAGAGGTCGGCGATGGATGCGGTCATTCCGAGGTCTCCCTCCTGGTCTGTGCCGCGATAGACTTCGTCGCAAAGGATCCAGGCGCCGCATGCACGGGCGATCTCGACGATCTTGGTCAGATAAGCCCTGTCCATCAGCGAGCCGGTCGGATTGTTCGGATTGTTGATCGCAATCAGTTTCGTGCCTGGCGTCGCGAGCTTTTTCAGCTCCCCAAGGTCCGGCAGGAACGCGGTTGCTTCCGTCAGCTTGAGGATCTGGGTATCAGCTCCAATGCTTTCGGGGATGGAGTAGTGCTGCTGGTATGTAGGAAGGACCGAGATGACGCGGTCACCACGCTCGACCAATGTCTGATGCACGAGTGCATTGGCGCCGATTGCACCATGGGTTATGACAACGTTGTCGAGTTTCTGCTTTTCATAGAGTGCTGCAACAAGGGAGCGCAGACGCACGCTGCCCTCGATCTCGCCATAGGTGAGCTTTAGCGGTTTGAGCTGTTCACCAATGTCGTTGATGCCGGACATATCGAGCAGTTCGGCGACCGTCAGGGATTCAACGCAGGTCTCGGCCAGGTTGAGCTCGCACTTGGTCTCGTACTTGTTCATCCAGATCTCAACGCCGAAGTCACGTATCTTCATTTCATTCTCCTAGATATTTCAGGGTTCAGCTGCGGGCAGCAACGAGCAAGGCCAAGGCGGCAGCGACGTCTTCGAGACCGAGGCCGATCGAACGGAAGAAGGCCGGTCGCTCACGGCTCGGATGTTTCGCGCGGCCCGAAAGAAGATCGGGCAGATCGCCACAAAGACGGTCGGACGCCCACGTGCCGGCTTCAGTGGCAAGCTTCATGTCGCCGGCAGAAAAGGGCGTCGTGGCGCGGTAGTCGCAATAGACGTCGAAGCCCTGAAGCGCTGAAGGATCGATCTCATGCGCATTGGCGACATTCGTGCTGATGGAGGTGACAACCGCGGCCTTCGACAGTTTCGAAGCGTCGATGACGGGTTTTCCTGACGACGTGCAGAGAAGCACCAGGTCGGCACCAACAATCGCTTCGTTGGCATCTGTCCATTTGGAGATGCTCGTGCCGACCGAGCTCTTCGAAGGCACATCGTGTCGCGCATGGATGTTCGGCGACACGATCCTGATCTCTTTCCATTGCCTGATGCGCTCTGCGTAACGCAGATGGGCTAATCCTACGGGACCAGAACCGACGATGGTGAGGACGGAGGCGTCTTGAAGTGTCAGCGCATCCGCGGCGATAATCGAGGTGGCGGCGGTGCGTTCCGTGGTCAGCCTCTTGGAATCGCAGAGCAAGATGGGCACACCGCTCTCCATCGACATCAAGAGCGTCCAGGCGGTCACCAGTGCCTGACCATGGCCGGGGATATAGGGCGACAGTTTTGCACCGAAGACCTTTTCATCGGCAAGCACGCCCAGATAGGTGATGAAGTCTCCGGCATCTTTCGGAAAGAGGGTTAGCGTCTGTGGCGGTTGGACTGCATTGTCGTTTGCCAGCGAGCGGAACATCCGCTCCAGCCCGGATCGGATGTCGACCTTCGGCAAGAGTTGGTTGATCTCGGCTTCGCCGAGCACGATCGGTTGCGTCATCAGGGGCCTCCCAGTTACATGAGCATGATGACGCGAGCGATCGCTCGCGCGTCCTGGTGGACGCACGGTTGAATTCGCTGTTGATCAGTCTGCCCGTTAAGAGTAGAAGGACCCTATGAGCAATATATTGCACAGTCAAGAGCGAGGCGATGTTTTGGCGCATGTCTCCGGAAATCTTCGAAGGCTCCGACAAGCCGCCGGCCTCAGCCAAGTCGCGCTTGCCGAGGCATCCGGCATCAGCCGGCGAATGATCATCGCGGTTGAGGCAGGAGATGCCAATATCAGCCTGTCGAGCCTTGACAAGCTGGCTGTCGCGATGGGCGTCGGCTTCGTCGATCTCGTCCGGAATCCCGATCGTCACTCATCGTCCGACATCAACGAAGTGACGTGGCGCGGCAGCGGAGCGGAAAGCAAGGGGGTGCTTCTGGGAACGGCACCTTCCGGGCAGGAAACGCAATTGTGGATGTGGTCGCTTGAGGCGGGAGAGCGTTACGATGCAGAACCCGATCCGCAAGGCTGGCATGAAATGATTGTCGTCATGGAGGGAACCTTGACGTTGATCCTGAGCGGCGAGGAAAAGGAGTATCCGAAGGGGGCTTTCGCGATCTACAGCTCAGCCCAGAATTATTCCTACGCCAACAGGGGGACGGAAATCACTCGGTTCGTGCGGAACGTCGTTTCTTAGACAAGCCAATGTTCATCATGAGGTCTGCAAGATTATGAAAGCTATGCCAAACAGTCTCGTATCTCGGCTGCCAGGGCCACCGATCCCCGCGGTCATGGCGTGGGCGCGTGCATATGACGGGCTGCGCGGCCCCCTGATCGATCTTTCGCAGGCCGTGCCGGGATATCCGACGCATCCTGAAATGCTGCGGCTCCTTGGTGAAGCCGCAGGCATGCAGGCGATGACGGGCTACGGACCGATCGAAGGAGAAAGCGCCCTGCGTCAATCCTATGCGGCGCATATGTCCGATATCTATGCCAGCCGAATATGCGCGGAGAACATCCAGATCACCGCAGGCTGCAACCAGGCCTTCATGGCGACTATGATTGCGCTTGCGCGGGCGGGAGACCGGGTGGCAATGACCAACCCGTTTTATTTCAACCACGAAACGACGCTCTCCATGTTGGGGATCGGGAGCGTCCTCGTCGAATGCGATGCCGAGAATGGCTTTCTGCCGAAGATGTCGTCCGTGAAAGCGGCTTTGGCCGAGGGTGCCAAAGCACTTGCCATCGTCAGTCCCAACAATCCGACGGGTGCGATATATCCACCCGAGCTCTTGAATAGCCTTTACGCCCTCTGCCGAAAGCATGGTGCCTGGCTGGTGCTGGACGAGACCTATCGGGATTTCCTGGATGAGGGCTCGACACGGCCGCACGATCTGCTTTCGCAAACGGACTGGAACGAGGGGCTCGTCCTTCTCTACAGCTTTTCCAAATCGCTCTGCATTCCCGGTCACCGCTTGGGCGCGATCACGGCATCGCCAGAGGTTGTTCGAGAGGTTGCCAAGGTCATGGACAACATGCAGATTTGCGCGCCTCGTGCGGCGCAGCATGCCGTTGCCGAAGCCCTCCCGAAGCTCGCGGATTGGCGTGCCGGCAACCGCGCCGAAATCGCGCGACGTGCGAGGGCGCTCACGGAAGTCTTCGCCGCAGCGCCCGGATGGAGCATTGCTGCGATCGGCGCTTATTTCGCCTTTGTCAAGCATCCCTTTGAAGGGCAGGCGTCGACGGAGATAGCCGAACGCCTGGCATCCACGGCTGGCGTAATCTCTATTCCTGGCGCCTATTTCGGGGAGGGCAATGATGCCTATCTTCGCTTTGCTTTTGCCAATGCAGATGTCACGACCATCGGCCAGCTAAACGCAAGGCTCGACAGGTTTCCAAGTCGCTCCTAGCCTGCCTTGGCTCACATCCATGGACTATCAAGCATGAAGACCATGGTGATGAGTGACGATATCTCCGATGCATCAGCGCGATTGGCTCGCGCGGTGGCGGCTTCGCTGCGATCAACTGCGGCGCATGGCTGCTTTCGGTAAGCTTGTCAGGTCAAGCAAATGGGCCTCTAATGACGCCGTTTGATGTGCGAATTCGAGACCGTTGTCGTTGCAGGTGAGTGAGGACTTTGCGTACGCGGCGCCGTCGTCCGTAAGACCAATTGCCGGGCGCGGTCCATGGCAAAATACCGACCATCGACAAGTGACTACGTTTTGGCAAACGAAGACAGGAGCAATTATGTCTGAGCGCGATCCCAGGCTCTACGGTAGCTGGCGATTGGTTTCCTTTGACACGGAACTTCAGAGTTCAAAGGAGCGCAGCCAACCTTGGGGCGCTGATCCTAATGGGCACCTTATTTTCGGCTCCGATGGGCGAATGATGGTCCTCGTCACCGCAAAGACGCGGGAGCCAGGGAATACAGATGAGACATTGGCGGCGCTTTTCCGAACCGCGATGGCCTATACCGGACGGTACCGGGTAGATGGGGGTAGGTTCATCACAAAGATTGACTCATCTTGGAATGAAGCCTGGAACGGCACTGAGCAGGAACGCTTCTACAAGCTCGATGGAGACACGCTCGAGGTCTCTACGGCCTGGATGCCAAATCCGTTGGTCTCCGGAAATCCGATCGGAAGGGCTATTTTAAGTTTTAGCCGCGAGTGATTGTCCCGACGCTGATTGAGCCTCCATTTTCGGTCTGGCGGTGACCGGCAGGACGGAAAACGGGCCCATGAAAGGCGTCGCCATTTCGAACCGGCAGTAGATCAGCCAGACATGGCGGTTGGGGTGAACTTAGTGGGGAGTTCTCGTTCTCTCATCGGGCGCTTGAAACTGGGCGCTGCCGATCAGGGGACGTTCTCTCTCGACTTTCTGAGCGCTTCATTGATCTCGCTGCGCGCGACGCCGATCAATTGTTCCATGGCGAATTTGGCGGCCTCCGGGCGCCGCATCCGAATGGCGTCGAGAACATCTTGATGCTTGATAATTGCCTGCTCATGCGACTGGCTGGCCCGATTGGTCAATCGAAAGCTGGCAAGAAGAGCTGCCCTGATGGCCGTTGCGAATTGGCGATACACCCAGTTGCCACTGGCGTCGATGATGGCGGTGTGGAACTCAAGGTCTGCGCGGCTCCAGGCCTCGTTGTCGCGAGAGTTGGCCTCTACCATATCCTCGAAAGCCTTCGAGATTTGATAGAGCTGGCGAGCGGTTGCCTTTGCTGCTGCCTGCGCCGCCGCGGCAGGTTCGAGTAGCTGCCTGGCATCGATCAACGAGGCATAGAAATTCTCATCAGCACCGTGCGAAAGCATGGCGTCAAGCACTAGGGGATCGAGGTAATTCCAGTTTTCTCGCGGCAGAACGGTTGTTCCTGCCCGCGTTCGTGAGCGAACCATTCCAAGGGCAGATACATACTGCATGGCCTCTCGCAGACTGGTTCTGCTGACATCGAACTGCGCCGTGAGCTCTGCCTCATTGGGCAATGTGGAACCTTCCGCCAGCTCGCCGGAAACGATCTTGTGGATGACCCGCTGGAGAAGGCTCTCACGGACACTTCGTTTGCCATGTTCGGCAATCGGATCGCCGTCCAGAGTCAAAACGCGACCGGCCCTTGCTTTGGTCATCCCTTATCCTTCTCCAAAATCACCGCCGATCAGCCTTTTTCAGCCTGCGGCGCCGCAGTCAAGGCATGGGACGGTCAGCTCGCTACGCTAAAATAAATCCTATTTAAACTGCGAGCGTGGCTGTTCCCTCTTATTCGCTAGCACAGATACGGACCCGTTTCCATATTTTTTAGAAAATAAATCCTATTTATATTGACATTGATATGATCAAGAATATGGTGACGCCACAGTAGGCGAGGTCGGCCCCATGAGCCCTTCACTGCTATTCTGGTCATTCAATGAGGAGGGAGGAGCGCATGAAGCTCATCAAGATCGCCGCTATGCTGGCGATGTCGGCTGCCGTGGCAGCGCAGGCATCAAGTGGTTTTGCTCAGGAGAAGGTTCTGAAGGTCGGGGCCATCTACATGGACGCCCAGGGCTTTTATGCCGGCGTGCGCAAGGGCATCGAGACCGGCGCGAAAGATGCCGGCGACAAGCTCGATCTGATCGAGACCAATGCTCAGGGCGATGTCAGCAAGGAATCGTCCTTCATCGACTCGCTGATCTCCGCCGGCGTAAAGGCGATCATCGTCTCGCCGGTATCGGCCGATGGCTCCTATCGCGCCATCCGACGTGCACATGACGCCGGTATTCCGGTGGTCTGCTACAATACCTGCCTGAACGATGCCGACATGAAGTCCTATGTCTCAGCCTATGCGGTCGGGGACCCCTACGAATTCGGACACAAGCTCGGTGATGCCGCCGGCGACTACTTTGTCGCCGAAAAGAAAACCGCTCCGAAGATTGCCATTCTCAACTGCGAATTCGTCGAAGTTTGCGTGACGCGCCGCAAGGGCTTCGAGGATGCATTGAAGGCGAAGGTCCCAGGAGCAACGATCGTCGCTAACCAGGAAGGTGCCGTCCTCGACAAGGCGGTTTCGGTCGCGAGTACCATTCTCTCGTCCAATCCGGACATCGACGCTTTCTTCGGCGAGGCTGGTGGCGCAACCTTGGGTGCGGCACGCGCGGTCAAGAGCCAGGGCAAGACCGGCAAGGTTGTGGTGTTCGGTGGCGACATGACAACGGAGATCGCTCAGGAACTCTCCGACTTCAGCGTCATCAAGGCGGTCGTCGACATCTCTGGCCAGGGCCTCGGCAAGCTCGCTTTGGCGCAGGCCATCAAGTCGATCAACGGCCAGGCGCCGTCCGATATCAAGGTCCCCTACGATATCGACCTTTACAAATCCTCAGAGGACGCCAAGGCTTGGCTAAAGGCCCACGCTGACGGTCTGCCGTGATTTGAGCTTCATCTGACTTTGCAAAAGATGCCGCCGGGTATCCGGCGGCAATGTTCAATGTGGAACGTGCCAATGATCTCTGCCAACCATTCCGCACCGGCTGCATCCGCACGGATCGTCGCCTCCATCAGGGGCTGCACGCGCCAGTATCCGGGCGTTCTTGCGCTTGATAACGCGACCTTCGAGGTCGCAGCTGGCGAGGTGAGGGCTCTTCTCGGCAAGAACGGCGCCGGCAAATCCACAATGATCCGTCTTCTGACCGGAGCCGAAATCCCGGATAGCGGAACCGTTGCCATTGATGGCGTCGAACTCAAGCAGGCAGGATCGGGACGCGCCCAGGAAGCCTTCCAAAATGGCGTTCGCGTTGTCTACCAGGAACTCAGCC
The DNA here is from genome assembly GCF_044756305.1 of Rhizobium sp. NPDC092011. NCBI lineage: Bacteria > Pseudomonadati > Pseudomonadota > Alphaproteobacteria > Hyphomicrobiales > Rhizobiaceae > Rhizobium > Rhizobium sp. NPDC092011. The sequence goes on from NZ_JBIVSO010000021.1 coordinate 71,294, forward strand.
TGGTGCCGGGAATGACGCTTGCAGAAAATCTCTTTCTCGGTCGTTGGCCCCGCCAGGGCGGGGTGATCCAATATGCCAGGATGGAAGCGCAAGCCGCAGAGGCCATGGCGCGGCTCGGGCTGGATCTTCCCACCAACAGGCTGGTCATGAGCCTGAGCCCCGCCGAACGCCAATTGCTTGAGATTGCCCGCGTCCTGATCGGTAAACCAAAGCTCGTCATCCTCGACGAGCCGACAAGCTCGCTTGCCGCGGCCGAGGCAGAGAAGGTCATGAATGCGGTAACGCGCATCGCTTCCGAGGGTATCGCGGTGATCTATGTCAGCCACCGCATGAACGAGATCCGGCGGATCGCAGATTCCGCAACCGTGATGCGTGACGGTCGCATCATCGACACTGTCGATGTCAAGGGCGCTGAAACACGCGAGATCGTTCGACTGATGCTGGGCTCCGAGGCCTCGCAGGCTGCCCTTCTTGAAACGAACTCCCGCGAAAAGACGGTGCTGGATGTCAACGATCTGGCCGTTGCCCCCAAGCTTCAGTCCATCTCCTTCAAGCTTCGCGAAGGAGAGGTGCTCGGGATCGCCGGCTTGCTGGGATCAGGTCGGACGGAACTGCTTCAGGCCATCATGGGAATACGTTCGTTCTCGCATGGAAGCATCAAGGTCGATGGATCGACGGTCAGGACGCCGCGATACAGGCAGATGGTCAACCGGGGCTTCGGCTATACGCCTGAGAGCCGCAAGGAGGAAGGCATCGTTCCGCTTCTTGGAGTTGACGAAAATGCGCTGGCAACGAATTTCGCCGCCGTCAGCCGCAACGGCATCCTGTCTGCCCGTCTCATGGCAGAGGCAGCGCGACGCGTCATCGACCGATTGCATGTCAAGACGGCGCGCACCGACACGCCGATCGGCACACTTTCCGGCGGCAATCAGCAAAAGGTGGTTATCGGCCGCTGGGTGCATGCCGACAGTCGCGTGCTGCTGCTCGACGAGCCGACGCGCGGCGTCGACGTCGAAGCAAAAGGGCAGATCTATGCGATCATTCGACAGCTGGCGGCGGAGGGCCGCAGCATCATTTTCGTTTCCAGTGAAATAGAGGAATTGCCTCTCGTCTGCGACCGGGTCCTTGTCTTGAGGGACGGCAAGTTGCAGGAGGAATTCCATTCCCCCAAAATTGATCAGGACGCTGTAATGGCCGCCTGCATTACCGGACATTGACGGAGGTTCTAATGGCAATCGACCAAGCTGCAAAATCCGCGGCTGCCAAGGCGGACAAGGGCGGTATCAGTTTCTTCCAGCACATGAACGAGCTTAGCCTGTTCGTGGCGATCGTCGTGCTCTACGTCGTGTTTACCTCCACGGCAAACGGCTTCATGTCGTTCAACAACCAGATCAATATTCTGCGCGATGCGGCAACGATCGGGATCGCCGCCTGGGCTGCCACCCTGATCATCATCGCCGGCGAAATCGACGTGAGTGTCGGGCCCATGGTTGCCTTTATCTCGGTTGTGCTTGCCGATTTGCTGCATTGGGGTGTGCCAACGCCCCTGGCTTTCGCGCTTGCCGTCGTGGTCGGGGCCCTGCTCGGGTCGATTCCAGGGATTCTGAGAGCCTATTTCGACGTACCCTCCTTTGTCGGAACGCTCGGACTTTGGAGCGCACTGCGCGGCATTGCTCTCTTCGTCACGGATGCGCTTCCCGTATCGATTGGCCGTAACGATCTTCTCGATGCGCTCGATCAGTCGATCTTCGGGGTACCCCCAGCGGCTATCATCATGCTCGTCCTGTTTGCCGTATTTGCCTTCGTCAGCAGGAAGACGGCCTTCGGCCGATCCGTCTTTGCAATCGGCGGCAATGCGCAGGCTGCATTCCTGAGCGGCATCAATGTCTCGCGCATTCGCGTTGCGCTCTTTGCCATCGCCGGAGCAATGGCGGCGATTTCGGGCATCCTGCTGGTGTCCCGGCTGGGGTCCGGCAATGCCACCGCCGCAACCGGCCTCGAGTTCGACGTCATCGCCGCTGTCGTTGTCGGTGGGACGTCGCTGTCGGGCGGTCGAGGATCGATGCTCGGCACTCTCCTTGGCGTGCTTGTCATCACGCTGATCGGCAATGGCCTGGTGCTGCTCGGTATCAATCCTTTCTTCCAGCAGGTCGTGCGAGGCTTGATCATCGTCGTTGCGGTGCTCGCCAATATCCAGGCGATCAAGCGTAGCGCGTCACGCAATAAGGGATGAGCGGGCAATGTCGGTGATTGAACTCAAGGACGGCGATTTGACGCTACGCGTCTCAACGGCCGGCGGTCTCGTCCTCGGATACTGGTGGGAAAGGGGTGGCGATAGAGTGCCACTTCTCAGGCCTGCCCCGGGCGACGAGGTCGATGCGCTGTCGTCCGGTTGCTACCCCCTGGTTCCTTTTGGCAATCGGGTGAGGAACAACCAGTTCACCTTCGAGGGACGTTCCTATCACTTCACCGCAAATACAACGTGGGATCCGCACTATCTCCACGGCGAAGGATGGAATTCGCAATGGTCGCTGGACCGGCAGAGCGGCAACGACGTCGAGCTCAGCCTCGTGCATCGTGGCGGCCACACACCTTATGAATACCGCGCGCGGCAACGGTTCCTCCTTGAAGACAATGTGCTTGAGATGGAGCTTTCGGTCGAGAACCTCGCCGATCATGCCTTGCCCTTCGGCATTGGATGGCATCCCTATTTTCCGATGACGCCGCAGACGACCCTTGCAGCCCCGGCGCAACGGTTCTGGACCGAGGTCGAGGGTTGGCTGCCAGGTCACGCCGAGGATATCCCCGACGACCTGAATTTCAGCAGGCCCTCCAGCCTGCCTTGCCGTTGGGTCAATAATGGCTTTGAAGGCTGGACCGGGGAGGCCATGATCTCCTGGCCGGAGCGCAAGGCGGCGCTCAACTTGAGCGCCGACCCGCTCTTCCGGCATGCCTTCATCTTCGTGTCGGATACCGGCTTCGATCCCAGTTTCAAACGCGATTATTTCTGCTTCGAGCCGATGTCTCATCTCGCAAACGGTCACAATATGGCAGGTCTCGGAGATCTGAAGGTCCTCAAGCCGGGTGACCAGCTCGCGGGTCGTATCCGCCTTCGTCCTCAGCCACTCTGACTTCACTTTCACGGAGCGTTTCCATGTCCGACAACGGTCGGTTCGACTTTATCATCGTTGGTGGCGGCAGTTCGGCGTGTGTGGTTGCGGCGCGGCTGGTCACCGAAGGCAAGGCACGCGTGTTGCTGCTTGAGCGAGGTCCTGCAAAGGCCAACCCGATCATGCATTTTCCAGCGGGTTACATGAAGTTCCTGGCAAAGGACACGTATCTCGCGATGCACAAGACCAAACCCCAGCCGCAGCTCGACGGCCGCGGGCCGATCGTGCCCCAGGGCAAGGTTCTGGGTGGCGGCAGCACGGTCAATGCCATGGTCTACATGCGCGGACAGGCGGCTGATTTCGATCGATGGAATGCCCTGATCTCGCCACCCGGCGCCAATGACAGCGCCTGGTCCTATCGGGACATGCTGCCCTATTTCAAGGCGCAGGAAGACAATGATCATCTTGCCGGCGAGTTTCACGGTGTCGGTGGCCCGTTGAAGATTTCCCATCTCGGGCACACCAGCCCGATGACCCGCACCTATGTGAAGACGTTGCAGGGCATGGGTATTCCCTACAATCCCGACTTCAACGGTGCGCGCCAATTCGGTGTCGGCTTCATGCAGCATACCATAGATTGGAAGACGCATCGCCGCTCCAGCGCCGTCGACGCATTTCTGGCGCCGGTCATGAACAATCCGCTGCTGACGATCGAGACGGGTGCCATCGTAACCGGCCTCAGGATGGACGGCGATCGGGTGACGGGCGTCGACTATCTGAAGAATGGTCAGTCACGCTCTGCATCGGCGGGAAAAGAGGTCATCCTTGCGGCAGGCGCCTATCAGACGCCGAAGCTCATGATGGTATCGGGCATTGGCCCCGAAGAAGAACTCGGCAAGCACGGAATCAGAACCAGGGTCGCATTGCCGGGAGTCGGTAAAAATCTGCAGGATCACTATGAATGCCCGGTCGTTGCGACAACAAAGGGATCCTTCGGCTATTACGGGCAGGATCGTGGTTGGCCGATGATCAAGGCGGGGTTGCAATATCTCCTGTTCAGGTCAGGCCCGGTTTCGACGACAGGCGTGGAGACCTGTGCCTTCTACGATCCGGACGGAAACAATGATCAGCCGACCATCCAGATGTTCTGCGTCCCCACGGTCTATCTTGACCGCGATGTCATGGGGACGGAGCCCGGCGACGGTGTGACGATCAACTCGCTCCTCCTTCGGCCGAAGGCGAGGGGCTCTGTGACCCTGGCGTCTGCCGATCCTCTCGCTGATCCGGTCATAGATACCCAGATTTTTGGTCATCCCGATGACCTGCGCCTGACAATGGCTGGCTTCCGCTTTGCACGTACTGTCCTGGCCGCCTCGCCGATGCGCGATCTCATCGAAAAGGAAATCTTCCCCGGTGCCGACGTGCTCAGCGATGACGCGATTGCCGCGCATTGCAAGCGGACGGTCAAGACCGGCTACCATCCGGTCGGAACCTGCAAGATGGGGCAGGATAGCGATCCGGAAGCCGTGCTCGACCCAAATTTGAAGGTCAGAGGCACGCATGGCCTGCGCGTCGTCGATGCCTCCCTGATGCCGACAATCGTAAGCGGAAATACCAACGCTGCCGTGCTCGCGGCGGCCGGAAAGGCCGCCGATCTCATTCTTACATGATACTGGATTCGATGCTGCGATGAAGATTACCAAGCTTACAACCTACATAGTGCCTCCGCGCTGGATGTTCCTGAAGATCGAGACGGATGAAGGCATCGTCGGCTGGGGCGAGCCGGTGGTAGAAGGCCGGGCGCTGACCGTCCAGGCCGCCGTCCACGAGCTTGAGGACTACCTGATCGGCAAGGATCCCTTCCTGATCGAGGATCACTGGAACGTCATGTACCGCGCCGGCTTCTATCGCGGCGGCGCCATCCACATGTCGGCACTTGCCGGCATCGACCAGGCGCTCTGGGACATCAAGGGCAAGGCTCTCGGCCAGCCGATCCACTCGCTGCTCGGTGGACAGGTGCGCGACAAGATCAAGGTTTACTCCTGGATCGGCGGCGACCGTCCTTCCGACGTCGCCAACAATGCCAAGGAGGTCGTTGCTCGCGGCTTTAAGGCGATCAAGATGAACGGTGCGGAAGAGCTGCAGATCGTCGACACGCATGAGAAGATCGAGGCCATCATCGAAAATGTCGCGGCGGTGCGAGAGGCTGTTGGGCCGCATGTGGGAATTGGTGCCGATTTCCACGGCCGCGTGCATCGTCCGATGGCCAAGGTGCTCGCCAAGGAGCTCGAACCCTACAAGCTGCTGTTCATCGAGGAGCCGGTGCTGTCGGAAAACCGCGAGGCGCTGAAGGAAATCGCCAATCATTGCTCGACGCCGATTGCGCTTGGCGAGCGGCTCTATTCGCGCTGGGACTTCAAACAGGTCTTGTCGGACGGCTATGTCGACATTCTCCAGCCCGACCTCTCCCATGCCGGCGGCATCACCGAATGCCGCAAGATCGCGGCCATGGCCGAAGCCTATGACGTGGCGCTCGCCCCGCATTGCCCGCTCGGCCCCATCGCCCTTGCCGCCTGCCTGCAGGTCGATGCCGTCAGCTACAATGCCTTCATCCAGGAGCAGAGCCTCGGCATCCACTACAACAAGGGCAACGACATCCTCGACTACATCTCCAACAAGGAGGTGTTCCACTATGCCGACGGCTTCGTCTCGATCCCGCAGGGTCCGGGCCTCGGCATCGAAGTGGACGAGGCCTATGTCATCGAGCGCGCCAAGGAAGGCCATCGCTGGCGCAATCCCGTCTGGCGTCATGAGGACGGCAGCGTTGCCGAGTGGTAGGAGATCGTCATGGTGAACCGTCTTTCCAGCAAGCGTATTCTTGTTACCGGCGCGGCGCAGGGCATCGGTCTTGCGATCGCCAAGGCCTGTGTCGCTGAGGGCGCCAGCCTCCTTCTTATCGATGTCGATGGCGAAAGGCTTGCCCACGAAGCCGAGATGCTGAAGGCCGGCGGCGCCAGGGTCTGTCATCATAGAGCCGATATTGTTGATGCAGCGCAGGTCGCATCCGCCGTCCGCGATGCTTCCGACGAACTCGGTGCGCTGAACGCTCTGATCAACAATGCTGGCGTCAATGTTTTTGCCGAACCGCTCGCAACGTCCGATGCAGAGTGGCAGCGTTGCTTCGACATCAATCTCAAAGGCGCATGGAACTGCTGCAAGGCGGTTCTCCCCGGCCTTATCGAACAAGGCGGCGGCGCCATCCTCAACATCGCCTCGACCCACGCATTCACCATCATTCCCCACACATTTCCCTACCCGCTTGCCAAGCATGCGCTGCTCGGCATGACGAAATCGCTCGGTCTGGAATATGCAGGCAGGGGCGTCAGAGTGAACGCGCTCGCCCCAGGCTATGTCGCAACCCAAAAGGTGATCGACTACTGGAACAGCTTTTCCGACCCGGAGGCCGCAAAGGCAGAGACGATGAGGCTGCATCCCGGCGGGCGGATCGCCTCGCCGGAAGAAATCGCCCTTGCCGCGGTCTTCATGATTTCCGACGAATGCCCGTTCATGAACGCAACCTGCCTGACGATTGATGGCGGTTTGAGCATGCAGCAGCATCCCTGACGGGTCTGTCGCGGGTACAAATGTGTCCGCCGCGGAGCGGTCTCGTCCATACGCATTGCGGATCCAATCGAATACGAGGGCGGGCGAAGTCGTGTCCGGCGAAACTTGCCTTACGAGCCCGTGAGAGGCGCTCTCGCGCCTCGTTCGGCTCGTTTCGCAAAGCTTGCGTGGCCTCGCTCAGCGGCATGGTCAATTTGACCTTGGAACCAAGATCGAGAAAAATGGTTATCCATCCAGTCTATCGCTAGGACATACCAACATGCCACGTTCGATATCATACCGTGTCGGTGCAATTCTGACGATCGCTATCGCACTCTCGAGCGCGTCCAGCGCTTTGGCTATTTCGCGCATCAGTTCAACCGGGCAGACTTGCGCTGCGCTCCGACAGGCGATCAACTCCCAAGGGGCGATCATCGTCACACATCCTGGTTCGCGGCAATCGGGTACGCTTTATGACCGATATGTACGCGACAGCAGCTACTGCTCAGCGGGCGATGTCGCGACCGACGATTGGGTGCCGGCGAAAGACGGAAGCTGTCGACTCTATAATTGCCAGACCTATGAACCACCCTTTGACAACTGATGCACTTTGCGCTGGAAGGTTCAACGGAAGCGGCAACTGGCCGAATAGCCCGAGTTCCTCGTGTGTCCTCGGGTTAAATTTCTGCTGCTTCGCGAATATGACGGGCGACGGCATCTCTTTTCTGACACGCTTGCATTTTGGGTTGTCTCATATCTCGCTGCAGTCGAACCGCGTCCCGCGGCTTCATCGCGTCAACGATAAACCTTGCGGCGTATCCTGTCGCCGCCCCGCAGCCCGGCGCCAGCTGAAAGATGAGCAATCGCCATTCCCATCATGGCGCGGTGGCTAAAGCGTTTGACCTCGCAGACGGTAGGATAATTGTCGCGATGGTTCCGGGACCTTGTCCAGGTGATGTCAGCGAAACAGACCCGCCATGGGCGGCGGCGATACGCGAAACAAGTGACAGGCCGACGCCCGTTCCTTCGACATGCTTGGCATTCGACCCCCGAGCCGAATGCGAAAGGACGGTTTCGACCTCCGTCGATGGGATGCCGATACCGTTGTCGCTGATGGAGATGGCAATGGTGTCGTCGAGCATGTTCGCTCCGAGCAGGACTTTCGGATTGTGGGCGGCAGCAGAAAACTTGACGGCGTTCTCCAACAGGTTGATCAAGGCAATGCCGAGCATTTCCGCATCTGCCCTGACCAGTCCGGACCGCGCTTCCGGTGCGATATCAAGTTGAATATTGGCCCCTTGCAAGAGATCTTCGGCCTTGGCGTAGGCGGAGGTTATGATGTCGATGATTGGTGTATAGGCAAAATTCGGCTCGAAGGACGCGCCCTGCAGTCTGCTTCGGATTAGATTCACTTCCAGAACCTCGACCAATCTGGCGATCGCTTGGCGGGCACGATCAATCCTGCCGCGATTGGCCTGATCCTTTTCGGGAAGACTGATGCGGACGCTGTCGATATTCGAGCGAATGGCGGCAAGCGGCGTTCGATATTGATGGGAGATGACCTCCATGAAGCGGACTTGCCGGACTTGCGCCTGCAATTCGGCGTGCAAGGCATCTTCTGCCGTCTTCTTTGCGTCGGCAAGCTCTCGTGTCCGCTCGACGACAAGCTCGCTGGCACGTCGCTCGGCGGCATGAGCCATCGCCACTGCGCGCTTATCGTTATCCCTGTTGATTGCCTCTGCCTTGCGAAGGCGCACGGCAAGCGAACCCGTCAGCAAGATGAAGTGGCTGATGCTGGCAACCGCATAGGAATGGGCGACCCAGTTTGGCAAGGGGAGGAGGCCGAGGCGCTGTGCGCTCGTCAGGATGAGGCCGCACCAGATCAACATAAAGGCCGCCGCTTTCAGACCGGATTCCGCATCTCTGAGAGCGACGAGATCCCGTAGGGAGACAGCCATGGCAGCCGTCGTGACGACAAGAATGACAAGACTGGCCAGCGGAGCGAACATCCGGTTTTCGCCCGCAAAGGCAAACAGGACGCCCGTCACTCCGATGGCGGCGCTCAACAGGAAGAGCCGGTTGAGCCACGGATACCTGCGGCGCAACTCGAGCACGCTTGCGACTGACACGGCTCCGGCCGCCAATCCGAGCCATGCTGCGGAGGCTGTGAAATAGTCGTTTCCGAGGCCGCCCTGCGGAAAAAGCAGGAGCCGGGAGAGCCCGAGATTGCCGAAATAGACCAGCGTCGCGCCGAGAATATTCAGCGCCAGCAGCGGATAGAATGCTCTCCTGTCGAAACAGAAGAAGACGATCTGAACGATCGTCAGGATGGCCATGCCTCCGAACCACAGGCCGCGGGCGAGATTGGCAAGGGTGGTCATGAAGCCGAAATCGGTCGGTGAGTAGGCCGATACGGACAGGTTGAGTGAGGAGTTGTTGCTGGCGCCTCGGATATAGACGACCAGCCGTCCCTTGGAGGGGACTTGGATCGGCAATACGTTCTCGAGCCCGGTAAAGGCTGACCGGACGAGTGGCGCATGATCCCCCATTTCGAAACGGACAAAATCCGGTGCTGTCAGGCCCGGGCTATCCGGGGCGACATAAACGTCGACGATATCGGAAAAGTTCGGCGTCAGCGAAAGCAGGAGCGTTGTGCCATCCGTTGCATCAGCGGGGCTCTGGAGAACAAAACGTATCCAGCCGGCGGACCGGGCATAGCCGAGGTTGAGGTCGTGATCTTTAATATAGTCGAAATCGGCGTCACGCCGATTGAACATATCGTTGAGCGTCGCGTTACCCTTGGGATCGATGGCGACTTGCAGGAAGCCATCCAGCGACAGTGCGCCTCGCAGGTCTTTTGGCACGACGACGGCGTTTTGGGCCTTCAATCCGGCTGCTTGGCCAGCCGCTGCCTGTCCGAACGGAAGGCAGATCATCGGGGCTATCAACAGGATCAAGGTGGATAGGAGCCGGAACGCAATTGCTAAATGGGTGCGAAGGACTAAAAGTCGCCTCGGTTTGATTCCGGCAGTGCGTTGCATGAAAGTCTCTATCGTTTGAGTCGATGGTTTATAGAATAAATTCAGAGCATCCGACCATGGCCACGGCGGAACCTGGTCGACCGAAAGTGATCTTTCTCGAGGATGATCATCAACTTCGCCTCGGGCTGACCGACTTCCTCCGCCTCAATTCGCTTGTCGTGACGGATGTTGCCAGCTGGGCGGACTTCAGGGATGCCTTTGCGAAAGAACCCTACGACATCGCGATTTTGGATGTGAATCTCCCGGACGGAAATGGGTTCGAGATCGCACGTGACCTTTCTGCGCATCACCGGCTCGGTATCATTGTCCTGACGGCGCGGGCGGAACGGGCCGATCGGATCAAGGGTTATGAAGAAGGGGCCGATCTCTACTTTACCAAGCCCGTGGACGGTGAGGTACTGGTCGCCGCCATTCGAAACCTTCATCGACGTTTGAGCAGGCTTGAACCGATTGATCGTGACGAGTCAAACAGCAATCAGTGGGTGCCGTGGCGTTTCGATTCGGTGGGGCAAAGCCTGTATTCACCGACAGGAGCGAAGATCGGCTTGTCTGGGCGTGAAACGCGGCTCATTCGGAGTCTCGTTGAGGCAAAGGGCGAAGTTGTACGACGCTCCGACCTCGCTGCAGCGGTCGGAAGCGAGGATCTGGGCTCAGAAAGCCGGAGCCTTGATGCCATTTTAAGGCGGTTGCGCCAGAAAGCACGTCAGGCTGGCACGGAAATGCCTGTTCATGCTGTTCACGGGCTCGGCTTTCGATTCTCGGACCAGATTACGGACAATTGACCGCGTTCTGAGCCTTGCGGTGAGAACGTGATTCGCGCTTGCGCACCGGATCGTCAAAAAAACGGCGCCGATGAACAGGTTTTGACCGCTATAATCGCAATTCGGAAACATGCACGCAGCTAGGTCGGCCGTCGATTGTAAACCTGTGTTGCGACGCAGGCACGCTTTCCGTTCCAAACCGTTTCAAACCGTTCCAGTTGCGTCCTAGTCGATACATTCTGTCCGACTTATGGATATCGCGCCGAATGCCACGGGGGGCGTCGGCTGCGAATCTATGGGGCAAATCATGGCGGAATTTAAGGCCGGCTTCGACGCAATTGCGAGGGCAATGCGGGCGCGGATGCTAGCGGTTTTTTCAAATCTAGGCAGATCCGGGGTCGTGGCTGCGCGTTCACATACGAGAAGAGATTGTTCCATCGCTTCGTTGGTCCGCTCGATACTTGCCGCTTTTTTCGCAATCCTGGCACTCGCTTCAGCCTCGGGTGAGGCATGGGCAATGTCGGCATCCTGCTCGGCGATCAATGCAGTCGGTAGCATTAGCAATTATCGCCAAGGCTTCCTGGCCTCTTCGTTTGAGCCGAATGAAAGCGTTACGGCGACGTTTTATGATTCCGGCTCATCGGGGGGCATGCCCGGCATGTCCGGCAGTATATTCCTGAGTAAGTATACGCACGAAAACGCATACGCATATATGTCCATGAACGGACCAGCTGGAACCCACACATTGACAGCTCCGGCATCGTTTATTCAGACCTATGGACTCTACATTGCGATCATGACGGATCAGGGTACCATCGGTCCCGTAACGCTTAGCTGCGCGGGTGCACCCTCTGTTCCGACGGTGACAGGTATATCCCCGACGTCCGGTCCAAATGCCGGCGGCACGTCAGTTACAATTTCCGGTACGAATTTCACGGGTGCTACGGCGGTGACGTTCGGGGCGACCGCGGCTTCGAGCTTTACGGTCAATTCCTCGACTTCCATCACTGCGACAACACCCGCGGGGGTGGGAGCCGTCGATATTGCCGTGACAACGGCGGGCGGCACGAGTGCGGCCTCAGCGGCTGATCAGTTCACCTATATCCCGGCCCCGACGGTATCGAATATCAGCCCCAATGTGGGTCTGACGGCAGGCGGCACGACGGTCACCATCACCGGCACCAATCTGAGCGGTGCGACGAGAGTGACCTTCGGCGGCACCGCAGCATCTGGCTATACAGTCAACAGCGCCACGCAGATCACCGCAACCACCCCGGCGCATGCTGCAGGCAACGCTGATGTCGTGGTGACCACGATCGGCGGCACGGGAGGCTTGGTCGGCGGCTACACCTTCCTCGGTGCTCCTGTTGCCGGTGGCGTATCGGCGACGGTTGCGGCCAATTCTGCAGCCAATCCGATCACCCTTAGCCTTTCGGGTGGGGTCGCGACTTCGGTCGCTGTCGCCGGCGCTGCGAGCCACGGGACGGCCAACGCCTCAGGCACGTCGATCACTTATACGCCGGCCCCCGGCTACAGCGGATCGGACAGTTTTACCTATACCGCCACCAATGCCTCCGGCACGTCCGCGCCGGCAACGGTGAGCCTGACGGTCTCGGCTCCGACGATCACGCTCGGCCCGTCGTCTCTGTCTTCCGGCGGGGTGGCGAGTGCGTATAGCCAGACGTTGGCAGCATCAGGCGGGGTTGGCCC
>NZ_JBIVSO010000022.1:0-81734 GCF_044756305.1 Rhizobium sp. NPDC092011
CCCCTCACCCGCTCCCGCCTCGATCAGACAATCATGACCAAGCTTGACAAGATGCAATGCACTCTCCGGCGAAAGAGATACGCGAGACTCGTTTTCGGAAACTTCTTTCAGCGCACCAAGTTTCATGTCGGCTGCCCCTTCAATAAAAACGGCCGGTTGAGCGCCGCTGCGGTTAAACGGTTATAGTTGCGATCGAGTAAGGCCATCAGGCGAGATGGGACGGGCTCGCCCCACTAGCCGCCGTCCTCACGCAGCCTCGCCAGTCGTGGCGAGGCTGCGTCCTGCTTGCTTGGGAGGCAGGCGGCCTGACCGAAATCTCAACCCGAGAGGCTGAAAATGCCCTCGCAGCTCGGTCAGACGGGTGCTGGAATAACCCGCTTTTCGATAAGGCTCGTAAAGTGCTCCTTGAACATGTCTTCCGTGTCGATACAGTCCGAAAACCCGTGTTTGCGCGCCTTGATCGTGCTGGTGATATTGTCGTAGGGGGTTTTCAGGACGAGATCGCCGAAGTTCCAGTTTGCGATTTCGTCGTATCCGTAGGGCGCAAGACCATGGTCGCGGACAAGACCGTCCCAGATTGCTCTTTTGTCTGCCATCATCTCTTGCATCGAGAACGGAAGGGGCGCGCCGACCGGCAACTTGAAGAATTCGGCGATGCGTGGCCACAGCCGCACCCAGCGGAAATAATCACCGTTGGTGATGTTGTAGACTTCGCCGCGTGCAGCATCTGCAGATCCGGCCCAGTCTGTCGCCTGCGCCAGGATCCGGGCGTCGGTCACCTGGTAAAGCGTATTGTACGAGGTATCGGTGCCAGGGAACGTTAGCGGAAGCTTGAGTGCCCGGCATATCGTCGCGTAGACGGCGATCACCATCAGCAGGTTCATCGGATTGCCGACCGCCATTCCGCAGACCGCTTCGGGTCTAAGGGCGGACCATGACCAATCCTTTCCCGCCGAATGTTCCCGAAGGAAGTCTTCCTGGTCATAGTAGAAATTCGGCGAGATATGTCTGGGGTCGTCTTCCCGTGCCGGCGTCGGGAACGGTCCAAGGTGACACCCATAGGCTTTCCCCCCCTGCATCAGCGTCACATGCTTCAGCGATGGAGACGTCTGCTCCACGGCCTTCACGACATTGCGCAGCATGGCAAGATTGGGGGCGACGAGCTCGTGACGTGTCGGAAGCTCCTTGTAGGCCGCATAGACGATATGCGTCGTTCCGCTTGCCTCAGCAAGCTTCGACACCGTGTCGGCCTCGTCCAGAAGATCGACCGAGATGTGTTCGGCGCGGGTCTCGAATTCGGGACGGCGTCTGGACAGACCAATGATCCTGACATCTTTTTGCTGTTCGAAATGTGCAAGGACAGCGCGTCCGATGACACCAACGGCGCCCGCGACCAAAACTGTTTTCATGATGATTGTCTCCTTAAATGCTGGGGGATTGCGAAGGCGGCCGTGGACAAAAGGCGTCACAAGCGACTACGGCGCCGAAGGCACATGTTTGATCGCACCATCGATCTGGGAAATCGAAAGCACGGCGGGAAAGAGAATTGCCGACCCAGTTTCAGCGCGCCACCCCCGGGATGGGGCCGGTCGTCGACGACGAAAGCGCTGACAGAAAAATTTCCAACTCGGGTCACCTCAACCTCCTCCGATGAGATGCATCACAATCTGATCGGCGCAGAACGTCCTGCAATTCGCGGCTTGCGTCAAGCTTTTTTGATCGATTGATAATTTTTCCTATATGCCTGTGGATTTTCCGGGCAAATTCACACTTCAAAACCTGATACTTCCGAAAAAGCTGCGGACCTTGCGCCCATCTTTTTCAGCGATCGTAGCCACCTCAAGATTTCAAACCCTCTCCGCCGACCAAATCCTTCAAAAGTCGATGATTGCCCAGATTTCGCGATGAACCATTGACAAATTTTTATCATTCGATCAGTTTTGCATGGCACGGTCGATTTGGAGGAGGTCCTGGGAGGCGCAAAAGCGGAGGACAGCTGAGGCGGGCAGGGCGTTTCAGGTTGGAGCCGGATCTAGCCGTTGTCTCCGGGAAATAGCGCTACGCTCGCCCTTGCCGTTCGGGAGACGGCATATGGGCAGTTGATCGGCCATAAACCCGGTTCATCCGGGCGCGGCCGATGCGCCGCTTCAAGACGCTGCACTGTGCACCGCGTTTAGACGGTATTTTTGAGCTGGAGGAGGGCTCGAATGGAGGAGGATGCAGAAGCTGGCATATTCACCTGGTCGCTTGCCGAGAATGCGCTCTATGCGGACACGGCTGTTGCAGCCCTCTTCGGACTTAATCCGAAGGCGGCGCTGCTCGGCCTCTCCCCTGTCGACTACCTTGCCCGTGTTCACCAGGCCGATCGCGACGACGTCGTCAAACTTTGGTTGAGGGCCGTCGCCGACGGTCAGCCCTATAGCGCCGTCTACCGAGTGACGGATGGCGCAGGGACGATCAGGCAAGTGATGGCGCACGGCAGATGTTTTCGCGATCGCACAGGCAGTCCCGCCCATTTCGCAGGGATCATCTACCCCTTCGCGATTCCAACTCCGAATTGACGCAACGATCTGACCACGATCGGGATTTACCCAAATGACAGAGCAGCTTTTCACGATGAACCATGTCGGCATCAACTTCCCCAACGTGGACGCTGCCGTGTCCTGGTACCGAGACGTCCTTGGCTGTTTCGTCCTCGCCGAGCCGGCTGAGGCAAGTGACGACGGAAGTCACCTCGGCGCCATCGTCAAGGATATTTTTGGTGACGCTTTCGGCAAAGTCAGGATCGCCCATCTAACGACGGCCTGCGGTGTGGGAATTGAAATGTTCCAATTCATGGAGCCGAAGACTTACGCCCCTGAAAACACCTTCGACTTTTCGCGATCCGGGATTTTTCACATCTGTCTGACCACTGCAGACATTGACGTAACAGCCGAACTGATCACGCAAAACGGGGGCAAGGTATTGTCGAAGAAATGGCAGCTCTACCCCGAACAGAACAGGCGTCTCGTCTACTGCATGGATCCCTGGGGCACGATCATTGAATTCTTCGAGGCGCCCTACGCACATTTTTGCGCCAATCGAGCGGTTCTGCCCAGCGCGTAGGGACCCTCCCCGTGCGTGAGCGGATCACCATGGGCCACGCCGCAAGCGGCGTCGATCAAGGCATTGCGCCTTCCTCATCCCGTTCAACCTGCACGCCCCGTCGTTGCAGGCGATCAATCAACCAAACATCAGTTTATCAAGGAGGAGACGAATGGAATACCGGCAGCTAGGCCGCTCAGGTCTGAAAATTTCGACGATCACAATGGGGACCATGACCTTTGGCGGCGCTGGCTGGGCGCAGAAAACCGGGGCTCTTGACGTTTCCGAAGCCAGACGGCTCGTCGATCTCTGCATCGATAAGGGCGTCAATCTGCTCGACACGGCCGATGCCTATTCCGATGGCCGGTCCGAAGAAATCGTCGGTGAAATTCTGCGGGGCAAGCAAAAAGACAGCGTCCTCATCGCAACGAAGGCGCGCTACCCGATGGGCAACGGTGTGAACAATGCCGGCAACTCCCGCTATCACCTTATCGAAGCCTGTGAGGCCAGCCTGCGCCGCCTGAAGACGGATGTCATCGATCTCTATCAGTTGCATCATTGGGACGGCCATACTCCCCTCGAAGAAACCATGGAAGCCCTCGATACGCTCGTCCGGCAGGGCAAGGTCCGATACGTTGGCTGCTCAAATTTCTCGGGCTGGCATATCGTCAAGGCACTTGGGGTCAGCGAACGCGACATGCGCCAGCGGTTCGTCTGCCAGCAGATCCACTATAGCCTGGAATCGCGCGACGCCGAGCATGAGTTGCTGCCGGTCGCGGTCGATCAGGGCCTTGGCGTCCTTGTCTGGAGCCCGCTCGCAGGCGGGCTGCTATCCGGCAAGCATCGCCGCAACCAGGCAGCACCCGAAGATAGTCGCCAGTTCGCCGGTTGGACGGAACCGCCGATCCGCGATGAGAACCGTCTCTGGAACATTGTCGAAACCCTAGTCTCGATTGCCGAAAATAAGGGGGTCTCGCCGGCGCAAGTCGCATTGTCCTGGCTGATCGGCCGAAAGTCGGTTACCTCGATCGTCATCGGGGGTCGAACGGAAGCGCAGTTCCAGGATAATTTGGGGGCAGCCCAACTGGGACTATCTACAGACGAGCGTCAACTTCTCGACAACGTCAGCAAAAGCCCTCTCCCCTATCCTTATTGGCACCAACGCAATGCGGCGAGCGACAGGCTGAGCGAAGCGGACATGGAAGCGCTCGCAGGGCACGAGAAATCCTAGCCCGCACCGAGGCCGGCACTTTGGTGCCGGCTTTTTTCCTCTCATCTTCGGGGTCACCTCCTGATCCGCCATCACCAGACATCGGCTTGCCATCAGCGGTTTCAAGATCTGAAAACCAAAGGGGCCACACAGACGGTCTACGGTAGATGATTGCCCAATCGTCAGGAGGTTGAGCGAGCTCAACAGCTGGAAACAGCTGGTGGTGTTGGCGTGCCTAACCGAAAATGAGGGAAAATTGTCATTTGTCGAACGGTCCCCCAACCGTAATCTGCCGCGGTCAAAAACGAGGCATATGATGGTTCTGAGAGTTGCGATCAACGGCTATGGCCGCATTGGGAGAAATGCGCTTCGGGCGCTCTACGAAAGCAATAAGCGTGAGGCGATCGAAATTGTCGCCATCAACGATCTTGCGAGCGCAGAGATCAACGCGCATTTGACAGCATTCGACACGACCCATGGCAAGTTTCCGGCTGAGATCTCGGTTGCCGACGGAGTGCTTGTGGTCAACGGCGATCCTATCAAGGTTCTAGCGGAACGGGATCCGGCAAAGCTGCCGTGGGGGGTGCTCGATGTTGATCTCGTTCTCGAATGCACCGGAATATTCGCAAACCGTGCGGCCGCGTCGGCTCATCTCACCGCAGGCGCAAAGCGTGTGATTATCTCCGCGCCGGCAGGCAGCGATATCGATGCAACCATCGTTTATGGTGTGAATGACAACGCCCTGAAGGACACCCATCGTATCATTGCGATTGGATCCTGCACGACCAACTGCTTGGCAACAATCGCAAAGCCCCTGAACGACGCTATCGGTATCATCGCGGGCAACATGACGACGGTACATGCCGTCACCAACGATCAGGTTTTAACGGACGTCTATCATCCCGATCCGCGCCGCGCCCGCTCTGCCATGGCATCCATTATCCCGACCAAGACAGGCGCAGCGTCGGCAATCGGCCTTGTCCTGCCAGAGCTGGAAGGTCGACTGGATGGATTTTCGATCCGCGTTCCGACCATCGACGTCTGCCTGTTGGTCGTAAGCTTTACCTGCGGGCGTCCGACTTCCGCCGACGAGATCAACGCGTTGATACGGTCTGCCGCCGGCGAAGGGCCGCTGAAGGGACTGCTGACCATCAGTGATCTGCCCCTGGTCTCCAGCGACTTCATCCATAACTCCGCCTCGGCGATTTTTGATACGACACTCACCAAAGTCATCGGCGGTGGCGAGCACGCTACCGTCTATGCCTGGTACGACAATGAATGGGGTTTCGCGAATCGGCTGATCGACAATGCTATCCAGTTTGGCAGGCTGCCGTTGGCCATGGGATAGCCGGCAACAGAGCCGATCTCTGCGCATTGTCCAACTCGGCCGATTGCCGAGCGCCGTCCAGATGACACGCTTTCCCTTTCCCAATCGGCAAACACGTTACAATTTAAGCCAGTTGCCAACATCGTCGGCCGGCACGGCGGGACGAACCCCTGTTGGCAACAAACGCGCAAAGGAAGAAACATATGAGGTTTGCACCGGATCAGCACCTGCATATAGGCTCGCTGATATTCGACCGCCTTGATCAGATCGACCTGACCGGTCCCTATGAAGTCCTTTCCGCTATTCCGAACGCTACCGTCCATATCGGAGCAAAAAACATGGAAGTGGTGAAGGATTTCCACGGGCTGCCGCTCTATCCCACCACCACGCTGCGTGACATGCCAAAGCTCGACATCCTGCATATCCCCGGCGGCCCGGGGCAGCAGAATTTGATGGAAGACGAAGAAGTCCTGGATTTCATTCGCCGACAGGCAGCTGAAGCTGCCTTTGTGTTTTCCGTTTGCACCGGTGCGCTCTTGGCTGGCGCTGCCGGCCTTTTGAAGGGACGCCGGGCGACCACCCACTGGGCATCCATGGAGGTGCTTCCGCTTTTGGGCGCCATTCCAGTTAGCGAGCGCGTCGTCATCGACGGCAATTGGGTATTCGCGGCCGGAGTGACCTCAGGCATCGATGGTGCGCTGCGCCTCGCCGCAATGGCGCGTGGGGACGATGTCGCCAAACAGATTCAGCTCTACATGCAATATCAACCCGAGCCGCCCTTCGATAGCGGCGCGCCTGAACGGGCACCGCGCCATATTCTGGAGAGACAACGCGACGCTATCGCCGCGCTCACCGCCGCCCGTATCGAAACGGCGAAGCGTGTCGGAGAAAAACTCGGTCTCGTCCCCTCGGTCGTGGCCGGTAGAGGCTAGAGGTCATTACGGGCCGATCATCGGAAAGGATTCGGAAGCCACCGCATCGGTCAGTCTTTGCCTGCAATCACAATCGGTTACCCGTTGATCTATAAGCGCCAGGAACCAGGCCAGCGTCTCGACTGCACCGGCCTCAGACGGTTTGCTCGATCCGCCGTAAACAGGCTTGGCGCCATTCTATCAACGACGAACTGGACCCGGTGAATGTCATGAACGCCGTCAGACCTTATCTGACGGCGTTTTCGAATTGGTCCCCGGGAAGCCGCATTCAACGAATGCTCTGATGCGTTGGTGGAGCGGCAAGCGGAGACGACCGCACTATGCAAGCAGCTTCTTCTCGCGGGCGATCTTCAGGCGACCGAAGTCGTCGCCTGCATGATGCGAGGAACGTGTCAGCGGGCTGGACGCCACCATCAGGAAGCCCTTGGTATAGGCAACCGTTTCGTAGGACTTGAACTCTTCCGGCGTGACAAAGCTTTCGACCTTGTGGTGCTTGCGGGTCGGCTGCAGATACTGGCCGATCGTCAGGAAGTCCACGTCCGCGGTACGCAGGTCGTCCATCAGCTGCAGGACCTCGTTGCGCTCCTCGCCGAGGCCGACCATGATGCCCGACTTGGTGAACATCGTCGGATCAAGTTCCTTCACCCGCTGCAGCAGGCGGATCGAGTGGAAGTAACGCGCTCCGGGGCGAACCGTCAGGTAGTTGCCGGCAACGGTTTCCATATTGTGGTTGAAGACGTCTGGCTTGGCAGCAACGACGCGTTCAAGTGCCCCTGGCTTCTTCAGGAAGTCCGGCGTCAGGATCTCGATCGTCGTCAATGGCGAAGCCGCGCGGATGGCCCAGATCACCTTTTCGAAATGCTCGGCGCCACCATCCGCCAGATCGTCACGATCGACCGACGTGATGACGACGTGGCTCAGGCCCATCTGCTTGACGGCCTTGGCAACATTCTCAGGCTCGGCCATGTCGAGCGCATTCGGCTTGCCGGTCGTGACATTGCAGAAGGCACAGGCGCGCGTACAGATCTCACCCATGATCATGAAGGTGGCGTGCTTCTTGTCCCAGCACTCGCCGATATTCGGGCAACCCGCCTCTTCGCAGACGGTGACGAGCTTGTGCTCCTTCACGATCGAGCGTGTCTCGGCGTAACCTTTCGAATTCGGGGCTTTGACGCGGATCCATTCCGGCTTACGCAGCACTTCCGTATCCGGGCGATGGGCTTTTTCGGGATGCCGCAAACGGAGAGCCTGGTGTTTGGTCGTATCCAAAATGGTCGTCATAGCCGTAACAACTTTCTGCCGCCGATCGCGGCGTCCCAATTTCTCATTCCTCGTCGCAATCTCCCGCCTGGCGACAAAGCGCCTCAGCCACGATGAGCGCCGGCACGGAGACGGCTGGAAATGCCTACCGTCCCCTGCGCTCGAGCCCGCCGGAAATGTCCTTTCAGCGTAGCTCGAGCGGGCGACTAAGATATCAGTTCGCCGGCCATGATATTCAAGCGGTCAACCACCAATAAGCATCTGAATTCGTTGGTTTACATCGCCCGATTTTTCCAGATGCGGGATGTGGCCGGCTCCTGCTATTTCGACGATCTTGACCCCGCGCTGTTCCTTGGTTTTCTCCCCTGGGATGACCTTGTCTTCTGCGCCGAGAATGATCTGGATCGGGATGTTCAGATCCGCGATTGCAGCACCGATCGATACCTTCTGCTCCGATCCGGGAAAGTTTGCCTCACGCACTTCGGTCAAAGCGGCTTGCGCGCCGTCGAGACGCTTTGATTTCAGGATGTCTTCGACCATCTCGGTTGTCACCAGGCTCGGTTCGGCAACCAGCATTTCGACATAAGGCCGCAGTTTTTTGGCACGCGTCTCCCCGATAAACCCGTCGAAGAACGAACCGTTGATTTCAGTCCCCAGGCCAGCCGGGGAGATGAGGGTAAGCGTTTTCACGATGTCGCCCGCATCCGAGGCAGCGATCGCTGCGACGGCGGCACCCAGGGAATGTCCGACGAGATGAACCTCGGTCAGGCTCATTTCAACGAGAAACGCCCGCAGAACGCCGGCAAGACCTTGCGCGGTAAAGTCGTCAGCCTGCTTGTACGATGCGCCATGGCCTGGAAGATCGAGCGCGTAGGTCGGGTGACGCTCCGCGATGGCAGCCTGATTGAGCAGCCAGCCCTTGTGGTCCGCACCGAAGCCATGCACCAGTACCACGGGCTCTCCCTCGTCGGGCCCGACCTTGAGATAAGTGACAAGTCCGCCCGCAAGAGTGATGGATTGCGTCACGGGACTGGCTGTCGTTTGCACCACATCCTGCTGGTATTCGGCGATAAATCCGTCAATCTGGGCATCACTGATCTCCTGCGGCGCGACCACCGCGATCAACGCACCGACTGGGACCACCTCACCCTCTTGCACGACGACCCGTCGAAGGATGCCATTCACAGGACTTTCATAGGCATTGGCGATTTTTGTGGTCTCGATATCGACGATTTCCTGGTCTTTGGAGACCGTATCGCCTGGGTTGACCGCCCACTTGGCGACGGTACCCTCTTCCATCGTCAAGCCCCATTTGGGCATCGTAATTGCTGTAATCTCAGTCATGACTTTTTTCCATTGATAGCGGCAGCGGCAGGCAAAATGAGGCCCCGGAAGACCTCGGCGCCCTCAGGCTGCGTTAACGAGGGGGCTTCTTCCGACCGCGGCCAATATCGCGCCGGTGATCTTCTCGACCGATGGCAGGTATAAAGACTCAAGCACCGGGGAGAACGGCACCGGGGAATGCGGAGCCGTCACGACCTGCGGCGCGGACTTCAGTTGTCCAAAAATATTGGTCGAGACGAGGGAGACGATGTCGGTCGCCATCGAGCAGCGCGGCGTTGCTTCATCGACGACCACGAGGCGGCCGGTTTCACCGACCGTTTCAAGGATCGTTTCAACGTCCAGAGGCGATGTCGTTCGAGGATCGACGACCGTGCACGAAATGCCGAGCTTCTGCGCCGCTTCTGCCGCAGACAGCGCGAATGACACCATCCGGCCGAATGCCACGATCGTAACGTCATCTCCCTCCCGCAGGACATTCGCCTGTCCGAACGGTATCGCATAGGGCTCGTCCGGGACTTCGCCCTGCGTATCGTAGAGGGCCCGGTTTTCAAAGAAGATGACCGGGTCATTGTCGCGAATGGCCTGGATGAGAAGACCCTTGGCCTCATAGGGGCTGGACGGAAGGACCACCTTGAGACCTGGAATATGGGTCATGATGGGATAAAGCGCCTGGGAATGCTGGGCCGCTCCATTGCCGCTCACACCATAACTGGTCCGGATGACAAGCGGTGTCGTGGCCTTGCCGCCAAACATATAGCGAAATTTCGCGGCCTGGTTCATCAGCTGATCAAGGCAGACGCCGATAAAGTCGATATACATCAGCTCGGCGATTGGTCGCATGCCTGTCGCCGCTGCGCCGACGGCCGCGCCGATGAAGGACATTTCCGCCAAGTGGGTGTCGAGAACCCGGTTGGGACCAAACTGGGTGTAAAGCCCCTTGGTGACACCGAATGGGCCGCCCCATGCGTCCTGCTCACCGTCCGTCGCAGTACCCCCCGAGACGTCCTCGCCCATGAGGATCACGGACGGATCGCGCTCCATTTCCTGGCGCATCGCCTCATTGATTGCTTGTCTGTAGCTCTTCCTGGGCATGTATTTGCTCCTCCGCTTTTTGGGCTCAG
Source organism: Rhizobium sp. NPDC092011 (assembly GCF_044756305.1). NCBI lineage: Bacteria > Pseudomonadati > Pseudomonadota > Alphaproteobacteria > Hyphomicrobiales > Rhizobiaceae > Rhizobium > Rhizobium sp. NPDC092011. The sequence continues at coordinate 10,279 of NZ_JBIVSO010000022.1, forward strand.
TATTCGACGTAGACGTGGGTAAGAAGATCGGCTTCCTCTGGAAGCGGAGCGTTTTTGGCTGCGATCACGGCCTGTTCAAGCAGGTCTTTCACCTTGGTTTCGACGGCATCGAGATCACCGCGCCCGAGAAGGGCGGCGTCGAGAACACGGTTGCGAAAAACGTCAAGAGGATCGCGCTTGCGCGCTTCGGCGATCTCGTCCTTGCCACGGTAGGTCTGCGCATCACCTTCGAAATGCCCGTAGTAGCGCGTGAACTTTATATGCAGGAGCGACGGACCACCGCCCTCGCGGGCGCGCTCGATCATGCCGGCCGCGGTATCGTAGACCTGGAAGAAATCATTGCCGTCGATCTCCGTGGCTGGAATATCGAAGGCATTGGCGCGACGCACCTGAGACCCGGACACAGACCAGTGGGAAGGCGTTGCCTCGGCATAGCCGTTGTCTTCGATGACGAAGAGGACGGGAAGATTCCAGAGTTTGGCGAGATTGTAGGATTCGAGAATCGCGCCCTGATTGGAGGCGCCGTCACCGTAGAAAACAACGGAAACATCGTTCGCGCCGCGAAGCTTCGCCGTGAGTGCGGCGCCGCACGCGATCGGGCCGCCGGCGCCGACAATCCCGTTTGCCCCGAGCATGCCCTTGGAAAGATCCGCAATATGAAGCGATCCGCCCTTGCCGCCGCAAAGTCCGTCGCGGCGGCCCATGATTTCCTTCACCATCCCTTCAATGTCACATCCCTTGGCGACAGAATGTCCGTGGCCCCGGTGCGTCGAAGAGATCTTGTCGCCATCCTGCAGGAGCATGCAGATCCCTGCCGCCGACGCCTCCTCACCGCAATAAAGATGAACGGTGCCCGGAATGCTGCCGGCCGCAAATTCGCGACGCATGGTTTCTTCGAATGTCCTGATCGCAAACATTCTCTCGTATGCATCGAGCAATTCGCTTCGGCTTAATTGGATTGCGGCAATCATGATGTCCTCCCTGGAGAGATTGCATAGGTAACTGGTTTCGAAGGCCCGTTTATTCAGATCGGTCGGGTTCGACGGAAACCCCTGTGGTGACCGAGCGCGCGATGAAGCAGATGTCATGAGCCTTGTCGTGCATCTTCTCCAGGGCGTCGCGATCGGGAATTTTGCCGGAGGGATCGAATTCGACGCGTGGTCTGAGCACGACGCGCTTGACCCGTGCCAACGCTCCCTGGTCCTTCTCAAGATAGGCCGACGCCTCGTCGTAATAGGAGACGACCTTGCATCCCCGCATCTCGGCGATGGCAAGGAATGAAAGCATGTGGCAGCTCGAAAGTGACGAGAGGAACAACTGCTCGGGATCCGGCAGAGAGGCGTCTCCGAGATAGTCAGGAGAGGCTGATGCGCCGACCACAATATTGTGTCCGAAATCGACCATCAGGTTTCGGGAATATGTATTCGGTTTAGACGGATGAGGGGCTTGCTTCCAGCTCGCCGTGATCTTGTGTTCGGCACTCACGATTTGTAATCCTTGGAACGAGTTTCGATGTCGATGAGGCTTCAATCGAAGCTGGTACCGCCGCAGACATTCAGGGCCTGGCCGGTGATATAGGCAGACTGTTCAGAAGAGAGGAACAGCGCCGGCCCGACGAGGTCCTGAGGGTCGCCGAGACGGCGGAGGGCAGCAAGGCTCATCCAGTGACGCTGTTGTTCTTCGGTGCCCAACACTTTTCGTCCCATCTCGGTGACGATCACACCCGGGCAGATCGCGTTGACGCGAATGCCGAAGGTGCCGACTTCCTGTGATAGGACCCGCGTAAGCGTGATGACCGATGCCTTCGATGCAGCGTAATGGCCTTGGGTCGGGATGCCTCCCCGCCCCGCGATCGACGCAATATTGATGATCGATCCGGCCCGCCGCGCCTGCATCGACGGAAGTACGGCCTGGCAGCAGAAAAGAAGGCCTTTGACGTTGATGTTCATCGTCGCGTCGAAATCCTCTTCGCTCAGAACGTCGAGCGTGGATGGCCGCAAGATGCCGGCATTGTTGATTAAGACGTCAATATGCTTGGCTTCCGATAGCACACGCTCCACAGCCGACTGCACATCCTTCTTGTCCGAGACATCCATCGTCTGCAGATAGGCGGCGCGCCCGTTGCGCTCGATCGCTGCCTGGGTTTCCTTCAGGCCGTCGATCTGGCTTTTCAGATCGCTGATCGCAACATCGTATCCGGCTTCCGAAAAGCCCACAGCGAGTGCACGGCCGATCCCGCGCGCTGCTCCCGTGACGAGAGCAACTTTGTTGCCAGCTTGTGTCATGTCATAGGTCTCCTGGTTTCGCGCGGCTGGGCGAATGGCCGCCTGCGCAGTTTGCTCGGTAAGAAATATTCAATCGGCTCCGCGACACAGACCCTTCGCCGGATCCGACACAGTGGTCTGCGTCAAAGGACAAGGGTCCTGACGCTATTTTCGAGCGTGGCGCTGTTCGTCCGTGCAGTAGGTGATCAAGAAGATCCCGACGAGCAGCAGCAGTCCTTTGATCGTCTGGAAAATCGCATCCGTCCAACCGAGCAGGGCCCCGCCGCGGATCAGCACTGTCAGAACGAGCACGCTGAAGAGCGTCCCGAGAACATTCGGCCGACCGAGCCGGAGCATGGTTCCGCCGAGCAGGACCGCAGTTAACCCGTCCAGGAAGAGCGTGCTGGCGACCGAGGGCTGACCCGACGACAATTCGATCGTCAGCAACAATCCGCCCAGGACACCGCAGAGCGCCGAAAGCACAAACGCGCTTAGAACGATCACTCTTACGGGAACGCCCGCTTCGACGACGGCCTGCCGGTTCTCGGCCGTTGCATAGATGTAGTGCCCAACGCGAAGTCTTTCCTGCACGTACCATGCGCAGAGATAGACAACAGCACAGAGGATAGCCAAGAGCGGGATCGGGCCGATCTGCGCAGTCTCCATCGAACGCAGGACGTCCGGCACTACGATGGAAATCGACGATCCGTGTCCGACAGCCGCAGCAAGAGCGGTTGCAATGCCGCCTGTCGCGACTGTCGTCACAAGAGACGGCAATCGAAGATACGCGACGAGGACGCCGTTGATGATCCCCACGGCAGCTCCCGCTACAAGCGCCGCCGCACAAGCAAAGCCCCAGGAGTAATTGTCCGATACCAGACCTGCGACGAGCATGTTGCAGAGCGATGCGACCGAAACGAAGCTGACGTCGATTTCGCCGATGGCAAAGACCCAGGTCAGCCCCATGAACATCAGGGCCGAGACGCTCGCGGAGCGGATCATGCTCGTCAGATTGTCCAAATGGGAAAAGGTGGGCGTTGCAATGCTGAACAGGACGACAAGGGCCAGCAACGTCGTTGGCAGGCCGATCGTAAGATACACATCGGGTCGTTTTGCATTCGACCCTTTCGAGATCGGGGGTGAAGAGACAAGCTCGTTTGTCATGAGATCACCTTTCGGGCAGCGACTTGTCGCGGGCACGCGGCCGCAACCTCTCGTGGATTAGGTTCAGGATTTCCGGTCTGAACACGGCGATCGCCATGATCAGGATGAAGCTCACGATGGCATCGCTGTAGAAATACGGCATCGACAGGATGCTGAAACCGTTCAAAAGCAGGGCCATGAGAAACGCCCCGGCAAGGGTTGCCGGAATAGTGGCGCCGCCAAACAATGCGGCTCCGAGATAGACTGCGGTATAGGCCGGCAGGAGAACGCGACTTCCCGCATTGACGGAAGCTGCGCCAACGGCCGCGACGTTGAGGATGATTGCAGCTCCGACAGCAGCGCCGCAGATGGCAAAGCCGGCTGCGATATAGGTGCCAATCGTTACCCCCGATAGCCGCGCCGTGACGGGGCTTTCGCCGACGGCGTAGAAGCTCTGGCCGTAGCGCGACATGTGCAACAGGTAATAGGCAACCGCCGCCGTTATCGCCAGGATGACGACTGGGAGGGGCGCAATCCAAAGCATGCTGTCGTTGATCCGCAGGATGCCGGATGAGAAGAAATGGCTCGAAAAGATCGAAGCCCCGTAGATGAACGCCATGCCTGTGGCGATCGATCCCACTCCGATCGTCGTGACGACGTCGGGCAGTTTAAAGCGGGTTATGAGAATTCCGGACAACAAACCACAAAGGCTGCCGACGCAGATCGACCCCATCAAGGCCAGGAACAGATTGTTGGTTGCCGCCAAAATGGCCCCGAGTGTCATGGCGGCGAAAGACGCAACCCCGGCGAGGGACAGATCGAACCTTCTGAGCACGATGACGAAGGTCAGGCCGATCGAGGCAATGCCGTTGACAGACATTTGTCTGAGAATTGCCAAGACATTGCGTTGGGAAATGTAGCTCGGCGTCATCGTCCAGAAGACGGTGACGATGACAATGGTGAGCGCTAAAAACATGATGGCGCGCCCGCGTAACTCTTTCATACTCATTGACGCCTCCCGACCAGACCGCCGTCGAGAACCTCGTCCCTGGCCAAATCAAAACTGGGAGGAATGGACATTCTCCCACGGTAAAGACAGAAAATGCGATCGGCGACGCCGCAGACTTCATCAAAGTCAGAGGAAAGAACCAGGATCGCGGCGTGCTCGGACAAGCTGCGCATCACGTCGTAGAGTTTCGAGCGCGCGCCAAGATCCACGCCGACGGTCGGCTCGAGGAAGATGTAAACGTCCGCTTGTCGAAAGAGCCCCTTGGCCAACACGATCTTCTGTTGGTTCCCCCCGGAAAACTCTGTCGCATTGCGCCACAAATGCGGTGGTCGCAGTTCGAGCCGCTCCAGGAGGCCAGCAACCGTATCAGCGTTCTGCCGACGCCTCAGCCATCCGCCCCATCGCGAGGAAGCCCTGCCGAGATGGGCCAAGGTCGCATTGAAGGTCACGTTCTTTGTCAGCGTCAGCCCTTGCGTCTTTCGATCACCGGGAACGAGAAAGATCCCCCGCCTCAGCGCATCCTTGGGGGTCTGCAATGTCTGGACTGCGCCCTGCACGAGAATTTGCCCGTGGTCGAGCTGTCGATCTCCAAACAATGCAGAGGCGAGAACTTCGATGCCGGAACCGACCAGGCCGAAGCCTCCCACGATCTCGCCACGGCGGAGCTCGATATTGATGTCTTCGAGCGCGCCTTCCACACCGAGGCTGCGGGTCTGAAGCAGGATGTCACCGTCAGCGTCCGCCTTCGGGCGCTTGGCAGGATAAAGAGCGCCGAGCTCTTTCTGGAGCATCAGCTTTGACAGTGATTCCTCGGTGACCGATCCGTCCTTGGCGCCGGTGACGATCTTGCGCCCGTCGCGGAAGACAGTGAAGCGATCGGCGATCGCAATCACTTCCTCCAGCCGGTGCGTGATGTAGATGATCCCGATGCCGGAGCGCTTGAGGGTTTCCATCACCTCAAACAGCTTGCGCGCTTCCGGCAGCGTCAACGTGGAGGTCGGCTCATCGAGGATGAGAACCTTGATATTGTCCTGGCGAAGGGCATGAAGGATCGCAACGATCTCTCGCTCCACGCTCGACATGTTTTCGACTTTGATCGACAGGTCGATCTCGATCGGAAATCGGGCCAGGAGTGCTTGGGTTTTCATTCTGATCAGCTCCCGGTCAACGCGACGCAGCAGACCTTTGCCGGCGCCCTCCTGACCAAGGAAAATGTTCTCGATACCAGACAGACTTCCGATCAATTCTGGATGCTGCTGTACGGTTGCGATACCCGATTCCATCGCGTCGGTTGGTTCGCGTATGACAACCTCGACGCCGTCCATCAGGATTTTTCCGTCGTCGGACGAATAGACGCCGGATATGATTTTCACGAGGGTCGATTTTCCGGCACCGTTGATGCCAAGAAGCGCGTGCGTCTCGCCCGCCCGAAGGTCGAAGTCGATATTGTCAAGAGCGAGTACCGAGCCGAAACGCTTCGTGATACCCGTCATTTCCAGCAAATTACTCATTGTGTTATCCGCAAATCCTGGGTGCCCGCGTCATTGACGTGATGAAGCGGGCGGCGCCCGCCTCATCTGCGGGCGCCGTGAACGAAAGCCGTGTCTTGGCCTAAATTGCGTCTTCTCGTGGCTTTGCTTTAAGCCACCATTGCCCAGCCGAGCTTGTCGGCGGTGCCAAACTGATCCCAGTTCTCGACATCGCCGCCTTCGCGATTGGCAAGGCTTTCCTGCGTGACGCCATAGGCCTTGTTGACGATTAGGCGAGGTGACTGGCGGCCTGCGAGGAACTCGTGGGCGAAGTAGATGCTCTGGTAGGCTTCCTGATAGAAGCTCTGCGCGACCGTGAAGAAGAATGGCGTGCCGGACTGGATGTACTCGAAGGCCTGCTTTCCGCCATCAATGCCGGTCACGAACATGTCGTTGCGCTGAGCGGCCATCACAGCAAGCGTCGCCTCGATTGCGGCTTGATCCCAGGCGGCCCAGATACCGTTCAGGTCGGGATGGGCCGTCAGCATGTTGTCGACGGCATCGCGCGGAGTGACTTTCAAGGTCGTGTCGAACGGCCATTCGACGACGACCTCGATGTCCGGGTACTGGCGCAGCGCGAAGCGCATTCCCATGCTGCGCATGGCCCAGCTTTCGTTTTGCGGGAGTGTCAGAATGCCGATCTTACCCTTACCGCCGAGCTTTTCAGCGAGCTTGCGGGCCGAGACTTCGCCCATGCCGAAGTGATTGTGCAGCGACGTCGAAACAGCGTTGGTTCCGAGGACATAACCGTCGGTGCAGAAGGTCGGCACGCCTTTGGCGACAGCAGCCTGCACGGCATTCGAGATGCCGCTCGGATCGATAGGAAGCACGATCAGGGCGTCAACGGCGGAAGAGACGAGCGTAGCAATCTGGTCGGCTTGCTTTTTCATGTCCCAATTGGAATCGACGATCGTCAGCGAGCCACCAAGAGCGTCCATCGCGCTCTTGTAACCGGCAATGATGTGCTCGTAGGATTCCTGCCCGCTATAAGGAATGGCGACGCCGAAATGATAGTCCTTGGGATCCTTTCCCGCAGCCCGCGCCGGCGTGATGGAGAGACCGGTCATTGCCGCCGCACCGATCGCCGCCGTGGCGCCGAGAAATGCTCTTCTGCCAAAATCGGGCAGCGAGACGAACGCGGGCACATTGGAATTATCGTTGAAATCAGTCATTTTTATCCTCCCGTTGAATGAACGATGTGAGGCGGGCAATCCTGAGCGGCCGTGCCGCGATCTGCTTGCGTCACCCCAAGCCCGTTGCCGCGAGCCCCTCCGAGACCAAGGCAACGGCACTTCTTTCGGGCTCTCGAGCGCAGGCTCGAGTGCAGCTTTGTCGGTTTAGACTGCGGTATATCCGCCATCGACAACCATCTCGCTGCCGGTCATGAACGACGCCTCGTCCGAGGCAAGGAACAGAACCGCGTTGGCGATCTCTTCGGCACGCGCCGGACGCCCGAGCAGCGAGGGGCCCACCAGTTTGCGGGTCGTCTCGGGATCGTTTGCAATGATGTCGGCGGTCATGGCGGTTGCCGTGAGGCTCGGGTGCACGGAATTGACCCGGATATTGTCCTTGGCGACCTCCGATGCCGTTGCCTTGGTCAGCAAGCGCACGGCGCCCTTCGACGCGACGTAGGCCGCAGCATCAGGAAAAGCGACAAGGCCCCAGTTCGAGCAGACGTTGATGATCGATCCGCCACCGGCCCGGCGCATATGCGGAATGACGAATTTCGATCCGAGGAAGACGCCTCGAACGTTGACTGCGAAGGTCTTTTCCCAGACCTCGAGGCTCGTCGATTCCGTCGTTCCGGAAAGATAGATGCCGGCGTTGTTGACAAGGATGTCAATCTTGCCAAACTGGCTGGAAACCGCATCGACGGCCTTGGACCAGCTGTCTTCAGATGAGACATCGAGCGCAATGAAATGTGCTTTGGTACCACGCTGCTCCAATTCCTTGACGGTCGCTGCACCCGCTTCAGCGTTGAAATCGGCAATCGCAATACTTGCCCCCTCTCTGGCAAGCGCTTCAGCGTGCGCGCGCCCCATTCCCAAAGCTCCTCCGGTAACGATGGCGACTTTGCCGGTAACTCGACCCATGGATATCTCCTCCAATATTTTTATCGATCGACCACAATTTCTGGATAAGTGAAGATTTTGTCAAGCGGATTTATCGAGATTTTTGCATTTCTGCCCGACACCAACCATTGGGTGCGTATCTGAAAGATCGCAATCAACAACGATTTCATTTGTATTATTGAATAAATCTGCGAGGCAAATTCCATAAATTAGCGATCAAGCGACGTATATTTGAAATTTATCGAACATAAACAACCATTTTATCGGCATTTTTATAACGTTAAGTTTTATTTATAGTTTCTATTTTCCATTTTTGTCTGGAATTCTCTTGTAATAATAACGATATTATTGGGAAATATGCTGTTTTTATTAAGACTCACTGCTCATTGCGATCTGAAGAAAATTGACCTCGCTCGACCGATTGACTAAATTTATCGATCGATTAAAACTTGCATCATTCTGCAGGCGACAGAGGAAGGGAAGCTGCGATGGACATTTCAAATTTGATAGCGCGTGATGGCTGGTCTCCAGACCTGGTCCGGGAGCTTGAACGCAACAGGGACAACGGTCGCGTCGGTACGAAACTCGTCTCAGAGACGGACGATGTCCGCGTCTGGCATCTCGACGTGCCACCTGGTGAGCGGTTCGGATTCCACTGCCACGTGCTCAACTATTTCTGGACATCGTTGACGCATGGGAAAGCCCGGTCGCGCTATGCTGACGGGCGCGTTGTCGAAGTGAGCTACGAGCCGGGGGACACCAAACATTTGCAGTTCGCGGCCGGAGAAATATCCTGGCACGACCTTGAGAATATCGGTGCGACCCCGCTGCAATTTGTGACCGTAGAGTTCAAGGATAGCGGCAATGCCGCCCTTCCGATTTGATCTCGACGAGACCGCTAGCTTTGGGCCCCAGACGGCGCGGGTCCAGCGGCTCCACACGAGAGGGCGGTTGACCAACCGCTCTCCTGCTGGCCAGCAGATAACCGACGCGATGGAGCCTTGCGCGTAAAACTGGCAGGTATAGGCGAAGCGGGACGATCGTCGTCCGTCAAATCGTAGCGGACTGCGCAATGGGGGCTCAATCGCTCGGAGGAGCAAGGCCAAGCTTTTTCTGGCCTAAAAGTTGCATATTGCCGGACGGATCGGGTAACTCCTCGAAGAGGCTATGGAAGGCTATTCGCGTGAATTCAGATTCGACAAAAATGTGACCACACCCATTATTCAACGGGGCGCACAAGTCTCGAAAGGAATGCCGGGGACGGAAAGCGGGCATTTGTAGAGCCAAATGATTGCCGCAGTCCGCCCGATCGATGACAAAAAGCTTGCAGTTAAGGACGAAGATCCCCATGCCGCCTAAGGGCCCAACGAAGACATACCTGTCCTATGCCAGCCGCGAAAAGCAGATCGTGGAAAAGGCAATCGACTATTTCTCCGAGAACGGCTTCCAAGCCAGCACGCGAGAGATTGCCAAGCACATTGGGGTAACGCAGCCCTTGCTGTATCGTTATTTCAAGACAAAAAACGAGCTTATCGAGCGCGTCTTCAATGAAGTATTCCTGACGCGATGGAAGGGTGAATGGCAGGTAGAGCTGCAAAATCGCGCCATTCCGTTTCGAGAAAGGCTCAAATCATACTTGATCGATTATTGCGACAGCATCCTCCATAGACAATGGATCAGGATATTTCTCCTAGGTGCGCTGAACGACCAGTCCATCAACAGACGCTATATTTCCATGCTTCAGGAGCGAACCTTTCCGATCATCTTGAACGAATTTTATCATTCCATCGGCGTGACCAATACCGACGAAGCCAACAGACAACTCGACAGCGAGATTTTATGGTCGTTCCATTCGAGCTTCTTTTATCTTGGCGTCCGGAAATACGTCTACCAGTTGCCCGTGCCGGAGGACATCGAATCCCTTGTAGACGCCAGGGTCAACGCATTCCTGGACGGAGCCGCAAAGGAATTTACGGATCGCCGGCTAAAAGGTGGCACGCAGATGCCTCCCGAAGGCATTCTCGACCCGCTTGCTGAACTCGGCTTTTTGAGCGGTCCGGGCGTTGGCGAGTCCAAGCAGAAGGCCCCAAAAAAGAAGAAGGCTTGACCTCCCCCTGAAGCCATTCGGTGTCGAAAAAGGGATCGCCAGAAACCATGGTCATCAGTGAACTCTTGTTGTCAGGCCCGTCCATCTAAGGCTCAATGCAGCATGGCGCGGATTATCAGGCCGACGATCGTCACGGATGCGACGCCAGCCAGCCAAAGCCCGACGAAGTAACCGGCACGAGACAAAAACTTGCTCATCTTGATCTGCTTTCAAAGGCAAGATCACCCAACCCGCCCGTGCCAAGCTCCCTGCTGTCGATCCCGGATGACGTCCGATCGCGTCGGGCTGGCCAGTCGAAACGCGTCGAACGTGTCATTCCCTCGCAGATCTTCGTGGCCATGCCGGTCTCTTTTTGCACTCGCAAACCGAATTGGTGATCAGGATTATTCCATAAGTGCCGCGGTTCAGTAAAAGTCATAATTCCCTCAAAATGCGCCATCAGGCTCGACCACTCTTCCAGCAACGGTCGCCGGCCAAGCCTGCGACCGTTGCACTTGCGCTCAATGATAGCCGTCTTCCGGTCGGACCTTGCCGCGAAACACCCAGTAGGCATATCCGGTGTAGCTCAGGATGGTTGGCATGAGGACGGCTGTTCCCGCCAGGAGGAATTGCAGGGAGGTGAGCGGGGCTGCCGCCTCCCGTATCGTGAGCGCACCCGGAATGATGTAGGGATAAAAGCTGATCCCCAAGCCTATGTAGCTCAGAACGAACACGCCGAGCGTCGCTAGAAAGGGCTGAAGATCCCTGCCCTGTTGAAGCCCCATCAGCACAAGATAGGCGCAAATCGCCAACAACAGCGGCACGAACGAGGAGAAGAAGGCGGTGGGCCATTGGAACCATCGCTGGAAGTAGATCTCATTGATAAACGGGGTCCAGATCGACACGGCGCCGATCAGCGCAAGCAGCAGGATTGTCAGGGGCTTCGCCAACGATTGGCAGCGTGCCTGCACGTCACCTGACGTCTTCAGGTTCAGCCAAGTCGCTCCAAGCAGCGCGTAACCTACAAGCAGGGCAAGCCCGCATAGGACCGAAAAAGGGGTTAGCCAATCCCAGGGCCCGCCGGCATACGCGTGGTCTTCAACCTTGATGCCCTGGATCAACGTGCCAAGCGTGATGCCTTGCATGATCGCCGCGAGCGACGAGCCCAACCAAAACGCTATGTCCCAGAGATGGGAGCCGGGGCTTGTTCGCCAGCGAAATTCGAAAGCGACACCGCGAAAGATTAGACTGATCAACATGATGATGATCGGGAGGTACAGCGCGGGAAGCACGATGGAATATACGGGCGGGAAAACGGCCATCAGCCCCCCACCGCCCATCACGAGCCAGGTCTCATTGCCGTCCCATACCGGAGCGATGGTGTTCGTCATCAGATCGCGCTGATGTCGCTTCGGGAAAGCGGGAAATATGATGCCGACTCCCAGATCGAAGCCATCGAGAATAATATAGGAGAGAACTGCAAAAGCGATGATCGCGGCCCAGACGAATGAAAGATCAATGGTCATGAGTTGCTCCTGGGCCATCATCGAGCGCCAGTCCGGCCATCATCCCAGCCGTTCTGATTGGCGCGGTGTCGAGTTCGTGATCGTCGATCTCAAACGGCGGTCGCCGCATCAGCCTCAGGAGATAAAAGACGCCGGCACCGAAGACGATGAAATAAACGATAATGAAGATGACGAGGGAGGTTCCGACGGCCGGCGCTGAAACCGGCGACAGACTGTCAGATGTTCTGAGCTGGCCATAGACCGTCCACGGCTGACGGCCGACCTCGGTCGTGTACCAGCCAGCAAGGACCGCGATAAATCCGGACGGACCCATCAGTACCGCGAAACGATGCAACAACCGCGACCTGTATAGATATCCTTTGCAGCGCGCCCACAGTGACCATAGGCCAAGCCCGAGCATCAAGAAGCCGAGACCGACCATTATCCGAAATGTAATGAAGGGCATCAGCGCGGGCGGCCGCTGATCACGCGGCCATTCCTTCAATCCCTTTATCTCCGCATTGGGATCGTGCTTCAAAATAAGCGAACCGAGCTTTGGAATTTCAACCGCATATTCCGTTCGCTCTGCGCCGTCATTCGGTATTCCGAACAGGATCAGCGGGGCACCGTCCTTGTGCGTTTCGAAATGCCCCTCCATCGCTGCAATCTTGGCCGGCTGATGCTCGAGTGTGTTGAGACCGTGGAGATCCCCAAGCAGGATCTGTAGCGGCGTTCCCAACGCGGCCATCCACATCGCCATCGAGAACATGATGCGGACCTGCCGATTGTCATTTTGCTTCAAGAGATGCCAGGCGCCCACGGCCCCGACGGCGAAAGCCGTTGTAAGGAAGGCCGCCACAACGGTATGCGCCATGCGGTAGGGAAATGACGGGTTGAAGATGATCTGCCACCAACTCTCGGGCACGAAGATGCCGCTGGCGTTGATGCTGAAACCAGCGGGCGTATGCATCCAGCTATTCGCCGAGGTGATCCAGGTCGCAGAGATCAGGGTTCCCAACGCGACCATGGCCACGGCAAACATGTGAGCCCCATCTCCGACGCGCGCTCGCCCGAATAAGGCGATGCCGAGGAACCCCGCTTCTAGGAAAAACGCTGTTAGAACCTCGTAGCCCATCAAGGGACCGATGATCGAGCCAGCTCTTTGGGAAAGAACCGACCAGTTCGTCCCGAATTGATAACTCATTACGATGCCCGAAACGACGCCCATGGCGAAGGTGACGGCAAAGATGGTTTTCCAATATTCGAAGAGCTTCAGGTAGGCTGGGTCTTTCTTCCAGAGCCAAAGCGCGTTGAGAACCGCAAGAAAGCTCGCTGTTCCGATAGAAAATGCTGGGAAAATGAAATGAAAGGAGATGGTAAATCCAAATTGTATTCGGGCAAGCATCTCCGCCTCCAATCCGAAGAACGTCATCAATCGCTCCTTCGGACAGAGTATGCATCGCCAGGGCCGCCAGAAACCCTAGACTGGGAACCATGCTTTGAGACAATTGCAGCAACGAGATCAGCATGCTCCCGAGGCAACGATCCCGCCTCACTATATACCCCTGATACCGTGACGACTGGCATCCGTTTCCCGGAGCCGGATAACGCAACCACTTTCAATTGAGGTCTCCTATTCAGTTTCATGGCCACTGGATAGGAGAGGATGCGTGAGGCTCATAGGACGGTGATCCCTCAAATATCGCCACCGTGGCGCAAACCCGTATCGGACGGCATATTGCGTCGGTGACCTGCGTCGGTTTGCCTCGCCCTCGTTGGAAGAAGGGTGTCCTTTCTGCACAAATAAGCCGCTAGAGATCGTGGTATGGCCATTTTTACGCTGCGCAATATGGTCGCCTCGGCACCTACCGGGGCTCGTTCCGATTTGAATTTCGATCGGCCAGAATGGACGGTCACGGTGATGCCATTCGCAATGCAATCGAACAGCCATGGTCAAGCGGTCAGGTTGAAGGCCAGATCAACAAACTGAAAATGGCGAAGCGGCAGATGTACGGCCGGGCGAAAATCGATCTCCTTCAAGCACGCCTTGTCGGACCATCATGATCAAACATCACCGAAAGTGCGTCTGACCCAGAATTCCGCGCCGGTTGACAGACAGGGCATGAATGTCGGACTGCAGGACGCCTTGAACCTCGGCTGGAAACTGGCCGCGGTCGTGAAGGGCGAGGCGCCTGACAAACTGCTTGACACCTATGATGAGGAACGTCGTCCGATAGGACAAATCCTCTACACCAATATCCTGGCGCAGGTCGGGCTCGTCACCCGGTTCGATCCGGCGACCCTTGCCTTGCGCGAGACGCTGAACGAGCTCGTGAAAATCCCGGCGGTCAATCATCGTCTTGCCGGTGAGGTTTCCGGCTTTGACGTCGCCTATGGCGCTGATGCGAAGGCGGCCCTTACTGCCGGGCAGTTGGTGGCAGGGGTACGCGTTCCCGATATCGAACTTGTCGGTAGAGACGGCAGACCGATGTTGCTCTACAGCCTGCTGGTCGAAGGACGTTGGCTTCACATTTCGTTCAAACTAGGCGCATTGGTTGCCGGCCCGGCATGGTTGCGATGCAGCAGCGTCAAATCCTTGTCGGCAGATCCTTCCAACCATGCGGCCCTACGCGGCGTTCGGGCGCTTCTGGTCAGGCCCGATGGATATGTCGCCGCCGTCGATCAGGAATAAGGGAGAGGATCGATGGAAACTCTGAACCCTTCCTCCCTGACCGATGCCTTCTCGCACTTGATTGCACAAATTGCCATCACCCCGCCCGGCGCGCGTCTTGCCGCCATCTCGGGCCAGGTCGCGATCGACAGGTCAGGTCAACTCGTTGGTGGCGACAATCACGCGGCTCGGGCGAGGCAATGCTTCGGGAATGTCGTCGAAGCGCTCACGGCCATGAAGGCGGAGCCTAAAAACGTCCTGCAGATGAAGATCTACGTGGTCCGGCATACTCCAGACCTCGTTCCGGCGATCTTCGAGGCGGGCGCTGACATATTCGGCGATAAATGGCCCGTTTGTGTAAGTACCTGGATCGGCGTCGAAGCGCTTGCCATGCCTGAATGGCTTGTCGAGATTGAGGTCTTGGTCGCCCTGCCGTAACGCACAAGGCATTCTGAGACGCGGAGCGTCCGGATGCGGGACACCTGCGTCTCGTTCCATGAAGGCCGCGAACATGATGCGACCACCACGCCTTGAAGGGATCAGAACCCACCGCCCCTAAGAAAAAACAAGTCGATGCTGCCGCGAAAGCAGGAGATTGAGGGAGCGGCCGTTGCCGTTCACAAGTGGCCCCGCAGAATGAGTTAGTTGAGACTGATCCGCGCTCTTCAACGATATTGGCCCGGAAAAACAATATCCTGATCAACAAGAACATTGAATTTGTAGCCGGGCCGGATCTGCAACGTCGGCTGCACGTCCATATTTCGTTGGATTGTCCGATCGGCTACTCGCCCAAAAGTCTCGGCAAAATTGCGCCTTGCCGCATCGGATGCCGTATCCTGTGTCGCGAGCGTTGAGCTCTGGGGCACCGCCATGTCGATGCCCGTCCCGATCAGCGCAATCATGACCGCCGAGCCGAAGGTTTTGAGATAGTGGTTGTTTACTTTGTCATTGAACCCGCCATAACCTTCTGCATCCGTGCCGGCCATGCCGCCGATCTGCAATGTCGAGCCGTTCGGAAAGATGATATCGGACCAGACCACAAGCACGCGGCTCTGGCCGAACGAAACCTTGCTGTCATAGCGACCGAACAGTTTCGTGCCCTGCGGTATCAGCAGGCGATGGCCTGTTGCGCTGTCATAGACATTCTGGCTGACCTGTGCGGTAATCCGCCCCGGCAAATCGGAGTTGATACCCGTGATCAGTGTTGCCGGAATAACCGAGCCTCGTTTCAGTTCGTACAGGGACTGCTGAGGCACGACGCGGTTCGGCAAATAGCCGAGGTCCTTGAGGTCGGCATTGAAAAAATCTTCCTTGGAGCTCTGTCCATTCGGATCGACGTTCTGTGCGCCCAGGCCCGCGCGCAAGGCCGCAGCGTAAAGATCGGACGCGTTTCCGTTCGCGGCGGCTGTCGTCGTCATTGCGGCCGCGGCGCTCTCATCGTTTTCCGACTGTGCAGTGAGTTTGCCGCGATCGATGGCAAGCGGCGCATCGTAGGCGGAGTTTCGCGCCTGTATCCGGGCCATCCGCTGACGCTGCTGCTCGCGAAGGACCTGTTCCTGTTGCTCACGGGCGAGACGCGCCCGCCACACCTCTTCCGGCTCCAATTCCGGTCCCCGCCGCGGCTGCCCCTGCTCGGGATGGGGCGTAAAGGTGTCGACAACCTTCTCTCCGGCCTTTTTTGTCTCGACCGGGGTCGGCTGGAACGTCTCCTGCTGCTGTGGCTCGCCGATGATGCCGTCGGTGACGCCCCGCTTGATCTGGTCGGCATAGGTCGAGGCCGGAGTGCCTGTACTGGTATCCGGGCCGCTATCATTGCCGAAGTAAAGCCCGCGCGAGGCGAGCCCAAAGAAGATGATGCCGAGAAAGGCGACCAGAAGCACGATCACGACGATAACCGGCAGGCGGTTCACCCGCTTGACACCGGCCGTGGCCTGACTGTTTTGCGCACCACCGAGTTTGAGGGATTGCACCATGACTTCCTCCGTCACCCTCGCCGCATCAGCGACACTGCGCTCGCCGGTGTCGCACCCGATGTCGTCACGGTATAGGCCCGGCCGAGTTCGACACTGCTGGTCGAGAACCTTGCGAGCACCTGGCCGTCATAGGGTATGATGACATAGGCGAGCGGAATGAAGGCAGCTCCGCCATCCGTCTTCTGGTCGGTGACAACGGCATAACCCCATCCTTTCAATGCCGCTTCAAGCGCCTGTCCGAACGGCGAGCCGTCCTGCTTGAGCACAACGGTCGCTTTTCCCTGTCCGATCTGTTCGGCAAGACGGCTGACCATGTCGCCAGCGATCGCACCGGCCGCCGGTCCGGAAACCTCCGGCTGCGCCGCGCTGGTGGAGAGACCGTCGGTGTCGGTCGACTGGCATCCGGAAAGGAGGATGGAGAGGGCACCGGTTGTGGCGAGGCACCGGATTGGGCCGAAACGATCACGGGTATGGCGAAGGAGGCCTAGCATCACCGCCCTCCCCTGCTGATCGTCACCTTCTGCTGTTTCCAGCCGACGCCTGAGACGAGGACAGCACGATCGATATTGTAGTCGACCACCATCATGTCGTTTTTCATGCGATAGTTGACTATGCGGTTCTGGCCACCGGAGACGACGAACAGAACTGGCGCATCCTGCCCGGAGATCGATCGCGGAAACTGGATGTAGGTCTTTTGCCCATCCGAATACACTCGCGTCGGCCGCCAGCCGGCGCTACCCGAGACGGAATAGGCAAAACTCAATTGCTCGGCCGGAACGCCGGCGCCTGGAACGGTGCTGGCTTCCAGCCGGGCGTTGACGTCGGCAAGTTTGGCCGAGACATCCTCTGGATATTCAAAGCCGACACGCGCCATATACTGTGTTGGATGAGACTTGAGCTGGATATGATAGGTCCGCCGCGACGTCGTCACCACCATTGACGTGACGAGACCCGGCTCCGACGGCTTGACGATCAGATGGATCGCCTGCCCACCGGCGGCACCCGAGGTAGCCGGCTCCACCTTCCAGCGTACCGTGTCGCCAACGAGCACGTCACGAACCACCTCGCTGCCCTGAAGCTCGATGTCGCAGACCTGCAGAGGCGAGCAGACGACGGACGGCTGCACCTCGCCATAAAGGAAGATCACCTTCCCATCGGCGCCTTTCGTCACGAGCCCGCGACTTCCGCGCCACTGTGTCGAAATCCCCATGCCTTTCGCCTCGTTGGCCGTGACGCCATCGGCGGCACGTGCCTGGGGGGTAGGGAAAGCCATCATCGAGATACTCATCAGCACGGCTGCGCTCGCAGTCAGGGCGGCTCGCATTCTGAAGTGTCGTGTGTTCATGTTGGGAGCCATGCCTTTCAAAGCTGTGCAGTCCAGTCGAAGTCGCGGAGATAGAGACCGATGGGATTGAGGCGGATGACGCCCTCGTCCTGCGGCGGCGTCAGTGTCACGGTGGCGATCCCACGGAAGCGGCGCGTGGCGGTCTCCTTGCCTCGGCGATCCCGCTCGAACTCTGTCCAGTCGATCTGGTAGCTTTGGTTCGATAGTGCGACGATGTTGTTGACCTCGATCGCCACCGTTGCGGTCTTCGCCTTTTCGAACGGCGAATTCGAACGGAACCAGGCATTGATCTTTTCAGTGGCGGGATCGGAGGTGCGCAGCAGCCCGTAGGTCCGGTCTATATATTGCTTCTGCACGACCGCATCCGGCGTGACGGATCGGAAGTTCGACACGAAGCTGCCGAGTGTCGCGCGTACCACCCGTGGATCGGCATATTCGATCTGCTGCGGGAAGCCGGCGTCGATAGCCGTGCCGAGCTTGTCGACTTCGATGATGTAAGGGATCAGCTTGACCTGCGTGCTCTGGTAGAGCGCGTAACCAAAACCGAGCACGGCCATAGTCATTCCGGCAATGCCGACCACGCGCCAGGCGGCGGCCGCTTTGACGTACGAGCCATAACGCTCGTTCCACTCGTTGCGCGCGGCGATGTAGGGATTATCTGGGATATTCTGTCCGGCCATTCTGTCAGCGTCCCGTCATTTGCTGTCGTTGATCGGCGGTGGTGGAGGCGGTGAACCCGGCCGGCCGGATGATTGATCGAGCTTGGCGTTGGCAAGGCCGAGCATCGACCCGGCATAGGCCCCGGGCGAGCCAATCGCCTTTTCCTTTGCTGCCGAGCCGACGGCGCCAGCCGCCCCGCCAATCCCGGCCTGCATGCCGCGCAGCGCGGCGCTGCCGAGGGATGCTCCCCCTGCCCGTGCCGTCGTCGCCGCCTGAAACCCCCTGCTCGCTGCTGCCGTTGCCAAAAAGCCGGCGCCCGCTGCAAAGGACGCGGCCTGTCCGCCATGGCGGATCGCTTCCATGCCGCCGCCGACCGATGCGCCCTGGACGACACCCTGCAGGACGGGCGGCACATACATGGCGATGACGAAGACAGCGACTGAGATGCCGGCGATCGCCAGCGTCGTGATGAACTGTTCCGATGTCGCAGTTGGCGCCTCCGCCAGACCGAGCAGGATGTCCGAGCCGATCTTGGCGATCATGACAAGCGCCATCAGCTTCATGCCGACGGAAAAGGCGTAGACCAGGTATTTGATCGCGAAATCCTTTGTATGGGAAGAACCACCGAGCCCGAGCATGATCATGCCGGCAAGCAGACCAACATACATCTCGACCATGACCGCCACGAAGATCGCTGCCACCAGCGAGAACGACACGACGACCACAACCATGGCGAAGACGGCAGCGATCGCCAGGGAGTTATCCTCGAACAGCCCAAACTTCGCCTGTTCCGACATCTTGGTCGCGACGCGAATGCCGGCGTCAAAGATGTTGGCCGGAGACGCCGAGCCGCCGCCTGCGCCGATCTGGTAGAGGCTGTCGACCACAGCCTTGGCGAACTCCGGCCCCCTGTCGAGGATGAAGGCGAACAGGCCGATGAACATGATGCGCTTGACGAGTTCAGCGAACCAGCTGTCGAGCGAGGCGGCGTTGATTGCCAGCCATACAGCGGCAATCCCGACCTCGATGCCGGCGAGGATCCAGAACAGCGAGCGGGCGGCGTTCATGACCGTCGTCTCCCAGCCTTTAGCGGCGGTGACGACGGAATTTTCGAGTGTGGTGAGGACTTGTCCTTGTTGAGCCAGAGCGGGCGTGGTCGCGACCATTACGATTGCCGCCGCGATGAACATCCGCTCAAGCGTGCGAGGAGAGGGAACGGTTACCATCGCGGTTTCATCTTCTGCCCGCCGCGGATGTCACGGTCGGAGTTCCCACCAAAGAACTCTTCGCGATGTCGGCGCTGTTCTTCATCGGAGGAAGAACTTGCTCCGGCCGTGCCGGAAGCTGGGACTCGCGCGGCCGGCGTCTGAACGACGACCCAGGTGATGGCGCTTGCACCGGCCGCCGAAACGACCGCCATGAAGGCGATAATGACGATTAGGGGCAGGCTCACCAGCGGGGCTCCATCGTCTGGCCGCCGCGGATGCCACGCTCGGTCCCGCTGAAGAATTGTTCACGCCGCGCTTGCGCCAGATCCTTTTGCGCCTGTTCTGACTGGAACCAGGTCCCCATCATCGTCATCTGCTGGGAGACGAGACCCCGCAGTTTCTGCATCTGGGCGACCTGCTGTGCTGCGATCTCGTGGCCGACCTGTAGCGCCTTCATCTGGCCGTCGGCCGTTTCCGACATCGACCTGAGCTGCGACATCGTGCTCTCCTCACTGGAGAATTGTTCGGCCGTCAGATTGGCAGCCTTCAGCGTGCCCGCGATCGTGTCACGATTGGTGTCCGACCAGTTCTGATAGGTCGTCGAAAAGCTCGCACCATCAGGCAGATTGCTCTTCATGTCGGCGAAGCTCTGGAAGCGCTGCTTGAGCACATCGTCGACATTGCCCATGGAGAATGCGACGCCCTGCCCCTGGTTGACGACGTTCTGGAGGTTTTTCAAGTCGTTTTCGACCTGTCCCCAGACATGCTCCGGCAGCTGCGCCGTGTTCTGCAGCATGTTCTTGTAGATGTTAAGCTGGTTCTGGATCTGCTCGGCCAACTGCGAGATCTGGGTGATCTGGTTGTTCACCTGCTCGGCGGACTTACCGACCAAGCTGATCAGTTCTGTATTGTTCGCCAGCTGCGTCCATTCGGTCGCCTGTCCCGTGACGCCACCGGCCCAAGCAGGAAAGGGGAGAGCGGACGAGAGCGTGAGGGCCACACCGAGCGCGGTGTGCCAAATCCTATTCGGTTGGGAAGAGCGTGTCGGCATGGGCGATCCCCCTTTGCTGGAGCCATTGGAGAGGCCATGCGGCCCCATGTTGAAGATGCAGGGCGCGAATGCGCTTGAGGTCTTCCCTTCCGGATGCCCCGACAAAGGAGAGCGCGACGGGGCCCAGGGCCATGTCGAAGAGGCGGCGGCCTCCTGGCGAGACGACGTAATAATCCCGCTTGGGAATAGCGGTCGCGACGATATCGATTTGCCGTTCGTTGAAGCCGATGCGCTCATAGAACTCACGCGTTCCCGGCTCTCGCGCAGCGCCGTTCGGCAGGCAGATCTTGGTCGGGCAGGATTCCTTCAGCACGTCGATGATGCCGGAGCGCTCCGCATCAGAGATCGATTGGGTGGCGAGCACCACGGCGCAATTGGCCTTGCGCAGTACCTTCAGCCATTCGCGGATCTTATCGCGGAACACCGGATGGCCGAGCATCAGCCAGGCTTCGTCAAGAATGATGAGACTGGGTTCGCCGGTGAGGCGCTTTTCGATGCGTCGGAAGAGATAGGTGAGCACGGGTACAAGATTGCGCTCGCCCATGTTCATCAGTTCCTCGATCTCGAAGCATTGGAAGGCACTGAGCGCCAGACCGTCTTCCTCTGCATCAAGAAGGTGCCCCATCGGACCATCGACGGTGTAGTGATGCAGGGCGTCCTTGATCTCACGCATCTGGACGCCGGAGACAAAGTCGGAGAGGGAGCGACTGCGGGACTCGGCCATCAGCCCGATCTGTCGGGAAATCGCGTTGCGGTAGTCCGGTGTGATCGCCATGCCCTGCAGGGCGACAAGTGTTTCGATCCACTCAGACGCCCAGGCGCGGTCGGCGTCAGAGGAGAGGTCGGCCAGCGGGCAGAAAGAGAGTGCTCTCCCCTCGCCATTGGCCGACGGGCCGATGTCGCCGCCGATCTGATAATGGTCGCCGCCGACCCCCAGCGTCAGCGGCAGCATCGAGCCGCCCTTATCGAAGGCGAAGATCTGCGAACCGGCGTAGCGTCGGAACTGGGCTGCGATCAATGAGAGCAGCGCTGATTTACCCGAGCCGGTCGGACCGAAGATCAGCGTGTGGCCAACGTCGTCGACATGCAGATTCAGCCGGAAGGGCGTCGACCCGCTGGCGACCTGCATCAGCGGAGGCGATCCGGCCGGATAGAATGGGCATGGCGCCACGGGGCTTCCCGACCAGATCGAATTGAGCGGAATGAGGTCGGCGAGGTTGCGGGTGTTGATCAGCGGTTCGCGGATATTGGCGTAGGAGACGCCCGGCAGGCTGCCGAGAAACGCATCGGTCGCGTTAATCGTCTCGATCCGTGCACCAAAACCTTCGGCCTGGATCAAGCGACGGACTGCCTCACACTTCTCTTGCAGGCTTTGCTGGCCCTCGTCGAAGAGGACAATGACCGGCGTATAGTAGCCATAGGCCACGAGCTGTGACGAGGCTTCGGCGATCGCGTCCTCGGTCTCTGCCACCATCAGCATGGCGTCCTGGTCGAGCGACCGTGACTGCGTCTGAAACAACTGGTCGAAGAATGGCCGCACCTTCTGTTGCCACTTCTTGCGGGTACGTTCGAGCCTGGCCCTCGCTTCCTCGGCGTCGAGGAAGACGAACCGGGACGACCAGCGATAGGTGAGCGGCATCACGTCAAGGCTATTCAGTATCCCCGGCCAGCTTTCCGCCGGGAGGCCATCGATCGCCACCACGCCGAGAAACCGGTTCTCGACAAGTGGTGTCAGACCGTGCTGCAAATGCGCCGTCACCAGCCAGTCGAGATACATTGGGATCTCTGGTAGACGCACCGGATGATTTTCTCCGGTGATGCAGAAGCGGATGAACTGGAAGAGCTCGTCGTAGCGTGCGATACGATGACCACCGCGCTCCGGCGTTTCGCGTGTCATCATCCGTCGGATCGACACGACGTTCCCGAGATATTGCTCGACCTCGCGGATCGACGTCAGGAAGGCTTCAAGCGCCTTGTCGGCATAGGTTGCGGATCGGCTGCCAACGTCGGAATATACATATCGCGTCAGTCCAGCCCGCCTTGGCTCGGGCGGACGCCAGGTCAGGATCAGGGCGTGACGGCTCTCATAATGTCCCCTCTCCCTCTGGAAATGCGCCCGCCGTTCGGCATCGATGGCGCGCGTGATCGGATCGGGGAAATGACTAGCCTCCACCGTTGGATAATCCCCGGTCGGCACCCTGACAGCTTCGACCTGGATCATCCATCCCGAACCCAGGCGCGACAGGATGGCATTGATCTGCCGCGACACCTCGTTGCGCTCGGCGTCTGTCGAACTTTCGCTGTCAGGCCCGGCAAAATACCAGCCGGCCATCAGCGAGCCGTCCTTCAGGAGAATGACGCCGTTGTCGACGAGCCCGGCATAGGGAACGAGATCGGCAAAGGACGGTCCGGAATGGCGGAAGAATTTAAGGGCGGCCATGCTGCGCTCCCTCAATACCGGCGCCAAGGCGAGGATGTCGCGCGGTAGAAGGTCTTGTAGGAGATATGCCGGATATAAATCCGTCTCATCAGCGGATCGGCCTTTGCCATCATCCGGAGGGCCGCGACAGCAACGAGCCACACCGCAATACCGAACAGCGCGGCATACCAGGTCAGAACCACGAAGATCAGGATGACGGCAGCGAGCGCCGTCACGAGCACAAGCTCGCGATCAGCGCCCATCAACAGGTTGGGACGGGACAGCGCCCGATGCACCCGCGACCGCATGAGGTTGGAGCCGGCGTCAGCCACGAGCCCCCTCCCCTACTGCTGACGGCGTCGTCTCAGGCGCAGGGACAGCGGGAGCAGCACCTGCCCCAGCATGGTGCTCGCCGATCGATGCACCGGTCGCACCGAACAGGGCAACGATCTGGGTGGCGCCGAGCAGAACGCCGCCGACCAGGGCAACATAGCAAAGGCGACGGGCAAAATCGTTGAGTTCGCCGCCGAAGATCAGCATCGCGCCGGCGATTGCCACCGCGGCAAGCGCTATGAAACCGGCGACGGGTCCCGTGATCGACTGCTGGATCTGCTGCAATGGCGATTCCCATGGGAGACCGCCTCCGCCTGAGGACGCCAGCACGGGCTCCGAGAGGCTGAAGGAGATGACAGCAAACGTGATCGCTGCGAGAATGGAATAGGTCTTACGCGACATGGCTGTCCTCGTCGATCTGGGCATAATGTTCGGTCTGGTAGTGGTTGTTTCGGTATCCCTCGATGTGGATCACCTCGCGCACCCGCCTCCCCTTGCCCGTCCGCTCGATGGAAACGACGAGATCGACCGCCTCGCCGATCACCTCCTGCATTGGCTGCTGGCTGGCCTCGGCGGTCAGTTGTTCAAGCCGGCGCAGCGCCGACATTGCCGTGTTGGAGTGGATCGTCGTCACGCCGCCCGGATGGCCGGTGTTCCAGGCTTTCAGGAGGGTGAGCGCTGCACCGTCGCGGACCTCCCCGACGATGATACGATCAGGCCGCAGTCGCATGGTGCTTTTGAGCAGCCGCGCCATGTCGACCGTATCGCTGGTATGCAAGGAAACTGCGTTTTCGGCCGCGCACTGGATCTCAGCGGTATCCTCGAGGATCACCATGCGATCATCTGGCGCCGCTGAGACGATTTCGGCGATAATCGCGTTGGCGAGCGTAGTCTTGCCGGAGCCAGTCCCCCCTGAAATGACGATGTTCATGCGTGCGTCGATTGCACTGCGGATGGCCGACGCCTGAGCTTCCGTCATCACCTTAGAGGTTACATAGCCGTGGAGCGGAATGAGACGCGAGGCACGGCGACGGATCGTGAAGGCGGGACCAGACACGACGGGCGGAAGCAGTCCTTCAAAGCGATGGCCACCGATCGGCAGTTCGCCGGAGATGATTGGACGCTCGCCGTCTGCTTCCGACTGCAGCGCGTGGGCGACACTGCCGATGACGACTTCCGCGGCCGCTGGCGTCATCATCCCGGCTTCGGCCACACCATGACCGAGGCGTTCTATGAACAGTCGGCCATCGGGGTTGAGCATGATCTCAACGACAGTCGCGTCGTCGAGAGCGACGCAGAGCTGGTCGCCAAGCGCGTCCTGGAGCTTGCGGACCAGGCGCGGGTGGGAGCGAAGCTGGGTCACGCTGCACTTCTTTGCGAGTAAATATCCGTGCCGAAGAAAGGGGATCTGTAGTTCGGCGGGCGAACTTCTTCGAGGCTCTCTTGGTTCGCTGGCAGTGTCCCGGCAATGGCTACCGTATTACCGATTGCCACCGGTTCACCCAACCTCGCCATCGGCCATGCTGCCCGCTTCAGGATACGCTCGAAGCGCAGGTCGGTGGCCGTAACGATCTTGTCGTAGCCATTCGCTATCGACCATTCGATGATCCCAGCGAACATGGTGAGTGTTGCAAGGTGGAGCTGGCGCCCTCCCCTTTCCGCGTGCAAGGTCGTATCGACGCAGAAGCGGGAACTCTCGATCATCTCACTGGTGGCATTCAGCGACCCACCCGCCAGGAGCTGCGGAAATGTTCGCTCCAGCATGGTCAGGCCAACCGCGGGAAGAAGGCGTGCGCTTCCCACCACCTTATTGCCGCCGGCGACGGCGAGGATGTAGGTCGGGCTCAGGTCGTCGTACTGATCGCGCTCGCAACCGTTAGTGATGGTGACGTCCCACTCTAGCCGGCCGCCAAATACGTCGGCGCGCAGACGGTACATCTGGTTTAGAAGACTTTGATGCTCGACATATCGGTCGGGCGAGATGGTGAGAACCTGCATCCTTATCTCCGCATGAACTTCGTCAGGCGGGATGAAGATCACCTCGAACCACGATTGGCCATCTGCAGATCTGCAGAGGGTGATTCTGGTGAGTCGGACTAACTTAGGCTGAGCAAAACCGATCGGATTTTCTGCAGATCTGCAGTTTTCCCCGTGTTTACCTCGTGGGCTAATTCTGCCTAACTGTCGGTAACACTTCGCAGATTCGGCAGAGGTGCGCTTGTAGCGGCAATCTTGTTAACCCCTTGTTAACCTTATTTTCCTTGCCACGGTTCGGGAATCGGGCAATTGTCACGATAATTGGATCAAATCCTGAAAATTATCGTGACTAAAGGCAGATAGCTCAATGAACGTGAAAATGGCCACTTTGGAGAAAGTGACGAGTTTCGCGGATACCATTCTCGCACAGGGCGGGGATATATCCTCGAAGCTCGACATGCTGAGGCAGGAGAAATTCCCGCCGAACGCGCAAAAGACTCTTCGCCAATTTTCGCTGGCGGAAGTCGCCGATTTTGTCGGCGTCTCGCAGAGTTATTTAAAGAAACTCCACCTCCAGGGAAAAGGCGTGGAGCCGACTACCACTTCGACCGGCCGTCGCTACTACACCGCCGCCCAAGTCAACGAGCTTCGCCAACTTCTCGATCGTGTTCCACATCGTCAGGCCCATGAAAAACTACAGGTCATCGCGGTCGTCAACTTCAAGGGCGGCTCGGGAAAGACCACGACTTCCGCTCACCTTGCGCAGTTCCTTGCCCTAAAGGGCTATCGAGTGCTTGCGGTTGATCTCGACCCCCAAGCCTCCCTGACGGCGCTCTACGGCATCCAGCCGGAGTTGGACGAGAAGAAGTCTTTATACGAGGCACTGCGTTACGATGATCAGCGCAAGTCGATCAAACACATCATCCAGCCCACAAACTTTCCAAATCTGGATGTGGTGCCAGCCAACCTCGAACTGCAAGAATACGAGTATGACACTCCGATAGCGATGCAGCGCAAGGATTCGACCGCTGGCAAACTCTTCTACACTCGCATCGGCGATGCTTTGGCCGAAGTCGATGACCAATATGATGTCGTCGTGGTCGACTGCCCTCCCCAGCTCGGCTATCTAACGCTAACAGCACTTACGGCAGCAACATCGGTCCTCATTACCGTACATCCCCAGATGCTCGACATCATGTCGATGTCCCAGTTCCTGTTGATGCTTGGCGAGATCCTCAAGAGTGTCGAGAGCGTGGGCGTCGACGTGTCGCTCGATTGGTTCCGTTATCTCGTGACCCGCTACGAGCCCACCGATATCCCGCAACAGCAGATGGTTGGCTTCATGCAGTCGATGTTCGCGCAGCAGATGATGAAAAACCACATGGTCAAGTCGACCGCTGTTTCGGACGCGGGGTTGACGAAGCAGAGCCTGTATGAAGTCGAGCGCGCGCAATTCACAGCGTCCACATACGACCGTGCGCGGGAATCGATGGATGCCGTAAACAACGAAGTCATCGAGCTCCTGCAGAAGGCATGGGGGAGACGCCATGCTTAGTAAATTGTCAGCGGTACAAACTGTGACTTCTCGGAGCGAAAACAGCGGTTTGATCAAAACTGAGGCGCTATCCAATGGCACGTAAAGATGTTTTCGCAAACATAACGTCGCCGGCAAGTTTGGGCACCGAACGGCGCGCAACGCCTGGCTACGCGACGCATGGGGCGTCGCGATCGATGATTAACTCGTTGAGCGAACTCCGCGAGAAAGTCGCGCAGGCTGAACAGCAGATTACCGGCGAGACGATCATCGATCTCGATCCTGAACTCTTGGACTCTTCCTTCGTCTCCGATCGGATCGGAGCAGACGATCTCGCTTATGGCGAGCTTGTTGAGGGAATCCGGGAGCGCGGCCAGGACACACCGATTATGGTGCGCCCTCACCCGACAGCCAATGGCCGCTACCAGATCGTCTTCGGACATCGCCGAGCGCGCGCGGCGAAGGAGCTCGGCCGCTCGGTCCGCGCTGTCGTAAAAGCTTTGTCTGACGCGGATCATATTATTGCTCAGGGGCAGGAAAACTCAGCCCGTGAAAACCTCTCCTTCATTGAGCGTTCGATGTTCGCGCAAAATCTACTTGAGCTGTCGCACGAGAAGTCGGTGATTCAGGTGGCTCTCTCGGTCGACGCGCCGATGTTGACGCGAATGCTGTCGGTGGCGAGTCGTGTTCCAGCGGATATCGCAAACGCGGTTGGAGCAGCAAAGTCTGTCGGCCGCAATCGATGGACCGAGTTTGCCCAATTAATCGAGAAGCCTTCAACGCTCGATGTTGCGCGAGCATTAATTGGTGACCCGGCATTTTCCTTGGTCGATTCCGATGCCCGGTTCGAGCGGTTGCTGGCCGAAGTTAAAAAGGCCTCGAAACCTGCAAAACGACCAAGTCGCGCTAGTGAATGGCGTGCCGAGGACTCAAGTGTCCGCGCGGAATTCAAAGGAAGCGGGAAGAGCTATTCCATCGCTCTTAAAGCGAACGATGCCGGCAGGTTTGGGCGGTTCATCGCCGAGAACCTTGATCGCTTGCATCAAGAGTTTCTGAAATCCACTCAAGCAGAGGGAAAATAGCGGCAAAAGAAAAAGGCCCCCAAACGTCGCCGTCGTGGAAGCCTTCCTCATGTCTAAGCAACCTGAGAATCGCATTTCCATGAATCGCAGTCAAGAGTCTTTGGCGCCGGTTTGGTGAGCGGATTTCCTTTGCCTGTCGAAAGGTGAGAGGAAAATGCAAACAGGAAATGTGACGACGCCGTTCGGGCGACGGCCGATGACGCTTGCCTTGGTAAAAGGTCAACTCGCAACGGCAAATATCAGGGCAGGGAAGACTGTCGATAAGTGGAAGGTCTACCGTAACATCTGCGAGGCGAGAGCCCTGCTCGGCCTGCGCGATCGAGCGCTCGCCGTCCTTAACGCGCTGCTGAGCTTCTATCCAGAACAAGAACTCAGCGAAGACCGCAATCTTGTCGTGTTTCCGTCGAACGCTCAGCTAGCCATTCGCTCCAACGGAATCGCAGGAACGACTTTGCGAGAAAATCTTGCGCTCCTGGTTGATGCAGGGCTGATTCATCGTAACGATAGCCCAAACGGCAAACGCTACGCCCGTAAAGGGCATGATGGTGAGATCGAAACAGCGTACGGCTTTAGCCTCGCGCCGCTCCTCGCGCGCGCTGAGGAGCTCGCACTAATGGCGCACCAAGTCGCGGAAGAGAGCCAGCGTCTTCGCATTACGAAGGAGCGCATTACGATCGCGCGGCGCAACGTACGCAAGCTCATCACAGCTGCTGTAGAGGAGGGTGCACCAGGGAACTGGCAGGCAGTTGAAGACGCCCTTATCGGGGCTATCGCGCGCATAAAATTCGCCAAGACACCTGCGGCTTTGGAGGAGTGCCTCGACGAACTCAACCTTCTCAATGAGGAAACGGTCAACTTACTGGAAATCCAGTTAAATCCTCAAAAATGCGACACCAATGATAGCGAAAACCGCCAGCACATACAGAATTCAAATACCGAATCCTTAAATGAACTTGAACCTTGCTCCGAAAAAGAGCAGGTCGAAACGACAGTGGATAAGCTGAAACGTAGTGCCGAGCCGATAAAGGCTTTCCCGTTGGGAATGGTTTTGAGGGCATGCCCGCAGATTTCTGACTATTCAATTGGGGGGACGATTTCGCATTGGCGCGAGCTGATGGCGGCGGGGGTGGTTGTCCGCACCATGCTCGGAGTGAGCCCGTCAGCCTACCAGGAAGCATGCGAGGCGATGGGACCCGAAAATGCGGCGGTGGCTATGGCTTGCATCTTGGAGCGCGGCGGACTCATCGCTTCGCCGGGGGGGTATCTCCGCGACCTCACGCGGCGCTGCATGAGGGGCGAGTTCTCGCTAGGTCCGATGCTGATGGCGCTTCTAAAGGCAAATGGCCCAGAACGGCTACAATCGGCCTGAGGTTAAGCTCGGACGGGCAACTACTCTTGGAATGGTGCGGGTGACCAGATTGTCAGCGGTACAAATTGCAAATTTGTGTCGCAATTACAGCATGATAGCGCTGCGTTTGACGCCGCGTTGTACCGCGATCACATCGTTTGTTCTCAGGCGACCAATTTGGGAAGTGTTTAAGTAACTAGTCGAACGGCATAGAAGGGGTCATGGAAAATGGGCGAAAAGAAAACTCGCACCGCGTTGCTGGTAGCGCGCCATCCACGCTGCACGTACTGCGGAGGGAGCGCGCCCACGACTTCCCGCGATCACTGCCCCCCTACCAGTCTTTTCGACGCGTCTCACCGGCCCGCCGGACTGGAATTTGGAGCGTGCACAGAATGTCACGAAGGCACTCGCGAGATCGATCAATTCATTGCTATGTTCAGCCGGTTAAATCCTACTGATGCTGATGACACTCGCCGTGAAGAACTGATTAAGCACACGCGTTCCTTCACGGAGCGATACCCCGAGCTAGCGAGAAAGATTTTCAAGCCGGGCGTTCCGATCCTGCAAGAAGGTCGAAAACGATATCTTGTGGCTATGGATCGAGATCCCAGGGTTGATCGAATTTTTTCCGCTTTTGCTGCGCGCTTTAGTCTAGCGTTGTATCGAAACTACCGAGGGGCGCCGGCTCCGCTCGACGCGAAAATTCAAACGAATTGGCTGACCAATTACGACCTCGATTCGGATCCTACATTGGATGGGTTCCTTGAGAAGTTGGGTGGGCTCTATAGTCTGCATCAGGGGAAGTGGCACGTTGCTGATCAATTCCGCTTCTGGGCGGCGGGGGCACAAGACGACCCCTCCGCGTTCATATGTTTCGCTGGCATCCGCGAAACGTTTGGATTCACCGCTGTTTTGTCAACCAGCACTGTCTTGCTCGACAATGAGGACACCTTCAGCCCCGGGTTCTTGAAGGGGTTCCGTATTTGAAATTCTCGGGGTTTAACCCCCGCAGTCCAGTTTGTAGACGACAGGACGCGCCCATAACTTGGCTGCAACTTCATTCCGTCGTCCTCGCAGTCACTTAAAAAATGTCTCTTTGGTGCGGTGACGACGCGAGGTTTGCCATGAACTATTGCGACGTCGGACGGCAAATAATCGAGCGTAATGTATCTATTTCGGTGACTAAATACTGAGCTTGAAGCGCTAGGGTGGCTTCGGTGAAGCATGGAAAGCGATGATGGACGACGGAAAGAGACAATTTCGGACCTACTGTATCGACCATCGCACCGCGCAAGGCGAAATCATCAAGAGTTACGTTGGGGTGACCATCCGATCTCTTGAAAGGAGGCTCTCCGCACACTTGCGCGAAGCGAGCAGGGCGAAGCGGAGTATATCGCTCTATTCTTTGGGGCACGCGATCCGAGAGGAGCTGCGCGGCGGCGCGGGGAATAGTGGCAGGTTCTCGATCCGGGAACTCGGCGTTCACCAGAGCCAAGCGGAGATGCTCGAGCACGAGGCTCTCTGGATTGAGAAGGTGGGTACGATGGCCCCGAATGGTTACAATCTCATGCCCGGTGGAAGCAGTGCGGGCGGGCTCGGAAACACGAAACCGGTCGAACTTTTTGTAGACGGTGCGCTCATGTCATTCAAGTCGATTGCTGAGGCCGCGTATGCACTTGCAACCGCTGCCAATATTGACCCTGCCAAGTTCCAGGCTCGGGCATACTCTCGGATCGACAACGGATGGACGGTTGCCGAGGCTTTTGATCTCGAACCTCATGAGGACGGCAGGACGACGGAACGCAGCCGCAAGGCTGCTGCCGAGGGTCGGCTCTTGGCCACAGTCAGGTCCAAAGACTATCGCGATCTGCTTAAAACCAAGCAGCCGAAGATCCGCAAGGGTAGCTTGCTGCCTCATCCGACGGAAGAGGGGCGAATGGTGACCATCGACCAGTTCATAAAAATTAGCGAGTTGCCGAAATCAACTGTCACGCACCGGCTGAAGCGGATCTGGCCGATTGAAAAACTGCCGCGCGAGGAAGTGATCAAAAAGCTGACGACAAAGGAAGATCGGCGTCGGATTTTTGAATTCATGCATGATGGCAAACTAGTTAGGGAAGGGGTCAATGAGCTAGCGGCTCGGTTCGAAACGCCAGGTGGAAATACGCGAGCTGCAATCAAAAAGCGCCTCAAGGCTCTAGCTGATACGGCAGGTCAGACAGAGATTCTTCAAGCCGTAGGCCTCCTGGAGCGACCCAGCAAGAGACATCTCGTTCCGGCCAAGCCCGTCTCAAGCAAAAGAATCCACCTTGCTGATTGGTCGGTGGCCTACGGCTCCCAATACGTTAAGCTGCCGCGCCAGATGGATTTTGTTCGTTGGTTGCTTTCATTCTTGCATCCGTCGCTAGAGGGTGAGGAGAAACGCGACGCCGGATACCGACTGCAAAAGCGCGTGACGGCGCTGGCCAAGAAGGGACGGAAGCCGTGGGAGATCGCACATCTTCTAGCCGGCTTAGAACTGGTTAAGGCTCCGAGCATAGAGCCGCAGTCTACTCCAACGTAACCCACAACAACGAAATAGGAGGAACTCCCGCGCTCCGATCCCTGGCATAATGCGATCTTATGCGGAAGGCCGCAATGCGCGGACTTACTACAGCGATCAGAGAAGTCGAGCTGCACGACCGCTGCGCCGAGTGGCGTTATTGTAATAACTCAAGGCTTGTTGAACAGAGCGATGCCGTGATTGTTCCATCGCCTCGGGAAGGGGGATGCCGCGATTGGCGGCCTCAGTCAGATATCCCGATCGTAACCCATGCGCCGAAAACTCCCCCACATTGAGCCCCGCCATCTCCGCGCGCTGCTTCAGGATCGCATTGACCGACTGCGGGTCGAGCGCCCGCCTCGAAACCGTGCCCCAGCGTCCGATCCCCCGGAATACGCTGCCCTTGTCGATCTTTGCGGCCGCCAGCCAGGCATTCAATGCTTCCACCGGCGGGCCGGTGAGATAGACGACTTCGTCCTGCTCGCCTGATGTCGTCTTGGTGCGGCCAAGATGAATGGCGAGAGAGGGGAGGGGAGGGCCGTCGTCCACCTCGATCGGCGGTTCGACCGTCAACTGCTCCACACGCAGACCCGCAATCTCGCTACGCCGGCGGCCACCGGAGGCGAAGGCGACCATCAGGATCGCTCGATCGCGGACGTCGCGAAGGCTGTCGCTCGAGCAGGTCGCCAGCAACTTTGCGAGAATATCGCCGGTGACGGCCTTGGCACTCTTCCGGGTTCTCTTTCGGGGCACGGCCCGCACGGCGAGCCGGATGGCGGATTTGAGGGGAGGGGAGGCGAAGGCGCCCTCGAGGCCACGCCATTTCGTGAGGGTCGACCAGCTGGCCAGACGGCGGCGTACCGTATCTGGCGCATGCGGGCCGATGGATTTCAGAAAGCCTTGGCGCCGAAGCTTTTCATCGACGTCGTCAGGCATGCCATGATCGGGGTC
The DNA here is from genome assembly GCF_044756305.1 of Rhizobium sp. NPDC092011. NCBI lineage: Bacteria > Pseudomonadati > Pseudomonadota > Alphaproteobacteria > Hyphomicrobiales > Rhizobiaceae > Rhizobium > Rhizobium sp. NPDC092011. The sequence goes on from NZ_JBIVSO010000022.1 coordinate 42,981, forward strand.
GTTCGCGCGCTTTTCCGGATCCCAGAGATGGTGTGCGACGAATTTGAGCAGCAGCGCTTCGGGTGCCGGCCAGGGCAGCGACCGGCCGGTCGCCGCCAGGCCCCAGGCTTCGAGATAGGCGAGATCGGAGGTGAGAGCCCGCAGCGTATTGTCGCCCATGCCCTGATTGACGAGATGCCGCAGCGTCTCGACGTCTTTGTCAGTCAGCAGCTCTGCTAGCTCGTCGCGCCGCTCCAGCGGCAGAACCGCGGCGATCGTGTCGAGTTCTTCTGATCGGCGTTCGACGGCGGATTTCGATGTGGACGACGACAAAGGGGGCTCCGAACAGGTTGCTGTGCGGCGATGCAGCCGTCCACTGACCCTGTTTTTTCTTGTCCATCTTTTTAATTAGGCGGACTGCATGTCTTTGTCGCGTAACAATAATCGCTCATTCTAATTGAGTGAACTTGGGTAGGTTCGGTGAAATTTTAGCCTGATTTGCAGCTCGATGTAAGGGTGAGCACCGATGGGCCGGAAACCAGACAAGTTGGCCGTCGACGAGGCGGTTTGGCTGAGGGCGGTGTCACGCGAGAAGATTATTCGCCCCTTGGCTCTGTTGCCCCGCCTTTCGGCGGCGCATGTCGGTAGGACCTGCCGCGAGCTGGAGTTGGGCCAAACCCGATTCTATAAGCTGCTGAACCAATATCGTGCATCGCCGGTCACGAGCTCATTGCTGGACGCTCTACCGGGTCCCGCCAAGGGCAGAGTGTTGTTGCCGCCGGAAGTCGAGGAGATCATTCAAGCGGCAATTCGCGACACCTACCGCAAACGTGAGCGGCCGACGATCACCGCTCTTCACGATCGGGTACGGCAAGTTTGCCATGAACGCGGAGTTCTCGCCCCATCGTGGACGGCCGTCCGGGCTCGGGTCGACCGCATCGATCCCAAGATTCTTATGCGATGGAGGGAAGGAGCGAAGGCCGCAACCGAAAAGTTCGGCGTTGTCGTGCAAGAATATAGCGCCGACTACGCCCTTCAGATTGTTCAGATCGATCACACGCTGGTGGATTTGTTCATCGTCGATGCGGTCAGCCGCAAGCCGCTGCAGCGCCCCTGGCTTACGCTGGCGATCGATATTGCCAGCCGCATGGTGGCCGGCTTCTATCTCAGTCTGGAAAGACCCTCATCGACATCCGTAGCCTTGGCGATCCAGAATCTGGTGATGCCGAAAGAACCTTGGCTGCAGGCGAAGGGCATTGATGCCGAGTGGCCGGTTTTTGGATTGCCCGACGTCATTCACCTCGACAATGGAGCAGAATTCCATGGCAAGGCCCTTGTCAGGGGAGCCCCTGAGCATGGGATCGACCTGATGTACCGGCCTGTTGCACGCCCACATTACGGCGGGCATATCGAACGGTTGATCGGGACCATGATGGGTGCGGTGCACCTGCTACCGGGGTCCACTTCGAGCAACATTGCCAAGCGAGGCTCGTACGATCCGCAGAGGCATGCGGCGATGACACTGGACGAATTGGAGAGATGGATGGCCCTGCAGATCGTCGGCCGCTACCATGCCGAAGTTCATCGCGCATTGCTGCTTCCACCGCGGACAGCCTGGGACGACGCGGTTGCGGCCCGTTCCCGGCCGTTGCGCCTGCCGCATGATCCAGAACGGTTTCTGCGCGATTTTCTCCCCTACGAGGAACGTTGCATCCGCAGGGATGGCCTGCATCTCTTTGGAATTCGCTATTGGGATGACGTTCTCAGCCCTTTGGCCGGCCGATCATCACGCCAGGTTCGGGTGAAGTACGATCCGCGCGATCTCTCTCTGGTTTATGTCGAGCAGGCAGACGGTTCGATCTGGCCAGTGCGTTTTGCGGCTTTGGACCGCCCGCCGATTACGCTTGGGGAACATCGCCTGGCGCGTGCCGCGTTGCGGGCGCGGGGAGTCCGCGCTGTCGACGAGCATCTGATTTTTGAAACCATCGCCGAGCAACGGCGACTTATGGAGAGTGCCGTTCAGCAGACCCGGGCCATGCGCCGCCACGCCGAGCGGAAAGAGCGCGCGTTGGCAGCTCGAGATCGGACTACCGATCTTCCGAAACCGGATGATGAAGACGATGTCTGCATTGATGTGTCGCCATTGGCGGTGGAGGAATGGTCATGAGCGACTATCCCCATCTTCTCCCGGCTTACCGGAGCTATGCCGACTTGAGCGATATTGAGCGTATAGCGTGGATCCGGGCGGATCGTTGGCTCGAGACAGCGCAGGCAAATTCGGCATTGATGCGGCTCGAGGATCTGCTTTCCTATCCCCCGCGAGACCGCATGCCCTGCCTGCTCCTGTACGGTGACACCGGCATGGGTAAAACAAAAATCATCCGCAAGTTTCTACGTGATCACCCCGTGACGTTCGACAGGGGAACCGGCGAAACCTTCATGCCGGTCGTGGCGATGCAGATGCCCGCGGAACCATTGGAGCGGGATGTCTATGGCGAGCTCTTGAATGCGCTCGGTGCGCCCGGGCCGAGCAGCGACGCGGCATTCCGTCTCAAAACGATCTGCCGCAGCCTGATGCGCAGGATGGGCGTCAGAATGCTTGTGATCGACGAGATCCACGCAATGTTGACAGGCACGTTTCGCCAACAGCGGATTTTTCTCAATGTGATCCGGTTCCTTGCCAATGACCTCAAGGCGCCTTTGATCTGCGCGGGCACCGATCTTGCCCGACAGGCGCTTCTAACGGACCCGCAGCTTGCCGAGCGGTTTGAAGCATTTCACCTGGAGCGCTGGTCGAACGATCAGTGTCTGACCCAGCTTCTTTCGAGCTTGGCGTCCATCTTTCCGCTACGGCGGCCATCGGCAGTGACGTCGCCGGCGGTCCGTCGGCGTGTTCTTGAGCTCACCGATGGTGTGACGGTGCGCATATTCCGGCTGATGGAGACCGTTGCGGCCGATGCCATTCACAACGGCAGTGAATGCATCACCGCCGACAGCTTCAACCGCGAAGGCCTTGTGTTGCCGCTCATCGCCATGGTTCGACGGTCGGAGCATACTCTGCAGCGGCGATCGTCGCGGTGAGGCAAATCCCGCTCCTGGCGATCGCACCCCGGCCTTATGCGGACGAGTTGATCTCATCCTGGCAGGGTAGAGTGGCTTGTCGCTACGGATGCACGCCGGCCGAAATCGAGCGCTGGCTAGGATATGAGGATCGGCCGCCGTTATCCGGCAGTTTCGAATTGGAGGATTTTCGCCCGGATCTAGTGGTTCTCAAATCGTGGGTGCGTACAACCAGATTAAAGATCGCAGAAGTCGAAGCAATGATGCTGAGCCGATCGGTGAGGTCGATCGACTGGTATGTTGCCGACCGCCGGGAGCGCGGGATCTGCCCCGATTGCCTTGATGAGGATGTGTCGGCGGGCCGGGACCATTATTTTCGTCGAGAATGGTCCCACATCGAAGCCGCGGCTTGCCGCAAGCATCGTCGGATGCTGCAAGATTGGTGTGGCTGCTGTTTCGCGCGGGGCCGATTCCGCTTCGAATGTAGCGAGGAAGGGGCAAGGCTCATCTGCGGTCACTGCTTGATTGCGGTATCGGGCGGACAAAAGAAAGTTGAAGGGGCGGCCACGCTGGATTTCCTTCTCATGCTGACGGCCGCGTTAGGCGCGGCTGTCGAGGGAAGGGAGGGGCGCGCACTGGGTGAGATAAAAGCTGCAATCGAAATCTTGTGGTCGCCATCGCAGGCGAATGGCAAACCGTTCATCGCCTGGCTTGACCTGAAGCTTCCTTTTGGACGCCTTCCTGCTTTCACGGCACGCCGCAACCCGCTCGCCAGCCTGTCGCTACCATGGCGCATCGCCACATTCGTAGCCGCAGCGCAGCTGCTTGATCTGGCACAGGCTAGGCGTTGGTTCGGACCGCCGCCGCCGTTCCTTGAGCAGGAGCTTGCCACCTTTCAACGGGGTTGGCCACTGCGATCCGTCGAAGCGCCTCAGTCCGGGAAAAGGACAGGCATCGTTCCAAAACTCAGGCTCCGGCCGGACGTCGAATACCACCGTTTGGCCAAGCAGATCATGGCAAGCGACGAGTGGAAGACGGTTCCCAACATGACCGAACGTCCACGGGACAGAAAGATTGGTCGTCTTATGAACCGGGCACTCAAAGGCGAACTAGGCCGAAGCAACAAGGCTTTCAGCCCGTCTGCAGATTTCGGAAGGGATTAACCGACGCATTCAAGCGATCACGAGGGGGAGTTGGCCTCCCCCTCGTTTCAATATTCGTTACAAACTTGGCAGGATCTGTGTTGATTCCGCCTTCACCGCCTGAAGTTCGTTCGGGTCTATTCCGAGCAATTTCAATGCGGATGGAGCCAACTGCACCAAGCTTGCCGGCGATGATATCGTGCGAGCCTGGGCATGCGGCTGAGCCACGAGCAGCGCCACGTTCGTATCCTCGACGGAAAAGCCGCCGTGATCCGCGCCGCGGGTCGTCATGCTCTTTCCGGCATAGACGGTTCCGTGGTTCACCAAGCCGATGATGTCGGGAGCAGTGGGATCGGTGCGCGCGTCGCCGACCACCGAGGCCAATGCGTCACCGTAAAGGATTTGCCCGACGCCCAGTTCCGGATGGGCCCGCATCAACTTCGCAACGGACTCCGTCTCGCTCTGATCCTTCAGCCAGACCAACATCACGTCGTCCTGAATGTTGGCGCCCATCTTGTCGCCAATCAGTCCCTTGAGCAGCGACGTACTGACCGTCTTCAATTCCGAGCGAGCGATCGGCATCTGCCCGTGCTTTGCAGTGAGAATAATAGTCGTCGTATCCGTGAGGTTCTCGCTCTTCAACGTGTCGAGAACAGTCTGCAGGGATGCATCGGTGTGCTTGAGGGCCTCGGCAATGAGCGGACCCGGCGTTGCGTTGCTGTCGAGATATCCGCCCTCCGGCAGTTTCTGTGCGATGTTAAGGGCCTGGATATTGAGACCGAACAAGGCGGGAACGCCGACCTTGTTTTTGCCGGTGTGGTCGAAGCCACGAATTTCGTTCTTCAGGGCTTCGGTCTTTGTGTCGTCATACGCCATAATGGCGGGAAGCGTCACCTCGATACCATGGATTTCCGGCAGGTAAAGATCGTCGACTCCGGTGCCCGACGGTCCATTGATGACTTCGTAGGCCGGGTGCTTGTCCATCCACGCCGTTCGCATTCCATGGCTCTTTACCACTTCGAATACGGTATTCACACGCACCTCGTCGTGCGGATAAACAGGTGCGCACTTCTTGGCGGGATCACGCGGAAGCTTTGCGACATCGATTGGGGAGCCGCCATTCTTCGACGCGCCGCCATCGACAGCGTTCGGATCGGCGTCGACGGACTCGTCGAGAATGACATGTGCGCCCAGCGCCGAGCAGTCCGAGCCGGCGGGTGCAAGATTGCGGGCATAGAATTCAGGATAGTAGATGCCGGTCGTGCGCGGTGTGCCGCCGGTCATCATGCTGACGACGGATGTTAGCGAATCCGAGGGGACGGCGGTCGATGCGTTGGTATAGGTCGTGCCCATCGACGAGAGCTTGGCCATCGCAGATATTGGATTTTCTTTAACATAGCGCGCCAGATCAACCGCATGAAGACCATCGATGCTGATGATGAGCACATGCTGGGAGGGGAGCGGCGTCGCCGCGAGGAGCGGCATGGGTTGCGTGGCAAGCGCGGTTCCAAAGCAAAGAGATAAAGTGAGGGGGCGGAAGAAACGATGCATAAAGTTGGTCCCTTATGGTGGCCATGCGCCGGGATCGACGCGGCGTTTCCCTATCCTGTTGACATAACAGTTCGATGAAGCGTTGCATTGGTTGTGAAATTGCTGATACAACTAGATGTAACAGACGTTACAGCAGGCTCCGATGACATCTCTCACTTGGCTTCTTCTCACCTATAAGGTTCCTTCCGAACCGTCGCGTTACAGGGTAAGTTTTTGGCGCCGGCTTAAAGGTATGGGCGCGGTCTATCTTCAGAACGGCGTTTGCCTTCTGCCGAAGACGGACGAGCATGTACGCCACATCAAGCTCTTGGAAAACGAGCTGGCAGAGATTCAGGGTGAAGCTGTCATTCTGGAAACTGTCGCGCTGGACAAGTCGCAGCAAGATAAGGTTATCGGTCGCTTTAAAGCCGACCGTGACGAAGAATACCGGGAGTTCCTCGGCAAATGCTCCGACTTCGATGCGGAAATAGCCAAGGAAACAGCCGACGGCCATTTTACCTATGCCGAGCTTGAGGAGAATGACGCCGATCTGAAGAAACTCCAGACTTGGCTGGAAAAAATCAGAAAGCTCGATTTCTACGGTGCGGATTTGGCCGAGGAGGCCGAGCGGCGGCTCGCCGAATGTGAAGCGCTCTTGGATGGCTATGCGCGCCAAGTTTACGACGCCCAGGATGAGAACCGGTGAGGAAACAATCAGCGTCCCAGGATGGCGCGACGGCCCAACCCACCAACGCTGATCTTGCAAGGATCGTCAGATGGGTCGCAGCGCTCAACATCGGCTACTTCGGGATCGAATTCGTCGTCGGTCTCTCCATAGGGTCAGTCTCCCTGTTCGCTGACAGTTTGGATTTCCTTGAGGACGCATCGGTCAACACGCTGATTGTGATCGGACTGGGGTGGGGCATTCGAAATCGCGCCAGGCTCGGTATGCTACTGGCCGCCCTTTTGATGGTGCCGGGGCTTGCCACACTGTGGACCGCCTGGAGCAAGTTTCATTCTCTGGTGCCGCCCGATCCCCTATCCCTGACTTTGACGGGCGCCGGCGCGCTGATAATCAACCTTCTCTGCGCGTTCCTGCTGGCACCGTACCGCAGCCATGGCGGCAGTCTCACCAAGGCAGCCTTTTTGTCGGCTCGAAACGATGCGATCGCCAACATCGCGATCATCTTGGCAGGGCTGATAACCGCCTCCCTGTGGTCGTCAGCCTTGCCGGATCTGATCGTTGGGATTGGCATTGCCATAATGAACGCTGACGCTGCACGGGAGGTGTTTAACGCCGCCAAGGACGAGCACCGTTTCGGAATTGAAGCATAGACTAGTAAGCCCCGGAGCCAATCCGTCGTGTTGCCACCCTCATTGGAACGAAAGATCGAGATTAGTGGCGCATCTTTCTAACAGGTCTTATTCTGCTCCCGGCGAGGGGTCAATTGCGGACGAGCCCGAAGCGATGGGCCTCGTCCAATAACGCCCTGACGGACGACGGCTGCCATTTCCGGCCACCACGGGCCGGACGCTCTCCCATTTGATCCAGTTGCGCGGCAATCTCCCGCAGTGTCAGATCGGGATCGGCGATGGCGATCGCGGCGACGAGCTTCATCAAGTGATCTTCGGGAGGGCGGCGAGGGGATCGCGCAAGGAGTTCCTTTTCGGCAAGCTTTTCGCGGACCATTCGATGAACGGCGCGCCGGAGCCGTTCCACCGTCCAGTCATGGCCGCGGCGGTTGAGAACCCGCACGACATTGTCCCAACTGTGCTGCGGCCGGAGCTGCCGCACCGTCGGGAGCCACGTCTGTGCCGACGAAATCAGTTCGTCGAGATAAAGTTTCTCGCGTGCTTGCGACACCGCCTTGATCGCTTCCGGTCGGCGCTCGCGCAGACCGGGATTTCCGGGAAGCTTGCCCCTGGCTTTCGCAGCCTTGATGCCAGCCTTGGTCCGCTCGGCGATCAGCGCGCGCTCAAGCTGGGCGACGGCGCCGAGCACCTGCAGGGAAAACATGCCCTGCGGTGTCGACGTGTCGATCGGATCGCGCAGCGAGCGGAAATGCACGCCCCGTTTCTCGAGGTCTTCGATTACTTGCAGCAGATGGCTGACCGATCGTGCCAAGCGATCGAGACGAACGACGACCAGCACGTCGCCAGTAGTGAGATCCTTCAGCAACTTGGTGAGCACCGGTCTTGCGCGGGATAGGCCGGATCCGTGCTCCTGATGAATGCGATGGCAGCCGGCGGCGCGTAGCTCGTCGACCTGGGCGTCGTTGAGCTGATCGTCGGTCGAAACCCGCGCGTATCCGATCAACCGTTGCTGCGGGGAGGGGGAGCTGACGGTTGCAACCTGTGGCATCAGATATGGCTCGTTTCTGGCGGCGTTTGTACAGATAATGAATGTATGAGAAAATGAGGGTTTGCAAGCGTGTTTTATGACCAAAATAGGAGGCCACACAACGCGTTTTCCGATCCGAGATAGGCAACGACCCATCTAGGCCACGGCACGCCCGTCAGCGACCCTCCACGGCCGAAGTGCCCCAAAACTGGCTGTTTTGCGAGGGGTCGAGCGCTGCGCTGTCGTAGTGGGCAGACTTTGGCGAGATGTGCTTGGGGGAGGGGCGCTCGGCCGAACGGTTCGGCGCGCCTTTTCCACTCAATGAAGCGGAAAATTCCACCGATCCAAAACGAAAAGGCGGGAAAAAGCCTGCATTTGCGGCTTTTCCGCCGATCCTCAACGACTGACATTTCTGATTTGCGGGTTGAAATCAACAACCATCGATAAACGATGATTATCGATGGTTATAACCTCTACCAGCAATCATACCATGTGACGAATACTAACTTTCAGATAGAGTTCCTATAACAAATCATTTACCATAAATTCAATGGCTTACGATCTCGCGAAAATCAGCATGACACCCCTGATGCGACCGGCTTTCGACGCCGGCATCGCGCTCGCCCGTCTTGACGAGCGCATTGCCCGCTCAACCGTCGGCGCGGGCTTCCTCGAACGATCCCATTTCACCGATGCCTGCGCCTCGCTGTGGATCGACGGCGAACTCGTCCACCTGGAAGACCTCGTCCTCCATGACGCCACCCGCGATATTCGCACGCCCACCCATGAGCTGACAATCGCCCGCGACGTGCTGCGAACCCGTCGGCGCGTCGCTGCGCAGTCGCCGGATTGGGCACTGTCGCCCGATGGCGTTCGGGCGCTACGAAAGACCGCGGAGATCATGGCGGCCGGAACGGATGATCCGCAGGCAGCCGGTGCCACCAGGCGTATGGTCACAAACGATCCAGAAGGGGAGGGGGACGATGACGACGCAGCCGACAATCTTCCGGGCGTCGACTACGCCGCTATCGATGCGGTGCTCGCCCGGTCGGAGGCGGCGATCCAACAGGCTTACCGACCCAGGCGCACTGATACCGGCGAACGAGACCCTCTCGTCTATGATCTCGACTGGGACGAAGACGTGCGGCTTGAAGAGTGGCGCGCGGTGCTGCGCCAGCTCGAGACTTTACCGGCTGCGCTGCAGGCGATCGTTGCCCTCGACGCCTGGAACGAGCTCTCCGTGCTGCAGCATGCGCCTTGGCTCGGCCGACTACTGGCCGCCGCGATCCTGCGCCAAGCCGGTGTCACGTCTGGCGCGCATCTCGCGGCGATTAACCTCGGCCTCAAAACCATTCCCGTCGATCGACGCCGGCATCGTGATCGGGAGATCCGGATGCTCGCCATTGCCCACGGATTTTTGGCGGCCGCCGAGCTCGGGCTGAAAGAACACGACCGGCTGGCGCTGGCGAAAACGATGATGGACCGAAAACTGGAAGGGCGGCGAACGTCTTCGAAACTGCCGGAGCTGGTCGAGCTCGTCATGGCAAAACCATTGGTGTCGGCCGGCATGGTGGCGAAGGCGCTCGAGGTGACGCCGCAGGCGGCGCGGCGGATTGTTTTGGAACTGGGCTTGCGGGAGATGACGGGCAGGGGGAGGTTTCGGGCATGGGGTCTCATCTAGGGCAAAGACTATCATCAGCGTGGTGCGTTTGCGCAGAATGCGGAGGCCTAACGACGCATTAGCTCCGGGCTGAACGCGTTCAGGCTGCAGCTGCCGGATTAAGTCTCGGATTTCCTTCTTGATCATTTAGCTTGGCCCAAGCAACAAGTTGAGCCTCGACTTGCGTTAGGAAGTCCCCACCGGCATCATGGTCAGCCGGGTCATATGCTTCACCCTCATACAGGCTCCCTATAAGCAATCTGACCTTATCCTTCAGATCGTCATCACCATTGACACGACGGAACGCCGCATAGGGCTTATCTTTCCCAAGCTCCTCGCCACCCAGGTAGCGTTCGAAATCGGGCACGCTCCACCGATGATATACGACGTGCCCTTGCTGTCGGCACAAAGTGATCTCGTTGCGGATGGACGTATTTATCGCCCACATCGCGTTGCTCGCCCCATCCGATCGACGTGGCCAATCTACATCATGCACAATTCCAAAATTAGCCTTGAAATGCCGCAGCATTTTGATGAGTGGCACCAGTATTGCCTTTCCACGTGCGCGGATAATGCTAACCTTCCCTGCGAGTTCGTGCTGAGCCTTGACGATTGCGGAAATGAAAGCGGCGTGTTCGGTATCGCCCTCGACTAATATGGGATAACTCCCGAAAAAGATCTCAGAGAAGCCCACGTCGGTGAGCTGGAGGGCTTGAAGGTTGTCCCTTTCCACGTCGGAAAATTCGACATCATCTGCCACGTAAAGCCGGGGCGAAAGAGATTTGCCATCGCTTGAGCGCTGTAGTCTAGCGATCGTCGTGTGGTCGACAAGCGGATTGATAAAATAGGGCGAGTGGGTGGTGATCAAGACCTGCCAGTCTGGATGCTGGCCGAGAGCGTAGAGGTGAGCCTGCGCCGCCCTTGCGGCCATAGGATGCAGGGCGTTTTCAGGTTCATCCATTAGAAGGATGTATCCCGGCAAGGCAGGATCCTCGGCATCCTCAGGAATGGCCCCACCCTCATTGAGGGCTGCAATTTGTTGAATGACCAGTTTGGTCGCTTCGCTGTCGGGATCCTTCTTTTTTTCTTTTATGAGACTCGTGTTAAGAGTCTTCAGCAGGGCTTCACGCCGCTCGGTCTGTCGGCTGATCTCATTGTGAACTTGAAGCATTGACCAGAAGAGAGCACGGCGCGCGCCCGTGCCCTGTTGAGAGACACGCGATTGGCCTGAAGGTTCATCGACGCGGATGCCTGACCCCTGTTTCAATAGGGCGTCGATCTTTAGCTCTGGGCTCGTCATCTCAACGTGAAGACTGACGCTTAACCCAGGGAAAACTCCTTGGAAGCCGGTCTTGATCTGCTCAGAGATCGCGCTCAACCGCTCTTTGTGCGGCTCGGCCAAGCCATTCACAGTAGCTGCAAGCGCCGCTTTGTCTTTCGAGATCTGCGACTCCGCGTCTGTCTCTAGTGCCTTGAGCTCTTTGACCAATGGATTCAGGGCAAGCGTAAGCAGAATATCTTCTGTCGAAAGCGCGTCGTCTAACGATTTGATACGCATCGGTTTAGGAAGGCGTGAAGTGAAAACATTATCAGCCCCGCCGGCCTTACCCTCATCTGCCCAGTCGTCAATTTGTGGGTCCCAAGTCTGACGGACAGCTTTCCCCCCGATCGGCCACATCCATCGGCTGCGGACAATTCGTTTCTCGCCGTCAACGATTTTCCACTTTTCATCGACGTTCCCCATGCCTTGGGGAATATGAACCTCGAGTTGGATTTCTGACGGATCGTCAGCCGGTGCCCAACTGCATCTATCGTTCGCTGGATTAAATTGCCCCGGACTTACAGCCAACTCGTAGGCACGAAGAATAGTCGTTTTCCCGGAGTTGTTCGGGCCAACCAAACAGAGCACATCATCAAGTTTAACGCTGACTGATTCAGGCCCAATGCAACCCACGTTCTTGACGGTGATTTTAAGCAGTTTTGATCGCATTCTTCTCCCCCAAAAGTTCGTTGAGGATGACCGAGTCGATGGACAACTTCAACGTGTCGCATCGAAGATTTGTGGGGCTCGTACTCTGGACGAGCGCCACATTTTGGCGTGTCTCGTCGCTCATGGGATTTTGTGGATCTTCACGGCCGGGACTGCCTCTGAAGCAATTTCGCAAAGATGCTTGTGGTGCGTTAGATAAATAACCTGACCCACTTCCGCCATCTGGCCAAATAAACGAAACACTTCCTCTGATCTCGGCTCATCGAATGTCTCCATGATATCATCGGCGACGAAGGGCACGGAGGGCCGCGCCATCGCGAACTCCTCGTAACCGGCCAAGCGTAGGGCCAAGTACAGCTGAAATTGTGTTCCCTTGGACATTTCGATCGCAAGCTTCGAGCCGCCCTGCCTCGGCAGGCCAATCAGAGCTTCGCGGTCCTTGTCCGGCCTCGTGGCGAGACCGCGATATTCCCCACGCGTTATCAGGCGGAAGGCTTCAGATGCCCGGTTCATCATTGAGCTACGGTGCTTGTCTCTATAAGCGCGGATACCATGCTCAGCAACGAGGCTGCCACTCCTAAGACGAAGATAGCGACGGGCCAAATCCTCGGTTTCAAGGAGCAACGTGCGTCGCTTTGCCTCCAAACGGGCAACGGAGTCGTCACCGCCGATGGCTGTCAGACTATCCTGTGCACGCGCCCTGTTCGCGAACAGATCCTTCGTGTGTCCATCGAGGCGCTCAAGCCGTGACACGAGCTCAGCCTGTTCTCGCTGAAGTTCTAAGATATCAATGTGTGCGAGGCTGCTAAGAGCGTCCTGAAGAGATTGGGATTGCATGTCACGGATGATCTGTCTCTCGATTACACTTTGTCGCTCAGCCAGATCGTCCCGCTTCCGACAATGATCGAGTGCTTTCCTGACGTCTTCCAGGGTTTCGGCGCGGAAGAACTCTGTCATTTCCCTTTTTCGCGCCGAATGGATCGCGATCTCGTTAGCCAGCTTCTCGCCCTCTATAACGAGCTCAGAAAGCGCCTCGTCCAGCGCTTTACGCTTGGTTAGGATCTGCTGCGCCGACTCGTGTCGCCGCTTGAGATCCTTCGCCGCCGCGAGGGGATTGCTTCCCTCGAAGTTTTCTCCAAGAGCGTTGAAAAGTCGCGCGACCATATCGACGAAGAACTTCCGATCGGCCTCCATCGAATTGATACGATGTTGAAGATCGTCCTGCTCGCGCAAAGCTTCGGGAAGGCCGGCGATTGCGCCCAGTAACTCCCGGAGGGCTCCAACGCTACCATGCTGATCGGCAAACCAAGTGCTCCTCAGAGTGGATGTCCACTCGCGATGCCACTCCTCGAACTTGGCAACGGCGTCATTGAGCGCCGCCTTCCTCTGATCTGCTCGTGCTTCAAGGTCACGAATCCGTTTGTCCGCTTCCGCTCGTTTGACCTGATGCGCAGCATGATCGCCGAGCGCATTGTCAGCCGCTTGCTGCAGGGCATCTATCCCCAACCCTTCGATTTCGACACCGATGCTTTGAAGAGCCTCCGCAAGTGATTCCAGCTGCACAGCAAGCGCGAGCTTCGCTTCCTCGACTTCCCTCGTAGCACGACGCAGATCGTCCCACGCCGCCAAGGCTGCACTCCGGTTCTCAGTCCACTGGCTGATTGTTGTCAGCCAAGCAATAGTGGGCACGTCGTTTCGCAGCTGGATTTTTTCCGGCGAGATTTCCGCTCTGATTTCACTGCGAAGGTTCGCTAGCTCTAGGTCGGTCTCGTAAAGCAATTCCTGCTGTCGGCCGATATTGACGTGATTTATGGCGATCTCAGACGTCAACGAGCGCAGTTCCTCGAGTTGTTTTGCTCCATCGAGGCGCGCAGAAGCGACAGCATCAGTTTTACGCATCTGGTCCTCAAAGCGCTCTGCTGTTTCTCGATCCAGGGTCGTCAGATGCTGCTGCCAAGCCTCGTCTCGTTCCAGCAATGCAGTTCGGGCTTCCTCGTCGTCAAGAACGCTTGCCGCCCCTCGAAGCGCAGCAAGCCTTACTGCGCCCTCCGCCTGCCGCGTCTCGAGCTCCCTTTTTCGATCTATGATCATGGATCGACGCTTATCGAGGACGCTGAACGAAGATTTCCAAGTTTCAACACGATCTGCGGCCGGTAGTAGTGCGCGTCGGAGCGCATCGCCGTCACCGGTCCAAGGATGAAGTTGGCCAATTGCATCATCGAAGGTTTGGCGCCTGACTGGAAACCCTCGCTCAGCAAGACGCAGTTCTGCAACGAGGTTGCCATCACGCAGGCGGCTCAACGCCGATTGAATCCGGGCGACCACGATCCCATCAATCGGGACCCCACTGCTTTGGAGGGCCTGGTTGGCACGCTGCTCACTCTCAAGCGCTTGCCGGGCAGCGTCATATTCCTTTCCGGCCGATTGTCGTGCCACCTCGATACCAGACCTGTCGCTTATCAGATCGCGTAGCGCTCCAAGGGTGGACGCTGGAATGACCAGGGACTTGGGGTCCTGGACGTCCGACTTTCCCAGGGTGGCCAGGATCAGGTTGACCTTGCGTCCGGCTTCGACCAGGGCATTCTTTCTTTTTGGCAGGTCCTCCAGCGCGGTAGCATAACGTGCCGCCGAATCCGAGAGCTGCTCTAAGCTATCGCCAATCTCGGCCAGCCGATCGTCGACCGCAAGCCCTTCGCGCTCTCCGCGGGCCTTGTGTTCACGCTGTTGAATGCCGGCTAGCTCCGTCTGAAGCCTTGTGTCCTCGACAATCAAATTTGGAAGCGCAGCCTCCCAGGCACTGGGCGGCGACGGCAGATCGCGGAATGCAGTCAGCTCCTGTTCTGCTTTACGATAGTCGGAAGCCAAAGGATACGCACGAAGAATGCGCGCTACCTCGTCCTGACGCGCCTTCGTTGCGCCCGTCTCCTTCATGGCTGTGTCGTAAGCCGCCTCGGCCTTCTCAAGCGTGGCTGTCAGCGCGCGGTAGGCGGACGCCTGTATGTCGATCTCTTCCCGCTGCGATTTGAGTTCCGCGATCTGCCGTTTGAGACCGGCGACCTTCGTGGAGCTGGCGCGCTTGCGGAAAATACTGTCCGCTTCGGCAATTACAGCCTCGAGAATGGAGTTGATCCCAGCCAAGCCGGCGCTCGCCGAAAATAGCAACTCTCCGAGATCGCCCTTGCTTTCCAGGATAGCATTGCCGCCATCTTCCAGAGTTTGGTCATCCAGCGAGAACATCATTCGATAGGCATCACGAGTCAGGCCAGCGAGCGGGACGCCTAGGATGGCTTCGTTCACAGGACGGGCCCCGGCATCCAGAAGGGAGTTATTGCGCTGTTTGACGCGCTTGAAATCGTGGGCCTGCCCGTCAAATTCGAGACAACCGCCGATTTCC
The DNA here is from genome assembly GCF_044756305.1 of Rhizobium sp. NPDC092011. Lineage (NCBI taxonomy): Bacteria > Pseudomonadati > Pseudomonadota > Alphaproteobacteria > Hyphomicrobiales > Rhizobiaceae > Rhizobium > Rhizobium sp. NPDC092011. Next base: position 58,077 of record NZ_JBIVSO010000022.1, read on the forward strand.
ATCGCTTTGCCTTGATGAAGAAAACCGTACCTAGTCCGCTCCTCTATACCGAATAGCAGGTCGAGATAGGCAGAAAGAGATGTCGATTTGCCCGCCTCGTTTAGCCCGTAGACGATGTGCATGTCAGGTGTACCGGCAACATGCTCTCCAAAGTCGATCGAGAAATCGGTGAATTTGCCATAACGAGTGAGATCAAGTCGGCGCAGGCGCATCAGCTGACTCCCGGCGTTTCCGGCGTTAAACGGGCCAATATATCGTCACAGCCTTCCGCTAATAGCTGGTCAACCAACGCCTCAAATTCGTTTTCGTCATTGCCGCTGAAAGTTCGAGCCTCCGGTGGCAGATCATCTCGCAGTTCCTTTACGAGTTCGCGCAGGGTTTCGCGCATACCATGATGATGCACGATTTCGTTTCGCATCAGATCGCCAAGTTCCAGGATCGGATCAGCGTTGAGAGCTCCAACCGGCTTGCTTTCGAGCGTCGTGGTGGCGATTTCAATCTTTTCTACCCAGGTTCTACCCAACCCCTCAACGCGTTGCTCTGCTTCCGCCAGCAACAAATCTCGGTCGCGACGCAGCTGCCATGATAGCCCTGTTGTTCCCGTGAGCTGAAGGCGACCGACAAGATGCGCCGAGCGTGTTTGGTCGCGCGCGACACTCATACCCTGCTCAATCAGATCAGCAGCCTCCCGCCAAGTATTGGCTGAGGATAGATCGACCTGTATTCGCTCGAATTGCGCAATGCTGGTTGGACGTTCCTCAACGGTAAGGCTGCGATCGTCATTGACCGTGACCAGGCTGACCGTCTTTTCGCCGCTCTCATTGATATCGCGGCCTTGTGGCATGCCCGGCATGATCACCTTCCGATCTCCGACATGTTCCATACGATTGTGAATATGCCCGAGAGCCCAATAATCGAACCCCCACCCGTGGAGATCGGTCGCCTTGCATGGTGCATACAGATCGTGGCCAGGCGCTCCGGCCACACTCGTATGCATGATCCCGATATTGACGGTGTCCGCGACGGGCCTGTGATATCTCTCAAGTAGGCTTTCCGGTGCCTGAGGCTTTGCAAAGCTCAGGCCATGCACGGACAAAGCCAGGTCCCCATGCTTGATTTCCGCTGCGTGCGAGCGACCCCCAAACACGGTCACTGATGGCGGTAGGATCAGCTCCTGAGTGATACGGGAAAGGGCATCATGATTGCCACGGATGACGAAAGTGGCAATGCCGGCCTCATGCAATCGGTACATTTGGCTGGCGAGAAAGCGCGCTGTTTTCATCGATGTTTGGTCGCCATCGTAGAGATCACCCGCAATGATCAGCGCGTTTACCTGTTCGTCGATGCACAGGCGCACGATAGCCGACAATACCTGTCGCGTGGCGTCTCCAACCAATTCAGCGAGATCGCGATTCCGCAACGCCAATGAACGCAAGGGCGAGTCGAGATGAAGATCAGCAGTGTGAACAAATCTGAATGGCATAATGCTATCTTCTCGGTGTCGGTGTTCAATGTAAAGTAGCGGTTACGGATGATCCTACGCGCAAATGCAACATAACTGTGCATACACTCGCCCTAGTGTAAAACTCGGTTTACTCCACGCCTGATGATTTACGGACTCGCCTTTCAGCCAGCAGTTAGACATCAGCGAAAGTTTGGGTCTAATCGCGGCCCGTCCGCATTTTTCGCTGGCTATCGCAGCGAGTCGAGGAGCCGTACTCATCCAGCCTTCTCGCCGTTGTAATGCGTGCGGGCATGTCGACGGCTTTCCGCTGTATGTCACGGCATTCGCAAGAACACCCATCCCCCTCTTGTTTTCCACGATCGCGCAAAGCCGCGACCTACGAGCCGATTTGCTGCGCGATTAACGTCCCAGACGAGTTCGTCGATTGCATCGGCCAATTCCACAGCGTTGCGAGGCTGACTCTCGTCCATTGCGCCGAGAACGGCCGCCTCGATCTCCGGATTGTAAGGCGGTTCGCGATTTCCACCTTCAAATTGGTCGCACCATAGAATATGGCCACGCCAGACGATGAAGTGGCTTTCGCATCCTCCTTCGCGCCAAACCGAGGGAAATAGCGTAAGTCCTTCGCCCCGCATGTCGAAGCGCCATGCCTTGTCGGAGCGGCTGTCGAGATTGATTACAAGGGTCTCGCCGCACCCATCAGGGCAGGCCATCACGATCGATCTTGGCCGTGTGCGAAACACCATAGAAGCATCGCCAGGGGCATTGAGGGTTGCTTCAGCCTGGTCCCTGTATTCGGCATCGCCAACCAACCGGACCATCCGTGCAGGTTCTGTCATTTGTCGCTCCCATTGTGACTTGTCGGCCGAGCCGGCAGATTCCAGGTTGGCCCCTTAGCGAAGGCGCCCGTGGAGGAGCAAACCACGCAACTGGGCTGCACGGCGACAGCCATCTCCTTCACTCGGCCGCGAATGCCGTCGTAAACCTGATAGCGTGGTTTGATCGGAACTGGCGTAACGGCTCCGAGCAGCATCGTCATCGCGAGCGAACTCACGGTAGAATTGATCGACAAAACGGCGGGCTGCGGTTCGCGCTCGCCCTGCACATAGGGGTCCCCCGCGCGCTGCTCTGGAGTCAGCATTTCCCGCCGGATCGCCTCGCCGTCGAGCGCGCCCGAGCAGGTTAGGCAAGAAAGTCCGGGGGCGAGCATCTGCACGCGTCCCGTGATGTGGCTGACGGCTCCGTTCGCGACAGTGATGCTGACGCCCATATCGATCACGGGCACCAAATACTGATAGGCGGTTTGGTTGACGACCGCCCGGCTCGCGTGGGAATCCGTGCACAACAGCACGAAATCGAAGGTAGTGATGAGCTTCGCTACCTCCTCGTCGACTATGTCAGCTCGAAGCGGGGTCACCGTGGCATCAGGGTTAATCGCGCGGATCATTCTGGCCGCCACCTCGACCTTCGGCCGGCCGACGTCCGAGGGGATGGAGCCGACGAGGCGGTTCAGGTTCGTCTCCTCGACCAGATCGGGATCGATTACCGTGATCCGCGTGGCGCCGAGATGAGCAAGTTGCTGGCACTCGAGCGATCCCGTCCCACCCACACCGATTACGCCAAAATGGAGGCGGCGTAGCAGCCTTTGCCCCGGCGCTCCGAATGCCCGGACCTGCCGATCGTCGCGTTCCTGATCGGAGACGCCGTGCATGGGCGAATGGAGCATGAGACTTTCGCCCACTTCCCACACGTCAATCTCATCATCGTTTCCGAGAAGCCGTGCGCGACAACCCTCTGGCCCGATCACCAGTGCGACATGCGGCACTGGAGCGGCTCGACGCGTAAAATACGAACCCAGTTCCGTTTCGCCCGCATCGTCGATCGACGAGAAACGTGGATGGCCGGGACTGGCGGGATGCGTGTGGATCGCGACGACGGCCATGCCGGTGACCCGGCTGCGGTTTGCAACCTCGATAAGGAAGGACGATTTCAGGACGGCAGAGACGCAGGTGCGATGCTCATATGCATCTTCCGGCACTGTGCTGGCGTCGGCGACAATCCACGTCTCGCTCTGCGAATCGTAATATGCATAGGCGATGGCGCAGCTCTCCAGGCCACTGGCGTCGAGCAGCCTTGACGCGAGGTTGGAATAGAGAGGGGAAGGAAAGCGAACACGGCTCATTGGACCTGCCTCATACGATCAATAATTACGTTCATCCAAGTCGACAGGGTGTCGCGATTGGGGTTCCAAGGTCCTGTAAGATGCCACGAGAACCACGTTGCGGGTTCGACGGTCTCCGGGACAGGAGTTTGCGCCGAGTTTTGTGGTGGACCTCCATGTGCTAGAAGGAGATCAGGATCCGCCCAGAAGCAGTCAAGCTGCGCAAACGGATATCCGGGCGGGACGATGAAGCGGATGGTGGTCGACGACCTCGACCACCCCTCCGGCAGGCGGACGCCAGGCACCGTGACGAGCGTGGTGCCGCTCGGCAGCTGCCGGGTCTGAACGTCGCCGAAGCGCTCCCGCAGCTGGTCCAGCTGCATGTCGAGAACGCCGGGCATCAGCCGAAGTTCGCCTTAGGGACTGACGAGAAGCGGCGGACACCATGCTTCGGGACGAGGCTCACTACCTCGTCATCGGCAATGATGCGGTCCGGATCGTCGCCCTCACCCTCCAGAGAAAGGTCATGCTGCGGATCCCAGTCGGGCACCATCGACTTGATCTGCGCGCCGGTAAGCTTCTTCTTATCGGTCTCATAAGGCTTGCCGTTGACGAAGAAAGTGTAGGTGACCTTGTTGGGCGCCGTGATGAATTTCTCAACTCCGTCTGCGGCGAGATCCGCATCGGTGCCAGGTTCGATCAGCTTGTCCTTGCCGCCACGCACCTCCAGGAAGACCGCCTCGTCACTGCCGATGCCGGCGAGCGCACGCAGCACCGCTTCAGGGATGGAAGAACAGCCCCACACGATGCGCGCCTCGTTGAGCTTGACGCGGTAGAGCGGGTCGGTGCTGAAAGTGATGAAGCGGAAGGCGGCACGATCGCGCAGATCGACCTCCTCATCCGCCCGGACATCTTCGAAGTCGCCTTCGGACGTGATCACGAACAGTGAGTGACCGTCGATGTCGTTAATACCGGCCTTCTTCAGGATCTGGCGGCCGAGCGGAACCGGATCGTCGAGGATAAGCGGGTGGAAATCTACGCTATCGACAGCGAGCGAGACCCGGTAGCGACCGGGGCGCAGGGGGCGATCTTCCTGCACGGCGAGTGCGACATCGTCGATGTCGGGGTTTTCGATAAGAGACATATTTTGTTTTCCTGTGGACCTCGGCCTGATTGCGTCGGTCTCACAGGATTAATCTCGCCAGCATCAGCCGACCGGTAATTTGGGTGAGAGATTTTTTTGCAGCCTCCCGTCGGCCACTGGACCGCAGGTAAAGAAGGCGGGACAGAAGGGGCATGTGCGGTCGGATCGCTCAGGCGTGAAGTTTCCGCCCTCGATCGCTGCGAAGACTTCGGCAAGCTTTTCTGTTCTCTTGCCGAGCGCCTTATGGTCGAACTCGACCCTTGTGGTGTGATCGTCGTCGGCGAGGTGGACGATCTCGACCGTGCAGCCGGGAAGTGAGTTGGCGGCCGCCATCTGGAAGGCGGCGTCGGCGAGGCCCTGTCCGGTTTTGGAGGATCGGTGGCCGGTCCGAACCATTCGCACGATATGCCGTCCATTAGGGGTCATCACGACATCGTCTGCATTTGCCGAGACGGTAGTCGTTCCGAACCCTGTTTGGAGAGAAGGCGGTATCGAGCGGGTTGTACCCGCGCGCATCGCCACGAACCGCTGGACAAGCAGGGTCGCAACTTCACGGTGCAGCCGATACTCGTCCCCAGCCAGTGGCCCTTCAGACCATCTCTGCTCCAGCAGTCTCTCCATGTCACCAAGCGACACGACGGAGGGATCAGTGGCGGCGATTTCCGTCACGATGGCGCGGACCAGATCGTGCATTGTCGTCATGGTTGTTGGCGTGCGTCGACCGCCGACGCCAAGCACATGGGTGTACAAAAAGCGCCGTGGGCACCGATCATACAGATCCAGTTGCGCTGTAGTGACCTTGATTCCAGGCCCCAATACGATCGGGAGCGGTTCATCCTCGGGGTCCGGTTTCCGGTCCGCATGCGGTATTGCCGCGCGGGTTGTCGTTACGCCTAACCGTGCAATGAAATCCGAGGGATTGCGCCGATTGCCGTTCGCCATTCGGGTCGCTGAGTAAAGGAGGAGGCGGTCCCGCGCTCGAGAGGCGGCGACATATAAAAGGCATTCCTGCTCAAGCCCGTGATCCGTAGCGGCCAGAGCAACGGTTCCGCCTTCTCCGCCAGCGATCATGCCATCTGGAACCGGACAGGCCGGCTTACGCGCAGTGCTGGGCATGCTCCCCTTATTCAGACCCATGACATGCACCACGGGGAACTCGAGACCCTTGCTACCATGGATGGTCATCAGCCGGACCGCGTTGATGCCCTGAGCGGCTAGCGGAATCTGTCGAAGATCCCGTTCATCGGCGAGCTGGACAAGTCGCCTGATCCCGTCGAGCGTGCGGTGGATCGGCAAACCCGGCCCTGCACGTTGAGCGCGCAGGAAGCCCATCAGCTGCCAGATCGCCACGCCCATGGCGCGACTCGAGATATCGTCCGTCGAAGCGATCAGCGCAGCTGTTCGTGTCCGATCGAGCATGACATGCGCCAGCACGGACCAGGGAAGCGCATCGGTTCCAAAGCCGTCCAGCATCCAGGCCACCCGGCGCATGGCGTCAGTGTCGGCAGCGTCCAGGGTTGGTAGCGAGGGCGATGAACCGGCCCAGGCGAGCGGTCCAGCTTCCGCCTTCCGGAGGTGCTCGACCACCTCTGCCGCACCCGCCAGACTTAGCCCGGTCGACAATCCCTGGAGGGAGGGCTTACGCACCAGTCCCATGGCACGCTTGTCGACGACCAACGACAGAACGGACAGCAGATCCTTGACCTCGGGTCGTTCGAAGAGATTGCCGAGGTAGAGAACCGGAATTCCGCGTCGCTCCAGTCCACGACCCATGCGGTTGAGCCGGTCGTTGCCGGGGCAGAGCACAGCCTGGTCGCGGAAGGCGACATCCTGAGAATGGCGCAGAATTTCGTCGGCGAGTGCGTCCGCCTCGTCGTCGTTGTCACCGAAGGTCACATGCTCTGGCGGGACACCGCTGGACGGTCGATCTGCTTTGAGGGAGGCATCGCCAGTGCCAGCCTGCATGCCCCCGCCGAAATTCGAAAATGCACCAACGATCTCGGGCGTCGAGCGGTAGTTGAGACGCAGCCGATCACCAGTACCACCAGGAAAGTCCTCGGCCTTGAACCGCGACATGTTGAATGAGGATGCGCCGCGGAATCTGTAGATCGCCTGACGCGCATCACCAACGGCCCAAAGGTTTTTACCAACATCCGTCAGTTGCTGGAGCAGCCTCACGCTACTGCGGTTCACGTCTTGATACTCGTCGACGAGGATATGGCTATATGTGGCGCGCAGAATAGAGACTGCCTCGGCATCGGACTCGAGCAGCTTTACGGGCAGAGACACGAGATCGCCGAAGTCCACCGCGCATGCCGCGAGCTTCAACTCCTCGTATTTCTTATAGACAAGCGCGACTTCGGCGCACCGCTCAGCCGCATTGCGGGCTTCGGTGTCGGTGGCCTTGTCCAGCATCTCCCGCGCCAGCGCGGCGTAGCGGTCAGCGTCCGCGACCTCGTCTTTCGCCCGGGATATCGCGGTGAGCATGTCCTTGAGGGGACGATCGGGATTCATGAACTCCCGATGATGGGTGAGGTCCAGGGCGAGATATTCGCGCTCCATGATCGCGATCGCCTCGCTGCGATCCATCATGCGGGGCTCTCTCGGGAAGCCCAGCTGCTTGTGGTATCTTCGCACTAGATCGAGGCCGAAGGCGTGGAATGTCCCGATCCACATCGCCGACGCTGCCTCTGGCCGCAGTCCAGCGATGCGCTCAGATAGTTCTCCGGCAGCCTTGTTGGAGAAGGTCAGCACAAGGATCGATCGGGGATCGACTCCTTCATCGACGAGGCCGGCGACCCGCCCGACGAGGGTCTGCGTCTTCCCCGTTCCCGGTCCGGCCTCCAGAAGATATGGGACCCCACGATGCCGCGCGGCCTCGCGCTGCTCGTCGTTGAGCGGCTTTGGAGGTCTTGCCTCGGCCTGCTCGGGTTCCGGCTCGACCGCAGGAAGGAGCAACGCGTCGAGAAGCTGCAGCGCGACGACGTCGAAGGGCGCCCCCAGCTTCGTCGCAATCTCTGACGCCGTCATGCCCTCAAGGTGGAGTGAGCGAGCCCGGTTGCGCGGTAGCAGAAGTTCGCGACCGAACAGGTCCATCTGGATCTCGCGGCGCTGCCGCCGGCTGTAGTCGACGACCCGATCCTCGCCAACGGGGGCAGCTTCCGCTGGCCGCGTGGGATCGACGTCGTGGGCGACGTGCTCGATCCGGTCGTCGCCGAGCGTGGCGTGACCGAGTTCGTGGCCCACCAGGAAGGCCTTAAAGAAGGTTGTTCCCGAGTCCTCGTGCCTGATGGCACGATTTATGGGATCGAACTGTGCCCGACCGCCCTCCAGGATCGCGCTGCCTAGCTCGACGAGCTCGATGTCCAATTCCAGACTGGCTGCGGCGGCTTTAACGAGAGCCTCAGGATCCCACGGGTCAGCCCCGTTGGAGACCACCTCATCGTGAAGCGCCGCGGCACGCTGCCGCGCAAGTTCGACAGCGTCCATGGGTCACTCCCGTGAGGCCAGCAACTGCTGTCGTCGCTCATCCGGCACCTTGCATTGCTGGAGCAGGTCCTCGAACGTGATTTTCTCCTGCTCGGCGGATGGAGCATCGTCGGCCTTGTAGCTGACGCCAGGCGCAAGTCGAGGTGGTGCTGCCATGAAGCGGAGCAGGTCGTCCGAGGTGGATCGGAGGCCGCGCGCAAGAGCGTCTACGAACCACGCGGGCACGCTGGCGATGTCCACGAGCCGGGAGCTAAATCCCTGGATCACGCCGCTGGGCACATCGAGGGCACGCCGAAGACTTACCAGTTCCTGGGAAGAAACGTTGGCGAAGGGGTCGACCACCGCCGCGGATGCCTGAACCGGCGACGTGGCTCGGAATGCCGCAAGGGACGCTTCCACCCACGCCTCATCGGCAGGGGTGGTGGTCTCTCCAGTTGCGCGCTGCAGTCTCAAATCAAGGGATAGGTCGATCAACTCGCGCGACAGATGAGGGTATAGCTGAAGGTAGCGGTCAAGAGTTCCGTTGTCGTGCTCCTGCTCGACTGCGAATGCGAGAAGAACCTCCTCTGCACTGTCGTTACGGCTGTCAGTCATGGTCGTCTCCAATCGACAGAGCCTGGCGTATCAATAGGTATGCTTCGTCGCGTCTATTCCGAACGGTTTTTTCGGATTTGACGCCGATCGCCTTTCGAATGGTCATGACGCTATCGTCCGACGAATCGATTGGCATGTCCCTCATGATCAACTCAACGACTCTGCGTAACTTGTCTGGTAGGGACCTAATCGCGTCGGCTACGCGCGACCGGTAAATCGGATCGTCGGACAGCAATTCCTCTTTGAGATCTAAACTCCCGACCGCGCGCTCTACCGCCAGCGACGGTTCGTTTGTCTCTTGGTCAGCCTCAATGGCTTCGGTGCGCCCCGCCTGTCTCCTCGCCCTGTGCATAGATGTCGTGCGCAGCGCTGCAATGGCACCGGCAAACATGACCTCGAAATAGTCGAGGGCAGACCCTGGCTCGGCTCGATCTTCGATCAACTTTCGGACGAAGGTATCCCTCACCCGATCGCGAGCATCCGCGGCATGGACGCTCTCGGGCATATCGGCGCGCTCGTCGACAACGCGTGGCAGTGCAGCTGAGAGACGGCGCATGAGTTCGCGGTAAAGGTCGTTGAAATAGCTCTCGTCGTTGTCATACCGTGTGTCGCGTATGAGATAGACGATACACTCGGACTTCACGTAAAGCGGTGATGACGTGTCGCGGATCTTCAAAGCAGCGATAATTTCCTCGCGCGATTGCTTAACAAGTTTCGCTAACGCTTCCTCAATATCCGAGCGACGCGTATAGAGTGCTCCATCAGACCGTCGTTTCGTTAATGGTTTTACCTTCCGAGCATTCAACGGTTGCCCCTGTCCCAATTCATCACCAAGTTGCTCCAGGTTACGCAGACTGGTTCGATAGTGCGTATCGCTATACCTCGCGAGCCGCTCGATTCGAACGCTCCATCTTAGGTTGATGTTTGATTTATGCCAAGCAACCTTGTTGTATAGAAAAAGTTGGGTGTGGAGGTGGCACCTTTATAACTTCTGCGCGCTGAGCAAAGGCGACATTACTCGAATGTACGTTTGGCAGCCTTCATTGCTTCTAGGATAGTGACCGTCTCAACGGAGACCCGCGCTACGCGAGCGAGCGTGTTGATCACATCCTCTTTATAGTCAGCGAACCGGTAGGTATTGAATCTTGTACGGATGGTGGGATCTTTTGGCGTTTTTTCCTTAAACTGTTCCAATACCCACTCCAGTCCGGAACGATTTCCGAGGCAATAGGACCAAGCTTCGGCTGGAAAGCCATTAAGATCCGTTTCGCCGTCGACACGTATGGAACCAGTTTTTGGATCCGCCTTAAGCACCGCTTTCGGGGTAATGCCGGAAAGCCTGGCCTTGTCGTCCGTCACGCTTTCTCGTTGTAATGGCCACGGCTCGGCCGTCTCATACCCCGTATGCAGCTTCATTAGCCGCTCACCCCACTCAGCCCATTGCCGAAAATCTGGGTAGAACGGGATACGGGGGTATTCCCTCTTTAGGTTGAGGGCGTAACGTTCGCGATAAATCGGATCGTGCAATACGCCGTAAACATAATGGAAAATATCATCCTTCGTGATTTCCACAACTTTGCCGTACCTGCTCCGAAATTGCCTTAAACCCCAATCCGTGATGTTGTCCACTTTCTCGCCCGTAGCAGTGTATCGGAAGCGAGGGAGTTGTGTCGCACCGGCAGCCGCACCCACAAAATGCAGATCAACGAGCGTATCCGCTGCGAGCACCATGAAAGGTTTCTGCGAGGACGGGTCGGTAAAGACGATGGAGCTGTTTGACAGTTCCGCCATATGCCCGAAGAGCGATCGATTTTGGTATAACATCTCAATGAATGGAGGATAGAACTTCAAATATTGCTTGTCGAATGGTCGATACAAAGTCTTGACGTGCGGGGCAGCGGAGATATCCATTGCTACGTTCTGCTTTAGTGAATTGATAACCGATCGCGTCCACTTGATGTCGGTATTCAGAGAATCTGGTGTAAGCGAACGGTCCGCCATACGTTCGCGGCTCAATCGGTCTTGCTCGTAACTATCTACGAGAAACTTAGTCTTAGCGTCCAAATCCGCAAGAGACCGGCTGTACATCCAATCATCTCGGTTCGTAACAAGCCCCAGGGAAAATAGTCTGAAGATGGCCTTTTCTTGCCCGTTTGTTTTTGCCGTTTTCGTCTTCTTTTCTGCGACTGGAATGAGACCATCCCATTCGTTTTCGGACAAGTTGATCCAATTTGCTTTTTTGTCAGGTTCAACGCGCTGAAATGAGATGCCTGAAAGTTTTGAAGACGCAAGAAATGCTAGCTTGTCCTCTGCTGTGTCGAATTCGTCTCTCCTCGCGTAGAAGATCTTGCAGCCCTTTTGTTTGCGTCGCTTGACCATAAACGATATCGCGACGCCGGTCTGGATGCCGAAGACGTTGTGCTTCGTGCCCGACAGCTTTGGGTTGGCACGCACGTCGCCGCCGAGGTCAATCAAGTAAATCTCGTTGAAATCCTCTGCCACTGCCCTCCGGAACCCGTCAAAAGTGCGGCTTTCGATAAACGAGCGGTTTGTGACGAAAGCCAGCACGCCGTCGTCATGCATGCGATCGGACGCCCACCTGAAGAAACGGGCATACATGTCGTAGACCTTAGTCTTCTGAGCCGTCGACAGGCGAATATAGCTGGACTTGATCAATTCGTCGACGCGCTGATATTCGCGGTTCTTGTTGTTGTCGTTCTCGTTTTGCTGGTTGGCGTTGTATGGCGGGTTGCCGATCACAACAGAGATTTTTCGGGCGTTCTGTCGCTTGACGCGGGCGACGTTCTCCTCCGAGAGGGCGCCAAAAAGGTCACCTACATGCTGTCCGGTTTTGATGCCTAGCGCGTTCACATTGTCGAGGGTATCGACAAAGCAGAGGTTCGGGTACTCTGCGAATTGGCCCGAGATTGCCGCATAAGTCGCCTCAATGTTAAGATTGGCGACGTAGTAGGGTAAGATCGCCACCTCATTTGCATGCAGCTCATGCTTGTACTTGTGTGCAAGCTTCTTTTGGTCTCCGCGGAAATATTCCAGAAGCTCACAGATGAAGGTGCCGGTCCCAGTCGCCGGGTCGAGGATCTCTACATGCTCGTCTACAAGGTTCTTGTGGAAGTGCTTCTCGCAGAGCCAATCAGCGCCCTCGATCATAAAGCGGACAATCTCGTTTGGCGTGTAGACGACGCCCAGCCGATCGGCTTTCTTCCTGTCGTAAACCTTGTAGAAGTTCTCGTAGATCAGTTTGAGAAAGGTCTGCTTTTCTTGATGGCTTGTAATCTGGGCCGCATTGGCACGTATGGCCGCATAGTACGGTTCCAGCCCTTTCAGAGTATCGCGTTTCACGGCGCCCGTAAAAAACTTGCCTTCAAGCAAGTAGAGTTCCTTGGCGATGTTATTCTCATGGTGGAAATCGCCATCATTGAATACATGCGAGAAAATTTCCTCGGTCAGAATATGCTGGATCAGCATCTCGCGCACATCGGCGTCGCCTAATGTCGGGTTGATCGTCTCTTGGCAGGTTTGAAGAAAACGGGCCGCCTCTTTGCGAAAGCTAGAACTGTCGCGGTAGGCGGTCTCAATGCGGTGGCGCAGAGCCTCAAGCACGGTTGGCAAATCGGCTTTGAACCGTGCGACCGCATTTCGAAATTGAGCTATCTCCGGCCGCTCATAGCGGAAGAACAGCGACACCAGCCGCAGCAGGCTGGCCGTGTCGGTCATCGCCGCGCGCGTTACTTCCTGCCGGTTCTGGATCAGTACCGCCGTTTCAGAATTTTCAAAGATGATATTGTCTTGAGGATAGCCTTTCGCAAGTTTTTTACGAATTTCCTCATCGAGGTCATCTTTGGTGTCTTTTGCCTCCCAGTAGCCTAGTGGCACACGAATGTCGTGAAGAATCGTGCCGTCAGGATAGACCGTCGATTTGAAGCTTGTCTGGACGGGGAACTCTTCCAAGAACACCAATTTCTCGGATGTGGCCCAGGAATCAAGCAAACGTCGGAAAGCCGGCCGGATGATTTGCTCGTTAGACAATCCAGAAAACTTCTTCAGACGATCTAACTCCGCAAGATACTGATTGATAATTTGTTGACTCATGGAACCCCCGCAGCAGCGATACGTACATCGCCGGGGCAGGATTCGAAAGGGGGGCATTTCCGAGTGGGAAGCGGAGAAAACGTCCGGTCATCGTCTCTAGGAGTAGGTTACTCGCGCGCGGTTACATTTGATATGTTCGGCCAAGTCCAGAGCAATTGGTGGCTTTTGCTGGTTCCAATTGGCGCGCTGATGGCGATCAGCCCTCTCCCCGTGAATGCAGAATAAACTCAGGCGGATTTTCGGTGAGCCCAACTGGTTGCCGCCCGCCGCCGATAAGCAAATTGATTATTTTAAAAATTCTGCTTGACACCTTTTTTCGAAGTCTATATCGTCCGAAAATAGGAAATCCCTTTATAAGCTGTTGACTCTTGTCAGGCGATAACGTATGTTAACGCTTGTGGGCTGTGCGTTGTGCATGCGCCTGAAACAGACCCGCCGAGCGGGAGAAAGAGAGTCACGTAAGCAATGAGGAATCCGAAACTCAATGTCCAAGAAATTTAAGTACGTCAACGAAGGCGCAAAACGCGCTTTCATGGATTTGCCCACGGATATTAGAATCAATTTTTCAGCGGAGATACGAAGGGTCCAAGAGGGTGAAGACCCACTCGACGATTTCAAAGTTCTCAAAGGCGAATGGAAAGGCGTCATCGAACTGCGCGAAAACGGTTCGCCGGCCTACAGGGCTATCTACTGCGCTAAACACCTCGATACAGTCTACATCCTCCACGCCTTCACCAAGACCAGCGAGAAAGCTGATCAGAAGGAAATGGACACGGCTCTAGCGCGCTATAAAGAGATGATGGCGGAGGTTCGGGAACTGACCCAAGCGGAAGCCAAGGCGGCGAAAGACAAGCCGAAGAAGAAATGACAGGCCGGAGGCCGTAACAAAGAGGGGCCGCTTACGCGGCCTCTTTTTGTTTTTCCTCAACTCGGCACACCACGTGGTGGTTGCCATCCAGCGATGGCTTGAAGCGGTAACCAAGCGTCGCGAGGTAGCCAAAAAGTTTTTGGACTGACAGTACCGCAATCTTGCCGCGGACGAGTTCACTTACCCGGGACTGCGGGATATTAAGCGCCGCTCCGATGTCGGCGTTTTTCCACCCTCGTTCTTTGAAGATCGCAACCAGCGTGTTGACGAGGTCGGATCGCAACGTCAAATCCGCAGCCTCAATCGGATCGTCTGTGATCGAGTCGAAAATGTTGTCGTATTCGAGCTGTGTCATATCGAATTCCAAACTTTAAAATTACAGAATTCTGTAAATAGGTCAAAATGACGGACCCGTCAAGTTCGCAATAACGGGATCTTATTTGCGCCGGGCGGGTCGGACCTATCGCGTCTCGGTGAGCGGTAGCCGTGTCGCTTGCGCGTACGTATGGTGGCTGCAAAATGCGGGCAATCATACCCAGCGGCCTGTTATCACTGCGCATGTCGGACTACCGCTATCGCAGCAGACCATCGACGTCGAATTCGTCCCAACCAAGGAGCTTGGCGGCGGCGGCATCAACCTCGCGCTCGCTTGCCTTTGGCTTCTTCGCCGCCTTCTTCAGCGAACGGGTAAGTTTCGCCCTGTAGACGGCCTGTCTTCTGTTCTCCGCTCTCGCGGCGACATCCTCTACACGCCATTCATCGACGACGGCCCGGTCAAGCAGATCCTCCACCACGCGGGGATCGAACACGTGGAAGGTGATCTGCCTTGCGCGGCCGCTCAATCGCACGGTGCGTGTTCCGGCGCTCGGAAGACGGCCATCCTTCAGCCAACGATGCCGTTCGCCCGCGGAGATACCGAGGATGTCCTGGATTTCGCGCGGAATGACCGGCAGGTTTTCGATCCCTTCGAGCGCCTGGGTGACGGCTGCTGAAGCCGAGGCGAACTCTCGCTCGCTGTCTTCCGCCATCCCCAAAACGAGAGCCATGCCGTTCACGTCGAGAGATTTCCTGACGGCCACGGGCAGACGGGCCCGGACTTCCAAAAGGATCCCTTTGGCGCGAACCGACGAGCCGAAAGTGGCGGCAGGCGACAGTGTCCAAGTCTCCACGAGCGCGGAAGCGATGATGATCTTCTGTTTCGGCATCCTGGGTAGATGGGTTGGGCGTTGCTCGGGATCAACAAGGAGAACGCGGTCGTTCCGACAGGCGTTGAATGCTGGCGCAACAAAAAAAGGCCGGGGCGAATTCGCACCGACCTTCTCATGTCGCTCCTCATACCAGTGCCAGTACATCCGTGGTCAAAAGCAGAAAGCGACTTCGGCTATCGCGAATATCCCTTGGGACACTCACCAGCGAAGCCGATGCGCAATAGATAGCCACTGATTGTGTTCGTTTCAAGTTCGCAGCGAAGACGGGTGGACTTCAAAGGAGAGCATATCAACACGCCCATCTTGAGGTTGCCGCCCGCATGACTATCTCGAGTCGGAACCCTCGACTTGGAGCATCGAGATGGAAGAAGACACCGTAGACCTCTTTGCAGACGCCGACATTGAGATCCTGCTGCCGGAGACCGTCACCGTTGATCCGGCGGCTCCCCCATGCGCCTGTTGCGGAGGGCCCGCATCGACCGAGGAAGACTGTTATGGCATTTGCGAGGAATGTCTGTCGCCGTGATTTGCTCGGTGCGATCCGCACACCGCCGCAGCGATCGTCTGGACGTCGTCACCTTTTCCGTTCTCCTGCAAAGAGCGTCTGCCCCTGCCTCGGCGCGATCAAGGCAGACAAGCGACCTCTGAACGCGGTGCCCGGCAACTGACCCCTCTTCATCTAAGGTAAGTCAATCATCAACCAGCTCAATCCAAACAGGGGCATGGTCGCTGGTGTGGTCCCAGGCGCGCGCGAACTTGTCGACACCGCAGATCTGCAGGCGGTCCCGCAGTGATGGACTGAGCAGGAAATGGTCGATGCGAAGGCCCGCGTCTCGGGCGAAGGCGTTGCGGAAATACTTCCAGAACGTGTAGATCCGCTCTTCCGGATGCAGCAGCCTGACGGCGTCCGTCCAGCCCATGGCAACGAGCTCGGCATAGGCGGCCCGCACCTCAGGCCGAAACAGGGCATCGTCGCGCCAGCGCTCCGGCTTGTAGACATCGAGATCAGTGGGCATGACGTTGAAATCGCCGACAAGGGCGACCGGCACATCAAGCTCGAACAGTTCCGCCGCATAGGAATGCAGCCGCTCGAACCAGCAGGCCCTCCTCGCGATAGAACTATGACGGAATGGCCTTTGGCCAAGAGGTTCTCGGTCAGTCTGGCGCCGATCCTGCCGGTCGCACCAACCACGGCGATACGCATGGCTCATCTCCTACAGTTTGCTGAGCCGATTCTTAAAGGATTGCTTGATGGGCGAAAGTGGAGATAATACCATATGATCTCGAAATCAGGCCAACCTTTGATGAAGCCAACCTGCAGCACCGCTGTAGATCTGACACTCTCGCATGGGCCGGCGATGGCGTTCAGAGTGGACTTCGCCGATTACGAAGCCGAGGGGGTGCAGCACCAGCACCCGCAGGGTCAGCTGATCCTGGCGCTCCATGGTGCGGTGACATGCACCGCGGAAAGCGGGGTCTGGATCGTCCCACCCGACTGTGGGCTCTGGGTCCCTGGCGGCGTTCCTCACAGCAATCAGGTTACGCCCAATGCCCGTCTGACATACCTGTTTGTCGAGCCCGGCGCGGCTGAGCTACCTACTGAATGCTGCACGCTTTCGGTATCGCCAATGCTCCGGGAGATGATCCATCGGGTGGCGGACCTATCGCACAGTGATGCTCCCGACGCTCATGTCGAGCGCCTCGTGCGGGTCATGCTCGATGAACTTGCGCTGATGCCGCGTGAGAGGCTGGAGCTGCCTGTGTCCGCTCATCCAAAGATCGCGTCGATTGCTGCGGCTCTCTTGGCAGATCCGAGCGACCGGCGGACCCTCGGCCAATGGGCTGAGCATGTCGCCGTCAGTGAACGAACATTAAAACGACTTATGGTCGACGAGACCGGATTGAGCTTCGGCCGTTGGCGGCGCCAGCTTCATCTCGTTATCGCGCTGCGGGAACTGGCGGGCGGGGCCACAGTCCAGCAGGTGGCAGGTGACTTGGGATACGAATCCACGACAGCCTTCATCGTCATGTTCAGGAAGGCGCTTGGGACCACGCCATCGCGTTACTTTGCGGATCGGCTTTTGAACGCTGAACGCGCGTCTGGCTCAATCCATCAGCCCCGATCCCTGATCTCGACTTGAAATTGCTCTTCGCCGATAATATCTGACCATCACTTCCCGATGAGACGATGCCCTGCTCGCTGCAATCGCCGCGGCGTTTGACCTTGTCCCGGGATACAGAAGAAGGCGCTCCCCTTACGGGTCGAGCGCCTTTTTTGTGTCCGATGCGAGCGCAATGCGGTACCTGCACCTTGACCGTGCCACCTTTGCGGCTGAGATCTGCACTAAAACACTCTGTGGGAACACATGCCATTTTTTCTCGTGACGCAGACATCGCTGGTCGAAGCGCAAGACGAGCAGGAGGCTGCTCAAAAGGGCGTCGACCGCATCCGCTCCGGAGGACAGGTCACCGTCGCGGTGAAATCGGACGAGACGACAATCACGCACGTCGTTGTCGCCGCAGTGGTCGAACAGCCTCTGCCGGTCTCGCCATCCGAGGCCGCCGATCCACCGCCTGCTGCTGTTGCTACCGCCGAAGCCGGTCCTGTTGCACCGGAAAGCAGGAAGCTGATCTTGAAGCGTATGCTCGCCGATGGTCTCGCCCTTCTGGGGCGCCGGACCTAGTCCCATCCTCAAGTTATGGCTGCCGCTAGCAGTCTCGTCTTCGAGCGCCGGCTCGAATTGAGAAGTAAGGGTTGAGAAAAGAAAAGCAGGGAGCAAGAACCGGTCGCAGATCGGTCCTCCTGCCGGCGCTATCGCTCAACCGCCGCCTGCGTCATCCCGGCCGCCTGTCCTTCGCAGGGCTGTTAGCCCCGCTCGCCCTAGGCAGCAGGGATGCTCGGCCGCAGTTGCGGCAGTCCGGCCGCTCCGCGGCCTGGGAGGTGTCTTCGAAAAAATGAAGACAGGAAGGGCTGGCGAGGTGCTGGTCCGGAACCCTCCAGACAAGGACAAATCCTATGCAGATCATGAAGGTTGACCCGCGCGCCCTCAAGGAAAACCCCGACAGGATGCGCCAGACAAAGTCGTCGCCGCAGGCTGATGCATTGATGCTGGCGACGATCAAGGCCGTCGGCATCGTCCAGCCGCCGGTGGTCGCACCGGAAACAGATGGCGGAAACGGCTACATCATCGACGCCGGGCATCGCCGGGTTCGATTGGCCATCGCCGCTGGACTGGAAGAAATCGAAATCCTCGTCGTCGATGCGGCGAACGACAACGGCGCCATGCGCTCCATGGTCGAAAACTCTGTTCGCGAAGCGCTCAACCCCGTGGATCAATGGCGGGGCATCGAACGGCTAGTCGCTCTCGGCTGGACCGAGGAAGCGATAGCTGTAGCCCTTGCGCTACCTGTTCGTCAGATCCGCAAACTGCGCCTGCTCGCCAATGTCCTCTCGGCGATGCTCGAACAGATGGCGCTGGGCGACATGCCGTCAGAGCAGCAATTGCGGATCATCGCCGCCGCCGGCCAAGTCGACCAGAAGGAGGTCTGGAAGGCGCATAAGCCGAAGAAGGGCGACACGGCTCCGTGGTGGCAGATCGCAAACGCGCTCACCAAGAAGCGCATGTATGCAAGGGACGCAAGTTTCGGTGACGATCTGGCGCAGGCCTACGGGATCGAGTGGGTTGAAGACCTCTTCGCGCCGGCCGATCAGGATGGCCGCTACACGACGAATGTCGAGGGCTTCCTTGGCGCCCAGCACGAATGGATGATGAGCAACTTGCCGAAACGTGGGGCCATCGTCGAGGTCAATAGCTGGGGCCAGGCGGAACTGCCGAAGAAGGCCTCCCAGGTCTATGGCAAGCCGTCGAAGTCCGATCACACGGCGCTCTACCTCGATCGCGATGGCAAGGTGCAGACCGTGCATTATCGCATGCCCGAGGCGGCAAAGCCGAAGGGCGCTGCTGACGACGGATCCTCCGCGGGCAGCAATAGCGATGCGGTGGCCCCTCCGAAAATTCGGCCCGACGTGACCCAGAAGGGCCACGACATGATCGGCGATTTCCGAACCGACGCACTGCATGATGCGCTCGGCCGCGCGCCGATCGAGGATGACATGCTGATGGCGCTGATGGTGCTGGCTTTCGCCGGGCAGAACGTCCGTGTCGATTCCGGTGCAGACGGGACTTTCTACGGCGGCAAGCGCTTCTCGCGCCACGCCGTTACCCTGTTCGACGAGCATGGCAAGCTCGCCTTCGATCAGGACACGCTTCGGGTCGCCGTTCGCTCAGTGCTGATCGACGTTCTGTCCTGCCGCCGGGGCATGTCGAATAGCGGCATGGTGGCCCGTATTGCAGGCGAGGCAATCGGCGCCGACGAATACCTGCCGAACATGGGTTCGGAAGATTTCCTCTTGTGCCTGTCGCGCCAGGCGTTGGAAGCGTCGTGCGCCGAGGCATCCGTGCAGCCACGGTCGAAGGTCCGCGAGACCCGCGCAGCGCTTGTCGAGCATTTCGCAAACGAGCACTTCGTGCATGCATCGGCGCTCTTCGCACCGCCAGCCGACGAGTTGCTTGAATGGATCCGAGCAGGTGCTGCCACGGATATCCTCGGCTCGGGTGGGCACGAGGATGACGACGGTCATGATGAAAACCTCGGTGAGGAGCAGGAAGGTCACGCCGGCGAAGAAGGGGATCACGACGGTCCCAAGGACACCGATGTCGGCTCCGAGGAGGAGGATGATCAGGATTTCGATCAGAGGGCAGCCGCATGACCGCCGCCCTCCAGTCGAACATGGCAGCACCCACCCCCGATTTTTCGGGGGTGGAGCTTGCCACCAGCGCGGACGGCTTCGTCGTCACTCCCGCGCAACACGCTTAAAATGACGGGCCGTCCTCCTTTATCGGCTGTCGAAGCCCGGGGTTGTGACATGATCGACATACGCGCATCGAAATCGCTGGCAAAAGCATTCGTAGCCCGGCGAGAGATCCAGCGGCATCTGGAATATCTGACACGGCAGATTGCGTCGCGCGCCAGAAGACAGGCGACGACGGTGAATGCCCGGCGCCGGAATCGCCGAAGATCCGGCCTCCGAATTTACTATCAGGAGCTCGCCGACCGCCTTACCTTCGAGCATTGGGTCGAACTCCACATGATCGCCTGCGGGCTGGCGGTGCAAGAGCAGGTCATCGGTGAACTGCAAGATCGCGACGATATGCCTGTGCATTATCCGGCGGCATAGGCGGACCCGAAACGGACCCGCGGGTTCGGGACTTTCCTGGCTTCGATGCCAGCGGCATGGAGGGCTTGGCCATATCAGTTCCTTCCCGCTGGAGAGAGATATCGGACCCGTGTCGGACCGCCCTTCGTGTTGCTGCGGTCTGAACCGGCGGCCCGGCGTTTCAAGGCCGCTGTCGCGCCGCGTGGCGGCCGATCCAGCCTCACTGCGCGAGAGCAGGCTCGCGGTCCTAAGCAGGTCGAAACCTGCTGGCCCGCGAACCTGCCCTGCTTGTTCAGCCGGATCGGACCTGTGAAGCCGCCCGTCCTTTGCCGGTTCCTGTTCGTCCGCATCGAAGGGCAGACCGGCACGGGCCGGAACCGCTTCGGCAGCCAAGGAAGGAACTGATATGGCCAAGCCTGCAACTCCCCACCGCTCCAACGCACGGATATCGCAAGCTCGCCGCGGAGCAACCCTGGAAATGGTCCGCCTCTCGTGCCCTGATGCCGCCCATGCCCTCAAGATCGCCGAGAGCTTCGGCACGGCAGCCGTCGACAGCGATGGCATCCGCAGTCTGCACGAGCGGCTGATCGTCGAGACCGCCGACAGCCTCTCCGAAGGTCTCGGCGAAAAGGCCATGCAGATCCACCTGCAGCGTATCGTCGGGGCCTTCGTCGGATCGGCGCACGGCGCCGGGCAGTTCTACTCCCGCGCTGTCACCGAAGCACGCGACGCGACAGCCAAGGCATCGAACGATGCCCGAGATGCAGATCTCGATGGTCCGGTCGGCTACGACAGCGCCGCCCAGCGCAAGCGCGAATTCGCGGCCGACATGGGTATCCAGTCCCACGCGCTGCGGATGGCAGCCGAGGGCGCGGTGGCAGCCTACGAACAGGTCGTCGGGGAGACCTGGAAACCCTTCGACCGGCCGGTCGAAAACCCGGGCGCATCGCTCGACCGCAAGGCGGCCGAAGTTCAGATGGCTGCTTTCGGATGACACATTCGGCGGGGTTGCACCCCGCCTTCTCTTTCTGACCGAGGGCCGGCGCCTGCAGCGCCGGCTTTTCTTATGGCGAAGAGGAAAACTGGCGACGCCCGATCGCGGCCCGTCCCGCGCGGCGGTCCTGCAGGAGCCGGGTGCCCCTGCAACGGCTTCGCCGTCCTCCACGCTGTTGCGGCCTTCGGTGCCTGGTCACGCCATTGGCCCCTGACTTCGGACCTCCGTAACGGACCGCGATCGGCGCGGTCCCTAAAAAGGAGAGAGAAGTCATGGCAAAGAAATCAGAATTGGACCGTGCGGACATCTACACGCGGATCACCGATCGGATCGTCGAGGATCTTGAAAAGGGTGTCCGTCCCTGGATGAAACCGTGGAACGCCGCCAACACCGGTGGCCGTATCAGTCGACCCGTGCGCCACAATGGCCAGCCATACTCGGGCATGAACGTTCTGCTCCTATGGTCAGAGCAGATATCGCATGGCTTCGCCTCCTCAATGTGGATGACGTTCAAGCAGTCCCTCGAACTGGGCGGGGCTGTGCGCAAGGGCGAGACTGGCTCAACCGTCGTCTTCGCCAGCCGCTTCACCAAGTCGGAACCGGACGGAAACGGTAACGAGGTCGATCGGGAGATCCCCTTCCTCAAGGCCTATTCGGTGTTTAACGTCGAGCAGATCGACGGCCTGCCCGACGGCTATTACGCGCCGCCGGCAAAGGTTGTTGAGCCGATCGAGCGCCTCGAGAGCGCCGATCGCTTCTTCCGCAATACGGGTGCAGTCATCCGTCACGGCGGCAATCAGGCCTACTACTCCCCGGTCATGGACTATATCCAGATGCCGCCCTTCGAGGCGTTTCGCGATGCTGCCGGATATACGGCCGTCCTCAGCCATGAGGCAACTCACTGGACTGCGGCGGAGCATCGCGTGGGACGTGACCTGTCGCGCTACGCCAAGGACAGGACTGAGCTGGCCCGGGAAGAGCTTATTGCCGAACTTGGCAGTTGCTTCCTTTGCGCCGATCTTGGCATCGCGCCGGAGCTCGAACCGCGGCCAGATCACGCTTCTTATCTTCAGTCGTGGCTATCGGTGCTGGCCAACGACAAGCGGGCGATATTCCAAGCAGCGGCCCATGCGCAACGGGCCGTGAGCTTCCTGCATTCGCTGCAGCCGGAAACGGATATGAAGGTTGCGGCCTGAGGTTCAAGCGCGGTCGTCACCACCGGTGGCGGCCGCGTGGTCTATATCACGGTGATCGCTAAGACCTTGCGCAATGTCAGCATCCAGCCTGCCCCAGATCGACGGTTTTGCAGCGTCGGGCTTGGGTTTGCGGGACGGTTTGCGTTCGACTATGAACGGCTTGGTCTGCTGACGCATTGATCCTCCAGGCTAAGATTCGCGAGGCCAACGATATCGCACCGGGCGCAGTCAGCAAGCGGGCCAATGTTAGCTGGAACGCTTGTCCCCTGATGAAGCAGACGATGAGAGCGGTCCCGGCGTGCGTGGCGCGGGATGCCGTTCGTACACATGGCGAATGCAGCGAACGCCATTGCGATCTCCCTTCCGTCAGAGTTTCCGGCAACCCATCTGCGGGCTCGATGAGGCATGTCTGACCGGAGACCGGCTGCGCCTCGATCGTCTTACCACAACGGCCACAACCACTTTTCTTACCCCTGCCGGCTGCGCCGCCATTCCTCTCCAACTAACAAAAGTGGCAGTTGCCGCCCTCCACTGTGTTCCGGCCTTATCAGGTGCGGTCCGATCGTCACCGGTCTTTGCGACAGCCATCGAGGCCGCGATGGGCGCGGCCCGAACACGAGAAAAGGAATACGACAATGGCAACCATCGGCACCTTCACCTCCACCGAAAACGGCTTCACCGGCTCCATCCGTACCCTCGCCCTCAACGTCAAGGCCCGCATCGCCCGGGTCGAGAACCCCTCCGACAAGGGCCCGCAGTTCCGCGTCTACGCCGGCAGCGTAGAACTGGGCGCCGCCTGGCAGAAGACCTCCGAGCAAGGCCGCGACTACCTCTCGGTCAAGCTCGACGATCCGAGCTTCCCGGCTCCAATCTACGCGACACTCGCCGAGGTCGAAGGCGAGGATGGCCTCCAGCTCATCTGGTCCCGGCCGAACCGGGACTGATCGGCATCACGAGGCTCCGCCACCGGCGGAGCCCTCTCCTCTGACCGAAATATCAAAGCCGTACCCGGCATCGAGCCGGGTACGGCTTTTCTTTGGTGCCATACGGAGAGTAGGAAAACCTGCTCAGTATCCGGTGATGATGCCGACGGGACTGCCGTCGTCAAGGATGAGCGGTTAGAATGCATTTCCAAGAAGTGTCCTGATTGTCTCGTTGCCGCTGCAATCATCGTGCATTTGTGAGGCCATTATCGGTGAGCTTGCACGGTG
>NZ_JBIVSO010000023.1:0-73395 GCF_044756305.1 Rhizobium sp. NPDC092011
TCGAGATCGTCGAACTGGCTGGAATCGACGATGTTGCAACCCTGCTCGGCAAGATAGCCGGTGATCGCCGCGACAATGCCGCGCGTCGATTTGCAGGATACGGTGAGGACATGGGAAGTCATCGGATATCTTCTCTTGAAACCAGCCTTTAGCTCATTCGATCTGCACGAGCCGAGCGAGCCAAAGCCTTGAACGCCATTTCGCGCGTAAGGATACCGGTTGGCTTGCCGGACTCGGTGACGAGGATGGCATCCGCCGCAGCGAGTAGCGGAAAACATTGGCCGATCGCTACCCCGGCCTCCACGGACGCTGCCGGAAGAGCCTCAGCGGAGACACCTCGCGAGAGGAGGCGCGGCGCAACGCCATTGGAGACAATCACACCCTGATGCTGACACAGCAACGCGGCAGATCGCTCAACCGTTGCTTCCGCCTCCGTCAACACCGGCACCTTCTCAAAGGCTTCATAGGCGTACATGGCGCGCGACAGGTCCACCTTCCGCACGAACCGCTCGACATAGTCGTCGGCCGGCCGGAATAGAATTTCCTCGCCCGTGCCCACCTGCCGCAGCTCGCCATCCTTGAGGATGGCGATGCGATCGCCGAGATGAAGGGCCTCGTCGAGATCATGGGTGATGAAGATGATCGTCTTCTTCAGCCGTGCCTGGATGTCTTTCAACTGATCCTGCATGTCGCTCTTGATCAGCGGATCGAGCGCGCTGAATGCCTCATCCATCAAAAGCACCTCAGCCTGCGTCGCCAATGCCCTTGCAAGGCCGACACGCTGCTGCATGCCGCCCGACAATTGGCTTGGAAAGCGGTTCTCAAACCCTTTCAAACCAACGAGTTCCAACTGCTCCATGCCAAGCGCCACTGCGTCACGCCGACTGACGCCCTGCAGGATCGGCCCGCAGATCGTGTTTTCGAGCACCGTCTGGTGCGGCAGGAGGCCGAATCGCTGAAACACCATGGAGATGCCGTGGCGACGAAGCGCCAGAAGCTCTTTGGCGTTCATGTCCATGATGTTGCGGCCGTCGACGAGAATTCGGCCGGCCGTGGGCTCGATCAGCCGGTTAAAGTGGCGAATGAGGGTCGATTTCCCGGAGCCGGACAGCCCCATGATGACAAAGGTCTCGCCGCGGCGGATCGAGAAATCGATATCCCTGAGCCCGACGATGCAGCCGGTCTTTTGCAGCACCTCGGCCTTTCGCGCGCCGGCCTTGAGTTCGGCCAGTGCATCGGCAGGGCGGTTTCCGAAGATCTTGTAGACTTTGTCGACCTGGATTTTGACGTCGGACATGATCACGGCCTCACTCTCCGCCTGCACGATGTTTCTGGGCACGTCGTCCATAGGACTGTGCGATGCGGTCAAAAATGACTGCGAGAAAAACGATGGCGATTCCGGCAATGAGGCCACGGCTCACTTCCAGGCGCTGAATACCCTGCAATACCTGATAGCCGAGCCCACCCGCACCGATCATCGAAGCGATGACCACCATGGAGAGCGCCATCATCGTCGTCTGATTGATGCCTGCCATGATGGTCGGCAAGGCAAGCGGGATCTGAACCTTGAAGAGTTTTTGCCGTGGCGTCGCGCCGAAGGCGACAATCGCCTCCACCACCTCGTCATCGACCTGGCGGATGCCGAGATCAGTCAGACGGATTACTGGCGGAATGGCGAAGAACACGGTGGCGAGAATGGCCGGGATCTTTCCAGGTCCGAACAGCATGACGAAGGGAATGAGATAGACGAAAATCGGCAGCGTCTGCATGATGTCGAGAAGCGGGAGCGTCAGCGAACGCAGCCAGTCCGAGCGCGCCATCGCAATGCCGAGCGGAATACCAAGTGCCACGGCGACCACGGTCGCGGCAAGCATGAGTGCAATGGTCGCCATGGCGTCGTCCCACAGACCTAATACGCCGATAAGGACAAGCATAACGACCGCAGCACCGGTCGCCCTCAGGCTTCGTGCCGCCGAGTAGGTCAACACGGCAACCGTAACAATCGTGACATACCAGGGCAGCCATTGCAGGAAAGCCTCCATGGCGCTCAGCAGTTTGAGCAACGGCATCAACAGCCGCTCGAATGTGTCGCCGTAATTCGTCACGACCCAGCTGAAGCCATCGTCGATGGCGGAGCGAAGGCCGTGAGTGTCGATGAGATCGGGAAAATTGTCTGCCACGATGCAAGCCTTTCAGAGATGAGCTGCCTCTCAATGTCCCGGCAGACGGCACAATTGCTTGATTGCGCCGTCTGCCGGGAAGGCCCTTAGAGCGAGGCCTTCACCTTCGCCGCGACATCGGCCGGAACCCATTTGGTCCAGATGCTCTCGTAGTTCTTGAAGAAGTAAGTGGCGACCTCTTCGGGCGAAGCCTTGTTGTCGTCACCCCAGGCGAGCACATCGCTGATCTCGGCATTCGGCACCTGCATCTTCGACAGAAAGTCTGCCACGGCAGGCGCCTTCTTCTTCAAGCTTGTCGTTGCGGCAACGGCCACTTCACCGACGGCCCAGCCGGTCACCTCAGGCTTCTCACATTTGACGTCGGTGAGGCAGGTGAATTTGGCAGCGTCATAGGCCGGCATTTCCAGTCTCTTGAGCTTGTACTTGCCAATGACCTCGGTCGGGCCCCAGTACCAGCCGATGAAGGGCTTTTTGCGCGACACCTGCCTCGCAATGGTCGCCTTGAGGTTGGCGCCGGAACCGGTTGGATAAATCTCGTAGTTCTCGTCGAGGTGAAGCGCCTTGATAAGGTTGTTGGTGATGATCTCGCAGCCCCAGCCGGGAGGGCAGGCATAGAAGCGGCCCTTGCCAGGCGCGGTTTCGTCCTCGAACACCTTCCAATTGCTCTTCAGGTCGTCGACCGAGCGGATTTCCGGGTGCGCGGCGGCGACATAGTCCGGTATCCACCAACCTTCCTGGCCGCCGCTCGCAAAAATGTCACCTGCCTTGTAAACGGTGCCTTTTGCCAACATCTGGTCCCAAGTCGCTTTGACGGTCGAGACCCAGAGTTCGGGCGCAATATCCGGCTGGCCTTTCGCAAGCATGGAGGACGCCGTCGGCACGGTGTCACCCGGCACAATCTCGGCATCACAGCCGTAACCCTTGTTGAGGATGGTCTTGGTCACATAGGCGAGCGTACCCGCAGAAAGCCAGGTCATTTCCGCGATTGTGATCTTGTCGGTCGTACCGCACTCGGCAGCCCGGGCAGCGCTGCCGCCGAGCGCCATGCAGGAGAGAAAAGCTCCCGCAAGAATCGATGCCATGATCTTCATATCCGTTCCCCTTATTGTTTGTGGTGGTCTTGAAGATTACGATGTCGAAACCACGGACTTTTATCAAACCGAAATAACTGATCTGAATTTCAGAAAAACTTTAGCGAATGAACGCCTCGATGCGTTCGATCAACGATGCGTCAACCAGGACGCCGTCGCGCCCGGTGCGTTCGCGCGCAGCCTGCCTGCGGCCACCGGGAAGGCGGGCGCCATGCTGCGCAGTGATCGCCGCAACCAGATTTGTGACCTGCTGCGAGAAACCCGCCGAGAAGGCCGATGGGTCGAAGGCTATGAAGCATTGACCCGTCCTCGGCGGACCACCTGCCGTGCCGGAAAACGGACTTGCATCCTTGCTGAGGACCGCTCCTGACAGGCAGGACGCAAGAATTTCCACAAGGAGGCCCGCACCAAAGCCCTTGTGTCCGCCGGCCGGCACCATCGAGCCCCTGAGGGCCTCTGCAGGATCAAGCGTCTCCGTGCCGTCGGCATCCAGCGCCCAGCCCGGCTCGATCAGTCTTTCCTCGCGCGCGCGCAGAAGGATTTCCGACTTCGCAACGACACTTGCCGACTGGTCGAGCACGAGGGCCGCTGCCGCCCCAACTTGCCCACCAGGAACCCCAAGTGCGAAAGGATTTGTACCGATAAGGGGCACGCGTCCGCCCGGCGGCGCGATTGAAGCCGGTGCGTGCGTGGTGCAGAGGCCAAGCAGACCAGCTTCGGCAATACGTTCGGCGTGATGCCCAAGCACACCGCAATTGTAGGAGTTGAACACCGTCATCACGGCGACGCCGTTTTGTCGAGCGGAGACGATGAAGCGATCCCAACCGGCATCGATGGCCGGGTGGGCGAAGCCAGTTGCGGCATCGACCACCACCGCGCCGGAGCGCGGTTGCGACACCACGGGACGCGCCATGCCATCAACCTTGCCGCAGCGCACATGCTCGGCATAGATCGGCACATAGAGCAGACCGTGGCTGCGAATGCCATCACGCTCGGCCAGCATCGTCGAGCGAGCAACCGCAGCAGCATTGTCGTGGCTCGCTCCCACCATCGTCAGCGCATCGAGGCACAAGCGCTCGACCGCAGCGAGCGTCATCATCTGCTCCGTCATGACATTATCCCTAATCGTTGTCGGTCGTGCCGGCACCCGCACCGCGGGCGCGCGAGAGATCTGAGGCAGGCACATAGGTTTTCGCCGCAAGCTGCAGCGCTGCCGCGTAGGCTTCTGCATCGATTGCAGCCGGTCGTCGCGCCACATCCCTGTCCAAGTCCTCACAACCCGGCATCAGACGCAGGGTTGCCGGCGCCAGCTGGGCGGCATCTCGCAGGCGCGTCAGCGAAAGGCTATCGCCGCCGCCGAAATCCAACGAAAGGCGCAGTCCCGTCTCCCGTGCTGCCGCTCCGGCAAAGCCCAACAATAGCAGGCTCTCAGCACCGCCACGCAGCGGGACGTCGTCCCTCTCGCCGCAGCACAGCGCGTCGATCGCCGCAAAGCCGTCGAGAACGACAGAGACACCCTGTACGGCCAATGTCCCGACGACGACGCTGATGGCGTCGACACCGCGTGCTGACAACCACACCGCGGCCTGGCCGATGTCATCCGCAGCGCCGTGAGGGAACCCTGCCCCGCGCGCCGCCTTGCGCGCGCTCGACTGCACTTCGTTATAGGAAAGAAGGATGGTCTTCATGACAGCACCGGAAGCCAGCAATTGTCTGTTTCACCGGCTGCAATCTCGCCTGCGGTCGGCGCACCCTGGAAGAGGGTGATCCGTGTCCAGCGATCTGATCGGGGATCGAATTTCGAAGCGCCAAAGAAGGCGAGCTTGCAGCGCAGCATGTCGATCGGCAAGCAGCGATCCGAAAGCAGATTGTCGCGGATTTCCGCATAGGGCGCTGAAGCCGTCGTTTGGACACGGCGAACCGTATGGCGATGCTGCGGAAAGCGGGCAAGGAACGACGCAACTGTCTGCATATCCGGCGCGCCCGAAAGGTCTGCCGAAAGTTGCTGCACCTGCCGGGCGATGTCGAGCGGAAGCTCCAGTTCCTCGCCGGGTTCGGCGGCACGCCTTCCAAGACGCGGCTCCAGCTTTTCCTCGGATACATACCAGAACTGAGCGATTTCCGCCGGCGCATCAAAAGAGATACTCATCGCCCAGGCATAGTGCTCGCGCAACAGACCGCGAAGCGATGCGACGCTCATTCCCGGTTGAAATGCGGTCTCCCGCGCGGCAGCCATGCCTCTCGCAAGATCGTCACTGTCCGCACCTGCCATTTCGATCAAAAGTGCCGCCAGCAACTCCTGAAAATCCACGGACAAGGATTGGGAGCGATCAAGCAACGCCGCAATCGGGTACAATCGAGCCTGGAGCCTTGCAGGATTGATCCAGGCTTCGGCTTCAGCCCACTCTTCACGTAAACGCAGAATGCGTGCCATCAGTGCGCGGTCTTCGACCGACCACTGCGCGATATGGTCGGCCGCCTGTCGCCAGAGGCACGCCAAGCGGCTCATCATCTCTGCGTCGAGCTTGTCCTTTGCCCGCACGCGGGCCAAGGCGGTTTCCCGGGCGAGAACCCAATTGTTCAAAAGCACCGGATGGTTTGCGAGGAAAGGCGCCATGCCGAGGCCGGTTGAATTGCCCACTCCGATATGGCGCCGCAGCTTAGGTGCAAGCGGAACGAAGGTGTTTGGCGCCCTGCAGCGCGCGACATGTTCGACCAGATCGTGAGAGAAGTCGCGGATTAGCCAGACCGTCAGCATTTCCGCCTGGAAGGGTCCATCCAGCCCATCGCGCGCAGCCAGCACGGCACGATCGGCAATGCCGAATTTTCCGTTGCCGTAGACGGCTGTGGTTCGCAGCAGGTAGCCGACGTCACAAAGACGCGCCCGTTCGGGCTGGCGACCATGCGCCAATGCGTCGGCCACATGTTCAAAGAAGCGTACTGATTTGTTGGCCCGGCTCAGCACGAGGTCACGAGGGCCGAACCGCCCCGCCTCCTGCCGTGGCGCATTCCGCCGGAGCCGATCGATCTCGGCGGCATCGGGAATGCCGTCAAAGAGCACAAAGCTTGTATCCCAAGCCTCGGCGATCACCCGGTCGGAGCGCAGGTCGTCGGACAGGGGGCAGGAAAAGGCAACAAGGCTGTAATCATGCGAGCCAAGCGTCAGTGTATAGACCGCATCACCGAAGCCCGCGTCATTCATGTCCCAGACAAGACGCCTGACCATAACCTTGCTGGCCGCAAGGCGACGGATCAGGCTGCGCAGGAAACTGAGCCGCGTCGGGAAGGAGGCACCCATCCGCTCAAGACGCATGACGGCATCAGGGGAACGCATGACCAGCGCCGGCCCCGTGGTGAGGTCAGGGGCGCCGGACCTCATGGCAGCGGCCCGAAGGATGCGTGGTAAAACCGCAGCCAGTTTCCGCCCATGATATCGCCCACCTCGCCCTCACTGAAGCCGACGTGTCGCAAGCCATCGCGCAGATTGCCAAGATCGGCGTTGCTGCCGAACCAGGTCGGTTGTCGCGGAAAGCCTGCTGCGGCCGCCGACCCCTCGCCGAAATCCATCACCTTCGACCAGCGGCCATTGCGCATCCATGTCACCACCGAATCCGGCTGATCCTGGCACAGGTCGCTGCCGATTCCGACGTGCTTCACGCCGTAACGCGATGCCGTCTCGGCCACCATCGCACAAAATCCATCCAAGCTGCAATTTGACCCGTCCTTGAGGTGATGCGGATAGAGCGACAAGCCAAGCATGCCCCCCGATGCCGTCAGCGCCTTCAGGACCGCATCCGACTTGTTGCGCAGCGCCGGATGCCACCAGTAGGGGTTTGCATGGGTGATGGCGATCGGACGCCTGGAAATCTCTATCACCTCCAGGGTGGAACGTTCAGCGGAATGGCTCATATCGATAACCATGCCAACCCGGTTCATCTCCGCGATGGCCTGGCGGCCAAAGCGGGTGATACCTGGATCCTCTTCCTCGTAGCAGCCGGTGGCAAGCAATGACTGGTTGTTGTAGCTGAGCTGCATGAAGCGGACGCCGAGCGTGTGGCAGATCTCGATCAGTCCGATATCGTCCTCGATCGGCGACGGGTTTTGCAAGCCGAAGAAGATGGCCGTCCGGCGCTCTCGCATGGCTCTCTCAATGTCGTCGCCGGAGCGGCCCGGAAAAATGAGATCCGAATGGCGCTCGAAATGCCGATTCCAGGCAATGATATTGGCCACCGTTTCGCGGAAATTCTCATGATAGGCGATGGTGGCGTGAACGGCGTGAACGCCGCCGGCCCGCATCTCGGCAAAGACACGCGGGCTCCAATTGGCGTATTGCAGACAGTCAATGAGAGGGCTGGCAATATTCGCGTCCATGGTCTTACTCCGGCTCTCCCGCCCGAATATAGGCGGTCTTGACCTGGGTGTAGAATTCAGCTGCCGAGCGGCCCTGTTCGCGCGAGCCGAAACTCGAGTCTTTCCGGCCGCCGAAGGGGACGTGGTAATCGGTCCCCGCCGTCGGCAGGTTGACGGTGACACAGCCGGTCTCGACATGGCGACGAAAGTGGGTGGCGCGGGCGAGTGAATCGGTAAAAATGCCGGCGACAAGACCAAAGCGCGTATCATTCACGACCGAAAGCCCCTCTTCATAGGAGCCGATCCTTTGTACCGCGGCGACCGGCGCGAACATCTCCTCACGGTTGAATTCCATCGAATTGGAGGTGCCCGTGACAAGCGCCGGCGACATGTAAAAGCCGTCATGCGCAAGGCGCAGGCGTTCACCGCCTGTCGCAATCTCTGCCCCGGACGCGCGGATGCGGTCCATCCAGGCCAAATTCGCGGCAAGCTGGCGTTCGCTGACGACCGGACCGACCTGCGTGCCGTCCGCAAGCGCATGGCCGACCTTCAGCGCCGCAACGGCCGCGGCAAGCTTTTCAGTAAAGATATCGTGGACCCTATCATGGACGACGAGGCGGGATGAGGCGGTGCATTTCTGGCCCGTGCCGGAGTACCCGCCACCGATCGCCGCCGCCACCGCGAGATCGAGATTTGCGTCGTCCATGACGAGCAATGCATTCTTGGAGCCGAGCTCCAGCTGGAACTTCGTAAGGTTCGCCGCGGCGGCCACCGCCACCTGACAACCTATGTCGTAGGACCCCGTGAAGGTGACTGCATCGACTCCACGATGACTGGCAAGGCCGTTGCCGACAACCGAACCCGGCCCCATCAGCAGCTGGAACGTTCCGTCCGGCAGGCCGGCGCGATGGATGATATCGGCCAAGGCCCAGGCGGAAGCCGGCGTTTCGTTAGCCGGCTTCCAGATAACGGCATTTCCATAGGCAAGCGCCGGAGCAATCTTCCAACTGGCCGTTGCCGTTGGGAAATTCCAGGGCGAGATGACGGCGACAAGTCCCATGGGCTCGCGCCGCATGTCAATCTCGACGCCGGGACGCACCGAGTCCGCGTTTTCCCCAAGCTGGCGCAGCGTTTCGGCGGCGTAATACGTAAAGAATTGCCCGGCGCGAAAGACCTCGCCTCGGCCTTCCGCGACCGGCTTGCCCTCTTCGCGCGACAGCAGTTCACCAAGCTCGGTCGAGCGCTCCATGAGCTCGGCGCCGATCCGGTTGAGGATTGCTTGTCTGTGCTCCAGCCCGGTGGCGCGCCACGCTCTCATCGCGACGCGGCCGGCAGAGACCGCCTCTTCGACATCGGCGGCATCAGCCTGCGCATAGAGGCCGATCAGGTCGGTCACATCCGATGGATTGCGGTTTTCGTGGACGCGTTGGCTTTGCCTCCATTGGCCGCCGATCAGGTTGGCGTAGCGTTCTGCCATCTCAAACTCCGTTCTGTTCGAAGGCAAAATCCGTTAACAACCCGCTTCAATCAAGCAGATATTTCTGTTATCAATTTCAGAAGAATTGAAGTGAGAGCCATGATCAAGCTGGAAGCACTGCGGGTCTTCGTCACGGTCGCGGAGAGCGGCAATATCAAGGATGCAGCCGATGCGGTCGGGCGCACGGCTTCGGCCGTCTCCATGACGCTGAAGCAGCTGGAAGACGAAATCGGCGGACCGCTATTCCAGACAGACCGCAAGAACAGTTTGACGTCCCTTGGCAATCTGATGCTCGATCTCGGCCGCGAGCAGATCCGCAGCTTTGACAAGTCCGTGAGTATCATGCGTGCCTTTGCGCATAGCCGCATCGGCAGCCTGTCCGTTGCATCAGTGCCATCGGTTGCGGTGAACATACTGCCTGCGATTTTGCAGCGCTTTCTTGAAGCTCGGCCGCAGGTGCAGATGGAACTGTTCGATATCGACAGCGTCCAAGTGCGGCGCATGGTCGAAAGCGGCGTTGCCGACATCGGTATAGCCGGCGAAAGCCGCGCCGGCGGCGGCGTGGAATTCACGCCGCTTTTCTCGGACCGGTTCAAGTTACTCTGCAAGGACGATCACGCTCTCTGCCGACTGGAAAGACCAGTGGAATGGAGCGATCTCGATGCGGCGACGCTGATCCGCAACGGCGCATCCGACCGGATAGAGGCCGAGGAGTATAAACAGCTTTCGACGCAGTCGCTCATCACGGTCTACAACGTCACCTCGCTGATGGCAATGGTAAAGGCAGGCCTCGGCTTTACTGTCTTGCCGTCACTGACCATGCTCGGCGCGCATGAGGGCGTGGCAGTGCTTGACCTCGCCGATCCCGCGGCAAGCCGGCGAGTGGGCCTGATCGAGAGGCGTGATGTGCCTCCCTCACCCATCGCTACCGCCTTCCGCGCTTTCGCGCTGAAGGAGATTCCGGCGCTTGTTGCCGAGCGACTTTCATCATAGGCCGGCTTCTATTCCAAGCTTAGCCCGTTGAATTGCGGCATGATTTATCCCAGTTTTTCACTTTTCGTCGATCCGCAAAATCGGGCTATCAAATCGTCGGCAAATACCATTTAAAGGTCTGACTGGGCCACCCCGAAATGAAAAACTGGGGCAGGCTCTCGCGGTGATCGACAGTCGCACCCTCATCTGGGTGGTGGGCGGCGCCGCTATACCAGATAGGCGGCTCCGGCGACGATCGTTCCGATGACGCCCAGCGCAAGCGACGTATACCAGGGCCAGCGCCGACCACCGGTAATGATTGCGATCGTTGCAATGGCGATGGCAATATGGAGAAATGTCGCGGCGATCGTCAGGCGATGGTGCCGCGTCTCATGCAGACCTGCTGCCTGAAGGGCCTCTTCCGATTTCGCCTCGAAGTCCTTTGCGACCTGTTGGATGTCTTGGCTCTCGGCCTCATTGCGCCGGGCCTCAGATCGAAACTCATCAGCTCCCGCTCCGCCCTGGGCCGCGGCGATATCGTACATGTTCTTCTTCAGGCTTTTGGCCTGAAAGAAGTTCCAATTGTCGGTCGCCTTGTTTTGAAAGAGAACAGCCTCGGCTTTTGCTGCCGTCGAGGCGCCGCTCTCGATTGTTTCCAAACTGCCAACGCCTGCTGCTAGTACCGCCAGAACGGCGATGCTGACCGCAACACGAGACAGGAACGCATTGCCGCTGTGTGCAGCGTGCTCGGCATGTTCGGCGTGCTCATATGCTTCGGTTGGTTCGTTTTCCATCAGGCGCCTCGTTGTAAACCGGTACAGAACGTAGTCCTTGCCGAGTTTGATGACAATCATCTGAAATTGATGGCAAATTGGAAGATCCCATGGGCTCCAACCGGCCCAGCCGTACCTCTATTTCAATCGTTAGTGCATCCGCACGACGGGTTATTCGTTTGTTCCTTTTTCACTCGCAAGCGACGGTGCGCTGCCGCCGGTTCCCTCTGTGAGGGCTCTACCCCTCACCGGCTTCCGCAGGACCCATCGTGTTGCTTTCCGGCAGCCGTGCATTTGCTGCCATGCAATATGAGACCCTTGCTCATTTTCGGCCATAATGGTCGTCGCAGCTTTTTAAGTGCCGGGCTCGAGGCCGAGAATGATTACGATCACCTTGGCAGCGGACGTTTCGCATGGCTTCAGCATCGCCCCCGATCCGGTCAATCGATAGAAGTTGAAGCTGATTGCAGGAGCACAGCACTCCGTCACCCAATAGCGTTGCGATGGGTTGGGGCGGCCGGATTGAAAGCGCTGCTAGGTCAATGATGCCCACCATCGCTCCGCCAGCCACTTTTAGTCTTTAAGACGGCGATGCTCGCCGTCTTAACTGCAAGGCCTGTTGTGTTGCACGGGGTCGTGTGGCATTCGCCGTGATTGTGCACGTCAAATCATGCCGCCGGTGATCTGAAACACGGCTTCCCGCAGGCGCCCGTCAGTAGCGATAGTAACGGTGATGACCGTGGTGGCGATTTTTGTACCAGCCACGATGATGACCACGCCAGTAGTGGCTCCGGTAGCTGCGATGCGATCGCCAGTGGTGAGGCCGGTGATGCCGATGGCCGCGCCAATGACGACGGTGATGATACCGGACCGGTTGAACAGATGACTGGATCTCCGGCTTCGTCATGTTTGCGATCGGCGCTGCGGATGCTGCGCCCGCACCGATCAGCAAGCCGATACCAAGAAGCGACGCAAGCAGGCTTTTAAAAATTTTCATAGCGAACCTCCATCATGGTCGTCACCCTGAAACCGGACGGCTGAACGGGGCATGAATGCTATGCTCCGACAAGACACGAACCGCCAACCCTGTCATCAAATCTTTCCTACCTATTGGGGCTCGATTGCACGGGCGCATCGGCTGATGCAATGCAAGGTCGTGCGGGGAACGCTATTTCAATAATCACCTCCCTCTCATCCGTGAAGCGCGTGGAACCAAACTAGGGGCTAGAATCCGGATCACGCGAGCTCAGCACGAAGCGCCAGCATGGCTGTCGGAACCGTCGCCAGCAGGCGCTTGCGTGACACGCCATCGCGCGCCTGCACGGCGATGCCGAGCAGGATGGTCGAATAGTGGTCGGCAAGCGCCTCGGCGTCGGTCTGTGCGCGCAACTCGCCTTCGGCGACGGCGCGCTTCAGGCGCTCCAACAACATGGTCGTGCGGCGTTGGCGATATTCGCTGAGCAACAGCCGCACGCCGTCATTCTCAGCGGCACAATTGGTCGCCGCCAGAACCATCATGCAGCCTTGCGGGCGGCCTTTTCGCGTACAATTTTCAACCGCTTCACGCAAGCTACGTTCAATGGCACGCACGGCCGTCGGTTCCTCTGCCACGGCGCGCTCGGCAAAGCCACCTTCCTCGCCCGCGTATAGCGCCACGGCTTCCCGAAAAAGCGCCTCCTTCGACCCGAACGCAGCGTAGATACGTGCCGATGCAATTCCGAGCGCCTCGACCAGATCAGCCATGGATACGCCCTCGTAGCCGCGCGCCCAGAAGGCGTCGCGCGCCTTTGCCAAGGCTACATTTCGATCGAACTCGCGTGGACGCCCAGCCATAGCTTCTCTCCATTTTTGATCGATTAACAAATAATTCGCTTGACGCCGCGATGCAAGCCTGCATTCTTTGTTGATCGACAAAGATTACTCAATGGAGTTTGACATGACCGCTTTGGAACAGGCCGGCACAACACCGGCGTCAAATATCGGCGCGCGAAGGACAGGGGCGCTGGCGCTGCTAGCCTTCGCCCAGCTCATCTATGCCCTCGACATCAACATCGTCTTCGTCGCCCTGCCGAAGATCGGCGCGAGTTTGGGTTTCTCCGGCCAGACCTTGCAATGGGTGGTCAGCGCCTACATGGTCTTGTGTGGGGGCTTCCTGCTGTTCGGCGGGCGCGCGGCAGACCTGATCGGTCAACGGCGCATGTTCATCCTCGCGCTCTGGCTTTACGCCCTGTCTTCGCTCGCCGGGGGGCTTGCCTGGTCGCCGCAGGTGATCGTCGCCGCGCGCGCCGTCCAAGGTATCGGTGCGGCCTTCCTGTTCCCGGCGACGCTTTCGCTCATCAATCGCCTGTTTGCGGAAGGGCGGGAACGCAACCGGGCACTGGCCGTCTGGGGCGGCGCTGGCGCAAGCGGCCTGAGCATCGGTGCATTGGCTGGTGGTTTTTTGACCGCCACATGGGGCTGGCCCGCCGTCTTCTACGTCAATGTGGTCCTTGCCGGCATCGCAATTATCGCCGCCTTCCTCCTGATCCCGCGCGACATCAAGCGCCAGGAGCGCCGCAGCTTCGACCTGCCGGGTGCCCTGAGCGTGACTGTCGGCGCAACCTCGCTGGTCTTCGCGCTGGTGGAAGGGCCCGAGATCGGATGGCACGCTTCAAGCGTAGCCGGTGCTCTTGCCGTCTCGGCCATCTTCTTCATCGCATTTGCGGTCATCGAGGCGCGCAGTACCGACCCGTTGATGCCTCTGCGACTGTTCGCCAACCGCAATCTTGTCGCAAGCATGCTGATCACCTTCCTCTTCATGGGCACATTCGGAGCGTTGCCCTATTTTCTGACCGTGCTGTTCCAGAATGTGAAGGGACTGACGGCACTGGAAACGGGCTTCGCCTTCCTCGTTCCTTCCGTCGCTATCGCGATTGGCACACAACTCGGCGAGCGCCTAGTAAGAACGCTTTCCATGCGCACCACGCTGGTTATAGGCATGGTGGTTGGTGCTGGCGGCACAGCGCTGCTTGTGCCTGGCACACAGGTCGGAGGCAGCTACCTGACCATCGTTCCGGGTTTGATCGTATCTGGTATCGGTCAAGGCATCGTTTGGACAGCTATGTGGATTGCTGCCGCGACAGGTGTGCATCACGACGAACAAGGAATTGCGTCCGGCATGGCGTCCACCACTCTCAGCGTCGGCAATTCCATTGGTCTCGCGGTCCTCATTGCTCTTGCCAATCGCCATGTCGGCGGCCTGGAGGGTGACGCTCTGCGCGCCGCCGTCGCCGAGGGCACGCAACTCGCCTTCTGGCTGGCGGCCGCCGGCATTCTCGTCAGCCTGCTTGCAGCCCTTGCACTACCGGCGCGAGCCAGGGCCGCGTAAGCATTGGCCGGCTCGGCTTCGGCACTCTGCGACCGCAAGTGCCGAGGCAAATTCCATGCTGGTCCTTACGTTTACGATCAGGTCCGTTACGGTGGTTCAGACAATTGCCTTTCTCGCTGACCGATGGTCAGCGAGAAAGGCAAGAAACTCTGTGTCCGATGCATCTTAAAGGCGGATACCGAGAGGGTTTCCCTTAGCTCTTGAACCAAGCTCGAACCGGCAATGCGTGTTAGCCGCAAGCTAAATGCCAAAACTCGATAGCCTACTGAAACTAATATCACAATTTGGTGAGACCACATGTGGATCGAAATACTGACTGGATCCAGCCTATAGCTATGCCGGAGCAATTGTTTCGGTATCATTGAACGGAACCGATTTTATCCGCGACGCGGCCCGCCGCGCTGCAAATGCCGACTACGGGAATGCAACTCAAATCGCTGTCGGAGCCCTTACGGTTGGAATGAACAAAGCGCATTAGCGCGTTTCACTCGCTGACTTAACTCTGGCTGCTGAGCCTGCCCGCCGACCACAATCGACAGATGGTCTCATGGCCGCAGGGGCGGCATTGCCAAATGGAAGATGCGGGGCCTCAGAATGGCATCGCCACCTGGAGCAGATCCCGCTCAATCCGGGCCATCCCCCGGGAGCCCTGAACTGGTTCGCGCATCCTGCGGGAGTGAAGGGGGTATCAAAGCGCCGACTGCGGCCCACAGGGCGTCGATCCTATCCGTTTTGGCAAGAGGGACCCGCTGCTTACACAAACCGCAGCGCCTGGGCTGGGTTGAGTTTGACGCGTAGCGGATCCGCCAATGCTTGCTCGAACTGGTGGTGGTAAGCGCCGGTTGCTTCTTCTTGCCATCCGGACTCGAAGTCCTGGTTCCGTCCAGGCCTGTTGGACAGAAAGGGGCTGATCGCACCCATCGACGATCCTCCACAACCGAGACAACTTCGATCCATCCCTCTCGGCCTGATCCCGGGTGGGCACCCAGGATCAAGCATCTCATGATGCCAAAGCAGGCGAGAAAGTCATAAGACAACCCCATCACAGCCATTTCTGCAGGGCTGTTCCCTGATCGTCAAATTGCCGCTGCACCCTTCAACGAGCGTTAGCACACGACTAAACCCCAGCGTCATATTTGGTACCTTCGCGGGATGAACCCAATGTTAGGAAAGTTGTGCGATAGCGAGTACTCCACCATCGGTATGGTCAAAGGCGTATGCGCTCCTCATCTCCCGCCCCATCCGTCGTCATTTTCGGCTCCGCACGGCCCGTCACCTGCGCGGTGATGGACTATGCCTATCGCCTCGCCGACGCCATCAATGCACTGCGCCCGGGTTTCGTCGCGGTCCGAACAATCGAGCCGGAACAGCCGTTTGCCTTCATTGCCGCCATTGCCGAGGAGTTGCGTCGGGACCGAATTGTGCATCTGCAGCTGCCGATCGAGGGCTGGGGCAACAAAATCCTGCCCGGCTCGGCACTGATGGCGGCGCGGTTGATGACACGCAAGGGACGGATTGCCATCACCTTGCACGAATGGACCTCGCTCAACCGCCTGCGCCATCTCTCGATGGTGCCGGACATCTTAGCCTGCGACGGCTTCATCTTCGTCTCGCCGCAGCAGCGCGAGAGCTTCCAAACGACTCTATTGGTCGGTAAGGCGAAGAAGCAGGCAGCCCCGGTCATCCCGATCGGTCCCAACATAATGCCGGCGCGGATTGATCCGAAGCGAGTCGCCGCGGAGCGGGCCAAGCTCCGTGGCACCGGCGCCGGCGAGGCCGACATCGTCATCGGTTTTTTCGGCGTGCTCTATGCCAGCAAGCGACCCGACGTCCTGCTGCGCACGACGCAAGCGCTGCACAAACGAGGCGTTAAGGCGCGCCTGCTGATTTGCGGCGATTTCCTCTGGGACAAGCCCAAGGATCGTGAGGCTTTCCTGGCGCTGGCACACGACCTCGGCGTCGCCGACTGGCTCGATTTCCGTGGCCGCATCGACGACGAGGGCGCGCTAATGGCGACGCTTTCCGCCGCGGACGTCTTCCTGCTACCGTTCACCGACGGGATCAGTACGCGGCGTGGCAGCTTCCTGGCGGTCAGCCAACTCGCGATCCCGCTGGTTTCGACTGAAGCCGAGAGGCCGGACGAATTCGCGCTCGCCCCGGCACTGAAGGCGAAGATTGACAACCCGTCGACCGTCCTATGCCCAGTCGACGCCACCCCCGACCGCTTCGCCGAGGCCGTGCTCGTCGCCCAGGCCGGCAAGGCAAAGGCGATCGGCGTCGACCTCGCCAGGCTCTGGGACAACGCTGCCCTCGCTCACCTCGATTTCTACGCCCACCTCCAAAGCCCCGCTCCGACAAACACCGTAGCGCAGGA
Organism: Rhizobium sp. NPDC092011; assembly: GCF_044756305.1. Taxonomy (NCBI): domain Bacteria; kingdom Pseudomonadati; phylum Pseudomonadota; class Alphaproteobacteria; order Hyphomicrobiales; family Rhizobiaceae; genus Rhizobium; species Rhizobium sp. NPDC092011. The sequence continues at coordinate 16,585 of NZ_JBIVSO010000023.1, forward strand.
GACGCGATCGGAGGACAGCCGGGCCGAGCTCTTAATCGAGCGACAGAATGCGTCGCGGGTCGAGGCGACCTCGCAATAGATCCCGCAGTGCCAGCAGATTTCCCCTAAGCCGGCCGCGTCGATCAATTCGGCCCTGGGGCAGCAGGCTACCAACGATGTTGGCTATTAGCGGCGCGGAGGACAGGCGCAAGGCACGAGCGCGGCGCATCGTGCCCTTGCGCGCCAGATACACCGTGTTCGCGATTTGTGAGTAGCCGAACCGCAATCCCGAGGTGCGGCCAAGCTTGACGGCCCGATGGACGCCACGCAACGTCGTAGCGTGCACAATCCGCCCCTCGCCTGCGAGCTGGCTGCAGAAGTCAACGTCCTCTTGCCAGCCGTAGAGCGGCAAATTCTCGTCGAAGCGCGCGCCTGTGCGCCGGATCGCTGCCATCCGAAATGCCATGTTGCAGCCATAGGTGTTCTCCACCGGACGAATATCGCCATTTTCCGGCGGCCGGTCGCCGGCCAAAATCGCCAGCGCCTCTTGCAATCCGATTCCAGGCCCATGAACGCTGTCGGCAAGGACATGACCGGTCGCCGCAACGACATCCGGATTTTGCCGGAATATCAGCTCGGTCTCGGCAAGGAAGCGATCCGTCGGCAGGTAATCGTCATCGAGGAACACGAGCAGATCCACATCGCCGGCCGCATCAAGGATGGCGTTGCGCTGAGCGGTTAGCCCCCGAGAGCCATCGATGCGCTCTGCGGGGATTGTCAGGCTTGCCGCATGATCCCAATCGACGTCATCGCTGGAGGACGGGCAGATCAGGATGCGCTGCGGGCGCAGTTCCTGCCGATCGAGCTGGATAAGTGTGTCTCGTAAAACCTCGCGGCGGCCGGAGGTGGCGAAGCCAACGATGATAGTGGTCGGTCGGGTTGGTATCGTGTCAGTCATGATGCCTCAACGTGCGATCCAGCGGAGGAAAACGAAAGAAGGCGCCGCGCCGAAGACGAGCGCGACGGCAAGGGCGACGCCAGTTGCCAGCAGGAGGTCGCCGGCAAACAAACCTGCGCTCAGCCAGGCAACGATCAAGGCCGCGGCAGACGCAAGCACAGGCCACCAGGGCAGAACGAAAGGTTGCCGGCGCAGCATGAATACGCCGAAGATCGCTGCCGCTGCCGCTCCGCCGGCGGTCCCGGCGGCAATGGCGGCACCGGCGCCGGGATAGAGCGCCGCGGCCACGAAGGCTCCAGCGCAAGTCAAGATGCAGTCGAGCGCGGCCAATCCGACGATGGCCGGCAAGCGGCGCTGCAGATGCGCGGGCGTCGACAGTAAAGTTTGAGTGAGGGATCGAAGCAACGCCACCAGCATGATGAGCGGCGCCGTTTGCGCGAAGGAAGCCTGCATGGCAAGCGGAACGACAGTCGCTGTCGCGGCCCCAAGTAGGGCGATTAGACCGGCGGCGCCGAGCAGGGCGGAGCCTGTCAGCAGGGCATAGTAGCGGCCGAGCTCGACCTGGACGTCTTCAGAGCTGCCCTCGGTATCGAAGCGCGTCACCAGCTCAGGGTAACGCACGGCCTGAAGCGAGGTGATGATCATGCCGAATGGCCGCTGCAGCAGATCTAGCGCCAGCAACGGGCCGGCCGCTGCCGCCGGTCCTAGCCCGCTCAAGAAGATCGTCTTGAGCCCGAGCGGCGCCATCACCCCGACGATTGAGGCGCCGGCCGACACACCGCCATAGACCAGGTGACGCTTGACGAGCTTGCCGTCGCTGGCGCGCGACCAGGGCAGGATGTGGCGCGACAGGACGCAGGCTAAAATGCAGTAGACGAGGTTTCCGACCAGGATGCCAGCCACCACATGCTTAAGATCGCCGCCCAGCGCGGCGCCGGCTAGCGTCGTCGCAGCTTGGATTGTCGCGCGCGCGCCTTGGAGGCAAGAGAACAGCCTGAACTCCTGCCGAAAGCGCAGCATGGTCAGATGCAATTCGCCGCCGCCCTGCAGGATCGCTGCGGTGGCGCCGGCTAACCCTAGCCAGAGCGGAACGTCGAATAGCTGCGCGACTAGCGCTCCGAGAAGGCAGAGGGCCGCGCTTGCGATGAACTCGGCGATGATGACGCCACGCTGAGCCAGTTCACTTTCTTCGTCAGGGCCGGGATAAAAACGGCTGCAGGCGGAGCGGAGCCACTGAAAGCAGGCGATGTCGGCGAACTGGGCGATCGAGATGAACAGCGAATAGGCGACGTAGGTCGGCGCCGCGAGCAGGTGGGAGACTGCGATGAGGAGACAGAAGGCGAGAGCTGATTGGTATAGGTACGACCCTAGCGCTGCGATTTTAACCATCAGCGCCTCAGGTAATACGTTTCAGCGCTGCCATGGCCACGCACATTTCAACCCTCCAAAAGGACTTGCTAGCATGCAAGAGTTGAGGAAAGCTTGCCAGCAGACAGCAACTCAACGCAATGCGGCAAACAATATCGGCGCCAATGCCGTCGCCACCACGCGAGATCACCAATATTTCTGGGGTGCGCACGAACTGCTAGTGTCGGCTGGGTCATCTCGGTTGCCTCGACGAAGAGGCAACGATGGCCGTTGAATGGACGATCACGATCAAGGGAAGAGTGATTTCGGTAATACTTGGCGAAAGGAGGTTCACGTCGACGAGAGCTGGAAGCGTTTGTTTGACCATCAATCGATCCATGCCGCGAGAATGTGGATACAGGTCGTAACCACTCGCGGACGAGCGGCAAACTCGAGCGTCCCTGAGAAAGATCAGGGATGAACGGCACCGCCCGGAGGAAAGTGGGCTGACGCCACGACGCAACTGGGCAACGCAGGGGGTGAGAGCCGGCTATCTTCCAGGGCGCCTGCGATCGGACGACGCTCACATCTGTCCGAGACCGCTTAGCCCGATCAGCGCTCCGGCACCCAGAACGAAGAGGGGATGCACGCTAGTCTTCGTTAGGACGACGGCACATGCTCCCGCGACCGCCGCCAGAACCAGACTGGGCGCCGAGGCTTCAGTGATGACGGCGGCGCTCGCCGTCACGAGGCCCGCGGTCATCGGCACCAGCCCGGATTGGACGATCCTGCGCCATGGCCGATCCTTAAAACGGGTCCAGACGTGCAGCGCGATGCCGGTAACGAGCGACGAGGGCCCGAACTTCGCCGCAGAGCTCACGAACACGCCAGCCCATCCGGCGACGTGCCAGCCGACCAGCGGAACCACCATCAAGTTCGGGCCGGGAGCCGCCTGAGCCAGAGCGAAGAGAGCGCTGAACTCCTCGGCTGTCATCCAGTGATGGATGTCGACGACCTCGCGATGCATTTCTGGAAGAATGGAATTACCGCCGCCGAAGGCGAGGAGCGAGAGTTGGGTGAAAATAGTCGCCAGATCAATCAGGTTGGATGTCATGCTTCCAACCTCCAGGTGGCCAGGATGCTGACGGGAGACAGCACCAGCATGGTCGGCAGCAGAGGAAGCTTGAGGATGGCGATCGCGATGAAACACAACACGGCAACGGCAATCGCGACGGGCCGCTTGCGAAGCGGCATGACAATCTTGATGGCCATGGAAATCAGAAGCCCCGCCGCTGCCGCGGCCAGACCTGCAAACATGTGTGTGACATAGGGATTGTCGTGAAACTGATCGTAAAAGATACCCATGGCGATGACGACCGCCGTCGGCGCCGCGATGAGACCGAATAGAGCAGCCAGAGCACCGGCAACGCCTTGAAACCGCAGGCCGATGGCAACCGACATATTGATGATGTTACCGCCGGGCAGGAACTGACAGAGCCCGAGCAGTTCGGAGAATTCCTCAGCTGAAAGCCACTGGCGTTTCTCGACAACCATTCTTCGAGCGAGTGGCAGGACGCCGCCGAAACCCGTGAGGCCGAGAGTAAAAAATCCCCAAAACAGATCCGTCACGGTGGGAGACAAACGCGGGCTTTGGCGCGGGAGAGAAAGAGTATCCATGGATCGGCCTGTCTTTAGGTCACTGCGGTACGGAGAATTTAAACTTCTCTCGCTTGCATGTCTAATATATGGATAATGGTAATTGCATACTTTTAGGATATGGCATGATTGAGCTTCGGCATCTTCGTTACGCCGTGACCGTCGCGGATGAGGGTCATATCACGCGTGCCGCCGAGAGGCTCGGCATCCAACAGCCGCCGCTCAGCCAGCAAATCCGAAATCTGGAGGATCTGGTCGGGGCGACGCTCTTCCAACGCTTGCCGCGCGGCGTCACATTGACCGAAGCGGGACGAACATTCGTCGACAAAGCCCGGATCATTCTGAAGGATGTCGACCTTGCGGTGGAGGCAACACGCCGCAACGCCCGCGGCGAGGAAGGCAGCCTGGCCATTGGCTTCACCAGCTCCGCCGCCTTCCATCCGCTGGTGACGACGGCGGTGCGTTCGCTTGGCGAGATCTCCCCGGGCGTGCGGATCAAGCTCGAGGAATCCAGCACCAGTGATCTCATCGACGCGCTGCGGGCACAGCTGATCGACGTTGCATTCGTCCGCTCGCCAGTCGAGCTGTCGAAAGGATTGACCGTATCTAGGATCCTCGACGAGGAGATGTTCGTCGCATTGCCCGACAGTCATCGACTTGTCGCCAAGAGAGCGAGGCGGGCGTCGCCTATCCAGCTGTCCGAACTGGCAGACGAGTCCTTCATCCTGTACCGGCGTCCATCCGGTCCTGGGTTTTATGATGCGATCATAGCAGCCTGTGGCCGCGCGGGGTTCAGTCCGCGGGTCAAGCATGAAGCACCGCGCCTCATGTCGACCCTCAGCCTCGTGGCAGCAGGCCTCGGCATTTCGATCATTCCGAATTCGATGACGCGGCTTGAGACCAACGGCATCGCCTATCTGCCTCTCGATCGAAAGACACAGCTTGTGGCACCCCTTCATCTTGCCCACAGGGACGAGCCCTCGGGAGGCGCGCTCAGGCTCTTTATCGATATCGTGCGCCGCTCCGCACCAGAGCTCGGATGACAATCGAAAGACCTGAAGGATCCCGGTCCGGATAAATTTTTTTCAATGCTCGACATTTGCGTCTCGAGGTCGGCGGCGAAGCGAATGGCGAGGAAACCGCCCTACCCGCGAAGATGGCCAGCCACACCTTGAGAGGCTGCAGTGGGAGACGGCCAATGATGTGCATCATCACCATTCCCGACCAGTCGCCGGTCGCCAAGGCCTGTCAGGGATTCGACGCCGACGGGCGTATAAAGCCATCCTCGTATCACGATCGCGTTGTCGACGTCTGCGAGCAACTTGTGAAGTTCATCATGCTGACGCGCGACATGTCAGATTATCTCCGCCGTCTTGTTGCCGGGAGCGCTCGTTATCCTGATCGCCACTGTGCCGTCCGTGCGAGGCGCACTGATCTTCGCGGTCGTCTTCGGCCTTAGTTCCGGCCTTAGCAGCATTGTGGAGGGCACCTTGCCGCCTGAACTGGTCTGCAGCGAAGGCTGCGGGCAACGGCAAGGGCAAGTGCTGGCCATCCGGCCGGTGAGCTCCTCCACCGCGCCATTTCTTCTGGCCTTGATGATGCGGAAAATCGGGGTATCGTGGTCGCTTTCTGTCGCTGCACCGCTTGGGATGGTCGCCGTAGCAGCCTTCCTCGGCATTATGTAGCTGATGCGCACATTCGTTCCATCCGAACCCGCTCGCACCAGGCAATAACAGGTCTCACACTTGTGCTGCCAAACCTTGTAGGCCGAAATAAGCAGGATGACTGCAAGGTCTGGAAGGAGATCAGCGTTCGAGGCGATTCCGAGCAGGGATCCGTGCACAAGAGCGCCGCTGAAATGCCAGAATTAAAATACTCGCCGAGCAATCTTGAAACTGCCGTACATCGCTGCTCCTGACGAGAATCGAACCATCGACAGTTCGCCTGATTATCTATCCCATTGACAAACAAACATTCTTGCATCTCTCCTTGCCGACCCGGAGGCGTCAATCTTCGGGAGGTGCATTTAGCCGCCCCGTGGAGGACACGCAGTACTCGCACTGTCGTCTCCATCACGGCATAGGCGGCGACATACGGCTTACCGGAAACGACCAGTTCGCGTGTCCCCACAATCCGGCCGGGACGACCACTCTCCGGAAAATCCTGGAGTCGGCGGGCCGCAGTCACAATCCGTTCATCAACCGTAATTGCGGCGGTAGGGTTATCAGCCTCAAGATGAGTGAATGTATCGTCGCGACGTGTGGCTTGCTTTTTGGCGATTTAAAAATCTTGCTGACTTTAGCCCGGCCACCTAGACGGCGAGTGCGTCTTGCCCGCCACCAGTAACTGCCTCATCTCGTTCAGGCCTATCGGCGCGGAACAGGTACCCTTGGCCGGGCTGAGTAATGATGTAACTGGGCTTGCCCGGATCTGGCTCGATCTTGCTGCGAAGCTGGGAGACATAGACACGAATACATTGCGTATCGACCTGTTCGCTCCATATCTGTGACATCAAAAAACGATGTGACAGCACCACCTCCGGATTCTGCGCGAACACCTGAAACAGTTCGAACTCCTTCCGGGAGAGAACAATGCTGAGCCCGTCGATGGTCACCGACTGACTAGCAGTGTCAAACTCGAACGCCCCCATCTGCATACGCGGATCTCTTCGGCCGGATTTCACCTTCCGTCGCAGTCGAGCGCGGGCCCGCGCGCCCAGTTCCTCAAGATCAATCGGTTTTGTCAAAAAATCGTCCGCACCATCATCGAGAGCTCTGACTTTGGTGTCGGTGTCTGCCTGGTAGGACATTGCGATTACTTCAGACTGCGGGAACCGACGACGAAGTTCGCGGATCGAATGACGGCCAATACCGACATCCGCGCAATGAAAAATTATGAGATCCGGGTCCGCAACCGCCGCATCCAAAGTTTGAGTATCGAAAGCTGCGGTGAGAGATCGATGCCCCGCTGACCTGAAGAATTCCATAAAGGTCTCGCGCAGCGATGTATCCGGTTCGACGATCAGTATCTTAGGCGTATCGGTCAACATGCTGAGCTCCTGTTGTCTTTCGCCTATCGGAAAGGCGATCGTGAAGCCCTTATCAGTTCGTCCGTCAGGATAACGTCGTATTTCAGCCTGTGCTATAAAGATCGTGTAAATCCGTCCCAGGCGGCCGTCGTTCCTTACACCGTTCTTATGTGAACGTATAAAATCTCGGCACCAACCTTACATGCGACGCAATAGATGATTGTCGGCAACTTCGATGGCTCAAGGAGTCGATAATCATGGACACCATACATCCACCCTCTCTTCGGCAACCAGCCCCGCCGCCTTCTTCGGTCACGCAGCCCATCGGCGAGGCAAGGCCATGACCTCCATTCTGATGACCATCCTGACGGGCGTCTGCTCAATCGGCCTTCTCGTCTATCTCTTCTACGCGCTCGTGAAGCCTGAACGCTTTTGAGGCTGGATCAACACCCCACAACAATTTTTTGAGGGCAATCATGGGCGACCTCTTATTCGTCGCGGTCACGCTCGTCTTCTTCGTCATCACCGCAGGGTTCCTCGTAGCCCTGGAACAGATCTGAGGACGCAGACGTGGCACAAGATATCATTCAGTTCGTCATCATCCTGGCGATCATGACCATTCTGGTCGTCGTCCTCGGCAAGTGGATGACGTACCTCTTCACGGCATTGCCAAGTTGTTTGAGGCTGGTAGCGCGCTGTCTCGAGTCGCGTATTTTACGCCGTCATTTCTGCGGTATAGTCGCCCCACATGGAGAATGCGTCAGCCCTTGCATGGCGGTATGAGATAGCGGCGAGATTGTACCGGCGAGGACGGAAGATCGTATTGATTTGCTCATGGGCTGACAGGAAGCGTTGCGCTTGACGGGGCGATTTGAACCGCCCCATGATCTTCTCCCGCTTTCTGGTCTGACGGTGTGAGTTCTCAATTCTGTTGTTCAGGCCCTTATGAGCCCGATGATCGGCATCTGGCGCCAGATTCTGTATCGGCTTGATGTAGCTGCCAAGCTTGTCCGTCACGACGACGCGCGGCTCACCAAATTGCTTGACCAGCCTTGAGAAGAAACGCCTGGCAGCCTTGGTGTTGCGGCGCGGCTGAACCAGGATATCGAGAGCATCACCATCGGCGTCGATTGCCCGCCAGAGCCAGAATTTCTGTCCGCCAATCGCGATGACGGCCTCATCCATATGCCACTTGTCGTTTGGCTTTGGTCTGTCTCTGCGAATACAGCCAGCAAAATGGCGGCCAAAACGGTTGATCCAGAGGCGAACGGTTTCCCGGCTGACGATAACCCCACGCTCGGCAAGCAGGTCCTCCACATCGGCCGTGCTCAGGGCAAACCGGTGATAGGCCCAGACCGCATAAGCGACAATGTCACGCGGAAAACGGAACCCCTTCAAACGGGGAAAAGTACTCGGCAATTTCATGGCACCTCGATACCCGAACCCCCAGCCTCAAACAACTTGGCAATACCGATCAGAGCTACGATACTCTCTTTGTGAACTACCAGGGCCTGATGTTCGGCAATGGGGAGGTCTGGATCAACGGCATCTGCAAGAACAAGAATTGCAGCGAGATCGAGCCGAAGGTGGTGACCATCCAGAAGGCGCCGCTCTGAGCGGATCGCCGCGCCCCTCCCGCTTCAAATCGAACGCTTAGCGGCGCAGTTGCTCCGGCCCGGAGGCGAACGCTTGTCGTCTGGCACTTAAAACTGCCAAATAATAATAACGTCACACGGCATTTGAGGACCGGCCTCGGCCCGAAGCAGACCTTGCCATCGGACCGATAGTGTTACCCGCTCGCGAGTGATAGGCATGCTTTGCCCCGCCTAGGCACGGAATCCGAAGCTGTCGAGTTTCACGACGTTCTGACCCGTATTTTCACTTGACGTTGATCCATTCAATCTTCGTGAACCCATTGACCAATTTGCTACATCAATATCGTTAGAGGGTCTTGGCGAAATGCAAAACTGGGTGAAATCGTGACACAAATAAATAGATCAGAACCGGGGGCCGATTTTATCGAAACGCTCGAAGTTTCAAGAATGCTCGAGCCTGGAGACTGAAGAGAAACTCCCACGCGCTAACGCCACAATGCCGAAATTGGCACGGCGGATAGGCGTTCTCCGAACGGGACCACCTTGTCATGGTCGTACAGGACAACGCCTGAAACAAACCGCTCTCCACATGCTTCGGCCAACATTCGCAATCCGGAAAAATCGGAAGTCGAGACGGATGCTGCCGCTTTTATCTCGATACCGACAACCCTCCCTCTGCTGTCTTCGATGACAATATCGACTTCGTTCTGCTGCTTGTCACGAAAGTGCGAAAACTCAAAGCGGGTATGTCCGCTGCTGGCGAGTTTAAGGATCTCGCCAAAGACGAAAGTTTCCAGCAGCGCTCCGAACGGCCCCCTGTCATTCCGGAGTCTCTCGAGAGAGAGGTCGCGAAGGGAGGCGAGAAGACCGGAATCTAGGAAATGTATTTTGGGGGTCTTTGTCAGGCGTTTCAGCTTGTTGGAAAACCAGGGTTGGATCGTTCTGGCGAGGAATAGACTCTCGAATATGCCAACGTATTTTTGAGTAGTAATGTGGTTCATCCCAATGGCGGCGCCAATTCCGGAATAGTTCACGAGTTGTCCCGAATGTTCTGCCAGAATGCGTAGCAGACGCGGCATCTGCGCGATCTGCTCGATTTGCGCGACATCGCGAACGTCGCGTTGAACGATCGCTTGGATATAATCTGCATACCAGTCCTGTCTGCGGTTCAGGGTTTTGCGACCCAATGCCTCGGGGTATCCGCCTGCCAGAACCGCGGCGATCAGGTTGTCGCCGATGATTGGTTCTCCGGCTTTAGCTTCGTTTCGGAAGGCGTCGACCAAAAAGCTTCCACCGGCCATTCTGATTTCGCTTTGAGCGAGCGGCAGCAATCGGACGACTTCCATACGCCCTGCGAGCGAGTCTGCCACGCGTGGCAGCGTCATGAGATTGGCTGAACCGGTTAGGAGGAAACGCCCTGGACGCCCGTCGGTATCTACGCTTTCCTTGATCGCCAACAACAGCTCGGGAGCGCGCTGAATTTCATCGAGAATGGCGCGATCCATTCCTCTTACAAAGCCAACTGGATCCCGTCGCGCGGCGTTGAGCGTCGTCGCATTGTCCAGCGTGTAATACTCCATTCCCTCGTTGGCCATCTTCTTGGCCAGCGTCGTTTTTCCGGACTGTCGGGGACCCACGATCAGCACGACGCGCGTATCTGACATGGCGTCGGCAACGCGTTGCTCAACGAGCCTTGGATACAGCGGCATAGCTTCATTCCTTTTGATGACCGTTTGAAACTATGGAGATGACCGATTGAAAGTCAAGGAATAACCAATTGAAATCTACACGGCGGCTGATTGAAACCTAAGCCAATGTAGCTGGCACGCCAGACTGCGGCATGAGGGCAGCGAGAGGCCACGTAGGTGCTGCTGAACCTTCGCTCATTGGTCACCGGAACTGACCTAGCCGATCCTCAACGGAGGGACATCCCCAGAGCGCAGCGAAAGCAAAATCGTGCATATCTCCATCCATCGCCAAGCCGGCCAGCTTTTAACAACCGGAGGGATTGCAGCTATTGATAGGAATCGAACCGTTGATACCCGTGCCCACTTTCTTAAACCGCTGTATAAGTTGGACTTTCGCCCGGAAGTCTCAAAGAGCGGTGAAGGTTAACCATCCCGCAATGCCAAGCGGGCGATTGACCGCTGCTCCTCTGTAGGTCTGCCCGATGACGTTGTGTGCCGCTTCGAGGCCAAAGCGGCACAACTGATCACGAAACACGCGCAACCGGCACAGGCGGCGAGCCGGCCCTTGTGCCCTCGCCCGCCTCCTGCATCTTGCGCCGGATCGGCAGGAGATCGACCTTGATGGCGGATTTCAGCAGGCCCCAAGCGCCACCGGGAATGAACAACGTCACGCAGATGGCGAGCAGGCCGAGGACGATGAAGTAAAGTGAACCGATGTTGCCCATCGTTTCGCGGAGCAGGAAATAGATCGCGACCCCGACAATAGGGCCTTCAAGCGTGCCAATGCCGCCGAGGATTACCACAAAGAGAATGATCGCCATCCAGTTCATCGAAAAGCCTGCCGTAGGGCTGACCTGCAGAGCAACCATGTAATAGCAGGCGCCTGCCGCGCCGCCGATTGCCGCCGCAATCAGCAGGACATATGTTTGCGTCTTGCGAATGGCCACGCCCATGGCCTCCGCAGCAAGAGGACTATCCTTCATGGCACGCAACGCAAGACCGAAACGGCCCCGCATCAGGCCGACGCAGGTCAGCAGAGCAATCAGCAGAATTGCGGCCGCCGTACCGTAGGTTGCGAAAAGCCTGACTGAACGATCAATGCCGCGTACCGTCGTCAACGCGATGCCGCCGCCGCCGCCGAGCGCACTCGAGTGATAGACGATAAGACGAACGACCTCAGAGATCACCCACGAACCGATCGCAAGCTGTGCGCCTGACAGGCGAAAAAGGATCGGTGTGATCAGGAGGGCAAACGAGGCGCAGACCAGCGCCGAAAGCAACACCAATGGAAACGGCAGCAAGCCAAGGCCGTTGGCTGCGACGAACAGGGTATAGCCGCCGATGCCGATAAAGACCTGGAAGCCCATGAAGACAATTCCACCGAAACCTGCCAGCAGGTTCCACATCAACGCGATCGACAGCACCGCAGCAATCTCGGTGGTCAGCAGCACGGCGTAACGGGAGCCGGTAAAAGGCACGACGAGAAGCACCGCGGCGACAAGGCCAACGGCCGCAAGTGAGCGAGCAAGAGGCGAAGCCAGGGTCATGCACGTATCCTTTTGGTGAAGAGACCGCCCGGCATCAGCAACAGGCAGATGAGGAAAACGACATGGCCCACGAGCGGACCCAGGCTGGGAATGATGAAGGTGCCGGCAGCCTGAGCGGTGCCAAGAATGATCCCGCCGGCTAGCGTACCCCATATGGAACCCAAACCACCAAGGATCACGGCCTCAAATGCGAACAGCATGCGCTCCGGCCCGGTTGACGGGTCGAACGTACCACGCATCCCGTAGAAAATTGCCGCGACGGCCGAAATTGCCAGAGCAAAGCCCATGGCGTTGGCAAAAACGCGCCGTGTGGCAATGCCCATCAACTGGGCAACAGCCTCATTGTCAGACGTTGCCCGCACCGCCCGGCCAAACCGCGTGGTCCCGAAGACGGCCGCAGTGAGCGCAAAAATGCCGACGGAGACCACTAATGTCAGAAGCGGAAGCACACCGATGGCAACCGAGCCGATATTGACTGCAGCGGTCCCCAATGGCCCTGGATCGAGGCTCTTGGTGTCGGCGCTGAACAGTTCCAGCATGACGTTCTGCAGAATGACGGAGAGGCCGAATGTCACCAGGATCGGAGGCATCTCACCATGCCCAAGCGTCCGCTCGATGACGAAGCGCTGCAGGGTCCAACCTAGCGCGAACATGACCGGCACGACGATCGGCAGGGCCAATAGCGGATGAATGCCAAAATGGCTTGTGAGTTGTAGTGCAAGAAACGCGGAGAGGACGATAAAGTCTCCGTGGGCAAGATTGATTTGCCGCATCAATCCTAGGCAGAGCGAAAGCCCAAGACCGTAAAGGCCGTAAAGCGCGCCAATCAGTGCGCCGTTGATCAATATCTCCAACATATCAGCGCATCCCAAAATAGGCGTTCGAGATCTCAGCGCGATCCGCCGTGGCGGATGGGCCTGAAAGAACGATCTGTCCGTGCCGCATACAGGCGAAGCGGTCGGCCGTAAGCAGAGCGCGAGCGATGTCCTGCTCCACGATCACCGTCGTCAGCCCCTCGCCTCGCAATTTTCCCAGCGCGGAGTAGACGACATCCACCGCAGCAGGCGACAGGCCAAGCGACAGTTCATCGCAAAGCAGCGCGTCGGGATTGGACATCAGCGAGCGGCCGATTGCGACAAGCTGCTGTTGTCCGCCGGAAAGTGCCGTGGACGGGCGTTTGCGGAACTCCGCAACTGTCGGGAACATCTCGTACACCCGCTCAAGGCTCCAGTCGCCCGATCGGCGCGAATGGGCACCGACGAGTAGGTTTTCTTCAACCGTCAGGCTGGGAAAAAGCTGCCGTCCCTCTGGAACGAGCGCAAGCCCATGGCGGACGATATCCATGGGGCTCAGTCCCGCAATATCGCGCCCATTGATCGCGACGCGACCCGTTTGCGGCTTCAGGCGACCCGTCATGACAGCGAAAGTCGTGGTCTTGCCAGCGCCATTCGCGCCGATAAGCGCAAGCGTCTCGCCGCGCGCAACCTGAAGGTCGAAGCCGAAGAGAACAGGCAACGGACCATAAGAGGCCCTCAGGTCAGTGATCGATATCATCAATGTCAGGCTCCATGCCCAGATATATTTGGCGCACTTTTGGCTGGCGCATCGTCTCGTGCGGCTCGCCACGGGCGATAATGCATCCCTCGCCGAGGACGGCGAGTTCGTCGGCGGCATGCGTCAATACGTGAACGAGATGCTCAATCCAAATGATGGCGATGCCGCTGGCGGCGAGCTCCTTCACGATTGTAGCGACGCCAACCGCCTCGTCATCCGTCAGCCCACCAGCGATTTCGTCGAGAAGGAGAACGGATGGCTTCGTCGCCAAAGCACGCGCCAGCTCCAGACGTTTGCGGTCGAGCAATGGAAGACCACCGGAGATCAGTTCACCGCGATCGCGCAAGCCACACACTTCGAGCGCCTGCAGCGCTGCCTCCTGAGCCTCCTGGCCTTTCAGCCCCGCAGCAAACTCCGCAGCCACGAGCACATTCTCGTAGACCGACATGTGGGAGAACGTCTGTGGCACCTGAAATGTCCGGCCGATACCTGCAACCGCCCGCGCCGAGGCGCCAAGAGCCGTAACCTCGCGTCCAGCAAGGAAAACCCTGCCGGACGAAGGAGCGAACGCGCCGGAAATCACGCCGAACAATGTCGTCTTTCCAGACCCGTTTGGGCCGATGATCCCGAGAATTTTCCCGGGATCAACTTCCAGACTCACTCCGTCCAACACGACCGGTCCACCATAGGACTTTACGACGTTTTCGACAGAGAGCGCCCTGATCGTTTCCGTGACAGACATCAGCCGGCCCTTCCGGCCAGTTCCATGGTGAAGTCAGCCTGGATCGGAACCACGGGTGCATTCTTGTTGTAGGTTATCTTCAGATCATAGGTACCATCGGGCTGAAGACGCCACTGGCCGCCGGCGATTCTGAGCTTGGCGACGTTCTTGATCGGGCTGCCAGCCCAGTCGATATCGCCGACGAGGGTCGTCATCTTCGCTGACTTGATGACGGCCTGAACTGCGTCCGGATCGGTCGGATCCGCGGCGTTCTTGAGCGCATTGATACCGAGCTCCCACATGGCATGGATTACGCCGATCGGCTGCGTCCAGCGCTTGCCCGACACCTTCGTGTATTCAGCGGCCGCTTCCGCGCAGGTCTGGCCGGTCAGGGTCGACTTGAAGGGATAGTTCGGTGTCCACCAGATTTCGGTCGACATACCGTCGCCAGCCTTGCCGAGCGCCTCGATGCCCGACGGGAACAGGAGTGCCTTTGCCGGCGTCGCGATCTTCGGCTTGAAACCGAGCTGCTGCGCCTGACGCCAGAATACGGCCCATTCCGGCGGAGAAAAGAGACCAGTCACGATATCGCAACCGGCATCGCGGAAGGCAACGATCTGACGCGAGAAGTCGTCCGCACCCGGCTGGAACTCGCCGACGTCGACGATCGAATAGCCACCTTTGCCCAGGGATGCAGGGAAGCCGATTTCCGGATTGCCGAAGACCTTGCCGGGAGGATCATTGGACCAGACCGTACCGACCTTCTTGTTGGTCTTCTGAGCATCCCACATGCCGACGAAGGTGGAGATAATATCCTCAATGCCCCAAAAGAAGTGGTTCACGTATTTGAAACCGACATCCGGGCTGCCCTTGAGCGGAAACATCCAGCCCTGCCAGGGGTCCATGGTGGTGATGCTGGGTACACCGGCCGTTTCGCACTGCGACGCGACGGGAACGTTGGTCAGCGCGCCCTGAGCCAGCATCAGGTTGACGCCTTCATTGTTGATCAGCTGGCTCGCCGATGTGGCGGCGCGGTCGGAATTCGACTGATCGTCGATGTCCGTGATTTCCACCTTGTAGGTCTTGCCGTTGTTGACAAGACCATTCTTCAAGACCTCGCGCACCTTGCCGAGGATGAACGGATCTGCCTCGGCGAACGGCGCGAGAGCGCCCGTCTTGGAGCTGATGTAGCCGATCTTGATCGTGGAAGTGGATGCGATGGCCGGAGCAGGCAGAACTGAGGTGACCGCGCCTGCAGCGGCGCCGGCCCCAACGGTCTGCAGGAACGAGCGGCGGGTGAGCCTCATGTTGTCGCGCGAGAATTTCATGGTTCTTCCTCTGTCGATTTTTTTGCCGTCTGAACGGTGTTGCCCGCCTGCGGACCCGTTATTCGTGCGGATCTTGGCATACGGTCGTCGGCATATTAGGCGCCGTTCGTAGAATGCGGGATCAACAGTTTTGCGGATAAGTTGACATCCGGCAAACCCACGGTTTGCCGTTTCAAATCAACAACAGAAGAAATGCGGGACCCTATTGCCCCGCGATCGGCCGCCGGATTTGACCGGCTGATCTGCGCTTTGGACAAGCCGGAGAGTTCGCGGCAAGTGTTGCGCCAAAGTCTGTGGCACACACCACCCTAAGGGCGCGCCGGACTGATTGCAACCGGACGCACATGATGATCGTGACCATCAGCGTGGCAGTGGTCGTGATCCAGTTCTTCCAAAGCTCCTGGCGGAATGGGCTCAAGGTCCTTGTTAAATTCGATCGTCTTGCCGTGTCCGGTGTAGAAATAGGAACGCCGCCAATGTTCCTGATAGTCCGCGACTTCCTCGTTGGAGGTCAAACCGCGCGCCGCGACAATCTTTTCCAACGCCTGCGCCCACTGACGGTAGTAGGCGGTGTTGATATCTTCATCCGCAATTTGCGGAGATGCCTCTATTTCCGCCGAAAATGCACTGACCCAATCGGCCCAGGTAAAATGACCCATGCGCGATAGCTGGATCGTCAGGGCAAAGGCTTCCGCTTGCCAGGGTTCGGAAAACGCGGGCCCCTTGTCGAGCCATTGCGGATCGATCATCAGTTCTGTCTTCATCACGACACATCCTCCGCGAGCAGGTAGCTCTCCCAAAGGCTGAGATAAACTGCGCCCGGCCCATCGCTTCCCTTGCCCCAAAGCGTCTCGCTCTCTAAGCGCACGCGATAAAGATGGTCGGGGCATTCGCCGCGTCCCATCGAATGGGCATCCGGAAGGACATGCGCACCTTCGTAGCCGACGACCGTGCCGCGCTTGTCGCGCGCATAACCCGGCAGGCGCGTGTGGGTGGAGACGTTGTCGTTGATGGTCCTGATGGATTCACCCACCTGAAATTTCGGCGATGTCTCGATGGTGCGCAGGGTGGGCGCGCCGGTGGCTATTGCCACGGCAACCATTTCTTTAGGCAGCATGGCCAGCCTCCTTTGCCGCAAGCTCCGCGATCCGCGTTTCATATTCCTGCTGCGAGAAAATGCCCTTGGAGATCAGCAGGTCTTCAAGCGAATACAGCCAATGTTCGAAATAGGAGGTCGCCAGGTATTCAACCGGCGGCATACTTTCCATCGAATAGCGGCTTTCATCGATATTGAAGCAGCCGGCCGCCAATGAAAGAAGGTTGACGGCGAAGGTCCTGGCCTCCCACTCCGCCTTGAATCTGGTGTCGTTATCGGTGTGGTTGACGGGTCCAAAGCCCTGCATTCCGCCCATATCGGCGATAGATCTCATGACTTTTCTCCTCAAACCGCCGAAGCAGCCAGTGGAACGCCCGTGCCGATCATGGAGTCGCGGGTAACAAGTGCAGCCAACCGCTCTTCACTCCAGCCTTCCGTGCCGGCAGGACGCTCAGGCAGGACCATGTAGCGGATCTCGGCGTTGCTGTCGTAAACCCGCACTTCGCGATCATCGCCGATGTTGAGGCCGAATTCGGTAAGCACTGCGCGCGGCTCGATGACGATGCGGCTGCGATAAGGGGCGGACTTGTACCATATCGGCGGCAGACCCAGCACGGTCCAAGGATAGCAGGAACACAGGGTGCAGACGATCACATTGTGAACTGTCGACGTGTTTTCCAGGATGATCATTGCCTCACCCTGCAGGCCGCCGATCCCCATTTCCTTCAACGCTTCAGTACCATCGTCGAGAAGGCGCTCCTTGAAGGCGGGATCCGTCCACGCCCGCGCGACAACACCGGCCCCGATGCGGGGGCCGAGTTTGTTCTGGAAAATATCGACGATCTCCGCTACTGCGCCGGGGTCAATCTTTCCCCTCTCCACCATCAGTGTTTCGATTGCCTTGATGCGGAGCGCAAGCGTCGATGGTGGCATTGTATGATCGTCGTGGCTCATGGTAATCTCGTGTCACTGGTTTCCGGATTAGCCGCAGTCTAACTGCTGTCCAGCGCCTTTGTATCATCATTTCTGCGGATGCATGTCCTCCGCTCCAATCACCAGATGCTGCCGGGAGAGCGAACCAACGCATCCGCATCCGACGAGTGCCAGCGTATTATCGAGCTCCGCTTTCAGCATGTCCAGTACCTCGCAGACGCCTGTCTCGCCTGCCGCCGCCAGACCGTAAAGAAGCGCTCTGCCAGAAAGCACCAGGGTCGCTCCGGAGGCGACCGCCTTCGCAATGTCCGATCCGGATCGGATGCCGCCATCCATCAGGATCGGAATGCGCAGAGCCTCATGCGCGCGTTGCAACAGATCCACTGGCGCGGCGACGTCCTCAAGCTGCCGCCCGCCGTGATTGGAAAAGACAACTGCGTCCGCGCCCGCTTCCTGCAGCAGCAATGCATTGTCGACAGAGAGAACGCCCTTGACGATCAGCTTATGCGGCCAGAGCTCACGAAGCGCTGCGAACGCGTCCCAGTCGAAGCCGGCGTCCATCTGCCTGGCCATGAGCGCCGCTTGGGATGCCACGTCTGTCGCGTCCGCAGAGGCAAAATTGGCAAGTTGCGGCAGGCCATGCGCAAGCTGGGCAAAGCTCCAGCGCGGGTGCATCGCCGCATCAAGGACGATCTTCGGAGACAGTTTGAAAGGCACCTTGAAGCCCGAGCGCAGATCCCGCTCCCTCTTGCCATTGACTGCGACATCCACCGTGAGGACCAAGGTCGAGTAATCGGCATGAAGGGCACGGCGGACAAAGGCGTGCGCCTGCTCGCGATTGAGGACGTAGAGCTGGAACCACTTTTCGGCATCCGTCGCACGTGCAACCTCTTCTATGGTCGAGGTGGACGGCGTCGAAAGGCAAAACGGAATGCCATAACGGGCCGCCGCGCGCGCCAGCGCGAGATCGCCCCCAGGCCACAAGACCCCATTCAGGCCGCTCGGCGCAATTGCCAGAGGCATGGAATATGTCTTGCCGAAGAGATGCGCTGACAGATCCCTGCGATCCACCGCGACGAGCCGATGCGGTTTGAAAAGGACCTGTTCAAGAGCTGTGCGATTTCGCCTCAGACCCCGCTCGCTGCCGGCCCCACCCTCAAGATAGTCAAAAACCATGGAAGGCAGGCGGCGGCGAGCGCGCCTGCGCATATCTTCCAGATTGACCAGATCGACCATTTCTACCTCCGACAAAAGATTTCAGCGAGCCGTGAGCGCCAAGACACCGCTCATGAGGATTAGGCAAGCTTGGGAGACAGCGCCGGAAACAGACCGTCGATCGCGAGCGAGAGGCCGAGCAAGGCTGCGTCGTTGCCGAAAGGATAGTCCAGCCCCAAACCGACCGGCAAACCCGCAGAGGTGCAGCCCGCTGGGATGCTGACGCCCGGAAGGCTGGCCGCGCTGCCGATGTCGGTATTGTGTATCAACGCGTCGAAGATCGGGAACGGCTTACCGTTGATTTCAATCATGTCCGCCTGATTGAGGACCGGCGCAGGCATCCGGCAGATGGGAAATGCCAGGGCATCAATCCGGTTCGATGCGAAGATGTCGGCATAGGCTGCCTTCAATGCAGGAAGATGCGTGGCGGTCGCAGCGTCATAGGATTCTTTGCTGACCGCCGTCGCCGGATCGAGTTGAGCAAGAAGCAGTTCCCGGACGTCTGGGCTTGCGACCTGTTCGGCCACTTCCGCGAAGGTCAGGAGAAAGTCATGCTCCGCCAGAAATGCCGACAGTGCAACCTTGCCCTCGTAGATTGAAATTGGCATGGACGACAGCGCGTAGGGATGCAGAAGGCCTTCCGAGTCGACCTCGACCACTTCCGCGCCCTCGGACTTAAGCTTTTCGAGCGCCTTCATGCAAACAGCGGCGACCTCATGATCGACCATGTCCCAGAAGTGCTTGTGCGGAATACCGAAGCGAACGCCCTTTACGGCAGAGGCTGTGATGGCCGGCGCTCCAGAAACGACACTGTCCAGCAGAACTATATCGGCGGCGGAAAGCGCAACAGGTCCGGGTGTGTCGCGCGTCGTGGAAATTGGAACCACGTCTGCCGCAGGCCACCGGCCGGTGGTCGGGCGATAGCCCCAGGCGCCGCAAAACGCCGCAGGGATGCGAACGGAGCCACCGGTGTCCGTGCCGATGGAGGCCGGGACAAGTCGGGCGGCGACTGCCGCGCCGCTGCCGCCGCTCGACCCCCCGGCGGTGCGGGTCTGATCAAAGGGATTTCGTGGCGCACCGAAGGCAGGGTTGTCGGATGTCGCGCCATAGGCAAGTTCATGCATTCCGTTCTTACCGTAGGCGATTGCGCCAGCATCGAGAAGACGAGACGCGATGGGCGCATTTTTCGACGGGCGAAAGCTGCGCAGCGAAGGTGTGCCGCCGGTCGTGACATAGCCCTTGACGTTGATATTATCCTTGAAAGCGATCGGCAGGCCGTGCAGCGGCCCCTTAACACGGCCCGACGCCCGATCAGCATCCGCCTGACGTGCATCGCGCAATGCCCTGTCGGCGTCGAGCGATACGAAAGCATTGATCGACAGAAGGTTAGCATGTCGCTTCAACAGATCCGTAACAAGCTCTTCCGAGCCCAATGTTCCCTGAGCCATCGCGCGTGATGCCTTGGTCAACGTAAATTCCTTGAGTGTCATCGTGAAACCCACATAGAAGCTGATGTTCCTGAGGGCTATTCGCTAATGGGAAGGCTCACCATCCACATTATTGCTGGTACTGATGCAACAAGCGATATTTGTATTGCTGCTGGCGGACCAATCAGACGGGCGGAAAAGGCAATCAAAGGGCTGTGTCCACCGACAAACGTCAAAATTCTTGATTTTTGGCGCGGCCTTTGCTTCCCTGGTGAAAAAAGGGAACACAACGGATAAATCAATCCGTTCGTCATGGGTGGCTCATGCTTGGGATTGTTTATGATTTGACGTTCAATGAGGCTAGTCTGTTCGCTGATATCGTCGGCAGGTTGACGAGCCCCAAGGGCCTTGCAATCAGGGAAGACGTCTTTCCTGATATCCTCAGACTTATGCGCTCTGAGGCGCTGGCGTCTTACAAATGGAACCCGAAGTCGAATTGTTACGACGAGCCCTTCGTCATCAATCAATCTCCAGAAAGCATCAAGGTCTATCGGAGCTGGTACCAATACCGCGACCCGATGACACAAAAATTGCGGAGCCTGTGGCGTCCGGCTTATGTCGATGAAGTCATTTCGAAAACGGATCTACAGAAGACGGAGTTCTTCAACGATTTCCTGATGAAAGATGGACTGGACCACGGGATCAACCTGTTCCTCAGGGAGCCGGGACGAGAGCTTGCGGATCTTCGCATCTGGCGCAACAAACATCAGCCGGATTTTGCCGATCGCGAAATCGGATTGCTGAAGGTTCTAGCTCCCATTCTGCGGCGCGCCTTGCTGGTGGCTCCCGAAGTCAGCCTATCCGCGCTCACCGAGCGCGAACGCGACGTCGCATTGCTGATCTCGCACGGTTGTTCAGACAAGGACATCGCACGTGTGCTGAACATCGGCTTTGCAACGGTCCGCACCCATCTCGGTCGTTGCCTGGAAAAGATGGAATGCTCCAATCGTACGGAACTAGCAGCGCTCGTCACGCGCATCTCTCAATAAGCAGGCTCTCTTGCTTTGCGAGCGCTGACCCTGAATCGGCTGCGCCAGCGTCGTCCTGCGGTGGTTCCTTTAACTGCGCCGGAGTGACTCCTCGTGTGACGGCGCATCGATAAGCGGTACGGCATCGATGGAAAAGCGGCACCGTAAATTGACGAAGAAATTGCGGGCTGAAATGTTGCGGACGGTCGTCTCGGCCGATGATTGGACAATTGGAGGGCCGGATGGGCGCCACAATGACCTGCATCGGCAGATCATGACGCATAGGTACTGAGGAAGAGGTGCTTCGCGTCGTTCAGATTGCGGGTCTTCGAAAACAAGAAGTCAACCGCGGCTCCGCTTCTGTCAATTGCCTGGAAGAGATACGTCCAGGTGGCCCTCACCCCGGTGTACCTCTCGTCAACACGCCATTTTCCGCCACCGGCCGTTAGCGGGCACTGAATGCATCGAGCGCTGCGGCGACTAGAACTCCACCCCATGATGGATGGCCGAACGGTCTATCGACTCCCACCGGCGTGGCGATCATTTTCTTCTGGTCCGTTGACCCTGCTCCGGCTTGCCTTGTCGGTCCAGCCTTTTCACGTCAACCGAAGATTCGCGACAGGATCCTCCTTCATACCGATCTCAGCAATTCTGTGGATACCGTGTCGGATACCAGCCATTATTGTCGCTTTTCAGCAGAAAAGAATGGGAACGAAATAATGCCGGTATCCAAAAATGCCTCGCCCGTAACGCTTATCGGGCTTCCATATCACTGCGGGACGCGAGGACGTGTCTTAGGGAACGCAATGGCGGTAGGACCCGAGGTTTTGCTGGCCAAAGAGAATGCACCCGCCGCGTTCGAAGACATGTTCGATGACGTCAGTATAGTCTTTCTGGATCAGGCCGATCGTGCGACCGACAGGGAGACGGGCGGAGATTTCAGACTGATCCCCGCTGGCGATCAGATGGGGCGAATTCTTGTTCAGAACATCCACCTTGCCGCCGCGGTGCGGGCAGCCCGTGCGGCCGGCAGGATTCCTATCGTCTCCGCTGGCACCTGCTCGGCCTCGTTGGGCGTCGTCGGCGGCATTGGAGATGCACAGGGCAACATCGGCCTGGTCTGGTTCGACGCCCATGGCGACGCTCTGACCCCGGACACCTCGACGAATGGTTTCATAGAAGGCATGCTGACGACCACGATCGCCGGACATTGCTGGCCAAAATACCGCGAGCAGATTCCCGGGTTCCGCGTTATCCCCGACGAGCGCATCATTTCGGTCAGTATACACGAAGCTTTCTCCAAGAATCCCCGTGCGCATGCCAGCGTCGCCATCGGCACCGTCGTCAATACTCCCGTAATCGCGAAGCTCGGCTTTGATCGTGCGCTTGGCGCGGCGTTGGACCTGCTCGGCGCCAAATGCGACCAGGTCTATGTCCACGTCGATACAGACGTGCTCGATCCGACGGTGCTTCGCGCCAACCGACATTGCGCGGACGGCGGCCTAACCGACGTCCAGGTTTCGCGCGGCTTCGAGCTCATAGCGGATCGTTTCGATATTCTCGCCGTCAGCTTCTCGTCATTCGACCCGGATGAAGACGAGCGCGGTCCTTCCGTTCTGGTTCCGCTCATGGCCAAGGCCGCAACAGAGGCCGCCCGCAGCAAGCGGGCCTGAAACTGAATCCAAAGTCCAAATAAAAAATAATGGGGATCGATATGTCTGACAATGGAAGAACCGAATATCTGACGACAACACGCCGCGGCTTCCTCGTGGGAGCGACAGGAGCCGCATTGTCGCTGGGTGCCCTTCCCTCATCGCTGGCCTTTGCAGCTGATGGCGCGGGAACGTTGAGAGTGGCTGCGACCGGAAGCAACGCAGATTCTCTCGATCCGCACAGGACGCAAGGTCAGATCACCGACATTGTCCGGTTCATGAACCTCTTTGATGGCCTGAGCGAATACAATCCGGATGCGAGCATCGGATTGTCGCTGGCCGAGAGTTTCACACCGAATGCGGACTCCACCGAATGGACCGTTAAACTGAAAGCCGGCGTCAAGACGCACGAGGGCAAGAGCTTCGGCGCCGACGATGTGATCTTCACAATCAAACGCATTCTTGACAAGACGAACCCGACCAAGGGCTCGGCGCTTATCAACTTCATCGATCCGGCCAACGTGACGAAGATCGACGACACGACCGTGCTGTTCAAGCTGAAGAACGCCTACGGCCCCTTCCGGGATATCTGGGCCAATCGCTATCTTCGAATGGTGCCTGTCGGCTTCGATCCCGCCAAGCCGGTTGGCACGGGTGCCTTCAAATATGTCTCGTTCACGCCGGGACGAGAGTCGGTCTTCGGGAGGTTCGACGATTACTTCCGCGAGAAGGCGAAGGTAAAGACGCTTCTGATCGTGAACATCTCCGATGCCGCTGCATCCATCAACGCGCTGCGCGGCGGACAGGTGGACATGGCTTACAAGATCCCGTTCGCCGAAGCCCGCATCATCGAAGCCGATGCGCACATAAAGTTGCTGAACAACCCTTCGGCCATGTCTATTCCAATGTACATGCGAACCGACGTGGAGCCGTTCAACGATGTTCGCGTTCGCCAGGCATTTCGCCTGATCGCGAACCGCGAGCAGATGGTCAAGGTCGCGCTCGCCGGATATGGGGCCGTCGGTAACGACATGCAGGGACGCTCGATCGCTCCGTGCGGCCCGACGCCTGTCGAACAACGCAAGCAGGACATAAAGGCGGCCAAGAAACTCCTGGAAGACGCAGGCAAGTCCGGTCTGTCCGTCGATCTCGTCACCGTCAATGGCACCGCGGGCATGGTCGAGTGCGCCCAGGTATTTGCGGAGCAAGCCAAGGCGGCTGGCGTGAATATCAATGTCAAGATTACCGAGGAGGCCGCCTATCTCGCGAACTACGGAAACTGGACCTTCGGTGTCGACTTCCTGAGCGATGCCTACCTCCCGGTGGTGACGAGAAGCCTGCTGCCAGGCGGCACGTTCAATACCTCGCACTGGGACGATGCCGAATTCAACGATCTCTATAAGAAAGCCGTAAGCATCTCGAACGCCGATGATCGATGTGACGTGATCCACAGGATGCAGAAGGTCGAATACGAGCGCGGCGGCAACATTATTTGGGGCTTTGCCAACACTCTGAATGCCTACAAGGCGGGCCTCACCGGCATCGAGCCATACGTCGTCGATTCTCCGTTCTATCACCTGCGCAAGGTGTCCCTTGCATGACGGATTTATCGCGCCCGGGTTCGACCGCCAGGTCGAGCAAGATCGGGGGCTGGCTGGCGAGGCGATCCGCGCTGGCTGTCCTCATGCTTCTCGTTGTGTCGCTCCTCATTTTTCTTGCGACCCAGGCGCTCCCGGGCGATGTCGCCCTGATCGTCCTCGGCAAGGAAGCATCCGCCGATCAGGTGCAGATGGTGCGGCAGCAACTCAATCTCGATCAGCCAGTTATGGTGCAATATGTCCGATGGCTCACGGCGCTGCTTCACGGAGATTTCGGAACATCGATCGTTTCGAAAGTTCCCGTCACCGATCTGCTTTTGCCGCGGATTTCGAACTCCTTTTTCATCGTTACGGTCTCGATGTTCATCGCCTTGCCAATTTCATTGGCGCTGGGCGTGCTGACCGCTACGCGTAAGGACGGAGTTACCGATAAGCTCATCATGGCGTTTTCGATCATGGTGAACGCACTTCCTGAATTCGTGCTCGGCCTGTTCCTTGTGCTGCTTCTGAGCACAAGCGTATTTCACTTCTTTCCTGCAGTATCGCTTCTGTCACCGGGTGAACCGATCCTGGCGCAGACAGAACGCCTGGCAATGCCGATCATTACGCTCGTTCTGCTCCAGATTACCTATCTGTACCGTTTGGTGAGAGGAACCGTCATCGATGTCCTGCAAACCGAATATGTTCAGTTTGCTGCTCTCAAGGGCTTGTCGCCGGGACGGATACTCTTTCGACACGTACTGCCGAATGCATTGGTTCCGGCAATCCAGGCGGCGGGAACCATCTTCGCCTTCTCGGTCGGAGGCGTCGTCGTGATCGAATATGTGTTCGGATTTCCCGGGCTGGGCACCGCGTTGGCCGATGCCGTCGGAATGCGGGACATTCCGGTCGTACAGGCGGCGGTACTCACCATTTCGGTCACGTTCTTCATCGTCAACATTATCACCGATGCGATGTCTTTCATGCTCACGCCGCCGGGAAGAGGAGGTCGCAATTGAGTTCACTGTCGTCTAAAAGAACCGCGCCCCAATCGCCCCTCATCCGGGGGCTGAAAAGTTCGAGATCGCTGCTCGGGCTTGGCTTGATCGGCGGCATCGTCGCGCTGGCGATTCTCGGTCCGATACTTGCCCCATATACGCCGTCCGAACTGGTCGGCATCCCCTATGACGGTCCCGGTTCGGATAACCTGCTGGGCACTGACAGCCTCGGACGGGACGTGTTGAGCCGGTTTCTGTACGGCGGCCGCAATCTGGTGTGGATGGCGATCACGGCGACGCTCCTCGGATTGTCGATCGGCACAGCCATCGGAATGGTGTCGGCCTATTTCAGAGGCACGGCCGACGAAATCCTCATGCGCCTAGTCGATATTCAGCTCGCTTTTCCCAGCGTCGTGTTCGCGCTCCTTTTCGTGACCATGCTCGGTCCGAGTCCTGTGCTGCTTGTCATCCTGGTCGGAGCATCGCAAGCACCGAGCGTCGCCCGTATCACCCGTGGAGCAGCCTTGGCCGTCGTAGAACGGGACTATGTTCAATGGGCTCGGGCCGTCGGTCTTCCGACCCGAAAAATCCTGGTGTCGGAAATTCTTCCCAACATCACCTCACCGCTTCTGGTAGAGCTGGGCCTGCGGCTCATGTGGTCCATTTCACTGCTCGCCGGACTGAGCTTCCTCGGCTTCGGAATTCAGCCTCCCAACGCAGACTGGGGCCTCATGGTCAACGAGAGCCGCAACGCCCTCACCATTCAGCCATGGGCAGTCTTGGCCCCGATCGTCGCGATCGCCACATTGTCGATCGGCGGGAACATGTTCGCAGAAGGAATGTCGAGGGCCATCGGTCTAACGGAAGGATCGAAATGATGAAGGGTGTCAAAGTCGCGTCCCTCGGGGTCTCGCTGCGGCAGGGAATAAAGATCGTGGACGAAGTCTCGTTCGAGATCGAACCCGGCGAGGTCCTCGGCCTGGTGGGAGAAAGCGGCTCGGGAAAAAGCACGATCGCCAAGGCTTTGCTGGGCTATGCGGGACCGGGAGCAAAAATCGCTTCAGGAAGCGTGATCGTCGACGGCGAGGATATACTGGCGCTCAGCGAGACAGAGCGGCGGGAGCGCCGGGGCCGGGTCGTCAGTTATGTGCCCCAGGATGCCGGGATGTCTCTTAATCCGGGACTTGCGATCGGAACCCAGCTCATCGAACGACTGATCCACGGTCGTCACGCGGAGAGCCGTGCCGAAGCCCTCGGGCGGATCGCAAGCGTTCTGGATGCCGTACGACTGCCGGCGGACCGAAACTTCCTCGCGAGATATCCCAGCGAACTTTCGGGTGGTCAATTGCAGCGCATCGGGCTTGCCATTGCCGTCGTCAGCAGGCCGCGACTTCTGGTCCTCGATGAGCCGACGACCGCGCTCGATGTCGGCACACGGCACGAGGTTCTCAAACTGGTGTCAGAACTCTCGAAGGAGATGAACCTGTGCAGCGTCTACGTCTCTCATGACCTGGGTGTCATTTCCGCCGTAGCGGATCAGGTCATGGTGCTCTATGCGGGCCGGATAATGGAATATGGAAGCTCGAACAAGGTACTTGGTGCGCCGGCGCATCCTTATAGTCGCGCTCTGCTCAAAGCCGTGCCAACGACCTTGGAGCGCAAGCAGTTGCAGGGTATTCCGGGAACAGCCCCGGATTTGAAAAGCCGAGAATCGGGTTGCGTGTTCGCAGCGCGCTGTCCGATCGGCGATGATCTATGTGCCACTGTAGAACCGGGCCTCGTCATGGACGGAGCATCCAGCATCCGCTGCTATAAGCCGAATGCGCCGGAGAACGGAGCACATGTCATCGCTCTACCCCTCACGAGACCACACGGTGAAAGGATATGTTCGGTCCAGAACCTAGTCGCCCGATACGGCCCTCTTGAAGTCGTGCGAAACGTGTCCCTCGAGATCGCCAAGGGAGAGTGTGTCGCCCTGGTCGGGGAATCGGGCAGCGGAAAGTCCACCTTTGCCCGTTGCCTCATTGGCTTGCATTCGAATTACGATGGCGCGGTCAAATTCTACGACAGGACCCTGCCACAGAAGGCCGAGGGAAGGGATAAGGACTGTCATAGGCGAATACAGTATATTTTCCAGGATCCATACGCCTCGCTGAATCCCAGACGTACTGTCGGCGATAGCATCGGATGCGCCGTCCGGCATTTCTTTCCGGGTTCGAAGCAGGACATCATACGGGCAGTCCTAACAGCAGCCGTGCGCGCTGGCCTATCTCCTGACTTGATGTCTCGCTATCCGTCGGAGTTGTCGGGGGGCGAGAGACAACGGGTAGCAATTGCGCGGGCACTGGTCTGCCGGCCGGACCTGCTGGTTTGCGACGAGCCCACATCGGCGCTCGATGTGTCGGTACAGGCATCGATCATCGAACTGCTGCGCGGGCTGATGACAGACGGCTTGGCAATGCTGTTCGTGACCCACGACCTTGCCGTTGTAAGGAGCATCGCTGACAGAGTTGTCGTGCTGCAACAGGGAGAGATGGTTGAATCTGCCACGACGGAGACGATGTTCTCATCGCCAAAAACACCCTACAGTAGAGACCTGCTCAGCCATGCATTGAACGTCCAGCCCGCGGTCGCTTCATGAGCCTGCAGACTGTCCGCGGCAACCCAGAGGACCGGCCTGGTGATGGCTTAATGCGATAGTTTGGAGACCTGTACCGCCACTTCAGCCCGGTTGGAACATTCGAGTTTGGCAAGGCAGCTTCCGACATGCGTCCTGACGGTGGCGAAACCGATGCCGAGAACGCGTGCGATGTCCTTATCGGAACAGCCTCGCGCAACCAGAAGGGCGACGTCCCTTTCCCTGCCGGTGAGCATGTCAAGACTGACGGAAGGTGCCGTCGATAGCGCCCGGCGTATGAATGGCGCGAGAATAGTCAACAAGTCTATTTCCCGGTCGCTGAAATCGGGTCGGCTGCCGTAGCGCCATACCCTAAGATCGGCAAGCTCGCGGCCATTTGCCTGCATGAACAGATTGACACCGTGCTGCATGCCGTCGTGGGCGAGAAAATCGTTATAGAATTCAGTCTTGCTGAGGTCGCGCTTGGCGATAACTTCCTCGACATGGGCCGCTCGTCTCAACCCTCGCAGCTTGTCCGTCATGGGATCGCGGTACTGGAACCATTTGCGGTATCGAACCACGTTTTCTGGATCCTGATTGATGATGAACGCATTGCCGTAGGAGTTGGAACGCCCGTTCCATTCGAAAGAGGCCAGTACATCGGCCCTCAACAGTTTCAGGATATCAGGAAAAATTTCCTCGCGAACGTCGACGTTAAGATTACCGGAGGAGAGCACGCCAACTATGTTTGCGAAAATGCGCGCCTCCTGCCCTGACATGTCGTAGATGTGGCCCGTCATTCCTGACCTCGCGATGGTATTCAGGCGTTCGAAAGTTAAGCAAAGATTACGCCAATACGCAAGGATGCCGGGGGTCCTTCCTCCCCGGCCTGCGGATTCATCGGTCAAAGATGAGAAATCCAGACATCCAGCACTGCGCAACGCTTTTCGGTTCTGACCACCTCCAAAGCCTCTCTGATTGCCGCGCGGACTTCAGAAGGATTTCGGACTTGCCTGGCATATGCGCCGCCTGCGGCCGCGGCGATGCCCGCATAATCCGGTGGAGGATCGAATGACACGTCGATCGAATTGGCTTTTGAAGCGAATCCGTCAGGATGAACCGCCAAGGTCGAAAGCTTTGGCGATTTCCAACCCCTGTTGTTGAAGACGATCTGAAGAAACGGTGTTTGATAGCGCGCCGCCATCCAGTGCACCGACGACGGGACGCTGAACATGTAAGAGCCGTCACCGCATAGAGCGACCACAGTTTTTTCGGGCTTGGCAAGCTTCACGCCGATCGCGGCGCCACCATTATAGCCGAGCGAACCGCCGCCGCTGGTAAAAACCGTCAGAGGATCGCTCTGGCTAAGGTGGTTGAAGACCGTGTGATAATTGGAAATGCCTTCGTTGACGAAAAGCGCGTCGTCGCCGATTTCTTCGCGCAGGCAGGCCACCGTGAATTCCGAGGTGATCACACCGTCTTCGGGCTCCTTCTCTAACACGGCCAGTTCGCCGGCGCGCACATCGTGAAGTGTGCGCCAGTGGTCCGCCCGTCCGGCGATATCATCCGCTTCTATTGGATTCTCCGTGAGCCATTCGTTGAGCTCTGATAGAGCGGTCGCGGCATCCGCCTGCCAGGATGCAGTTGCATCGATGTGCCACAGCGGCATTTGCGTTTTGAGCGGATCGACATCGATGTGGAAAATAGGAACATCAGGAGCGGGCCTGTTGTGCACGGGAATCCAGGGCACGTCGCTGTCGATCACGAGGACGAGGTCGGCCGAGGCCAGCGCCTTGTTCTGCCAGGGATGGTTCCAGTGGTTGCCCTGATACATCGGATTCGAATGCGGGAAGTTCAGCCAGGTCGGTACGGATTCCAGAACTCCAGCACCAGCCCTACGGCTGAATTCGACCAACGCGTTGAATGCAGCTTCGCTGCGGCCAAGGTATGTCGTTAAGACAAGCGGTCGGCGTGCCTTCCGCAAAGCTTCGCCAAGCACGGTCACGGACTGTTTCGTGAGCCCGGCAGCCTGGACGGGCGGCCACATCGGAACCGAGGGTTTCGCAGGAACTTCCTGCTCCATGACCTCGCGCGCGCCCATCAGATAGACAGGGCCTTTCGGGTCCGAATACGCGAACTGAAGCGCGCGATTGACGATATCCTTGATATTGAGACCTGTCCGCAGCTCGTTGTCGTACTTTGTATATCCCCGAACAATGCCGCGCTGGTCATGGACGTCCTGGATCCATTGAATGAACTCATTGCGTGAACCCTTCAGTTCTCCACTCTGGGTAAACGGAGATGCACCTGCGAAGATCATCATCGGGGCACGCCCTTTGGCGGCATTGTGGACCGCACCGGCAAGAGCCTGGGTGCCGCATTCCACATGCACCACCACCGCTTGCGCTATGCCGCTCACCTGCCAAAATCCATGTGCGGCGCTCATGCCTACCATTTCATTCGGGCAGGTGATGACCTCGGGAATCGATCTGCCGTTTGCCCGCGCCTCTGCGATCGCTTCAACGAGTGCCGGATGATCGCTGCCGAAATTCGCGAAGATATAGGATACTTTCGCATCCGTCAGTGCGTCCAACAGGGCGCTGCTCGCCGTGTACATTGACGTTTCCTTCCTTAAAGACATCTGGATTTTAGTTCGGAGAGTTGCTCTGCGGGGCACATGGCCGAGTCAAACAGCAACCGGTCCGAGCCCGAGCGCCGCTTGCGCGAGGAGACGAGAGATGCCAACTCTGGCACCTCAATTCGGCTGTTCATCTTCATCTCGTTCGAGGCCAATCTGGCATGGGCGCGTCATTGCACTTGAGGTGGGGACTGGACATGCCGGACAAGCTTTAAGACCACGGATGTGACCGGTGTTTCGATCCCCACGGCGGCGGCCTTGCGGACCACCGCACCGTTGATCGTTTCGATTTCGGTCATGCGTCCGGCGAGAAGATCCTGGAGCATCGATGGCTTGTGGTATTTGTGGTGGGACAGAGCATGTTCGACCATGCCCTCGATACGGTCGATGTCCACGGCTGTTCCGCTGGCGATCGCCGTTCGGCAAACTTCGCCGACGATCGAAAAGACAAGAGAGCGGGCTCCCTCGTCAGCACCGACCTGACCCACTGTTGAGCGTGTAATAGCACAAACGCTATTGAGTGCCGCGTTGAAAGCGACTTTCTCCCAAATCGCCCCCTCCACGTTGGGGTCGTAGATCAAGTGGAGTCCGGACAAGGCGAACGTCGAGATAAGGACGTCCGCAATTGGCGGCTCGCCGGATGTCGCCGCTGCGAAGCGCGCGACGCCATTTCCGTGTGACTCGACATGTCCCGGACCCTTGAGATCGGCGGGATAGGTGGTGACGCCGATCAGCACCCGATCCGGTGCAGCGAACTCAAGCAGGGCCTCCTTGTTCTCGAGCCCGTTTTGAAGACTAAAGAGATACGTCTCCGGCCCGATCGCACCTGAGATACCCGCTAGAGCCGAGCGCGTGTTTAGTGTCTTCGTAAACACGAGCACGACATCAAAACGTCCGTCAATCGCCTCCGGCATCACAATGGGGACACCAAGCCGTCGGTCACCGCCATCGTCGGCAAGCCTGAGGCCGTGTTCCCGGATGGCAGCGATATGTGCGGGATTTACGTCGATCAGCGTGACGTCCGTGTCGCCTCCTTCGAAAAGGCAACCTCCAAAGAAGGAGCCCATGGCGCCTGCGCCAACTATGCCGATCCTGAGAAAGCGTTTGGATGCCATATCTGACATTGATTGCGGCCCTCGCCTATTCTGCTTCCTGGAAAACTCGCAACACGGCCGGCGTATCCATGCGATTGAACTCCGACATCACTCGCCGCTTCTCCTTGTTGATGACGAGACGCAGGACGTCCGGCCGAGAGTAATGGCCGCGTGGATCAGCAGCCACCTTGGCCATGTCGATCATGGTCGGGTCAAGGTCGGCGTAGAGCAGGCCCTCCGCGTCGTCAGCCAGGGGTTCGCACATGTCCCTGCCGTCAGGCCCGTAGATCATCGCATAGCCACCGCCAGGCTTGCTCGTGCGTGGATTGAGAAGGTGAGCTCTTTCCGGGTCCCGCGCCATGATGTCAAACATCTCCTGGCTGACGGTCGCGCACGGAGCGACGACGTAGCAACTGCCCTCGACCGCATAGGTTCTGGAGAAGGAATTGTTCACCTCCGGTCCGAGAGCATATGCCATGTCACGATAGAGGCAGAAGCTCGGCCAGGCGGCGACATGAATGTCTTCGCCCTGGGCATGCATCGCCATCCGCACAAGCGGCTGAGCATGCTCCCAGCAATTCAGCGCTCCCAATCGTCCGATCGACGTCTCCATGACCTCGAGGTCGGATCCGTCCCCTTCTCCAAAAACAATGCGTTCGGCAAAAGTTGGCTTCAATTTGCGTCGCACCTGGAGCAGGTCGCCCGCATCCGAGAGAGTTGCCTGCGACATATATCTCGATCCTCGTTCGCGTTCGGAAAAGCCCATGACGATGAAAATCTCGTGCCGCCTTGCCATGGTCTGGAGGCGGCGCATTTCCGGCGCGTCTATGGCCATGCTGTTCTGATGGTAGTCCGCGAAATATTGCATCGACTCCGCCGGAGATGACAGCCACACGAACCAGGGATATCCAGGCAGCCAGGTTTCGGGAAATGCGATGAGCTTCGCGCCGTTGGCGGCCGCTTCAGCAACCAAGGTTTCGGCATTGTCGATCGAACGATTGAGGTCCATGAAGGCTGGCGCGGCCTGAACCGCGGCGACTTTGATCGGCTTCATTCACTATCTCCTGAGTTTTCAGCTTGGCGGATGGCAATGCCGGAGGCTCCGCCGATGGTTTATGGGCGACCGGAAGAAGGCGATCCGTATGGCTCTCCTGACGGAGGCCCTACGCCTTCAGGCAGGAAGATGGTGGCGACGACCGCCAACAGGCCGCTGATTACGAAGTATCCTGGTGCCGCACCGGACAGCGTTTCCCTCAACAGGAAGCAACCATTCCGGCCGCCTCGGCGGCGGCGGGCCCCAATAGTGAGCGACGCGCGATGAACGTGGGATTTCGTGTCGTAATACTCATCTGAGTTCCCTTATTTTTGCGCGATACGATCCTTCCAATCGAGGCTCCGCACCATCCACTAGAATGTGGATGCTTCTCTAGAGACTAAACCGATAGGTTTCTGTCCTTAGGCAGCCGGAGACAGATCAACCTCTCCGATCTGAATGGCCGGACGGCAAGAACCACGCGGGAGGTACGACATGCGGGAAATAAAGCAGATCATCGGGGGCAAGCCGGTCGCGGCGGTATCCGGTAAAACCTTCGACAGGATTGACCCATTCACGGGCAAGATCGCGACCCGCGCTCCGGCATCTGGCGTCGAGGATGTCCGACAAGTGGTGGTGGAGGCGTATTCCGCCTTCCCTTCCTGGTCGAAGACAGGCCCGGGTGAACGTAGGGCATTGCTTATGAGGGCCGCCGACTGCCTTGCGTCCAAGGCAGAGGAAATCACCAAAATGTTGATTGAAGAGACGGGCGGCACAGCGCCTTGGGCTGGCTTCAACATAATGCTTGCAGCCGGCATACTGCGCGAGGCTGCTTCGATGACAACTCAGGTTGGCGGCGAAGTCATTCCGTCGGACAAGCCCGGTAGTCTGTCGATGGGGGTGCGCCAGGCCGCGGGCGTTTGCGTGGGGATCGCTCCATGGAATGCCCCTATCATCCTCGGAACAAGGGCAATCGCTATGGCGCTTGCCTGCGGCAACACCGTCATCCTCAAGGCATCGGAGGTCTGCCCGGGATTGCACATGCTCCTTGGTCAGGTATTTAACGAAGCGGGATTCCCCGCCGGGGTTGTCAATGTCATCTCGAACGCACCGGAGGACGCGGCCGCTGTCGTCGAAGCCCTGATTGCTGCGCCAGAGGTGAGGCGTGTGAATTTCACCGGCTCGACTCGCGTCGGGCGCCGCATCGGCGAGCTTTGCGGCAGACACCTCAAGCCGGCTCTCCTGGAGCTCGGTGGCAAGGCGCCACTGATCGTTCTGGACGATGCTGACATCGATGCCGCGGTCAATGCAGCTATTTTCGGGGCCTTCGCGAACATGGGTCAGATCTGCATGTCGACGGAACGCATCATCGTTCAAGAAAAGATTGCCGACGAATTTGTCGCCAAGCTTGCCGACCGCGCCGCCAAGCTACCTGCTGGCGACCCTCGCGGCCACGTCGTTCTTGGCTCTCTCGTTACCAGTGACGCGGCATTGAGAATGGTGGAGATCGTCACAGACGCCGTCGCCAAAGGGGCCAAGCTGGTGGCTGGCGGAAAACGCACCGGATCTATCATGGAGGCGAGCTTGCTCGACCATGTGAAGAGCGGCATGCGCTGCTACGACGAGGAAAGTTTCGGTCCGGTCAAACCCATCATCCGCGTCGCCGACGAGGAGGAAGCGATCCGCGTCGCCAACGACACCGAATACGGTCTATCAGCGGCGGTTTTCAGCCGCGATCCACAACGCGCGATGGCAGTGGCTGCCCGGATCGAGAGCGGAATCTGCCACATCAACGGGCCTACGGTCCATGACGAGCCGCAGATGCCCTTCGGTGGGGTTAAGAACTCTGGTTACGGCCGCTTCGGTGGCGCGGCAGCGATCAATGAATTCACGGATCTGCGCTGGATCACTATCGAAGACCCACACCAGCATTATCCGTTCTGAGGCAATCCACCCTTGCCGAGCGTACCGAAGCGTTCATGATAGAATGATTGAGTAGTATCACGAATTTTGATAGCCCCGATGAGGAGGCGTGAAGCTACAGGAGCCGGATCGTTCCGCGAGAGAGGCAAGTCCAGACCTTCAAACAGCAGTTTGGCACGAGCGGTCTGGGTATCTGCAACAAGCCGGGTCGGCGTGGTCCCCTGCTCCCTGCAGTATGGACGCGAGAATTCGCGCTCGCGCAATCGACAGCTCTTTCCGATTGAGATCAATCTGAGCTCTTGAATCGGAATCGAACCGTAGGTCCTGAGCTTAATTTGATTAAGCCTCTGATTTTTATGCAAGTGCGCCACATAAGACTCTATTGTGGAAATTGTCAGGCGCCGCCTGCAGTCAGCTACCTTAGTGCGGATCCAAAAACGAAATACCGACGCATTGGCAAATCAATTCCGAAGGGAACGAAAATTCCAAGCTTCGAATTGAGGCTGATCTCAGGAGCAGGTGTGAACAGTTCAATTGCGCTTGCCAAGCCGGAACCAAGCAGCATTCGGAATTGAAGCCAACTCATCCGAACTCACAATAGACACCAATCTCAGCTTCAGCGACGAGTTCGTCATGAACACGCGCTTCTCCCCTGTAACGCCAAATATTGCGACGATAAGCGAGCTTTGTGAGGTGGTACTCGACCACATCGCTTGGGCGCACGGGAATCCAAAATTTCGCGTTTTCCACGGAAAGCATATAGATAACCTTTGGCGTCAATCCTTGTGCCCGCTTTGAAGCAGCGCATGCGATCCCAGCTGTTTGCGCCATACCTTCAACGATAAGCGTCCCTGGAAAGATCGGGCTTCCAGAGAAATGTCCTTGAAAACAAGGCTCATTGATCGAGACGTTTTTGCGACCAATGCACTGATCCTCACCGTTCATTGAAACAATCATGTCGACGAGAAGAAATGGATAACGGTGAGGTATGCAATCGAATATTTTGACGATGTCGCAAGACTCCAAATCAATTACCGCGTTCATGTAATCTTTCTGCTTTCCAAGATGATACCTCAACCAACAGTTCACGGGATACAATGCCGTCCGGGGCGTCCGAGATGTGAGGGATGCTGAGATTTCAAAGCAGAATAGTGGCTTGCTTTTGTCAAGAAATTGAAGGTGTTCTGTTAAGGATTTGCGAAGGCGAGCATAGTCGGCGAGCGCTGCAGATATGGATTCTTCGCCCTTTTGATCGTTACCGCTATCGCGCGGCTTGGCCTGAGAAGCGCACATTGCCAAACGTACCTAATAGACAAGGGCAATCAACTCGTGATTTTCTCGCCTCTCTTCATCCCAGCGCTCTATTTCGCCATCGAGAAGAGCGACAAATTCGGAGGCATGAGCCAGGCCGAGATTAGAGCCTATGGCAGCACAGCTGCAGTCGCAAAGAACTGTTGAACGGCTTACTTCAAGTGGGATGCCTGTGAATATAGCCGAGCGCTTGGGGAAGGCTTCTTCTTCGAGATCGTTCAGCGTACCGGATATCGAGGTTATGGTGCGCCGAACGCCATATTCCGGATCGCAGCCCCCAAGAAGGAGCTGCGGCCCGAGGGGATGCCAAAGGTACAGAGATGTCCCGATACCCTTTCGTCTTAGCGCACCAGAATTGCGCGAAAGTCGTTGATGTTGCTCTTTGTCGGTCCGGTCGAATTAAGATCGCATAATGCATTGAAAACGGTCCAGCTGTCGTTGTTGGCCAGAGCTGCCTCAAGATCGATTTGAGGGCACGCATTCGCTGCACGCTAAGGTCATCTATACACACCCGCGTTCTCCTCGGTACTGCCTATACCGTCCGTATGTGCAGAGAACACCTCCACTCCCGAAGCTCGTTCAGGCCGAGATCGAAGACCGTGCGGCACATATCGATGTTGCGATCATGCGGCGTGTCACCGCCGAAATTGTGCCGGAGGCCGAACGAGACGGTCGGCAGCTTCAGGCCTAAACGGCCTGGGCGGTTGTACTTCATCTTCGAATGGCGGTCGTCGGTCGAGACCCACGTCATCTAGTCCCCATTAATGCTTTGCGGGCGCCGCCACGCATAAGCGACACCCGGAGTCGAGTTATGCCAAGAGGGCTTGAGCTTCTTCGATGCCGAGCGCAGCCGGCTGCGTGCACGTGGTTATCAAATCCACAAAACGGCCTTCCTTCCCGGAAACAAGGATGGAGGTCATCACGTCCACCGAATGCAGGGTTCTATCGAGAGAGCACCTTGGATCGTTGCCCTCACCGAGAGCCCCGATGAGGTCGGCGAGGCCGGCTGTTCGATAGTTCGCGCGCGGACCTTGAGGGCCTTCCTGGTTGAAGATGCCGAACGGATGCTCCCAACCGTCGAGCGGCTTGATGTCGTTGTCGCGGCCGCTTGTCTCTG
Organism: Rhizobium sp. NPDC092011; assembly: GCF_044756305.1. Classification (NCBI taxonomy): domain Bacteria; kingdom Pseudomonadati; phylum Pseudomonadota; class Alphaproteobacteria; order Hyphomicrobiales; family Rhizobiaceae; genus Rhizobium; species Rhizobium sp. NPDC092011. Next base: position 53,645 of record NZ_JBIVSO010000023.1, read on the forward strand.
CTATGCCGCCAAAAGAGTTCGGATCCGGGACGAAGATCGAACCTTCGGTGCCATATAGTTCCATGTTGGCATGACGGTGGGACCACACGTCCCAACTCGCCGTCAGCGTAACCGTGGCGCCGCTGACGAATTCGAGAAGTGCCAGGATGGTCGTGGGCGTCTTCACCGATATGATTTCACCCTTGCGCGGCTCGCTGGTGATCTTGCGGGTTTCGAACGCCATTCCGCTCATGGCGCCAACGCGCTTTACCGGACCAATCAGGTTGGCGATAAATAGAGAGCCGCTACGATGAGCGTGCCGTAGACGATGATGTTGCGTCAAGAAACGACCGCCTGCGGTTTATTGCCCTGCGGTCCGGGCAGCAGACGGCTTTCGCGAAGGGTAGTAGGCTGTTGGTTATGGGATGGCCCGCCCTTCCGAGGACATCGAGTTTGATGATCCGTCATTGAAGGAAGAGGAGCCGATCCATGACGATTTCAATTTTGGGTACAGCAAGGCGGTTTCTGGCTCGTTAATTGCCGTTAGGTATCAAAGCTTGCAACAAGCCCGAGTACGCGCTCCACCTCTTCCAGGCGGGGAATTGCAGGCTGTGCCAAAGTTTGCGTGCACGCCAACGCAGCGGCGCAGACCGCACGCTGAAGCGATATCGAAAAGTCGAGGCCCTCATCGAGACCTGCGGTGAGATAACCACAGAAGGTATCACCTGCGCCCACTGTATCCACAGCGTCGATCTTGAGGCTCGGCGCGCGATGAAAGACGCCGTCCCTGGCCGCAATGACACCGGCGGGGCCGAGCGTCACCGTGATGCAATCTAACGCTGCCATCGCTCTCCAGGCCAAGTCGTCGCCCGTGCGGCCGCTGAATATCGTTCCCACCAAGGCTTGAACAATGGAGCGAAGGATTGCCATCACGGCTCTGCCGCGAAAACCAGGGGCGGACTCACTACGCCCCATTCGACTTGGATCAGTTCACTGCCGCGACGGGTCGTGCAAAAGGCTCCCAGATCGATGAAAGCCTTGAATCATGCCCCGTTGAGCCGTGGAACCGGTCGGGGCAAGAATACCGGGAAATCCTAATCAGCCGAGAGCTGTTGACCCGTGCGAGTTTTTGATCTTTTGTCATCGCATGCCAGACGATGCGACGTCCAAGAACATTCTCGCTCGCTACGCTGCGGGGGAGCGAGACCTTCGAGATTTGGATCTCGATAACCGCTTCTATTACTTCGGCAATTCCAACCTTCGTGGCGCAATCTTCGCGGGAAGCTTTATCCTGGCCAGCTTCAGGGACTCTGATCTTGAGGGCGCAGACCTCTCCAATTGCAATGTGAAAACCTGCGATTTTTCGGGAGCGAAACTCACCGATGTAACCTTCCACGGATCGGCAATCGATGCGACTGTCTTTGATGGAGCCAATTTAAGCGGCGCCAATTTCGAAGGAGCAAGCGCGCAAGGATACGCGTTCACCAAGGGCGAACTGCCAGGATAAAGATCCTTCCTGTTTGAAGGACCTGGATTTGTGAGTTCGCGCCCCAGTCTTCGTGGTGCCTCCTTTAAACGGCGATCAACGCCTCTATTTCGGCAAGCGAATGCCCTCGATGGACGTTCGCCCCATCAGAAGCCCGCCGGGCCGTTGTGGAGCGCGCACCGACTTCAGGCGGCCAAAATCAAACGCGGCGGATGCCGATGAATGATTGCGTGTTCTTCGATCAGCGTGGATCACCGCCATCTGCGAGCGGAACGAACAGACCGAGCTTGATGTCACGCAAGACCACATTCGTGTGCATGCGGCGGATTTGCGGGTTCTCCGCCATGATCACGGCGGCGATGTCGTCATAATGCTCGACATCTCGCGCGGTGACGATGGCAATGAGGTCAACGGCGCCCGTCACATAATAGACCTGCTGGATATGGTCCTGCTTTTCCGCCCACAGACGGAACTTGGCAAGTGCATCATAATTGTCCCGTTCGATCTCCATGCCGACGATGAACACCATCGGGGTTCCCGTCGCCTTGCGGTCAACGACCGCAATTTCCGCCCGGATGACGCCATCCTCACGCAGACGTTTCAGCCGTCTCTGCACAGCGGAAGTCGAAAGGCCGACCTCTTCGGCAATCGCTTCAGCGGTGAGTTGGCAATTGCGCTGAACGATATCGAGGATATCGCGATCAAAACGATCCAGACTTTCCACTCTCACCCCTCCGAAGGCTCGTCGAGCAATTGCGACGACATTTGCATCCTAACATAAAACAGGCGCAGAAAATATTTTTTTGCCTTTTTTAGGCATTTTAATTGCTAATTGCGCGCAAATTAAGCGCATCCTCGCGATATTCTCCGCAAAATATTTTCTATTGGAACAGGGTATGACAGAGCTGTCCTCCCAGGCGCTTTGTGTGGAAGATCTTCACAAGAGTTTTGGGTCACATCACGTCCTCAAGGGCGTTTCAACTACGGCCAAACAAGGCGACGTCATTTCGATCATCGGCTCCTCCGGATCCGGAAAGAGCACGTTGCTGCGTTGTATCAACCTGCTTGAGCTGCCCGATCGCGGTCGCATTGTCGTCAATGGCGAGGAGGTCGCACTTCGGCAGAGCCGCCATGGACAGATGCAACCGAAGAGCTGGCGACAGATCGAAAGGATACGCAGCGGGCTGGGCATGGTGTTCCAGAGCTTCAATCTGTGGGCTCACATGACCGTTCTCGAAAACATCATCGAGGCGCCGGTTCATGTCCTCGGCGTTCCGCGTCGCGAGGCGACCGAGAAGGCGGAGGCGCTACTTGGCAAGGTCGGACTTTACGACAAGCGTGATGTCTATCCGGCTTTCCTGTCCGGAGGCCAGCAGCAGCGCGCGGCGATTGCTCGCGCGCTTTGCATCGACCCGGCCGTGATGCTCTTCGACGAGCCAACCTCGGCGCTCGACCCGGAATTGGTCGGCGAAGTCCTTAAGGTCATTCGGGATCTCGCAGACGAGGGTCGAACCATGCTTCTGGTCACCCACGAAATGCGCTTTGCTCGCGATGTCTCAAGCCATGTTCTGTTTTTGCATCATGGACGCATCGAGGAAGAAGGCCCGCCCGCGCGGGTCTTCGACGCTCCACTCAGCGCCCGCTGCCGAGAGTTCACCGGTCTGCTGCCCGCCTGATCCTCAATTCCTTCACCGACACCCCACAAGGAGAATCCTCCAGATGAGATTGACTTCCACTTTGTTTGCCGGGCTTGTCCTTGCCCTCTCTACGATGACGGCACAGGCAGAGGTTCGCTTCGGCATCATGAACGAGTCCTATCCGCCATTCTTTGCCAAGGATGCCGCAGGCAAGTGGCAGGGCTGGGAAATCGACATGATGAATGCGGTTTGCGATGAGATGAAGGAGAAGTGCTCGATCGTTGAACTCTCCTGGGATGGCCTGATCCCCGCTCTTCAAAGTAAGAAGTTCGACGTGATCTGGTCGTCTATGGCAAATACGGCCGAACGTTCGAAGGTCATCGACTTCACCGACAAGTACTACAATACGCCGAGCACGCTGATCGGACCGAAGGATCAGAAGCCCGGCGCGACTGCAGACGATGTCAAGGGGAAGACAATCGGCATCCAGGTATCGACCATCCAGTCCGAATATTACAAGAAGTATTTTGCCAAGGCCGCTGATGAGAAGACCTATCAGACCCTCGATGAAGCGTTCCAGGATCTGTCTGCCGGTCGTATCGACTATGTGTTTGGCGATTCGCTTGCCCTTGATGCCTTCCTGACAAGCGACAGCGGCAAGGATTGCTGCGCCAAGATGGGCGATGTAGCCGACGACAAGGAAATCCTTGGAGCCGGTGTTTCCGGCGGCCTGCGCAAGGAAGATACCGAGCTCAAGGCAAAGCTGAATAAAGCTATTGCCGCGGTTCGCGCCAGCGGCAAATACGACGAGATCACCAAGAAGTACTTCAGTTTCGATATCTACGGCGCCAAGTAAGACATCGCGACGATGGCGACCACTCAACAGGGTATTCTGGATCTGCTCTCCCCCTATCCACCCGGATGGGGTGGCGTACTGCTGACCGGAGCCGTTTCCACGGTCGCCATCTCCGCTGGCGCATTTCTGATAGGCCTCCTGCTTGGGACCGGCGGCGCACTGGGCAAGCTTTCCGGCATCAGACCGCTGCGCCTTCTGCTCGAACTCTATACCACCGCCATCCGCGCAGTCCCGGAGCTGATCCTGATCGTCGGGCTCTATTATGCGGGCATGGACGGCGTCAATCGGCTTCTCGCCGTGCTCAACCTGCCTGCCTTTGAATTGAATGGCTTCGCAGTCGCGGTTGCAGTGCTCGGTTTCGTGCAGGGCGCCTATATGACGGAGGTGTTACGCGGCGCGATCCGGGCAATTCCCGTCGGGCAGATCGAGGCGGCAAAGGCTTTCGGCATGGGTCCGCGGCTCCGCTTTCGCCGCATCATTCTGCCTGCATTGCTGCCGAACGCCCTGCCCGGTCTTGCCAATCTATGGATGTCGGTCACGAAGGACAGCGCGCTCGTCGCGGTGGTCGGATATCAGGAGCTTGCTCTTGCTACACGTCTCGCCGGTGCCAGCACCAAGCATTACTTCATCTTCTTCCTGGCATCCGCCCTCATCTATCTCGCTCTCACCCTCGTCTCGAATGCGCTATTCCGCCTGATCGAGAAGCGTGTGCGGCGCGGCCAACCGAAGCCGGCGTGAGGAGTGTTGAATTGACCTTCTCATGGATAAACTCGTATTGGCCGCTTCTGTTGACGGGAGCTCTGCAGACGCTGTCGCTGCTTGTAATTTCCGTTGTCTTCGGCTTCATCATCGCAATCGGCCTTGCCTTCTCCCAGGTCAGTGGCGGCCCTCTCCTGCGAACCCTTGCCCGCGGCTATTGCACCTTCTTCCGCGGCACACCGCTGCTGATACAGCTCTGGTTGCTCTATTACGGTGTCGGCTCGCTTTTGCCGATGATCCCGGGCATCCGTCAGAGCCCGTTCTGGCCGATCTTGCGCGAAGGTTTTTTCTTTGCCGCCGTCAGTTTCACATTGAACTATGCTGCCTACGAAGCGGAAGTCTTGCGTGGCGCATTGCTTGCCGTCCCGAAAGGCGAACTGGAGGCAGGTCGGGCATTCGGCATGCGGCCCTTCACGCTGATACGGCGGATCTGGTTGCCGCGCGCCATTCGCATCGCATTGCCGACGATCGGCGGCGAAATCGTCATGCAGCTAAAGGCGACACCGCTCGCCTTCACAGTCACTGTGATGGACCTCTACGCCGTTGCCACCAAGGTCCGTCAGGACACGCTACTCGTCTACGAGCCGCTGATCGTCGTTACCCTCTTCTACCTCATTCTCACCGCCATCATCGCACGCGCCTTCCGCTTTCTGGAGGAGCAGGTGCCGATGCGGCGCTAACCACGGCACGAAGGGGAGACCGGGTCTCTCCACAGAGCCGACCTCTTCTGGAGATCCCACCTATGAGCAAACTCCTGATCCTCGACGGCGGCATGAGCCGCGAGCTGCTGCGTCTCGGCGCGGAGCTGAAGCAGCCGGAATGGTCGGCGCTGGCGCTGATCAATTCACCCGATATCGTCCGGCAGGTTCACGACGAGTTCATCGCAGCCGGCTCGGATATCATTACCACGAACAGCTACGCCCTCGTGCCGTTCCATATCGGCGAGGAGCGGTTCTGGAAGGAGGGGCCGGCCCTCATCGCGCGCTCGGGGCAATTGGCGCGCGCCGCCGCCGATGCGTGCGTGGACCGGAAAATTCTGGTCGCCGGTTCGCTGCCTCCTATCTTCGGGTCCTACGAGCCACAGAATTTCGATCCATCGCGAGTACAGGACTATCTCAAGGTTCTGGTTGAAAACCTCAATCCCTATGTCGACATGTGGTTGGGAGAGACACTGAGCTTGCTCGCCGAAGGGCAAGCCGTGCGCGAGGCAGTCGCGGAAACGGGCAAGCCATTCTGGATCTCGTTCACGCTTGCCGATGATCCCGCCCAAGGGAACGGCGCCGCCCCGAGATTGCGTTCGGGCGAGACGGTCGAGGATGCGGCGCGAAGGGCGGCAAGCTCGGGCGCCGAGGCGTTATTGTTCAACTGCAGCAAACCGGAAGTCATGGGTGCGGCCGTCGAGACGACTGCCGCGATCATCGAACATGCCGGCTCCAACCTCAGGATCGGCGTCTACGCCAATGCCTTCGAAGGCGAACAGGGCGAGTCCGCGGCCAATGAGGGCCTTCACATGACCCGTGACGATCTGAACGATGACGCCTATTCACGCTTTGCCTGCTCCTGGGTGGATGCAGGCGCAACCATCGTCGGCGGCTGCTGCGGGATTGGCGCCGGTCATATCCATCGGCTGAAACGGACGCTTCTGCGCGGCGTCGATGGATGACCCGGCGCAGCAGTCCTGCCTGATGCACGCTCGGTCTGCGAAACGATGAATTCCGCTGTCTCGATCTGCCTTGCATAAATATGAGTTATATTCTCTTGTTTTTGTGCGCCTGACCGGGCTATACGACCGCAGGCGCTTTCGCACGAGAATGCTCATCGCAACCACCGGGATTTTTCCGTGATTATATTGAAATCACTTTTGACCATTTCCGGTCTCTGGGCCGGTTTGGGCCTGGCAACAATGGCGGCATCTGCCGCCTCCACCACCTATCCCCTGACAATCGATAATTGCGGCGCCAAGGTCACATTCCAAAAAGCTCCCGAACGCGCGATCGGGCTTGGGCAAAATAGCGCCGAAATCCTTCTTCTGCTTGGTCTTAAGGACAAGATGGTTGGAACCGCATTTTGGCCGAGCAAGGTGCTCCCTGAGCTCGCGGAGGACAATGCCAAGGTCAAGCTCCTGACGGTCGAATTCCCAACCTTCGAAGCGCTCCTCTCGCAGAACCCCGATTTCGTCGCCGCGGCCCTGCCGAGCCTGATCGGGCCGAGCAGCAAGGTCGCAAAGCGCGAGGATTTCGAAAAGGTCGGTGTCCCGACCTATCTATCGCCAAGCACGTGTCTCAGCACCGCCGCGGCCAACGATCAGTATGGCAGCCGCGGAGAGCTTTGGAACATGGATCTGCTCTACAGGGAGATCGATGAGCTCTCGCAGATCTTCAATATTCCCGATCGCGGCCAGGCTCTGATCGCCGATTTCAAGGCTCGCGAGGCGGCTCTTCGTTCCTCCGTGGCGAGAAACGGCAAGCCACTTTCGTATGTTTTCTGGTTCTCCAGCCAGTCGCCCTCCTCCGACGCCTATCTGGGCGGCAAGAACAGCGCCTCGGGCTTCATCGCCGATGTGCTTGGCGGCCGTAACGCCATTGCGGCAGAGGCGGAATGGCCGACGCTCGGCTGGGAGAGTATCATCGCCACCAATCCTGACGTCATCGTCGTCGCCAACCTCGACCGCAATCGCTGGGAACTCGACAAACCTGAAGCAAAGATCAGGTTTTTGACCACCGATCCCGCCGTCAGCCAGCTGCCTGCCGTCAAGAACAAGGCCATCGTCGTCATGGACGGCCAGGCCATGAACCCCACCATCCGAACGATTTATGGCGCCGAGCAGATCGCCGAGCAACTCAAGGCGCTTGGCCTGCTGAAGTGACCGGCACGTTTCGAATTTTCCAGCAGTTGGCCGTCATGTGCTTGCTGCTTTTCGCCTCTCTTGCGGCCATCGGCCTGATCATTGCGATAAGCGTCGGCATTGGCGATCTGCCGATACCGCTATCGACGACGCTCTATGCGGTCAGCAACAAGCTCGGTTGGACGGAGATCGAACTTAACCGTATCCACGAGACTGTGATCTTCGACTATCGCCTGAGCCGGGCACTGGTCGCTGCATTCTGTGGAGCAGGCCTTGCCCTTTCGGGCGCCATCATGCAGTCGCTTCTCCGAAATCCGCTTGCCGAACCCTATGTGCTCGGCGTTTCGGCGGGAGCCTCGACCGGCGCCGTGGCAATTGTCATATTGGGTGTCGGCGCAGGTACTGTATCGCTTTCTGCGGGAGCCTTTGCCGGCGCGTTTTCGGCCTTTCTTTTCGTCGCGCTCTTGTCGAACGGCACGCGAGGCGGCGCTGATCGCACCGTCCTTGCCGGCGTTGCCGCCTCTCAGTTGTTCAATGCGGCAACATCCTATATCGTGACGACATCCGGCAATGCGCAGCAGGCACGCGATGTGATGTTCTGGCTGCTGGGCAGTTTCGGCGGTGTCCGCTGGCCGGAATTCGTGCTTGTATCAATCGTCGTTGCTTTAGGCCTTACTGTCTGCCTGCTCTGTGCGCGGATCCTCGATGCGTTCGCCTTCGGCGACGAGGCGGCCTCATCGCTTGGCGTCAATGTCGGACGTGCACGACTGGGGTTCTTCGCGCTGACTGCGATGATGACGGCAACCATTGTGAGCATGGTCGGTTCCATCGGATTTGTCGGACTGGTCGTGCCGCATGTGGCACGTTTCGTTGTCGGGCCACTCCATGTCCGACTGCTCCCGGCTTGCGCCATCATTGGAGCGATGTTCATGGTGTTGGCTGACATTGCCTCTCGCACTCTCATTCCTCAACAGGTCCTGCCGATCGGGGTGGTCACGGCCCTGGTGGGCGTGCCATTCTTCTCGATCATTCTCTACCGGTTTGAGCGCGCATCATGAGCATCAGGGCCGATAACATCATCTGGAAGATCGGCGAGAAGATCGTGCTTGACGGCGTTTCGTTTGAAGCGCCCTCCGGCAAGATGGTGGGCCTGCTCGGTCCGAACGGCTCCGGCAAGACATCGCTTCTGCGCCTCATTGCCGGATTGAAACGACCGAACTCCGGCCGCATCACGCTCGAACAGCAGGATCTGCAGCGGATGTCGCGCCGCTCGATTGCGATGCGCGTCGCCTTCGTCGAGCAACATGCCGCCACTAATGCCAATCTCAAGGTTATCGATGTCGTCAAGCTCGGCCGTTTTCCGCATCGGTCGATGTTTTCAGGCTGGAGGTCCGCAGATGACGACGCGGTCGAAGATGCACTTGAGCGCACCGGCATGATCGGCAAGCGCACCGACCCCTGGCAGAGCCTCTCGGGTGGCGAAAGGCAGCGCGCTCATATCGCACGGGCGCTGGCGCAAGCCCCAAAAGAGCTCATTCTCGACGAACCGACCAATCACCTCGATATCCAGCATCAGATTGGTCTTCTGCGGCTGATTTCAGGATTGCCCGTCACCAGCATCATCGCCCTCCACGATCTCAACCATGCCGCCATGTTCTGCGACCAGCTGATCGTCATGCAGTGCGGCGCGGTCGTCATTTCGGGGTCACCGGAAGACGTGCTAACGGAAGATTTGCTGAGGGATGTCTTTGCCATCGAGGCACGAGTGGAAATCTCGCCTCATCATGGCCGACCCCATATCCACTACCTTCGGTGACGAAGCCGACCGTTGCGGCACTGTTTGCCCGGCAGGACGCCGACCCGTACCTGCAAGCTATTTGCCTCGCTATCTGGCCGTCAATCGCTGGTGGGCACGGGCGTGCTGGAGGAACACAGGAACAGGCGGCGGCGCTCTCCCTGACCGGGGCGGGGAACGGAGACCACGTGGTCGCTCGGTTTCTTGGTCTTTCCGGGATGACTTCGGTAGTCGCCCAGACGTAAGTCGGCTTCGTTCAGGTTTTCGTCTTTTCATAGGCGATGAATAGATCGGTTACGAGAACGCCGTTGATCCGCATCCCAGTCAAATCGGCGTCTCTGATGTCTGAATCTGCCAAGGTGACATCGCGTATGGTCAATCGCGATAGATTTGCGTTCGTGATCGCGGCTCCGGACAGATTGACGTTGTCAAAGCGCGCGTCGGCAAGACAGATATCGTCGAAAGCCGCTTCGTTCAAATTGGTGCGGGTGAATCTTGCCTTAGTCAAAACAGCGTAAAATCGCGCGTCTGCGAGATTTAGGCCGTCGAAATTAGCGCCCGACATATCGGCCCGTTCGTAGTGCACTCCCTGCATCTGAGGGCCATCGAATGGGTGGTGTTCTTGATGATCGCTCATTGTTCCTCCGGTCAATCATGATTGCGGCCTGAAGAATGCCAGATTGCGCAGTCATTTGCGACCGTCCAATCTTAAACCAAGACGAGCCCGTGCCAGTTCTGGCTGCCGCTCGTCGGGAAGTTCCCGAAAACATGCCACAGCTTCGGTCGGCTTGGCGCCCGGAATAGAAAACGTCATTCCTAACGGCCAGCGGGACGGTACATTCGAGCGAGCCGGCTTTGCCTGCAATCAAAAAGCGCGATCGCTATAGCTGCGCCGATGTTGCACGGATCCGAATGTGGGCGAGATATTTCTCTCCCCGACATTATTCATGCGACGCGCTTGCATTGTCGATGGCCGAGTTCGTTCACCCGAGGCACCTTCACTATGGAAAGTCGTATACGATTTCTCTTGGTTGCAGCACAGATGGCCGCTATCTCTGCTGAGGTTGTTGTGTGTGCTCGGGGTTCAGCGTGGGCTATGACTGGGACGGCGCCAGAACACGGCGCATCAAATTGCTGAAGATCGGCCTTTCGCTCGTGATCGGTTTTATCTTACTAGCCGGGCCTGCAATGATACTGATACGGGCTCATCCCTAGAAAGGATGGACAATCCATGATGCCTATGAGCCGGGGGGCGAAGATTTGTTGGACAATTCTCTCCACGATTTCGTGGCGTGCCGCACTTTCAGACGGATACTTCTTACGGAGCAAAACCATGGTATCAAAACTGGCCAAAGCGCTTGGATTACGGCAACGTAGCGGTGCGGCTGCCGAACAAGTTCTTCCGACTCTCATCCTGAAGTGCAAATGCGCTGGCGACACCTATTATCATGACATGGACCAGTCGATCTTCGACAATGCTATGAAAGGCGAGGAAGGCGAGGCTTTTTATCGCTTTTATGTTCGACAGAGAAAAATCGGTATTCAAGCCTTCAAAAGCGAGGTTGTAGAAGATCTTGCTAAACTTTCGGGAGCTGCACTGTACGCCATCATAGAGCAACACAATTATGACAGCGGCACATGGTTTCTCACACAGATCGTGGCACATCCGCAATGCGAATTCGCCACTGCGCTGGTTATTTATTGGGCCAATCAACCGGCCTACGTTTATGAGCGATACGGGACGATCGATCTTGCCTGCCAAGACACGGATAGCTTCTTGCATGCACGTGCCGAGCTGCTCGATCAGATCGAGCGCAAAACAAAGCAGGATGCATTCGCACACAACCTTCCCATTCCCCACGTTGGATGCTTCCTGGATGGGCAACCGGACTACTCCACGAAACCTTTCGCAAATATGCCGTCCAAGCTTCGCGTAGATTTGCGAGGTTTGGTTGTTATAGAATAAACTTGGATAGATAGATCGCGCCTCTGTGATTTTTCTGCTCTGCTGCTACTCAGTGTCCGTCGTCGCCATTGCGTCCGCCCGCAAATGGATTTTATCAGTCATTGTTCATCAGGCGACAATTCCTTCGGGATGCTTGATCCTCGATCGAATCGGGTCACGAGGCCGAACCCTGATCGCCTGCGGCTTATCGGGCGCCCTGAAGCGTTCGCTCGATCCAAGTTCCTGATGAGAAAACTATATACAGATCAACAGGTAGAATAACTGTCTTTTTTGTTCCGTTCTTCTTGATGCCAGCATAGTTTCCGGTTGCCTTGTCGCGCAGCAGACCGGCGCCACCGGTGACTGTATGTGATTTCAAGAACTCATATAGGCCTTGAGTATTCGCACTATACGCTTGACCCTTGTCACGTCCGTCTGCCTAATAGAACCTCTTAGTCGCTATTGCTGGTGTGACCCATTCCGAAGAAAGGTCCAGCTTCTGTATCGTTCCGTTTGCCTATGATAATAGATAGGACCTTGCGCTTTCCACATCCCGCCCCTGCCTTGCGCAAGCACCCTTTCTATCTCTAGGCCTTTCTGTTCAAGTTCCTCATCAGACGTCACGAGGCCGTACCCGGTTCTGGTTTCGATATAACGGCCATCACCGTTGTTTGCGCCGGCTGCGCCATCAATGGTGAACTTGTTATCCGTACCGGATTTATTCATCCCGGCAACGGGATCGATAGTCTTTCTTATCGCTTTTTTCTGCTTGAAACCTATCGTCGGTATTGCCGGTGAAGTCTTGGAGCAAGTCTTGCGCCGTCGACGGTTGGTGGGTATTTGATGAGGCGGATACGTTGCTCGGACGAAACAGCGACAAAGCTCGAGCATCGGAAAGCGAATTCATCGACGAAAGCATAACGATTCTCGTAAGTGTTTGCCGTGTCAATTCAGTTTGGGACGACACGCCGAGAGCGCCTCCCAGTCTGCCCCAGTTACGAGACGCGGTAAGTGGTGCAAATTCGAGGGTGGAACTGGAGAAGGCCAACGATTTACGGCACGCGCGGGAAGGCCGGCGGCAAGAGAAAGATCCGCCGAAATATAACGGCAGCCAAAAAGCCACCCGCAGTTCCAAATATGCCTTGAGCGAGCAGCCGGTCTGGCGTGGAAAAGGAGGTGATCCAATAGAACAAAGCAAATGCGATCGTTCCGATTGCAATCTCGAGCATTAGACGATCCGACAAAGGCCAAATGAGCCCCGCGCCGAAGTAGCCAACTTCCAGTCCAATGGCACAAACGATTAGTCCGTCGCTGAAATTATCTGCGGTTTCCCATGAAGCAGCCAGCCATGTGAAAACGCTGGTCATCGTGAACATCATGAGGCAATGAAGACTTGCCCCGCCGATCAGAATTCGTGCCTTCGAATACTTGGGTTTGGAATATTTAAATAACGCGATCATGATGTGCTCCAGCAGGGAGGGAATTTCGCGATGTTCAATCCATTTTGGATCGTCTTCGTTGCGATCGCTGTCTTTCTACAACCTCATGTAAACTTGAGGTCAAGGACATTTTTTGACACTCGCCGGTAGGCCTGCGTCCAATTGGCTCGAGACAAGACGCTGCGTGGTAACTCGATCGCGGCGAAAAGAGCGGGAGGCAAAGGGCGCCTATTTAGGGTTTCTTTTGGAGAAGGCGAAATTGGCCGACATCCATCCTGGCGGGCGGGTGCCCCCTTATCGCGACTGGTGCCACCCCCACAGCATGACCGCTCCCCTCCATGCTCGCCATGAACCGAGCCCGATCGTCATCACCCCGATCGACAATCCCCACCTTAGGCTCGGTTGCCCCATCGCCCAGATGCATAATCCAATGAGAGCGACGCCAAGGGAGAGGTTGATTAGGCTCGCAATAACCGCTTGAACGACGAGGACACGGACGAGCACCTTGAAAAGGCGATCGGCGATCCTCCACCCCGCACGATTGGCAAGGGCATAGATTGCAAGCAACAACAGAGGCCCGAGCGCTAGCAGGATCGCGGCATACGAAAAGATGGTGATGAGCGAATGCATCACGATAGGCCGCTCATTTGATACCGACCGTGCGAAGGAATGCCTCCAACCGACGCCCTATATGAACCGATTCGATCCGACTGGCCGTGGCGGTCGGCGCGCTGGCCTCAATGCCAAATGAAATATCCAGTAGGCCCTCCTGTCGGTCGCGGCCTGAACAGCAGAAAGATCACCAATGACGCAGCCAGCGCGATACCGCCGAGGATCAGGAACAGGAATTCCGACTTTCGGCGCGATTGCGTGGCGGTATCGTAGTCGACGAGGTCCCGGCCTTGCGCCGAGCGAATCTGGAAGGCTTCCGATCGAGCGGCCGGGGTAGTTACGGAGCCGACGATCTCGGAGCCGATCCAACCTCGAAGTTCGTCATCCGGTTTCATGACCGACACCTTCCATACCCTCGGATCGGTCCCTGCCTCCGCTGGGGAGGACGGAACGACCGTAAGTTCGATCCACCAATCCGTCGCGAACGGATTGATCGAGCTGACGGACTGACTGCTGTTTTCCTGCACCAGGTGGACGGTGCTGACGGAGATGACGCGTGCGGCGACCCGATGCAGGTCCGCTTTGTCGGGGACTTGCTTGGATAGTCCATAGACAGTCGATGCGATACCCCCGACGGCCAGCAGCTTTGCTGCCCGCAGGCGCTTCTTTTGGAGGTCCACCATCTGTCCCCTTGTGCCTAGGCGCCCGCGTCGGCGGATGACACGGATCGTCGTCACTGCCGAAAGGATAAGAACCACAATAAGGATACGGGAAATAATGACCGACAAGGTTCAAGCTCCCGAAAATCTTCTGTGGTAGGCACGGATCGCGCGCAGGGTCGGCATATCAATATGAAACCCTGTTTGGTAATGAGCATCGTCTTGACGGCGATAACGGTGGCGTGCGTCGCCGCCTCTTCTTGAAGCGCCGTTGGCAATGGCATCGGCTGATGCGTCGTCTTAGGGATGACCTTCGAGCGGAGGATGTCCTAGCCCTGCTTGGACCCGCAGCCAAGACCATTGAGCTTTTTCCGAGCGACGGAGTCGAAAGCCGGGTGTATCCGCGCGAGACGCTCCTCGGGAGCAAACCGATCGGCGTCGATCCCATTGTCGACTTTGATGGACGAGGCATGGTCATTGGCTGGCGGCGGTCGAGCGGTCCGGTCTGAGAGAGGTCATCCGCGCGGCATTTTGTGCTAGAGCCTGCGCCGCCGCTCATTCAATGTTCAATGTCCGCAAATATCGTTCGAGCAGGCGGGCGCGGTCGCCGACGAGGGTGACGGCGTCGTCGCTTTCCATCGGCACGTACATCGTGCCATGACGGGTCGCATAGAGCGCCTCTCGTGCCTTTGCTTCTTGATCCCGATAGGCGAGCCACGCCCGCTGCGAAGTCCGCATCCTGGCGCCGACATCCGGAGGAAGCCGCTTTAGCAGCGCCGCATAGGCCTGGTTCATCCGTCGATCATAAGCCTGTTCCGCTGCCGCCTCGCAATCGGTCTGGTCGCCCGTCGATCCCTTTGCCGGATCGGCGAGGCAACGATCGAGCGCAACGGCAGTAACATCCTTGGCGGCCGCTGCAATGACCGGGGGAGCAGTCCAGATGCTGCCCAGCGAACAGCCTATCGCCGCAACCAACAGGACGCCGGATCGCGACAAGGCCGAGCGCCCGGTCATCTCATGGGCCGGCCGTCGTTGTTGATCAACCCGCATGGTCTGCGGCACCCGGGTAACCGCCAGACCAGCGTAGAAGGCGAGCACTGAGCCGACACGCCGCTTGCTCGGCGATCTCGCGTGCGCGGGGGCCGCGAAAGTCGCGCATATCGGGATTGGTAAGATCGTCGAAGAGGGTGTCGGTTCCAGCTGGGTGCGGAACCGCACGTGCGCGCATGGATATTGCCAGATATTATCCATAGGGTTCAGTTCCAGCGCTTTTGAGGACACAGGATGAAAGAGAGGTTTTCGGCACCTTGAGCCTGTCGGCTGTGCTCTTCACTAGCCGCTGGATTCTCGGTACCCACAATCAGTCCCAACTGTCGAATGCCGCTATCTCGCGTGTAGTCGGCGACCGCATGCAAAAGATCCTTGACAGGTCCGCTTCCGCGCCGATCCCTACGCACATGAACTATAATAATCATGGCACGATGCGCCATCTTGCTCGCACGTTGTCGAAGCAGACCAATCAGCCCGATGGGTTGAAGATCTCGAACGGCGACGAACACCGGCTCGCTTACTCGCTCCTTCCATTCGTCGATCAAAAGAGCTGGCCAATCATCGTAGCTGCCAGCGTAAGAGGCCGGTTCAGCTCCTAGCACTTCCAGACGAACACGATGGAATACCTCCGCGTCCTCCGCTTCGATACGCTTGACTGTCATGTTCCGTCCGTTCATTTGGCCCCGCCGCGGTCGCGATCGTATCCTGTATCTGATTGTGATAAGACCGTAGGCTACAATGTGGTTGCCCGTCAAAGTTGAGCGCCCCCCAAATCTGCCCCTCACCCGAAACGGGACGCGGAATTTTCAATGTTCCGTCTTCAGTGATTCGAATTTTGCTCTTGCTTCTGTGCCTCGACGGCCTGGGCTCGAACGGGTGGCCGGGCCACATCCGATGTCACTTGTGAGGAACTACTGCGCGCTCACCGCCGCCTCATCCCCGCGCCAGCGCTGAGAGATGCCTGCGCGCGGATTGGGAATGCGACGTTGGCGATCCCCTTACGGAAAGTAACAGCTGCACCCACGTCACAAACGATGTCGAAAGTTGTGAAACGCAGGCTTGCCTTTGCAGAGCTGATCGGGGCACTGGGAATGGAGCCTTTATTCGAAACCCTGGCCTTTGCGGACCCATGAGCCTTCCAAGATTTCCAGCGGCCGTCGTCTTCGATATGGATGGCCTCCTTTTCGATACAGAGGTTCTGTATCGAGACGCGCTGTTTGCAGCGGCAAGCGATGGTTGCCACGTTACGACAGACCATCTTCATCGCCAAATGCTCGGATGTCCTTGGGCCGTCATTAAAACACAGCTGCTGGAGCATTACGGCGCTCGGTTTCCTATCGACGCGTTTCGATCGTCCTGGCTCCGGCACTTTCAATTGATGGCCGAAGATCGGCTTGCAATCAAAGCCGGTGTTATTGAATTGTTGGACGAACTGGATCAGAGGAATATTCCGCGAGCGATTGCGACATCTTCGTTTCGAGAGAGTGCCGCCCATCATTTGGATCGGCATGGGATAAAGGGCCGATTCGATCATATTGTTGCGCACGGCGATTATGCTGCCAGCAAACCAGCGCCTGACCCATATCTGAAAGCATCGCAACTGCTGAAGATCGATCCTCACTTGTGTCTTGCCTTAGAGGACTCTCACAACGGCGTTCGCTCAGCAGCCTCGGCCGGAATGATGACGATCATGGTTCCGGATTTGATCGAGCCGACCGCGGAGATGCAAGGCCTCTGTGTCGCCGTCGCTTCTGACCTTCACGAAGTCCGGGCCCTTATGGCCGCTGCAAAGCAGTAGTTCCTCATTCGCTCTCCAGCTTGGGAAAAATCGCAGTTTCGGACCGACTGGGGCCAGATAGAGGTATTGCTGTCACCCGAGACCTCCGGCAAAGCCGACAAATTACATTGATCCTTCGGTCAACATCATGTATTGGTACTGATGTACGTACCTCATTTCTCACGGGATGGAGCCACTGGAGATCTGAGATGTTCGGTACCGGCAAGGAGATAAACGCGAGCAAACGGGGGGATAAATCATGGCAGCGTTAGAACTCAATCCCAACTTCGCAATTGAAGATGAACAATCACTTCGGGCGCTCTTCGAGCCAGCCCACTCTCTGGCAACACTGAAGTGTCAGAATGTTCTGGGAGCGCATGCGCGAGAATTCATCAGGCGCTCGCCGTTCCTGTGCATCGGTTCGCAGTATCTGGACGGAAAGGCTGACGTCAGTCCGCGCGGCGACCCTGCAGGTTTTGTGAAGGTCCTCGATGAGCGCACCATTGCGATCCCGGATCGTCCGGGCAACAACCGGCTCGATACGCTGGCCAACATTGTTGCCAACCCGAACGTCGGACTGCTCTTCCTGATTCCCGGTTTTGACGAAACGTTGCGCATAAACGGATCAGCTGCTCTAACCCGTGACCCGCAACTTCTGAAAGATATGGCGGTCAACCGCCGTGCACCGAAACTTGCGATCATCGTAACCATCAGCGAAGTTTTCCTGCACTGCGCCAAGGCTTTCCGGCGTTCCCGGTTGTGGAGCCCAGATCATTTCCAGGATCGCGGCGAGATGCCCTCGCTCATAAACATGATCCTGGACGAAACGACGGGAGCTCCCACGGACCCCGAGGAAATGCGAACGATGGACGAAGGGCTCGAGGAGGATTATCGCAGGACGATGTATTAGATTCGACTGCGAGGTCACGAGACCAAGCAATAGCTACCGTCTGTGCGCTCGCCAGGCTCAGGCTCGAAACAGACCGCAGCTCTTGGACTACTTGCTGTTGAGGCGATCGGAACCCAAGATCCTGTCGTTACAAGAGCTGCCCGTTTGATACGCCTTAGCAGCGGACGAGAGCTTCGCCTGCTTGAAAATCATGCTGGTCCCGCGTGCGGCCCCGATCTCGCTGAATGTAGGTCGCCGTACTGATGGCGCCTTCAGGGATGCTACGACAGGGCCTAGATTATCGGCTTTCGACGCCATTGGGCACCTTCGCAGCATGAGAGCGGTGGCAAAAAGGCAGGCACGATTGTGCTTTGGTTTGCGCAGTGTCGAAGACCTGCTCCGGCGGCTCGTGCAGGAAAAAGGGCGAACGGGAACACCCAATGCGTATGGACAAATATCGTCTATACGTATATACAGAAGCTGTCATGACAACGAGGACGCCACATGCTCAGCATCAGAGATCAGGAAGTTCGCACTTTGGCGGAAGCCGTTATGCGCAAACGTGGTGCCTCCAACTTGACCGCGGCTATCAAGCTCGCGTTACAGCATGAGATTGAACGGGCTGACGAAGTCATGCCCTTGAAACAGCACGTCGCAGATATCCGGGCGCGAGCACTTGCCAAGGCAAAGTTCCCGCCTGCCCCATCGTTCACGAAAGAGGAACGTGACGCACTCTGGGGCCAATGATGTTCATCGAAACCTCAGCATTCGTCGCCATCCTTGCAGGAGAGCCAGAAGCCGATACCTACTTGAGCGCAATCGATGGCGCCACACGGCGGCAAACCGGCGCGCATGTCCGGCTTGAGGCCACCATCAACCTGGCGCGTATTCTTGGGCTGGAGGTCCTTGATGCCCAGGAGATGTTCGACGCTTTTCTGCAAGTGGCTAAGATTACCGTGGTTCCGATCACCGATGCGATCGCCCGGCGCGCGGTGGAAGCCTTCGCCGTTTATGGCAAGGGAAAGGGCCATCCCGCCCAACTCAACTTCGCCGACTGCCTGTCCTATGCTTGCGCGGACGCTCTCAAGATGCCGATCCTGTTCAAAGGAGGTGATTTTGTAGAAACGGATCTTCGGAGCGCTCTATCTAGCGAGACCTGAGCCGCGTTAATCTATCAATAGGTGGACGAAGGCCGGGGATGTCAAAGAGCCGCAGAATGCATGTCTTGCTCTTGAAGGGATCAGGACCGACAACCCCGTTGTTACAAAAGCTATCGCCTGAAATCTACCCGTAGCGGTCAGCGGGTTTGTGAGATCGGCGACAAGCCCGATGCGACCGGGCGGTTCCCCGTGTGGGCGCATCTCCCTGCTGTGTGTTGAGTTTCGGAGATTTTGACCCGATTGCAATTTCGCGCTAACCCGCTCTGATGGATCTAACACCCTGAAAAGGTGGATAGTTCGAATATGCGACCGGGTCATCACGAAACGCAAAACTGGGTTGAAGCATCATGCGAATCAACATTCTGACCCCATATGGCCGCGATTAACGCCGACAGCCAGATGAAGTGGCAGGCCGCGACCAGCTACGGGAAACGATCTCTGGTCGAGACGGCGATCGGTCGCTACAAATCGATCATCGGACGGCGGCTGCGGACACGTGCATTCGCAGCCCAGCAGACGGAAGTCGCCCTCGGCTGCTCTGTCCTCAATTGCATGCTGGCCTGCGCACGCCCGAAATCCGTCCGCTGTAAGATCGTCGCCGTCTAGCCACCGCATCAAAGACGGAGTTCTGCTCTTTCAATGACCCGTGATGGGGTGGACGCCCCTCGGCGGCATCCATGTGCCATTGTGGGGGTGATTTGAACCGCCACGAGAAGAGGAGGCGTCCGCAATGGAAGTTAACACAATTGGTCTTGATCTGGCGAAGACTGCGTAGCGGCAAATTAGGTGAGATTCAGCGTCAATCAGGATGAGACTCGCGCCGGGGTGTGACGGAGTGAGGGCGTAGCCCGATCGTAGTCATA
>NZ_JBIVSO010000024.1:0-64199 GCF_044756305.1 Rhizobium sp. NPDC092011
TGCATCGGGTAAGAAGACCCTCACCCTGAAGCCTTCAGGCGTGAACCAGGGCACCGTGCGCCAGGATATGGGCCGCGGTCGCACCAAGGCGGTCGTGGTTGAGACCCGCAAGCGTCGCCCTCTACGCCCAGAAGACGAAAAGCCGATCATTGGTTCGACGACGACTGCCGCAGCGCCATCGGTGACGCGGGTTGCAGAACCGACACCGCAGCCGCCGCGTCCGCCGCAGCCGGCTCCGCGCATTCATCAGCCCGGTGGCCAGCAGCAGCGGCCGGGGCAGTCCAACCAGAGCCATCAGCAGCGCCCGCAGCAGGAACGCTCGTCGCGCCCGGTGGTTTTGAACCATCTGTCCGCCGATGAAATGGATGCCCGCCGCCGCGCACTCGCCGACGCCCAGGCCCGCGATGCCGCGGACGCCGTGCGCCGTGCCGAGGAAGAAGTGCGCCGCCGCCAGGAAGAAGAGGCACGCCGCATCGCCGAGGAGGCCGAAGCTGCCCGTCGCGCCGCCGAAGAGGCCGCCCGCGCCGCTGAAGCCAAGGTAGAAGCGCCCGCCGCAGTGGAAGCACCGAAGCCGGCCGCACAGCCAGCTGCGGCCCCTGTCGTCGCGCGCCGTCCGGATTCGGCTCCGCAGCCGGCACGTCCTGGCGCTCCTGCCACGGAAGCACCTGCCAACCGCCGCCGTGTCAATGAAGAAGAGAGCGACCGTGGCCCACCGCGCGGCGCTCCCGCACGCGGCAAGGTCGTGCGTCCGGAACCGGCAAAGCCGGTCACGACGCGCCCGAAGACCGAGGACGAACGCCGCCGCGGCAAGCTGACGGTCACGACGGCCAATGTCGACGACGACGGCAGCGCTCGCGGCCGCTCGCTTTCGGCCATGCGCCGCCGCCAGGAAAAGTTCCGCCGCAGCCAGATGCAGGAAACGCGCGAAAAGATCTCGCGTGAAGTCATTCTGCCTGAGACCATCACCATTCAGGAACTGTCGCAGCGCATGTCCGAACGCGCCGTCGACGTCATCAAGTACCTGATGAAGGAAGGCCAGATGATGAAGCCGGGCGACGTCATCGACGCCGATCTGGCCGAACTCATCGCCGGCGAATTCGGCCACACGGTCAAGCGCGTTTCGGAATCCGACGTCGAACAGGGCATCTTCAACGTTGCCGACGAGGAAGGCGAACTGGTTTCGCGTCCGCCCGTCGTCACAATCATGGGTCACGTCGACCACGGCAAGACCTCGCTGCTCGACGCTATCCGCCATGCGAACGTGGTGGCCGGCGAAGCCGGTGGCATCACCCAGCATATCGGTGCCTATCAGGTCGAGCAGAACGGTCAGAAGATCACCTTCATCGATACTCCTGGCCACGCCGCCTTTACGGCAATGCGTGCCCGCGGCGCCCAGGCGACAGATATCGCGATCCTGGTCGTTGCAGCCGATGACAGCGTGATGCCGCAGACGATCGAATCGATCAACCACGCCAAGGCGGCGGGTGTTCCGATCATCGTGGCGATCAACAAGATCGACAAGCACGAAGCCAACCCGCAGAAGGTCCGCATGGAACTGCTGCAGCACGAAGTCTTCGTCGAATCCATGGGTGGTGAAGTGCTCGACGTGGAAGTATCCGCGAAGAACCGCACCAATCTCGACAAGCTGCTCGAAGCCATTCTCCTGCAGTCGGAAATCCTTGACCTCAAGGCCAATCCGAACCGCACGGCAGAAGGCACCGTCATCGAAGCTCAGCTCGATCGTGGTCGTGGCTCCGTCGCCACGGTCCTCGTTCAGAAGGGCACGTTGCGTCCCGGTCAGATCGTCGTTGCCGGCGACCAGTGGGGCCGCGTGCGCGCACTGATCAACGACAAGGGCGAGCATGTGAAGGAAGCAACGCCGGCAACGCCGGTCGAGCTTCTGGGTCTGTCGGGCACACCGGCGGCAGGCGACAAGTTCGCCGTCGTCGAAAACGAGAGCCGTGCCCGCGAGATCTCCGAGTACCGCCAGCGTCTGGCCCGCGATAAGGCCGCTGCCCGCCAGTCCGGCCAGCGCGGTTCGCTCGAACAGATGATGACCCAGCTGCAGACCGTCGGCGTGAAGGAATTCCCGCTGGTGATCAAGGGCGACGTGCAGGGCTCGATCGAAGCCATTGCCGGAGCGCTCGACAAGCTCGGCACCGACGAAGTCCGTGCCCGCATCGTCCATTCGGGCGCAGGCGGCATCACCGAGTCGGATATTTCGCTCGCAGAAGCTTCGAATGCGGCCATCATCGGCTTCAACGTTCGCGCCAATGCACAGGCACGCCAGTTCGCAGAGCGCGAAGGCATCGAGATCCGCTACTACAACATTATCTACGACCTGGTGGATGACGTGAAGGCAGCGATGTCGGGCCTGCTCTCTCCGGAGCGTCGCGAAACCTTCCTCGGCAATGCCGAGATCCTCGAGGTGTTCAACATCACGAAGGTCGGCAAGGTCGCGGGTTGCCGCGTTACGGAAGGCAAGGTCGAGCGCGGCGTCGGTGTTCGCCTGGTGCGCGACAACGTCGTCATTCACGAAGGCAAGCTCAAGACGCTCAAGCGCTTCAAGGACGAAGTCTCGGAAGTCAACATGGGCCAGGAATGCGGTATGGCCTTCGAGAACTACGAAGACATCCGCGTCGGCGATACGATCGAGTGCTTCCGCGTCGAGCATATTACGCGCACGCTGTAAGCAATCCTTCGATTTGCGAGATATCAAAACCGCCGGCTATGACCGGCGGTTTTTTATTGGAGCCGAGCGAGCAAGGATGAACTGCTGCCATGACCACAGGGTCTGAAGATCACGATTCAGTCACCGTTTCCTTCGTGCGCCAGCCCGACGAACATGTCGCGGTGATGCTGCGGGCAGGCAGACGCATGGCGCGCCGCAGTCCGCAGAAAGCCCAGAACGAGGTGGGATGGTTCTTCATATCGGCGATTACAGTCGGCGCGGGCCTGCCGGTTCTTTTCTATCTGCTAAGATGCTATGTGTATGTTCCCGTGTTCGGACTATCGCCTTCCATCCACGAAGCCGACATCGCGATTATATGGCTTGTGCCTTCCTTGATGGTCTACGCCCTCATTCTGGTTTACTCCCGCTGGGCAATGCGACGACGGCGGGCAGCAATGCATTCACGCATTCGGCCTGGCGTCACGATCACCGTGACCGCCAATGCGGAGGGCGCGTCCTGGGCGTCGACCGATACGAAGATCTGGCTCGGCTGGAGCGAGATCGTCAATATCAGCCGCGCCGACGGGCGGATCGAGTTCGATCTCGAATCCTTCGTCACCTATATTCCAGCCTCGGCTTTCTCCGATCACAAGGCACAGGATGCCGCATTCGCAAGGATTCTCGGCTTCTGGCGGGCCGTAAACCCTGTCCAGCCTTGACCTTTGCGCCGGATCGAGTCATTTGACCCCCTTTATCGCGTCCACGGGACGCTGCTAACGGAACAACCATGACCAGACCAACTTCTTCCGCGCCTTCGCAGCGCATGCTTCGCGTCGGCGAGCAGGTGCGCTCAGCGATCACGCAGGTTCTGCAGCGTGGCGAAGTGCGCGACGACCTGATCGAGCGCACCGTAATCTCCATCTCCGAAGTGCGCATGTCGCCGGATCTGAAGATCGCCACCGCCTTCGTGACCCCGCTCGGCGTCTCCGACCACGGCGCCGTCATCGACGCGCTGAACCGCCATGCGAAATATATTCGCGGCCGTCTCGGCCCGCAGCTCCGGCAGATGAAATACATGCCGGAAGTCCGCTTCCGCGACGATACGAGCTTCGACAACTACCAGAAGATCGATGCATTGCTGCGCTCGCCCGAGGTCAGCCGCGACCTCGAAGACGACAACGACCAAGATCAATAACAGAGACAGAGAATGTCCAAGCCACGCAAGCCCAAGGGCCGCCCGATTTCGGGCTGGCTCATCCTCGACAAGCCAGTCGATTTCGGTTCGACCGAAGCCGTTTCCAAGATCAAGTGGCTATTCAAGGCCCAGAAGGCCGGCCATGCCGGTACGCTCGATCCGCTCGCCTCCGGCATGCTGCCGATCGCGCTCGGCGACGCCACCAAGACGGTTCCCTATGTCATGGACGGCCGCAAGATCTACGAATTCACCGTGACCTGGGGTGAAGAACGCGCCACCGACGATCTCGAGGGCGGCGTAACCGCCAATTCCGACCAGCGTCCGAGCGAAGACGATATCCAGGCGTTGCTGCCGAAATATACCGGCGTCATCAATCAAATCCCGCCGCAGTTCTCCGCCATCAAGATATCAGGCGAACGCGCCTACGACCTCGCCCGCGAAGGCGAAACGGTCGAAATCCCCTCGCGCGAAGTGGAAATCTTCCGCCTGACGTTGCTGGCCTGCCCGGATGCGAATACGGCGCATTTCGAAGTCGAATGCGGCAAGGGCACCTATGTGCGGGCGCTCGCCCGCGATTTCGGTCGCGAGCTCGGCTGCTACGGCTACATTTCCGGCCTGCGCCGCAGCTTCGTCGCGCCCTTTGCCGAGGAGACGATGGTGCCGCTCGCCGCTCTGGTAGCACTGGAAGCGATCGAGGATGCCGACGAGCGGCTCGCCGCTCTCGATGCTCTGCTGATCGACACGGCGGAAGCCCTATCGTCGCTACCGCATCTCGTCATCAACGACGATCAGGCGCACCGCCTGAAGATGGGCAACCCGATCCTGGTTCGCGGCCGCGATGCGCCCGTCGCGGAAACCGAGGCCTATGCCACGGCGCGCGGCAAGCTGATTGCCATCGGCGAAATCGGCCAGGGCGAGTTCCGCCCCAAGCGCGTGTTCGTCTGACCTTCAATCAGCCGGGAGAGCCGGCTACAGCGTCGGCCAAAAAATCGGAATCGATTTTCGGAAAGCCTGATGCGTAGAGTAAGAGATAGAGCGCCGCGTTTCCTTGGGAAGCACGGCGCTCTATTGCCGGGTAACGGCGATGCGATATGCTTCCCGACGGGCCGCCACGGCCCGTTCAAAAGGGGGCAAACATGCGCAGAGTTGCATTCGGAATACTTGCATTCCTTTCCCTGTTTATGACCGTTGCGAGCGCCCAATCCGCCGAGCGATGGGCTGGGCTACCGCCATTTCCGCCAATGCCGCAGCCGAAAACGAGCGGCATGGCCGATGTCAACGACATCAAGATGTACTATGCCGAATATGGCGAGGGTGACCCGATCCTCTTCATCCATGGCGGGCTCGGAAATGCCGACATATGGGGCCGCCAGGTGGCCGATTTCGCAAGGGATCACCTGGTCATCGTCGCCGACAGCCGTGGTCATGGCCGCTCGACGCGCAGCCAGCAGCCCTTCGGCTATGACCTGATGACGTCAGATTACGTCGCGCTGCTCGACTATCTGAAGATCGGCAAGGTGACGCTCGTCGGATGGTCTGACGGCGGCATCATCGGCATCGACATGGCGATGAAACATCCAGAAAAGCTGACGCGCGTGATTGCCCAGGCAGCCAATGTCACGACGGACGGCGTAAAACCCGATGTCATGAACAACAAGACCTTCAACGATTACATCAATGTCGCTGGCGACTATTACAAGAAGCTGTCGCCGACGCCGAACGAATACGATGCCTTCGTCAACCAGATCTCGCAGATGTGGGCGACCCAGCCGGCATGGACGGCAGCCGACCTCGGAAAGATCACGGTGCCGGTGACGCTTGCCATCGGCGACCATGACGAGGCGGTCAAGCTCGACCATACCCAGATGATGGCGAAGGAGATCCCGGGGGCAAAGCTCGTCATTCTGAAGGATGCCAGCCATTTCGCCATGTTGCAGGATCCCGAGGGCTACGATGCCATGATCCGGAACGCGATGGCAGGGCGCTGAAAACCGGCTCAGGGAGAAGCCTCTTTCCATTGGCGCTCATTTGGTTTATAGGCAGCGCCAGCATCGGGCATGCCTGATTGCATTCGCGGCCAATGCTGGACGACATCCCGGCGTTTGGCGACTTTAATTTCCTCTCATAGAAAGGACTATCCGATGTCGATCACTGCTGAGCGCAAGGCTGCGCTGATCAAGGAATATGCGACCGTCGAAGGCGACACCGGTTCTCCGGAAGTCCAGGTTGCGATCCTGACCGAGCGCATCAACAACCTCACGGACCACTTCAAGGACCACAAGAAGGACAACCACTCCCGTCGTGGCCTTCTGACGATGGTTTCCAGCCGGCGCTCGCTTCTTGACTATCTCAAGAAGAAGGACGAAGGCCGTTATACCAAGCTGATCACCAGCCTCGGTATCCGCCGCTAATAGAATTTCCGGCGGGCGTTCACCTGAACGTCCGCCGGATGCTTATGAAGGGTATGAACCCTTGAGACCAGCTTCCCTCGCGCCCTGTGTCTGCGCGATGCGAAGCTGCCGGCAGCCCGGATGGGCCGGCGCTGCCAACAACAACCGTTGACCTGTCATGGGGCAGGATTGCCGGATGCTTTCAGCCGAAGCTTCGCGCTTCGGCCTGATTTCGAAAGCCTCTCGTTGTCTTGCCCGTGATGCGTCACATTTCGTGCGGTTGAAGATGCGCCTTGCCGAAATCGTCGGCGACGGCGCCTTTTCCCGCACAATGTAAGGACAAGATATGTTCGATATCCATACCGTCGAAATCGAGTGGGCAGGCCGCCCGCTGAAGCTCGAAACCGGCAAGATCGCCCGTCAGGCTGACGGCGCCGTCGTTGCCACCTACGGCGAGACCGTGGTTCTTGCCACCGTTGTTTCGGCCAAGTCGCCGAAGCCGGGCCAGGACTTCTTCCCGCTCACCGTCAACTACCAGGAAAAGACCTACGCAGCCGGCAAGATCCCCGGCGGCTACTTCAAGCGCGAAGGACGCCCGAGCGAAAACGAAACCCTCGTTTCCCGCCTGATCGACCGCCCGATCCGCCCGCTTTTCCCGGAAGGCTACAAGAACGACACGCAGGTCGTCGTCACGGTCATCCAGCATGACCTCGAAAACAATCCCGACATCCTGTCGATGGTAGCAACCTCCGCAGCGCTTACGCTGTCGGGCGTTCCCTTCATGGGCCCGGTCGGCGGCGCTCGCGTCGGCTACATCAATGGCGAATACGTGCTCAACCCGCATCTCGACGAGATGGACGAATCGAGCCTCGATCTCGTCGTCGCCGGCACGCAGGACGCCGTTCTGATGGTTGAGTCGGAAGCCAAGGAACTGCCTGAAGACGTCATGCTCGGCGCAGTCATGTTCGGTCACCGCGGCTTCCAGCCTGTTATCGACGCGATCATCAAGCTCGCTGAAGTCGCTGCCAAGGAACCGCGCGATTTCACGCCGGAAGATTATTCCGAACTCGAAGCCGAGATGCTCGGCATCGCCGAAGCCGAACTGCGCACCGCCTACAAGAACACGCAGAAGGCTGAGCGCTACGCTGCCGTCGACGCCGTCAAGGCAAAGGTCAAGGCACACTTCTTCCCGGAAGGCGTAGAGCCGAAGTATTCCGCCGAAGTCATCGGCGCCGTCTTCAAGCACCTGCAGGCCAAGATCGTTCGCTGGAACATCCTCGACACCTCGAGCCGTATCGACGGCCGTGACCTGTCGACCGTTCGCCCGATCGTTTCGGAAGTCGGCCTTCTGCCGCGCACGCACGGTTCGGCGCTGTTTACCCGCGGTGAAACGCAGGCAATCGTCGTCGCCACGCTCGGCACCGGCGAAGACGAACAGTATGTCGACAGCCTGACCGGCATGTACAAGGAGCGCTTCCTGCTCCATTACAACTTCCCTCCCTACTCGGTTGGCGAAACCGGCCGCATGGGTTCCCCGGGTCGTCGCGAAATCGGTCACGGCAAGCTCGCATGGCGCGCTATCCGCCCGATGCTGCCGACGGCTGAACAGTTCCCCTACACGCTGCGCGTCGTCTCCGAGATCACCGAGTCCAACGGCTCGTCCTCGATGGCAACGGTTTGCGGCACCTCGCTCGCTCTGATGGACGCCGGCGTCCCGCTGGCCAAGCCGGTTGCCGGCATTGCCATGGGTCTGATCCTGGAAGGCGAACGCTTCGCCGTTCTCTCCGACATTCTCGGTGACGAAGACCACCTCGGCGACATGGACTTCAAGGTCGCCGGCACTGCCGACGGCATCACCTCGCTGCAGATGGACATCAAGATCGCCGGCATCACCGAAGAGATCATGAAGGTCGCTCTCGGCCAGGCACAGGGCGGTCGTACCCACATCCTCGGCGAAATGTCCAAGGCAATCACCGAAAGCCGTGGCCAGCTCGGCGAATTCGCACCGCGGATCGAAGTCATGAACATCCCGGTCGACAAGATCCGTGAAGTCATCGGCTCGGGCGGCAAGGTCATCCGCGAAATCGTCGAAAAGACCGGCGCCAAGATCAACATCGAAGACGACGGCACCGTCAAGATCGCCTCGTCCTCCGGCAAGGAAATCGAAGCGGCCCGCAAGTGGATCCACTCGATCGTTGCTGAGCCGGAAGTCGGCCAGATCTACGAAGGTACTGTTGTGAAGACCGCCGACTTCGGCGCCTTCGTCAACTTCTTCGGCGCCCGCGACGGCCTCGTCCACATTTCGCAGCTCGCTTCCGAGCGTGTTGCGAAGACACAGGACGTCGTCAAGGAAGGCGACAAGGTCTGGGTCAAGCTGCTCGGCTTCGACGAACGCGGCAAGGTTCGCCTGTCCATGAAGGTCGTCGACCAGGCTACCGGCCAGGAAATCGCCGCCGACAAGAAGAAGGACGACGCAGCCGAATAAGCTGCGCCTTCATTCAGGTTCCGGGGCGCGGGATTCGTTTCCGCGCCCCTTTTATATTGAAGAGGCTGGCAATTTCGGTTTTCCCGAAGCTTTGTGCCCGGCCCCTCACCCTAGCCCTCTCCCCGTCCGAACGGGAGAGGGCTAGGATGAGGGGCAAGCACAGGGACAGATACCTGCCCGCAGGCCCAACCAACGAAACAAAAAACGAGACCGCACCCATGAGCCGCGACGCCCTGAAGACCCTTTTCCATCCCTTTGCCTCCGGCACCGTTGACGCGCCCGGCGAGGGCCAGCGGATCCTGTTTCTCGGCGCCGAAGCCGGCTTTGCGCTGCCTGGGGACTTTGCTGCCGAGCTTTCCGCCGTTCAGGGCTTCCGCCCCTTCTATCGCCAGCTGCAGGCGCAGCGGATCAATGTGACGCCTGAGATCGAGGGCGCTGATTATGACGGCGCGCTGGTGCTTTGCGGCAAGCATAAGGGCGAGAACGAAGGCAATATTGCCGAAGCGCTTTCGCGTGTTAAGGAAGGCGGCCTCATCGTCGTCGCCGGCAGCAAGGAAGACGGCATTCAGCCATTGCGCAAGCGCCTCGAGGGTTTTGGTCTCACGGTTGAGCACATGCCGAAATATCACGGCGTCGCCCTTTGGTTCTCCCGCCCCGCCGACGTCAAGGCACTGACGGCACCGCTGACAAAGTCGGAAACGCGCGTCGAAGACCGCTTCACGACGACGGCCGGCATGTTCTCGCACGACCGGAT
The DNA here is from genome assembly GCF_044756305.1 of Rhizobium sp. NPDC092011. NCBI lineage: Bacteria > Pseudomonadati > Pseudomonadota > Alphaproteobacteria > Hyphomicrobiales > Rhizobiaceae > Rhizobium > Rhizobium sp. NPDC092011. Next base: position 9,496 of record NZ_JBIVSO010000024.1, read on the forward strand.
CGATGCCGGTTCGGAGCTGCTTGCCTCGCGCCTGCCGACAGACTTTTCCGGCGATGCCGCCGACTTCGGCGCCGGCTGGGGTTATCTCTCGGTCGAGCTTGCGACCAAATCGCCGAGGATCGCCCGCATCGACCTCTACGAGGCCCACTACGGCGCTCTGGAGGCCGCCCGCGCCAATCTGCTGGCAAACTGCCCGAAAGTCGCTCAGCGCTTCTTCTGGCACGATCTGGCGAGCGAGCCGGTCAAGGACAAATACGACCTGATCGTCATGAACCCGCCCTTCCATGAGGGTCACGCCGCCGAGCCTTCGCTGGGGCAGGCGATGATCAAGGCGGCAGCCTCGGCTCTGCGCGGCGGTGGCCGCCTGATGCTGGTTGCCAATCGCGGCCTGCCCTATGAGCCGGTATTGGCGGAAAGCTTCAGGGAGCATGGCGAGACCTGCCGCAACGCCCGCTTCAAGGTGCTCTGGGCGAAGAAGTAGTCACAAAGGCGGCCATTGGCCGCCTTTTTCGTGCGGGGAAACGGATGGCTCAGCGCGATCGCTGCACCAGACGATCGCGCAGATGCAGGAAGCTTCTTTCGACCAGGAACCAAAGCGCCGCCGCGACGATGAAGCACGTGGCAAGATAGATCACGAAACCGGACAGGCCCTGCAGGTTCTCCCTGCCAAACACCATCCTGTCGAGATGGTAGACGCCCTTGTGGGTCAGGTAGAGGCTGTAGGATAGTGTTGCGATGCCCGTGACGGCAGGCATATGCAAACGCCCGATCTTAGGCTGCAGATCCAGCAGCGCACCCAGAACGAACGCCACACCCGCCGAAAATAGCGGAAACCCGACAACGGCCCCCGAAAGAGACTGCAGGACGAGCGGCAGATTGGTCTCTGCGAACGGCCCTCGCCCAGAGAAGATCATGAGCGCGGCCATGACCAGGATGACCCCGATGACGAGGGCGATATAGGGCGGCATATAGCGCCCCCACAGCAATGGCCTGAACAGCCTGACAGCAGCCAGAGCGACGCCGAAGGTCAGGCCATCAAGCCGATTATATGTCGGATAATAAACATCCCGCAGATAGGCCGCGAAGGCTTCCCTGTAGTCACCTGCCCCGGCCGGCAGGCCGACCTGACTTTCCCATATCGTGAACCGCAGGCCCATGCCGGCAACCATGATCGCGGCGATCGCAAATAGGAGGAGAGCCACCGTTACCCTGCGTCTCAGAAAAAGAACGAGAACCGGCAGGGCGAGATAGAAATGCTCCTCGACGCTCAGCGACCAGGCTTCCGTAAAGGTTCCGCCATAGCGCGGATCAAGCCCGAAATTGACGGTGAAGGTGAGGAACCGCCAGACCGATTGCATCGTCGGCGCATCGCGAAGCGACGGAACGAAGGTGTAGAGGGCAAGTACGACGAGGAACGCCGGCAGGATGCGAAATGCGCGACGCAGGTAGAAGCCCTTGAAATCCACGCGGCCGGTGCGCGCGACCTCCGCCATCAATTGCGTGCCGATGAGATAGCCGCTGAGCACGAAGAATATGTCGACGCCGATCCAGCCATAGGGCCTGATGCCGACAAGCGGCAGCGGGGTCGCCTCGGCCGGCAGATGCACCAGCATGACCAGCAGGATAGCGAGCGCACGCAGCAGATCCGGCCCGAGCGCCCTCGTGCCGACGACGGTAAGCGATGTCGTCTCAGCCGATGGCCCGAGCGGTCTGGAATTGGCAACAGTTATGGTGTTCACGGCTGGGGTTCCCGTAAATGGTCAATGAACGCCGATGGACATGCTGGCAATACTGCTGAATGCGCTGGATGTATCGGAATTCCGGCCGGCCGTAACGGGCCATCCCCGGCAAGATAGAATTAACCTAAAATTTTCGTAAAATTTTATCGAATGCGGGTTAACGCGGCCGATTCGTTGCCTTTGCCGTCCCTTCGAGTTCCGCATGCTCCGAGCGCTGAGCCTTGGGTATATACGCAATCCCGGACGCGGAAAACCGCTGCGCACTTTTCCTGGAATTGCTTTCGAAGCGAGCCGCCCTCAAAATTCCACCGACGCGTGAACTACACATAGATTCGCCTCGTTTCAAAAGGAGGCTCCCCCTCGGATTGAAGAGGTTCAGGCCACGGCCGTCGTAAGAAGGGGAAACGAATGATTGAAGTCACGCGCCGCGCGGCGCTGCAAAGTGGTCTTATGGCCCTGGTCTCGACAATGCCTTTGGCGAGCAGAGCCGCCATGGCTGCGCCGGCGTGGCCGTCATCTCTGGTGCAGGCGGCGAGAACGCAGATTGGCGTTACCACACGTTACGATCCCACCTATGTCAGACTTGCCTATCCAGGCGGAGATGTACCCCCCGATCGCGGTGTTTGCACCGATGTCGTCATCCGTGCCTATCGTCAGGCCTTCGGACTCGATCTGCAGAAACTGCTGCACGAGGACATGAAGGCCAATTTTGCAGCCTATCCCAAGGCATGGGGCATGAAGGCGCCCGATCCGAATATCGACCATCGCCGCGTCCCTAATCTGGCCGCCTATTTCACGCGGCGGAAAGCGGCGCTGTCATTGACCGAGGATTTCGCGACCTATCACCCCGGCGACCTCGTCACCCAGATGCTTCCGGGCAATCTCACCCATATCGTCATCGTCTCGTCGAAAACGTCAGCCGAAGTGCCGGGACGGCCGCTGGTCATCCAGAACATCGGCGCCGGGGCAAGCGAGGATGACACCCTGTTTGCCTATCAGCGGACGGGACATTATCGATTCGCGCCCGTCGCCTGATGCGCATATGACGGACGGCAATAGCTATGGTTGTCTTGCACGTTCCGGACGGAAAGCGCTGCGCACTTTCCTCGGGCGTCCGTTGGCAACTACCGCGATCCGGTCAGACTTCTCTCGGACCACTCTTGCCGCAGGATGGCATAGACATATTCGTCCCCCCAAATGCCGTTGAAGCGGTCATTCTGGACAAGGTGCGCCTCGCGCCGAAGGCGGAGCCGCTCTACGACACCGACGGAGCCAATATTCTTGGCATCCAGCCGCGCGAAAATCCGATGGAAGCCGAAGCTTTCAAAGCCAAGAGTAATGACGGCCTCGACTGCTTCCGTCGCATATCCCTTGCCGCCATAGGCCGGATTGAAGACATAACCCACTTCGGCCTGCAGGGCCGCCTTGTTGGCGAGGATCAGGCCAACATCGCCCAGCAAGGCGCCGTCATCCCGCCGAACGACCGCACAGCGCAAGTAGTCGCCATTGTCAGAGAAAGATGCGCTCAAGCTTGCATCGAAGCGCTCCCTCAACACCTCTGGCGAAGGCGGATCGCGATAAAGGAAGCGGTAGACCGACGGCATGCAGCGATAGGCGCTATAGGCCTCAAAATCCTCCGCAACGAACTTGCGAAGGACAAGGCGGTCGGTGGAGGCAAGGCATTCGGTGTCAGTCGATGTCATAGGCTATCCTGAATGTCTTTGGCGGCATCAGCGCTCAGCCGGGTCTCGCCGCAGGCAAATCCCCCTCACCCGGCCGGCGCGGAATAAGATGGACATGGGCATGAAAGATTTTCTGGCCAGCTGCATGGCCGATATTTGACCCGAAATTGAATCCGCTCACGGACGGATCCTCGCCGACGATCGCTTCCCGGCACAGCAGAGCGAGATCGTGGATGGCTTCCCGCTCGCTTGCGTCCGTTGCGAAAATATCCGTCACATGGCGCTTCGGAATGATCAGCGTGTGTAATGGCCGGACCGGGAATTTGTCCCTGATCGCAAAGGCCGAGGGATTTTCGGCAAGGATGGTCAATTCCCCTGTACGGCAGAAGATGCAGTTCTGATGCAATAGCCGCCCCCCAACAAAAGCTTAGGGCCGCACGCGGCGGCCCCAAAATTACTACAGAATTTCCAGGCGCTGAGATAGCTCAGTCCCGATAACGGGTTTATTCCGCATCCGCGTTCGACAGCGCTTCCAGCGTCGGCATCGAGGTGATGTTGTAGCCGGCGTCGACGAAATGAATTTCGCCGGTAACGCCCGCCGACAGGTCCGACAGCAGGTAGAGCGACGACGAGCCGACCTGATCGATGGTAACAGACTTGCGCAACGGCGCGTTGCGCTGGTTCCACGACAGTATGGCGCGGGCATCGGAAATTCCGGCGCCGGCCAATGTGCGGATCGGGCCGGCGGAAACGGCGTTGACGCGGATGCCGCGCGGGCCGTAGTCGGCGGCGAGATAGCGGACAGACGCCTCAAGCGCCGCCTTGGCGACGCCCATGACGTTGTAGTTTGGGATCACGCGCGTCGAGCCGTTATAGGTCAGCGTCAGCATGCTGCCGCCTTCCGTCATCAATTCGGCGGCGCGCTTGGCGACCTCGGTGAAGGAGAAGCAGGAAATCACCATGGTGCGGGTGAAGTTGTCCCGCGTGGTGTCGGCATAAAGCCCCTTCAACTCGTTCTTGTCCGAAAAGCCGATGGCGTGAACGATGAAATCCAGCTTGCCCCAGCGTTCCCTAATCGCCGAGAAGACGGCGTCGACGGAAGAGAGATCCTCGACATCACACGGCAGAAGGAAATCCGAACCGACTTCGGCTGCAAGCGGCTTGACGCGCTTGCCGAGTGCATCGCCCTGAAACGTGAAGGCCAGCTCCGCGCCTTCGGCAGCGAGCGCCTTTGCAATGCCCCAGGCAATCGAATGATTGTTTGCGACGCCCATGATGAGCCCGCGCTTACCCTGCATGATTCCCGTCATTGCCTTATCCGTTGTAGCGCTGGAATACGAGCGTGGCGTTGGTGCCGCCGAAGCCGAAGGAATTCGAAAGAGCGATGTCGATCTTGGCGTCGTCGATGCGCTTGCGCACGATCGGCACGCCTGCGAATTCCGGATCGAGTTCGGTGATATGGGCGCTTTCACCGATGAAGCGCTCCTGCATCATCAGGATCGAATAGATCGATTCCTGTACGCCGGCCGCACCGAGCGAATGGCCCGTCAGCGACTTTGTCGACTGGATCGGCGGGATCTTGTCGCCGAACACTTCGCGGATCGCACCGATTTCCTTGCTGTCGCCAACAGGCGTCGAGGTGCCGTGGGTATTGATGTAGTCGATATCGCCCTTCACCGTGGCAAGCGCCTGGCGCATGCAGCGCACGGCACCCTCGCCCGACGGCGCGACCATGTCGTAACCGTCCGAAGTAGCACCGTAGCCGACGATTTCGGCATAGATCTTGGCGCCGCGAGCCTTGGCATGCTCAAGCTCTTCCAGAACCAGCACGCCGGCGCCGCCGGCGATGACGAAACCGTCACGCTTGGCGTCATAGGCTCGCGAGGCTGTTTCCGGGTGGTTCTCGTTGAAGTCGGAGGACATGGCGCCCATGGCATCGAAGAGGTTCGACATGGTCCAGTCGAGATCTTCATGGCCGCCGGCGAACATGACGTCCTGCTTGCCCCACTGGATCATTTCAGCGGCGTTGCCGATGCAATGCGCCGAGGTCGAGCAGGCAGACGAGATCGAGTAGTTGACGCCGTGGATCTTGAACCAGGTCGCAAGCGTCGCCGAGGCGGTCGAGGACATAGACTTCGGCACGGCAAAGGGGCCGATGCGCTTCGGGCTGTTGTTCTTGCGGGTGATGTCGGCAGCTTCGATCAGCGTGCGGGTCGACGGGCCGCCGGAGCCCATGATGATGCCGGTGCGCTCGTTGGTGATGTCGCCTTCCTCAAGACCGCTATCCGCGATCGCCTGCTTCATGGCGACATGGTTCCAGGCGCCGCCCTGCGACAGAAAGCGCATGGCGCGGCGATCCACCAGATCTGTCGTATCGATCTTCGGAGCGCCCCAGACCTGGCACTTGAAGCCGTGCTCGGCGAAATCGGGAGAGAAAGAAATACCGGACTTGGCTTCGCGCAGCGAGGCAGCCACTTCCTGAGCATCATTTCCGATCGAAGAGACAATACCCAGACCCGTAACAACTACCCGTCTCATATCGATGACCTTTTCTTAAACAGTCTGTCTTGGTGGAGGCGGCAAAGCCGCAAATCAGGCAACCTTGTCCTTGGACAGGCCTACACGCAGGTCCGTCGCCTGATAAATCGTCTCGCCGTCGGCCTTCAGCCAGCCATCGGCCGTGCCCAAAACCAGGCGGCCGCGCATGACGCGCTTGAAGTCGATGCCGTATTCGAGAAGCTTCGTGTCCGGGCGAACCATGCCCTTGAACTTCACTTCGCCCGTGGAAAGCGCCATGCCGCGGCCGGGCTCGCCGAGCCAACCGAGGAAGAAGCCGGTGAGCTGCCACATGCCGTCGAGGCCGAGGCAGCCGGGCATGATCGGATTGCCGGCGAAATGGCAAGGGAAATACCAGTCATCCGGGCGCACGTCGTACGCCGCGCGGATGAAGCCCTTGTCGAAGGCGCCGCCGGTCTCGGAAATTTCGGTAATGCGATGGACCATCAGCATCGGTGGCAGGGGAAGCTGTGCATTGCCGGGGCCGAACAGCTCGCCGCGGCCGCAGGCCAGGATTTCCTCGTAATTGAAGCTGGATTGTCTCGTCGTCATAAAAATTCCGTTTCCCCCGCAGGAATGCCGATGGATTTGAAGCTTTAGTGCAAGATGGATGGAAAATGAAGCGAAAGCATTGCAGCTTCATTCATCCTTCCGATCGAACGCACTAGCCCTTATGTGGTGGTCGCATACAGGAACGCCAGAGCCGCTACCAGAGCCAAATGCGGCAAAAGCCCGATTTTTCCGGCTTTTGAGCACCTTCCCACCCCATTGAAACTATTGAAAGCAATCAAGGCAAAAGTTATATGGCTTAGTAAAGATTTATAGAGATCAGGAATCCGGAGTCCCTGAATGGCGGAAGAAGCCGAAATCGCGATCGAGAGCAGGCTGCGCAATGTAGGCCTAAGGCCGACCAGGCAGCGGATCGCGCTGGGTGATCTTCTTTTTGCCAAAGGCAATCGTCACCTGACCGTCGAAGAGCTTCACGAGGAAGCCGTAGCCGCGGGTGTTCCCGTCTCGCTCGCGACCGTCTACAACACGCTGCATCAGTTCACGGAAGCCGGCCTGATCCGCGTGCTCGCTGTCGAGAGCGCCAAGACCTATTTCGACACCAACGTCTCCGACCACCATCACTTTTTCGTGGAAGGTCATAACGAGGTGCTGGATATCCCGATCAGCAATCTGACGATCGGGAACCTGCCTGAGCCGCCTCCCGGCATGGAAATCGCCCATGTCGACGTGGTGATCCGCCTGCGCCGCAAGCAGCAGCGTTAGGCCGTCGTCCGCCCGAATGTGCGTGGGGCAAAACGACTTGTCCTACATGACGTCATCCGGATGCCGGCCTGGCTTGTGGCGGTAGGTCGGAAAGGTCCAGCCAAACCAGAGTGCACCGCCCCGCACCGCAAAAGCGGCGGCAACGCCGAGCCCTGCCGATACGAAGAGAGGCAGGGTCGTCGCATTGGCCGCGGTGAAGACGCCGGCGCCGACGATGGATGCCGTCACATAAATTTCCGGCCGCAGCAGCACCGAAGGCTCATTTGCCAGAAGATCGCGCAGGATACCGCCGAAAGTTGCCGTCAGCGTGCCGGTGACGATGGCGACCGTCGGCGAGCCCGTTGCCGCCATGCCCTTGGCGGCACCCATCACGCAATAGGCCGACAATCCCACCGCATCGAGCCAGATCAGCAGTCGGTAACGTGATTCGAACAGATGCGCCGTGAAGAAGAACAGCACGCCGACGATAGCGCAGATGATGATGTAGGTCGGGTTCAGCACCCAGAAGACCGGAACGCGGCCGAGAATGATATCCCGCAGTGTGCCACCGCCGATGCCGGTCACTGCGGCAAAGAACAGGAAACCGATCAGATCGAGCTGTTTGCGCGACGCGGCCAGCGCGCCGGTGGCGGCAAAGAGGGCGACGCCGACATAATCAAGAAACGAGAGAAGCGACATCGGGAACTCCAACGGGGCGTCGGCTGTGATTTTTACGAAATGAATCATGAGCGCAAGGGCCGCGCAAGCAGGCGTGTGCAAACATGTCGCAGCGGCTGCGGCGACCAAGGCGACCAATATGGCCGCGACAGCGCTTCGAAGAGGAATCCCCCCGTGAAATCCCTGCTGATCGTCATCCTCAACCTCATTGCATTCGTGGTCATGCCTGCGGCGGCCGAGGCACAGCAATCGCTCCTGCAGGATCCGGTGGCCTACGAGAAGGATCACTTCACCAAGAGCTGCGACGGACAGGTGAGTTTCGGCGACAAGTTCGCGACCCAGCAGGACATCAACAACGACAAGCTGATGGATATCGTCATCAACGAGGGCGAAATCACCTGCAAGGGCGAAAAACAGGCTTACTGCACGGACGAGGGTTGCCCCTACAACTTCTATGTTCAGGTTGCCGAGGGCGGGTATCTGCTCGTCGCCACGGCAAAGATCTATGGCTACGATTTCATCCTGCGCTTCGGCAACATGGTGCTGGTCATGAAGATGCATCCGCGCTTCTGCGACCGCAAGGATGGCGAGGCCGTCTGCGAAATCACCGTCAGGGTGCGCGGCACCAAGTTCGTCACCATATCGCAGAAATAATTATTGCGGACACCTAGCTGCGGCCCGGGCACGTGTTTCGGCCCGGGCACGTGGTTTACTGTCCGGACACGTAGTTACGGTCCGGGGTAGAGTGCCGAGGTGCGGCCGACCGCATAATAGCCGACGAGGCCAACCCATTCGCGCAGACCGGTCGCCAGCAGTTGCGCGTTGCGCGAAGGCTGGGTGAAATCGAAACCGGGCGTCTCCTTGCCGGTGCTGCGATAATCGACAGGCCAAGGCACGACGGATATACCCTGCTTGCGGAAGATGCCCATCGAGCGCGGCATGTGGAAGCCCGAGGTGATGAGCAGGCAATCCGAAAGTCCGTTCTGGGCAAGCAGTTCCTTCGTATTAACAGCATTTTCGAATGTGGTGCGCGAGGTCTTGTCCTCGATCATGCGGCTCGTCGAAACGCCGAAGGCGGTAAAGAAGCGCTCGGAGATAACGGCATCGCCCTCATAGCTACCGCCGATCGAACCATCGCCGCCCGAAATCAGAATGCGTGCCTGCGGATATTTCTGCGCCAGCCGCAGCGCTTCGACGAGGCGGTCACCGGCCGAATCGAGCTCGTAGCCACCCCGCGCCGTCGTCACTTCATTCTGCGTGGCGCCGCCAAGAACGATCATGCACTTCAGATCAGCTGGGTCGGCGGCAGGCTTCGGAAAGCGTTCCTCCAGCCCCTGGACCACATAGGCGCCTGCCGTCGTGTAAAGCGTGACGAACAGAACGGCGGCAGACAGAAGCGAGGTGGTGAGCATGGCAGCCCGCCAACGCACGAGCCCGGCGATGAAGGCCAGAAGGCCGAGGAGAAACGCCAGCGACAATGGCTGACCGAAAATCCAGACAAGTTTCGAAAAAAAGAACACGGCACATCCTTACGCTTGTCGGCGGAAAACGATTCGGTTTCTCCCTATAGCATCGGCCCGAAAATCGGAATCGATTTTCGGAAAGCCCGATGCGTGGCTTCAAGGAGATAGAGCGACCTTTGTGCTTCCGAAAGGAAGCACGGCGCCCTAGCAGATTTTTGTGCACCGCAATGTGGCTATTTCGATCGCCGCGCCAACGGAGCCGTCGCCACGAAGCGCTGATTGAAGCGGCGCTGCAGCGGGCGAGGTATGAAAAGCGTCGACAGCGCCAGGAGAAGTGCGACCATGGAAACCAGCCAGAGCGCATGTGCCCCGAAGGTGCGGGCGAGAAGTGCTCCGATGACAGCGCCCGATATCATACCGCTCCACGGCACGATCTGCACCGTCCAGGCAAAATCCCGCTCCCCCAGCAGGAAGCGGCCGATGCCGCGGCCGAATCGAGAGAGAGCTCCGGTCACGTAGGTGAGCCCGATCGGCAGGCCTTCGATATGCTCGACCGTGGCATTGACCAGGCCCATGGCCAGCACAACGAGAAAGAATTGTACCAGGATCAGCGCCGGCTCTGCAAAGCCGGCGGCCGCAGCCAGCAGGATGCTGACGCAGGCAAGCACCACGAAAGCCCGCCGATCGGCCAAATGGGCGATGACGATACCAAGCGCATTGCCGGCTATGAATGTCAGAATGGCGGAAAACAATACCAAGGCATGACCGAAGTCCCCCGTTCCAACGGCGATCGCAGCCCGCGTCGTATTGCCCGTCATGAAGGACACGAAACTGCCTGTCAGCATCAGCCCCACGGCATCGGTCATGCCGGCGAGAAAAGCGATCGAGGCGACAAGCGAAAGCCCCGTCACCGTGCGGCGGGTCCTGATGAGACGACGGCGGCGCTGTCTGGTCATGGGCGAATCGGAGTGTGTTGCGGGAGACAGGAGGCTAGCATGAAGTTTGGGGGATGCGGAGTGTTATGGCGTCGATTCGGAGCAATCGGTAGGTGTGCGTTCCGACGACAATCTCTTCTTGACGAAGGCGCGCTCCGATCCGGATTTCAGATATTTTTCCAACGCAAGCGCCTGCAACACGTTTGAGAAGGCGATGCAGGTTTAACCAACCTGCAGCAGCATATTTCGATGTGTGCGGCACTTCTGTGCCATTATGCGCTTTGCAAGGTGCGTCCTCTGATCTCCAAACACGCCGATATAGTGACGATCGGGAAAATCGCGGCTTTGAAGAATGTAGACGTACCTCATGCACAAAGTAATCGCGCGCAGCGGCACGGACACAACCGACACGTTATCGATCGATTATCTCACGAGAGCCTTAGAACTTAATTCGCAGAGTTTTGGAGTAATTCGCTTAGTGGCTTACCAAATCGAAGCTTGCAGAGCGAAGATTGGTGGAGCTAAGCGGGATCGAACCGCTGACCTCTTGCATGCCATGCAAGCGCTCTCCCAGCTGAGCTATAGCCCCATCAAGATGGTGCCGTTTGACCGGCCCTGGGTCCCTTCCGAGCGCTTCGCCCGTCGGGGTGGCGGCTTATTACTTGTGGTTTTCACAGATAGCAAGCCGAAAAATTCGGCCCGGCAAACTTTTCTTGAGTACCGGGCCGATTGTCGTCTGATCAAACGTCGTCGTCGTCGCCGGTAACGCCGATGATGTCGCTCATGTCGTCATCATCTTCATCTTCGTCGGCTTCGAGGAAGGTGTCGTCGTCATCGTCGCCGATTTCGACGTCGTCGTCGCCGATATCCGGAATATCGTCGCCGGCTGCAGCCTCATCGGCGTCCTCGAGCGATACCAGTTCGACTTCCGTGTTTTCGGTATCGACTTCGGCCACTTCTTCTTCTTCCGGAACTTCCTTCGCTGCGGAGGTTTCCTCGAAGAAGGACAAGGGCCAGGACTTGCCGGTATAGGGCGAGATCACCGGATCCCGGTTCAAGTCATAGAACTTCTTGCCGGTATCCGGGTCGGTACGTTTTGTTCCAAGTTCCGCTTTCGCCACTGTCAAAGCCTCATGAATGGCCGAAGGAAAATTCGGCAATGCCGGGGAAGCCGGCGTTTTAAGGGAAATATCAGCCGGTCCCCTTAATCGTTGCGGCCGTTTCTGTCAAAGCTAAAGTTCATACCGCTTTGCACGCGGTTTTCGTGCATTGCGCTCCAAAGGGTGAGCGGGCCCGCGCCAGCGGGCCGATGCAAATCCCCGAGCATCCGGCGCAAGACGGTTAAAACCGTCTGCAACAGGCCTCGGCTCGAACGACATGGCCCCGATGTTTTCCCGATTTTTTGCTATCATGACAAGATTGGACGCGACGATCCAAGCCAAGGGCTGGTAGACCTCGCGGATGGCCGTTCGAAGCCTTGCCGCGCGAGGTTTCCGAGAATGGTGCGACAAACGGACGGAAGCCATGTATCAGCCTCCACTTCACCGCGAAGACGATCTCAGCACACAGCACCAGCTGATCCGCACCCATCCGCTGGGATTGCTGATCACGGCCGGCGGCGGCGGGCTGATCGCCAATCCCGTGCCATTTCATTTGAATGCGGCGCTTTCGCCCAAAGGCACGCTTCAGGCCCATGTCGCAAGGGCAAACGGCCAGTGGCGGGAAATCGCCGACGGAGCGCCGGTCCTGGTCGTCTTCCAGGGTGCCGATACCTACATCACACCATCCTGGTATGCGACGAAGCGAGAAACCGGCAAGGTCGTGCCGACCTGGAACTATGCAATCGTGCAGGTTCGCGGGAGCGCGCGCATCATCGACGATCCTGCCTGGCTGCGCGCGCAGATCGGCGCGCTGACAGGCGAGAACGAGAGCGACCGCCAGCAGCCCTGGGCGGTGGAAGACGCACCGCCGGAATTCATCGCCGCCCAGATGAAAGGCATTATCGGCATCGAAATCGACATCGAGACGATTGACGGCAAATGGAAGGTGAGCCAGAACCGGCCGCTGGCTGACCGACAGGGCGTGGCCGAAGGCCTCGGGGCAATCGATAGAACGGAAGCCGCCGAAATGGCCGCTCTGGTGCGTCGCTACAGCAAATAACGAGATACGGTGTAGGGACGAAAAAGACATGATCATAGCCATCGACGGGCCTGCGGCCGCCGGCAAGGGAACTCTGGCGCGCCGGATCGCCGAGGCCTATGGCTTTCATCATCTCGACACCGGCCTCACCTACCGCGCCACCGCCAAGGCCCTCATCGATGCCGGATTGCCGCTAGACGACGAGGCCGTTGCCGAGGACATGGCGCGCAAGGTCGATCTGGCGGGGCTCGACCGGAGCGTCCTTTCCAGGCACGAGATCGGCGAGGCCGCCTCGAAGATCGCAGTCATGCCGGCCGTGCGCTCGGCGCTACGCGAGACGCAGCGCCGCTTTGCCGAGAAGGCACCGGGCGCCGTGCTCGACGGCCGTGACATCGGCACCGTCGTCTGCCCGGAAGCCCCGGTGAAGTTCTACGTCACCGCCTCGGCTGCAATCCGGGCCAAACGCCGCTACGAGGAGATCGTGGAGGCCGGCGGCAGCGCCGATTACGACGCCATATTCGAGGACGTGAAGCGGCGCGACGAGCGCGACATGGGCCGCACCGACAGCCCTTTGAAACCAGCTGAAGACGCGTACTTGCTAGATACCTCAGAAATGAGTATAGAAGCGGCGTTTCAGGCGGCAAAATCGATCATCGACGCCGCTCTGAGCCGAAATGCCTGAAAATATGAGCGGCTTTCGCGCGCCCCGCGCCGGAAACTGCCGATTTCAAATAGCCTGACATTCCGTCCAAGCGCCGGATAGCTTCCCGAACAAGGAGGCGGACTGGGGTCAGGCCTGTTTAACGCGAACCACCGGCGCGTCAGTGTCCAAATTGCATAATAAGGACACGCCAGGAGATTTTATGTCTGTAACTTCCCCCTCTCGCGAAGATTTCGCAGCTCTTCTCGAAGAATCCTTTGCCAAGAACGATCTGGCTGAAGGCTATGTCACCAAGGGTATCGTCACCGCCATCGAGAAGGACGTTGCCGTTGTCGACGTCGGTCTCAAGGTCGAAGGCCGTATCGCGCTGAAGGAATTCGGTGCACGCGCCAAGGACGGCACGCTGAAGGTTGGCGATGAAGTCGAAGTCTACGTCGAGCGCATCGAAAACGCACTTGGCGAAGCTGTTCTGTCGCGCGAAAAGGCTCGCCGCGAAGAAAGCTGGATCAAGCTCGAAGCCAAGTTCGAAGCTGGCGAGCGCGTCGAAGGCGTGATCTTCAACCAGGTCAAGGGTGGCTTCACCGTCGATCTCGACGGCGCTATCGCCTTCCTGCCGCGTTCGCAGGTCGACATCCGTCCGATCCGCGACGTTACCCCGCTGATGCACAACCCGCAGCCCTTCGAAATCCTCAAGATGGACAAGCGCCGCGGCAACATCGTCGTATCGCGTCGTACGGTTCTGGAAGAGTCCCGTGCCGAGCAGCGTTCTGAAATCGTTCAGAACCTCGAAGAAGGCCAGGTTGTTGACGGCGTCGTCAAGAACATCACCGATTACGGTGCGTTCGTTGACCTCGGCGGCATCGACGGCCTGCTGCACGTCACCGACATGGCATGGCGCCGTGTGAACCATCCGTCGGAAATCCTGTCCATCGGCCAGCAGGTCAAGGTACAGATCATCCGCATCAACCAGGAAACCCACCGTATCTCGCTCGGCATGAAGCAGCTCGAGAGCGATCCGTGGGATGGCATCCAGGCCAAGTATCCGGAAGGCAAGAAGATTTCCGGTACGGTTACGAACATCACCGACTACGGTGCGTTCGTCGAGCTGGAGCCGGGCATCGAAGGCCTGATCCACATCTCGGAAATGTCCTGGACCAAGAAGAACGTTCACCCCGGCAAGATCCTGTCCACGAGCCAGGAAGTCGAAGTCGTCGTTCTCGAAGTCGATCCGACCAAGCGTCGTATCTCGCTTGGCCTGAAGCAGACGCTCGAAAACCCGTGGGCAGCTTTCGCCCGCAACCATCCGGCTGGCACCGAAGTCGAAGGCGAAGTCAAGAACAAGACCGAATTCGGCCTGTTCATCGGCCTCGACGGCGATGTGGATGGCATGGTGCACCTCTCCGACCTCGACTGGAATCGTCCGGGCGAACAGGTCATCGAAGAGTTCAACAAGGGTGACGTCGTCAAGGCTGTCGTTCTCGACGTCGACGTCGAGAAGGAACGCATCTCGCTCGGCATCAAGCAGCTCGGCAAGGACGCAGTCGGCGAAGCAGCAGCTTCCGGCGACCTGCGCAAGAATGCAGTCGTTTCCTGCGAAGTCATCGCAGTCAACGAAGGCGGCATCGAAGTGAAGCTCGTCAACCACGAAGACATCACCTCGTTCATCCGCCGTGCCGATCTGTCGCGTGACCGTGACGAACAGCGTCCGGAGCGTTTCTCGGTTGGTCAGGTTGTCGACGCTCGCGTCACCAACTTCTCCAAGAAGGACCGCAAGATCATGCTGTCGATCAAGGCTCTGGAAATCGCAGAAGAGAAGGAAGCTGTTGCTCAGTTCGGTTCGTCCGACTCGGGCGCTTCGCTCGGCGACATCCTGGGTGCGGCTCTGAAGAACCGCAACGCCGAGTAATCCTCGGTAGAAGCCTGCAAACAAAAGACCCGCCGGAGCGATCCGGCGGGTTTTTCTTTGCTCGTCATGCGGAACTCGGGTCAGCTGGTTCGTCTGATCCGCGGAGACTTATTCCCAGGCGACCATGCGCCGATAGAAATCGAAAGCCTGTCCCTGCTGCCGATCGCCCAGCGAAGGTTGCGGCAGCGCGGCCATCTCCGGATCGGCGCGCTGCTGCGAGACGACAGGCCCGGTTTCCTGATCATCGGCAGCCTCCTCGGCCGCCGGGGCCGGCTGCTCCTCCGGACGAGAATCGTCTTCTTCCTGATGCTGCGCCATCTCCTCGTCGTCAGAAGAACCTTGGTCCTCTTCATCGCCGACGGGATCCACACGGTCGATCCGTTTCTGATCGATTGCCTTGGCCGGTGCTGCGGTCGGCAGATAGTTGGCAACCACGAAAGGCACGCCGATCGGCAAGGGAACCGGCATTCCCGTCTGCTCAGCGGCATCATACATGGCCATGGCCGCCATCGAAGGCGCCTGAAGCTGAGGCTTGCCGGAAAGGGCGGCGGCAGGAAGCGGCATTTCCTCTTCAATCGCCAGCGACACCGGGATCCCGGCGAGCGGAAGGGAGCGGCTTCTGCCGCTCTCGTCGACGGCCGGCTGCGGGATTTGCCCTGCGGCACCGGCAGTCAGCGCCTGCGCTATGATCTTCTCGGCGGACGCCATCGGGTTGTTGATGATCTGCAGAAGATCGGAACTGATTGTAGCCGCAGGTGAGCCGATGACGACCTGCAGCCCTTGTTTGAGATCAGCCTGGATTTGCTGGATATCACGCGGCAGCGGCGGCGGCGCAAGCGGCGACCTGATCAACTCGATTTCGGTCGGAAGCTTGGCCTCGGCGGCGATCGCCGCCAACAGCGGCCCGGCGGCCTGATTGCCCGGAGGAGATAGCGGCTGAGAGGGCGAAGTCGTTGCGGCATTTACGCCGGAGCCGGCGGGGGCCGCTTGCGACGTTGTGGCGGCTCCGTTTTGCGGCAGCGCCTGCACGGGAGCGGCCTGATTTGCGGCGGCAGTCGGGGAACTTGCGCCGCCGGGCTGAGCCGCCCCTTGAGGGGTGGATGCCGGTTGCGCGGCGGATTGCACAGAGGTAGCCGCAGGCGCCTGCTCTTTCACTGATGATGCAAGGCTAGCCGCCTGGGCAGCGATATCGGCGACTTTCTGCAATATAGCAGGCGCAATCGCTTGGGCTGTCGCAGCCTTCACATCGCCGGCATTTTGTCCGTAGGAGTTGACGACTGCTTTCAGCGCGGCGTCGGGCTCAACTGTCGATGCCTGTTCCAGGCTGAGCGCCAAGTGGACGGCCTGCGGGCTCTCAGGATCCGTCAGGGCCGCAGCGAGCAACGGCAGCGGCACCGGCGTGCTCATTTGCGCATCCATACGCTGTTGGGCCGCGGCGAGCTGCTGCGGAGAAAGGTTGCTGATGGCGGCGGCTACGCGTTGCGCATATACGGCGTTGCTCTCGCCCGGCTCGCGCGAAAGGTTCAATGCGCGCGCGGCGGTATCGATGGCGGAAAGCAGGCTGTCGAACATGCGCTCGCGCGCTGCGACCAGCAGCATGTTCAACTTGCCTTCGACGCTGGCGTTGACGGCGCTCGACAAGACCGCCGCAGGCGTTGCAGCGGCCTGCAGCCCCGATGTCTCCGCAGTTACGACGACCGGTTTTTCGATGGACACGCTTACAGCGGACACGGCACCAACGGCGGGAAGCAACATGACATGCTCCTTTGTCTGGCAAGGCGACGGTGGAAGCGGAGGGCAGGATCAATCAAGGTCCGCTCATGCGGCCGGTGGACTTCCTAACGCCAGACGACCCGGGTGGCGATACGCAAACGCGACGAGCTGGAAATCATCCGCAAAATAACAGCCGAATCGTTAATGGAGTCCTAAATGAAAGAGCCGGCGCCACTTTCGCGGGACCGGCTCCTGAATCTCACCTTTTGAGGGCGGCCGTCAGCTATGCGCGAATATATCCGCCTCTTCCCAGCCGAGAAGATCGAGCTTGGCGCGGGTCGGCAGGAAGGCAAAGCAATCGTCGGCATAGTCCATGCGGCCATCGCGCAGCAGGCGTTGCGTCAGCTTGTCCCTCAATGCGTGGAGATAGAGCACGTCGGACGCCGCATATTCGAGCTGTGCCTGCGAAAGCGGGTCGGCCGCCCAGTCGGACGACTGCTGCGCCTTGGAAATATCGACTTCGAGCATTTCCTTGAGATTGTCCTTCAGGCCATGGCGATCCGTGTAGGTACGGCAAAGGCGCGAGGCGATCTTGGTGCAGAAAACCGGCGTGGTGGTAACGCCGAAGGTATGGAACAAGACGGCGATGTCGAAACGGCCATAGTGGAAGATCTTCTGGTGCGTCGGATCGGCGAGCATGGCGACGAGGTTGGGCGCCTGCTTTTGGCCGGCAGCGATGCGGATGACGTCGGCAGTACTGTCGCCCGGCGACAGCTGCACGACGCAAAGCCGGTCACGACGCGGAACGAGGCCGAGGGTTTCCGTGTCGATGGCTATCGCACCGGTATAGCGGGCGGCGTCTGCAGCGGAAATATCGCCTTCATGATAGCGGATGGTGGCAGCCATGAGATTCTCCCGGCTCTGTCTTCTGAATTCGCTTTTCATCCGTTCTATAGAACAGACAGGTAGATAACGATACCATCGCGTCCGGGGCTTGTTGTTTCTTTGCGCATTCCGAACGGAAAACCGCTCCGCACTTTTCCTGGAGATGCTCTAGAATGTCGGCGGCGTATTGATCCAGAGCAATACGGTCTCGCCGTCATGCCGGTTGCGCCAGGAATGATAGCGGCGGCTTTCGAAATAAAGCGAATCGCCGGGCAACAGATCGAAGAACTGATCGCTGTCGAGCACCAGTTCCAGGCGTCCGGCAAGGACGTGAATGAATTCCTCGCCCTCATGACGATAGGCGCCTTCGCTCGCAGCACCCGGCGCCAGCACGAAGCGATGGCAATCCATCATCGTCCGCCCCTCGGCGAGCAGCTGCACGGTGACGCCGGGCGTGGTCGCCGGCCAGGCCCGCCATTCGCCCGATCGGATCAGGGCCGGCACATCCTCACGCTCTTCGCCCGACAGGCGCGAAACGGTCGTGCCGTAATAATCGGCAAGATCATGCAGGGTTTTGAAACTGACGCCCTGCGAGGTGCGCTCCAGCGTCGACAATGTCGAAGATGTCATGCCCATGTCGGCCGCAACCTGCTCCAATGTCTTGCCGGCGGCGTGGCGCAGCGAGCGAAATCGGCGGCCGATATCGGAGGATGCCGATTGCTCGCCATTCTCCAAACCGGAGGCGCCGCCCTCCTCCGTCTCAAGCGCTTCGCGAATCGCTGCGGGGTTGAGACCGCGCTCGGCCCGGAACCAGGAAATACGCTTCAACCGCGCCACATCCTCGGCGCTATATTGACGGTGCCCCGTTTCAGAGCGGGAAGGCACCACCAGCCCCTGGCTTTCCCATAGGCGCAAGGTGGAAGCCGACACGCCGGCCAGACGCGCCGCTTCCGCCACCTTATAGCGCACTGAATAGCGCTCGGGCTCGATGCTGCTCATTTGCCAATGATCCCTGATCTCTCAAGCATTTTCGCCTTTCTGCGAATCGCGAGAACGCTCAATCTTCTTATTTTCCAGCACATTCCGGACAGAAAGCCGCTGCTGACCTCCCGACGATGTTCTGGTCTTTCGATCTGTTTAGCACGAATGAAACGCCAACTGCACAGCTCCCTAAATCGATTTAAGAAATCAGGTGGCTTTTCGCGGTGCCAGAGCCTGCCCGGAACGCTCCACGTGACCCGAACGGCGCAGTTTCGGAACCCCCGGCGCATTCTTGTCACCCACACAAAATCCCGCTTGAAATCTTGCAGGAAAAATGTAGGAGTTTTCTAAATAACTTGCAGAACTTCTGCAAGATAATTCGAAACTGCCTTCTGGGAGCGCACACGATGACCTTGACCGAGCGGAAGAACGCCGCCATTTCCCGCGGCGTCGGCATGACGACGCAGATCTATGCCGATCGCGCCGAAAATGCCGAGATCTGGGACAAGGAAGGCCATCGATATATCGATTTTGCCTCGGGCATCGCCGTCGTGAACACGGGCCATCGCCACCCGCGTGTCATCGCCGCCGTCAAGGAGCAGCTCGATCGCTTCACGCATACCTGCCATCAGGTCGTACCCTATGAAAGCTATGTGCATCTTGCCGAACGACTGAATGCGATCGTCCCCGGCGACTTCGCCAAGAAGACCATCTTCGTGACGACGGGAGCCGAAGCGGTCGAAAACGCCGTCAAGATCGCCCGCGCCGCCACCGGCCGCTCCGCCATCATCGCCTTTGGCGGTGGCTTCCATGGCAGAACCTTCATGGGCATGGCGCTGACCGGCAAGGTCGCGCCTTACAAGATCGGCTTCGGCCCGATGCCGGGTGATGTTTTCCATGCGCCCTTCCCGGTGCCGCTGCACGGCGTCACCGTGGAGCAATCGCTGGCGACGCTTAAGAAGCTCTTTGCCGCCGATGTCGACCCGCAGCGCGTCGCCGCAATCATCCTCGAGCCGGTCCAGGGCGAAGGAGGCTTCTATCCCGCACCCGTGGCCTTCATGAAGGCGTTGCGCGAGATCTGCGACCAGCACGGCATTCTCTTGATCGCCGACGAAGTACAGACCGGCTTTGCACGTACCGGCAAGATGTTCGCGATGGATCACCATGAGGTGGCCGCCGATCTCGTTACCATGGCGAAAAGCCTTGCCGGCGGCTTCCCGCTGGCCGCTGTCACCGGCCGCGCCGAAATCATGGATGCACCGGGTCCGGGCGGCCTCGGCGGCACCTATGGCGGCAATCCGCTTGGGATCGCCGCCGCCCATGCCGTGCTCGACGTCATTGCCGACGAGGGCCTCTGCGACCGTGCCAATCAGCTCGGCTCGCGCCTGAAACAGCGGCTGGAATCGCTACGCGACAAAGTGCCGGAGATCGCCGACATCCGCGGCCCCGGCTTCATGAATGCGGTCGAATTCAACGATGCGACGACGAAACTGCCGAGCGCGGATTTCACCAACAAGGTGCGGCTGATCGCGCTCGACAAGGGGCTGATCCTTTTGACCTGCGGCGTCCACGGCAATGTCATCCGCTTCCTGTCGCCGATCACTATTCAAGACGGCGTGTTCAGCGAGGCGCTCGATGTTCTCGAGGCGTCGCTGATCGAGGCCAGCACCGGCCGCTAAACGCGCCGGCCATCCGCGTTTTCTTACGATCCGCCTGTGCGGCCTGCCGGGCGAAACCTGTCGGAGTGCATAGCATGTCCTTTACAACAGCAATGACCAAGCATGTGCCATTCTCCTCGCGCTTCCTGCGGGCCGCCGGCTACATCAACGGCGCCTGGACCGCGGGTGGCGCGACCAAGACATTCGATGTCATTAACCCCGCTACCGGCGAAGTGCTTGCCAGCCTCCCCGAAATGGGTGTTGCCGAAACGACGGCAGCGATCGACGCCGCCTATGCGGCGCAGGCGGCCTGGGCCGGCCGTCCCGCCAAGGAACGCGCTGTCATCCTGCGCAAGTGGTTCGATCTGATGGTCGCCAATGCCGATGAGCTGGCCAACATTTTGACGGCCGAAATGGGTAAGCCGCTGCCGGAAGCGAGAGGCGAAATCCTCTACGCCGCCTCCTATGTCGAATGGTATGCCGAAGAAGCCAAGCGCATCTACGGCGAAACCATCCCGGCGCCTTCCAACGACAAGCGCATGATCGTCATCAAGCAGCCAGTCGGTGTCGTCGGCACGATCACGCCCTGGAACTTCCCGGCCGCAATGATCGCCCGCAAGATCGCACCGGCGCTCGCCGTCGGTTGCACGATCGTCTCGAAGCCGGCCGAGCAGACGCCGCTGACGGCGATTGCGCTCGCCGTCCTGGCCGAAGAGGCTGGTATTCCCCCAGGCGTGTTCAACGTCATCGTCGGCACGGACGGCCCGGCGATCGGCCGCGAGCTTTGCGGCAATCCGAAGGTGCGGAAAATCAGCTTCACCGGCTCGACCGAAGTCGGCCGTATCCTGATGCGCCAGTGCGCCGACCAGATCAAAAAGGTCAGCCTCGAGCTCGGCGGCAATGCACCTTTCATCGTCTTCGACGATGCCGATCTCGATGCCGCCGTCGAAGGTGCCTTGGCTTCGAAATATCGCAATGCAGGCCAGACCTGCGTTTGCGCCAACCGCATCTATGTGCAGTCCAACGTCTATGACGCCTTCGCCGCAAAGCTTGCAGCCAAGGTCTCGGCGCTTTCGGTCGGCGACGGCTTCAAGCCGGGCGTGACCATCGGGCCGCTGATCGATGAGCAGGGTGTTGCCAAGGCGGAAGACCATGTTCGTGACGCTGTGTCGAAGGGCGCCCGCATCCTGCTCGGCGGCAAGCGCATCGAAGGTGCCGGCACTTTCTTCGCGCCGACCATTCTGACCGGCATCGACCGGACGATGAAAGTTGCCCGCGAGGAAACCTTCGGCCCCGTCGCTCCGCTCTTCCGCTTCGAAACGGTCGAGGATGTCATCGCCCAGGCGAACGACACGGAATTCGGCCTTGCCGCCTACTTCTTTGCCGGCGACCTCAAGAAGGTATGGCGGGTGGCCGAGGCACTCGAATACGGCATGGTCGGCATCAATACCGGCATCATGTCGTCTGAGACGGCGCCGTTCGGCGGCATCAAGCAATCCGGCCTCGGCCGAGAAGGCTCGCGCCATGGTGCCGACGACTACCTGGAAATGAAGTATCTCTGCATGGGCAACGTATAGCCGGCAAATCAAGTCGACGTAATGCTGATGCGGCCCTGCCATAGCCGGGCCGCAGTCAACTTGCCCGTGCGAAAAGCGCCGGTATCGAGATTGAGGCGGAGGCCATGGGCCTCAGCTTGGCCTATCGGCGTGTGGCCATGCACGATGAGCTTCGGCAGCGGCTGTGCCGTATCGTAGAAACGCGAGCGGATGAAAACGAGGTCATGGTCCTGCTGATCCGCGATCGAACGATCCGGATCGATGCCGGCATGGACGAACAAGGCTTGCGGCGTATCGAGCATGATCGGCAAACGGCGCAGGAAATTGATGTGATCGTCGGGTAGCCAGGTTCGCAGGAACGTGTCGAGCTTCTTCTGGCTCAGATATTGCTGGCGCAGTGCCAGGATATCCGCGCCGTAGGAAGCAAGAGTGGCATCGCCCCCGAGCGCTATCCAATCATCCAGCGATATTTCGCCATCAATATAGGCTAGCATCTCCATTTCATGATTGCCTGTCAGGCAGATGCGATCGAAACCTTTCGGCGGCGGCGCCATCAGTCGGCCGACAACCTGCGCCGAGGCAGGGCCGCGATCGATGTAGTCGCCAAGCATGACAATGAGCTTGCGCCCGGGAAGCCTGGCGGCATCGGCGACGATCTTGCGCTCCAATACGCTCAGCAGATCGTAGCGGCCATGGACGTCGCCGATGACATAAGTGGGCACATCAAGATTCTCGAGCCGCTCGCGACGCCGGCGATGGCCGAAGCCATGCGCCATCTTTTCGCGTATCCTAGCTGCCGACATAAAACTCCCTTTCGAGCGTACACCCCGAAACGCCTTGGCGATCTCTGTAAGAGAACTCAAAAGCGACGATTCTGTGCCGAAGAGCGGGAATCGGCGCTTCCGACCGATATCGTAGTCGCCTGAAGCCTGCGGCACCGAACTGCCTTGCGGCAAAGCGCCTCGAACCGCGCCTTTATGCATGGAGAAAGTTGACAGGGAGTATCCGCAATTCTATCGCGCTTGGACCCCTGGCGGGAAAAACACCAATCGCCCGGACCTCAGTCCGGGTATACATCGTCTTCATTCCGGCATTGGTCTGCGCCGGTGCGGCCTTTGCACCGGCATCCGGCCGGAATGGACCAGATTTTAACCGGGAGCTTCGCTCTTCGATGGCAGCTGTAACTTTATCGTGAAGTCTTGATGGACCCTACCCTCGCGCTGGAACTCTGCCGCTTTTCTCATGCTGCATCATTGATGCTGCTGTGGGGCGCCTGCGCCTATCTTTGCTTTCTCGTGCCGAGCGCGCTCGCGGACATCGTCTGGCGCATGTCGGCTGGGCCGTTTTTCCTGATTACTGCCATCGCCGCCCTGACGACGCTGATCTCCCTGCCGGCGGCGACGGCCATCATCGGCAGTGGCTGGAACGACGGGCTCGATATCGGCACCATTCGCGACGTTCTGATCGATACGTCAGTCGGCCGGGCCTGGCAGGCGCAGGCGGTGGCTGCCGCGCTGATGATCTCAGCCTTCCTGCTGCCCGAAAGCCGGCGGCGCCTCGGCCTGGCATTGGCTTCCGGCCTGGGACTTGCCGCGCTTTCCCTGACTGGTCATGCCTCGATGCTCGAAGGCTGGCTGCGACAGGCACATCGCGCCAACGATATCTTCCATGTGCTGACCGGGGGCGCCTGGCTGGGAGCACTCGTGCCATTGATTCCCATTCTAAGACTTCTCGGACGACCGGAATGCAGGGCGGATGCACTGCTTGCGCTCCGTCGCTTCTCGACGGCCGGGCACTGGGCCGTTGCCCTCGTCATCCTGTCGGGTGTCGTCAACACCATGCTGATCCTGAAACAACTGCCGACGAACTGGTCCTCGCCCTACCAGAGGCTGCTTGCCACCAAGATCGCGCTGGTCGGCGGCATGGCGCTTCTGGCCATTGTCAATCGCTATCTCTTCGTCCCCTGGATGAGCCGAAATCCTGGCCGCGCCTTGCAGGCGCTGCGGCTTGGAAGCATCGCCGAAATCGTCATCGGCGTCGCCGTCATCGGTCTTGTTGCCGTCTTCGGCATGATGGAGCCTGTGTAGGCTGCAGGCGCCCCTCCTGGTGCGTAGATTCAAAGAATTAGAGCGTCCTTTGCGCTTCCGGAGGGAAGCACGGCGCTCTAACCGCCCAGCGCTTTGATCACCGCGCGAACGGCGGCGATATCGTCGGTCGCCGGCCTGTATTCCAGGCCTACCCTGCCGCGATAACCTTGAGAAAACAGCCAATCGAGCCACTCGCGCAAATCAACATGGCCGGTGCCGGGATCACTGCGGCCGGGGTGATCGGCGACATGGAGATGCACGATCCGGTCGACCCGATCGCCGACCACCTCGGGCGTGCTCTCGCCCATGACGGCGGAATGATAGAGATCGTAGACAATGCCAATCTCGGGACGGCCGACCTGGTCGACGATATCCAGGCCTTCGGCCGTCGAAGACAGATAATAGCCGACATGATCGATCCTGGTGTTCAACGGCTCGAGACCGAGCCGAACGCCGGATCCCTGGAGAATATCCGCGCCGACGCTGAGGATTGCAACCATCGCGGCTCGCTGTTCGGCTCGCGAAAACTCCGGCAGATCATCGCCGGCCTGTGCAATCAGAACCGGCGCACCGAGACGCTGCGCCACCGCAACGGACTCGCGAAGGCCCTGAAGCCAAGCTTCTTTGTTTGCCGGATTCGTCAATGCGATCATCGGCTCCGCGACCATGCCCGAAACAGCGATGCCCGTCTCAGCGACGGCAGCGGCGATCGCATCGAGATCCTTGTTCCTCCAGTGCCAGAATTCGACCGCATCCAGCCCGACCTCATGCGCCCGCCGGATACGATCCGCAAAAACGTCGCCGTCACGCGCAAACAACCACTCGATACAAGCAGAAAACCGACGCATTGACATCTCCTCCCGCATTGCCATCAGCAATGCTTGGGATCGGCAGCGACCGCAAGGGGTCTCAACGCTGAATCTGCGGGGGACGCCTTATGGAAGATTCGAGGGCTTCCACATTCATCGCGGAAAGCACGCGCATGTCGCGGCGGAAATCGGAAGGCGTCATGCCGGCAATGTGGCGGAAAGACTTGTTGAACGCGCTGATCGAGCCGAAGCCGCTGTCCATGGCGACCTGCAGCACATTGGCGCCGTCGCGCATCAGCATGGCCTGGGCGCGCGAAAGGCGCAGCAGGTTCACATATTTCGCGAGCGTCATGCCGGTCGATTTCTTGAAAAGGTTCATGGCGTATTTCGGATGAAGCCGCGCCGCCTTGGCGATATCGACCGTATCGATGTCGTCCAGAAAATTCTCGGCGATGAAATCACACATTCTTGCCAGGCTGCGGGAGGACTGCGGATGCGCCTGCTCGTTCGTCAGTGCCTCCACTTTCTCCGGCATCATGCGATAGGGCTCGAAAGCAATGCGCTCCAGCCGCAGAAGCAGCTCGGCGACGGCATGTTCCGCCTTGCTCCCGTCATCGGACATCACATAGCGATACCATCGAGCGAAATTCTCGTCATCGGCGGCATCGGTTGCCGAACTGATCAACGTCTGTCCGCGAATGAGGCGGCCGGAAATGTCGAGCGGAAGTCGCAGCCGAAAGAAATGCACGAGCGGCAGATGCGCGCCCGCGTAGATCGCATCGTCGGACAGTTCGTCGAGCTGATGCGGCTGGCCACCCCAAAAAAGGCAGATCTCCCCGGCCTTCAGATGCAGCTCGTGATCGCCGATCCGGTAATGCACGCTGCCACGCACGATGTAGTTCACCTCCACCTGTGCATGCCAATGCGGCTTCGCCATCCGCAGCGGATGGTTATGGAACATCTGCAGGAACGTCGGAAGCCCTTCGACGCTGCTCGCGCCCGGCTGATAGACCGCTCTTTGACCCACCTTACTTTTCGCCAAGTCGATGTTCCCTTTTTAGGAGACAGAAGCGTACCGCGAGCTAATTTAAGCGCGTTCGCTAGCGGACAGCAATTGAAAAGGGAGGATTTTCAATGCGTTTAAAATTTGCTGGGGCGACGGCGCTCGCCGCCTTGCTCGCTTCCGGTTCTGCCTTTGCAGAACAGACCACCATTACAGTCTGGAGCTGGAACATCGCCGCTTCGGCGCTGAAGTCCACGGTCGAGGGGTTCAATAAGAAATATCCGGATATCAAGGTCGATGTACAGGACATCGGCAACCCCCAAGTCTTCGACAAGATGCTGGCCGCTTGTGCTGCTGGCGGCGACGGCCTGCCCGATGTCATGTCGATCGAAAACCACAAGGCTTCGATCTTCTGGAATCGCTTCCCGGACTGCCTGACCGACCTGACGAAGCTCGGCTACAACGACAGCCTCAAGAAGCAGTTCCCGGATTTCAAACGTGCCGAACTTGAAGTCGGCGCAGCCGCCTACGCGATGCCGTGGGATTCCGGCCCGGTCACGATGTTCTACCGTCGGGACATGTATGAAAAAGCCGGCGTCGATCCGGCAACGGTCAAGACCTGGGACGATTTCATTGCAGCCGGCAAGAAGATCTCCGCCGCAAACCCCGGCGTGATCATGACGCAGGCCGATCTCAACGGCGATACCGAATGGTTCCGCATGCTCGCCAATGAACAGGGCTGCGGCTATTTCTCGGACGACAGCCAGAGCATCACCGTCAACCAGCCGGCCTGCGTGAAGGCCCTGGACAAGGTGAAGGAGATCAAGGACGCCGGCTTGATGAGCGCCGCGAACTGGAACGAGAAAATTCAGGCGAACACTGCCAGCAAAGTAGCGTCGCAGCTTTATGGCGGCTGGTATGAAGGCACCGTCCGCTCCACCTCGCCGGATCTCGCCGGCAAATGGGGCGTCTATCCGATCCCGAGCATGACGGCCGACGGCCCTCATGCTGCCAATCTGGGCGGTTCTTCCCTGGCGATTGCCAACGGCTCGAAGAACAAGGAAGCCGCCTGGAAGTACCTGGAATATACGCTCGGCACCAATGAGGGCCAGGTGACGATGCTGAAGTCCTTTGGCCTCGTGCCGTCGCTGCTGACCGCGGTTCAGGATCCCTTCGTCAACCAGCCGCAGCCCTATTGGGGCGGCCAGAAAATCTGGACCGATATCCTCGCCACGCTGCCGAAGATCCGCCCGAACCCCGGTACCCAGTATTTCAGCGACGCCGACGAGGTCATAAAGGCCGTCCAGACTAAATACCTTGCCGGCGGCTATCCGAACGGCAAGGCGGCGCTCGACGATGCGGCCCAGCAGATCGCCTCGGCGACAGGTCTGCCGCTCGCGAAATGAGTGACACTGCCGGGCGCGCATCCCAAGCCGCGCCCGGCATCCCCGCCGCCCCTTCGGCGGCGGGGATGCGACGTCACGTGTCACTTCACTGCGCATAAAGGAGGAGGCTTTCATGCGGCTGCAGAACCGGAGCGCCTATGCGTTTCTTGCGCCCTATCTTCTGGTGTTTACGGCCTTTTGGGTGTGGCCGATCATCGATTCGTTCCTGATTTCGTTCCAGAACACCCGCGTCAATCCTTGGACCTTCAACCTGCCGCTCAATTGGGGGCGCCTGTTCGGCGACCCGGCCTTCTATAACGCGCTTCAAAACACGCTGATCATCCTGATCGTCCAGGTCCCCGTCATGATCACGCTCGCCACAGTTATGGCGGTGCTACTGAATTCACCACTGCTCAAGGCGCGCGGCATTTTCCGCTTCGCCTTCTTCGCACCCGTCGTGGTCGGCGAAGTTGCCTATGCAGCCGTCTTCCGCCTGATGTTCAATGTCGATTTCGGCATCATCAACAAGTTGCTCGGCGGTGTCGGCATTTCGCCGGTGTCGTGGTTTGCCGACTCCCATGCGGCCATGGTTCTTATCATCATAGCCGTCACCTGGCGCTGGGCCGGATACAACGCCATCATCATTCTCTCCGGGCTGCAATCGATTCCCGAAGATGTCTACGAGGCCGCGACACTCGACCGTGTCAGCCGTTTCCAGCAGTTCATCCATATCACCCTGCCGCTCTTGAAGCCGATCATTCTGTTTTGCGTGGTCCTGTCCGTCATCGGCACCATGCAGCTCTTCACCGAACCATATCTGATCACCAACAGGGGTGGCCCCGGCGGTGGGACGGAGACGCTCGGCCTGCTGCTTTATCGCCAGGCCTTCCAGTCGACCAACTTCGGCTATGCCTCGGCGATCGCCTACACGATGGCAGCACTCGCGGTGGTCATCTCTCTTCTCAATCTCTGGGTGGGGCGCGAAGCGAAATGAAATCAAAGTCCAAATCCACTCTGATCCGCTCGCTCGCCTTGCACGGCCTGCTGGCGCCACTCGCCATCATCTGGTTGTTTCCACTCTGGATGATGTTCGTCTTCTCGACCATGCCCGACTACGGCATTTTCAGCCCCGGTATCATCCTGACACCGTCGACAGGTTTCATGGACAACGTCCGCAACCTGCAGGCAGACACCAACTTCATCGGCGCCATGACGATCTCGATCGTCGTTGCGGTCATCTATACCGTACTGTCTGTGCTGTTGACCTCGATGGCCGGATGGGCTCTGGCGCGCTACCAGTTCGCCGGCCGTTCGGGCGTCATCGGCATCATCCTCGGCACGATCACGCTGCCCTACTCCGTCGTCGTCATCCCGCAGTTCATCATGGTGGCGCGCGATTTCGGACTGGCGAATTCATGGGTCGCGCTGATCGTGCCGCCACTCTTCAATTCGCTCGGCGTGCTGTTCATGCGCCAGGCCTTCTCGATGATGCCGGGCGAACTTTTCGATGCCGCACGTGTCGAGGGCGTCAAGGAATGGCAGATCTTCCTGCGCATCGCCCTGCCGCTCGCAAGGCCGACGATGGCGGCGCTCGCCATCATCCTGTTCCTCGCTTCCTGGAACAACTACCTCTGGCCGCTGCTCATCAATTCCCGGCCGGGAATGATGACTGCGCCCGTGGCGCTCGGGACGCTGATCGGCCTCACCAGGGTATCCTGGGGCGGTATCATGGCCGGTGCCGTGATGCTGACGGCGCCGATCCTCATCATCTTCGTTCTCCTGCAGCGCCACTTCATCGCCGGCATCGCCGCTGGCGCAATCAAATAATTCCGGGGATCCGAATGGCTGAACTGTCTCTTAGCAATGTCGTCAAACGCTACGGTGCGCTGGAAATCATTCACGGCGCCAATCTGGAGGTGAAGGACGGCGAGTTCGTCGTCTTCGTCGGCCCGTCGGGATGCGGCAAGTCCACGCTGCTGCGCATGATCGCCGGTCTGGAGGATATTTCCGGCGGCGAACTCAAGATCGGCGGCCGCCTCGTCAACGATGTCGAGCCGGCCGATCGCGGCATAGCCATGGTCTTCCAGTCCTATGCGCTTTACCCGCATCTGACGGTCGAGCAGAACCTCAACTTCGGCTTGCGCATGAACGGCAACCCGAAGGCCGACACCGATCGCCGCGTCAAGCAGGCGGCCGAGATCCTGCAGATATCGGAGCTGATGCAGCGCCGGCCGAAACAGCTCTCCGGCGGCCAGCGTCAACGCGTCGCCATCGGCCGCGCCATCGTGCGCGAGCCGCAGATCTTCCTGTTCGACGAACCTCTGTCCAACCTCGACGCCGAGCTCCGCGTACAGATGCGCGTCGAGATCTCTCGCCTTCACAAGAAGCTCGGCACGACGATGATCTATGTCACGCACGACCAGACGGAGGCGATGACGCTGGCCGACAAGATCGTCGTGCTGCGCAGCGGCAATATCGAGCAGGTCGGCGCACCGCTCGATCTCTATGACGATCCGGCCAACCAGTTCGTAGCCGGATTCGTTGGCTCTCCGAAGATGAATTTCCTGCAGGCCGAAGTGGTCGACATCAACCCCGGCAGCGTCTCGACCGTGCTGAAGAACCAGCGCAACGTTCGCCTGACGCTCCCTCTTGCTTCAGCAAGGCTTGAGGTGGGCCAGCAGGTCACGATCGGCATACGACCGGAGCATTTCCTCGACGCCGGCCGCGGCGATGCGGACATGACCGTCGATGTCGATGTTGCGGAGCATCTCGGCAATACCAGCTACATCTACGCCAATATCGCAGCCGACGAGCAGATCGTGATCGAGCGCGAGGAGTCCCGGACCACGGGCAATCGCGACAAGCTCACCGTAGGGCTACCGGCGGCCAAGGCATTCCTGTTCGACAGCGCCGGCAACCGATTGCGGTAGGCGCTGCCTCATGGAGCCGGATGATTTTGGGACTGCTCGACCTGAAATCTGAATCCGCTCCAGAATCAAAGACGTAGAGCGTGATATCGTCCGAAAACCGCCTGCACTTTTCGGCATCACGCTCTATCCCCTCCCAAGACAGCATGCAAATTTAGGAAAGGACCATTTCATGACGACCGACACATCCATCCGCTGGGGCATTATCGGCCCTGGCCGGATCGCCCAGACTTTTGCCGATGGCGTCGCCCATTCCCGCAGCGGCAAGCTGGTGGCCATTGCCAGCCGCAACCCCGGCAAACCTGGCCTCGGCGATGGCTTCCCCGGCGCTCGCATCGTCGACGGCTATGAAGCATTGCTCGCCGACAAAGAAGTTGATGCGATCTATATCGCGACTCCGCACACCGGCCACGCCGAGTGGGCAATCAAGGCGATCCGTGCCGGCAAGCACGTACTCGTCGAAAAACCGATCGCGCTTTCCGCCTTCGACGCCGAGGCCATTTACTACGAAGCGAAGAAGGCCGGCGTTTTTGCCGGCGAGGCCTTCATGTATCGCGTCCATCCGCAGACGGCGAAGCTGATCGAGCTGGTGAAAAGCGGCGCCGTCGGCGATCTGCGCATCATCCGTTCCTCCTTCGGCTTCAACATGGGCAAGGTAAGCCCGGAACACCGGCTGTTTGCCAGTGACATGGCCGGCGGCGGCATCCTCGATGTCGGCGGCTATCCGGTCTCGATGGCCCGCCTGATCGCCGGTGCGGCCAGCGGCAAGCCTTTCCTTGATCCAGACAAGGTGTCGGGCGTCGGCCACCTCGGCCAGACCGGCGTCGACGAATGGGCGTCGGCAGTGTTGAAGTTCCCGAACGACATCATCGCCGAAGTGTCCTGCTCGATCATGGCAAATCAGGACAACACGCTGCGCATCATCGGCTCGGAAGGCCGTATCGAGGTTGCCGACTTCTGGTTCGCCTCCGGCCACAAGGGCGGCGTCGGCAAGATCAATGTCATCAAGGGCGGCGAGACCCAGACGATCGAAGTCAAGGAAGAGCGCTGGCTCTACTCCTTCGAAGTCGACGCGGCAGGCGATGCCATTCGCGCCGGAAACAAGGAATTCGCCTATCCCGGCATCGGCTGGGCCGATTCGATCGGCAATCTCAGGGTTCTCGACCAGTGGCGCGCTTCGATCGGCCTCGAATATGTGGTCGAAAAGGCGACACACCGGACGAAGAACATCGCCGGAGCGACCGTCACCAAGGGCAACAGCATCCCGAAGCGCAGCATACCAGGCATCTCCAAGCCGGCCTCGCTCGTTACGCTCGGCTTCGAGTTCTTCCCGAACTTCGCCGCCGCCTCGCTGACGCTCGATGCCTTCTATGAAGCCGGCGGCAACGCCTTCGACACTGCCTACGTCTATGGCGGCGGCAAGACGGAGAGCATCTTCGGCGACTGGCACACCAGCCGCAACGTTCCGCGCGAAGAGATCGTGCTGATCGGCAAGGGGGCGCATTCGCCGCTCTGCTACCCGGACATCATCGCCAAGCAGCTCGACCAGTCCCTCAACCGTCTGAAAACCGACTATGTCGACATCTATTTCATGCACCGCGACAATACCGACGTTCCGGTCGGCGAGTTCGTGGATGCCATGGATGCCGAGGTGAAGGCAGGCCGCATTCGCGGCATCTTCGGCGGCTCGAACTGGACGCGCGCCCGCTTCGACGAGGCAATCGCCTATGCCGAGAAGAACGGCAAGACGGCGCCAGCGGCGCTTTCCAACAACTTCTCGCTGGCGGAAATGCTCGACCCGATCTGGGCCGGCTGCGTTGCGGCCTCCGACGACGAATGGAAGGCATGGCTCAACGCCAAGCAGATCCCGAACTTCGCCTGGTCGAGCCAGGGCCGCGGCTTCTTCACCGACCGCGCCGGCCGCGACAAGCGCGACGACGAGGAATTGGTCCGCGTCTGGTATTCCGACCGCAATTTCGGTCGCCGCGACAGGGCGATCGAGCTTGCGCAGAAGCTCGGCCGCAGCCCGATCCATATCGCGCTTGCCTATGTCGTCGCCCAGTCCTTCCCCGTGATCCCGTTGATCGGCCCGCGCACGGTTGCCGAGCTGGAAGACAGCCTGTCGGCGCTCGACATCAAGCTGACGCCGGAACAGGTAAAGTGGCTCGAAGGCTGAAACTGAGCAGCTTTCGCTGAGCTCAAAAGTATGAAACGAAAACAGCCCATCCGGCATACGGATGGGCTGTTTTACTGACTGAGATTACCGGGAGAGATCAGGCGGCGAAATCGAAGGTCTTCGTCTCCGCACCCTCGAGCCGCAGCAGATATGCCTTGCGTTCGAGACCGCCGGCAAATCCTCTGAGTTCGCCGGTCGATCCGATAACCCGGTGGCAGGGGGCAACGATCGAAATGGGATTGCGGCCATTGGCGGCACCGACCGCCCTTACCGCCTTCAGCGCGCCGATCTCAGCCGCGATCTGCCTGTAGGTGCGGGTCTCCCCGAAGGGAATGGCCAGCAATGCGTGCCAGACCTTGCGCTGAAACTCCGTTCCGGCGAAATCGAGCGGCAAATCGAAAGCCTGTCGTTTGCCGGCGAAATATTCCAGCAATTGCCGTTCGGCCTCGAGCAGAATTGGGTGATTCCCGTCTTCGGCGACGATCGACAGCGGCACGCGCTGCGGCCGGTCGTTGTCCCAGAGGATCGCAGCAAGGCCATCATCGCTGCCGACGAGCTTGAGCGCGCCAACGGGCGAGTTCATGATCCGATAGATATAATGCTTTCCGTCATATCCGGGAGCTTTGGTCATGCCGATATCCTTTCCTTGGATTGCGCTCGCTGTCTTGGGCAGAATTGCCTTCATGAAGCGCTCATGACCCCATAGGACCCGAAATACCCCGTTCCAGCCACCCGAAAAGAGACATCGGCCGAGAAATCCCGCGATTTCGAAGCCAAGCCCCGCTGCCGCAATGAACGGCGACGACATGGCCGCTCTTGGGAAACGGTCCGAAATTGTGTAGAACCGGGACAGGACATATCATCCGCATGCGGAGCCAGAGATGACAGTTCGCCCGCCAAGCAGCTTCAATCCATCCCGGATCAACGACACAGGTCTCGGGATTCTTGAATATGAGATGATGTCGGAGCGTGCCAGCGCGCTCGGCCATCACGGCGTGAGGGTGGAGACAGCGCTTGCGGCACTACGAGACGGCGAGGCCAAGGGCCGGCAAGGCGTAGAGCACGAACGGCTGGTCGATAGCGCCGCCGAAGCCGTCTGGGCAATGTTCGTTCACCGCGAGATCTGCGGCCTGCGCAATAGCCGCGACGTCATTCAGCGCTACGAGATCCCGAACAAGGTGCTTGCGCGCCTTGGCGCCAGCCCGCGTCATCCCTGAAGACCGACCAGACAATCAGGATTTCAGGATCGCCGAGAAACGCGGATCGAAGGCGTGGCCGATCGGCTCCGCCGCCGCTCCGCGCGCCACGGCCCAGGGATCGGTCATGCCGAGCTGCAGGCGCGGCAGCAACCGATCGGGGCGATCGGCATTGGAAGGCAAAAGCGGCTGCATGGCGGCCATCAGCCTGACGGCAAGAGCCGCTGGTGCGCCACCGCAAAGGATCACCGTCTGTGGATCAAAGACGGTTTCGATGAGGTGCACGCTCCAGCGCAGATCGACAGCGGCCTTTTCGACCCAGGCCAGAATGTCCGGATCGTCGGCGGCGGCACGCTTTTCTATCAGCGAATAGATGTCAGGTGCCATCGGATCGACACCGAGATGCTCGTAGAGCGATGCCAGCGATGCGTTGTGTTCCACGGTCCGCCGGCCGCCGGCCGACAACAGCGCCATACCGATTTCGCCGGCGTTGCCGCGTGCGCCGCTATAGAGTTCGCCGCCGAGAATGAGCCCCGCGCCGATCCCATAGCCGACATACAGACAGACGGCGTGGTCAAGTCCGTGCGCTGCGCCGACCATGCGTTCGGCGGTCGCACAGGCGGCGGAGTCGTTTTGCAGGGTGACGTTGAGGCCAGTGCCGGCGGAGAGCGTTTCCAGCAGCGGAAAGCGTTGCCAGGGACCCATCATCCACGGATTGTCGGCATCATCCCGCTCAAGGCCGAAAGGTCCCGGCATTGCCGCGCCGAGACCGACGAGGCGCTTCTCCGCCTGCGCCACGCGCTGCTTCAGCTCCGTGCGGACATCCTGGACTAGCTGCAGAACGACAGGCGTGCCCGTCGTCGGCCCGCCGGTGGGGAGGTTCGCTTCCTTGCGGATGAGAACATTGCCGACGAGATCGACGGCAATGGCTCGGGTGATATGACGGTCGATCTGCAGGCCGATGGCAAAGGCGCCTTCCGGCACGAGGCCGTAGGGCGTCGACGGCTGCCCACGACCGCCGCGCACCGTTTCCCGCGATGTCACAAGCCCATCGCCTTCCAGCTCTTCCACGATGTTGGAAACCGTCTGCTTCGTCAGCCGGGTGGCGCGCGCAAGATCGGCGCGGGAGAGCGCGCCGTTGAGCCGCAGGGCATCGATGATGACCCGCCGGTTGTGGGCGCTCGTGCCTTCGTGGTTCGTTCCGCTCGTGGCCCTGATCGGCTGCTTATCATTCATCTCTATTTGCCTCTTGACACCAATAGAATATTGAAGAACAAATTAGTCAAGACAATTGACTTAAAAGAAACCGCAGAGTTTCATCGGGGAACAGAGGGAGCCACAGGCTCCAGAACGTGCCGATTCATATTCGGCAACCGGCCCGGCCAATTGCCTACCCGACAGCCCCTTGGCGACGTTCGGCCGCCAGTGGAAAAATCACGTGAGTGTCAAAAACTGGAGGATGGAATGTTGAAATCATTGAACAAGACATTGCTCGGCGCAGCGCTGATCGGCGCATCCTTCGCCTCGCATGCCTTTGCAGAAACGACGATCAATGCCCTCTTCATGGCGCAGGCCGCCTACAGCGAAGCCGATGTGCGTGCCATGACGGATGCCTTCTCCAAGGCCAATCCGGACATCAAGGTCAATCTCGAATTCGTTCCCTATGAGGGTCTGCATGACAAGACCGTGCTGGCGCAGGGCTCCGGCGGCGGCTACGACGTCGTACTCTTCGACGTGATCTGGCCCGCGGAATACGCGACCAACAAGGTTCTGGTCGACGTGTCCTCGCGCATCTCCGACGACACGAAGAAGAGCGTGCTTCCTGGTGCCTGGACGACCGTCCAGTATGACGGCAAATATTACGGCATGCCGTGGATCCTCGACACCAAGTACCTGTTCTACAACAAGGAAATCCTGGAAAAGGCCGGCATCAAGACGCCGCCAAAGACCTGGGACGAGCTTAGCGAACAGGCCAAGATCATCAAGGACAAAGGCCTGCTGGCAACACCGATCGCCTGGAGTTGGTCACAGGCCGAAGCCGCGATCTGCGATTACGCCACGCTCGTCAGCGCTTACAAGGGCGACTTCATCAAGGGTGGCAAGCCGGACTTCCAGACCGGCGGCGGCCTTGATGCTCTGAAATACATGGTCACCAGCTACAAGTCCGGCCTCACCAATCCGAATTCCAAGGAATTCCTCGAAGAGGACGTCCGCAAGGTCTTCGAAAATGGCGACGCCGCCTTCGCGCTGAACTGGACCTACATGTACAACATGGCCAACGACCCGAAGGACAGCAAGGTTGCCGGCAAGGTCGGCGTCGTGCCGGCACCGGGCGTCGCCGGCAAGAGCGAGGCTTCGGCCGTTAACGGCTCGATGGGCCTTGGCATCACCTCGGCCAGCAAGCATCCGGACGAAGCCTGGAAGTACATCAGCTACATGACCTCGCAGGCGACGCAGAACCAGTATGCCAAGCTCAGCCTGCCGATTTGGGCGTCGTCCTATGGCGACCCGGCCGTCACCAAGGGCCAGGAAGAACTGATCGCAGCGGCAAAGGTCGGCCTCGCCGCGATGTATCCGCGTCCGACGACGCCGAAATATCAGGAACTGTCGACAGCGCTTCAGCAGGCGATCCAGGAATCGCTGCTCGGCCAGTCTTCCCCGGAAGACGCGCTGAAGTCGGCTGCCGACAACAGCGGTCTCTGA
This sequence comes from Rhizobium sp. NPDC092011, assembly GCF_044756305.1. NCBI lineage: Bacteria > Pseudomonadati > Pseudomonadota > Alphaproteobacteria > Hyphomicrobiales > Rhizobiaceae > Rhizobium > Rhizobium sp. NPDC092011. The sequence goes on from NZ_JBIVSO010000024.1 coordinate 45,585, forward strand.
TAGTCTTATCGGGCGGCGCATCGCGTCGCCCACCTCTTATCCTCCATGAAGAATGAAAGAAGGGGCCTGCCATGTCCGGCACCTCGATGACAACTCGCGCCTGGCTTTTGATGCTGCCGCTGCTTGTGGTGATGATCGCCGTCATCGGCTGGCCTCTCGTCGATACGGTCGGTCTTTCTTTCACCGATGCGAAGCTTGTGGGAACCGGCGGCAATTTCGTCGGCATAGACAACTACGTAAAGATGCTGGCGAACTCCAATTTCCAGCGCACGCTGATCACCACGGCCTGGTTCGCCATCATTTCGGTTGCCGCCGAGATGGTGCTTGGCGTGCTGGCCGCTTTGCTGCTGAACCAGAACTTCAAGGGCCGCGGCGTGCTGCGCGCCCTGATGATCCTGCCGTGGGCACTGCCGACTGTGGTCAATGCGACGCTGTGGCGGCTGATCTACAATCCCGAATATGGCGCGCTGAACGCCCTGCTTACCCAGCTCGGCCTGCTCGACGCCTATCGCTCCTGGCTCGGCGAACCGGGGACAGCGCTTACGGCCCTCATCGTTGCCGATTGCTGGAAGAATTTTCCGCTGGTGGCGCTCATCGCGCTTGCCGCTCTGCAGGCCGTACCGCGCGATATCACTGCAGCCTCGCTGGTCGATGGTGCGGGACCGTTCAAGCGTTTTCGTTTCGTGATCCTTCCTTATCTGGTGGGCCCCTTGATGGTGGCGCTCGTGCTGCGCACCATCGAGGCCTTCAAGGTCTTCGATATCATCTGGGTCATGACGCGCGGCGGTCCGGCAAACAGCACGCGCACACTGTCGATCCTCGTTTACCAGGAAGCCTTCTCTTTCCAGCGGGCGGGATCTGGTGCGTCGCTCGCCCTCATCGTCACGCTTTTGGTGACGGTGCTTGCTGCTGCCTATGCCACGCTCGTCCGTAAAACCGCAGGGAGTGCCGCCTGATGGAACGCCAGAGCCCGCTCTTCACCTGCTTCCTCTATGTCTGCGCCGTTCTGCTCGCCGTCGTGATTCTCGCGCCGATCGCCTGGCTGTTCATCATGAGCATTTCGCCCGCTGCCGATCTTGCCGCCAAGCCGCTACGCTGGTGGCCGCAGACAGCGGACTTCTCGCGCTACAAGGTGCTGCTGTCGACACTGGAAAACAGCGAGGGCGCGGCCTTCACCTCTTCGCTGCGCAACAGCATCGAGGTGGCAGGCATGGCGACCATCGCTGCAATAGCGCTCGCCATTCCCGCCGGCTGGGCCGTCTCACGCACGCCGTCCGTCGGATGGTCGCTTTCTCTCGTGATCGCCACCTACATGCTGCCGCCGGTCGCGCTTGCCGTCCCGCTCTATATGGACCTTGCGCATCTCGGCATGCTCAACAATGTCTTCGGCCTGGCGCTCGTCTATCTGACCATTCTCGCGCCGTTCACGACCTGGCTGATGAAATCAGGCTTCGATTCCATTCCGAAGGAGATTGAGGCAGCCGCGATGATCGATGGCGCCGGGCTGTTCCAGACACTGAAGATCATCACGCTGCCACTGGCCATGCCCGTGATGGCGACCTCGGCGCTCTTCGCCTTCCTGCTTGCCTGGGATGAATTCTTTTATGCGCTGCTCTTCACCTCCGATCAGCGCGCCAAGACCCTTACCGTCGCCATAGCGGATCTCGCGGGCGGCCGTGTCTCGGACTACGGACTGATCGCGACTGCCGGCGTGCTGGCCGCCCTGCCCCCGGTGCTGATCGGCCTTGTCATGCAACGCGCCCTGATCTCGGGCCTGACCAATGGCGGCGTCAAGGGATGAACATGACGGCAGAGAAAACACGCCCCGCCGGCATCGACGCGATCGCGCTGCCGCGTAGCTACGGCCCGACAGCCGCATCCGGGAGAGACATTCGATGAGCGCGCTTGAAATTCAGAACATCCGCAAGAGCTATGGCGCGTTGGAGACGCTGAAGGGCATCGATATTTCGCTCGAAAGCGGTGAATTCCTGGTGCTGCTCGGTTCATCGGGCTGCGGCAAGTCCACGCTTCTGAACATCATCGCCGGGCTTGCCGAAGCGACGAGCGGTGATATCCGCATTGGCGGTCGCTCCGTGCTCGGTGTGCATCCCAAGGACCGCGACATCGCCATGGTGTTCCAGTCCTATGCGCTCTATCCGAACCTCTCCGTCCATCGCAACATCGGCTTCGGCCTCGAGATGCGTAAAGTGCCTAAGGTCGAGCGGGACAAGGCGGTGCGCGAGGCGGCAAGATTATTGCAGATCGAACCGCTTCTCGAGCGCAAGCCGAGCCAGCTTTCCGGCGGTCAGCGCCAGCGCGTGGCGATCGGCCGAGCGCTCGTGCGCAAGCCGGACGTCTTCCTGTTCGATGAACCGCTGTCGAACCTCGATGCGAAGCTGCGCATGGAAATGCGCACCGAGCTGAAACGTCTCCACCAGATGCTGAAGACCACCGTTGTCTACGTCACGCATGACCAGATCGAGGCAATGACACTCGCAACCCGCATCGCCGTGATGCGTGACGGCCGGATCGAACAGCTCGGCACGCCCGACGAGATCTACAATCACCCGGCAACGCTCTATGTCGCGACGTTCGTCGGCGCGCCGCCGATGAACCTGCTGAACGCAACCGCGCATCAGGGATCCCTGCGCATCGATGGAACCTCGATTACGCTGCCCATGCCGCCGACGAAGGCACAGATCAAACAGGAGCAGCAGCTGGTGATCGGGATAAGGCCGGAAACGCTGTATCTCGACGAAAGCGGCCAGCTTGAGGCCATCTGCGAGGTGGCGGAATTGACCGGTCCCGAATTGATCGTGACGGCGCAAGCCGGCTCGCAGCGGCTGATGGCCTGCTTGCCGCCGCGGACCGCCATTGCCGAAGGAGAGATGCTGAAGCTCGGTTTCGACGCCGGCTCTTGGCATCTGTTCGATCGCGCCACAGGCCTGCGTTGCGCGTGAGCCGATCAAACTCCGCCTATCGCCCCGTCAGCGGCTGGAGGCGCCAAGTTCGCGCTGCGAAGCGTTATTTGCCGCCCGGTGATAGAGCGCCTCGTTGGGCCAACTCGGCACGCGCGTTATCCGGTAGACCGAGGCCGGCGGCAGGTTGAAGAAGGTTCCGCCAATTCTCTCCGACCGCAGGCCCAGGAAATTCAGCACGCCGTCCGATACCGGGCAGCGGGGACCATAGGTAAATTGATAGAATGCACCGGTTGGCCCGAGGCAGCGGAATGCGCCTTGCATGATCTTCACGACCACACCCGTCGGCATGGACAGGACGCCGAGGCCGCTTAAGACAGCTCCGGCGCTGTCTTCCTGCATATCGACGGATTCGGACACGTCGGCGGCGTTCATCTGCAAGACGCGAGCGGCCGGAAAGCGTTGCTTCAGCAATATCGCAAAATGCGGATTGAGCTCGACGAGGGTTATGTTGTGCTCGGCCACGCCGCGATTGCGCAGGGCGTTGGTGAACACGCCCGTACCGGGACCGAGCTCGATCACGCGGCCGGTTGCCGGCGTAATCTCGCTCGTCATCAGCCTTGCGAGCGCACGGCCGGACGGCGCGACGGCTGCCGTGCGAAGAGGAGCCATCGCCCATTGGCGCAGGAAAAACAGGCTGTCTTTCATGATATCGTTTCATCCCTTGTCGATTGATTGTTTCCACAAGGGTTTGAGCGGATCGCCTGATGCCTGCATTGCTTCGAAACGTCATGTTGCCGCAATGTGTCGCAGGCAGGAAGCACGTTCAAAAAGTATCGCGAAGGGACATGATCGATGCGGCTCCTTGTGGTGGAGGACGAGCCGGAAATGGCGCTGGCCTTGCAATCGGCGCTGCGACGGCACGATATGATCGCCGATCATGCCGATACGCTGGCCGCAGCCATGGAGATGATCCCGCTTGGCTCCTACGATGCGATCATTCTCGACCGCGGCCTTCCGGACGGCGACGGGCTGTCGCTGATCCCGCGGATAAGGCAGTGCAGGGCGAGCATTCCGGTGATCGTGCTGACGGCTCGCGGCCGGCTTGCAGAGCGCATCAGCGGCCTTGACAGCGGCGCCGACGATTACCTGGCCAAACCCTTTGCCTTCGAGGAGCTTCTGGCACGGCTGCGCGCCGTGATGCGCCGGCCCGACCATCTGAGGCCCATGGCCGTCAAGCTTGGCCGCCTCTCCCTCGATCTCGATCATCGCGAGGCCAGAGTGGAAAACATGCGCTTCGATCTGCCGAGACGCGAGCTTCTTGTGCTCGAAGCGCTGATGCGGCGCGCGGGCCGGATGGTGCCGCGCGAGATCCTGATGGAAGCGGTCTTTGGCATGAGCGACGAGGTACAGTCCAACACGCTCGACAGCCATATATCGCGGCTCCGGCGCAAGCTTGCCGACGCCGATGCCGGCGTCACCATCAACGGCGTGCGCGGCGTCGGCTACATGCTGATGGAGCAGATATGAAGGGGACTACCGGCCGCTCCCTCAGGTGGCAACTGATCCGGGGACTGCTCATCCTCCAGAGTCTGATTCTCTTTCTCGTTCTCGGCATCATGTTTTTCAGAGGCGATCTCTTCGCCTTCCGTTCGATGGATGGAACGATAGAGGCAGTTCGCCATGCCGTTCAACGTGATGCGGCCGGCGCGCTGCAGCTTCGCGACACGCCGGAGCTGACCGCCTTGAGAGCAGCCGAGCCAGCCCTATGGCTCATCATCACCGACACCAAGGGGGCGGAAATCTCGGAAGGGCCCGTACCCCCAATCTTCAAGCGCATCAGCACTGTGCTGCCCGGCATCGGCCAAGCCCGCTTCGGGTCCACGGCCGACGGCGCCGCCATGAACCGGCCGGAGGCGCGCATGCGGACGGTTTATTCCCCGGCGGGCGAGATACAAATCCTGACGGGAACGGAGGGCAAGGCTCCGCCGCTGATCGTTGCGCTTGGGCTCGTGCTCGTGTTCATCAAGATCGGGTTGCCGATCATGATCGTCATCGTCCTCGGCATCCTGCTGGCGACGCCGCTCGTCGTGCGCAGCGCAGTGGCCGGCATTGTGAAAGCCGAAGAACAGGCCGCCCTCATCGATATCGGCCAGCGAGGCGTGCGCTTGGAAACCGCAGGAACTCCGCCCGAGATCGCATCGCTCATCCGCGCGGTCAACGAAGCCCTTAGTCGGCTCGATGACGGCTACGAACGGCATCAGCGGTTCCTTGCGGACGCGGCACACGAGCTGAGGACGCCAATCGCCATTCTCGGCATCCGGATCGCCGCGCTGCCGCCCACCCCGGAGCGCCAGCAGCTGGTTGCCGACGTGGCGCGACTGACGACGCTGACCGAACAACTGCTGGATATCGAGCGGCTCGGGCGGGATATCGCCGATTTCAAACCCGTATCGCTGCTGGACCTCGGCAAGCGTGTGGTGAGCGACATGGCACCGCTCGCCTTTCCGGCAGGCTACGAACTCGAGCTGATCCACCACGGCGTCGACCACCCGGTTCAGGGCGACGAAGCGTCGCTGGGCCGGGCACTGGCAAGCCTCATCCAGAATGCCATCGATCACGGCGGCGGACGCGGAACGATCAATGTCCACATTGCCCCTGGTATCATGGAGGTGTGCGACGACGGTCCCGGCATCCCGCCTGCCGAACGCGACCGCATCTTCGAACCCTTCTACCGGTTGAAACCGCGTTCGCGCGGAACCGGCCTTGGGCTCCATCTCGTCAGGCAGATCGCCGAACTGCATGGCGGCAGCGTCAAGGCCGGGGCAAGCCGGTCTGGCGGCGCGCGATTGACCATCCATCTCGCTTCGCCCCATCGGCCGATCTCGCCCGAGAGGCCAGGCTAGTCGGGCTTTTACCCAGCCAAGATTGGCCACAACCAGGCTTTCCAAAGAAATTTCCGCACCCGTAATGTTACCGCAAGGCAGCGCACCGACCCTGACGATCGAAACGATCATCGGAACAGAACCGTGCTTCAACGACTTCAACGCAACGCGCGATGGCCCTTCGTCGGGCTGCAACTCAGCAACGTGGCGCTCAATTTCAGCCACGCTTTCGCGACCGTCCTCTATCCCTGGATCATGTACGACCTGACCGGCAGCGTCGTGTGCATGGCGCTGATGGTGTTCATAAACGGCATCGTGCTTCTGGTGGGGATGGCCTCCGGCGGCTACGTGGCCGAATGGCTCGGCATACGCTACACCGCACTCATCTCCGCCAAGATCGGAGCGCTGACGTCGTTGCTGGTCGCGGCACTCTATACCGCCGATTTTCTAAGCCCCGGCGTGCTCATCCTTCTCTGCCTTCTGAGCACGATCCTCGACGGCCCGGCAACGGTCGCCACAGAAGCCAAGGTGCCGGAAATAGCGCGGCTTTCGGGCCTGTCGGCGGCCGATGCCAATTCCATCGACGACATGATCGACGGCCTGGTGCTTCTCACCGCTTCGGCTGCGAGCGCCTTCATCATCGCCGTCATCGGCGCCAAGGATGCTGCCTGGTGGATTGCGATCTGCAACTTTGCCGCCATGACGCTTCTGTCCCTCAGCCTGCCGAATTTCCGGTTGCGGTCGGCTCCGCGCCTGCAGGACATCATCGTTGCCGGGCGGCAGTTTCGCGGCCTCGCGATCTCGCTGCCGCTTGCCCTCTGCGCGAGTGCGGCACTGGGCTTCTTCATGACCCTGCAGATCTTCCTCGTACCTGCCGCCTTGCGGCTGCAAGGCGCTTCCGTGGCCTGGCTCGGCATATTCATTGCAGCGTCCGCCGCGGGCACGATCATGATGAACCTGCATCTGGCCTCCCGCCAGCGCCCGCCCGCTGCGGCATCCATCGTTTCGCGAGCTTTCCTGGGACTGGCATTCGCAACCGGTCTGATGTGGGTCGAGATATCGCCTTTGACGATGATGCTGGCGGGTCTCGTCGCAGGGCTTTCAAACGGCTGGCTCTCGCCGGCATTCGTCTCGATCCTGCAGGTCAAGTCGCCGCGCGGTCGCCGGCCCTATGTGATGGGACTTTCCTATTCCGTCGTTCTGCTGTTTCTGCCGCTCGAATACATATTGACCGGTACGGCAATCGGCCTCACCTCGTTTCGCACGACCTGCACCCTTCTGGTGTTCCTGCTATCAATGGCAGCAGCAATCAGCGCTTCCTGGCTCGAGGCCATCGAGAACGATTAGCCGGAAAACATCCGGCACGCAGCCGACAATGCGGGAAAATCGGATTGCCGCAATGATATCGTAATGTTGATCGCTATGTCTTGACGACACTATTCAGTTTCGATGAGGGAAAGAATGCGCCTCTTGCTCGTGGAAGATGAGCCGCAAATGGCTGATGCGCTTGCGACCGCCTTGCATCAATACGACATCATCGTCGATCACGCGCTCACCCTGGATTTTGCCAGAAGCGCAGTCGCCGAACATGTGCATGACATGATCGTGCTCGACAGGCAGCTGCCCGATGGCGACGGGCTGGAACTCATCCAGCATCTGCGGTCGATCGGTGCGACGGTGCCCGTCATCGTGCTGACTGCCCGCGGTTCTCTTGCAGACCGTGTCAACGGACTGGATCTCGGCGCTGACGACTATCTCTCCAAACCCTTCGCGCTTGAGGAGCTGCTGGCGCGCATCCGCGCTCTGATGCGACGGCCGGCAAACGTCGCGCCGATGGTCGCCAGGCTCGGCCGGCTGGAATTCAGTCTCGACAACAGGGAGGCCCGAATTGCCGGCAAGGTGCTCGATTTGCCAAGGCGTGAGCTTCTCGTGCTGGAAACGCTGATCCGTCGTCAGGGCAGGACGGTTCTGAGGGCCGCTCTTGAAGAAGCGGTATATGCCTTCGATGACGAGATTCAGTCGAACGCGCTCGATTCGCACGTCTCGAGACTTCGCAAGAAATTGGCCGAGGCGCATGCCGATGTCGAGATCCATGGTATTCGCGGGGTCGGTTACCTCTTGAGGCCGATTGCATGAAGCTTCTTACATCGAAATCGCTGAAGCGCCGGTTGATCGCGCAGCTTTTGCTTTTTCAGGTCGGCATTCTCTTCCTGTTCAGCGTCGCCTTCGTCGCCTACCTGCTGCAGGTTGGCGAGGGTATCGTTCTTTCCGACCCCGCATTCGCCGATGCCGCCGCAAGCGCTATCGAACGCAAGGCTGACGGCCATCTCGTTCTCAACGAGACGGAGGAGCTTGCCAAGATCAGGCAGCGTTCCACGAACTTCTGGTTTGTTGCCCGCAGCGAGAAAGGCGAGATCGTACAGACGGGTAATGTGCCGCCGGTCTACTCCGTCATGGCGCAGCATCTGGACAGCATCACCTTTGCCGACATCAGGGATACTCAGGCGCCCTTCACCTATCTTGCCGTCATTCGCCGCGCTTCCGGGCCTGCCGGCGATTTCATCGTGCTCGGCAAAGGCGATATGCTGAGCATGACCTACGCCATCCTCCTTCTCTCCAACCTGCTGATGGTGCCGATCCTTGTCCTCCTGGTCATCATCACGGTGATCGCCATTCCGTGGATCGTCAGCCGGGCATTTTCGCGGCTTTCCACCATCGCGAAGGAAGCGGAAGCCATCGACATCGATCGTCGTGGCTACAGGCTTCCGGAGACGGGAATTCCCAATGAGGTCGTGCCGCTCGTCAACGCCATCAACGGTGCCCTGCAACGGCTCGATGAGGGGCATGAGCGCCATCAACGGTTCATCCTCGATGCGGCACATGAGCTGCGCACGCCCGTCGCCATCCTCCAGACGCGCGTCGAGGCAATAGCGGAAGGGTCGATCCGCAACCGGCTTCTATCTGACGCGGGCCGCATCGCGGCGCTCGCCGAGCAGTTGCTCGACCTGCAGCGTCTGGACGTCACGGGCGACAGATTTACCTCCGTCGATCTGGTGGACATATGCCGCAACGTTGCCGCCGACATGGCGCCCCTGGCTATCGCCCAGGGTTACGAACTATCGCTGGAAACGACGCTTCAACAGCTGGGCATCCAGGGAGATGCCGGTGCGCTGCAACGCGTCGTCGTCAACATCGTTCAGAACGCAATCGAGCATGGCAACGGCAAGGGAAACATCACGATCAGGATCAGCAGGCCCGCCATCATCGAGATTACGGATGAGGGCCCCGGCATACCCGTGACGGAACGCGAACGGATCTTCGAACCCTTCCATCGCCTGAAGGCACACGAGCACGGGGCCGGCCTCGGGCTCAATCTGGTGCAGGAAATCATGCGGCGGCATGGCGGTCAGGTTGTCGCGACGGACAACCCGCAGGGTGGTGCATGCTTTCGTCTGACCTTTCCCGGTTGAGGTCGATCGGCAAGCCCTTCCTTAAAAATAAGTTAAATATTTCCGCTCAACTCCATAAAAATACTAAATAATTTTTCAATATTTTCAAATCTTGCAATGTAGCCGCAATTCTCATGAGCAAAATGACATGCATCTCCTTGGACCGATCCGTTCCCAAGACGGGCGGTGCCGGAGAGCAGCAGGAACCGGTTTCCGGTTCTCCAACGCAAACTGAGACCCCTCGAGCGCCAAGGGATGGCACATGGGTTTCGTATGGAGTTTACCAATGTCGCTCAGCGCAAAATCGATTCTGTTCGCGGCTCTGACCATTACGGCCGCGACCAATGCATCCGCCGCCGACTACACGAATTACCCGGCGCCGGACAACAGCTACGAACGCCCGGCCGCCTTCCAATGGAGCGGTGCTTACTTCGGCGCGCATGGGGGCATCGCCTCGCCGAAGCTGAACCCTTTCTCCGGTGGCAAGGGCTTCGCAGCCGGCGTTCAGGCCGGTTACAATTTCCAGGTCGGCCCGGGCATCATCGGCGCCGAACTGGAAGGCTCCTATCTCGGAAATGCAGAGGTGCGCGTGCCGAACGGCCGCCTGGAAGAGCGCTTCCGCGGCGCTGCCAAGGCCAAGGCCGGTCTGACATTCGACCGCACCTTCGTTTACGGGACCGCGGGTCTGACGATGACCAAGTATGAAGGCGGCAAGGGCATTTCCGGCCCCAGCGGCTGGAAGCAGGGTTATCTGCTCGGCGCCGGCGTCGAGCAGGGTTTCGCCGGCGGTCTCTCCGCCAAGCTCGAATACAACTACGTCACGACCAACGATGTGACGACCTATTCAGCCGGCGGTAAGTCGAAGACCGATCTGCATGACCATGTCATCAAGGCCGGCCTGAACTATCGCTTCTGAGCGGACACGTTCCGCAGAGGTCGGCGCACCCTTCACGCGGGGCAGCGCCTGACGGAGAGCGGCGAAAGTCGACCGATCCAACCCCGAGTCGGTCGGCTCGCCGCTCTCGCTTTCGAGACGACAGCACAATGTTGGGTGTCATGACGAGCCGTGTCGCAAAAATAACGATTATGCTGACGTTCATTGCCCTGGGAGTCACGAGTGCCGTGATCGCGCCAGCCAGCCGTGACGTTCGCGGTTCGGCGCAGGTCGAGCTGACGCCTGCAGTCAAGACGATCGAGCTCGCCCCGATGGAGGTGGCGAAAGTTCACCGACAAAGCTATCCGCAGGACATTCGCATCAACGGTTTCATCCAGCCTGCGCGGCGTGTGACGCTGACGGCAAGATTGTCCGGCACGCTGGCCACAGTCGATGCCGATGTGGGGACGGCCGTTCACGCAGGCGACACCATCGCACGCTTCGACACGGAAACGCTGACACTTTCGCTGAACAAGCTGGTCGCAACCACGGAAGCCAAGGCGGCGACGATTCTGCGCGCGCAGAAGGACCTGGAACGCACTCGCAGTCTCGCCGCCACCGGCGGTGTCGCCCAGGCGAAGCTGACGGAGGTCGAGACCAATCTCGCTGTCTTGAAAGCCGAGCTACGCGCTCTTCAGGCCGAAGAGGCCGAGGCACGGCGCGCGCTGGACGACGCTGTCGTCACCGCGCCGTTCGACGGAATCGTCAACGCCCGCAAGATCAATCCCGGCCAGGCCGTGTCGATCAATACGGAGCTGTTCGAGATCGTCGATATCGCGCAGCTGGATCTGGTAGCCCTCATTCCGCCGCAGGAGAGTGCCGGGCTCTCTATCGGGCAAACGGCGTCCATCGAGATCGAGGGACTGCCAGACAAATCGCTGGCGGCTCGACTCGACAGGATAAGCCCGGCAACTCTCGACAACTCGCGATCGCTGCAGGTCTATCTTCGGCTCGATCACACCATGCCCGGCCTTCGTGGCGGCATGTTCGGCCACGGCTCGCTGCAGATCGAGAAACGTATGAATATACTGGCCGTCCCGGTCGCCGCGATCGTCAAGGACGGCGGTGAAACCTTCATCCGAACCATCGTCGACGGCGCGGTGCGCCGGCAAGCCGTCACGCTCGGCTCAGCCAAGGTCGGTGAGGATCTGGTCGAGATTCGCTCAGGATTGAGTGAAGGCGATGTCGTCATAACCGTCCCGCTCAAGGACGCCTCCAACGGCACTTCCGTGAAAATCGCGGAACGCTGAGGGCCATCAATGCTTCTAGCCCGTATTTCCATTCAGCAGCCCGTTTTCGCCACGATGGTCATGGTTGCCATCGTGGTGCTCGGCGTGACAGCCTGGTCGCGCCTGCCCGTCGACCTGCTGCCGTCGATCGACCTGCCGGCCGTGGTGGTCTCCACCAATTTTGATGGGGCCTCGGCTCTGGCTGTCGAGCAGCAGGTCAGCCGGCCTATCGAAGAGAGCATCGGCGCCATCGCCGGCGTCAAGAAGGTCACGTCACGCTCCTCGACCGGCAATTCGCTCGTCATTGCGGAATTCACGCTCGAGACGCCGTCGCGAGCCGCGGCGGACGAGGTGCGAGATCGCATATCGCGCCTTCAGGATGCGCTTCCCGACGGCGCGGATCGGCCAATCGTGACGCGTTTCAATCCGCAGGATGCGCCGATCATGTCGCTGGCAGCCTTCTCGTCGGAGACGTCGATCAGCCGCATGACGAAAATCGCCGACACGACGATTGTGCCGCGATTGCGCCGCGTACCGGGCGTCGGTCAGGTGACGCTGGTCGGCGGAAGCGAAGATCAGGTGCGCATCCAACCCGATCCGGCAAAGCTTCAGTCCTTCGGCATTCCGATCCCGACCGTCATCGATGCCATACAGCGGGCAACACGCGACAGCGCCATCGGCTCCATCACGTCTTCGACGCGCGAGCGCAGCATCACGGTCAGCGTTCAACCGGGCAGCGTCAGGGAGTTTGCCGACATCGTCGTCACGCAGGACAGCGCCGGACGCGCCATCCGCCTCTCGGAAGTTGCCGACGTGATGGAAGCTGGCGCCGATCCGAAGAGCCGGGCCTGGTTCAACGGCAAACCAGCGCTCGGCCTCGATATCAACAAGCTGGAAGGCGCAAACACCGTCGCGGTCGCACAGGGCATCGAACGGGAACTGACGCGCCTGAGGAAAGATGACGCTCTGCGGGATATCGGCATCGTCGTGTCGCAAGACAGCTCCCGCACGATCGTCGGCCAAATCGGCGATGTGCAACGAACGATCGTCGAAGGCGGCGCGCTGACGATCGTCATCGTCCTGCTGTTTCTCAACTCGTGGCGCTCGACCATCATCACGGCGCTCACCCTGCCGGTCGCGGTCATCGGAACCTTCGCCGCCATGGCCGTCATGGGCTTCAGCCTCAATCTGATGACCATGCTGGCTCTATCGATCTGCATCGGCATCCTGATCGATGACGCCATTGTCGTGCGAGAGAATATCAGCCGCCATGCGGCCATGGGCAAGGATCGCAAGCAGGCTGCGCTGGACGGCACATCGGAGATTGGCCTTGCGGTGCTCGCCACCACACTCTCCATCGTCGCGGTTTTCCTTCCCGTCGCCTTCATGGGCGGCATCATCGGCCGATTCTTCCTCCAGTTTGGCATCACCGTTTCCGTCGCGGTCCTGATTTCGCTCTTCGTGTCCTTCACGCTCGACCCGATGCTATCAAGCGTCTGGGTCGACAATTCCGCATCGGGAAAAAGGGGACGCCTTCAGGCGATGCTCGACCGCTTCGACCACGGCTTCGAAAAAGTTGCGCAGCGCTACGGCAGGATCGTCGGCTGGTGCCTCGGCCATCGCGGCATAACCTCGATCTGCGTCGCGGTATTGTTCGTCGGAGGGCTCTGCCTCGTCATGAGGATCGGCACGGAATTCGTGCCGAAATCGGATCAGGGTATGGTCACGGTCAGCCTTACCCTGCCTGAAGGTTCGTCGGTCGAATATACCGCGGCGAAGATCAGGCAAACTGAAGCCATCCTGCGGACGTTTCCGGACATTCAGGATCTCTACTCCACAGTCAATAGCGGCGATGGCGCCAATACCAACGAAGCAAGAATAGCCGCTTCGCTGGTGCCCTCGGACAAGAGAACGATGACCTCGGTCACCATCGCGCCGAAACTGCGCGACGCGTTGAGCCCGGTGGGTGGTGTCACCATAGAGGTCGGGCAGCCGGGCGATGGCTCCGGCGGAGGAGCAAAAACGATCCAGATATCCGTCCAGGGCGGTGATCTCGACGTCCTCGAGAACCTGTCGAAAGAGATGAAAGCCAAACTCGACAAGATCAAGGGACTGATAGACCTCGAATCCTCCGCGGATAAGAAGCGTCCGATGCTGATGATCCGGCTTCGCACGGTCGAGGGGGCGGACCTTGGGATTTCAACGGCGACCATCGAGCGCAACCTTCGGCCTCTGGTGGCCGGGGAAAAGCTGACGAGCTGGGCACATGGCGGCGCCGAATCCCGCTATGTCGCCATTCGATTGCCGGAAGCGGGTCGCCGGACGATCGATGATCTCAAGCAAATTCCCATCCCCGTCGAACGGTCAGGTACAAAAGGCCCGGCAACGACAGTGCCGTTGTCGCAGGTCGCGGATGTCACGGAAACCTTGGCGCCACAGACCATCGTCCGCCGCGATGGCGACCGTGAGGTCCGTCTCTCCGCAAATCTGAGTGGACAGCCGCTCGGAACTGTCGTCAGCGATATCCAGACGGTCATCGCCTCGACGGACCTGCCGGCCGGCTACCGCATCATCATCGGTGGCGAGGCCGACGACATGATGGAGAGCTTCGGCTATGCGGTGCAGGCCCTGGTCCTTGCCATCGTCTTCATTTACCTCATCCTTGCCTCGCAATTCGGCTCCTTCATCCAGCCCATCGCGATCATGACGAGCCTGCCTCTTTCGATCAGCGGCGTACTGCTCGGTCTTCTTGTGACCGGCTCGACGATCAACATCTTCTCAGTGATCGGCTTCATCATGCTGATGGGGCTGGTGACGAAGAACGCAATCCTGCTCGTCGATCACGCCAACAAGCGCCGCCTGGAGGGCGCCAGCATGCGGCAAAGCCTGATCGAAGCCGGAACGGTCCGTTTCCGCCCGATCGTCATGACCACCTCGGCCATGATCATCGGCATGATGCCGCTGGCGCTGGGCTTCGGCGAGGGCGGGCAGGAGCGTGCATCGATGGCCCATGCGGTCATCGGCGGCCTGATCTCCTCGACGGCATTGACGCTCGTATTCGTGCCGGTCGCCTTGTCGTTGATCGAAAGCTGCAGGACAATGCTGGTGAAGAAACGCGATCGTCCGGAAACCGAACAGTTGAAGGATGCAGCCATATGACGAGAAACGACCCCTGGTTCCGCGTGAAGGCCTATGGCTTCGGTGCTGGCCTGCCTTGCCGCTGGCAGGGCTGGGCAGTGCTCGCGATCTATCTCGTAGCCATCGTCATGGTGGCTGTTTTCGCCGGACCCTACTCGGTTAGCCATCCGATCCACTATGCGGTCGCAATCTTCATTCCGACGGCGCTAGTGCTGTTGATAAGCTGGTGGAAGAGCGATGCCCCATGGCGGTGGCGCTGGGGCGAAGCCAAGAATGATGGCAATCGATGAGGCCAACGCCTCGGGTTCGTGGGCAACCGCCCCTGCCGTCTCGAGCACTTACAAAAAAGCATCCGGGCATTTCCTGCCCGGATGCTTGAAATCTGGACGGCGGCGCGGAGACGCCTATATGCCGTCAGGCTTTGAGAAGAGGTCCGCCAGGATTGCATCGCGCGCCCGTTTTCCGGCCGAACCTGGTATCTTTTGTTCCTCCCCGATCAGGCGGGCGAAGACGATCTTGCGGTCGCCCTTGGTCGCCCATCCGACGAACCAGCCATACATCTTGTAGCGATCATTCCGGACGCCGATGCGCGAAGCGGGCATGGCGCCGGTTTTGCCGAAAGCATGCCAGCCGGATTGCTGTACTCCATAGTCGGCTATTTTTGCCGTCATATCGTAAGCTATATCGCTAACCCCGAGCTCCCGCCGCACCAGTTTGCGCAGGAAGACGAGTTGTTCGACGGGAGAGATCTTCAAGGACGAACCGAGCCAGGCATGGGTCAGGCCGTCATGCTTGCCCGGATTGCCCGACACGTCGCGATTGCCATAATCAAATTGGCGAACGTAACTTTGAAACTTGGTGGGGCCGAGCGCCTCGGTAAGGCGTTGCGAATACCAAACAATGGATTTTTCCATCCATAGGCGCGGACCTGCGCTGTCTTCCCACGTCGTCGACCAATCGGAGTAGCCCTTCACGTAGGGCCATACCGGCTTTGATTCGTCGACCAGAACATGGGCGTCGTAACCCATGAGGCTCAATGCAAGCTTGAACGTCGATGCGGGGGAGAGTTTGCGCTCACAATCTCCCTGCCTCGACAGGATCTTGCCGCTGTCGACATCCTCGACGACGGAGCAGATTGTCTCGGCATATGAAACAGCCGGAAGCGCGGCAAAAACTGCACTAACTGCAAACAGGCGCAGAGGCCTCATGACATTCTCCATTCACCTTGCAACCAGATAGGATACCGCAACCCGTGCGGTGACGACATTCTTGCCCGACACGACAGGTACGCCGCCATCGAGGCTGGCGGAACGGAACCTCGCCTCCGTCGAAGCATAGGGGAATACCGTTGCTGCAGGCTGATCTTCGATCGCAACGATCGGCCCGAGCTTGAGGTTCGAAGCTTGCGCGATCGACCCGGCGCTTTTCGCTGCCGCCGCAACCGCAATCTTGCGTGCCTCGTCGACCGCCCCCGCCACATCATCGACGATGAAATCCACAGAGCCTCCCTCGTTGACACCATTCTTCAGGGCGACGTCAAGGACATCGCCGACTTCCGAAACCTTGTGGACACGCACCAGCAGCGTGTTCCTGGCATCGTAGCCGACGATGGTGGATGATGGCAGGGTACCATCAGGCTTGGGCGTGAAGTCGAAGCGTGGAGAGATCTGAAAATCCACGCTCTGCATATCGTCCCGACCAATGCCGGCCGATACAAGTGCGGCGATGACTTTCCGGGTCCCGTCCGTGGAGGCCGAAACCGCCTGGCTTGCCTCTCCCGCCTGACGCAATACCGTCAGGCGGACAACCGCGAGGTCCGGACTGCGAAGCACCTGGCCTTCGCCGACGACGCGAATGAGGCCGGCACCCTGGCCCAACTTTTCCTCGGCATGTACTGGAACCACCAGAGCGATGGAAAGGATCGCCGTGACGGCGGTGATGATGGACGCGCACTTCATTTCCCAAAATGCTCCCGCTGAAAGGATTTGTTGTTCGGCCTATTCGCACTCAAGTGAAGGTTGGCGGAAGCTGGTCACGTACCAATCCGAACCGGAGCTTCGGGTATAGAAGGTGTAAAAGCATTCGGTATGCTCGACGTAGCCCGGCGTCTCCGTGGTTTCAAAACGCCTGCCGTGACGCGTTTCCCTGATCTCGCCACTGGATTGGCCCGGCATGACCTGCGTCTTCTGCTTGCGCCATTGGTAGGCGCGTTCGCCAGCGCGCAGGTCGTAGACATTGTCAGGCGGGCCATAGTCGAGCATGACGCTGCTAATCGGCGCACCGATATAGCTTTTCATGACTTGCGAGGCGCAGGCCGAAAGAAGAAGCAGCACCGTAAGCGCGGCAATCCCGACCGGGAGCCGCTTCATTCCAAAATATCCCTGCTTCTCGTCGTCTAGCGAGACTATTCCACCCTCGTGTTTTCTACGCATTCCGAACGGAAAACCGTTCCGCGCTTTTCCTCGAAATGCTCTATCGGCAGACATCAAGAACGTCCTTTGCAACTGGAGATGATCGCAGGCAGGGGTACGTCCCAGGGATTACGGCAGCATTGCGCATTGCGGCATCAGCTGTTTTTTGTCGGGCGGCCGATAATCTGCCGGACGCCATCCTTTCGAAAGGGCTGCGCCAGCTGACCGAGAAAGCTCTTCGCTATCTGCCCCCGAATGCCGATATCGGTCGAAGACGGCCGGTCGGGATTGAAATAGGTGCCGAACAAGAGGTCGTAAAATACGATATTCTCGCAGTAATTCGTGTTGCCTTCGCGAAGCTCCTTGGAGTGGTGCCATCGATGCAGGCGCGGTGTGCTGAAGATGTAGTCGAAGAGACCGGTTCTCATATCGACATTGCAATGCGTGAGGATGCCCATGAACGCAGTGACGGCGCCGAGCCACAGGAACACCTGGAGCGGCGCGCCGAGAAGGAAGAGCGGAAGCTGGCTGAGTGCGACCTTGAACAAAGAATCGGCGATATGGAAGCGGCCGGTATTGACGACCCAGAGGCGTGTGACGCTGTGATGCAGGGCATGGAATCGCCAGAAGAAAAGCCTCTCATGGGCAAACCGATGCGACCAGTATAGGCCGAACTCGGCGATAAGGACGCCCATGACCACCTGCAGCAGCATCGGCAAAGTGGTCGGCCAGATGTCGAGCTGCGCACCCGTAAATGGCAACAGGATGATGGCGGTGTACATCGGGAACACGGCGCCCAGCAACGCCATCAGCTGAACGAGGCCCTTGGTCAGCAGCGTGTGGGCGATATCGTTTGCTATCTCGCCGTCGGAAAGCAGCCAACGCCGCTCGTAGGGGATGTACCGCTCCAACAGGAAAAGCAGCAGAACCTCACCGGCATAGATAAGAGCAAAGGCGAACATCGGTCGCTCGCTTGCGAAGGCGAAATAGGCACACAGAAGACCGGAAAAGAAGACCAGAGGCCAGGAAGAGAAGGACAGAACCGTCTTCATTGCGTGTCCAGCCATTCGAGCAGTTCGCGGCAGCTTCTGGCCCGCCCGTCGCTAAATCGCCCGTCGGTGCAAGGATTGACACGAGGAACGCCCCGCCGCTCATATTCATCATTTGCTCGGGGATACCAGCGATCATGGCGCAATGCGCGTCTGAGTTCGGCGCACGTCCGTGGCCGCCCATCGCTCAGACGACCATCGGTGCATGGGTCGTATCTGTATTGCACTGAACGAACGGTTGGTCCGTGCCGGGCCGGGTTCGCCTGCGCGCCCAGGCAGTGTCCGCCGGAAACTACGACACATGCCAACAGAAAGGATAATCGCATACCATCCGCCTTCGATGTCTCAGATGGCGGCAATCTCGGTAGGCTGGATTGCAGGAGCATTGCGTTATTCTGGAGGAACAGTCCCTTTGTCAGCCTCCGCGGCCTCTTTGTTTACGAGGGTTGTCAGCTGCTCTGTGGGCGGCTGATCTACGATGGCGAGTGAAGAAGAGGTTTTCGCGCGAGCGCTATGTATTGTATTGGGGGATTATTGGTTGCGGGGGCAGGATTTGAACCTGCGGCCTTCAGGTTATGAGCCTGACGAGCTACCGGGCTGCT
>NZ_JBIVSO010000025.1:0-43990 GCF_044756305.1 Rhizobium sp. NPDC092011
GATCGGGCTTATAGACCCTACCCATCGAACTAGTCAACACTGACGCTGTAAAAATTCTGACATTTTTACAACATACTGATTTCAAAAGGAAATTTTAAGGGATGGGCACTTTCCCAGAAAATTTACCCACAAGCACCTCGAAAAACATTGTCCAAATGGTCAAAATTTCGATCGAACCGGTATGGAACGCCCCGTTCGGATAAAGCGCGCCCCTTTACATAGCCCGGCTGCCGCTCTCCGACGCTCCCCACCATAAATAGGGAGGATGAAAGGACCGAGACCGTCCGATGGCGGCAAGCCTCAGAAAAACCGCCATTTTATCGGAAAACCTGCTAAAGTATGTGGAAGGGAGGAGACAATGCACATGACAAGACCAGAAAGCATCGTGGAAGTCAGCGTCGATAGCGCCAACGGTCGTCGCGCGCTCGGTATCATGAGCATGCGCCAGGCATTGGACCTGCCCGACCTGACAAGGTTCACCTATACGCATCCGGACCCGCAGAAAGCGGCCGAGGGCATCGTCCTCAACCGGGAAGAACTCCGTGCGTTTCTGACCTGCCACTAAGCTCGCGGCACGATATCGTAATAGACCGCACGCCTTAAGCGGGGTCATCGCATGGTCTGGCGGCCGTCAGGCCGCCTTTCTTTGTACTGCCGCAAGCGGCAACAGAACGACGGCATTGAGACCACCGCCATCGCGATCCTCAAGACAGAGCACGCCGCCATGTGCGTCGAGAATTTGGCGGACGATCGCCAAACCCAGCCCACTGCCTCCCAGATCGCGGTTGCGCGATTCTTCCAACCTCACGAACGGCTCCAGCACATCTTTGCGACGCTCCGCCGGAATACCCGGCCCGCGATCACCAATGGTGATGACGCCCTGATCGCCGCGATGCTCGACATGAATATCGGCGCGGCCACCATAACGCAGGGCATTGTCCACGAGGTTGTCGAGCACCCGCACCAGGGCCGTCTCAGGCATCGTAACGGCCAGAGCGTGGCCCAACGGCGCGAAAGCGACGAGGGCTGAGCCGTCCTGGCGCTCGGCGACATGGGCGGAAATGGCGGCATCGAGGTCGACGATGCAGCTGCCCTCCGACACGACGGTGCTACGCGCAAACCCCAAGGCGTCCTCGACGAGACGCTGCATGGCCTCGACGTCAGCGATCGCGCGGTCGCGATGCGGCGTATCCGGCATCATTTCGACGCGCAGGCGAAAGCGGGTGAGGTAGGTGCGCAGATCATGCGATATCGCCCCGATGATCAGCGTGCGGTTGTTGACCAGGGCGGCGATGCGCAACTGCATGGCATTGATGGCCTTGATCAGCATGCGCAGTTCGCACGCGCCTCTCTCCGGGATCGAAACCGGCTGAAGGCCGTTGCCGATGGAATTCACGGTTCGGGAAAGGCGCGTCAAGGGCCGGGTTTCACGCGCGACGGCGACGATCGCGATCACCGCGAC
Organism: Rhizobium sp. NPDC092011; assembly: GCF_044756305.1. Lineage (NCBI taxonomy): Bacteria > Pseudomonadati > Pseudomonadota > Alphaproteobacteria > Hyphomicrobiales > Rhizobiaceae > Rhizobium > Rhizobium sp. NPDC092011. The sequence goes on from NZ_JBIVSO010000025.1 coordinate 1,463, forward strand.
CAGCATGCCGAGGACGCCGGCGATGAGACCGACGGGGACGCCGTGCAATCGTACCGTCGGCGTATCGGGAAGATTGAAGACCGCCACCTTGCCGCCGGCTACGCCGATCGACACTTCGACGATCCGGTCGGACGCACCCACGGAGAACCAGCCCTGCGGCTTTTCCGAAAGCGAACGGATGTTGAAGTAGCGGTTGCCAAAGGCAATGTTGGCAAATTCGCGCGCCAGCTTGTCGGTCAGGGTCAGATCGGATGTTGCCTCGGCCTCCGCCTGGGAGGGCGCGTCGATCAGGCCAACGGCCAGGCCGTTGGCATTGAGCGCGCGAATGGCCAGCGGCTGCGCCTCCGGCGGAATGGCGTCGAGAAGGCGGATCGCGGACTTGACCTGCATGGTCGGCGAAATCTCGGGATTGAAAGAGGTATCCGGCTTCAGCTGGGCTGCAGCGAATGCGGCAAGCTGAATGACAAACAGCGCCACGGCGACAATCATGATGATGCGGGCAACGAGGCCGAGTTTCAGCATGGCTCAGACATCCTTCACGTCCGTGGTGAGGAGATAGCCGGCATTGCGCACGGTGGTGATGATTTGGACACCGTCAGGCAGGCAATGCCCAAGCTTGGTGCGAAGGCGCGACACCGTCACGTCGATGGTGCGGTCGAAAGGATCGGCGCCACGTCCGCGCGTCCAGTCGAGCAGTTGGTCTCGCGACAGGACGCGGCGCGGCCTTTCGAGGAAGCAGACGAGCAGATCGAATTCGGCGGTCGTCAGATGTACGAGGCGCTCGCCCTCCATCTCGATCACCCGGCCGTCGAGATCGACGGTCATGCCGGCGAACTGCTTGCGGCGGGCAGGAGCCGCACTCTCTTCCGAACGCTCCGGTCCGGAACGGCGCAGGATGGCGCGAACGCGCGCCAGAAGCTCACGCGGATTGAAGGGCTTTCCGAGATAATCGTCGGCACCCATCTCGAGGCCGAGAATGCGATCGATATCCTCGGTCTTCGCCGTCAGCATCAGGATCGGCACCTGACTGCGGGCGCGGATGCGCCGGCATGCCGACAGTCCGTCTTCGCCCGGCAGCATCAGATCGAGAATGATGAGATCGGGAAATCCCTTGGCGAGGATGCGGTCCATGGCGGCAGCGCTATCGGCTGCCTGCACGGTAAAACCTTCGCGGCTCAGGAACTCCTCCAGGAGCGCCCTAATCTCGCGGTCGTCCTCGACCAGAAGAAGCGATGCGGAAACCATGGCCCTCCATGCGGGGCGGAAGGTGGTTTTGGCAACAGGGAAACCGCCGACGTTACAAACTGTAACAAATCTCCGCCGTTTTGAAAAATCCCAGCAAAGGAAGCCATGCAGATTTGCCGAAGCGCCAATCCCTCCGGAGCGAATGGCGGCAGCCCAAAAGCCGCCGACCCGACCCCATCGCCCGCTCCGGTCCAAGGCAGGGCTCGCATCCATGACATGCGAGCCCTGCCGCCCCTCTCCTCTTTTGGCAACAATCCGATTTGCCTCGCGGCCGTCCTCGTGCGAAAGAATTGTGCTTCAGGGCCGGCGCGCCCAACCACTCCAGCAACGAGCGTGAGGCAAGACCGTTGAGCCAACGGCATTCACCGCAGCGATCCGGCAAGACGGCGAAGGGCAAACAGGAGCCCGACGGTAAGCGCGTGACCTTGCCGCGGGCGCTGTCCAAACTCGGCTATTGTTCCCGCACGCAAGCCGAGGCGCTGATTTCGGCTGGCCGGGTGACCGTGGACGGCCGTAAAATCACCGATCCCTCGACCTGGGTCGATCTCGAGCATGCGCAATTTGCGGTCGACGGGGTTGCCATAGCAGCCGAGGAAAAGCTCTATTTCATGCTGAACAAGCCGCGCGGGCTTGTGACCACGCGCGACGATCCCGAGGGACGACCGACTGTTTATGATTGCCTGAAAGATATAGATGCGCGGCATCTCGCCCCGGTCGGGCGCCTCGACAAGGCGAGCGAGGGCCTGCTGCTCTTTACCAATGACACGGTACTGGCTCAGGCACTGCTCGATCCGATCAGCCATGTCGGCAAGCTCTATCACGTCCAGATCGACCGGATCATGGATGAAGAGCAGTTCGCGCGCATGGAGCGGGGAATCATCGACGACGGTGAGCTTCTGACTGCCAGTTCCGCGCGCCTGCTGCGCAGCGGAGATCGCAACAGCTGGATCGAAGTGGAGCTCAAGGAGGGCCGCAACCGGCAGATTCGCCGAATGCTGGAGGCACTTGGCATCGAATGCCTGCGACTGGTGCGCGTGACCTTCGGCGCGATCGAACTCGGCGATTTGCCGAAAGGCGCCGTCCGCGCCTTGACCGAAGATGAAATTCGGCGGCTCCGCCAGCGCGCCGAGTTAAAGACGAGCGCACACTATGGAGCGAAGACAAGACGCAATGCAGCCTCATGATTTCTGGCAGGAACTCCATCCGCCGCATAGTTTTTTGGCCGAACGGGAATATCGCGACTTCTATGTGGCGGAACTGCCGGATGGGCGTCAGCTGCAGCTGCCGATCCGCGTGCTGGCCGACGGCGAGCACGCACTGGCCTCGCTGATCATCAATCAGGCCAGTTTTGCTGTGCAGGAGGCGCTGGCCGAAGCGCTTGCGGCGCGGATTGCCGCTTATGATATCGAGGTTGTCGCGGGATTGCCGACGCTCGGCCTGACGCTGGCGAGCGCTGTTGCACGGGCTCTCGGCCACAAGCGCTATGTGCCGCTCGGCACCTCGCGCAAGTTCTGGTATCGCGACGAGCTGTCGGTCTCGCTTTCGTCGATCACCACGCCGAACCAGGAAAAGCGCCTTTATATCGACCCGCGCATGCTGCCATTGCTGGAAGGCAAGCGCGTGGCGCTGATCGACGACGTTATCTCGAGCGGAACCTCAATCGCTTCCGGACTGGCTCTCGCCGCTTCCTGCGGCATCGAACCGGTGGTGATCGGCGCGGCCATGCTGCAATCCGAACGTTGGCGGGCGTGCGTCGATGGTGGCGGCAAGCAATGGAGCGAGCGGATCGTCGGTGTCTTTTCGACACCGATCCTGCAGAAGGTGGGCAACGGCTGGCGGATACCCGACTGAGCGCTTCCTCGGGATGGACGACGGACCGACGGATGCGGGAATGCACCTCTATATATGCGAAAATCGTTCCGATTCTTGCCGCAATGCGCTAAGGGTCCGCTCAAGAAGCATCCGTCGGGCGGATGCACGAGCCTGTGGTGGACGCGTTGCGAATTCTTTCCGAAGCCCATTTCCCGGAACTGCCCAATTACTATCGCGGCAAGGTACGCGAAAATTACGACCTGCCTGACGGTAGCCGTATCATCATCAGCACCGATCGCCTCAGTGCCTTCGACCGCATCCTCACCTGCATTCCCTATAAGGGGCAGGTATTGACGCAGACAGCGCGCTATTGGTTCGAGCAGACGCGCGACATCTGCCCGAACCACGTCATCGACTATCCGGATCCGAACGTGGTCGTCGGCAAGAGACTGAATATTCTGCCGGTCGAAGTCGTCGTACGCGGCTATCTCGCCGGCACTACAGGCACCTCGATCCTGACGCTCTATAAGAAGGGGCAGCGCGAGATGTACGGCATCACCCTGCCCGATGGCATGCGTGACAATCAGATCCTGCCGGAACCGATCATCACGCCGACCAGCAAGGAATTCGACGGCGGGCACGACGAGCCACTGACGCCGACCCAGATTGTTGAGAACGGCCTCCTGACCAAAGAGCAATGGCAGACGCTGTCCGATTATGCCCTGGCACTGTTTGCCCGCGGACAGGAAATCGCCCGCAAGCGTGGTCTGATCCTCGTCGACACCAAATATGAGTTCGGCACCGACGAAAATGGCAAGATCATCCTCGCTGACGAGATTCACACGCCGGACAGCAGCCGTTATTGGTTGGCCGACAGTTACCAGGAGCGTTTCGAAAAGGGCGCGCGGCCGGAGAGCTTCGACAAGGATTTCGTGCGCGCCTGGGTCACGGAACGATGCGACCCATACAAGGACGAGATTCCGGAAATTCCGGCCGACCTCGTCGAGCAGACCTCAAAGGTCTACATCCGCGCCTTTGAGGCGATCACCGGCATGCCGTTTGCGGCCGACGACCGCGGCGCGACTCCGCGCGATAGGGTTCGCGCAAGCCTGGCTCGTTATTTCCCATAACCGAAGTTCAAATGCTCACCTGGCGCAAACGGCGCGGCGGGTGAGTTCCCTCAGGGTTGTGTTGTTTGACGATTCCAGGACATACCGCACCCTTAAGTGGTGTGCAAAAGGGTATGTTTTTTGCAACACTTTAGATTTTTTTTACTCGTACCCTGATATTTCACCCGATCCCACATATGTTCGGCGTCGAGAATTCGTAAAAGCCACTGTGCTATTGCAAAACTCATTGCTAGATTGACGACGACTGCTTCGAGTCATTTTTTGTATTGCGTAAGGCTGGAGCGCCGAACACATGGGTCATGTTCGACCCTTAAAACACTGATCAGTAAATTGAATTGTGGGACAATGTGATGGTTTCCATTCGTACAGCCGCCCCCGCCCTGCTGCTTATTCTGGCAGGTTGCGTCAGCGGCCCAGACCATAAGCCACCGGAAATGCCTCTGCCGGCCAAGTTCTCGGAGGGCGGTACGAAGATGAACGGCGATATCGCCGGTTCGCAATGGTGGACCGCTTTCGGCGACTCCAAGCTGAATGCATTCGCCGCGCAGGGACTTGCCCAGAACCTTACCATCCAGCAGACGCTGGAGCGCATCAACCAGGCAGAAGCTGCCGTCGTAAGCGCAGGCGCAGGCGGCCTCCCGAGCCTGACGCTCAGCGGCGAGAACACGACCAGCGGCCAAAGAGGCACTCAGGCTCTGCGCAGTCAGGCCGGATCGCGGAACTCGACCGGCGCTTCCGCCTCGGTTTCGTGGCTGCTCGACCTGTGGGGCCAATACCGCCGTGCGCAAGAAGGCGCCAATGCCTCGCTTGACGCAGCCTATTCGAGCGTTGACGCTGCCCGCCTGACCTATCTTCAGGATCTGGCCACTAGCTATGTTAATGCCCGTTACTATCAGGCGCTCATCTCGATCGCCCAGGAAAACCTGAAGTCGCGGCGCGACACGCTTTCGCTAACCAAATTCCAGCTCGAAGCGGGTGCCGCATCGCGCCTCGACGTCGTTCAGGCGGAAGGCCTCGTCAACCAGACGCTGGCTTTGGTTCCTGGCTATGAAATCAGCTATCGCCAGGCGGTGCACCACATCGCAACGTTGCTCAACGTGCCTTCGACAACGATCATCGCGCAGATGCAGGGTGGCGGCAAACAGCCGGTGTTCCGCGGCAACGTCCGCACCGGTGTTCCTGCCGATCTCATCCGCAACCGTCCGGACATTCGCATTGCGGAGCGCACCCTGGCAGCTGCGACGGCCCAGATCGGCGTGGCCGAAGCCAAGCTCTTGCCGTCGATCACGCTTAGCGGTTCGATCTCGCCGACCTACATCCGCAATAGCGGATCCACGAGCGGCAATCTGACCAGCTGGTCCTTCGGTCCATCGCTAAACCTTCCGATCTTCGATGGCGGCGCTCTGCGCGCTGGCGTCAAGAGCGCACAATCTTCGAGCCGCGAACAGTACATCTCCTGGCAGCAGACTGTAAGGACGGCGATTCAGCAGGTTGAAGACGCATTGTCGGCCGTCACACGCGATGCGCAGACTGTTGCCGCTCTGCATGCTCAGGTCAAATCCTATCAGGAAGCCCTGCAGCTTTCGACGGCAAGCTACAAGGACGGCGCCTCCTCGCTGCTCGACGTTCTCGACGCACAGCGTAACGTGACCGCTGCTCAGCAGAGCTTGGCACAGGCTGTACAATCGAGCGCCAACGACTACATTTTGCTGAACATTGCTATCGGCTCCGGTTATGTACCGGCCGGCAAGGCAAATGTTGCCCAGGCTCCGGCCAAGGTCGTCAAGGTTTCGGCCAAGAAGGCGAACTAACGGGGCTGCCGGTCTTACCGGACGAGGTGACAAAGCCGCCGCAGGAAACTGCGGCGGTTTTTTATTGCCTTAACAGAGCCTAAAACGAAAATGGCGCGTCCCTGTTTTCGCAGGAAACACGCCATCGTCATAAAACAAAAAGGCCGGAGCAATCCGGCCTTTCGTCATCCGCTCTCACAACAGTGCCAGTACATCCGTGGTCAAAGGGAAAGCGGAACTGCAGCCAGATTGATTGCTAGAGGTTAACGAAGCGTTACTTCTCTTCAACAATGTCGAAGGACGACACGGCTCGCTTTCCAGCACGCCAGTCATCCATGCGCTGCATGACTGAACCCTATATCGGAAGGCAAGACGGCGATTTCAAGGCCGAACGATCATTCCTTTCTCGCCCCAGGCAAAATAGCGGCGACACCAACGCCGTGATGGCCGGCCGGATAGTGAGCAGATCCCGACAATCCGGCAACTTTCGTCGATCTCAACCGTCATCATTCAAGTTGCATTCATGCGGATACACTTAAAACACAGGTAAAGATTGAAGGCGCGGCACGATATCCTATCAAAATCCGTGCATGCGCAGGCCTTTATCTTGCCGGAATTGGAAAGTCATAGCGAATGGCGCCGGGGTAGGCGCATCAGATACGGAACAGGCATCAAGCCGTTTTCGCGACCATGGTGGGCGAAGGGAGAATATTCATGAGGTTCAAGGTTCTTGCCGCGAGCTTGCTGGCCGCTTTCATAGCGTTGCCGGCTATTGCGGAAGCAGCGGAAGGCTTTGCCACCGCAAACGTCAACATGCGGTCAGGTCCGAGCACAGCCTATCCGGCGGTCACCATGATCCCCGTCGGCGTGCCGCTACAGATCAACGGCTGCCTTAACGAGACGCCCTGGTGCGACGTCTCCTTCTACGGCGGCCGCGGCTGGGTTGCCGGCCGATACATTCAAGCGACCTATCAGTCGCGCCGCATCTATGTCGACCGGCAATATTACCGGCCGCTCGGCATTCCGACGGTCGTCTTCAATTTCGACGATTATTGGGGCCGCTATTATCGCGGTCGCGACTTCTATCGTGACCGTGATCGTTGGCGCCGCGGCCCTGGCTGGGTTGACCGCCGCCCGGATAACAATTGGGATCGCAATCCTCCGGGCTGGGATCGCGGCTCGAACTGGAACGATGGACAGGATCGCAACTGGGATCGTCGCCCAGACCGTAATCGTGACTGGAACCGCGACTCGGACTGGAATGACGGGCAGGATCGCAACTGGGATCGTCGCCCCGGCCGTAACCGTGACTGGGACGGACAGCGCGACGGCAATGGCGATTGGGGACGCCGCCAGCCAGACAACAATCAGGGTTGGGGTAACCGGCCGGATCGTCCGCGTGATCGCCCGGATAACCAGCCGCGCCCAGAACCGCAACGGCAGCCGCCGGTCGCTCAGCCACAACCGCAGCCACAGCCGCAACCGAATGCCGGTCAGCCAGGTCCTTACAGCCCAGATCATAAGGATTGCCCGGCATCGGAACCGAATTGCCGCATGTCTTCCCGCGGCTCGAACCGCTGACGGCGGCGGTCCGCCAATGCTAGGAAAGCCAAAGGCCGGCGACTGTTACAGTCGCCGGCCTTCCTTTACGAAGGGTATTCCACCTGAAGAGTGTTCGCCTCCCGCGGGATGCTGCGGTGACGCCCAAATGGAACTCCCGTGGGAACAGTACCGTCCCGAACCAATCAACCTCTACAACACCTTTTCCAACTCGCAAGAGCGGAGCGGTTAAGCGGTGAGCGAGAAAAGCGGCTCAGTGCATCTTGAGATGCGCTTCCCGCGTCGCCGAAATGAACATTTCCCGCGCTTCTTCGGCGGATTTGCGGCCGTCGATCGCAGCGCGGCACAGGCTTCTGGCCGCAACATAAAGCGGACCGCGCCGATCTGGCCAGAGATTGGCCATGCAATTCAGTGCCTCGGACGGCCCGGTCACGATCTGGAAACTACCCTGAGCAAAACCGATCTCGATTGGATTGCTCCATTTGATTTGCCGCATGAACACTCCTCCTCACAGGCTATCAAACCGTCTGGAACCGCCTTCAAGACAGCCAGATGACACTACTATAACCTCGATCAGACAATTCGAAAATACAGAAGATTCGGTGCGTCGCGCGAAGTATCGACGCAGCCCCGCGGAGTAACTCCACCTATCGTTGAAGCGGGCCTTGCCGATTTCGGTGATCTTTTCTTGGTGGTGAGCCATGAGCGCAGGTCTCATCGCACTGCTCGAACGATTTAACTTTATTTGTCGCGCGCGATCCGCTTTGCCTCTTCCGGGGAAAAGCCGGCGCGACGGGCGAGCCGCTCCAGGCCGAAGATGCGGTCGATCCGATCGACCAGCCATAGTTCAAACCGCTTCCACATCGACATAGCCTCCTCCGCCGCAGGCCTTTCAGCCACAACGGCGCACGATAAACATCGCGCCAGGCCGGTCGTTCGGTTCACCGAAACAGTGGTGGCCTCTGCGCATTCGAGAGCAGTTCCTGCTTCGTTGCGAAGTCGCCGAACAGCTTCTTCAGCCTGGCTTCCTCCTCTTTCGCGATCCGATGGCGTCGGGCGAAATCCTCGACGCTCCAGACCTCCCGCAACTTGCTCTCGCAGACTTCCTCTATCTTGATCAACGAACTCATGTGCTCGCCCCTTGGTTTTGTCATCGGATAATGCCCGAGGCGGCGGAAAGTTCCTTGAAACGCTTGGAGAGCGGCATCGCGGCGGCTGTCACATTCAGCGCGGGAATGTTCTTAATCCCTCCTTAAATCGCCGCATTTACAGTTCAGGCGGGACTTGATGTCTTCACGAGGGGTTCGTGAGAAAATGGCGGGCGGCGGCCTGTCCCGAAATTCGGGATCCATTTCCAAGGTGATGTACCGGGACAAAGGCGGTTGTATACGCTAAACCACGGTTACCACCGCCGTGATCACCCTGATGGAAGGCATGGAAACACTGGGGCCGGATGATCTTGGGTCGGCTGGACCCGAAATCTGAATTCGCTCTAGAATCAAAGAAATAGAGCATGACATCGTCCGAGAACCGCTGACATTTTTCGGCACCATGCTCTAGGCACCGAGGTACGACCGGCCCGCAATGGCAGATAAGAAGAAGTCACGCCAGAGGATAGAACCATCCTTTTCCAGCGGTCGGGAACGCATCGATGACGGATTCAGCGCCGGCGAACGCATTGTCGGTCAAAGGCGCTCGGCCAAGCGCTACGAAGAGCCGGAACCGGACGAAGATGATGACGACGATTACGAGGACGAGCCGGTGGTTCAGAAACCCCGTCGCGCCCGCAGTCGTCGCAAGCCGACCAGACGTGCGCCGCGCCGCGGCTTTTTCGGCTTTGTTCGCGCGGCAATCTATTGGGGTCTCGTGCTGTGTCTGTGGGCCGGTATCGGCGTCGCCGGCCTTGTCGCCTATTACGGCTCGCGCATGCCGAGCGCCAGCACCTGGTCCATTCCCGAGCGGCCGCCGAACGTCAAGATTACCGATCTCGACGGCAACCTGATTGCCAATCGCGGCACGACCGGCGGCGAGGCCGTGGCACTCAGCGACATGTCGCCCTACATCCCGGAAGCCATCATCGCGATCGAGGATCGCCGCTTCTATTCACATTTCGGCTTCGATCCGATCGGCCTCGGCCGTGCCGTCGTCACCAATGTCCTCACCGGACACGCGGTCCAGGGCGGCTCGACGCTGACGCAGCAGCTCGCCAAGAACCTGTTCCTGTCGCCGGACCGCACGCTGGAACGCAAGGTTCAGGAAGTGCTGCTGGCTCTGTGGCTTGAGCACAAGTATACCAAGGATCAGATCCTGACGATGTATCTGAACCGGGTCTATTTCGGCTCCAACGCCTATGGCGTCGAAGCGGCATCGCGGCGCTACTTCAACAAATCGGCCAAGGACGTCAATCTCGGCGAGGCCGCCATGCTTGCCGGCCTGGTCAAGGCGCCGTCGCGGCTATCGCCCGCCCGTGATCCGGCCGCTGCTGAAGCTCGAGCCCAGCTCGTTTTGCAAGCCATGCGCGACCAGGGCTTCATCAGCGAAGCCGATATCAAGACGGCGATGGCGCAGCCGCCGACACGCACCAAGAGCTACTGGAGCGGCGCGGAGAACTACGTTGCCGACATGGTCATGGACCAGCTGCCGAAGCTGATCGGCGGCGACGTCAAGGAAGACCTGATCGTCGACACTACCCTCGACATGTCGCTGGAAGAGAAGGCCGAGAGGGCGCTGAGCGACGTACTCGAAAAGGAAGGCAAGAAGCTGAACGCCTCGCAGGCGTCGCTCGTATCCGTCGATGCGACGGGCGCCGTCCGCGCGCTGGTCGGCGGGCGTGACTACGCTCAAAGCCAGTTCAACCGCGCCGTCACCGCCAAGCGGCAGCCGGGATCGGCCTTCAAGCCCTTCGTCTATACGGCAGCGCTGGAGGCGGGTCTCACGCCCAACTCCATCCGCAACGACCTGCCGGTCAAGATCGGCAACTGGGCCCCGGAGAACTACGAGCAACGCTATAGCGGGCCGGTGACGCTCGCGACTGCAGTGGCGAAATCTCTGAACACGGTGGCTGCCCAGCTCGTTGCCGAGGTCGGCCCCGAGCAGGTGATCAAGGTCGCCCACAGGCTCGGCATCGAATCCGACCTGCAGGCCAACAACTCCATCGCGCTCGGCACGTCCGAAGTCTCACTGCTGGAACTGACCTCCGCCTACGCCACCTTCATGAACGGTGGTTTCAAGGTGGCGCCGCATGTCATCACCAAGGTGACGACAGCCTCCGGTAAAGTGCTTTACCAGACCAATACCGACAATCCGCAGCGTGTGCTGAACCCCGATATCGTCACCAACATGAACGCCATGATGACGGGCGTCATCGCCAACGGAACGGGCAAGGCCGCGCGTATTCCCGGCTGGCAGGCAGCCGGCAAATCGGGCACGACCCAATCCTTCCGCGACGCGCTGTTTGTCGGTTTCACCAGCCATCTGACGACGGGCGTCTGGTTCGGCAACGACGACGGCAAGTCGATGCGCAAGGTGACAGGCGGCGGACTACCGGCGAAAGCGTGGAAGGAATTCATGGTCGCCGCCCACAAGGGCATCACGCCGACGCCGATCTTCGGCGGCGGACAGATCATCGACAATGGTCTCCCGATGGCGCAGACGGATCCGAATGGCAGCCAGCCGACCACCATCGGCAACATCATTTCCGGCACCGGCGATGCCGGGCAGCCCGCCTTGCAGCAACGCCCGATGCAGCAGCCTATCCAGCCGCAGATCGTCAACCAGACGGCCGCCAATGAGGACCCGCAGGATCTGCCGCCGGCAAACTTCACCGACGACACCAATCCTTACAGCTCGAACCCCTATGACAGCGATATCCCGCCTGCCGACATCGGCGACAGCGGCCCTCCCAGGGGCGCCGCGCGGCCGCATCGCTCCTCATTGCTCGATGTCATCCTCGGGCGGTGACGCGCTAGAAAGAGCGGATTCTCCGAGGATTGCCGAACGGCGGCGCGTCATCTGACATTGGCGCGCCGACGGAAGGACCGCGGCGGTTGAATGACCATCATCAAGAGATGGTCATCTGCAGGCTGCGCCAACTGCTTTCGTTCGACCTCAGATTTCTTCGGCCACGATGCGGGCTACCTCGGCTAGGATGGCCTCCTGGTCCTTAATCGATCCCCGTGCTTCGCCGAGATAGGCCGCAACCACGATCGGATCGCGGCCGGATGGAAAGATCACCCCGATATCGTTGGTGGAAATTCCGTTCCAGGTGCCCGGCTTGTTCGCGATTCGCCAGCCATTCGGCAGGCCGACGCGAAGGCGGTGCGCAGCCGCATCCTTGGAGGCGATCATCCAATGGGTCAGCTTCGCGCGGGATGGGGCTGACAGCGCGTCGCCAAGGACGATCTTCTGCAGCGTGGTCACCATGGCACGGGGAGAGGTCGTGTCATGTGTTTCGCCAGGCTTGACGATATTCAAATCCAGCTCGATCTTATCAAGCCGCGTCACCGGATCGCCGAGGGATCGAAGATAGCCGGTCAAGGCGGCAGGGCCACCGAAGCTCGCCAGAAGCAAATTGGCAGCGGTGCTATCGCTTACGATCAGGGCTGCCTCGCACAGCTGCTCGATCGTCATCCCATCCGCCAGATGCGGCTTCGTCGCTTTGAAGGGCGTCACCAGATCGCCTTCCTTGAAAAAGATGCGGCGGCCGAGTTGTTCTTCGCCCCGATCGACGCGGGAGAGCGTAAACGCGACGGCCAATGCCTTGAACGTGCTGCACATCGCGAAGCGTTCATCGAGGCGATTGCCGGTAAGCTGCCCGGTCGCAGTGTTCAACACGGCGACACCCAGACGTCCACCGCTGCGCTTCTCCAGTTTTTTAAGTCTTGCCGCGATGCCCTTATCGCCATCCTTGGCAAGGGCATGAGATCCCTGCAACCCCATCATGGCAAGGAATGGCGTCATTAACGCAACGCGACGCGTGATTGTAACGGACATATAGTTGCAATTTCCTGTTTTGATCGTCGGACACAGCGACGGCAAAAAAAGGAGGCAGCAAGGCGTCAAATTTAAGACGGGACGGCGAAGCGAACAGGTCGTGAAAACTTCATCTCCTGCGATGGAAAACGAATCGTCGGTACAGGCACCCGTTGCGGCGCCCTCGATCGAAGCGGCATCAAATCAGTGCATCGCTGGAGAACGCGATATCAAACGCTTGAAGGCGCTCGTCAAAGAGTTATCGCTTGCAGACCTTCAGCTGCGAGCCGATCCGCCCAGATCTACATAAAATCGCAATTTTGCAGCTTGCCGCTTGCATGGCCGCTGCAAGGCTGCTCTGATACGCGGTCGCGCAAAATCCGCGGGTCCTCGGCGCATATGGGGTCGCACGGAATTTGGACGACAAACCATTTGTTTTGCTGGATTTCGGGCTATTTCCTGCCTTGCAGTCAGTAAAACCGCTACTTATATACGCGGCATCACCGCAGTCATGGCTGCGCAATCCTCAAGACCATCCCGTAAGGGGCTGTCAATGGAATGCCTGACAGGGGTTCCGACAGCTTGCTTCAAGGAGAGAATGACATGGCAAAAGTAATTGGTATCGACCTTGGAACTACGAATTCCTGCGTCGCCGTCATGGACGGTAAAGACGCGAAAGTGATCGAGAATGCCGAAGGCGCCCGGACGACCCCCTCCATGGTAGCCTTCACCGACGACGGCGAACGTCTCGTCGGCCAGCCGGCCAAGCGCCAGGCTGTCACCAACCCCACGAATACCCTCTTCGCTGTCAAGCGCCTCATCGGCCGCCGCTACGAAGATCCGACCGTTGAGAAGGACAAGCACCTTGTTCCCTTCAACATCGTTCGGGGCGACAATGGCGACGCCTGGGTAGAAGCTCAGGGCAAGGGCTATTCGCCCGCACAGATTTCCGCGATGATCCTTCAGAAGATGAAGGAAACCGCCGAGTCCTATCTCGGCGAGAAGGTCGACAAGGCCGTCATCACCGTCCCCGCATACTTCAACGACGCTCAGCGCCAGGCAACCAAGGATGCCGGCAAGATCGCCGGCCTCGAAGTCCTGCGCATCATCAACGAGCCGACGGCTGCGGCACTCGCTTACGGCCTCGACAAGAAGGACGGCAAAACCATCGCCGTTTACGACCTTGGCGGCGGCACCTTCGATATCTCCATCCTGGAAATCGGCGACGGCGTCTTCGAAGTGAAGTCGACCAACGGCGACACCTTCCTCGGCGGTGAAGACTTCGACATGCGTCTCGTCGAATACCTCGTTGCCGAGTTCAAGAAGGACAACGGCATCGACCTCAAGGGCGACAAGCTTGCTCTGCAGCGCCTGAAGGAAGCTGCCGAAAAGGCCAAGATCGAACTTTCGTCCGCACAGCAGACCGAAATCAACCTGCCCTTCATCACGGCAGACGCCACCGGCCCGAAGCACCTGACGCTGAAGCTGACCCGCGCCAAGCTGGAAAGCCTGGTCGACGATCTCGTCCAGCGCACCATCGCTCCGTGCAAGGCAGCCCTCAAGGATGCCGGCGTCACGGCTGCCGAGATCGACGAAGTCGTTCTCGTCGGCGGCATGAGCCGCATGCCGAAGGTACAGGAAGTCGTCAAGCAGCTGTTCGGCAAAGAGCCGCACAAGGGCGTCAACCCGGATGAAGTCGTCGCTCTCGGCGCAGCCATCCAGGCCGGCGTTCTGCAGGGTGACGTCAAGGACGTTCTGCTCCTCGACGTAACCCCGCTGTCCCTCGGCATCGAAACGCTCGGCGGCGTCTTCACCCGTCTGATCGAACGCAACACGACGATCCCGACGAAGAAGTCGCAGACCTTCTCGACCGCTGACGACAACCAGTCGGCCGTGACCATCCGCGTCTCGCAGGGCGAGCGCGAAATGGCTGCCGACAACAAGCTGCTCGGCCAGTTCGACCTCGTCGGCCTGCCGCCGGCACCGCGTGGCGTTCCGCAGATCGAAGTTACCTTCGACATCGACGCCAACGGCATTGTTCAGGTTTCGGCCAAGGACAAGGGCACCGGCAAGGAACAGCAAATCCGCATCCAGGCTTCCGGTGGTCTTTCCGACGCCGACATCGAAAAGATGGTCAAGGATGCAGAAGCTCATGCCGCCGATGACAAGAAGCGTCGCGAAGGCGTTGAAGCTAAGAACCAGGCTGAAAGCCTGATCCACTCCAGCGAGAAGTCGCTGAAGGATTATGGCGACAAGGTCACGGAAGCCGATCGCACCGCGATCTCCGACGCGATTGCAGCGCTGAAGACGGCAACCGAAGCTTCCGAGCCGGACGCAGAAGACATCAAGGCCAAGACCCAGACCCTCATGGAAGTTTCCATGAAACTCGGCCAGGCGATCTATGAGGCTCAGCAGGCTGAAGGCGGCGCTTCGGGCGATCACTCGGCAGCCGGCAAGGACGATGTCGTCGATGCCGACTACGAGGAAATCAAGGACGAAGGCGACCACAAGCGGTCTGCATAAGCGCGAACCGAAAGGTTCAGGAAACTTAGATCCGGCTGCCTCATGGCAGCCGGAAATCCATTTCCAGGGTCGAATGCTGAATGGCAAAAGCGGATTTTTACGAGACATTGGGCGTCTCAAAGACGGCGGACGAGAAAGAGCTGAAAAGCGCCTTTCGCAAGCTGGCGATGCAATATCATCCGGACAAGAATCCGGACGACAGCAGCGCCGAGCGGAAGTTCAAGGAAATCAACGAAGCATACGAAACGCTCAAGGATCCGCAGAAGCGCGCAGCCTATGACCGCTATGGGCACGCTGCTTTCGAGCATGGTGGCATGGGCGGTGGCGGCGGCTTTGGCGCCGGTTTCGGCGGCGGTGGCTTCTCCGATATTTTCGAGGATATTTTCGGCGAGATGATGGGTGGCGGACGCTCGCGCGGACGCTCCTCCGGCGGTCGCGAACGCGGCGCCGATCTTCGCTACAACATGGAAATCTCGCTCGAAGAAGCCTTCAGCGGCAAGACCGCGCAGATCCGTGTCCCGACCTCCATTACCTGCGACGTCTGTTCTGGTTCTGGCGCCAAGCCTGGCACCCAACCGAAAACCTGCGGCACCTGCCAGGGCTCCGGTCGCGTGCGCGCCGCACAAGGCTTCTTCTCCGTCGAACGGACTTGCCCGACCTGCCATGGCCGCGGCCAGATTATTCCGGATCCCTGCAGCAAGTGTCATGGCCAGGGCCGCGTGACCGAGGAGCGTTCGCTCTCCGTCAACATCCCGGCCGGTATCGAAGACGGCACGCGCATCCGCCTACAGGGCGAAGGCGAAGCTGGTCAACGTGGCGGACCTTCAGGCGACCTCTACATCTTCCTCTCCGTCAAACCGCATGAGTTCTTCCAGCGCGATGGAGCCGATCTCTACTGCGCCGTGCCGATCTCGATGACAACAGCAGCACTTGGTGGCACTTTCGACGTGGCAACGCTCGACGGCACGAAGTCTCGCGTTACCGTTCCCGAGGGAACGCAGGTGGGCAAGCAATTCCGCCTGAAGGCCAAGGGCATGCCGGTGCTGCGCTCCAGCCAGGTCGGTGATCTCTACATCCAGATCCAGATCGAGACGCCGCAGAAGCTGACAAAGCGTCAGCGCGAACTTCTGCAGGAATTCGAACAGATCTCTTCGAAGGACAACAATCCCGAATCAACCGGCTTCTTCGCCCGCATGAAGGATTTCTTCGACACCTTCAGCGACTGATTCGCGAATCAAAGTGTTTCACATGAATCCGACCGATGATTCGGTCGGATTTTTTGTTTGGGCGGGCGAATCACGTCCGGCACCGCGAATCAGCCCCAGGTGAGCGGATCGAGCCGGAGATAGAAGGCGAGACGCTCGCGATCAGGTTCCGCGATCTCCAGGACTTCGAACAGGATCTCGAACGCCCGCTCGGCCTGCTCCCGTGTCGCCCAGTTTTCTCCGGCATTGGCAATCATCAGCGCAAGATCGACATAGCGATCCGCTTTTCCAACGCGCCCGAGATCGAGCAGGCCGGTGCATCGCAGGCTATGCGGATCAACCATAAAGTTGGGCATGCAGGCATCGCCGTGGCAAAGAACCTTGTCGGCTGCCTCTTGCGCAAGCCGCACAGGCAGATCGCGTTCGATACGCTCCAGCAATTTATGAGCCAGTGTGTCCCGATCTTCCGGCGGCAGGAAATCCGGATTCACAGCGTCGCGCGAAACCACATCCGCTGCCCGCGCGAACATGAGCGACAGGCTGCGATCGAAAGGGCACGCCTCAGCCCGCAGTTCATGGAAAGTCCGGAGTTGCAGCACCATCGAGGGCCAGGCCTTCAACAAGGCGTTTCCATCCAATTCGACTGCAGGCACACCGGGGATTGCCGTCATGATCAGGCAAGCACCATCCTCGACCTCACGCCAGTCGATGACCTCGGGTACTACGATCCCCCTGCCCTGTAGCCAAAGCAGCCTGTCACGTTCGCCAGCAAGGTCGGCCAAGCGTGCTGACGACGCAATTTTCGCATAGGCGCGGCCATCCTCGCGTCGATAGACAAGATCGCCCGATTCGCCCTGCTTTACGCGTGACCAGTCGGCATGCGTATGCGCGAGCAATGCCTTTGCAGTGTCCAATTGAGCCCCCATTCATGGTGTCCGCAGAGCATAGCCATATGGGGAGCGAGCTTTCACGGTGCCAGAGGCTGAAAGCCAGGTGTTGACCATGCACCGATCGACGGTCGAGAAAGACGGCAAAATCCTTGCACTTGGGCGGGGTTCGGCATACGCCTCGGCCAACGACACGAATCTCAAAGACCCATGCCGGACAAGGTTTTCATCTCGCGCCTGAAGCTCACCGACTTCCGCAACTATGCGGCGGCGGCGCTGGCGCTTGACGAGCGGCACGTCGTACTGACTGGCGACAACGGTGCGGGCAAGACCAATCTGATGGAGGCGGTTTCGCTGCTTTCGCCCGGCCGAGGCCTGCGGCGGGCAGCCTATGCCGATGTTACCCGCGTCCATGCGCCAGGTGGATTCTCGATCTTTGCCGAGTTGGACGGGATGGATGGCACGGTCGAGATCGGCACCGGCATCGACACCACGGACGAATCATCAGCCCGCAAGCTGCGAATCAACGGCACGCCGGCCAAGGCGGTCGACGAGCTGACCGATCATCTGCGGGTTCTCTGGCTGACGCCGGCCATGGATGGCCTGTTCACCGGCGGCTCCTCGGAGCGCCGCCGTTTTCTCGACCGGCTGGTGCTGTCGCTCGATCCCGCCCATGGCCGCCGCGCCAGCGATTTCGAGCGCGCCATGCGCAGCCGCAACAAGCTGCTTTCGGAAGGCCGTTTCGACCCCTCATGGCTCGCTGGCATCGAGGAGCAGATGGCCAGCCTCGGCATCGCCATGGCGCTTGCGCGGCAGGAAATGCTCGGCCTTCTTTCCCGCCTGATCGGCGAAACGCGAGAGGCGACACCGTTTCCCTCCGCGGCGCTCGAACTTTCCGGCTTCCTTGACGGGCAGTTCGACCGGCCCGCCGTCGATCTTGAAGATCAGTACGCCGCGATGCTGCGCGAGGGCCGCTACCGCGATGCAGCGGCCGGCCGCACGCTGGATGGGCCGCACAGGGCCGATCTCCTGGTGCGCCATCTTGAAAAGGATATGGAGGCGGAGCGTTGTTCGACAGGCGAACAGAAGGCTCTTCTGGTCGGCCTGATCCTCGCCCATGCCCGTCTCGTAGGCAATCTGACCGGCTATGCGCCGATCCTGCTCCTCGACGAAATCGCCGCTCATCTCGATGAGGGCCGGCGCGCCGCACTTTTCGACCTCATCGACGGCCTGGGCGGTCAATCCTTCATGACCGGCACCGACAAATCCATGTTTTCGGCGCTTGGCGAGCGCGCGCAATTCTTCACCGTTTCGCATGGCGGCATTACAAAATCCTAGCATCTCAAACTCGTCGATCATGATAGGATCGCCGCCATGGATCCTTTGACACCAGACGAAATCGCCCGTTATCAGCGCCACATCCTGCTGCCCGAAGTCGGCGGGGCGGGGCAGCAACGGTTGAAGGCTGCGCGGGTGCTTGTCATCGGCGCGGGCGGGCTTGGTGCCCCGGTGCTGCAATATCTCGCCGCTGCCGGTGTCGGAACGCTCGGCATTGCCGACGACGACCGCGTTTCGCTGTCCAACCTGCAACGGCAGGTGATCCACGATACCGGCACCATCGGCGAGCTGAAAACACAGAGCGCTGCCGACGCCATCGCGCGGCTTAATCCGCATGTACGGACCATCCGCTTCGAGGAACGTTTTTCGCTTGATACGGCATCCCGGCATCTTGGCGGCTTCGATCTCGTTATCGATGGCTCGGACAATTTCGACACGCGCTACATGGCAGCAGATGCGGCCGAGGCTGCATGCCTGCCGCTCGTAACCGGCGCTGTCGGGCGATTCGATGGATCGGTGACGACGTTGAAGCCATACGAGAGCGATGCGGAGGGCGTGTTCAATCCGCGCTATCGCGATCTCTTCCCGGCGCCGCCGCCGCAGGGGCTTATCCCCAGCTGTGCCGAGGCCGGCATCATCGGCGCCTTGACCGGAGTCGTCGGCACGCTGATGGCCATGGAGGCGATCAAGCTGATAACAGGCATTGGCGAACCGCTGATCGGTCGCCTATTGCTTTACGACGGGCTGGCCGCTCGGTTCGAAACCATTCGCTATCGCCGCAAGCGCACCAAGGCAGCAGCCGAGTGAGCGATCTGCCGATTCAACGGCTGGATGGCAGCTTCCATCGCTGGAGCGAATTGCTCGACCTCATCCTCGCCTCTTTCGCTTACATGGACGGGCGGATCGATCCACCATCCTCCGCGCTTTCGCTGACACCGCAGTCTCTCCGGGAAAAAGCGCGCAACGAGATCGGCTACATTGCGTTGGATGGCCACAGGATAGCCGGCTGTATATTTTGCCGCGCGGAACCCGATACCCTCTATATCGGCAAGCTAGCCGTGCTGCCGGGCACGCAGGGCAAGGGGATCGGCAGGCGCTTGCTGGCGATGGCCGAGATGGCCGCCCGCAATCTTGGTCTCACAGCCCTAAGGCTAGAAACGCGCATCGAGCTGACTGAGAATCACGCCACCTTCGCAAGCTGGGGATTCGTGAAGACAGCTGAAAACCGCCATGCGGGCTTTGCCCACACGACCTCAATCGAGATGCGCAAGAGCCTGGCTTAAAGCACGGCGCGATCTCTAGGGCCCGCTTCTCGCGCTTCAGCTCTTTGGTTTGATGGACAACCGCTCAACCCTTTTGCGCGCCATGCATCAACCTAGCGAAACGGCAGCACGCGATTTGGCGGACGATGGCCGTCGATGAAGGCGCGGATGTTGATGATGACCTTGTCGCCCATGTCGATTCGGCCTTCAAGCGTGGCCGAACTCATGTGCGGCAGGATCACCACCTTGCCCTCATTGGCGAGCTTGACCAGCTTCGGGTTGACGGCCGGCTCATTCTCGAACACATCGAGCCCCGCGCCGGCGATCTTTCCTTCCCGCAGGATCTTGATCAGCGCCGTCTCATCGATGACATCGCCGCGCGCCGTGTTGACGATATAGCTCGTCGGCTGCAGCAGGGCCAATCGACGTGCGGATATCAGATGATAGGTGGCCGGTGTCGATGGGCAATTGACCGAAACGATATCGACGCGGGCCAACATCTGGTCGAGGCTGTCCCAATAGGTCGCCTCAAGCTCGTCCTCGGTCGCCGGATTGACGCGCTTGCGATTGTGATAGTGTATGGAAAGGCCGAACGCCTTGGCGCGGCGGGCAACCGCCGTGCCGATGCGCCCCATGCCGACGATGCCGATGCGTTTGCCGTGAATGCGGCGACCGAGCATCCAGGTCGGCGACCATCCGGCCCATTCGCCGGGATTGTCGGTCAGCACGCGCGCACCTTCCGCCAGCCGCCTGGGCACGGCTAGGATGAGCGCCATGGTCATGTCGGCGGTATCCTCCGTCAGAACATTCGGCGTGTTGGTGACGGTGATGCCACGCCGGGCTGCGGCTTCGACATCGATGTGATCCGTGCCGTTGGAGAAGCTCGCAATCAGCTTCATCTGCGGGCCAGCTTCGTCGATCACCTCGGCATCGATTCGATCGGTGACTGTGGGCACCAGGACATCGACCGTGCGGACAGCCTGGATGAGTTCGTTCTTGGTGCGCGGGTGATCGTCAATGTTGAGTTCGGCATCGAAGAGTTCGCGCATTCGCGTTTCCACCGCATCCGGTAGTTTGCGCGTGACGTAGACCTTCGGTTTTTTCTTCGTCGTCATGGCGAGCGGCGATGCCTTGTTCAGATGTTCTTAACCAAGAAGCAGGATAATTTTCCCGTTCCGGGCATTTCTACCAGACCCGCAGGCGAAGACAAACAAAACTCGCTGACGCGATCCGAGGAATTGCCACTGGCCGGAGCGAATGGGCGATGGAAACAACGCCTTCGTCATGACGAACGAACGGAAATCCCATGCGTGGCAAAGTATTGAAGTCCTGCGCTATTTTCACAATAGGCCTGATGATGGCCTTTGCGACGACCGACCTTGCAGCCGCCCAGGCCGCCAAGGGGCCGAGCGGATTGCCGTTGCCGCGCTTCGTGACGCTGAAATCCAAGCGGGTCAATCTGCGCATCGGACCAAGCTCCGATTACGCCGTGTCATGGCTCTACCTCAAGCAGGGATTGCCGGTCGAAATCATCCAGGAATACGATAACTGGCGGCGCGTCCGCGATGCAGACGGCACCGAAGGCTGGGTCAACCAGTCGCTGCTGTCGGGCCAGCGCTCGGCCATTGCAGCACCTTGGATGAAGGGCAAGGGCAAGGCTGTTTTCGTCAATATGCGCCGCGAAGCACAGCCATCCGGCACTGTCATCGCCAAGCTTCAGCCCGGCGTGATGATGAGCATCCGCGAATGCACCGGCAACTGGTGCCTCGTCACCGCCGACAGCACCGAAGGCTGGGTGGCTCAGTCCGAGATCTGGGGTGCTTATCCCGGCGAAGCCTTCAAGTAACGCTTCCCTCGGCATCACGCGCTAAACGCCATCGCGGTTTAACGATTCCTTAGAAAGCAGAGCCGTTCTCGCACGACTTTTCCGGCGGGACGATATATCTGCCATGGGAAAGGGAGGCAGGTGTCTTGGCTTATCTACTCGGGGTTCTGGGCGTTGCAATCGTCGTATTCGTATCGACGAACGTCGACGACATCTTCGTTCTTCTCGGCTTCTTCGCCGATCGGAAATTCCGGACGAAGCAGATCGTCATCGGCCAGTACCTCGGTATTGCCACTCTATACGGCTTCAGCGTCGTTGCTTCGCTTCTCGTGCTCGTCATACCAGCCTCCTATATCGGCCTCCTCGGCTTTGCGCCGATCTATTTCGGGCTGAGGAGACTGTGGGAACTCTGGAAGGGCATCGACACGGACGACAACCCGGAAGATCACAGCAAGGCTTCGGCCGGACATAGCAATATCGCTGCCGTCACGCTCGTCACGATCGCCAATGGCGGTGACAATATCAGCGTCTATACGCCGCTCTTCGCCACACGCTCCGCCTCCGAAATCCTGGCTATCGGCTGCATCTTCGCGATTCTGACGGCAATCTGGCTCGGTGCTGCGCATTCGCTCGTCAATCATCGGAAACTCGGCGCGCCGATCCGGCGATATGGACACAGGGTTGTGCCATTCGTCCTGATCGCGATCGGCATTCTCATCCTGTACGAAGCCGAGACGGCAAGGCTTTTCTGGAGCTAAAGCACGCCGCCGCCCGCGTTTGCGCGACATGTTTCAAGCCGCATTTCCGCGGCTTCATAGCAAAAGGCCGCCCCGACGATCTGTCGAGGGCGGCTCATATTCTTATATCCCAGAAATTCCGGGAACCAAGTTCGGTCAGAGAAGACCGAATGTCTTGGCCTTTTCCGACAGCGACTGCATCGGGCGCGGGCCGATCTGCTCGATGACGGTTGCGGCGGCGAGGTTGCCGAGCTTGGCGCAATCCTCGAGGCCGCGGCCCTGCGTGTAGCCGAACAGGAACCCGGCGGCGAAGAGATCGCCGGCGCCGGTCGTGTCGACGCGCTCCTCGATCGGATGAGCATCGACGACATAGCGTTCGTTGCCGCGCACGATGACGGCACCGTCCTTGCCCGTGGTTACGGCGGCGATCTTGCAATCGGCTGATATCAGCGTCAGCGCCTTTTCGAAATCGTCGGTCTCGTAGAGCGACAGGGCTTCGTCGCTATTGGCAAAGACGATATCGACCGTGCCGGAGCGCATCAGGTCAAGAAACTCGGCGCGATAGCGGCCAACGCAGAAGCTGTCGGAAAGGGTCATCGACATTTCGCGGCCATGGGCATGGGCGATGCGGGCGCATTCGCGGATCGCTTCCTTGGCGCGCGGCGGATCCCAGAGATAGCCTTCGAAATAGGTCACCTTGGCATCGGCGACGACCTCTTCCTCGACGTCTTCCGGGCCAAGCTCGACGCAGGCGCCGAGATAGGTGTTCATGGAACGCTCGCCATCTTCCGTCACGAAGATCATCGAACGCGCCGTGGGCGGGAAAGTGCCCTTCGCCTTGGTCTCGTAGTGAACGCCCTGGGCGCGGATGTCGTGGGCGAAAATCTCTCCGAGCTGATCTTCCGCGACCTTGCCGAAATAGGCAGCCTTGCCGCCGAAATTGGCAACGCCCGCTGCCGTGTTTCCAGCACTGCCACCGGAGGCTTCCAGCGCCGGGCCCATGCGCGAATAAAGAAGTTCGGCGCGTTCGGCGTCGATGAGATTCATCGCGGCCTTGGTGATTTGATTGTCGATCAGGAACTGATCGTTACAACGGGCGATAATGTCGACGATGGCGTTGCCAACGGTCAATACATCGAAGCGAGTCATCTATTGGAGGATCCCGGTACTGGTGATAGCCGGTATCCGGTATTATCGGTTTTTGCGAAGTTTGGAAGAAAAATCAGCGTTTGAGGCGCCAACTAAATTCCAATCAGTCATTTGCCTGTCACTTTCTATCTTTAAATGCTTATCAAGCGGCTGGGATGAGAAGCTCACAAGGCTTCAAGCCAGCTGGGGAAGGAATGATGCCTTCCGCCTCACCGGTACGCGGGCCGACCACGGATGAACTGGCGGCATGTGCACCGGGGGGACCGCCTCTCGGGGCGGGATCGACGAAAGCGGGCCATGCCCGCTTTTTTTGTTTTTCCGGGTTCTCACACCCGGGCATGCTGATAGAACTCGCAGATCGAATTCCTCAACCTGCGATCTTCAAGCCCAGCATCAGGCATGTCCGAAATCCTCACCGACGTCCTACCGGTATTTCTGCTGATTCTCATTGGCTGGGTCATCGTGCGCACAGGGCTTTTGAAAGCCGATGTCGGCGAGGCCATGAGCGAATTCGTCTTCAAGATCGCCGTGCCGCTTCTGCTGTTCCAGACCATCGCCGGAGCCGATTTCCGTGGCGCGTCGCCATTTCGATTGTGGATCGCCTATTTCTCCGGCGTGGCCGTCACCTGGGCCGCGGGCCACATCGTCGCGACGCGGGTCTTCGGGAGGGATGCGCGCATCGGCGTGCTGGCCGGCGTTTCCTCGGCCTTTGCCAATACGATCTTCATCGGCCTGCCACTCGTCGGCCGCACGGTTGGTCCCGATGGCGTCATGGCCATGTCGATCCTGATTGCCGTGCACCTTCCCACCATGATGATCGCGGGCACACTGCTGATGGAGCAAGCCGAGCGCAAGGAGAATGGCGGGGCTGGACGCAGCACCGGCGAACTGCTGCGGCAGGTCGGCAGAAATCTCGTCCGCAATCCGCTGGTCATCGGGCTTTTCTGCGGCCTGATCGTTCATCTGACTGGCCTTCGCATCCCATCGACGCTTGCCACCGTCGTCGAAAGCATCGCCAGTATCGCGGGGCCGGCGGCGCTGATCTCCCTTGGCATGGCGCTGCGTCAATACGGCCTCTCGGGCAATCTCGGCATTACCAGCGTCATCTCGGGCTTCAAGCTCTTTCTGCTGCCGGCCTGCGTGCTGGCGGCCGGTCATCTGCTGGGCTTGAGCCCGGAATGGCGCACCGCACTCGTACTCACCGCCGCAGTTCCTACAGGTGTGAACGCCTGGCTGATTGCCAACCGCTTCGGTGTCGGTCACAGTCTCGCCGCCTCGACCATCACGCTGACAACAGCGCTCGGGGCATTCTCGGTGTCGCTTTGGGCCTATCTGCTCACATAGCGCGGGCTCGACCCCACGACTGAAAACGCATCTCTCGTCAAAGGGAGAAGCACGCAGGAAAATGGTCATATATTTTGCGCATCCCGGCCTTCCCACCCGGAGCGCAGCAAAGGATGGCACATGAATATTGCAGCTCCACTTACCAATTCCGCTTCGGCCTATTCGCAGAAAGTCTTCGTGCTGCAGGGCGGCGGTGCGCTGGGCTCCTACCAGGCCGGCGCCTTTGAAGCATTGCGCGAACAGAATATCGAGCCGGACTGGATCGCCGGCATCTCGATCGGCGCCATCAACGCCTCGATCATGGCTGGAAACATACCCGGCGAGCGGCTGGAGAAGCTGCGCTCCTTCTGGAACAAGGTCACCATCCAGCTTCCCGTCGATGTTCTGATGGAACGACAGCGCGAAACCAGCCCATTTTACCGCACCGTCAGCAGCTGGTGGGTCTCGACCCTCGGGGTGCCCGGCTTCTTTTCCCCTTGGGCGATTCCTGCCTGGTTCCAGCCACGCGGTTCAGCCGGCGCGACCAGCATCTACGATACCGAGCAGTTGCGCCGGACGCTGCTCGACCATGTGGACTTTGACCGAATCAATCACGGCCCGGTGCGACTGAGCCTCGGCGCCGTCAACGTTCGCACCGGCAACTTCGCCTTCTTCGACAACAGAGACACCAAGATCACGCCGGAGCACATCATGGCGAGCGGTGCACTGCCGCCAGGATTTCCGGCGATCAAGATCGGCGGCGAGCACTACTGGGACGGCGGTCTCGTCTCGAATACGCCGCTGACCTATGTGCTGCGCAATGGCGCCGACGTCGACACCGTGGTTTTCCAGGTTGATCTTTTCAGCGCCATCGGGCCGCTGCCGCAGGATCTCGAAGAGGTCGAGGAGCGGCGCAAGGACATTACCTATTCCAGCCGCACGCGACTGAACACCGATCTCTTCCTTGAGCGGCACCGCCTGCGACGCGCCATATCGGACCTCTACGCTCGCCTTCCCGATGAGGCCAAGGCCGATCCGGAGATCCGGAAACTGGAGCAGCATTGTTCCAACTACGGCGTCACCATCATCCACCTGATCTACCGCAGCAAGGAATTCCGCGCGCATTCCAAGGACTACGAGTTTTCCTCGCTGTCGATGCGCGAGCATTGGGGGGCCGGCTTGCGCGATGCTCGCAAAGCACTGGCCGCGGAGGATTGGCGCACGCCGCCGAGCGCCGAAGACGGACTGAAGGTCTTCGACCTCGATCGGCGAAGCCGTTCGCGCCGGCACTCGATCTGATTCGCAAACACGAAAAACCCGGCCTCAACGGCCGGGTTTTCAATCCATCATCAGGACTGCCTTAGTTGGTGGCAGCCGGTGCGTTCGGATCCGGCAGCGGAACCTGCGTATCGGCGAGCGTGCGCAGATAGGCGATCACGTTGGCGCGATCCTCTTCCTTCGGCAGACCGGCAAAGCCCATCGCCGTACCGGCAACGAACTTCTTCGGAGCCGCCAGGAAGTGATAGAGGTGATCGTAGGTCCACTTCTCCGCGCCGCCCTTGGAGAAGTCCTTCATGCCGGCCGAGTAGGCAAAGCCCTCATGCTCGGCGACCGGACGGTCGACGATACCCCAGAGATCAGGGCCAACCTTGTTCGGCCCTCCCTTTTCTCCGGAATGACAGGCCTGACACTTCTTGAAGATCGTCTCGCCGACCTTCGCATCAGCCTTCTGCAAAAGCTGAGCGATCGGCGTATCCGGCTTTGCGGCCGCAGCCTTCTCGCCACCAGCCGGCTCTTCGGCGGCAACGATGGCAAAACCCGGCTTTTCCGGTGTTTCCGAATGGAAAATAAATCCTGACGCGAGCGACACGGACTTCAACACGAACAGCGTGGCCAAAAGTGCCCCGACTCCCATGTTCACGTAGGATGAATTCATCTGCTATGCTCCCCTCGCCGCCAGCATCCTCAGCCGGCCCATCTTGAATTCGCGCGAAACCTATGTCTTTTGGCTGTTTCTTGCAACTCTGTAAACGGCCTCCACCGTGAGACGTTTTGACACTTTTCCCGCAGGAATAGAAGGCCCAAGAATGACAGATCCAAATTTAGACAAGACGCTGGTTCTCATTCCTGCTCGAATGGCCTCCACCCGCCTGCCCGGCAAGCCGCTCGCCGATATTTGCGGCCTGCCCATGATCGTACAGGTTGCCAAGCGCGCGCGCGAGGCGGCGATCGGTCGCATCATCGTCGCCGTCGACGATAAGGACGTCTACGACGCGGTGGCGAATGCCGGCTTCGATGTCGTCATGACGCGAGGCGACCATCAATCCGGCTCGGACCGCATTTACGAGGCGCTGCAGGCTGTCGACCCGCAGGGCCGCGCCGAGATCGTCGTCAACGTGCAGGGCGACCTGCCGACGATCGATCCCGAGACCATTCGCGCCTCACTGCGTCCGCTTGAAAATCCGGCCGTCGACATCGCGACGCTCACCGTCGAGATCAAGGACGAGGAGGAAAAGACCCTGCCGAGCGTGGTCAAGGTTGTGGGGTCGCCGATCTCGGACAGCCGTCTGCGCGCGCTTTATTTTACCCGCACCACCGCCCCTTACGGCGAAGGGCCGCTCTATCATCACATCGGCCTCTACGCTTATCGCCGCGCGGCGCTCGAAAAATTCGTGAGCCTCGGCCCATCGACGCTGGAACGGCGCGAATCGCTGGAACAGTTGAGGGCGCTGGAGGCCGGCATGCGCATCGATGTGGAGATCGTTGACACGGTCCCGCTCGGTGTCGATACTCCCAAGGACCTCGAAAAGGCCAGACGCATTCTTTCCGCCGCCTCTCTCTGACGGCGTTTCCCCAAAGGCAGTCCCCCCAAAGGCAGTTAGATGATTTCCAAGACCAACAAGATCTCCTTCCAGGGCGACTACGGCGCCAATTCCGATATGGCCAGCCGTGACATGTTCCCGACCATGGAACCGCTGCCCTGCCAGACCTTTGAGGATGCCCTGACCGCCATCGACAATGGCGAGGCGGATCTCGGTATGATCCCGATCGAGAACACCATCGCCGGCCGCGTCGCCGACATTCATCATTTGCTGCCTGAATCCCGCCTGCATATCGTCGGCGAATATTTCATGCCGATCCGCTTCCAGCTGATGGTCCTGCCGGGCGTCAGGAAGGAAGAGATCCGCACGGTGCACAGCCATATTCATGCACTCGGCCAGTGCCGCAATATCGTGCGTGCCAACGGCTGGAAGCCCGTGATCGCCGGCGATACGGCCGGTGCGGCCAAACTCGTGCAGGAAACCGGCGACCGCAGCATGGCGGCGCTGGCGCCGCGGCTGGCGGCCGATCTCTATGGCCTCGAAATCATCGCTGAGAATGTCGAGGATACCGAAAACAACATGACGCGCTTCGTCGTGCTGTCGCGTGACGAGGATTGGGCGGAGCGCAGCGCGCCCGACGAAAAGATCGTCACCACCTTCGTCTTCAACGTGCGCAACATTCCGGCCGCTCTGTACAAGGCACTCGGCGGCTTCGCCACCAACGGCATCAACATGACGAAGCTCGAAAGCTACCAGCTCGGCGGCCGTTTTGTCGCGACGCAGTTCTATGCTGACATAGAAGGACATCCCTCCGACCCGCATGTGCGCCGCGCTTTGGAAGAGCTGCGTTTCTTCTCCGAAAAGGTCCGGATTTTGGGTGTCTACAAGGGACATCCGATGCGGGGCCAGCTTTAACTTTCGCGCTGACATAGGCCACTTCGTGGTTCGAGGCATCACCGTTTTCGCTACGCTTAACGGCGATGCACCTCACCATGAGGTGGGGCGCATTCTGCGGCGAGGCACAAAAGAGCAGTCCTCATGGTAAGGTGCGGAGCTCTAAAGCGCGTCGCGATCTCTAAGATTCGCTTCACGCGCTTTGGCTCTTTGATTTCACGCATGTCTTAGCCGCAAAAACCGCTGCTCACTTTTGCGCGACATGCTCTAAAAGCGAAGCCTCGAACCACGAGGGCGGGTGATGAGACCATCGCAACTGCATCCGACTGTTATCCTTCGACCTCGGCGACCACCTCGATATGATAGCCGTCGGGGTCTGTGACGAAGGCGGCAAAGTAGTCGGGTGCGTAGTGTGGGCGAAGACCCGGCGGGCCGTTGTCTACGCCGCCGTGACGCAATGCGGCCTCATGAAACAAGGCGACTGCTTCGCGTGTCGGTCCAGTAAAGGCGAGATGAAAGCCAAGGCCCGGTGGCTTGGCAGCGTCACCCCTTAGTTTGATCGCAAATTTATCGCCACCGCCCGGCAGACCATATCCCACTGCCTGGTCCGCATCGCCCGGCTTCAAATCTTCCCAGACACGCACGTAGCCCAATGGCGTAAAAACGGCGTCGTAGAACGCGGCGGCATTTTAGATATTCGAGACACCAAAAGAAATGTGATGCAGCATTTGATCCTCCTGTCGTTCGATCGCGGCATCCGCCGACGAATGTTTTCGTGCAAGGCCGCAGATTCACTCGGACGAGAGGGAGCAGCGAACGTGAGCGCGCTTCGACTTCAAGCAAACCTGTCCCTCATCCAGCCTGTCACCCTCTCCCGAGGCGGGGAGAGGGTAAGGCCAATGAAGACGGTCTTACTTATCCGGCTCACAAACACGCAGACGATGGCCATCGGGATCGAGCACGACGAAGGTCGGGCCGAAATCCATCGTCGTCAGTTCCTGCGCGATCGGCAGGCCTTTCGCTTTCCATTCCTGATAGTGCTTTTCGACGGCACCGGCGCCCTCGACCATGAAACCCAACTCGCCGCGATTGCCGATGGCGGAAGGCTGTGGTTCAACGCTGCTGCGGCGCCACAGGCCGAGATTGAAACCATTTTCGAGCGCAAACGCTACGAAATTCGGCGAGGAAAATGTCGGCTCGTGGCCGAGCAAATCACGGTAGAACGGCGCGCTCTCGGCAGGATCCTTGACGTAGAAGACGATGAGATTCGGGGTGATCATTGGACATTCCTCTTGGTTGAGATGGATTTTGGGGCATGGGCAGGCGGTCCGGCGGGCCGTGCGCGGCCTGCCGGGGAAAGATTTATCGATGGTCGGTCAGGTGTTTACTGACATGCGCTTCCCGTACGCATCGCGATCCTTGGATCAGCTTCTTGCGCCTGGGATTTTGATTTTACTGCTGTCGTTATCGCAGAAGTGGGAGATGCCTTAACGCATCTGGTCTTCCTCGCGATAAGGAGCATGGCCGTCGAGAAAGCCGAGATCGCGCTTCACGGAGTTCGGCGTTTCCTCGAGATCGAGGCGGTTCCAGCGGCGGCTGAAATAGCCGCTCGCAGCCTGCATGAGGCGAGCCGGCCATACCGGCATCAGAACATTCTTGCCTGCTTGGGCCTCGATGCCGTCGCGATGTGCCTGCTTCGTAATGGTGAAAACGCTGCTTGCCATGATCGGTCCTCCTTCCTGCTTGGATGGTGCCGATAATAGCGAAGCCTACTGACAGTTTCTGGCAGTAGCGTTGCGCTGACAGATCAATTGTGGACCATGCCTTCGCGGGCCTGCCATTCCCTTGCGAGCGCAACGCGCCGGCGGGGGTAGCGCGCCTCCAGCACCGCAAAGTCCACGATGCGGTCGGCGCGGAAATGGCGATAATCCTGGCGCAGCTCGCACCAGGCCATGACGATTCGTGAATTGTCGAAGTAGCCGAGCGCAAAGGGCCAGATGCGGCGGGTGGAAATCGTGCCGTTCACATCACCATAGGTCAATTGCACCATTCGCTCCGTGCGGATCGCCTTGCGCATCAGGGAGAGGTCAGCCTTGTCTTCCGTGATGCGCCGCGTTCCGACGACGACAGCCGCCTGGTCGATCGCCTCACGCATCTCCGCGGGCAACACGGCGGCGATCTTTGCGAGCGCATCGGTTCCGGCCGCCGCCAGACGGGCGTCGGTTGCGCGCGCCACCCATCGCGACCCCAAAACCAATGCCTCGATCTCGTCCTGCGAGAACATCATCGGCGGCAGCATGAAGCCCGGCTTCAGCACATAGCCGATGCCGGGTTCGCCTTCGATCATGGCGCCCTGCGACTGAAGGCTGGCAATGTCGCGATAGAGCGTGCGCAGGCTGACGCCGGTTTCCTCGGCAAGCACCGCACCGCTCACCGGCCGGCGGTAGCGCCGCAACGTCTGCAACAGCGTCAGCAATCGTTCCGAGCGGGCCATGGCAGAAAAGAACCTATCGCTTCCATTCCACCCAGTCGCGCATCAGGCGATGGGCGATGGCGCCCTTGGGCGGAGAGGTGTTGCCCGACGCCGAGACGCGGTCGAGCATGGCTTGCGTCTCCTCCGGCGTGAACCAGCGACAATCGTCGAGTTCTGCGCCGTCCATATGGATTTCCGTCGACTTCGCCTCGGCGTAGCAGCCGATCATCAATGAGTGGGGCATCGGCCAGGGCTGCGACGCGTGGTAGCGTATGCGGCCGGTATGGATGCCTGATTCCTCGAATGTCTCGCGGCGTACGGCATTCTCGATGGTTTCGCCCGGCTCGACGAAGCCGGCGAGACAGGAATACATGCCGGGCGCGAAATGATGGCTGCGGCCGAGCAGGCAGAGGTTTCTCTCCTCGTCGATCGTCAACATGATCACCACGGGATCGGTGCGCGGGAAGATCATGTGTTCGCAGGCCGTGCAGACCCGCTTGTAGCCGCCGATGCGGCTTTCCATGACCGATCCGCAGCGGCCGCAGAAGCGGTTGTCGCTGTTCCAGCGGATGAGGCTCATGCCCTGCGCCGCTTCGCCAAGGATCTCACCCTCCAGCAGAAGATCGCGCCAGAGCGAGCGCATGTCTGCCGGCTTGTACTGGCTGGCAAGTTCGTCGGCATTGATGCGCACCGGCACCGCCAGGCGCGGCTCTCCGGTCTTGCGGTAACCGAGAAGGACGGCTTCCTCCCAGTTCGGTTCGAGCCCTTCCAGTTCGTAGCGGGCAAACAATGGGTCGAGCACTTGCCCGTCATGCTTCAAGACAAGCCGGTCCTGAGCGAAGGCCAGGATATGCGTGCCCTCCTTGGCAAGCGCATGCTTGATCGATTCCTCGTCGCGATGCTCCGCATCCCGGTTGAGCTGATTTTCCGCAAAGGCGGTTAGACTGCTGGCTTCCGGATGCGGGGCATCCGAAGAGAAGATGGAATGGCTCATTGTGAAAGCGTTTCCCGCAACTTGGCTATGAGGCTGTTCATGTCTTCATCCGAATAGGGTTCCGCCTTGCCGTAGCCCCAGACCGGGCCGGGCCAGTTGGCATCCCCTTCGGATCGCGCAATGACATGAACATGAAGCTGACGGACGATATTTCCAAGTGCCCCGACATTGATTTTTGCAGCGCCTGTCAGCGTCTTCAAGGCACTCCCGACCTTGTCGGTTTCGAAGGTCAGCAGAATCCGGTCGAGTGGCGTCAGTTCGAAAACCTCCGACA
The DNA here is from genome assembly GCF_044756305.1 of Rhizobium sp. NPDC092011. Classification (NCBI taxonomy): domain Bacteria; kingdom Pseudomonadati; phylum Pseudomonadota; class Alphaproteobacteria; order Hyphomicrobiales; family Rhizobiaceae; genus Rhizobium; species Rhizobium sp. NPDC092011. Next base: position 33,677 of record NZ_JBIVSO010000025.1, read on the forward strand.
TACCAGGCCGGCGCGGCACGAGGACAAGCCACGGCCAGCGGCGATCCTTCATCAGGCGGACCTCGCAGAGGCCGGTGATCTCAACGAAAACGCTGTCTTTCGCAAGGCGGTCGTCGAGCGCAAACTCCTTCAAGGGGGCATCCTCCATTGTTTTTTCAAATGTTTAGCAGTTTTTTTTGACCTTGGCTTGCTTTTGATGACGATATTGCCGATATGTGCATCCGGGAGGTTGGTGGTGGACGAGCCACTCGCCAACCGGGTCAGGTCCGGAAGGAAGCAGCCCTAACGAGCCCGGCACGGGTCATCGTGCCAGCCTCCCACCCTTTCTGAAAGCAAGACCCGGCTTTTGCCGGGTATAGCTGGGGCACCGGGCAATAAGCAGGGCGATGAGCGACAGCGAGCGACAAGCAAAAGATGCCGCCTCGACCGGCACCGGTTATCGGGTGCTGGCCCGCAAATACAGACCCAAGGACTTCACGGACCTGATGGTCGGCCAGGAGCCGATGGTTCGAACGCTGACCAACGCGTTCGAGACCGGCCGTATTGCGCAGGCCTACATGCTGACCGGCGTACGCGGCGTCGGCAAGACCACGACTGCCCGCATCCTTGCGCGCGCCCTCAATTACAAGACCGCTGCGGTCGATCGTCCGACGATCGATCTGCGTGAACCCGGCGAGCACTGCCAGGCGATCATGGAAGGCCGGCATGTCGACGTCATCGAGATGGACGCCGCCTCGCATACCGGTATCGACGATATCAGAGAGATCATCGAGCAGGTGCGTTACCGACCGGTTTCGGCCCGCTACAAGGTCTACATCATCGACGAAGTGCACATGCTGTCGACGGCGGCCTTCAACGGGCTCTTGAAGACGCTCGAAGAGCCGCCCGAGCATGTGAAGTTCATTTTCGCGACGACGGAAATCCGCAAAGTGCCGATCACGGTGCTGTCGCGCTGCCAGCGCTTCGACCTGCGCCGGATCAGCGCTTCCGATCTCGTCGGCCTTTTCACCACTATCGCCGGCAAGGAAGGCATCGAGGCTGAGCCGGAAGCGCTCGCCATGATCGCCCGTGCTGCCGAAGGCTCGGCGCGCGACGGCCTGTCGCTGCTCGATCAGGCAATCGCCCATGGCAGCGGATTCGTTGCCGCCGATGCCGTGCGCGCGATGCTCGGGCTTGCCGACCGCGCCCGCATCGTCGATCTCTTCGGCCATATCGTCAAAGGCGATGTTTCGGCAGCGCTTGCCGAATTCAACAGCCAGTACGAGGCCGGCGCCAATCCTGTCGTCGTATTGACTGACCTTGCCGATTTCACCCATCTCGTCACCCGCCTCAAATATGTGCCTGACGCCGCCGACGATCCGTCGCTGAGCGAAGTCGAGCGCACGAAGGCAATGGAATTCGCCCAGGGCGTGGCAGTGACGGCGCTGTCGCGCATCTGGCAGATGCTTCTCAAGGGCATCACCGAGACGGAGAATGCTTCGCGCACCGCTGGTGCCGCTGAAATGGTGCTGATCCGGCTAGCTCATGCCGCGCATCTTCCGGCCCCGGAAGACGCCGCGCGTCGGCTGGCGGAGTTTTCCGATGGCAATGGCGGCGCGCGGCCGCCATCCGGCGCACCCACCGGCAACGGTGGCGGAGCCTCGGTTTCCTATCAGGGCAGCGCCGTGGCGAGGGCAATCGAAACACCAGCGCCGCGGCCGACGCCTTCCGCGCCGGTCGCCATGCTGCGCGCAGTGCCCAATACGCAGCCGGATTCGCAACCCGTCGGACGCATCGAGCCTAAGCCGACCCAGGCACCGAAGCCGTTGGTGGCGATCAGCTCGATGGCCGATATCGCCGAACTTGCCGGGCAGAAGCGCGATCCGAAGATCAAGGCGCTCGTGCGCACCTTCGTTCGACCGGTAAAGCTTGAGCCGGGCCGGCTCGACGTCAACCTGACGCCCGGCGCGCCCGGGACATTGCTCAACGAACTTGCCGTCAAGCTCAAGGAATGGACCGGCATTCACTGGATCGTCAGCCTCAGCCGCGACGAAGGCGAGCCGACGCTGGTGGAGGCCGAAGCGAACGCGCAGAAGCAGCGCGTCGCCGATGCCCGCCAGGACCCGGATGTCGCAGCGATCCTGTCGCAATTTCCCGGCGCCAAGATCATCGACGTTCGCGTGCGCGCGCCCGACGCGGACGAGGAAGAAGAGCAGACCGCGGCTCCCGCCATCGCCGAATCCGTCGATGGCGATATTCTGCCGGGCGACGATATAGAATTCTAAGGGTAAGATGGGTGACATCGGACCCGCCCGGCTAAACAACCGCGGTGGCTGGCGAGAAATCGTGGCCAATAGGAATAGAAACACGCAGAAGAAGGACCAATGACGATGCGCGACATCATGGGCATGATGGGCAAAGTGAAGGAAATGCAGGCCAAGATGGAGAAGATGCAGTCGGAAATCGCCGACATTCGCGTCGAAGGCAACGCCGGCGGCGGCCTCGTCACTGCCACCGTCAACGGCAAAGGCGTGATGCTGGGTATCAAGATCGATCCGTCGCTCTTCAAGGAAGAGGATGTCGAGATTCTCGAAGACCTGATCGTCGCTGCCAACAAGGATGCCCAGGACAAGGCCGAGGCGATCACGGCCGAAAAGACCCGCGAACTCACAGCCGGCCTGCCGATCCCGCCCGGTTTCAAGCTGCCTTTCTGAGACTGCAGCTTTTCGGCTCCGTTACCGGGCGATTGTCTTGCGGATCAATTCGCGGCCAATCGCCTTTACCGGCTCATTACGCAGGACAAGCGATGTCGTCACCGCGCCGTGGCGAGCGATAGAGTCGACGATGGTTTCAAGGTTCTCGGCCGTCGGCACCAGGACCTTGAGCAAGAAGCAATCCTCCCCCGTCAGTCTGAGCACCTCGATGATCTCGGGCATTTCCGAAAACTGCTTCAGACAGGGGCGAATATGCTCGTGAGACGTGCGCAGCCTGATGACCGCCATCATGCCGAGGCCGACCGCAGCGGGATCGACGACGGCCCTATAGCCGGCAATGACACCTTTTTCCTCCAGCCGCTTCATCCGCTCCGACGCCGCCGGCTGTGAAAGGCCGACGCGGCGACCGAGTTCCGATACGGAAATTCTCCCATCCTGCTGCAAGATCTCGATCATCGACATGTCAGTCGGATCCAGTCCCTTCTCCGTGCTTTCCATACTTCACCTTCAATTCATCGGTTCCTGAAGGTTTTATCCGATGGATTGCAATGTCAATTGCTTGAGCCGCATGTCAGTTTTCTCCCGCAGACAGCAAGAGAGGACTGAGATGAGCGACATCATCATGCTGCCGGGGCTTGGTGGCTCGGGCGAAGACCACTGGCAGACACTCTGGGAGAGACAGGATCCAGGCATTCGACGTTTCCAACCGTCGAGTTGGGACAAGCCGATCCTTATCGACTGGATCGCCGCGCTCGAACGGGAAATCGCCCGCTCGGAAACGCCGCCGATCCTGATCGCGCACAGCCTCGCCTGCCAGCTCATCGCCCATTGGGCGTCTGTCGCGAAGACGGCGATCCTTGGCGCCTTTCTAGTGGCGCCGCCCGAACCCACGGGTGAAATCTATCTTGCCGAGGCCGGCAGCTTCGCCCATCCGCCGCGGCAACGGCTGCCATTTCCAACTCAGCTGGTCGCGAGCACCGACGATCCGTTCTGCTCGTTCGGCTATGCGCGCCAAAGCGCCGAAATATGGGGCAGCTCCTTCGTCGATATCGGACCGCGCGGCCATATCAATGGCGCATCGGGCCTGGGAGATTGGCAACAGGGCAAGGCAATCTTCGAACGCTTTCGCGCGCAGCTTCTGCAAGGGTAAAGCTGACGTTTGGAAAAGGCGCGCCGGAATGCTATTTCTGGCATTCTTCTTCCAGATATTGTCTGGCTTGTCCGTTCGGAGGAAATGCCATGAGCCTGTCGACGCTGCTGGTTTTTGCCGGTGCCCTGTTCATTGCCGCCGGATCGCCGGGGCCGAATATCGCCGCGCTGGTGGCGCGCGTGCTTACGAAGGGTGCTCGCAACGTGCTGCCCTTCCTCTCCGGCATGTGGCTCGGCGAAGCGATCTGGCTCACTTTCGCCGTCGCCGGTCTTGCGACCATTGCCGAAACCTTCCATGTCGCCTTCGTGGTGATCAAATGGCTCGGCGTTGCCTATCTGCTCTATCTTGCCTGGAAGATGTGGTTTGCCTCTTCCGACACGGCGGCAGAGGAGTTGCCGGATGAACAATCGGCCACACGTCTCTTCCTCGCCGGCTTCACCGTGACCATGGGCAACCCGAAAATCATGGTGTTCTACGTCGCGCTGCTGCCCTCGATCATCGATCTGCATGGCGTCACGCTTTCCGGCTGGGCTGAGCTGGTGGCGACGATGTTCGCGGTGCTCGTGATCATCGATCTTACCTGGGCCATGCTTGCGGCGAAGGCGAGAACCTTCCTCAAGAGCCGCCGTGCGGTCCGCATCGCCAATCGCACCAGCGCGGCCACCATGGCCGGTGCCGCCGTGGCGATTGCCATGCGCTGAGCCTATAGCGCCGCGTTTTCAAGCGTGGCGCGTAGCTTGTGATGGATCGGTGCGGCGAGATAACGCGCGCGATCTTCCGGCGGCAATCGCCTGCCGAAAGTTGCCATCATCTCGGGCATCGTGACCGGGTCGCCCGCATAGGGCTGGTGCTCAACGGGCATGCCGGCGCTCACCGTGCCGCTGGCGAGCACACGGCAATAGATGCCGGGACGCCCTGCCTGCGTATAGCGCTTCACGAATTTGGAGTCGCCCATCTTCGCAGCGAACGTGGCGCAGGGAATGCGGGCACAGGTCACCTCCAAAACCAGATCGCCGGCTATGAATCTATCTCCGACCGAGACGGCGCAGTTATCGAGCCCTTCGAGAATGAGGTTTTCGCCGAAAAAGCCAGGCTCCAATGCTTGCCCAAGCTCCTTTGCCCACCAATCCAGCGTCAACGATCCCTCCACATAGACGGCCTGATCGCGGCCGCCATGATGCTCGCGATTGCAGATGGCGTCGCCAAGCAGACCCTGCGCATCGATCATGACGGCGCCGTTGACGGCATGTTTGTTGATGCCGGTCTTCGCTTTCATTCCCGGAAGCGTCTCGGGGGCACCGAGGCAAACAGCCAGAATTTTCATGGCTCAACCGTTCCTTCCGTGATTCCGTTCCGTGAGCATATGAGCTAAAAGCCTCCCATGGCAAAGCGAGTCACCGGCCCCGAAATCGAAAAACTCATCCAGCTTCTGGCGAAGGTGCCTGGGCTCGGACCACGCTCGGCGCGACGGGCAGCGCTGCACCTGATCAAGAAGAAAGATCAGCTTCTCGGGCCACTGTCCCACGCGATGGGCGAAGCCTATGACAAGGTGAAGATCTGCTCGCGCTGCGGCAATGTCGATACCGTCGACCCCTGCACGGTCTGCACAGACGACCGGCGCGACCAGTCCGTCATCATCGTCGTCGAGGATGTGTCCGACCTCTGGGCTCTGGAGCGTGCCGGCGCGATGAATGCCGCCTATCACGTGCTCGGCGGGGTTCTGTCGCCGCTCGATGGCGTCGGGCCGGACGATCTCAATATTCGCGGGCTGATCGAGCGCGTCGGCGAAGGCGGCGTCCGCGAAATCATCATCGCCGTCAACGCCACGGTCGAAGGGCAGACCACAGCACACTATATAACCGACCAACTGGCAGGTCTCGAGGTGAAGATCACCCGGCTGGCCCATGGCGTGCCGGTTGGCGGCGAGCTTGATTATCTTGACGAAGGCACGCTGACGGCGGCGCTCAGGGCAAGAACGGCGATTTGAAAGGATTCCGCATGACGCATGGATGGGATGTATCCAAAATGATCGCAATGAAGATCCGATATTCTCTGTCCTTGCTCTGCATTTTTCTCCTCTCCCTCTTCCCCCTGCCGGCGCTCGCCGCCTCCAAGGCGGATGTCGAAGCGCAGTTTCAGTCGTGGATCCAGAAGGACCTTTGGCCGGAGGCGCGGAAGGCCGGAATTTCTGAAAAGACCTTTCAGGCCGCGTTTGCCGGTGTCACGTTGAACTGGGATCTGCCGGATCTTGTGCCACCTGGCTTCCCGAAGCCCAAGGAACAGAAGCAGACCCAGGCCGAATTCTCCTCCCCTGCCCCCTATTTCAACGAGGGGCGGCTCCAGAAACTCGCCGTAACCGGGCGGGGCCTCGCCTCGCAATATCAGCCGGTGCTGCGTCGCATCGAGAAGACCTATGGTGTGCCGGGGCCGATCCTGCTTGCCATATGGGGCCGCGAGACCGGTTTCGGCGTCGCCAAGCTGCCGAATTCGGCAATCCAGGTGCTGGCGACCAAGGCTTTCATGTCGACCCGCAAGGACATGTTCCGCACCGAACTTGTTGCAGCGTTGCGCATTCTCGAGCATGGCGATGTCACGCCGGATCAGTTCCGTGGATCCTGGGCGGGTGCGCTCGGCCAGCCGCAGTTCATGCCGACCAACTACCTGAAATATGCTGTTGATTTCGATGGCGACGGCCATCGCAACATCTGGACCTCGGTGCCGGACACGCTGGCATCGATAGCCAACTATCTAGTTCAGAAAGGCTGGCAGCGTGGCCGAGGCTGGGGTTATGAGGTCACCATCCCGCAGAATGTATCCTGCGCCCAGGAAGGGCCCGATCTCGCCAAGCCGATCTCGCAATGGGCCTCGCTCGGAATTGCGCGGGTATCGGGCAAGACATTTCCATCCGAGGAGTTGAAGGCAAGCGGCATGATGCTGGTGCCGGCCGGCCGCGACGGACCTGAATTCATCGTCACGCCGAACTTCTACGTCATCAAGGAGTACAACAACTCCGACCTCTATGGCATCTATATCGGTAATCTCGCCGATCGTATCGCCTCCGGCGGCGGCGCCTTTCAGGAAAAATGGGGCGATGTCGGCAAGATGCTGCGCTCTGACGTCGCCGGTATGCAGAAGACACTGGAACGCAAGGGCTACGACGTCGGCGGCACCGACGGGCTGCCGGGCTACAAGACGAGGCGCTCTATCGGCCAATGGCAGGAAAAGAGCGGCATGAAGCCCACCTGCTATCCCGACAGCTCCATGCTCGGCGTCCTGAAATAGGCCTGGAAACGGCGTTCGGCGTGAATGCCTTGCAATTCGCCGGAAAGAGGCTTATATCGGCATCAAATTCTTGATCGTGTGATGAAGAGTGGGCCGCAAGGACCCGCTCTTTTTTATTAGCACGATCTCCGAATGCAAAGACATTGCAGGAGTGAATGCTTGTCGGACGTGACAAACGCAGACAATACCAATGAACCCAGGCTGATCGTCGAAACCGGCCTTGATCAACGCGTTGCCGCCATCATCGAGCCCGTCCTTGTGGGCATGGGCTTCCGCCTGGTGCGCGTACGCCTCCTCAATCTGAACGGGCTGACGCTGCAGATCATGGCCGAACGCAACGACGGCACCATGACCGTCGAAGACTGCGAAGAGGTCTCTTCGGCCGTTTCGCCGGTTCTCGATGTGGAAGATCCGATCGATAAGGCGTATCATCTCGAAGTGTCTTCGCCGGGCATCGACCGCCCGATGGTGCGCAAGTCGGATTTCCAGCGCTGGATCGGCCACCTCGTCAAATGCGAAACGTCGATCCTCGTCGAGAACCGCAAGCGCTTCCGCGGCAAGATTGTCGCCGTCGATGCCGATGGTTTCACCATTGAGCGCGACGAAGCTACCCGCGGCGAGGAACCGAAGGTAACCATTCCGTTCAGCACCTTGGCCGAAGCCAAGCTGATCCTGACGGACGATCTCATCCGTGACGCGTTGCGCGCCGACAAGCTGGCGAAAGCCGAGGCAGCGAACCAGAACGAAGCGGACGAAGACCAGGAATAACCGATCAACGAACCGCCTGACGGGACGGGAACCCCAGGGCAGGAAGACGGAGACTAAAAATGGCAGTCAGTGCGAACCGGCTAGAACTTCTGCAGATCGCAGATGCAGTGGCGCGCGAAAAGGTCATCGACCGCGAGATCGTGCTTGCCGCAATGGCGGACGCGATCCAGAAGGCCGCGCGCTCGCGTTACGGCACGGAGTCGAACATCCGCGCCGACATCAACCCGAAGACCGGCGAAATCCGGCTGCAGCGCCTGCTCGAAGTCGTCGAGAAGGCCGAAGACTATTCCACGCAGATCCCGCTGGAACTGGCCCGCGACCGCAACCCGGACGCCGCCCTTGGCGACTTCATCGCCGATCCGCTGCCGCCGATGGATTTCGGCCGTATCGCCGCTCAGTCGGCCAAGCAGGTCATCGTGCAGAAGGTGCGCGAAGCCGAGCGTGACCGCCAGTTCGACGAATTCAAGGATCGCGTCGGCGAAATCGTCAACGGCACTGTCAAGCGCGTCGAATACGGCAACGTCATCGTCGACCTTGGCCGCGGCGAAGGCATCATCCGTCGCGACGAGATGATCCCGCGCGAAAACTTCCGCTACGGCGACCGCGTCCGCGCCTATGTCTACGACGTCCGTCGCGAACAGCGCGGCCCGCAGATCTTCCTGTCGCGCACGCATCCGCAGTTCATGGTCAAGCTCTTCACCATGGAAGTGCCTGAAATCTACGACGGCATCATCCAGGTGAAGTCGGTTGCCCGCGATCCGGGCTCGCGCGCCAAGATCGCCGTTATCTCGAACGACTCGTCGATCGATCCCGTCGGCGCCTGCGTCGGTATGCGCGGTTCGCGCGTCCAGGCCGTCGTCGGCGAACTGCAGGGCGAAAAGATCGACATCATTCCCTGGTCCAACGAGCCGGCGAACTTCGTCGTCAACGCGCTGCAGCCGGCCGAAGTCGCCAAGGTCGTTCTCGACGAGGATGCAGAGCGCATCGAAGTCGTGGTTCCGGACGAGCAGCTGTCGCTGGCCATCGGCCGCCGCGGCCAGAACGTCCGCCTCGCGTCGCAGCTCACCGGCTGGGACATCGACATCATGACGGAAGCCGAGGAATCGGAACGCCGCCAGAAGGAATTCAACGAGCGCACCAACCTGTTCATGGACGCGCTCGACGTTGACGAGATGGTCGGCCAGGTTCTGGCGTCCGAAGGCTTCGCCGCCGTCGAAGAGCTGGCTTATGTCGAGCTCGACGAAATCTCCTCCATCGACGGTTTCGACGAAGACACCGCTCAGGAAATCCAGACCCGCGCCCGCGAATATCTGGAGAAGCTCGAAGCCGAGATGGACGAAAAGCGCAAGGCGCTCGGCGTCTCCGACGAGCTGCGTGAGATCAACGGCATGACCGCCCAGATGATGGTTGCCCTCGGTGAGGACGGCATCAAGACGATCGAAGACTTTGCCGGCTGCGCCGCCGACGACCTCGTCGGCTGGAGCGAACGCAAGAACGGCGAGACGAAGAAATTCGAAGGCCTGTTCTCCAAGCTTGAAATCTCGCGCGTCGAAGCCGAGCAAATGGTCGTGCAGGCTCGCCTGCTCGCCGGCTGGATCACCGAGGCCGATCTCGCCGCTGAGACCGAAGAGGTCGCGGAGGATGAAACCGAGCAACAAGCATGACGATCACCGAGGGGCCTGACGCACCAGCTGAGGACAATGACCTCGGCGGTGATGGCGAAAATGGCCGCATGTGCATCGTGACACGCGAAAGCGGATCGCCTGACGACTTGATCCGCTTCGTAGCCGCTCCCGACGGGACCGTTGTTCCCGATCTGAAGCGGCAGCTGCCGGGACGCGGTTGTTGGGTCAAGATAGACCGGGCGCTCGTCGATAAGGCAGTGGCAAAGAAACTGTTTTCCCGCGCCCTGAAGGCGGACGTGACGGCACCGGCAGATCTCGGCGCCATCGTCGATCGCCTTCTCGTGGCGCAGCTGGCCGGAATGATGCACATGGCGCGCAAAGCGGGCCGGTTCATCAGCGGCTCGTCGAAGGTTGATGGCGCCGTTCGCAACGGCTCGGCAATTGCCGTGTTCCATGCGATCGCCGCCGCAGCCGATGGCGTCCGCAAGATCGACCAGGCACGAAAGGCCTGGCATCTCGGCATGGAAACCGAAATGGAAATACCCTCTTTCCGCGTCTTTACGGAGGCGGAAATGGAAGAACTGATGGGCCAGAACGCTTTTATCCATGCCGCAGCGCTTGCAGGGCAGGCGGGTGAGGGTGTAGTGAAGCGCGCAAACCTGCTCGAACGGTACCGCAACGGCGGTCAGTCCCGGGCACCGGGCGGCGCTGGCCGGCGACTACAATGTCGCGGTCACCGGCCTATGCCGGACGCATGATTAAGGTACATGCATTGAACGACAGGGTCTAACGGACG
>NZ_JBIVSO010000026.1:0-42464 GCF_044756305.1 Rhizobium sp. NPDC092011
CATCGCTCGACAGCGCATTTGACGCCATCATGGCAGACGAGGAGCCGCCAGAATGACGGCGCCTTCTCCAAACAGGACGCTTGACTAAGACCTAAATCGTGGTACCCCCAATTTCGAATTGGCTGCGAAGCCGCCAACACGAAATCGGCTCCCCCACTCCCCGGCGCTGCCGGTCGCTTCAGCGATCCCTGACATCGTCATCCCCTATCCGGCGCCGCTGATCGTCTTTCACATAGGAGATCAGACGATGACCCACGAACTTGAGCGCCAGATCGAAGAACTTCGTGCCGAACTGCGTAACGCTGTCGATCCTTGCGAGCGCCGCCAGATCGAGACGGAACTCGATCTCGCACAGGCGGAACTGACACTGGCGATTGCCGAGACGGATGGCAGCGCCGATGCGGAGCCACCGTTCTGAGGGGGAGGCCTCAAGTCGCGTCGTGTGCGTCGCGAGCTACCGAAAGATCTCCTGTCGATCCGATTTCATTGACATCAGGGATGGTGCGTCCCGCGCGTCTGGCTGCAACCTGATGACGCCAGAATTTTCCCCGCTTATCGCTCCTCGCGCATCAAAATTCAGTTGCTATCAGGTCCTTCGCTCCGCTTCGGCCCTGCGGGTGCAGCCCTCCTTCCTTGTCCGCTCTTCATCCCCGCAATGAACCGCAATCAACAGGAGATCCACGATGCACCAGCTCGCAAAATTCCTCAGCGCCACCGGCCGCCGTCTTCGCACCCTTGGCAAGGTGGTCAGTCACCTCTTCCGCAAGGGCAAGCTCGGTCTGAAGATCGCCATCAAGATTCCCTTCTTCGTTGACGTTGAGATTAACATCGATACCGAATGGGAACGGCGCCAATGAGCGCCGTTGGCTCGGCCCTCACCGGCCGAGCCGTCCTAGCACCATGGTTCACGACGACCTGTCCAGGTGCGCGCCAATCCTTCGGAGACGAGAATATCGCCGAGGCTATGGCCATGGCGAACAAGAACCCGGAGGGCGCGACCGTAGCGATCCTTGTCACGACCCGGCCACGCCTGCAATTCGAATGGACCCTGGTTCACCAGTTCGACCAGCCGCTGGGTCGCGCGGTTACCGAGAGCAAGTTCCGAGGCGCATTTGGGCTCACTGATCTCGGGTGCATCGATGTCGGCGATCCGGATTTTCGTGCCGCCGATCCACAGCGTATCGCCATCGATAACGCAGGCGGTTCGATGGCCGCCGGTGCATTTTCCAAACTTTATAGAAGCCACATTCGATGCGGCAAGTGTGACCGTTGGAGGCCAGACTTCCAGGGCGACGGCACTTATGATGCCAGAGATCATCGCGAGGATCGCGAGATTGCGTTGCCTTCTCTTTTTCCGGAAGAAAAGCCGGAGATCATGCGAATGTGCCAAACGTCAAATGCTCCAGTTTCATCATCGTCGATGTGTGGACTTGGGTCAGAGGCCGCAAGAGATCGCCGGTCGTCAGTGACGGGCTGCCGAGGGGGTGACACGGTATCCGCGGCTTCGCTTCTGTCGAAGAAGATCGAGGAAGGCTGCGACAGCGTCTCGCTCTCGGGTAAAACGCTGGACCTTCATCTGGCCATGCGCTCCGATCCGGCCCCAGCGGCGTGTCAGGCATACCTCGCCGAACAGATTCGGCTCGATCGTCATGGCATAGAAGCGAGCCATGTTGCGGGCTTCGTCCGTGCGTTCGACATAGAGCTGATAGGGCTGGATGAGCATGCCAGCATAATCGCTCGGGCGCCAAAGTTCGTCCAACGAGAGATATGAATCGATGATGTCTGACCGATTCATTTTCGTGAAGTTCCGCTGAAAGATGGGCGGCACGCCTGCGGCGTACAGCTCTATTCGCCGAGGCGAACGGAGCCCTAGGTCTCCGCCCCATTTGGGTGACGATCTTCCCGCAAACACCAGACCAGACGTCTTCTGTGCAAATGGGCGTCGATCAATATCCGAGGTAGCCGAGGACATCTCCGCCATAGAACTCTCCGCAGTCGTCGGGAAGGCCAATCACGTCTCCACTTTCTTTATCGATCAACGCGCCGTCGCAGTCGCGAAGCACCGCATCGACGCAGTGCTTTCGGCATTCTTCAACCGCTTCAGCTGCCGTCACCTGAGCTTCGCATGCTTCCCAATATCTCATCGCCCGTCCTCCATTGATCTCATGACGGTCTGCTGGTGCCGGAGAAGTTCCTGTGAAACCTGTTCTCACCGACACAGGCCATCATGTCCTCGCGGCGGAACCAGACGGCGCGCCCGCATCGAAGCGGTGCATTGCCCGCGGTGAAGACGATCTGTTCGTCGGCGCGCATGCGCAGAACCTCATGCGGAAGGATCAACGGCCGGCGGTTGAGTTGCTTCGACCGCGATCTCGACGATCCCCTCATTCCGGACGAACGATTGGTTTGGTCGACCTCCACCGTCGTGTCGCCACAACGCTTGGAGATGTAGTCGGCGGTATCGGGATCGTTGATTGCCGAGAAAGAAATCCAGGATGCGGATTCGAACCACTTGCTCGTCGCATCACGCCCGCCATAAGCCTCACGCATCTGGCCGAGCGACTGGAAGATCATCGTCAGCGTGATGCCGTATTTGCGGCCCGCGTCACGCGCGGTTTCGAGGATGCGCAGATAGCCGAGACGCGCCACCTCATCGAGCAGGAAAAGGGTGCGACCCTTCACGTCACCGTTGCGGTTATAGATCGCGTTCAACAGCGAACCAATGACGACGCGCGCGAGCCCCGGATGGGCTTCCAGCACTTTCAGATCGAGCGCGATGAAAATGTCGGTCTCGCCGTTTGCGAGATCGTCCGTCGAGAAACTGTCGCCGGAGACCAGAGCGGCATAGTTGGGGTAGGAAAGCCAGTGGGTTTCCTTCACTGCATTGGCGTAGACACCGGAAAACGTCTCCGGCGTCATGTTGACGAAGACGGCGACATTTTCCTTCACAAAGTTGGACTCCGACCCCTCGTAGATTTTCGTCAGACGTGCCCGAAGCTGCGGCTCGGGTTCGGAAAGGTTGGCTCGGACACGACGCAAAGTCTGGTCTTTTTCAGCCGTGTGCCCCGACAGGCAGACGTCCGCGATCAGCGCCGTCAGCAACTGCATCGCCGAGGCTCTGAAGAAGTCGTCTCGGGCGGACGCGGTGCGCGCATTGTCGGTCATGATCCACGTGGCGACAGCAACAATATCCTCTTCCTTGGTATTGCCATGACGGCCAATCCAGTCGAGCGCATTGAAGCCGACAGCCGACGCCATGGGATCGACCACGATCACCTTCCGGCCAGCCTGGCGCCGGTGCTCGCTGACCATCGCTGCCACCTCGCTAGACGGGTCCAGAACAACGAGACCACCGCCCCATTTGAGCGCGGTCGGGATCGTCACCGAAGTCGTCTTGAAACCACCGGAACCGGCGAAGACGATGCCATGCGACGAGCCGAAGGAACCGTCGAAGCAGAGCAGCGGCGATCTGCCGCCGGCACCCCAGCTTTTTTGATCGTCAGCACGGAACGGCATGGCGGCAACGCTGTCGCGATCGACGCGATAGCGCTCACCGATAACGATGCCGCCGGGCTCGGGAAACAGCTTTGCCGCCTGCTGGATCTTCATCCAGTCGGCTTCGCCATGCACGGCGCGTTTGCCGCCAATCCGGCGAGGGCCGCCGCTTGCAAAGGCCGCATTGCCCTTGATGGCGACGCGAAGCGCGAAGACGCCACCCAGGAAGGCGAGACCCGCGCCGACCACGGTCGCAGGATCGGCATAGGCGAGAACCGATTGTCCGGCCGGTACGTTCGCGGCGATGCCGGTCCGACGGATCGTTTCCCGCACGATCGCGATGATGGTGGTCACGCCGCTTCCGGCAAGCACGCTCACACCGGCGGTCTTGATATTTGTCGAACCGTTGGCAGCGAATAGCGCGACGACGCCGATCGCGGCGGCCGCGAGATAAGGCAGGGCGAGACCGGCCCTTCCGAGCAGCAGCTTCGCTTGCGCCGATGTTCCGAGCGCCGCCAGCCGATGTTCCATGCCTGACGACAGTATCATGGCGGCGAGCATGATTGCTGCCGGCAGGATTGCCAGAAGCAGCCTATTCGGCGTCATTGCCAAAGGCCTCCGCACCGATTGCCGCCAGTCGAGCCTTCTCCGTCTCGTCGCCCCTGATCCGCTTGCTCGCGTCGATCAGAAGGCCGAGCAACAGAGAACGCTTCTCGTACCGCAGTCCCGCCTTGACGATCAGGCCGCCGAGTTCGATCTTTTCGCGCGTGTCCTTTTTGCGCGCCTCTGTCGTCGTTGATTTCGCCATTCGCTCAAGCCTCAACAGTCCCGCCCGCATCCGCGCCAGACGGCTGTGCCGTGGACGACCCGCTTTCAGCTCGGTCGTCTCCGGTGTTCTTCTTCCCGGTCGCACTACCTTTGCCTCCGCGAAACCGTTTGGCGGTCTCCTCGAAGGCCGCTTGAAGCTCGGCTTCGTCGATCTCGATTTCTCCAAGGCCGGCCTTCAGCGCGATCCGTCCGATGCGTTCGGCTTCACGGGTCTCGGCCTGCCTGAGCTGATCCTGCAATCTGGCGATTTCTTCCCTGATTTTCGATGATGGTTTCTTCATTCCGGTTGCTCCTCTGAACTCTGGGCGTTGCACTCGCGACGCCCAGAGTCTCCCGGATGTGCAGAAAAGGACATCTGCAGATCTGCAGATCGCCAATGGCGATGCTTTGGTGAATGATCCCGGCCGTTCCGAAGGAATGGCTCCAAGGGCGCAATTATACGTCGCGATGCGACGTGTTGCTCATCGCCCCGGGCGGCGCCGTGTGGCCCCAGCCGCTCCGGACGAACCCGTTCGAACCCTGGAGTTTCCTTCGCCGTGGCCATTGCCCATTTCTCAGCCAGCATCGTCAGCCGTGGCTCGGGCCGCAGCGTCGTGCTGTCTGCGGCCTACCGCCACTGCGCGAAAATGGAATACGAGCGTGAGGCCCGCACCATCGACTACACCCGCAAGCAAGGCCTGCTGCACGAGGAGTTTGTATTACCCGCCGGTGCCCCGAAATGGGTTCGCTCCCTGACCGCTGATCGTTCTGTCTCCGGAGCGTCGGAAGCCTTTTGGAACAGGGTCGAAGCTTTTGAGAAGCGTGCCGATGCGCAGCTTGCCCGTGACCTGACGATTGCCCTGCCGCTCGAACTGTCGGCGGTGCAGAACATCGCCCTGGTCCGGGATTTTGTCGAGAAACACATCCTCGCCAAGGGCATGGTCGCGGACTGGGTCTATCACGACAATCCCGGCAATCCGCACATTCACCTGATGACCACGTTGCGGCCGTTGACGGAGGAGGGGTTCGGCTCGAAGAAGGTCCCTGTCGTCGGCGAGGACGGCCAGCCGGTCCGCACGAAATCCGGCAAGATCCTCTATGAACTCTGGGCTGGATCGACCGAGGACTTTAATGTCCTGCGCGACGGCTGGTTCGAAAGACAGAACCATCATCTGGCACTTGCCGGGATCGATCTTCGCATCGACGGCCGCTCCTACGAAAAGCAGGGTATCGCTCTCGAGCCCGCCATTCATCTCGGCGTTGGGGCCAAGGCGATCGAGCGCAAGGCCGAACAACAGGGTGTTCGGCCGGAGCTTGAACGGGTCGAACTCAACGAGCAGCGACGCACGGAAAACGCACGCCGCATCTTGAAGAATCCTGCCATCGTGCTCGACCTGATCACGCGGGAAAAGAGCGTCTTCGACGAGCGCGACGTGGCCAAGGTCCTGCATCGCTATGTCGACGATCCCGCTGTCTTCCAGCAGCTGATGCTGAAAATTATCTTAGCCCCGGAGGTGCTCCGGCTGCAGCGCGACACGATCGATTTTGCGACCAGTGAGAAAGTGCTGGCGCGCTACTCAACGCGTGCGATGATCCGGCTCGAAGCGACGATGGCACGGCAGGCCATGTGGCTGTCGGCTAAGAAAACGCATGCCGTCTCCGAGGCTGTACTGGATGCGACGTTCAGGCGGCATGAACAGCTGTCCGATGAGCAGAAAGCAGCCATCGAGCGCATTGCAGCGCCTGCCCGCATCGCCGCCGTCGTCGGGCGCGCCGGGGCCGGCAAGACCACGATGATGAAGGCGGCCCGAGAGGCGTGGGAGCTGGCCGGATATCGTGTCGTTGGCGGCGCGCTTGCAGGCAAGGCAGCGGAGGGTCTGGAGAAGGAAGCCGGGATCGCGAGCCGAACGCTTGCGTCATGGGAGCTGCGCTGGAACCGCGGCCGTGACGTCCTGGACGACAAGACGATCTTCGTTATGGACGAAGCCGGCATGGTGGCGTCGAAACAGATGGGCGGGTTCGTCGATACCGTCGTGAGGGCGGGTGCGAAGATCGTGCTGGTGGGCGATCCCGAACAGCTCCAGCCGATCGAAGCGGGTGCCGCTTTCCGCGCGATCGTCGATCGCATTGGTTACGCCGAACTCGAAACCATCTATCGCCAGCGCGACGACTGGATGCGGAGGGCATCGCTCGATCTTGCGCGCGGCAATGTCGAAAGGGCTCTCGTTGCGTATGAGGGTCAGGCCAGGGTGCTCGGCTCTCGTCTGAAGTCCGAAGCCGTCGATCGTCTTGTCGCCGATTGGAACCGCGACTACGATCAGACGAAGACAACGTTGATCCTCGCTCATCTGCGCCGCGACGTCCGCATGCTCAATGTCATGGCTCGCGAAAAACTCGTCGAGCGCGGCATTGTCGGTGAAGGTCATGTCTTCAGAACGGCTGACGGCGAACGCCGTTTCGATGCTGGCGACCAGATCGTCTTCCTAAAGAACGAGGGATCACTCGGCGTCAAAAATGGCATGATCGGTCAAGTCGTAGAGGCCGTAGCAAACCGCATCGTTGCAACGGTGGGAGATGGCGATCAGCGCCGACAGGTTTTCGTCGAACAGCGGTTCTACAACAATGTCGACCACGGCTACGCCACGACGATTCACAAGTCGCAAGGCGCCACCGTCGATAAGGTCAAGGTGCTCGCTTCCCTGTCCCTGGATCGGCATCTGACCTATGTGGCGATGACCCGTCACCGTGAGGATCTGCAGCTCTACTATGGGACGCGGTCCTTCGCCTTCAATGGGCGCTTGGCCAAGGTTCTATCCCGAAGAAATGCCAAAGAGACGACGCTCGATTACGAGCAAGGCCAGCTCTATCGCGAGGCGCTGCGCTTCGCGGAAAACCGCGGCCTGCACATCGTCCAGGTCGCGCGCACGCTGGTCCGCGACCGGCTTGAATGGACTCTGCGCCAGAGGGCAAAGCTTGTCGGTCTCGGCCAGCGCCTTGGCGCTTTCGCCGCACGCCTTGGCTTCACCCAAACATCGAAGACCCAAACGATGAAGGAGACCGCACCCATGGTTGCAGGCATCAAGACATTTTCCGGCTCTGGTGCCGATACGGTCGGTGACAAGCTTGGCGACGATCCCGCCCTGAAGCGGCAATGGGAAGAAGTCTCGGCGCGCTTCGCTTATGTCTTTGCCGATCCCGAAACCGCCTTCCGATCGATGAACTTTGATTCTGTCCTGGCAGAAAAGGAGATGGCGAAGCAGGTCCTGCAAAGGCTCGGGGCAGAGCCGGAGTCTATCGGTCCATTGAAGGGCAAGACTGGCATTCTCGCGGGCAAGGTAGAGCGGGAGGCGCGTCGCGTCGCGGAGGTCAATGTCCCGGCCTTGAAGCGGGATCTTGAGCAATATCTTCAGATGCGCGAGACCGCCACAATGCGGCATCAGGCGGAAGAGCAGGCGCTGCGCCAACGGGTCTCGATCGACATTCCGGCGCTGTCGCCGGCAGCGCGTGTTGTGCTGGAGCGGGTGCGTGACGCTATCGACCGCAACGATCTGCCGGCGGCGATGGCCTATGCACTCAGCAATCGCGAGACCAAGCTTGAAATCGACGGGTTCAACAAGGCTATCACCGAGCGGTTCGGAGAACGGACGCTGTTGAGCAACGCGGCCCGCGAGCCCACTGGAGCGCTGTACGAAAAACTCTCCGAGGGCATGAATCCGGAACAGAAGGAGCAGCTGAAACAAGCTTGGCCGGTGATGCGGACAGCGCAACAGCTTGGCGTTCATGAGCGCACCGTCCAGTCGCTAAGACAAGCCGAGGAACAGCGTCTCACCCAGCGCCAGACGCAGGTGCTGAAGCAATGAGGCACAGGCGCATTCTTCAGTTTCTCGCGGCTGCCGCCGTCATCATGTCCGCACTGGCGGCGACGGCGTTCGCGGGCGGCTATCGGCTGAACCTGACCCCCAGCGAGCCGCTCGGCCTCTGGCGCATCGAGGAGCTCCAGCGTCCGGTCGCGATCGGCGATCTGGTGTTTTTATGCCCGTCCGCGACAGCCGTTTTCGAAGACGCGCGGCGGCGCGGATATCTGCGCCGAGGGCTCTGCGCCGGCGGAGTCGCGCCGTTGATCAAGACGGTCGCAGCACTTCCCGGACAACGTGTCGATATCACTGATCACGTGCTCGTCGATGGTCGCCTGGTTCCCGCATCGTCGGTGTGGCGCACGGACGGTGAGGGCAGGACGGTCAACCCCGATCCCGGCGGTGTAGTGCCGCCGCACCATCTGTTTCTTCACTCACCGTTTGCGAGTTCTTATGACAGCAGATATTTTGGTCCGGTTCCGGATTCCGATCTTCTCGGTCTGGCGCGGCCGGTCTTCACCTTCGATCCGTGAGCGGGGTGGCGACCACATGCCTGTTCGCTGGAAATCCCCTCTTCTGATCTTTGCGTCCATAGTGTGTGGGTGGATCGGCTGGAGCGGCGAGGTGCTTCTTCTCCCGCTCGCCATGTTCTTTCCCTGGCTCTGGTCAAAGGCGTCGTCGCGATCGATCGCGGCACTTGTAGCGGCGGGCTATTTCCTGGCGGCCTCCCGCGGGTTGCCGCAGGGCGTGGCCAACTTCTATAGCGCCGATCTCTGGCCTGGCCATCTGCTCTGGGTAACGGCTTCGGTTTCGTTTGCTGGCGTGCATGCTGCACTCTGGATGAGGCCCCTTGGTGAATTTGCCTGGCAGACCAAGGGCACGGATTCGGCCACCGCGATAGGTTATCTGCTCGCTATGGTGCTGAGCGGGCTGCCGCCCTTCGGCATCACCGGCTGGGCGCACCCCCTAACGGCTGCCGGGGTCCTGTTTCCCGGTTTGGGATGGTGGGGACTGTTCGCAATGGCGACCGGCCTCACCGTCATGACGACGAGGCTTTGGCCGGCCGCCGCCATCATCCTTGGAGGATTCTGGCTCTGGTCCGCCGCAACTTGGACGGGACCGCATCTACCTGATGCTTGGCACGGCGTCGACCTTCAAGAAGGGCAAAACCTTGGGCGTGACGCATCGCTTCCGTATCACCGTGACCTGATCGCAACGGTGCGCCGGAGCTTTGCGGGGCATCCGGACATGCGTGTCCTGGTGCTGCCCGAAAGCACGCTCGGCTTCTGGACGCCGACCGTCGCGCGTGTCTGGCGGGAAGGTTTGCGGGGCTCCGGTCTCACCGTCATCACAGGTGCAGCCGTCGTTGATCCCAAGGGCTACGACAACGTGCTGGTAGCGATTTCGGCGGATGCAGCAAATATCCTCTATCGCGAGCGCATGCCGGTTCCAGGCTCGATGTGGCAACCGTGGTTGCAATGGACCGGCCAAGGCGGTGGCGCGCGGGCCGACTTCTTCGGCAATCCGGTAGCTGAGGTTGATGGGACCAGGATCGCGCCCCTGATCTGCTACGAGCAGCTTATCCTCTGGCCGGTCCTCCAGTCGATGCTGCATTCCCCCGACATCATCGTTGCCATGGGCAACGGCTGGTGGACCGATGGCACGTCGATTGTTGCGATCCAGAAGGCGAGTGTAACCGCCTGGGCGAGGCTGTTCGGTCTGCCTGTCATCATGGCCTTTAACACCTGAGGAGATTTTTACGATGGTCGATGCCGCCCTGGTTCAACAATGCGCCGATCCTGGCCTGAAACCCGCCACTGTCGAGCAATTCATCGGACGCGCGGGCTCGCAGGACCCGCTCGCGATTACGGTTCGCTCAGGAAACCGCGTCGTGCTCGTGCCGAAACCAAAGACACCGGAAGAGGCACTGGGGCTGATCCGCGACAATCTCGGCCGTAACATCGTGCGCGTCGGGATCACGCAATATCCCGCCGGGCTTGGTATCCTGGAGGCGGGTCAGCTGAAGGCAGATCTTGTCGATGCGTGCGAGAACATCCGCATGGGCACCGCGCTGTTCGCAAAGGTCTACCAGATCGTCACCAAATGGTATGGCAATCCCACCGCGGAGGAAGTGCTGCCGCAGGTGTTCGACGATGCGATCATCGCGTGGCAGACTGGGTATTTCGAGGGGGTAGCGGTGTTTCGCGCGGACGACTCCGGTCAGATCAAGCTTGCTCCACCAACCGGTCGCAAGGAAGTAGAACCCCAGCCGAGCGATGGAGCAGACGCGACCTCTGTCGAGGCGTCAACCGAGGCTGTAGTAGTCAATCCGAACAATGCCGGCATTAGGGTCGATCTTTCCGGCATCGGTTCAAGACCTTGAGGGCGTTCTTCTGCAGATCTGCAAAGCAATTGTCGCTCTGCTCCCCTAGCGAAAACAACATGTGCCCTCTATAAGAAGGGGTAGAGCAGTACGCGCTGCTCCGGGGTGTGGAAACCCCTACTCAGCGGTTGATGCTGACCGATGCAGCATCAGAATCCTCTGGCTTGTGGCCGGGGGCCTGCGACGTATGTCCAGGCTCCGGCTAAAGGTCGTAGGACTGTCTGAGTACAGTTTCCAACCCCCGGCTTGGGATCAGAAGATTAACGTTGGCGGGGGCGCACCGCGGACGATACCTTGGTTGGATGGCAGATGGTTTCGGAAGATTCTCCGATGTTAGAAACATGTGAACTGCGCCCCGTGATTGGACTGACGCGTGGCCTTAACCGGACCGATGTTGAAATTCTCACCATCAATGCCGTCAGGCTCCACCGACAGCTGCTTGAAAGGGCGGATCAACTGTTCCAGGCGTTGCCGGACGAGTTCAAAACAGGGAAATCTGCAGGTGGAGTGCAGCATCTCCAGTACATCGAGGCAATGATTGAGATGCATGCCCAAATGGGCTCGCTGAACACGCTGGTCGGAATTCTGGGCTACATTCCGAAAGTAGCGGTCAATTGAAACCTCCTCAGATGAGCCCGGCGCGGACAGCGAGCGCAACGAGATGTGGCATGGAGTGAATTTCGAGGCGCTTCCGGGTCTCTTCGAGTTTGCTCTTTACCGAATTGTATTTGACGCCCTCTAAGTCTGCGGCTTCCTCCATGGTTTTGCCGACAGCAATCCAATTCAAGTAGGCGGCCTCTCTGGGGTCGAGCCAGTCGGGACGCTGTTCGTCCGGTGTCAGAGGCATCAAGGACATGCGGATATGAAGCTGGCCGACAGCGGCGGCGATCGGGTTAATATCTCGCTCGAGTCGGAGGGTTGTCAAATCGGATGCCAGTGTGAACATCGACGTCGACCCGTTCGCGGCTTTAATGGGAATTGTAATTCCTGATCGAATGCCAAAATCGGCCGCTAGGTCAAAGAATTTCCGCTCTGTCTTTGAAAGTCGCTGCCTTTCTTGCTCTCCGCTCCATGCAAAAGCCCGCTTCAGAGACTTGGCTCGGCTGACAACAGGATCAATGGCTTC
The DNA here is from genome assembly GCF_044756305.1 of Rhizobium sp. NPDC092011. Classification (NCBI taxonomy): domain Bacteria; kingdom Pseudomonadati; phylum Pseudomonadota; class Alphaproteobacteria; order Hyphomicrobiales; family Rhizobiaceae; genus Rhizobium; species Rhizobium sp. NPDC092011. The sequence goes on from NZ_JBIVSO010000026.1 coordinate 11,666, forward strand.
AAATCTTCTTTTGAAATAGAGCGACCGCCATTCCGGGTGGTAGTTAGATGCGGCAACCGTATGACCTGGTCGCATGTAAAGATAAGCATAACCGCCGAAACCTGCTTGTTGAGCAAGATGTGTGAGAGCGTCCTTTAGCACATTTTCATCGCCTCGAAGTGCTGCAAGGTCAGTTAGATTGTCCAGCCAATGTTGCATTCTCTACTCCGGTTAGTGTCAAGTGGAACAGGTCATCGCTTATCCTTTGGCTCAAGATACCGTCTCCTGGCAACCCAAGATTGCAAAATCTTTCTATGGAACTTTCCGATGACGGCCAAGCCTTATACGAGCCTCCGGTCGCGCCTTGGGCAGCCGCAAACGGGAAAAGCGGGACTTCCCGATTTTCCGGCCACGTTCGAAAGAAGTTTCATCTCAGCCGGATTGAGTCGAAAAAGATCCCAGGCTAGCGCCGAGTTCCCGCCACTCAGATAGAAGGCGCCAGGAAATCAGCCAACCGCCGCCCCGTTCGACATAAGCATCTCTCTCGGCAATACCCCCAGGGAGTTTCAGTTCGAAGGCGGACAGGAGCACGCTGATATTGTTGGCGATCAAGTCGGCAAACCTTTTCATTCTTGCCTCATCGAGACGTTTCAACTGAGATGGGAGCGCTTCGGCGATTTGGCTGGAGAGCCCGCTGCGCAAACGACGTTGCGCGGCACCGGACGTTACTCCCATTGGCTCGACCTCACGCGGTTGAAGGCTGCTGACTTCCTCGTGAAGGGAGGGAACAGCTGTATGTGAGAACCAGCGCCTCGAATTCAGCGGTCAGAGCGCCTCAAGCGGCGGCACTTCTATGGCGCGGCAAGCGCTCGGAAATCTCACGCCATTCCTTGCGTTCATCGACCCCTTCCTTACGCTTGCCGAAGAATTGGATGACCATGTTTCCATTCGCATCATAGACCTCCACCGACGTGACGTGACCTTCCTTGGTCGGTTTGCGAACGACCCAGGTCTCGCAGATATGGTCGTGGCGCAGGTGTAGATGGAAGGTCGGATCGGAAATGTTGATCCAGGACCCGGTCGCCTCGACGTTAAATACGGCGCCGGAATGGATCTGGATAATCCCGTCGTTTGCCACGAAACACATGATCGGCAGGGCTGAGGCGGCGCAGGCACGCAGCATTTCGATGGTTGCAGCATTGTCGAGTTTCGTCGCATAGTCATCGCCCACCGTGCGAATGGCCGTCTGGCGACTGATCTTGAGGCGCCGTAACATTCCGAAGAATTCATGCGTGTCCGTAAGCTTGGCCCAGCTGTCGCGCAACTCCTCCCTGGCAACGTCGCCATGGTCGTGAGATTCGGTGCCAACGGGAATTGGCACGAATTCCTGTGATTGGTCAGGCAACATCAGTTCGGCGACGATGCGCTGATAGGCGTAAAAATTCGAGGCGGTCCGCAGATGGATCTTGTGAACCGCAGTCCCGCTCGCGTCGAAATACTGGAGACTGTAGCGTTCGGCACCAGGATCGCCTTTCGAAACGGCAAAGGCGTATGCCCAATGCGAGGGAAAAACGCGCAGGTCAATATTCTCACCGAGAACGATCGCATTGCGTTCGCCAATGGTGATGTTCTCGAAGACCCCGATCTTCTCGTGCACGGCGCTTTCGTTACGCGAGAGGACCATCACCTCGCCGAGTTCTGCCGCTCGTTCCAAAAGTTTGACGGCGCTAGCATCGATCCGCGTTGCGCTGATGCCGACATCAGCTGCAACAACCGCGGCTTCGGATATTCCGAGAACAGCGGCGATGTCGCGCTCGCGCATCTCCCGGTTTTTGAGGCGAAAGACACGTATTTCTCTCGGCGATCTTGTCACCATGTCACCATCCTCCGTGTTTGATCTCGAAATCTTGACGAACGTAGTTGAGATTATTGGCGGAGCGAAAGACGATTTTCCCTCGAAAATAGCCATCGGGTCGCCTGCTTGCATGGCCCGCGTCATCACGTCCGGGCACGCCGCCGATAGGCCGCAGCGCTTCGCGCGAGGCGTCAAAGGCGCGAATTCAACCAGGCTTGGCCTTCGTCAGAACCCAAGCGCTGTCAGAGCCGCATCGACCCGTTCTCTGGCTTTCTTCGGCAAATCGGCTTGCTTGATGACGTCGAGGTTGGACGGGGTGCCGCCGACGGCGACAACCGCGACCATTCCCATGCTGAAGTGTGGCGTGCACCTGAACACATAGGCCCCTGACTGATCGAGTTTGACAAGGATTTCCTCGTTGATCTTGCCCTGCGCACCCGCAAAGCCATTAGGCACCAAGCCCGGTATCGAGCCGGCATTGTGACCTTTATCGGCCGGCACGAACCTGATCGTGTCGCCGACATTGGCCCTTACGGCGCTCGGCTCGAACACCATGAACTGACCGTCGCTGCCTCGGTTAAGCATCTTGACCTCGAATTCAGCGCCCAGAGCGGGGCCGGCAAGAAGCGAAACTGCGAGGATACCGCGGCTCATGATTTTCAGCATTTTATAGATCCCTGCGCGACAGAACTTTAAAAAGAGGAGCATGCGCCGCGACGGTATCTTCGATACTTCAGCCGACCGGCGCGGCGAGCTTTACGCTGGCGTTCAACTAGATCGGACTGTCCGCGGCAGAAAGGACATTGTTCCCTCGAAAAACGGCACGAAACCGCGGTTGCGAGCCTGGTCTAGGCGTCGCGCCAATCGGTTCTTGTCGTTAAGGAGCAATGTCTCGGGCGATATCGAACGCGGATGGGTGGGCAAGGGGTGCCCGTTGAGACCACGCGATCCGTTGAGGCAAGCACCAGCCAATTGCCGGCATGGCTGCCGGCAGAACGGGCCGCAGCGCCCTTGCTCATCATCGCCGATGAGACGATCCGAAGCTGTCGGCAAGCCGAACGAAGAGACAGGCAGGCTGTCCGAATTCGAGGGAAAAAAGTCCTTTTTACCGTGAGCCTCGCGATGTAATCCCTCTCTGCAGGCATGCTAAACAACAATTCTTCGCTGAGCGCCTTGCTCAGACCATGCAGGCACCTATCCAATGTCATTTTTCCGCAATTACACTTTGCCAAGTCAAAACACGATCGTGCTGGCCGCTGGCCAGGCGCTCTTTACGGCTGCGGTGTCGGTCGATCTGACATTGACCGGCCTGACCGGTTATCAACTCGCACCTGACAAGGCGCTGGCGACACTGCCCTTTGCGCTCATCTCGGCAGCAGGAGCGATCGTCACCCTGCTTGCGTCCTATCTGATCGAGCGACTTGGACGCCGGATGGCTTTCATTGTCGGGTCAGCCGCATGCGCAGGCGGAGGAGCGATTTCGGTCTGGGCGGTCCTGCATGCCGACTTTTGGATATTTTGTCTTGGCACGGCGGGAGTGGGCATCTTTCAGGCATTCGCGGGCTACTATCGGCTTGCGGCAGCCGATGCTGTTGCACTGGAAGGCAAGGCCAAGGCGATCTCCTTCGTATTGGCCGGCGGCGTTGCGGCAGCTATCCTGGGGCCTCTCCTTGCCTCCTGGACCAAGGATATATTGCCTGCGATGTTTGCAGGATCATATCTGCTCGTCTGCGCCCTCGGTGTCGTGTCCGTGCTCCTGTTCGCCCTTGTCTTCAAGGATCAGAGGCACACTTCTCATGTGGAGCAATTCGAAGGGCACGCACGGCCGGTCGGCGTCGTCTTCATGCAGCCGATCTCCTGGGCGGCACTTGCAAACAACGTGATCGGCGGCGCCATCATGATGCTGCTAATGACAGCTGCCCCGCTTGCGGCTGTGGGCGCCGGCCATACAATCGATGATGGCGCGGGAATGATCCAATGGCATCTCATCGGCATGTACGCACCCTCGCTGTTTGCCGGTGCACTGATAAGACGATTTGGCTTGGCGCGAATCCTGATCGCCGGGATGGTGCTGACGGCAATCTGCCCGGCCATTGCGGTCAGCTCACTCCAGGTTCCGGCTTTTTATGTCGCGCTGCTGTCGCTCGGTGTGGGATGGAACTTCATGTTCGTTGGTGGCACCACCTTGCTGGCGCGTTCTTACCTGCCGGTCGAGCGCGCGAAAATCCAAGGCATTGCCGAGATGCTGCGCGCGGCTGTGACGGCGCTCACCTCCCTTGCCGCCGGCCCGCTGCTCGAGTGGCTGGGGTGGAAGGAGCTCAATCTCATTTGCGTGCCCCTCGTCGTCGTCGCGGTCGCCATGACGGCATATTGGATCCTGGATGAGAAAAAAGCGCTTCGCGCCGGCAGCTCGCTGGCCGGGCAACGACCCTAGATTCACCTGCGAGACGACGGCGCACATCCTCTCGGATCTCCGGCATATTTCTCACCCTGACGGCATTCCTGCGTCAAACCGAGCCGTCGATCCATTTGAAGCAGGCCCGGTCTCGGCGACGACTTTTGGGAGCTCTATGTCCTCCTTTCGCTCGCCAGCCAGGTCCAAAAATAGAAACCGCCAGCCACGTTGTCGTGGGCACCTGGCCTTCGGAAGGAATGCAGCATGAGACTTGCAAACAAGACGGCTTTGATCACCGGCGGCACTAGCGGCATCGGCTTGGCGACCGCAAAGCTATTCCTCGCCGAGGGCGCGCGCGTTGCGGTCACCGGACGCAACGAGACGGTGTTCGGACAGATCATCGCGGAACTTGGCAACGAGGCATTGGTGCTCAAGGGCGACGTCCGATCAATCGACGACATGCGTGCGGTTGCCAGACAGGTTAAAGAAAGGTTTGGTGGTCTGGACCTGGTCTTTGCGAATGCGGGCTACGCATTTCCGTCCCCCATCAACGACATCGACGACAGGCTCTACGATGACATCATGGACATCAACGTCAAAGGGACCGTCGTCACCTTGCAGGCAGTGTTGCCGGACCTGCGCGACGGAGCATCGTTCATCATGAACACGTCCTTCGTGGCCCAGACGGGCAAGCACGGTATCTCCCTGACGGCGGCTGCAAAGGCCTCGCTGCGGTCGCTCGCCAGGAGCTGGTCGTTCGAGTTTCTGGACAGGAAAATCCGGTTCAACGCTATCGCCCCCGGCGCGATCGACACGCCTTTGACAAGCAAATGGGGCATGCGGGCGGAGGAGCTCTCGAGCATGAAAAGCGAACTCGCCAAGTCCATACCCGTTGGCCGCTTGGGCTCGGCTGAGGACATTGCCCACGCGGCGCTTTACCTCGCAAGCGATGAATCATCCTATGTCGTCGGAACCGAGCTCGTCGTGGATGGCGGTGCATCGCAACTCTGAACCGTGAAGAGGATTTGCCGGTTATTCTGTCTGGACTGTCATTTGAAGTGTCGCCCATGAGGCGCCAGAAGAACGGGTCCGCCTTCGGCACTGGCAACGTGAATGCCAGTGCTAGCCGAGGCCGCCGTTCTGAGCAAGCAACTGAAGATCGTGACCAAAATCCTCATCGCTTGTGCCATAGGGCGCGAGCAAGCGGAGGCGGCCTTCGCGGTCAAAAACGAAGACAGTTGCGGTGTGATCGACCGTATAATCATCCGCCGATGCGCCCGGGTTAACCGTATAGGCAACCCGGTATCGCCGCGCCAAGGCGGCCAGTTCATTGTCTGTCGCGCTCAGGCCGGTCACGTTCGGTGCGAAGGACCCGACATACTGTTTCAACACCGTTTGCGTGTCTCGCTTGAGATCCACGGAGACGAAAAGGACGTTCACCTCGTCTTGTAGCGCCGTCTGCTTCTCCATGACCGAGGTGAGAGTGAGCAGGGTTGTCGGACAAATCTCCGGACAGAAGGTGTAGCCGAAAAACAGCACGACCAGTTTGCCGCGATAGTTCTGCGCCCTTACAGGTCTTCCCGTCCTGACGTCGATCATTTGAAAATCGAGATCAGGATACATCCGATCGACATCGACCAGGCGCCACTTGGAATTGCCTTTGCAGCTGCTCGCTAGAGCGCCGATAACGAGCGCGCAGAATGAGCGGCGGCTCCAGATTGGCATGACTGTCATTGGAGACCCCTGTTGGCCAGAACCTCGGTTCCTTCGTTCAGCCGCATGAAATTCAACACCAGCAACGCGCCGATAATGCTCATCATGGTGCTCGGAACCCACAGGATCAGGCCGGCATAGGTCTGATCCTCGAGACCGCTGATCGGCAGGATGCGTCCGCAGATATTGTAGACGGGGTAAATGTCCCGCTCCGCAAATACCACGCACGCACCCAGCAGCATTTGCGGGAACATCACGGCAATGACGGCGATGAGCCTTCCCCCGTAAGAGATCCGTGCGAGTGGCTTGGGCCGCGGATCGAGGATGAGTGCCCAGAACAAAATCCCGTCGATCGTCACGCTCCAATTCATGACGGTGTAGAGCGTTGGATCGAGCATGGCCCAGAAGTGGATCGATGGGATCGGCCAGAGATAGATCAAGGCGACGAAAAGAAACGATGCCAAGACGGGCTGCTGCAGGACGCCCATCAGCCTGACGAGTGCTCTGTGCTGCAACCTCCAGCGCACCCTTTCCGGCAGGCCTTCCCAGATCGCGGCGCCAGGATTGCTGAGCGCGATGAGGAAGGGACCGGTGTGGTGGAGAAGGAGATGTTGAAACCGATGGATGAAGAACATGTGCTGTGCCGCATAGTCCAGCCATGTCTGCATCGATGCGTAAATCAGGCCGACCCCAATCAGGAAAGCTGCCTTACGCCAGCCACTCGCGCTCACGGCAACGGGCAACCTTCGAAGCCCGCGAAGATAGAGCACGATGCCAATTGCACAGCTCAGGAAAACGCCCCAGGAAAATTCGTAGGGCATCCAGAGCGGCAGCGAGCCTGGATAGCGTTCCACCAGGATCGCCTCGAGCGCTCCGGCAAGCAGTATCAATCCGACGAGCTTGAGATCGGCATCAACGCGTGACGTCCTGGACGCATCCGACGCCCTAGCAATCATTGCAGCCATGCTCGAACCGTCGGAAGCACAATTCCGATCGCAATCGTGATGCACAGGAACAGCAAGGCTATTCCCGCCATCATGAACGCCTGCATCCTCATGAGTGCGGGAAGAGAAGGGTCGGCGTGGCGATCGAACAAGGCAGTCGGCTGATGGTCTTCCATCCGACCGGCGACCTCTTCGGAGAGGCTTTCGATCCCCTTCTTATCGCCGTTTTCTGACACCAAAATGGAATGCCTCGTCTTTCTGGTCTTTTGGACCTACCGGAATCCCGGCCCGTCGTGGCGCGGGTCGCCTCAGCAGCGACGGTCCAAGGGCAGGAATATCGATGCCGGAAAAACTGGTAAACGACATTCTCCCCTCAAATCCGGACATGTCCGGAGAACGGGCTTGCCTTGCCATACTCCGGAGACGAAGCAGACATCGGCCATTTTCACGTGACATCCGGCGGAATGAGAACGTCAGAGCCTGCCTTTGCCTGGGCTGCGGCTCCGACGGAGGATTGCGCAGTCGGATGGCCGATTTTCCGATCGTGCAAGATTGCGAGGACGCACGTGGCTCACTGCCCAAAGAGAAGACGGCAGCGCCAGCGATCAGAACGGCTTGAGGACGACGAGTGTGACGACGATGACCACGATGCAGATGATGCCGGCAGCAGCAAACCGGATTGTGGCGACACCGCGAGGTTGTTGCCCGAGGGCAAGGCGCCTGAGCCCACCCGAGAGCACGCCGTGAAGCGCGGACAGCACCAACACAAGAGCGATTTTCACGCTGAGCCACGGCTGTGAAAACCATTGGCCGGTCACCGCCAGCGCCAGTCCGAAGGCCCAGACCGTGAGCATTGCCGGTGTCGTGATTCTTCGGTCCCAGCGCCGGACCCGTGCGAAGAACGCAGCTCGGCCCGTCTCGGTCTGGCCTTGCGCTACCGCGCTGAAGGCGCTCGTCGTCACCGCAACGGTCAACATGCCGCCGACCCATGTGATCACGGCTGCGATATGGATGGCTTTTAGCCAGAGGTAATCCATCAGATTTCCCTAGATTGAGGATTGTCGCGTTGCCTGGCGTCTTGCCAGCATGCGATCGTTGTAAAAGCCGCCGAAAGGGATGAAGGCGGCGACGATCATTCTCGCGATCTCCGGGCCACGAAAATCGCCCCCGGAGACCGTCTGGATCAGGGTCCAGGCATAATAGACAAAGGCAACACCGTGGACCGGGCCCATGACCGCCACGGCGGTCGAGAACCCAAGGAGGTGCTTCAAGGGTACCGCGATGAAAAGGAGGGCGACGAGGGTTATCCCCTCGATCACGGAGGCCATCCGCATCCTGCGAACCTGTGCGAATTCCTCGGCAATATCCACTGATGTCATCAGCCAAGATCCTGTCTGAGTTTCCGGGACGACAAGCGCGAGCCCCGGCCGTCAGAAGCGACGACCGACGCCTTCAGAGCCGATATCGGCATGTTCTCTTATTGCGATCCGCTGGGCCTGACCGCCGCAAAAGAGCGCGTCAGGCCACCGCCATCGCTGCAGAGATCAGCGCTATCGACCGAATGGTTTATCGTCTCGTTCTCTCTACACCACGCCGTCGTGTGGAAAAATGACGCACTTCCCTCATTTTTGGTCGCAGTCAGATGCAGAACTGGAAAACAGGTGCTAGAGATGAAGGCCAATCGCCGCAGCGTTTGAGCAGTCCCGGGCTTTGAAGGATCCGACATGAACATGCTAGCCAAGATCGAAGACGAAACCCCGATCGTCACGCGCGATGTCGCCTTTGTCGTCTACCCGCAATTTCAAATTCAGGATCTGAGCGGGCCGTTGGCGGCATTCGAATGCGCCGGCAGACAGCGTGGCTGCGGCCCATACAGGCTCCACATCGTCTCACGGGACGGGGGCCTTGTCGTCAGTTCGTCGGGGTTGGCGGTTGCGACCGAAGCGATCCGGTCGGAACCCTACGATACGATCCTCTTTACAGGGGGAGACGTGCTGACCAATCCTGCGAACCTGGGGTTTGCGATTGACGGCACCTTCAGTAAAAGCCTCGGCAAAGCGCGGCGCATTGCGAGCGTCTGCACCGGTTCCTTTCTCTTGGCTGCCGCTGGCGTGTTGAATGGGCGCCGTGCCACAACCCATTGGAAATATGTTGGCCAGTTCCAGCGCACCTTCCCGCGTATCAAGGTCGATGGAGATCGCATCTTCACAAAAGACGGCGACATCTGGACATCGGCAGGTGTCACGGCGGGTATTGACCTTGCTTTAGCGATGATTGAAGAAGACCTTGGCGCCGAGGTGTCAAAAGCGGTCGCGCAGATACTGGTCGTCTATCATCGACGCCCGGGCGGACAATCGCAATTCTCCGCAATGCTCGATATGGAACCGGCGTCCGATCGTATCAGGACTGTGCTCACCTACATTCGTGAGCATCTGACGGAGACGCTCTCGACCGAACGCCTTGCCGACGTCGCTCATCTCAGCCCGCGGCAGTTCGGGCGTTCATTTTTGGCCGAAACCGGGGAGACGCCGGCCAAGGCCGTGGAACGTCTGCGCGCTGAGGTCGCGCGTGCGCGCGTCGAGCGCGGCGTGGAGCCGATCGAGGTGATTGCTCGCCATGTCGGCTTCACCGATCCAGAAAGAATGAGACGGGCCTTTGTGCGTATCTACGGACATCCGCCGCAAAGCCTGCGTCGCATGGCGGCAGAGCCGGTTTCAGGCGACCCGATCTGATGCCGTAAGGTCTGGTACGATTGAAATGCGTGCCATCGTGATATCTGCTCTCGAGGTATGCGATCAGATCGGCCCCAGTGCCATTCAAGCAAACTTGGGGCCTCTTCGCACGCGCCTGTCTCAGGTGGCTCGCTGATCGGTGCTCATCATGGCACGGAGCGTGTCTTCTATGTGCGCGACCTGCCTTGCGATCGGCTCAGGCACCTGCCTGCGGTGCTCGATGACGTCGGCTATATACTCAGCTGTGGCCTTTGCAGAGACATCAGTTGGCCAATCCGGCCCGACCGCCAGGAGTGATTTCTCCGCTTCTTGCAACTGCGTTTGAACCCCTTCAACAAACACGTCGATCTGTTGGATTTTTCTCGCGTCGGCCACCGATTCGCCTTCGATGCCCCGCAGCAGCATTGCATCGGCACCGATCAATCGATAGGTCTCGGCCATGATCTCGGCATAAGCCGAATGCGTATAGCTGCCGATGACCAGCGCTCTGCCGGCCACGGGATTTAAGATTTTCACCAGGCTATGCGCCGAGTTCCTCAGTCCGACGGTCTTGCGCACGTTCAGGAGCTTGGAAAGCTGCGGCGCAAAGACATCGATCGGAAGGAAATTGACACCATCGTAGACGTCGTCCACGTGACGGCGATGGGGAAGTCCAAGCGCAGAAAAGGTTTCCGCAACGGTCGTTCGTCCGGGATCGTGATCCAATCCGTGCACGATGACACGAATGCCTTTTTCGGCAAGAAGCAGTCCAAGCAGGGCCGTCAGGACGGGAAGCTTCCTTGCGCCGTTGTAACTTGGCAGGATGACTGTTGCCTGCCCGGACGTCGCAGGCGCAACAACTGACTGCCGCAACCGCGCGGCATCGTTAAAGCCGGCCATCTCCTCGGGCGTCTCTCCCTTTATGCGCATGGCGAGGCAAAACGCGCCGATCTCCAGGTCGGTCACCTCACCGTCGAGGATTTTTGCAAATAGGTCTTCCGCCTGCTCACGTGCAAGGGATCTGGCCCCGCGCGCGCCGCGACCAATCGTTTTGAGATAATGACTAATACTCATGATATCCACGTTTGACGAAGGGCGCGTGCGAACATCGCAGCCGCTTTGCTCGAGTTTGATGCATTGCCGGATTTGCGCAGATCCAAGACCCGTATCAGGTCACGGGCCGAAGTCGCCTTTGCATAAGGCGTCGACTTCAGCGCCTCGCAAACAAGCGGCGGCACTGTTTTGCCGCGTGATCGCCATGTCGCAAAAGACATTTTTCCCTCAGAACGCGCCACTGAAGCGCCGTCAACCCCATCCGCGCGCCATAAGTATCTGTTTGAATTGATAGATTCTACGTTCACTCGCGCCGACAGCGAAAATTCCGGCTGAACCGCGCACGATTGTTGGGAAAGCGCAAAACTCGTATATCGAGCCGCGATCCTAATATGTGGAGGTCTTTTATGAGGCTTACGAAACAAACAAATTATGCAGTTCGCGTTTTGATGTATTGCGCCGCAAACAATGGACGGCTGAGCCATGTTCCGGAAATCGCCAAGGCTTACGGGATCTCGGTGCTCTTCCTCTTCAAGGTGCTCAAGCCGCTTACCAATGCCGGGCTCGTCGAAACCGTGCGCGGTCGAAACGGCGGCATCCGCCTGGGTCGCGCCGCTGAGAACATCAACCTCTTTGATGTTGTGAGCGTGACCGAGGACGGATTCCTTATGGCGGAGTGTTTCGAACACAGCGAACCATCGGACTGTCCGCTGATCGGGGGGTGCAGCCTGAACTCAGCGCTGACAAAGGCTCTGGGATCGTTCTTTTCCGTATTGCGCCAGCATTCTATCCATGACCTGATCGTTTCGCGGGCTGACCTCAGTTTCCTGCTCGGCATCGACACACGCGCTCTGCGCATACAACACTAGCACGCCCCCGACCGGATAATGGACGCGTCGCAGCGCTACGGGATCGCCAAGCGATCGTCGTCGTGGCGTGCTTTTGCCGTCCGCACCATTATGACCAGCAGCCCGGCCGCCATCAACGCGAGGACAAACCAGGTGATGGCGTAGACCAGGTGATTATTGGGAAAATCGATGACCGTCAGTCCGCCGACGGGCAATCCTCCCGGATTTGGCGTTTCGTCGGCATCGACGAAGAATGGCGCGGCATTTTCAACACCGTTCTTTTGGGCAATCGCCGCAACGTCACGAGAATACCAGCGACCGGTGCTGGGATCGTTTGAGCGCAGCAGCGAACCTTTGGGCTCGCTCAAGCGGATCAATCCGGTGATGCTTGTGGCGCCTCCAATCTGGCCGGGCTGACGGGTCAGCGGGTTTTTCATGTCGAGCGGCACGAAACCGCGATTGACGATGATCGCGGTGTCGTCGGCAAGTCGCAGCGGCGTCATCACCCAGTAGCCGGGCCCGAGCGCCGTCGAAGCGTAGACGAGGCTCTCGCGGTCATTCTCGAACAGACCGCTCATCGTCACGCGCCGATATTCATCGCCCTCGGCGCTGAGCGTTTCCCATTGAGCCTGGGCCGGCGGCGCCACCGGCGCGGAATGAACCCGCGCATCGACGCGGGCGATCAGCACATGCTTCCAGGATAATCTTTCGACTTGCCAGACGCCGAGGCAGACCAGGACGACCGTCAAGAACGACAGGGCGACACATGCAATAATGCGGGAGGGCGAAAGGCGCCTTTGCTTTTTCACGACCTTTTCCTTCAAAGAAACATGTTTCGCCCCCGAAGATCTGCCGATCCTCTAAGGTATGTTTTTCATCATCGCGGGGGTCATGGTCGGCATCATATTGGTATTCAGGTGATACATCACCCAGAGGGAACCGGCGAGCGCGATGGCGATGATGACGATGGTGAAGATCAACGCCATCATTGTCCAGCCGCCCTCGGACTTCGAGTTCATATGGAGGAAATAGATCATGTGCACGACGATCTGGATGACGCCCATGGTCAGCACCAGGCTGACTGTCGCAAGTTTGCTGTGGAAGACGTCCCCGATGACCAATGCGAAGGGGATCGCCGTCAAAATGACCGACAGGACGAAGCCGGTCATATAGCTCTTGTAAGTGCCGTGACCGGCCTGGTGCCCGTGGCTATGGGCGTGATGAGCCGCATGCGCATCTTCTCTGACAGGACTTTGAGCGGTCATCCAACGACTCCCATGAGATAAACAACGGAAAAGACGCCGATCCAGACGACGTCAAGGAAGTGCCAGAACATCGAAAGGCACATCAGGCGGCGACGGTTGGCTTCGATCAGGCCATGTATGGACACCTGCACCATCAGCGTGATCAGCCAGATGATGCCGAAGGTGACGTGCAGACCGTGGGTGCCGACCAGAGTGAAGAAGGACGACAGGAAGGCGCTGCGCTGCGGACCTGCCCCCTCGTGGATCAGGTGGATGAACTCATAGAGCTCAAGGCCGATGAAGGCTGCGCCGAAGAGGCCGGTGATTGCCAGCCAGAACAGCGTTTCCGCCTTTGCATTACGCTCCATCTGCAGCATGGCGAAGCCATAGGTGATGGAGGAGAGCAGCAGCATCGAGGTGTTGATCGCCACCAGCGGCAGATCGAAGAGATCGGCCGGAGAGGGGCCGGCCGCGTAATTGCGGCCGAGCACGGCGTGTGTGGCAAACAGCACCGCAAAGATCAGGCAGTCGCTCATCAGATAGAGCCAAAAGCCGAGATTGGTGCTGTTTTCCGGATGATGGTCTTCCGTGAGGTAGAATTCAGGCTTTTCGGCCGTGTCGATAGTATGATCGCTCATGGTCTCTTATACCTGCTCGGCAAGCAGCTTTGTGCGCTTGCCTTCCGTTTCGGTGACTTCGTCGGCGGGAATGTAGAAGTCGCGCTTGTAGTTGAACGTATGGCCGATCGCGACGACCAGCATGGCGACTGCGGAGAGAACGGCCAGCCACCACATGTACCAGATCAGGCCGAAAGCGAGGGTAATGCTAAAGGCCGACAGGATCGCGCCGGTGCCGGTGTTCTTCGGCATGTGGATTGGCTTGAAACCACCGAGCGGACGTTCGTAACCGCGCTTCTTCATGTCGTACCAGCTGTCGTGATCGTGCACGACCGGCGTGAAGGCGAAGTTGTAATCCGGCGGCGGTGAAGAGGTCGACCATTCCAGCGTACGGCCATCCCACGGATCGCCGCTGTCGTCGCGCAGTTCCTCGCGCTTCCTGAACGAGACGACGATCTGGATCAGGAACGAGGCGATGCCGAGTGCGATCAGGCAGACGCCGAAGGCTGCGATGATGAACCAGATCTGCAACGACGGATCGTCGAACTGGCTCATGCGGCGAGTAACGCCCATCAGGCCGAGCACGTAAAGCGGCATGAAGGCGAACCAGAAGCCGATCTGCCAGAACCAGAAGCTCATCCTGCCCCAGAAGGCATCGAGCCTGAAGCCGAAAGCCTTCGGGAACCAGTAGTTGACGCCCGCAAACATGCCGAACAGCACGCCGCCGATGATCACGTTATGGAAGTGGGCGATCAGGAACAGCGAGTTGTGCAGCACGAAGTCGGCCGGCGGAACCGCCAGCATGACACCGGTCATGCCGCCGATGGCGAAGGTCACCATGAAGCCGACCGTCCACAACATCGGCACGTCGTAGCGGATGCGGCCGCGATACATGGTGAAGAGCCAGTTGAAGATCTTCGCTCCCGTCGGGATCGAGATGACCATCGTGGTGATGCCAAAGAAGGAGTTGACCGATGCACCCGAACCCATCGTGAAGAAGTGGTGCAACCACACGAGATAGGACAGGATCATGATCACGCAGGTGGCGTAGACCATCGACGCATAGCCGAACAGGCGCTTGCGTGAAAAAGTCGCGACCACTTCGGAAAACACCCCGAAGGACGGAATGGCAAGAATATAGACTTCCGGGTGACCCCAGATCCAGATGAGGTTGACGTACATCATAGGATTGCCGCCGAGGTCGTTCGTGAAGAAGTTCGTGCCGGCATAGCGGTCGAGCGCCAGCAGCGCGAGCGTTGCCGTCAGGATCGGGAAGGAAGCGACGATCAGGATGTTGGTGCAAAGCGTGGTCCAGGTGAAGACCGGCATCTTCATGAAGGTCATGCCCGGAGCGCGCATCTTGACGATGGTGGCGATCAGGTTGATGCCTGATAGCGTCGTTCCGATACCCGCTACCTGCAGGCCCCAGATGTAATAATCGACACCGACGTCGGGGCTATAGGCGATGCCGGAAAGCGGCGGATAGGCCAGCCATCCGGTCTTGGCGAATTCGCCGATGAACAGCGAGAGCATGATGATGATCGCGCCTGCCGTCGTCATCCAGAACGAGAAGTTGTTGAGGAACGGGAAGGAGACGTCGCGGGCACCGATCTGCAGCGGCACCACGAAGTTCATGAGGCCGGTGACGAATGGCATCGCCACGAAGAAGATCATAATGACGCCGTGGGCGGTGAAGATCTGATCGTAATGATGTGGAGGCAACGGGCCTTCATTGCCGTTGAAGGCGACCGCCTGCTGGACGCGCATCAGGATCGCATCCGAGAAGCCGCGCAAGAGCATGATGATGGCGAGGATGACGTACATGATGCCGATCTTCTTGTGATCGACGCTCGTGACCCAGTCGCGCCAGAGCGGACCCCAGAACTTGAAATAGGTGATGACGCCGAGCACCGCGATGGCACCGATGACGACACCGATGAAGGTCACGACCAGGATAGGCTCGTGATATGGGATCGATTCGAGGGTCAACCGGCCGAAGATGAACTTGAGGAGGTCAGGATTGGAAAACATTGGATTGGCCCCATGGTGGCGACGGGCTTGCGTCACCGATTTTTGCCGCCGGTACGGACAGACGCCGTCCTGGCAGGACACGAATTGAGAAAGCTACGAATGGGTTCTCGTCACTTGAGCAGCTGGCGGATTTTATCGACCGCCGAATCCGCGCTCTCCTGATAGGCAATGGTGCCTTTGAGATCGCCGTTTGCATCGACAAGCAGAACCGAGGCCGTATGGTCCATTGTATAATCACCATCGTCGGTCGGAACTTTCTTGGCGTAGATCCGCCATCCCTTGATCACGCGTTGAACCTCCGCCGGATCGCCGGTTATGCCGGTCACCTTGTCGCTGAACGAGGAGACATATGTCCGCATTGTCTCGGGCGTGTCCCGCTCCGGATCGACCGAGAAGAAGAAGGCGTGCAGGTCCTTGGCGCCTGGCCCAAGCGTCTTGAACCAACCAGACATCTCAAAAAGCGTTGTCGGGCAGATTTCAGGGCAATGCGTAAACCCGAAAAAGACGAGCGACGGATGTCCCTTCAACGCAGCCTCGGTAATCGGTTGGCCGTTGTCAGCGATGAGGCGAAAGCTTGCCCCGAAACCTGACGATGCGGCCTCCTGTTTGCTCGCCGGCATCTTCGAGACATAGCCGGCAGCACTCACACCCGCGAGCACGGCAAAGCCGATAACGACGGAGAGGAACGTTTTCCTGTTGATCATGGTATGCACCTTGATAGATGGCTGGACGGCTTAGAAGCTGAGCTTCGTTGCTGGCGGAAGCACTTCGCTGCCGCCAGGACCAGAACCGGTTGGCGTGCACCGCGCGACGACGAACGGCAGCGAGCTGCGCCCATTTGCCCCCCACGTTCGCTCGCGATCGTAGGTGAGCCTGAAGACGTTGTTGACCGACTCCATGCCGCCGCCACCTCTGGCATCGAGATCGTACATTTCGTTGAGACACATTTTCGATGGATCCGTGCACATGTTCAGGATGGCATCGTAGAGGCCGTCTTCGACCCTCGCGTAGTAGCGCACGGGATCGTTTTGGCTCGGAAGGTCGAGATCGCGATAGGCAGGCCGCGTCAACGCGACACCGTCGTTTCGCACTCTTGCGACCCAACGGTCGAAGTCATCCTTTTGCATTCCGTGGAACTTGAAGCGCATCTGGGAAAACCCGGGCCCGCTGTAGTTTGCGGAAAAGCCGTCGTAGATGCCGACGTGGTTGATGACGGCGTGCATCTTCGTTTCCATGCCGGCCATCGCGTAGATCTGTCCGGCAAGAGCGGGGATGTAAAACGAGTTCATGACCGTCGAGGCGGTGATCTTGAAGTTGATGGGAACATCAACGGGCGCAGCCAACTCGTTGACGGTCGCTATTCCGAGGTCGGGATAGACAAACAACCATTTCCAATCCATGGCCACGACTTCGACCGTAAGCGGCTTGACATCCGCCATGACCATTCGATCGGCGTCGATCCGATCAAGTTGGCGGTATGGGTCGAGTTTATGCGTGCTGATCCATGTGATCGTCCCGAGGGCGATAATGATGGCGAGCGGCGCCGACCAAACGATGATTTCCAGTCGCGTGGAATGATGCCATTCAGGATCATAGGGAGCGGACGTATTGGAACTGCGATAACGAAACGCAAACAACAGGGTCAGCATGATCACCGGCACGATGATCAGAAGCATCAGCACTGTGGAGATGACAATCAGGTCACGTTGCTGTGCGGCGACGTCACCCGATGGCGCCATCACCACCAGGTTGCACCCCGCCAGCGTGGCAAAGAGCGGCATGAGAGAAAGGCGCACCGTGATCCGCGCGAACGACCTTAGCGTTCGACATGCGTAATCAACGGCGGCCCTCGGCAAAGAAGGCGCGATCATAAAAATGTTCCGAAAGATTGTTGGCGCGGAGGGCGCCGGTCCTGAATGTGGGTTTTATCCCGAAGGATCAGACCAATTGGAGCGAACGCGGCGGCGCGCGCGGCTGCGATTTCGGAGGCACGAACGGATAGAGCGGTGTCGGATGTGCGCCAAGCAACGCAGGCTGCAGCGAGAACGCAATCCGCCGACCACATTGATCCGAAGGCGGAGGCAAAAGGACGGATGCGATAATCCTGCAGGCCTCGCAACTTTGCGCAAAACCTGCCGGTTGCTTTCCGCCGGAACTTTTGTCGTTTTCGCAAAGGGACGGGATAGAGCCGTCGGGCAGAGCGAATTCGGCTGCCGCATCGATCCGCTGCTGCAGGAGCAACGTCGGATTGAATTGATGGCCAAAACCAACGGATGCCAGGGCCAGCACGCATATGATGCGTAAGTACCTGGTTACGATCATCCGTTCGAAAAACACGGCCCTGGATCCCTCATTCGCTGCTCATCGACAGCGTTAACGATGATCGATTCGCAACGCAACACGAGGCCGTCGGCGCCGACCCGCAAATCGAGCATTATGACGCGATCTGAGGTGTCTTTGTCCGAAAGGAACGGCTGACATGCGTCTGCTTGCCCCCTCGTCGATGGACGCGGCGCATGCGGGCGCTGTCTCTCGAATCGAAGGAAGATCGGCTGCGAAGGTGTGAAGCCGCGCAGCTCTGTCAGACCTGGCGGCAGCCAGACGAGGATGAGGGGACGATGCGCATGGCGATGGAGCGGCCGGTCATGCAGCTGGCATTGTGCTCCAATCCCCATGCCTAAGGCCCGGATAAGCAGAGCTTGTGAACTTGCAGCTTATCTAATCGATATTATGTTTTGCGCCCGATTGACGCCGTTCTTCTCTTGCCGTTTTTGTGTCGGCCCGAAACCGGAGGAGGAGACGGAATGAAGGTTTATGCAAGTATCGAAGCGCTACGCCACGCGCTTGCAGGCCTCAGGGGAGAGGGCCGCACGGTCGGTTTGGTCCCGACAATGGGCTATCTGCATGCCGGGCATATGGAGCTGATGGCCCGTGCGCGCGCCGCAAATGACGTCGTCGTTGCCTCGATTTTCGTCAATCCTCTGCAATTTGGCCCCAACGAGGATCTGACGAAATATCCCCGTGATCTCGAACGCGACGGCGCCCTGCTCAGAGAGGCTGGCGTTGATATCCTGTTTGCTCCGACCGTCGAGGACATGTATCCGCGCCCGATGCTGACGGTGGTCGATGTTCCCCTGCTTGGCGGGCTGTTGGAAGGCTCGGTCCGGCCCGGGCATTTTGCCAGTGTCGCAACGGTCGTCTGCAAAATCCTCAACATTGTTCAACCCGACAGGGCCTATTTCGGCGAAAAGGACTATCAGCAGGTTGTGATCATCGAACGCATGGTGGACGATCTCGCAATCCCCGTCGAGATCACCCGCGTGCCCACGATGCGCGACAGCGACGGTCTCGCTCTTTCATCGCGCAACGTTTATCTCAGTGGGCTGGAAAGAAAGGCCGCTGTCATCGTGCCGCAGGCGCTCGACGAGGCCGAGCGGCTCGTGGCATCCGGCGTTTCGGGTGCCGATGATCTTTCAAGCAAGCTCGCGGCGTTTCTCAGTCGTGAGCCCTTGGCAAAACCGGAAGTCATAGAGGTGCGAGACGCCGCGACCCTTCAACCTGTCTCGTCCATCGATCGTCCGATCGTCATTGCCCTCTTTGTCCGGTTCGGGACCACGCGTCTCCTTGATAACCGTGTCGTGGTGGCCAAGCGAAGCACGGAGGCCGCAGCGTGAGCACACCATCATCCACCAAGCGGCTGTCACCCCCTGGCATTCGCGCCATGAAGGGTTCGCGCCCGATCGTCTGCCTGACGGCCTATACGACCCCGATCGCGCGCCTGCTCGATGAGCATTGCGACCTGCTGTTGGTCGGGGATTCGCTCGGCATGGTGCTTTACGGGATGGAAACGACCACCAGCGTGACACTCGACCTCATGATCGCCCATGGTCGGGCCGTCGTCCGTGGCGCCAGCAGGGCCTGCGTTACAGTCGATATGCCGTTTGGCACCTATCAGGAAGCGAAAGAACTAGCCTTTCGCAATGCCGTTCGAATCCTCCAGGAAACGGGATGTGATGCGGTCAAGCTCGAGGGCGGCGAAGAAATGGCCGAAACCGTCTCCTTCCTGTCGAAGCGCGGCATTCCGGTTCTCGGCCATGTGGGACTGATGCCACAGCTCGTGCATGCGACGGGCGGTTACCGCTCGCTCGGTCACTCCGACGTCGAGGCGTCCAAGATACGTCAAGATGCCCACGCGATCGCCGACGCGGGCGCTTTCGGCCTTGTCATTGAAGGAACGGTGGAGCCACTGGCCCGCGAGATCACCGGAACGCTGAAGGTTCCGACGATCGGCATTGGTGCGTCGTCGGCATGCGACGGGCAGATACTCGTCTCGGACGATATGCTCGGCTTGTTCAATGACTTCAAACCCCGCTTCGTCAAAAGGTATGACGAACTCGCCGAACACATTGCACAGGCGGCCGCACACTACGCCGACGATGTGCGTTCGCGCACCTTTCCGGCGCCCGAACATACTTTTGGAAGAAAAATGACCTGATCAGGGGCAAGTGGCGGTAGGGCTTGATGCTAGCGGCCGATCGCGGCTGTCTGCACGCCGGCACGCTGAGGATTGCCTGGGACAGGAAATAGCCCGCATGCATGCATCTTTTGCTGTTTTAAGGATCGCTTAGGGAGATCCGCCATCCTTGTCCGTCCCGCGCTGGCGCCCGACCCAGTCTGTCGCGCCTCAGAAACTGAGCCATCCATACTATAGATCAGATGCAAAGATCTGTTGCCGCGCCGGGCCGCCTGGCCGGGCGCCAGCCTCGGCATGGTTGCCACCGCAATGTCTCATTTCAATCCGTTAGGAAACGCGCGACCGTTTTCGAGGGAAGAATGTCGTATTCGTCACGAACGATTCATCCTATTCCGATCCCGGATCGAAACGACGCAGCCTTCGAGATGATTTCACTCAACGGATCGGAGCATGGCGAGGCGGGTGCGGTAATGTCTTGAGGAGTGCCCGGTTGGATGGCCGACGATCGCTCGGCAAGGTGACGACTGACGCATGCGCCGGCCAAGCCACAACAACGGCGAGACCCGAATGCCGATGCGGCAATCCTCTGTTGGCTGTTGCCACGGTGAGGTCCGTAGATACTCCGAACACCACAAGACAGTGCACCGCCTGCTCATTTTGAGCAGAGCGGAAAAATCCCTGCCTTCAGGCAAGCGGAACCACTCCCAGTCCGCATGGGATTATTATGTGAAAGGATCATGATGACCGAATTTCTAAACAAGCGCGCCCTGATCACCGGGGCCGCCCGCGGCATTGGCGCGGCGATCGCCCTCGATCTTGCCGAACGCGGCGCCGACATCGCCTTCACCTATGTCAGTTCGACCGAGGTTGCCGCCGAACTGGTTCGCAAGATCAAGGCTAAGGGTCGGCGTGCTTTTGCGATCAAAGCCGATAGCGCAGACGCCGGCGACGTCAAGCGATCGGTCGATGAAGCCGCCACATTGCTGGGCGGATTGGACATTCTGGTCAACAACGCCGGCGTGCTGTTCATGGGTCTGGTCGAGGAGATGCAGCTCGAACACATCGACAAGATCCTCGCGGTCAACATCCGCGCCGTCGTGCTCGCCTCGCAAGCCGCCATTCCACACCTTAAGGAGGGCGGCAGGATCGTGACGATCGGCTCGTGTCTCGCCGAGCGCGTGGCGTTCCAGCAGGTCGCCGTCTATTCAATGTCGAAATCCGCGCTCCTGTCCTTTACCCGCGGTCTCTCGCGTGAACTGGGGCCGAGGGGGATTACCGTCAATCTTATTCACCCCGGCCCAACCGAGACCGACATGAGCCCACCGGATGCACCGGGGGCCGAAGCCATGCGCGCTCAGATCGCCCTCGGCCGATATGGCACGGACAAGGATGTTGCCGCGGCGGTCGCATTCATCGCAAGCCCGGCCGCAAGGCACATTACCGGCACGGGTCTGAACGTGGACGGCGGTATGAACGCTTGATCCCATGGTTTCGGCTGTCCTAGCCGGCAATCGGCCCGACCTGCGCAATCGATAAGATTTCCGCTCGTTCTGCCTTGCGAACAAGGCGCGGTGCATGAGCAATTCGCATCGCGCCGTCGCCGTGACGCATCGATCGCTAGACGATGCAGATCCGGCGACAGCCTGGCTCATCAACGACCCGAGAGGCATCCGCTCCATTCGGAGCAATCTCTTGACGTTTGCCTCAGATGGCACGGTCCGAAGACCTCCCCCTTCAGATCAATGAAAGGAAATATACTTGTCATCCTACGACGCCGAGATTGCGGATGGCGCGACCGTTCGCGAGGAAGAAATTTCAAACGGGCCCCTTGCATGGACCTCTGTCTTTGCCGTCGCACTTGGGATTTTTGCCTTCGTCACGGCAGAATTCCTTCCGGTCGGTTTGCTGACCGAAATGGCGTCGGATCTCGGCGTGTCGGAGGGCAAAGCAGGGTTAATGGTCACGATGCCCGGTGTGACGGCAGCCTTCATGGCTCCGATTCTGACGGTCATCACGGGTAGATTGGACCGGCGCACTGTTCTTTGCATATTGATCGTCTTGCTTCTGCTTTCAAACCTCCTGACGGCGGTCGCCTCCGATTTCGTCATTGTCCTCACCGGACGGTTCTTCCTGGGCATGGGACTGGGAGGCTTCTGGGCGATTGGCGCCGCCCTCGGTCCGAGGCTGGTTCAACGCGCCTCGGCTGGAAAAGCAACCTCGATCATCTTCGCGGGCATCTACGTTGGCTCCGTTGCGGGTGTGCCGCTCGGGACCTTCCTTGGGAATGCCTTTGGGTGGCGACTTTCATTCGGCGTCTCTGCGGCGGTCTCCGCCATCCTGCTGCTGTTGTTGTTCGCTGTCATGCCGAAACTGCCGCCGCTATCTCGCATCCGCTGGTCGGACCTTCCGGCGCTCCTCAACAATCGGGCGGCTCGTAGCGTCCTGTCTGTGGCCATTCTGGTCTTCTTCGGCTATTTCGCGGCTTATACCTACGTCACCCCGCTGCTCGTCCAAATATCCGGCCTTGAGCCGAATGTCGTCGCCATCGTGCTGGTCGGCTCGGGAATTGCAGGATTTTTTGGAAACCTGCTTGGCGGCTGGGCCGTCAATCGAGGGTACAGGCGTCCTTTGCTCGTTGCGATCGCCCTCATGTTCGTCGCCATCGGACTTCTTCCGATGACACATGGCCAACCATTCGCCGCAGTTGCGCTGGTCTGCCTCTGGGGTGCCGCATACGGACCGATTCCAATGCTGCTCCAATCCTGGGTTTTGGATGCCGCATCCAGATCGATGGAAAGCGGTTCGGCCCTTTACATTGGCTTGGTCCAAGCCGCGGTCGCGGCAGGATCCCTTGCCGGAGGCTTGCTGATGGATGCCACCGGCATATCGGCAACGATCTATTCGGGGGCAATCACCATCGGCTGCGCCCTGATCGCAACCTATGCCCTCGCACCACAAGGGCGTTGACCAGGACGGTATCCTCGTTTGCTTTTCTGCCGCAACCGAGATGAATACACTTAGGGTGAATACAGATGGCAGGCACTTTCCTGACCGCTCGTTTCCGACAGTGTGAGAGCCGATCGATATCGGCTCTCGACAGCCCCATGGTCCGCCGAAGCGAGCACGCGCTGGCGGCATTTGACGTCCTTGTCGCGTCCAATGCGGCCTTCTCGTGCATTGCCTCCGGCCGCCCCAGAACGTCAACTCTATCGCGAGATTGCCGGCCACAATTCGGCAATCGGGAGCGATGTGTTGTATTTCACCTGCTTCAAGGCGAAGCTTGACCTGATATTTGCAACACCAGGGGTGCGCGTCAGTTTATCGAGGATAAAATCCTTAAGCGCGACGGTGTCACGTACGACGACGCGCAACAGATAGTCCGCGTCTCCTGACATAAGATAGCACTCCATCACTTCAGGCAGTCGGCTGACGGTCGTCTCGAACACGTCAAGGACGGGCTCGGACTGCCGTTCCAGTGTGACATGGATGAAGACGCTGACCGTCCCGCCAAGCTTCTCGGAATCCAGAAGCGCCACATAGTCTTTGACGATGCCGGCGTTTTCGAGCGCCTTGACGCGGGCAAGGCAAGGCGAAGGCGACAGCCCAACGCGCGAGGCGAGCTCGACATTGGTCAGCTTGCTCGATTTTTGGAGCTCCGCAAGTATTTTGCGATCAAAGCCGTCAAGTTTCATTCCGTCCCCATTCTATGCTGAAGATCTTAGCGAATGCCGCATGATCTGCCGGACACCCGGTATTCCGGGTCATTTCCGGCATAATACGCTTACTGGTTTATGGTACAAGTGTTCTAAATAGGAGGAATGATGATGAATGCCATTTCCAGTCAAACGAACGCACATGCACTGACCGCCGGTGATCCCGATCCGGCCGAGACCTCGGACTGGCTCCAGTCGCTGGAATCCGTCACCAAGACGGAAGGCGGTCGCCGTGCACGCTTCCTGTTGGATGCGCTCGACCGCAGGGCGAAGGAGATCGGTGTCGTCGAGGAAAGCCCTCCTTACTCCCCATACCGCAACACGATCGAACTCGACAAACAGCCGCCCTTTCCAGGTGATCTGGCCATGGAAGAGCGCATCACCTCGATCATCCGTTGGAACGCATTGGCAATGGTCGTGCGCGCCAACCGCGCCTATGGCGAGCTCGGCGGCCATGTCGCCAGCTACGCGTCCGCGGCGGAAATTTTCGAGATCGGCTTCAACCATTTCTTCCACGCCAAGAGTGACGATCACGGCGGCGACCTCGTGTTCTTCCAGCCCCACTCTGCGCCGGGCGTCTATGCGCGTGCCTTCCTCGAAGGGCGCTTGAGCGCAGATCACCTCGCGCATTATCGCCAGGAAATCGCCGGCGAGGGGCTTTGCTCCTACCCGCACCCCTGGCTGATGCCCGACTTCTGGCAGTTTCCGACGGGTTCGATGGGCATCGGGCCGATCAGCGCCATCTACCAGGCTCGCTTCATGCGTTACATGCGCGACCGCAAGCTGCAAGATACCGATCCCCAGCATGTGTGGGGCGTGTTCGGCGACGGCGAAATGGACGAGCCGGAATCGATCGCGGCCCTGTCGTTGGCCGCTCGCGAGAAGCTGGACAACCTGACCTTCATCATCAATTGCAATCTGCAGCGTCTCGACGGCCCCGTGCGCGGCAATGGCCAGGTCATCCAAGAGCTGGAAAGCCTGTTTAAAGGGGCCGGATGGAATGTCATCAAGGTCCTTTGGGGCTCCGAATGGGATCCGATTTTCGCGCGCGACGAAAACCATAACCTCCTCAAGCGCTTTGCGGAGACTGTCGATGGCAAGTACCAGACCCTTGGGGCCAAGGACGGCGCCTATAATCTCGCCCATTTCTTCGATGGCGACCCCGAGGTACGGAAGCTTGTCGCCCATATGTCGGACAAGGATATCGATCAGCTGAAGCGCGGCGGCCACGATTTCCGCAAGCTCTACGCAGCCTTCAACGCTGCCAAAGCGACGAAGGGCCGTCCGACCGTCATCCTCGCGAAGACCAAGAAAGGCTACGGCATGGGCGGGGCGGGTGAATCCCGCATGACCGCGCATCAGGCAAAAAAGCTTGATATCGATGCCTTGCTCGCGTTCCGCGACAAGTTCAATCTCCCGCTGACCAACGAGCAGGTCGAAAAGCTCGAATTCTTCCGCCCGAGCGCAGATTCGGCCGAGCTCACCTATTTGCGAAACCGGCGCGCCGCCCTCGGCGGCTATTTGCCGAAGCGGCAACAGTCTGCCGAAGCGATTTCGGTTCCGGCCTTTGCGAGCTACGCGGATTTTGCGGTCAAGGCAGATGGCAAGGACATGTCGACGACGGTCGCGGTCGTGCGCTTGTTCAGCAATCTGCTGAAAAGCAAGGATTTCGGGCCTCGCATCGTGCCGATCGTCGCCGACGAAGCGCGTACCTTCGGCATGGACAACCTGTTCCGCCAGGTCGGCATCTACTCACCGGTCGGCCAGCTTTACGAGCCGGAGGATGCCGGATCGATGCTGTACTACAAGGAATCCGTCGATGGTCAGCTCTTGGAGGAAGGCATCACCGAAGCGGGGGCGGTTTCTTCCTGGGTGGCGGCAGCCACCGCATACAGCGTCCACGGTTATCCGATGCTGCCCTTCTACATCTACTATTCCATGTTCGGTTTCCAACGGATAGGCGATCTGATTTGGGCTGCCGCCGATCAAAGAGCGCGAGGCTTCCTGATCGGCGCCACGGCCGGCCGTACGACGCTTGGCGGGGAGGGGCTGCAGCATCAGGATGGAAACAGCCACGTCATGGCGGCGATGATCCCCAATTGCCGGGCATACGATCCGGGCTATGCCTACGAGATGGCCGTGATTGTTGATCATGGCGCACGCCGGATGATCCAGGATGGCGAGGACGAATTCTATTACATCACCGCGATGAACGAGAGCTACGCACAACCCTCAATGCCTGCCGGCATCGAGGAGGGGATCGTCAAAGGCATGTATCGCCTTGCCGGCCCCAAGGATATCGCGATCGTCCGGTTGCTCGGCTCAGGCGCAATCCTGCCGGAAGTCGTCGCCGCCGCCGAATTGCTGAACAGCGAATGGGGCATCGAAGCCGAAGTCTTCAGCGTTACGAGTTTCAGCGAACTGGCGCGCGAAGCTCGCGAGATCGAACGGGAGCAAATCTTCGGACAGAATGCGGCAACGCGCAAAAGCCATGTCGAAAGCCTTCTATCCGGGTCGGCACCGATCGTCGCCGCGACGGACTACGTCCGCGCCTATCCGCAGCTCATCGCGTCCTATGTTGCGGCCCGGTTTGTCGCACTCGGGACGGACGGGTTTGGACGAAGCGATACCCGCCAAGCCCTGCGATCATTCTTCGAGGTCGATCGCCACCACATCGTCGTTGCTGCCCTTTCGGCCCTCGCCGCGGAGGGAAAATTCGACCGAAAGAAAGTTTCGAAGGCGATCGACAAATACGGGCTCGCAAGCGGGCGTGCCGCGCCGTGGCTGCGCTGAGCCCAGGCGCGCCAACCGGCTAGACGACAATCGTTGAGATTTCGGCAAACGATCCGGCCAAGACCCTGAGAGGTGTCTCAGGCCCGACGTGTCGAAGAAGGAGGAAGCGCCCATGGGCGTTCAGCAGACAATCGAGTTACCAGATATCGGCGACTACAAGGACGTTCCAGTGGTCGAGATCATGGTCAAGCCCGGCGACACCGTCACCGTTGATCAGCCCCTGATCGTCTTGGAATCCGACAAGGCCACGATCGAAGTACCATCGCCTGTGGCCGGCACGGTCGTGGACCTGTTGGTCGAGGTGGGCAGGAAGGTCTCCAAGGGCGTTCCGGTTCTGACCATAGAGGCGAGCGAGGGGACGAGCGCGCCAGCCTCGCCGGCGAAGGCCGAACCGCTGGAGGAGCCGCAAAAGACGAGCGCGCCGGCCAAGGTCGAAACGCCCGCCACGAAATCGGAGCTCACAGTCCCGGTGGCACTTTCCACTGCCTCGACACATGCCACGCCCTCGGTGCGCGCATTCGCCCGCGAGCTCGGCGTCGATCTGAAGGAGATCCCTGCCTCTGGCCCCAAGGGGCGCATCCTGCGCGAAGATGTGCAGACCTTCGTCAAGAACAAGCTCGCCGCTAACGGCACCACGCCCGTCGCCGGTGCATCGTCAGGATCGGGCATTCCGGCAATGCCTTCGTTCGATTTTGCCAAGTATGGCGAAATCGATCGGGTGCCGTTGTCGCGGATCCAACAGATTTCCGGTGCAAACTTGCATCGCAACTGGCTGAACATTCCGCATGTCACGAACTTCGATAACGCCGATGTCACGGATCTCGAAACCTTCCGTCTGGCGTTGAACGCTGAAAAACGCCAGCCCTCGATAAAGCTCACGATGGTCGCCTTCCTGATCAAGGCATCCGCCCTGACGCTCGCTGCCTATCCGCGATTCAACACCTCGCTTGAAGGCGACACGCTGATCCAGAAAAAATACGTCCATGTCGGATTTGCCGTCGATACGCCGAAAGGCTTGATGGTGCCTGTGATCCGCAATTGCGATCGCAAGGGCCTCGTCGAGATTGCCAATGAGATGGCTGCACTGTCCGAAAAGGCGCGGCAAGGAAAACTCCTGCCGACCGACATGGAGGGTGGCTGCTTTTCCGTCTCGTCGCTGGGCGGTATTGGCGGTGCAGGCTTTACGCCGATCATCAACGCGCCGGAAGTCGCCATTCTCGGCGCCGCGCGTTCGCAGATGCAACCGGTCTGGGACGGGACGGCCTTCCAGCCAAGGCTGATCATGCCGGTCAGCCTGTCATGGGATCACAGGGTCGTGGACGGTGTCGCGGCTGCTCGGTTCCTCGGGCACCTGGCCGCCCTGCTCGGTGATTTTCGCCGCGCCATCCTTTGATCGTCCATCCCGACGTCCTTTTTTTTGCGAAAGAGCCCGCATGACAACAGTGGAAATTCTCGTCCCCGATCTTGGTGACTTTAAAGATGTGCTGGTTGCCGAGGTCTTCGTCAAACCCGGCGATATCGTTGTCGTTGAGCAGCCCGTGGCCTCCGTCGAGACCGACAAGGCGACGATGGATATTCCTTCTCCCGCGGCCGGGACCATAGGCGACGTCAAGATTAAAATCGGAGACAAGGTTGGAAAAGGCACGTTGCTGGCGACGCTCGTACCGGCCGGATCGCCGCAATCCGAAGCGTCGATACCGATCGCCGCTCAACTCGCGTCGGTCGAAGTCGCCACGCAACCGTCTACTGGCGCGGCGGTCACCGCCGTCGAGGGAGCCTACGACCTCGTCGTGATCGGCGGCGGTCCGGGTGGCTATTCTGCCGCCTTCCGCGCCGCCGACCTCGGCTTGCGGGTAGCGCTCATCGAGCGGTACCAGACCCTGGGCGGCGTTTGCCTGAATGTCGGTTGCATTCCCTCGAAGGCGCTGCTCCACGTTTCGGCCGTCAAGGAAGAGGCAGAAAGACTTGGCGCGCACGGCGTAAGCTTTCCCGCCCCGGTGATCGACATCGACAAACTGCGCGCCTTCAAGGACGCAACGATCCACAAGTTGACCGACGGACTGGCGCAGATGGCGAAGATGCGCAAAGTCGAGCGCATCACCGGCACGGCGCAGTTTGCAGGCTCCCACCACCTGCTGGTTTCAGCCGGCGGAAGCGAACAACGCGTCGATTTCAAATCCTGCATCATCGCCGCCGGTTCCTCGCCGGTGTCGCTTCCCTTTCTTCCCAGCGACCCGCGCATCGTCAATTCGACAGGGGCACTGGCGCTTGCGGCAATCCCGGCGCGGATGCTGGTGATCGGCGGCGGCATCATCGGGCTCGAAATGGCGACGGTCTATAGCGCGCTGGGCGCAAAGATTGACGTCGTCGAGCAATTGGACGGGCTTCTTGCAGGCGTCGATCGCGATCTCGTCTCGATTTGGCAAAAACGAAACGCCCATCGCTTCGATCGCATCATGCTGGCGACACGGCTTCAGTCTGTCAGCGTCTCCGAAGAATCTCTGACCGCGGCGTTCGATGCAGATCAAGCCGAAGGCGACTACGATCTGATCCTTCAGGCAGCAGGGCGTCGCCCGAACGGCGACAGTCTCAATCTTGCTGCAGCCGGCATTCGTGGCGAACGCGGTTTCATCGCTGTCGATCAGGAAATGCGGACGAATGTTCCCCACATATTTGCGATCGGCGACATCGTCGGTCAACCGATGCTCGCCCACAAGGCGGTGCATGAGGGACATGTGGCCGCCGAAGTCGCAGCGGGCCACAAAGCAGCATTTGAACCTGCCGTCATTCCAAGTGTCGCCTATCTCGACCCCGAAATCGCCTGGGTGGGCATGACGGAAGATTCCGCCAAAGAAAACGGCATCAAGGTCAAGGTCGCACGTTTCCCTTGGGCTGCATCGGGCCGCGCGATCGCCAACGGAGCCGAATACGGGATGACAAAGCTGGTATTCTCCAGCGAGACCGGCCGCATTGTCGGCGGCGCGATCATCGGTCCAAACGCCGGCGACATGATCGGGGAAGTGTGTCTCGCCATCGAACTCGGCGCCGATGCCGTCGATATCGGCAGGACAATCCATCCTCACCCGACCCTCGGGGAAACCATCGGCATGGCGGCCGAAGTCGCCGAAGGCAGCTGCACCGACCTGCCGCCGTCGAGAAGGTCGTGAGCGACCTGGCTCTCTGCGTAGATGACCGTGACCGGTCGACAGCCATGACCTTCCTTTCCGATTGAAGCCATCTGGCCGGTTCAAATCATCTGCAAACACCATTGTTCCCGCGCGTCTCCAAAGCGGGGGCGCAAGTCCTCATCGAGACAATCAGTCACAAAGATCGGCCTAACATGCGCGGCGCGGCTCATTCCTATCGTGGTCCTCTTCTCATGGTCCTCTCGACAGGCTCCTATATCGTCAGCGACACATTCATGAAGCTCGCAACCGCAGGGCTCCCGCCTTACGAAGTGTTGTCTCTGCGCGGAATATTTGCGACGAGCTGGGGCGTGTTGCTCCTGAGTGTCCTTGGGAAGTGGGGCCAGATGCCCGTTGTCTTCGACCGGTGGGTGACGGCGCGAAACCTGATCGAACTGCTCTGTGTCCTCTGTTACGTCCTTGCATTGGCGAACATGCCGATTGCCAATGTCGTCGCACTCACGCAGATCACGCCACTCGTCGTCCTCATCGGGGCATCCTTGATGTTTGGTGAGCGTCTGAGTGTCCTGTCGATGGTGCTGATTGGTATAGGCTTTGCCGGAGCCGTGCTGGTCGCCCAACCGGGAAGAGGCACGCTGACTTCCTTTGCGCTTCTTGCAATCGGCAACGCGGTCTTCGGTGCGCTGCGCGACCTTGTCGGCCGACGCGTCCCCAGCCATGTTCCTGGGATCATGGTGGCCTTCGGCGCTTGCATACTTGTCCTTGCCGGCGCAATCGCGATGCACCTTATATTCGAAGAGACAACCGTTCCCGGCGCGCACCATCTCCTGCTGCTGGCCGCCTCGGGGCTCTTCCTGTTCGGCGGGCATTATCTTCTTTTCATGGCCTATCGGCTCGGCCCGACGGTCAATGTCGCGCCCTTCTACTATTTCTTCACGTTCTGGGCATTGATTGCCGGCATTTTCGTTTTCGGCACTTTGCCCAATCTGATGGCGCTGACGGGCATTCTGCTCGTCATTGCAAGCGGCCTTGCGATCGTCGTTCTCGATCGGCGCCAGCTCCGAAAAGCGCTCGTCGAGTGATTAGGGACGTAAAAGCCCGAGTGCTTGTTTGCGAGGCGGGCAATGCGGCGTGCTCGGACTGCTCAAGCGGTTCCGGCGCGACGCGTTCGATCGACCCGCCTTAAGGACCCACTCTCATGTTCGCCCTTACAAGATGCAGGAATAGAAAAATTGTCGCCCTGTCGTCAGGGCGTTTCGTTGCGTGTGGATGCATCCTGGGGA
>NZ_JBIVSO010000027.1:0-37145 GCF_044756305.1 Rhizobium sp. NPDC092011
TTTCCCCAGGATGCATCCACACGCAACGAAACGCCCTGACGACAGGGCGACAATTTTTCTATTCCTGCATCTTGTAAGGGCGAACATGAGAGTGGCGAGGTGATTGCCACGCTGCCGGATATGAACCGTGCGGAGGCGGCTCGTGCCATTGACGCGGCCCACAAGGCCCAAAAGGAGTGGGCCAAGAAGACGGGCAAGGAGCGCGCTGTTGTACTGCGCAAGCTCTATGACCTGATCGTCGCGAATGCAGACGATCTCGCAGCGATCCTGACGACCGAAATGGGCAAGCCGCTAGCGGAAGCGAAAAGCGAAGTGCTCTACGGAGCATCTTATGTCGAATGGTTCGGCGAGGAGGCCAAGAGAGTTTACGGCGACACCATTCCCGGTCACCAGCCGGACAAGCGCATTGTTGTCATCAAGCAGCCAGTGGGGGTCGTGGCGGCAATAACGCCGTGGAATTTCCCAAATGCCATGCTGGCACGCAAATTTGCACCGGCCGTGGCTGCGGGCTGCGCCATGGTCTCCAAACCCGCTGCCGAGACGCCTCTTTCGGCGCTATCGTTCGCGCTTCTTGCCGAGCGGGCGGGTGTCCCGGGTGGTATTTTCAACATCATCCTTTCGAAGGATTCGTCGTCAGTCGGCAAGGAGTTCA
The DNA here is from genome assembly GCF_044756305.1 of Rhizobium sp. NPDC092011. Classification (NCBI taxonomy): domain Bacteria; kingdom Pseudomonadati; phylum Pseudomonadota; class Alphaproteobacteria; order Hyphomicrobiales; family Rhizobiaceae; genus Rhizobium; species Rhizobium sp. NPDC092011. The sequence continues at coordinate 653 of NZ_JBIVSO010000027.1, forward strand.
CCGAGAACGAGAAGGTCCGCAAGCTCACGTTCACCGGCTCGACCGGGGTCGGGAAAATCTTGATGCGCCAAGGCGCAGAGCAGATCATGAAGCTCGGTCTCGAGCTCGGTGGGAACGCGCCCTTCATTGTCTTCGAGGACGCCGATCTCGATGCGGCGGTCGAAGGCGCGATGATCTCGAAATATCGGAACAACGGCCAGACTTGCGTGTGCGCTAACCGCCTCTATGTCCAATCTGGCGTCTATGACGCGTTTGTCGAAAAACTTGCCGCTAAGGTCGGTGTCATGAAGGTCGGCGATGGTTTCGAGCCTGGTGTGAGCGCGGGCCCCATGATCACGGAGGACGCCGTGGCAAAGGTCACTGAACATATCGCTGACGCGCTTGGAAAGGGCGCCAAGGTTGCTGTTGGCGGCAAGCCGGACGCCAAGGGCGGTCTGTTTTTCCAACCGACTATCCTGACCGGCGTCACCACGGAGATGAAGGTCGCGCGCGAGGAGACCTTCGGTCCGGTGGCGCCGCTCTTCAAGTTCGATACAGAAGAAGACGTTATCGAAATGGCCAACAACACCGAGTTCGGTCTGGCGTCCTACTTCTACGCCAAGGACATGTCGAAGATCTTCCGTGTCGCAGAAGCGTTAGAATACGGCATGGTCGGTATCAATACCGGTCTGATCTCCACTGAAGTCGCCCCGTTCGGCGGCATCAAGCAGTCCGGTCAAGGCCGCGAAGGTTCAAAATACGGCATCGAGGATTATGTCGAGGTAAAATATCTTTGCCTTAACGTGTGACGCCCCGTCGAAGGGTGCAGGACGCCTTTTAGGCTATTAATAATGCTCAGGCTGTTGAGTTCCAGCCAGAGTTGCGCCAATTTTTCATTTCGCGTTGTACCACCAAATTGCATTTATGGTGTTGATCGAAAACGTTTTTGCAGTGCGAGCGGATCCGTCCAAAATGAAAAAAGGTGGGTCAAACTCGCATAACAATCAACAGTGATCTTCAAAGCGAGGCTGCGGATTAATACTGCTGAACATCGCTTGTTTCCCCCCAAACTCTTGATAAAGTTCGAATAGATAAGTTTCGGCGGTCAACGGCTACTAGGCGGTCAGGATGGGGATTGTAACGCTGGATCATTTCGCCCGATGCGTTGGCGAGGGGTTCGATATCGATGTGGGAACAGGGCGCGTTGTTTTCACCCTGACAGAGGCGCGCCCGTTGCCGGAGAGCGGTTTTGCAGGCATGACCAGAGCTCCATTCGCGCTGCTATTCCGCAGTGCCTCGATGGTTGTCCTGCCACAACAGATCTACAGGCTGAAGAACGCCACACTTGGCATTCTTGATATCTTTCTTGTCCCAGTGGCGAGAGACAAGCACGGCATCATCTACCAAGCCATCTTCAATTGAAACAGGGCCGCTCATTGACAGTTTCGGGCGACGTGGCCCGATGACCATTGCATCCGCAAGTGAGTTCCGCTCTCACCAGTCACTTCGAATCCCGAAGCTCGGTAGAGTTTGTGCGCGGCCGCGTTGACTTTGTCGACATGCAGCATGATTTGGGGCGTATCACCCGCGACTGGCGCTGCGGCTTTTATGCCAATCAGGATCGATTGCCCAATTCCCCGGTTGCGCCATTCAGGCATTAGGCCGATATCGATAATGTGCCAGGTTTCCGCACTGCGATCGATGTAAAGCCGGCCGATGCTCGCGCCTTCCTTCTCGATGATCAGAAAGTCTGTAAGCGGGAACGCCGCGATATAGTAGCGGTGTTGAAGATTGAACTGTTCGTCCAAAAAAGCTTGCTTGTCCTCGGGCGGCCATGGCACCGGCGCCAGTTCGTCGGCGCGGAACGAGCGATAAAGACGGCGCAAGAACGCAACATCCTCCATGATCGCCGGTCGCGACGAGCATGTTGCAAAGGCTAGCGGATCATTTGACGAACGTGCCGGAAACGCCGGCAGTTGGCCTGAGGCTGCCATGATCGTTACCCAAAGGATGGAAAAGCACCGTTCAGCGCGATGCTGAAGTTGACTGCCAGATACGGTTGGCGATTTTCATGCGGTTGGTTGGCGCCGGCAATGCCGATGACATTCGGTGCGAATTGTGCGTTCGGCTGTGAGCCGGATAAGAAAGGATTGCTCGCTGTCGGTGTGCTAAGCGAGTTGCCACTGCTCGGAGAGGAGGCACGCTTTGTAGGCGTGCCTTGATTATAAATAGTCAGTGAATGCGAGTGCGCGGGCATCTCCGACTGAGTCAAAGTTATACCGTTGGTCCCGAAAGGCTCGCCGATTTGGCGCGAGCTCAGGCCCGGTCCTTGTCCCTGGTTGCAGCCGGCGCGGTTGGCAAAATTGGGAAGCTGGAAGGTGTTTGTTCCGTCGCCCCCATACTGGATGCCGATCAGAGAAAAAAGCGCCGTGTTTTGCCGTATCGGCAGCGTAGCGCCATTGCAGAATGCCCAACCCGATGGAGGAAAGTTGAAGCCGAACAATTGGATCTCGCCGAGGAATGGCTGTGTCATAGCAGTGTCCTTACAAGGGAGGTGGTTCAGCTCTGCGTGGGAAAAATGCCGTCGTATGCAATGCAATATTGCACCGTCAACGTCGGCATCGTGTTGTCGTGCGCGCCAAAGGAACCACTCTGCTGGGACGCTAAAGGTGAGGTTTTGATAGCGGTTGCTCCGCTTATATCGGTCGCGTACATCGTATCGCCCGTAATGGCTCCGAGCTCCACCGAAGATCCGACTACCGTGGCGTTCGCCAGCCCGGATGTGGCAAGATAAGGATGGGTGTGAGCTGGCATTTGGGTTTGCTGCAGCGTTACGGCCTCGCTACCACCCAGCTGACCGATCACATAGGTCGACAGGCCAAGTCCCGTACCTTGATGTACCGGGACGCGGCCGGCAAGATTGGGCGTCGCAAACGTTGTCTGCCCGTCGCCGCCATAAGTCGTCCCAATCAGTGTGTATAGTAGCTGATAGTCGGTAATTCGCTGCAGTGAATTGTTGCATGGCAACCATCCGGTCGGCACTCGGGAAAAGCTGAACAGCCGAATTTCTCCGACATAGGGAGTACTCATCCTGGATCCTCCAAGCACTGGATTGGTTGGAAATGGTTAGTTGCGCGACGGAAAGGCGCCTTGCAGGGCGATACAAAAATTGATGACGTCATAGGGCTGCACATTGGCATGCGGCTGATTGCCGCCCGCTGGAGAAACCGTGTCGCTTGACATCACAACTTGTGCACCGGCCGACGCACCATAGATATTCGTGGTGTTCGTGCCATAAAGCGCATTGGCCGGGTTGCGCGCCGTTCCGCTATTCGTTGTTCCAGTGGCAAGATGGCTGTGCTGAGGCAATTGCTGCGGGAGCAACGTGACGTTTTCAACTCCGCCAGGATCACCAATGTTATACGGTGAGGGCTGCCAGGAGCCATCAACCGATGACCCGAACCCGACGGGGGTTCGCCCCTGCATGTTGGGCAGGCCGAACGTCCTGATCCCGTCTCCGCCGTAATAAGTACCCAGGAGTGAGAATAGCGCTTGGTTTTGGTTTATGGCCAGAAGCTGGCCATTGCAAAGTGCAAATCCCCTCGGGGCAAACTGAAAACCTGCAAGCATGATCTGGCCGAGAAAGACTTCCGACATACCTTACCCTCAATATTGCAGCGATATTGAAGGACATCATCACTCAATCTAAGCGATAAAAGCAAGAGAAAAACAGGACTATCTCAGGTATCAATTTGGGACACTTGTTAGGGAGGGTTTTGCCGCATTTGGTGTCAGAATTTCCTGGCCGCGGCGATTTTTCCTCCGACGGATTTCTGTCCATCGCCCTCGATGTTAAGGAGCATGCTGGCATCAAGCATCCAGAAGTTCATGGTTTGCATGGTCAGCCCTGCAGTGACCGCACCAAAGGCGCCGGAGCCATCGAGCCCGGAGAAGCCGCCGGTCACACCGAGCTTCGGCGTCACCTTCGCACCGTTCTCCAGCTGGAACGACCGGGCGATCTCGGCGCCGAGGCTGACGCGGAACTGTTCCGCGTCGAAGCCGTCAATCGTGATCGCATCGCCCGCGCCGTTCTTGACCGTGTAGTTGTTGACCGTCTCCGAGAAGTAGATCATCCGCAGCTTCGGCGACAGCGTCGTTTCCTCGTCGAGGTTCCATTGCCCCTCGATCGACGTATCCGCCATCCAGCGCGTCGTCTTGAAGCTGCCGTCCCAGAACTGGGTATTGATCGTGTTGTTCGAGCCACCATAGCGCAGGCTGCCGTTCCAGAACACGCCCTTGCCAAGCTCGAGCGAGGCATAGGGGCCGGCAAGCCAGCCATTGCCCGACAGTTCCGCATCCTGATCCGTCGGATCCGTCATCCGGTCATAGTGGAACGAAATGCCGATCAGCGCCCTGTCGGAGAGCAGGTAGTCCGCCCCCATGCTTATCATGGCAAAACTGCCCCACTTGCTGGTGCTGTCGTTCTTGCCCTTGTCGCTATGGGCAAGGAAGGCGCCGTCGATCCAGACGTTGAACGGTGCCGAGGCCGCCTCCGGGTCGCCGCCTGCCGCCCGCATCTGCGACAGGCTGGTGGAGAAGCCGAGCGTCATGCCCTCGTCCGACGGCATCATGCGTGCGGTGATCGGATCGGTCGCCTTCTCCATCTGCCGGCGTTGCAGCAGGCCGGGAACCTGGATCGTGTTGGCGATCATGTTCTGCCGCGACTGCACGAAGCCGCGCACGAGACTGTCGATATCCTCGGCAACCTTGCCGGCATCATAGCTGATATTGTAGGTGATCGTCGCCGTGTTGGATGTTCCAAGCGCACTGACAAGCTCGTAGCCGACGCGGACCTGGCCGGAATAGGCCGGGTTCGGCACGTAGTGTAGATACCAGCCGACCGGAGCGGTCATGGGGCCAGCGGCAGCCAGCTGCCCCTGGATGATCGTCGCGGTGCCGGCATTGGCAGGCTCGACGAAGGTCAGGCCGGCCGAGGTGAACGGGCCGCCGGTCGCACCGCGGTTCAGGTAAACGTCCGGAGGCGTCGAGCCGGCCGGAACATTGATGGTCATGTCGTCAGCAACGACGGCGCGGCTTGTCACTTTCAGCGTATAGGCTGCCGTTGCCGTTGCGCCATTGCCGTCACGCACCTGGATGGCGAAGCTGTAATCGCCTTGGCTGCCGGCGGCGAGCGGACCGTTGAGCTGACCTGTCGAGATGTTCAGCACCATGCCGTCCGGCAGGCTGCCGGAGGCAAGGCTGTAGATCTTCGCAGCCGTACCGCCCGTTGCCGAGATCTGCTGGCTATAGGCCTCGCCCGCCATGGCCTGCGTCAGCGCCCCGCCCGGTGGCGTGAACACAAAGCTGGTCGGCGGCGGTGAGATGGCCAGCGTATAGGCGGCCGACGTCATCGCATTGTTGGCATCGGTGGCGTTGATCGAGAAGCTGTAGCTGCCAGCCGAGGTCGGCGTGCCGGTGATCGCGCCGGTCGCATGGTTGAGCGTCAGGCCAGCCGGCAGGGTGCCGGTCGCGGCATAGCCATAGGGGCCGGTTCCGCCCGAAGCGGTCACCGTCTGGCTATAGGCGGCATTCATCTGGCCGGCCGGCAATGCGCCGGCGGCCGGCGAGAAGGCAAGTGTCGGGGCAGTGACGGTCAGCGACACGGTCGCCGGCGCGGATGTGCCCGTGGCGTTGGTCGCCGTATAGGCAAAGCCGTCCGGACCGGAATAGCCTGGAGCGGGCGTATAGCTGACCGACGTGCCGGACACGATCGCCGTACCATGCGCCGGGTTCGAGGCGATGGCGACCGATGCGGCCGCACCGCCTGACAGGCTCAGCGTGATCGGATTGGCCGAGGAATTCGCCGCAACCGTCGCCGTCACCGCACCGGCAATCGGAGCCTGGATATTGGTCGACAACGTATAGGCATGCGAGGCGGTAAAGGGTGCGCCGGTGCCCGTCGAGCTGTCGGTTGCGGTGATGGTGAAGGAGAACGAACCCGATGCCGTCGGCGTGCCGGAGACAACACCAGCCGATGACAGCGAAAGCCCGGCAGGAAGCGCACCCGCCGTCACCGCATAGCTGTAGGGAGACGTGCCGCCCGAGGCGGTGATCGTCTCGCTATAGGCTGTGGCAACCGTTGCTGCCGGCAGCGTCGGTGTCGCCGGCGCGATCGCAATCGTCGGGGCGCCGATAGTGAGACTATAGGCCCTGGAACCGGTGAACGACAGGCTGTCCGTGGCGAGGACCGTGAAATTGAAGGTACCGCCTGCCGTCGGCGTGCCCGAGATAGCACCGGTCGACGTGTTGAGCGACAATCCGGCCGGCAATGAGCCAGACGATACCGAATAACCATAGGGGCCGACGCCGCCTGATGCCGTCAACGGCTGGCTATACGCAATCGCCACCGCGCCGGAAGACAGCGACGACGGGCCGATCGTGATCGTCGGAGCACCGACGGTGACGCTGTAAGCTACGGTTCCGGAAAATGACAGGCTGTCGGTCGCGCGGACGGTGAAGTTGTAGTTGCCGGCCGTCGTCGGCGTGCCGGAGAGAGTTCCGGTGGACGACAACGCCACACCTGGAGGCAAACCGCCCGTCACCAGCGAAAATGTATAGGGACCAACACCTCCCGAAGCCGTCAGCGTCTCGCTATAGGCAGTCCCCGCAGTTGCAGCGGCAACCGTTGCGGGCGTGATCGTGATGGTCGGAGCCCCGACCGTAATACTGTAGGCAACTGTTCCTGAAAACGAGAGGCTGTCGGTCGCACGGACTGTGAAGTTGTAGTTTCCGGCCGTCGTCGGTGTGCCTGAGACCGCGCCGGCGGACGACAGCGATACACCCGGCGGCAAGCCGCCCGTCGCCAATGAGAACGCATAGGGACCCACACCTCCCGAAGCCGTCAGCGTCTTGCTATAGGGAGCTCCCGCTGTTGCAGCGGCGAGCGTTGCCGGCGTTATGGTGATCGTTGGAGCGGCAACAGACACACTGTAAGCGATTGTTCCGGAGAATGAGAGGCTGTCGGTGGCACGGATGGTGAAATTGTAGTTTCCGGCCGTCGTCGGCGTGCCGGAGAGAGTTCCGGTGGACGACAGCGCCACACCTGGAGGCAAGCCGCCCGTCAGCAGCGAAAACGTATAGGGACCCACACCTCCCGAAGCCGTCAGCGCCTCGCTATAGGCAGTCCCCGCAGTTGCAGCGGCAATCGTTGCCGGCGTGATAGTAATGGTCGGAGCCCCGACCGTAATGCTGTAAGCAATCGTTCCGGAAAACGAGAAGCTGTCGGTGGCGCGGACGGTGAAATTGTAGTTCCCGGCCGCCGTCGGCGTGCCGGAGACAGCGCCGGCGGACGACAGCGACACACCGGGCGGCAAGCCGCCTGCCGCCAGCGAAAACGTATAGGGGCTTGCTCCTCCCGAGGCTGACAATGTTTGGCTGTAGGTGGTCCCCGCAGTCGCTGCTGCGAGCGTTGCCGGCGTGATCGCGATCGTCGGGGCGACAATCTCGAGGCTGTAGTTCCTGGTGATGCTGAAGGGTGCGCCGGTGCCGGTCGAGCTGTCCCGTGCGGAGATTGAGAAGTTCGCGGTGCCGGCCGCCGTTGGCGTTCCTGCGACGACGCCGGTCGATGTGTTGAGCGACAGGCCAGCTGGAAGTGTGCCGGTGGCCACCGAATAGGTATAGGGGGCGATGCCGCCTGAGGCGACGAATGTCTGACTATAGGCGGTTTCGGCGGTGCCACCTGGCAATGCGGTGGCTGCCGGGGTCATCGTGATCGCAGGCGCCGCGACCGTCAGGTTGTAGGACAGCGAGCCGGTGAATGGCCCCACGCCGGTCGAGCTATCGGTCGCCGTGATCGTGACGTTGAGCGTCCCTGCGGCCGTCGGCGTGCCAGTGAGGGCGCCGCCGGATGAAAGGCTCATGCCGGCGGGAAGGGCGCCTGCGGTCACCGCATAGGTATAGGCGCTGGTCCCGCCGGATGCTGTGATGGATTGACTATACGCGGTCGCGATAGTGGCCCCCGGAAGTGCTGCTGGTGCGATCGCGATCGTCGGTGCGGCGACGGTTAGGGTATAGGCCCTGGAACTCGTAAATGGTGCGCCGGTGCCGGTCGAGCTGTCCGTCGCGGTGACGGTAAAGTTGAACGTGCCTCCCGCCGTTGGAGTGCCCGCAAGGGATCCGCCGGACGACAGGCTCAAGCCCGCGGGAAGGGCGCCCGCGGTCACCGCATAGGTATAGGTGCTGGTTCCGCCTGATGCCGTGATGGATTGGCTGTATGCGGTCGCGATAGTGGCCCCCGGAAGTGCTGCCGGTGCGATCGCGATCGTCGGTGCGGCGACGGTTAGGGTATAGGCCCTGGAACCGGAAAATGGTGCGCCGGTGCCGGTCGAGCTGTCCGTCGCGGTGACGGTAAAGTTGAATGTGCCTCCTGCCGTTGGAGTGCCTGTCAGGGATCCGCCGGACGATAGGCTCAAGCCGGCAGGAAGGGAGCCTGCGGTCACCGCATAGGTATAGGGGCTGGTTCCGCCGGATGCCGTGATTGACCGGCTATAGGAAGCGGCAACGGTTGCCGCTGGAAGCGTTGTTGGCGCGATCGCGATCGTCGGTGCGGCGACGGTTAGGGTATAGGATTTCGATGCCGTGAATGGGCCTGTCCCGGTCGAGCTGTCGGTTGCAGTAATCGTGATGTTGAATGTGCCCGCCGCCGTTGGCGTGCCGGAAAGAGTGCCTGAACTCGACAGGGTCAAACCGGCTGGAAGCGTCCCGCTTGTGATTGCGAAAGTATAAGGGGTCGCGCCCCCTGTGGCACTTACAGCCTGATTGTATGCCGTTCCGACTGTGCCCGATGATAGCGTCGACGTACTGACTGAAACCGTCGGCGGACTGACGGTTATCGTCACCGTCGCCGGTGTCGAGGTGCCGCCGCTGTTGGTCGCAGTGTAGGTGAAACTGTCCGGACCGGCATAGCCCGGCGTTGGCGTATATGTGATCGAGGTACCCGTGGCGGTCGCCGTTCCATGTGGTGCCTGGGTTGCAACGGCGACCGATGCCGCCGCTCCGCCCGAGAGGTTCAATATCACTGCATTTGCGCTGCTTCCGTAGCTCACGGTCTTGCTAACCGGCCCAGCAATGGGGGGGGCGATATTTGCGACACTCAGGTTGACGGTTACGACCTTGGAGTAAGGCCCTGGCGACAAGCCGGCCAGATTTGGGCTGCTATCGGTAACGACGACCTGAAAACTGTAGTTTCCGAGGGACGTCGGAGTTCCGCTGATCGTGCCGTTGCTCGCCAATGACAGGCCAGGCGGCATGGTGGATCCGGTGTAAAGTGCAAAACTATAGGGGGCAGAGGCGCCTGACGCGGATAGAGTTGCGCTGTATGCGGTATTTAGAGCGGCGGATGCCGGTGCGGCGACGGAAATATTGTTGGAAGGGTTGGGAACGGTAATTGAATAGGCCTTGCTGGTGGTTGCGCTGGCGCTGTCGGTCACGGCAAATGTAGGCGTATAACTTCCCGCTTGATTGGGTGTGCCGCTGATGGTTGCTGTTGCTTGATTATAAGACAGCCCAGGTGGCAGCGACCCGCTGGCAAGTGCGATTGTATAAGGTGCCGTGCCGCCGCTTGCGCTGAGCGTTCGGCTGTAGCTCGTGCCGACTTGCGGGCTGGCTAGCGTCGAGGGCGAGACTGTTATGGCGCTCGTCGACGTCGCGATTGCGACGTTGATCGTAAAAGGATTGCCGCTTGCATCTTCGACAATAAAACTGTCGCTCGTCGCGCCATCGCCATTGTTGATATATGTAACGATTCCGTTCAGCGCGTTTACGGTTACGGTCCCGTGAAGGGGGTAGGTGGTGTGGGTGTTCGGATAGGTGTTGAGGTCAAATGGATCGCACTGCGTGCCGACGTTGATGCTGATTGATCCACCGGATGCCATTGGATTTGTCGAGGGTGTCGTGTTTATATCGGGTACATTGAAAGCGGTGCAAGCCGCATAGGCTCTTCCGGGAGCAGTCAATGAGAATCCGGCCCCTAGCAGAGCAGCGAACAGCACTATCTTGAAGAGTAATTTGCAGGCGTTGGCAACCGTGGCACCAATCCTCGAGCCGGACTGTAACACTTGCAGCCCCATGAGTGTCACGCGCCGTTGCCAAAACGCCGTGAGTTCGCTTTGTGATATAGAAGCGTGGCCCCAATTGCGCGGTTCTTCTGCGGCAAAATCTTTGCCCAACTGTGCGTCGCGTGTCATTTGCCCAACCCAAAACGAGTGCCTCTCCCATCAAAAGCGGGAGATGCGCTCATGACTGTGCGCGCGCATTGCGGCGAACACCCCTCTACTGCGGCAGCACTACAATCGGTCGCGGCGTCAAACGCAACTTACAATTTATCGAATTCGTCGAGATTGTTTTCTTTGAAATAACTATTCAATCAAATGTTGTATATTAGCAACAGTGCGATTAAGTGCAGAGCGAGGATCGGCACGCGCGTTTCCAAGGGGCGTTCTGTGCTGGCTGGCCAGTGAATGGCGAAGCGGCGGCGCCGCCTTCTATCAAGCTGGATTATGAGATTGATGGCTTCAGATCGAAGTTGCCCCCGCGAAAGGCGGGCACCGTTCCTCAAGTGCCCACTTCTGTGCGATCGCTAGCTGCCGCCACACTTTGTCGATGTGGCTAGGCCGCGGATGATCAGTTCCAAACCCGCTTCGAACGCAGCTTCATGATCAATTTTCGTGTTGGTCTGATCATGATCTATGGCGTTATGCGCATTGAGCTCGGCTTGCTCTTCGAGTACGCTCCCCACAGTAAAGCGACCTGCCACGACCATTGCCATTGAGGCATCTTTCTCCGGGATGCCGTTTGCTGCCAGATAGGCAATTTTCAGCACGATTCTCTCCATGTCGCCATGCCTCGGATGGGTGCCAGCATGTAACCGGGCACCATCCCGCCGAAGTAAGAGCGTGCGCCGAAAGCTTCGCATGTTGTCGGCAAACCAGCCGCGCCAATCATCCGCCGAACCGGGTAAGGGCGCACGCGCATGCGGCTCCATTGCTGCGTCCGCCATGGCGGCCAGCAACTCAGTCTTGCTGCGAAAATGCCAATAGAGTGCCGGCTGCTCGATGCCAAGCCGCTTTGCCAACCGCCTCGTACTGACGGCATCGATGCCAACTTCGTCAAGCAGGGCAAGGAACTGAACATGTCGGCGGCGGCGGTGAGCCAGCAGGTACTTGCACTCGAGACTCATTTCGGCCGCCCCCTGTTTGAACGAGCGGCCAACAGGATAGTTCTTACCGTCGAGGGCGCCGACTTCCTACCGACGGTGCAGGTTTCCCTTGGCGCAATCGAAAACAAGGCGGAGTCCCTGTTCGCGCCCCAGCGAGTTGAGCGGGTAACTTTGCTGGCAAGCCAACTCATGGCAATGAGCTGGCTTCCCCGAGTACTGTCGGATTTTGATCGAGATCACCCAATGATCCACGTCGAATTGCTCATGGAAGGCACCCAGCGGAAAGTCGATCCCGACCTTGTCATCCGGTTCGGGGAGGAGCCGCATCTGGTTCGCCATCCCACCTGGCTCATGGGCATGTCTCACGTCGTGCTGTGCCGACATGAGGATGTTGAACGAATTCACACTTTGGACGACCTGCTGTCTTTTCGATTGTTTGACGTCGCCTCACATGCGATTGGGTGGAATGCGTTGCTGACCCATAATTTTGGATCGATGCGGGGTCGAAATCTCAGATTGGAGATTGTCGATACCACGCCACTGGCCTTGATGATGGTCAGCCAAGGCATCGGGCTGGCGATCGGGCACCTGCCAGTATGCGGGCCGCAGGCGACTTCCCTCGGCCTTGCAAGCTGCCCGCTTGTGCCAAGAACGCCTGGGCCGGGCAACTACTATCTCGAGCAGCAGGTGAATCGGCCCCAGCGCACAGCGACCCTGAAACTTGCACATACCCTTCAGGAAGCAGCGCAATCGTCGATGCAGAAGCCTTGAGGCCGGGAACGGACGCGCCGTGGAATATGTTTGTCTTACAATTTCTTCCCGTTCAGGCGCAAGCGCGTCGCGGATGGTCAGCGTTCGGCGGAACTGCGGTGTTGAACGCAAAGATGGTCTTCGAGTTGGCGCCGATGCGACCTCTACAGGGAGAGAAGACTGCTCAAACGTGGCTGTCAACATCATGTATCCTCGTGGCCTGATCTGGCCCAGAGAAGACTCAATAGTTTCATGACTGGCGGTTATGCTACTCCCCGCAGTCCTTGGGGTCGCAGGTTCTGATCCCTTCTAGCGCAGCAGCGCCTTCGGTAGTCGGAGGCGCAGTTGAGTGCCCTTGAATCTTGATAGATGAGACAGAGAGATGTTTATGACTGCCGCTCCACATCGATCTTAGTCAGATCGTGCGGCATATCGCGTGATTGCAAATGGCAAGCACGCCGGCAAAGACGGTAGCCTGCCTAATCTAGCGAAGCCGACTTGGTCACCCTCCTTGAACGAGCTGCCGCGCCGCAACTTTGACACGTAGACGATGGTACGGCATCACTCAAACGAGCATATATTCGGAAAGCGGGAGAGCTAGTGTCCTATAACGACGCACCTGAAGGATAGCGCTTTTGGCATGTGTCATGACTTGGACACCTTGATTCCTAACTCATTGGAAAGTCAGTTCAAAATTATCGACTTCGATGCATCCATTTCGCTTAATATCTACACCGCCGCGCGGCTGTCATTGGTCGGAGTAGTCGCAATTCAAGTTATTATCCTGCGTTGGTTCGACTATGTTCGCTCTCTTGCACAATTGCATATATTAGAATTATGCAATAGTCGTGAGGAAGGCCGCGCAGGCATTTTGAGCAAGATACCGCAATAACGAAAATCGCTTAAATCTGGGCATCTGATTTGCCGCAGCAGGCCCGGCGGCAGGACTAAATGCACAGCAATTCCAGCTATGCCCAGCCTCCGCTGGCGACGTTGTCGTCGGTTGAGGCCGCGCTGAGAGAATTGCCTGCACGATGAATGTTTTGAGACAGGGAGCCTGCATTCATGACGCATGTGACAAGAAAGATCGCGATCATCGGAGGCGGGGTCGCGTCCATCTCTGCTGCCTATGCATTGACGCAGAAGGTTGATTGGCAACAACGCTACGAGATAACCATCTACCAGCGCGGTTGGAGGCTCGGTGGCAAGTGCGCGAGCGGACGCAATCGCGAGATCGCTAATCGGATCGAGGAGCATGGCCTGCACATCTGGGCTGGCTTTTACGACAACGCCTTTCGCTTGATGCGCTCCTGTTACGACGAGCTTGTCGCGCTGAAGCTTCGTTCCCCCGACGCTCCGCTCGGTACTCTTGCTAAAGCGCTGAAGCCCCTGAACAGCTTTATGCTTACGGAAAATGTGCCGGATACGTCTCCACAGGAATGGCGGCCCTGGTTCATTGAGTTTCCGCCAAACGATAAAGTGCCGGGCACCGGCGGCGTGTTGCCGCAGCCTTTTGAATATTTCAAACTGGTTGTCGAGTTTCTAGCCGCACAGGCGGACTCCGTCGGGGGCAAATTGCCGTTGGTGGACCCGGCGGACCGGGCAGGGGACATTCGGCCGCCATTGCATCAACTCCAGGCCTATTCCCAGGCAATGCCAAACGATGCTCGATTGCATTCGGCCAAGGACATCGATGAACTCCTGGAGATTCTGGAAGGCATTCGCATCTGGCTTGAGGGCATAAAGCCTGGCGAATGGATCAATGATGACGTGGCGCGAAGGGTCTACTTCATGCTGGATCTCGGAACAGCTTTCGCGACCGGGATGGTCGTCGATCTGGTTTTTCTCCGCGGTTTCAATTCCATCGATAACATGGAGTGCTCGGCATGGCTGCGCAAGCATGGCGCCTCCGAGCAAGCCGTTAATTCCGCAGCGTTTCGTGGTTGTTATGACTATGTTTTCGGATACCCGGCCGGCATACGTGACGATCGCGCCGTCGGTGCAGGCACTGCGATGCGCGGCTTGCTGCGGCTGGCCTTCACCTACAAGGAAGCCCTATTCTTCAAGATGCAGGCAGGTATGGGCGACACGATCTTTGCGCCGTACTATCAGGTTCTCAAACAGAAGGGGGTGAAGTTCAGCTTTTTCCATGCGGTTACCAATCTTGCGCTGTCAACGTCGTGCGATGCGGTGGAGCGGATTGATCTTGTGGAACAGGCACGTGCTCTTTCCGGTTCCTACGATCCCTTGTTTGATGTCATGGGCTTGCCATGCTGGCCTTCCGAGCCGGATTGGTCCCAATTGGTCGATGGCGAAAAGCTGCGTGAGAGCGGCATCGACTTCGAGTGTGAGAAGATACCGGAGCCGACTGGCGTTGCGAAAACCCTTCGTCGGGGCATCCATTTTGACGATGTCATCCTTGGTGCCTCCCTGGCGTCTCTCCCCTTTATGACCAAGGAACTGGCACGGGCTTCTCCGCGCTGGAAGCAAATGCTCGAAAAGGTCGAGACGGTTGCCACATGCGCGGTCCAATTCTGGCTGAACAAGCCGACGCCGGAGACCGGATGGCCGATGCTGGTGCGGACCTATAACCAGCATAGCAAGTTCAATCCGGATAATATGCAGACTGTCATGACTGCTTTCGCCGAGCCGCTCGACACCTGGGCTGATATGAGCCACCTGCTGGTGCGCGAAACTTGGCCGGACCCTGCACCTCAATCGATCGCTTATTTTTGCTCACCGTCAAGAAATGCGGACGTGCCGATGCCCTCGATACAAGAGCAGGCAGCGCAATGGGCTGATGAACATTTGATCCGGATCTGGCCTGACACCCGCAACACCGAAGGTGGATTTGATAAAAACCTACTTGTTTCTCTCAAGGGACAATCTGAGGCCGCTCGCTTCGCCAATCAATATTTTCGTCAGAATTTTTATGGCTCAGAGCGCTATGTGCTTTCGGTTCCGGGTTCGGTCGACTACCGTCTGGCTCCCGATGAATCGGGTTTCAACAATCTCGCCATTGCCGGCGATTGGACAGTTTGCGGCTTAAATGCGGGCTGCGTCGAGGCGGCCACAATTTCGGGGCTGGCTGCCGCAAGGGTATTTACCGGTTCGACCGAGCCGATCTACGGAGAGCTAGATCTGGTGCCGAGCGCGCTGTCAGCGCCCGCCTTGCTGTCTTCGATAGTCGCCCCCCAAGCGAATTGGCCCCTTACCCCGGCCTTTCTGCGAGGCTCAATGGAAGGAGTTTTCAGCTTCCATGCGCTTCCCGTCGAACGGGTGAAGCAAATGCTCCCCGCCGGCCTTGTCTTGTCGAAACAATCGTTGACCCCTGCAAAGAAGCATCCGGTAACATTTCTGTTTAATCAGCAGACGAATGTGCGGGCGAGCTTCCTGCCGCAAATCCTAGGTTTCAAGAGTTACCTCGAGAACATCGTCGCGATCAACTGCGTGGAGATCGAAGACGGAGACGGTACCGTATTCAGTTTCCTGCCGGCATTGTTTCTGAACAATGCGCTGGCGACCTATTCCGGCCGGCTCTTCTACGGGCTCGCCAAGCGGCTTGCCGACAACATCTGGGACGGCTCCCTGTATCGCACGACCGGCGAGGACAATCAGCCGATTTGGCAGATGCAGTACTTCGACCACGCACCGGTCGGGCGGCTGGTAGACCTCGGCAACGTCGGTCTTGTTCGGGCGCTGCTCGATGCTCCTATTCTAACACCCCGTACCTTTGGGACCTGGCAGGCGATGGCTTTCGATTTCGCCATTGGATCGGCATTCGCCGCCCCGGTGGCAACTCATCTCGATATTTATGCGACGAACGGGATTGGGCTGCCCGCGGGCCGGCTCATATCGCCTGCCTTCAAAGGCGCACAGGAGGAGAATGGTCTGCCGGGAGCGTTTCGCTGCTGGACGAATTGGACGCTGAGCAATCCGTTCGATTCGTCACGGGTTAAAGCCGTCGCAGCTTCCCAGAGGCCCTTCGACTTGAATTGGACGCAATGAGACCGAATTCATGTTGGTGCCTGAAAGGATATCCGATCCAAATGAAGCCAATACCTTGCAGGAAAGGCGACAGGTTGTCGTTCTCTTCGCCGATATCGTGAATTATACTGGCATCGCGCTGTGTCTTGATCCCGAAGATTTGCAAGACGTCCTTCAACAATATTACACTCTAGCCAGGACGGCGGTGGAGACCGTAGGCGGGGTCATGGCGGAACAGCTCGCGGATGGAATCGTCGCTCACTTTGGCATTCCGACAGCCTTTTCAGATGCCGCGGACCGAGCCGCCAAGGCGGCAAGGGAAATTGTTGCGAATACAAAGAAAATCATCGTGGCAAACAATAGTCTTTCCGTTCGCGTGGGTTTGGCGACGGGACTGGTTGTCGCGGAATTCGATGGCACCAATTCAAAGATCATTGGCTCGTGCGGAGTGCTGGCTGCACGTCTGCAGACGTGTGCGCCTCCGGGTTCAATCTACGTGTCCAACCTGACGCATCGTCTGCTGCAACAGGAACCGGGAGCGCGATTCGTCGGGCATCTTTCCCTCAAGGGATTTTCGGAGCCGGAACCCGTCTGGGCCCTCGATATCGAAAACACCGCTTCGTCGGTCGGCGAGAGCTTTGCGTTCTTCGGCCGAGACGCGGAGTTGGCGCGGCTTGCTTCCGTCTGGCAAACTGTGCTGCATACCGGGCGCGCGAGCTCACTGTGTGTCCTCGTAGGAAGGCCGGGAATCGGCAAAAGCCGGATATTGCGCGAGCACAATTCGCGCTGCCGCCCCGAGCAGAAGAGGATCGTTCTGCAAGGCGCGGAGCGTCAGAGCAACACCGTGCTCTATCCGATCATAGAGTGGATCAAGCTCGATGATCGCATCTCTCTCGATGCTGAGGGCATGGACTATCTCAGGGCGCTCTGTCACCCGGAAACGGCCACGGCGCTACAACTCAGGGAAGCGCCGGGCGCAATTCGCCAACAGACCTTCGATGCCTTGTCGGCGTCCTTTCGCATGATCGCGAAAATCGCCCCGATTCAGATTGTCATCGAAGATCTGCAATGGTTGGATCAGAGTACCATTCAGTTAATCAGCCGGCTGCTGGAGGACTTGGCGGACTGCCCGATCCAATGGTTAGCGGGCAGTCGTCCTGAGTTTGCAGGCAGTCTGCCAGAATCCGAAACCTCAATTCTAGCGATCGGCGAACTGAGCGTGACGGACTGCCGCGCGGCAGTTCGCCAATGCTGCGGGCAGGAGATCACAATCGCCCTCGCAGACGAAATTGTTGGCCGATCCGAGGGCGTCCCGCTGTTCCTCGAACATCTTCTTCGCGAGCTCAACGAGGGGCGCATATCCGATCGCGGCACCGTTCCGGAAACACTGGTTGGAGCATTGATTGCATGGATTGATTCCTCTGGCTCCGCGCGGCGCGTTGCTCAAGGCGCGTCGGTGATTGGGCGCTGGTTCGACGAGGAGATGCTTGCCGAGGTACTCGGCGTCGGTCTTGATGACGTGGCCGGTGACGTTGCGCTGCTCTGCAGGTCCGAGATCTTCCAACGAGATGACACGACCTTGATAAGTTTTAGACACGATCTTATCCGCGAGGCGGCTTACGGGACGCTGGTCCGTAGACGTCGATCAAGCCTACACAGACGAGTCGCCGGGATTTACGAAAGCAGCAATCGTCATGATGGAGACAAGGTCATGGCGGAAATTGCATATCATCGTGAAGCTGCAGGTGACTATTCCGTTGCTGCAAGCTATCGGCACAGGATGGGGCGGTATGCGACATCGCTCGGTGCCTTTGCGGAGGGCGAAAGCCAATTGCGGGAGGCTGTGCGTCTGCTTTGTCTCTCAACCCAAGCCGGCGAAGATGTCTGGCGCCGACAAGCGAATGTACTTGCGGATCTTGCAGCCAACCTCATGCAGACCCGCGGCTTCACCGACGCCGAAGTTCTGAATACCTATGAGGACAGCCTCTCTCATCTTCGAAAGACGGATCGGTTTGATGGTGACAGCCTAACCATATTCTGGGGTATCTTTACCTATCAAGTTCTCATCGGCCAAATCAAGGAAGCGGCGGTGACGGTATCGCGAATGCAGGACGCGCTTCATTGCATACCGAAAGATATAAGGCTTTCAGAACACCGGCTCGCGGTGTTGGGGACACGCAACGGAATTCAATTCTACAAAGGAAAGTTCCACGACCAGCTCTTGACGCTGGAGAGAATAAAGGCGCTCTATGAGTTCGAGCGCCACGCGCCTCTTGCGGCGAAATATGGAATGGATCTGCTGGCAACCGCGCATGCATTTTCTCCTCATTCGGCAGCCGTGACCGGCCAGTTTCAGCTGGCCCGCGAACTGGTCGCTGAGGCTGATGCACATCAGGCCATGCTCGACATTCCGCTTATGCTGCCATTCATCGATATCTGGGGCGGCGTCGCGCTCGGCTATATAGGCGATTTTGACCTAGCAATGAACCGCATACAGAAGGGTATCGCACTCGCCGACAGACAGGGCGCAACGTTTTGGTCTGCGACAGGCCGGATGTGGAGGACGATCACCGAATTCGAGGCGACGGGTAGCACCGCTTGCCTTGCAAGGATGGAACAAGCGCTCGCCGTGCAAAAGCATATTGGTGTCGGTATAGGCATACCCTACTGGTCGGCGAAGCTGGCGGCCGTCTATGCCATGGACGGGGATGATCGTCGGGCGCAGGAATGCATTGAACAGGCGGTGAGAGGTTCGTCCGGGACTACCGAGGGCGTCTGGCGAGCGGAACGGCAAAGGCTTGCCGGGCTCATCCATGAACGCGCGGGGCGTTCGGCAAAGGCCTTGCGTTTTTATCATCTCGCTGCACAGACGGCTAAGAGGCAATCGGCACACCTATGGGAGATGCATGCAAGGCATGCTATTGAGCGTATCACCCCCCTTGATGACGTGAATGCCAAGCGCTTGAAGATGCTTTCCGGCATCGTTCCACCCCATGGATCTGGGACCGTCTAAGTAGCCGGGCTCGTTGGGCAACTGGGCGTTGCCCGCTCAGGACGATCGGGCTGTGGTGGACGCCGCAAAGATCGCAACCTTTGCAGTATGTTTTGCCATAAGGCGCGCAAGTCACCTTCGCGACCCCAACTCCATCCTCGACTGCATATCAACGAAATTTGTTGTGCCAACACCTGATTAGTTGATCTCGTGTGTGAGCCTGCGCACAGAGAATTGCCGCCGACTTCTATTTGATGATGAAATCGACAACGCCCCTGCGGCAGCTTCATCGGATTTCATCATGCGTGAGCACTTTACACATGGCGATCATCCGCCCTCGCCGGATCCCAGCCTGTTCGGGACGGGGCATTTCGCCGGCGCATACGCAGCACTCACAAGTGTGCGGCATTTCCACGTAGTAGGCTTGCCCGAGAGCAGAATGAATGAGCTGCGGCAAATCCTGCACGAGCTTGATGACACATGCGCTGCTTCAGCCGCGAAATCGGGCCCAGGGGAGAAGGGTTCGGTTCTGCTTGTCGCGGTCGACCACCAGGCCATGTTCGATATTTGCCTGCCCCCTTCGTCCGCGCCCATTGCTATAGTGGCACGCAGCCTTCCTGATGTGGATGCCCTGCTTCAGCGGGGATTCGTGGATTACATAACCTATCCTTTCAGCGCGTTGGAGATTCGGCGTCGGCTCTTTGCGATGTCGTCGTCGAATGGTCGCGGGAGCTTCCCAGTCGGCCCGCGCGCTAGCACCATGGTGCGGTCCGCATGTGAGTTTCTCGAGGTCAATCTTGCCTATGCGGTCGGGGTCGAGGAATTGGCCTCAAGAGTTGGTACGAACCGGAACACGTTGAACAAGGCGTTTAATCAGGCGTTTGGCGTTGGTCCGATGACGTGGCTGCGTCGACGCCGCTGCGAAGTGGCGGCGCAGCTGTTGCGGGAAGGATCCGAGAGCGTTCTGAATATCGCATTAAGCGTCGGCTACGAGGATCCGAATAATTTCTCAACGGCGTTTCGCAAAGTTTACGATCAAGGGCCGATGGAGTTCCGGAAGAAATATAGACACGAAAGCCCTGTTGAGTGGGGTCAAATCGCGCCGGCATGACGCCGAACTGCGAGGGCCTCGACAATAGACGCTTTCGATCGGGAACCGATCCCACCAGGGCTCGGGATCCGGACCCGTCCGAAGGCACCTATTGCTCATGAAGCAAAGCGCTCGGCTGCAGGATAATGAGCCACTGACGTCCCGTGTCCAGTATTTTTGCGCGCTTCAACGCGGACATCGAACGGCTGACTTCCTCGCGGCTGGCACCGATCGATCCAGCTATCTCTGCGTGCGTCGGCAACCTGAGCAACTGGCCATTCGGCTTGAACACCCCGTCTTCCAGAGCACAGCGGGCAAGATAGGCCTTCAGGCGTTTGTCGACGCTTTGGCTCGCAAGCTGGTAGCTGTGCATTGTCAGGCGCCTGATACGGCCAACCAAATCGACCATAACTCTTTGCCGTACCAAAGGCAGCGCTTCCAGCATGCTGAGGAACGCCTGTCGCCTGATGACGATCAGGCAAGAGTCAGTCTTTGAGTACACAGACAGGGAGCGCCGGCCTCCATCGATGGCTGACAGTTCTCCGAAATAGTCTCTCGCATGCAGGCGCGTGAAGATTAGCTCCCGTCCGTTTGGATCGTTATGGAGAGCCAGCAACGTTCCAAAGCGCAGGAAATAGACATCGCCGCTGGTATCTTCCTGATTGAATATGACTTGGCCGGGCACATAGAAGCGCATGAGTAAATTTCGGGCATGCGGCATCACGTCGTTCCGTGAAACGCCTGCAAACAAGGGGCAATTCATCAATTCGTCAACGTCGGTCACCCAATCTTTCCCAGTTGTGTTATCACTTATATTTATTGCTATATTAGTCGAAGGCAGTTCTTTTCAACCGGCGGCGAGAACCGGATTTCGTGTGAAAATGCCACTTGATGGCGCGCCCAAGGTCCACATGCGATCATCTTGATCATGTGGCTAAGAACTGCGGAAGCGCGAGCGGTCGATCGGAACCGCCTGTCCCAAAACGGGACGACGACCTCGCATCGCGCGACCACCGTCTGATGTCCCTGCCGTCGCCTCCCTGAAGGCTCGCCCCGGCCATGCATCTCATACGCCGTCAAAGCGATCGATGGATGGGGGAGTTTGCCTGCGCTGCAAAGCCATCCCGATAATCGAATAGTGTGAAACTCAAAGATTTGCGTGAAGCATTCAGAGGCACGAACTCCTCGATCCATGCACAAGATATCTCCGTTAGCAAACAGGTGACGTCGCTGAAAAAATGGGGCGCTACCAATGCCAGATACTCAATTTAGAGAGGCGGGCTGGTTGCTTTCGAGGCTCCCGAGTCATCACCGAGCCATGATGCAAACTTTGGGGCCTCCTTTCTGAAATCCAACCAAGAGGAGCACTGCGATGACCCTATATATGTTTGAAAGAACTGGTGGGACCCTTAATATTGCCAATGTGAAGGCCATTATCAAAGCGGCCGGCTACGATCCCTCTGCCCTCGTTTACAAACAGGTAGATCCGAAACACGTGAATGCAACCGGAGCCGTCGTCATGGCTCCCAGCACGCTGGAGCACGCCGCAAAGCAATTGGGATACAAGGGCACGACTGTGACGGTTGTTGAAGGCGTTGCCGAAGAGGCCGACGCCTCGTCAGCGCGCGCTGTCAGGTTCGTCGCCCCGAGTGTCGGGAACCTTCTCGGTGCCACGGATTATGGGGTGACGATCACCATGGACCAGGACACCGTAAACGCTCTGTCGAATGGCAACTACTCTCTTTTTGGCTTCAAAGGTGTCCAAACAAGTGCCGGTGGCGGCGTGCCACTCGTCTGGTTCAAATCTGGTGATTTCGGGCTGAGCACCGAGGTCACATGGGAAGTCCAGTACGAGGCTTATACTTCCCGGTCTCAGATCATTCCGAATGGCCAGATCAAGGGACTGAGCTCTTACGCGATCGATCTCGGACAATCGCTGGAAGTTGAGACGCCCCAGGGCACCGGCAACGTTGTCGATGGCACAGAGGGCATGATTTCGATCGAAAATATGACGACAACGCAGGTAACCTGCGGGATCTCCGAAGTCGTGGATGGCGCCGCCCAGCCCCTTTGCGCCTTCCCCCTGTACGGGAATGGCCTCGACGCCATCGTCCCGATTCAAAAGGTGATGTTCACATTTTCCACCAATACAGTGAATACCGGCACCGTGATCGAGAAAGCGTATAGCCAGAGTGTTCTGATCGATCTTACCGCTAAGACGCATCGTGAGGTCGCGTTCGACATCAACAAAGGCTGGTCATGGGGCGGCTTCAGCTGGGCTCAAGCCATTCGTCCCTCGACCAACGTCGTGCCGCTCCTGATTGAGAGCAACGCCTAGTCTCCAGGCCGGCGCCAATCGGTGCGACTGGGGCGGGAGGATTCCGCCCCAGTTGTCGCTTGATCGCGAGCCCTACCTACCGCCTTCTTCGAGGACGCCGCTATGTTGCTCGAGGCTAATGCGCGGCAAAGCTATTCCCATGAAAGACGGCAAGCCACTTTCTCAATCTAGGGAAAATCGAAGGAGATTCTGAATGCTTGCGTCGTCGGCATACAAAGTTGCTCTTTCCATGGTCCCGGCGACGGTAGAAACGCTAATCGACGGCGGCTATTCCCTTTGTGCGATGTTTGCCGTCCGGATGACCAACGATGCCGCGCGACCAACTATCGCCTTTGCCACGCAAACGATCGCACCGAACATGCTGATCGAATGGATGCCAGACGTGATGGCCTATACCTCGAATGACCCCATGGTAAGCGGCGGCCCCATCAGGCCTGGTTACCAAACACCAATCACACAGGGCCAGACATTTTTCGTAACGATCGGAGGCGCCGGCGACGTAAAGGCTGGTGGCCCACTGTCGAAAATGACAATAGCAAACACCACATCGACTTCTTTTACATCCGGCTTCGCGCGATCCTCTTCAGTGTCCGAAGCGCCGACTCCAATTTATGCGGTGCCCTTATATGGTAACCAGACAAATGTTGCCGTCCCTTTGCCCAAAATTCTGTTGCTGTTCACCACAGCCAATCTCAAGCCTGGCGAGATGGTGGAGAGTCTGGCTATGAGTTTCCTTCCTGCAGCCTCCTATAGCTCGTCGCTTCTGGTGACGGCTAGCCAACCGCAGGTTCGCGAATTGAGTTACGATATCAATGCCGGATGGAATTGGGGCTCGTATTCCTGGGCGGAGCTGGTCCCAGCGGGCGATGATCTTGCGAAGGTGCTGATAGAGCGCGAGTAGTGGAAAGGCGGTCGTTTGTCGTCTTTAGCCAGTAAGGGTTTGGTTTCCAACGACGTGACGGACCTCGTCAAGATCGCGAAGTACTTAATTTATGTTCCATAATTCAGCATCTGTCACTATCCTGTGTAGCCTTGTGAGTTCAGGCTGAACCGCGACTTGCGGGGCTGCCTAAACTAACTGGCATGCCTTATCTGGGCGAGCAATTTCTTGCGGAAGACTTCGGCAGGCGTTCGATAGCCAAGGCATTTGCGCGGCGTCGCGTTGAGGTGGTTGCAGATCTCGATCAGATCTGCGTCTGTGACCGATAGTGGATCGACCTCTCTCGAAAGCCATTTCCGTACCCGACCGTTGGTGTTCTCGACCGTGCCTTTCTGCCAGGGTGATTGTGGATCGCAGAACCATGTCTGGGTGCCGATGCTCGCCTGTAGGTACGGCCAGTCGGTGAACTCCGTCCCGCGGTCGAAGGTGATTGAACGGCGGGCAAGATGGGGCAGCGACTGCAATGCTTTTATGAGGCCATTCATCACGGGCCGAGATTGACGGTCGTTGTTGCGCAGAAAGATCGCAAAGCGGCTGACCCGCTCGACAAGCGATGTCACGTTGGCCTTTCCGAACTTCTTTCGGAACTGGATCAGGTCACAGTCCCAATGGCCGAACTGCTTGCGATCGGCAACGACGTCTGGACGGCGCAGGATGTTCAGATCCGGGCTCATGCAAGATCCGATCGATCACCGATTGCCGGACATGCGAGAAGCGCGCTAGCTTCCGCAACTTCGCCCGACGTTCACAAGCCATCTCATGCGCCGTCACGCAATAGTAGCCGCTGAGATCGGGTATCTGCTTATCGACGAACATGTTGCGTCTGACTTCGCGAAAGATCGTCGAACGATGTCGTCCGAGCTTCTCGGCGATGATCCCAACGCTTAGGCCAGCCATTCGCCAGCGGGCAATCTTGCGTCGTTCATCCAGATCGATGTGGGAGTAGGTGCGTTCCATTGCGTCTTCCTTGCGAGTGACAACCCATTGGTATCATTTGCAAGTCGCACTTCATCCTTGAACCCACCCCCTTTAGCTGGTTAACGCAGATAAAAGCTTAATTATGGAACCGTCAAGCAACTTTCTGCCGTAGGAAAGATCGGATTATTAGGAACGAAACGCCGAAAGTAGGAACCTTCAACCGGATTGGCGTTTGCCACGGAAAATCACTACAGTGCAACGGGATTGTCCGAGTTGGAGTGTCCAATGAAGCGTCTGATATTGACAATATCGCTGAGCGCAGTTCTGGCGTCCTGCCAGACTGGCGGGGCTGCGCTGAAACCAATTCCAGGCAGTATCACCTATGGCGGGCAGCCGTCACAGCGTCTGCTGAAATCGCCCATTGGCAGTTTGCTTCCCCATGACTTTACGGATCAATGGGGCGAGCGAGTTCGAGAGACATATATATTGCAACCGGACAGGAGCCTGAAACTGGTGGATCGAGTTTATCTGGATGATCCGCCTAACTGATTGGTGCTTGTGAATTTCAAAACCCGATTGGATATTCCCGCTTGTCAATGGCTTACGCCAGATTCCCGTTCAGGGTCTTCCATACGGCTCAGCGCGAAAACTCTTGCGCCGACAAATGATGGGCACGACTGTTGACATTAGCTGCGATGCCGTACAGCAATCGCGTTAATTGCCCAGCCGTTCGACGCAGCGGAGCTAGACGAATGAAACTCATGACCGAACAGTCTGGTTCAGTGCGATAGAATCGCCCCGTTCTCCATTTTCTCCGTTCGGAGCCAGTCGTTCAGTTTTGGCAGAAGAGTTTCGCGCAGATACTCGGTTTGTTTCGACCAGGCCTGCTCCTCATCCGGCTTGAACTCCCTGTCGCCTGGATTGCGAACGAGAGCCAAAACCAATCGCTCAGCTGCAAACTGTTCAGGCCCCTGAAGGGCCGGATCTCCTTCTGTAGGATTGAATATCAGCATGAAGGCATGCTTTTCGAAGGTCAGTGTCCAGACGTCGTATGGATCATCACCTAGGAACTCACTCCGCTTAAGAATGAGCCCGGATAAGGCTTTCCGTTCAGAAACTCTTTGGCCAATGTCCAAGTGAAGGTCTGGCAACGGCGCCAGCGTTTGGGAGGTATCCTTCGGTTTCCGAAAAACTCGCCAGACCATTTCCCCTCCCAAAATCGCAAGCCGTGCCGGTTTCAGTCACATATAGAGGAATCATTGCCCTCTGGCAGGCACGCTGAACCCACCGCTCACATTAGATACTCGATACTACGGTTTACGCTACCGCGGCTACAGCGCCGACCAACGAGCCGTGAGACTACTTCTAGATATCCACCGAGAACGTGTTTGCAATCGACAACTCAACAAGGTGCGGCAAACTTCTCGCGCCTGCTCTGGCTGTGAACCGGCGTAGGGTCCCGATGCCGATCGACACGATAAACCACTGACATTATTGATCTAGGTAGGGTCATTCCGTCTCGCCGATTCACACCGGTCAGCGTCACGGCCGACAATCGAGACGCACGTCCATCGGTCGTGGCTTCGCATTTGACAGACTTCGCGTGATCCTGACGATTTTCGCGCTCCCGATCGTCAATCTGTTGAATTGCAGCATGATTTAACCCACATTTCCACTTGCGGGTGCTCCATTCAGTCACTGTCAAACCATTGACGAATTGGATGTATCGATATCGGAGCGGGGTCACGACAAATTGCAAACCCGGGTGAAATCGCGGCGCAAACGAGCAAGCAGGGTATTCTCACACCGGGTATAGAAGACCAAAGTATGGCATGGATTTCATCACCAAATGATGCTATTATTGATGCTTCGACAAGGGGCTAAACTCATGAGATCGACCATCAATCTTGACGACGCGCTTTTGGAAAAGGCCCGCATATTGACCGGCACCAAGGAGACCACCGCCCTCCTCCGCCAGGCGCTGGAGACGCTCGTTCGCGTCGAAACGGGAAGACGTCTTATTGCGCTCGGCGGCACCATGCCGGATGCCGAGGCAGCTCCGCGCCGCCGGAGCGCTACGGCCAAGTGATACTGGCGGACACTTCGATCTGGATCGATCACTTCCGTCGAGGCGATGCAGAACTGCGCCGGATCATTGAAGACGACCGTCTCCTCTGCCACCCAGCCATCATCGGCGAGCTGGCCCTCGGCAGTCTTAAAGATCGCAACAGCGTGATATCATTTTTGTCCGGTCAGCGTACAGTGGTGGTCGCCACACACGAAGAAGTCATGACCATGATCGATCGCCACGGCGTATTCAGTATGGGTATTGGCTATACGGACGCCCAACTTCTGACATCTGTTATTCTTGATCAACACGCCGCCTTGTGGACCAGAGACAAGAGGCTCCAGGCTGCTGCCGAAAGGGCGGGCGCGTCCCTATACGTTTCAGCCGATCTGCCCAACTAAGTTCTGAAATAGGATGTTGTTTGTGGGTTTTGAATTCCGCGCTCTTGATGGGACTCGAACTTGCAACCGAACGGATTGTGCCCGGCTGCACGGCGCTCTTTTATGAACAGGCCAGTTCATCTACGACAGGCTGCAACGTCCATCGTTGTCTAGCGCCGCCAGGCTTAGTGTCTATCTCGGGCTGACGGCCATCGCTGCAAACGCCTTCCTGTCCACGCCCCGCAGTGTCATTACGGCGCGGCCTGCATGACACAGCCTGTTCCATCCCCCAGGCATACGACGGTGCCGGCGAAGCGAGGGTCGGTCAGGAATACACGACGTCCTTCATCTGTGTAGGAGAAGGTGCCGTAATCGTCGGCCGGAACCGGCGGCAGTGGCGGTGCCGCATCCGGTGCATAGGATCGCGGCACGATGGCGCTGGCCAGATCAGCGGTCGGGCTTGAAGGAGCGGCCGTGACGGTCAGCACGCCCCTGACGAAGCTCAGATCGTAATTGGCGGAGGCCGCGAGACTTCCCTGGTCGATGGCATAGCTGCCGGGGATGGAGAAGCGATCGGCGGCGCTGGCCAGTTGCCCGAAGAGCCGGTCGCCATTGACGAGACCGCCGCCAGCGATCGTGTAGCTGAAGAGCGGATTGGCGGCACCTGCAGCACGGCTGGCATTGTTGGCAATGGCGCTGATCAGACGCGGCGTGATCGTCAACCTGGCACCAGTATAACTAATCGCGTAGTTGGCGTTGCCGAGCGTGCCGAGGCCGATGGTGTAGGAGCCGACATTGGAGAACCGATTGGCCGCTGAGGAGAGGTCGCCTGCCAGCGTGTCGCCATTGACGAGGCCGGTGGCGACATAGGTGAAGACCGGGTCGGCATCGCCATAGGTGCGGTTTGCGCCGTTGGCTGTGACGGTGATTGCCCGCGGCATCACCGAAAGGGTGCCGCCGACGAAGGTGAGGTCGTAATTGCCCGACGCGGCAAGAGAGCCTTGACCGATGCCGTAGCTGCCGACACTGGAGGCCGCCACCGCGGAGGTTGCCAGTCCGCCTGTCAGGCCATCGCCATTGACAAGCCCTGCACCGCCGATGGTATAGCCGAAGAGTGGATTGGCATCGCCATAAATGCGGGTAGCATTGCTCGCCGCAACCGTGATCGCCCGCTTGCTGACGGTCAGGTCGGCGCCGGTGAAGGTGAGCGCATAATTGCCGGAGGCAGCCAGCGTTCCTTGCCTGATGCCGTAAAGGCCGACATTCGAGGTGCCAATGGCCGAAGTCGCAAGATCTCCCGACAGCGTGTCGCCATTGACGAGCCCCGCGCCACCTATGCCATAGGAGAGCGCCGGGTTGGCATCACCGTACGCGCGACTCGCAGCATTGGCGGTGACCGTGATCGCACGGCGGGCGATATCGGCAAGTGTCGTCGCCGTACCGGAAGCGAGCGCATAATTGTCGGCGTCTGCACCGGAAAGACCCAGACCAGAGATCGTCACTGTCTTGCCAGTACCGGCATTGGCATCGGCAAAGACACCGAGCCCGCCGCTGACCGTCAGGACGTCATTGCCGAAGATGCCGTTGAAGGTCGCCCCGGATGGGTCGAGCGTGGCGCCGGTATCGCCGTCATAGGTCTTGCCGTTGGCCGTGATGCCGGAGATCGACGAGATCGTCGCCCTGGCGATATCGACGGTGCCGGTGCCCAGCGTGTAGTTCGAGGCAAGGCCGCCATCTCCACCATTGCCCAGCGCCAGCAAGCCGAGCGTGACCGCCTTGCCGGAGCCAACATTCTTGTCGGCCATGGAGCCGGCGCCCGACAGTGTCAGCGTCTCGTTGCCCACCAGGTTCGACAGGCTGAAGATCGAGTTGTCCAGAACCGTCGTGCCATTGTAGATACGGCTGCCCGACAGGGTGAGGATCCGCTGGCCGATATTGGCTAGTGTTGTGGCTGTCGTATCGGCCAATGTGTAATTGCCGGCGTCTGCACCGGAAAGACCGAGACCGGAGATCGCCACGGTCTTGCCGGTACCAGCATTGGCGTCGGTAAAGACAGCGAGCCCACCGCTGGCCGTCAGGACGTCATTGCCGAAGATGCCGTTGAAGGTCGCCCCGGATGGGTCGAGCGTGGCGCCGGTATTGCCATCATAGGTCTTGCCGTTGGCCGTGATGCCGGAGATCGACGAGATCGTCGCCCTGGCGATATCGACGGTGCCGGTGCCCAGCGAGTAGTTCGAGGCAAGACCGCCGTTTCCACCATTTCCCAGGGCCAGCGAGCCGAGCGTCACCGCCTTGCCGGAGCCGGCATTCTTGTCGGCCATCGAGCCCGTGCCCGACAGTGTCAGCGTCTCGTTGCCCACCAGATTCGACAGGCTGAAGATCGTCGAGGCCAAGTCCGTCGTGCCGTTATAGATACGGCTCCCCGACAGGGTGATCACTCGCTGGCCGATATTGGCAAGCGTCGTCTCTGTGCTTGAGGCCAGCGTATAGTTGCCGGCGTCTGCACCAGAAAGACTGAGGCCAGAGATCGCCACGGTCTTGCCGATACCGGTATTGGCGTCGGAGAACAGGCCGGAATAGCCATTACCCAGGCCTAGACTGTCGCCATCGACCTTGCCGTTGAAGATGGCGCCGCCGGTGTTCAGCGTCGCACCGGCATTGCCGTCATAGGTCTTGCCGTTGGCCGTGATGCCGGAGATCGACGAGATCGTCGCCCTGGCGATATCGACGGTGCCGGTGCCCAGCGTGTAGTTCGAGGCAAGGCCGCCATTTCCACCATTCCCCAGCGCCAGCGAGCCGAGCGTGACCGCCTTGCCGGAGCCGGCATTCTTGTCGCCCATCGAGCCCGTGCCCGACAGCGTCAGCGTCTCGTTGCCCACCAGGTTCGACAGGCTGAAGATCGAGTTGTCCAGAACCGTCGTGCCGTTGTAGATGCGGCTGCCTGACAGGGTGAGGATCCGCTGGCCGATATTGGCCATTGTCGTCGCAGTGTTGGAGGCGAGCGTATAATTGCCGGCATCCGCACCCGAAAGACCAAGACCAGAGATCGTCACTGTCTTGCCAGTGCCGGCATTGGCATCGGCGAAGGCGCCGCTGACGCCGTTGCCAAGCACAAGCGTATCGCTCGCCACCATGCCGTTGAAGACCACACCCGACATATTGAGCGCGACCGTGGTCGCGCCGTCATAGGTCTTGTTGCCGGCGATAATACCACCGACGGAGGAAATCACCGCCTTGGCGACGTCGACCGTGTCGGTGCCGCCGACCAGCGTATAGTTCGAGGCAAGGCCGTCATCGCCATTGATGCTGTTGCCCAGAGCCAGCGAGGCGAGCGTCACGCCCTTGCCCGAGCCGGCATTCTTGTCGACCATGGTGCCGGTGCCCGACAGCGTCAGCGTCTCGCCACTCACGAGATTCGACAGCGTGAAGATCGAGGCGGCCAGATCGGCGGAGCCGTTATAGGTTCGGCTGCCTGAGAGGTTGATCACCCGTTGGCTGATATCGGCCGTGGTCGTCGCCATCGTATCGGCTAGGTCATAATTGCCCGCATCCGCGCCGCCGAGCGTCAGCCCGCTGATGCCAACCGCCTTGCCGGCACCGGCATTCTTGTCGGAGAAGGTGCCGATCGAGGTCGCGACCGTCAGCGCGTCCCCGCCAACCATGCCGATGAAGCCCGCGCCCGAGGTATTCAGCGTCGCATTTGCACTACCGTCATAGGTCTTGTTGCCAGCGGTAATGCCTGAGATCGCAGAAATCGTCGCCTTGGCGATATCGACCGTATCTGCACCACCGATCAGCGTATAGTTCGAGGCAAGACCACCGTCGCCATTGATGCTGTCGCCCAGCATCAACGAGGCGAGCGTCACAGCCTTGCTCGACCCGGCATTCTTGTCGGCCATGGTGCCGGTGCCCAACAGCGCCAGCGTCTCGCCACTTACCAGGTTCGACAGTGCGAAGATCGAGGCATCGAGATTGACCGAGCCGTTATAGGTGCGACTGCCCGAAAGGCTAATAGCGCGCTGGCCGATATTAGCAAAGGCTGAGGCCGTCGCCCTGTCCAGTCTGTAGTTATACGCGTCAGTACCACCCAAGGTCAGACCGGAGATGTCGACCATCTTCCCGGCGCCGGCATTCTTATCGGAGAAGGCGCCGAGCGCGGTGGCGACCGTCAGATTGTCACCCTGGATCATACCGTTGAAGACGGCGCCAGACGTATCGAGCGGCGCATCGGTAGTGCCGTCATAGGTCTTGTTGCCGGCGGTGATGCCGCCGATCGAAGTGATGATGGCAGGCGTTATGGTGCCGTAGCTGGTCGTGTTTGTGATGCCAAGCTGGTAATTGCTGGCATCCGCGCCGGTTATGTAAAGTCCATCGACGGCGACCGCCTTGGACATGCCGGCATTCTTGTCGGAGAAGTTGGCGCTGGTGTAGCCAACATGCATGTCATCAGTGCTGACGACCGGAACTGTGGATATAGTGACTGTGGCCGCGGTCGTGCCATCATAGACTTTGCTGCTGGCGCTGATGCCGCCGAAGAATACATAGGCCTTGGCGATATCGGCAAGCGTGGTTGCGGTGCTTGAGGCAAGCGTATAGTTACCGGCATCCGTGCCGGAGAGCGACAGGCCGGTGATATCAACCGTCTTGCCGATCCCGGCATTCTTGTCCGAGAAGGCGCCGCTGAAGCCGGTGCCGAGCGTCAGGCTATCGCCGACGACCATGCCGTTAAGGGTCGCGCCCGAGCTGTTCAGCGTCACACCCGTCGTGCCGTCATAAGTCTTGCCATCGGCGGTGATGCCGCCGATCGAGGAGATGATGGCCTTGGCAAGGTCGACCGTGTCGGTGCCGCCGTCAAATATGTAGTTCGAGGCAAGACCGCCGTCACCATGGATGCTGTCGCCGAGCAGGAGGGAGCCGAGCGTGACCGCCTTGCCCGAGCCGGCATTCTTGTCCGCCATCGTCCCCGTGCCGGACAGCGTCAGCGTCTCGCCGGTGACGAGATTGCCCAGGCTAAAGATCGAGGCATCAAGGTTTGCGGAACCGTCATAGGTGCGGCTGCCCGAGAGGTTCACGACACGCTGGCCTATATCGGCGTGCGATGAGGCGGTCGTACTCCTGAGCGTATAGTTGCCGGCATCCACGCCACCGAGGGAGAGGTCGGAGATGAGGACCAAATTGCCTGTGCCGGCATTGGCGTTGGCGAAGGCGCCGGTGGAGGTTGCAACCGTTAGCGCGTCACCAGCCAACATGCCGCGGAAGACGGCGCCACCGGTGTTCAGCGTCACGTTGGCATTCCCATCATAGGTCTTGTCGTTGGCGGTGATGCCGCCGATCGACGAGATCTTCGCTCTGGTAATCTCGACCCAATCGATTCCACCAACCAGCGTGTAGTTCGAGGCGAGACCCGAGCCGTTGCCAAGCGAGAGCGAACCGAGCGAAACGGCCTTGCCCGAGCCTGCATTCTTGTCAGCCATCGAGCCCATGCCCGATAGCGTCAGTGTCTCGCCGCTCGCGAAGTTCGACAGCGTGAAGATCGAGGCATCGAGATCGCTGCTGCCATTATAGATGCGGCTACCCCACAGGTTGATGGGGCGAGGGGTAATATCGGCTTGGGCCGCATTGGTGGAGATGAGCCAATAATTGTCGGCATCAGCGCCACCGAGCTGGACGTTGGAGAAGCCCAGGGATTTACCCGTCCCGACATTCGCATCGCCAAAGTTTCCGTACGCACTGAAGGTCAGGACATCGTTGACAATCTTGCCATTGAAGACGGCGCCGGACGTGTTGAGCCACGTAAACGTCGTGCCGTCATAGGTCTTGTTCAATGCGGTGATGCCACTAATCGAGAGCGAGGCCCGATCGATGAAGACCCGATCGGTACCACCAACCAGCGTGTAGTTGGAGGCCAGGCCCGAGCCATCGCCAAGGCTCAGCGAGCCGAGCGAGACGGTCTTGCCCACGCCGGCGTTCTTGTCACCCATCGAGCCCGTGCCCGAGAGCGTCAGCGTCTCGCCGTCCACAAGGTTCGACAGTGTGAAGATCGAAGCGGCAAGATCGCTGCTGCCATTGTAGACGCGGCTGCCCGAGAGATTCACGATCCGCTGCCCGATATCGGCAAGCGTCGTTGCGGTGCTTGAAGCCAGCGTATAGTTGCCGGCATCCGCACCACCGAACGAAAGGCCGGTGATATCAACCGTCTTGCCGGTTCCGGCATTGGCATCGGAGAACAGGCCGGAGAAGCCGCTATCAAGTGTCAGCGTGTCGCCAATGATCTTGCCGTTGAAAACGACGCCCGACGCATCCAGCGTCGCGTTGGAATTGCCGTCGTAGGTCTTGTCCGAGGCGGTGATGCCACCGATCGAGGAGATCATCGCCTTGGCGATGTCGACCGTATCGGTGCCGCCTGACAGCGTGTAGTTCGAGGCAAGACCGCCGTCACCATGGATGCTGTCGCCGAGCAGGAACGAACCGAGCGTGACCGCCTTGCCGGAGCCGGCATTCTTGTCGGCCATTGCGCCGGTGCCCGAGAGCGTCAGCGTCTCGCCGGTGACGAGATTGCCTAGGTTGAAGATCGAAGCATCAAGATTTGCGGAACCGTCATAGGTGCGGCTGCCCGACAGGTTCACGATGCGCTGACCAATGTCGGCAAGTGTCGTCGCGGTGGCATCCGCGAGCGTATAGTTGCCGGCATCCGCACCCGAGAGCGACAGGCCGGAGATGCTGACCGTCTTGCTCGTGCCGACATTGGCATTGGCGAAGGCACCGCTGAAGCCAGTGCCAAGTGTCAGACTGTCGCCGACGACCATGCCATTGAAAGTGGCACCAGCGGTATTCAGCGTCGCGCCGGCATTCCCGTCATAAGTCTTGCCATTGGCGGTGATGCCGCCGATCGACGAGATCGCCGCTCTTGCGATGTCGACCGTATCGGTACCGCCAACCAGCGTGTAGTTCGAGGCAAGACCACCGTCGCCCTGTATGCTGTCGCCGAGCAAGAGCGAACCGAGTGTGATCGCCTTGCCCGAGCCGGCATTCTTGTCAGCCATCGAGCCCATGCCCGAGAGCCTCAGGGTCTCGCCATTGGCAAGATTGTCGAGCGTTAGATTGCCAGCCGTAACATCGGTGCTGCCGTCATAGGTGCGACCGCCCGTCAAGCTCAGCACGCGCTGCGAAATCGTCAGTGTGCCGCTATAATCGACATAGGCCGTGCGGGAACCGTTCTCCGTCACGGAAACAATATTCGGGTCGGAATAATTGTAGGTGCCGGCATTGGTCGTGCCCGCAATTGCGCTGCCCCAAGCAAGCGAAACATTGCCTGTCCCGACACCCGACAGCGTCGCGCCGGTGATCGTGGAGTTCGCATCGCCATAGATACGCGTGCCGCCGCCGATCTTGACATAGTCATCATAGAGGCCGCTGCTGAGCGAGCGCAGCATCATGAAGCCGTTGTTGGCGCCGCTTGTCGATTTGCCCCAGACGCTGGCGAAGTCCCAGCCGGCATTGATGAAGCTGAAGGGATCGGCCATCTGGGCACTCGTCAAGCCGATGTAGCCGCTGAAGCCGGTACCGCCGCTGAAGTTGACGCCGTCTCCAATTGTCGTGCGGCTGGTCGTCACGTCCCAGAAGGTGTTGAATTCGTTGCCAGAGGGAGCCCCCGCAAAGCCTCCGACGTGGCTTTGGTCGCCGGCCGCCGTTGGCGCTCCGGTTGCATAAGCATTGACCAACTCAGAGCCACGGTTGATTCCAACAAAGCCGCCAACATAGGCAGGACCATTGCCTGAGCTCGACACGCCCCCGGCGGCGTAAGCATCCGTAATCCACCCGAGATTCACTCCCACAAAGCCACCAACAACGGGAGCGGCGCTGGCGTCCGTCACTGTCCCAGTAGCATAGGATTCGGTGATGATGCCTTGGTTCATCCCAACTAGGCCGCCAGCATAGCCGTTATCGCCCGGATTACTGCCGCCTTGATAACTACCTGTGTTAAGGCCAGTTACCGACCCCGTGCTATAAGACCTAGTGATCTTGCCGACGTTATTACCATTGATGGCGTTAACCCCCACGAGCCCGCCGACATTGCCACCCTTCACCGCCACACTGGAGTATGCATTCACAATGCTGCCTACGTTAGAGGCAACGAGGCCGCCAGACGTCGCCTGGTCCCCACCTGATATCGACCCACCCACCAGGCCCACATTACTGATGAGCGCACTGCTTCCCGTAACGCGAAATAGGCCCGCACTGCCAAGTGTGATGACAGCCAGATTGGAGATGGTGTGCCCTCGCCCGTCAAAGCTACCCGTAAAGTCTCCTGAATTCGTACCGATTGGGATGAAACCGCTTTGGAAAAGAAAATCCGGCGCGGTCCTCCACATCGATGAGCGGTTGGCGAGATCTGATGCAAGATCGATATTGGCGACAAGACTGTAGGCCGCCCCCAAGTTCATCGACATCAGCTGCAACTGGTGACTGTTCGCGACGGTGGTGGACCATTCCGAGCGCAGGAAGGGCCGCGTCGCTCCAGCGACGATGAACCAATCATTGGTAAAATCGAACCCTGCATATGTACTCTGGGTGAAGGCGTCGGCCAGCGCTATTCCAGTCACCCCGGCCGCGGTGCCTGAGAAATTGTAACCGACGCCCGTCGACTGCCCGGTCGTAGTCTGATCCCAGTAGCCGCCAACTATAGCGCCGGAACTGTAGTTAACCCCGACTAGGCCGCCGCCGCCGCCATGGAGTGCTGAGACGGCGCCAGTCGCATAGGTATTGGTTATCGTCACATTATTGGCACCGACGAGACCGCCGACGGTACCAGACCCGCTGACCGCGCCCGTGGAATAGGAAGAACTGATCGTGCCCCAATTTTGCCCGGTTAAACCACCGACCATTGAGGAGCCGCTGACCGCGCCCGTGGAATAGGCATGACTGATGGTTCCGTAATTGAGCCCAACTAGGCCGCCGACAGGAGTGTAGCTGCCCATGACCGAATTGGTGGAATATACATTGCTGATCAGGCTGTCGCTTCGACCAACAAGTGCGCCGACGTCGTAGCCGCCGATGATCGAGCCGCCGACGAGACCGATGTTCGAAATGGTCGAGGAACCAGTAAAACCGAACAGACCGACGTTATCGACGGACGGCCGATTGATGGTCAACCCGGATATGACGTGGCCGAGACCATCGACGTTGCCGGTGAAGGCGCTATTGATATTGCCGATCGGGTTGAAGCCGCTGCCGCCGTTCCAAGTCGTGGTCCCGGAGGCATCGATATCGTTAGCGAGCGTCCAGTAGCTCGCCAGATAGGCGCTGGAAGACCCGATACCCTGCAGGCCGTAGACGTCAGTGACCGTATAAGGGGTGGCGCTCGTGCCATCGCCGCCGGTAACGCGCAGGAAGGACCCGCCGGTGAGCTGGAAGTCCTTGGCCGAGAAGGTGGGCAGCGCCGCCGTGTTCTGCACCCAGTTGCCCGAGGTCAGGTTGAACGCACCGCCGATGCTGACCGCAGCCGGGACATTGATATTGCCGCCGGAGGCGAGCGTCAGCCCGCCGGTCGTGGCGGTGATCGCACTGTTGATGTTGATGTCAGAAGCCGCCGCGAGTGTCAGCGTCGTTGGTGCATTCCAGGCGACTGGCGCAGCAACGGTGATCGTGCCGGCCTGCGATCCGGCGGAGCCCGCTCCGCCGGTCGATACCGTGACATTGGCGGTTGCGAGCGCGTTGGTGAGCGTATTGATGTTGATGATACTGTCATTGCCTGACGCCGTGAAGCCCGACGAGTTGCTGTCCGTCGCCGTCGAGATCGTCACATTGTAGGGATCGAGCAGCAGATTGCCGAAGGA
>NZ_JBIVSO010000028.1:0-35254 GCF_044756305.1 Rhizobium sp. NPDC092011
CCCCTCACCCGCTCCCGCCTCGATCAGACAATCATGACCAAGCTTGACAAGATGCAATGCACTCTCCGGCGAAAGAGATACGCGAGACTCGTTTTGCGCCCGCTCCTGAACAGCACCTACAATCATATCAACTCCCCTCTTCCCACATGGGCAGCGCGCGACCAGCGCCATAGTTTTTTAAGCGCGCGCAATCCCTCTCAGGCCAACGATCTGATGGTCGGTCTGGAGTCATCAGGATCACGATGCGATCGATAGTTCGAACCCGAGCAGCAGAGATCGCCGCAGCTCAGGTCCGGTCAGCCTGCTCGAATTCGACGAGCGTCCCGCAAAAGTCGGCTGGATGAGCGAACAATACCGGAAGGCCATGCGCGCCGATTTTCGGGGCGCCGTTGCCGAGGATCCGTACCCCCGCCTCTGACACGTTCCTGCCTGTTGCCTCGATATCGTCTACCTCGAAGCAGAGGTGATGAATGCCTCCCGACGGGTTCTTGGCCAGAAAGGACTTGATCGGAGAGTCCTCCCCGAGCGGATGAAGCAGCTCAATCTTGGTGTTCGGGAACTGAATGAACACGACCGTGACACCGTGCTCAGGCAGATCCTGCGGCGCTGAGACCTTGGCGCCGATTTTCGAATAAAGATCGACCGCACCGGCCAGATCCGGCACCGCGATGGCAATGTGGTTTACGGGACCGAGCATGTGACCTCACTGATTGCGCAATTTGCCCTGCATCAGATCGACGATCGCGCGGGCAGCTTCGAGAACGTTCGTTCCTGGACCGAAGACAGCAGCGACACCGTTTTCGAGCAGAAAGTCGTAGTCCTGGCGCGGAATGACACCACCGACGACGACGATGATATGGCTTGCGCCACGCGCCTTAAGTGCGGCAACGAGCTGGGGCGCCAAGGTCTTGTGCCCGGCTGCGAGCGACGACATGCCGACGACGTGGACTTTGTTGCTGATGGCCATGTCGGCCGCTTCGTCCGGCGTCTGGAACAAGGGGCCGGCCAGGACTTCGAAACCAATGTCGCCGAAGGCTGACGCAATGATCTTGGCGCCGCGGTCGTGCCCGTCCTGCCCGAGCTTCGCCACCATGATCTTAGGCTTGACCGAGAGAGATTTCGCAAAATCGCCGAGGCGATGAACCAATGTCGAATATTCCGGATCGTCATCATAGGCAGCGCCATATACGTCGCTCACCACCTCGGGGGTCGCGCTATGATCGCCGAAGACCAGACGCATGGCATCCGATATCTCGCCGACCGTGGCGCGTGCGCGGGCGGCATCGACGGCGGCCTCCAGGAGATTTCCTTGTCCGCTACGGGCGATTTCGGTCAACCGCGCGAGGGTTGTTGCGGTTGCCGTCGGATCGCGCCGGGATTTCGTGTCTTCGATGCGCCTGACCTGGGCGAGGCGGACGGCAGCGTTGTCGATATCCAGGATGTCGAGCGTGTCTTCATTTTCGAGCCGGTATTTGTTGACGCCGACGATAACCTCTTCGCCGCGGTCCACCGCGGCCTGCCGGCGT
This sequence comes from Rhizobium sp. NPDC092011, assembly GCF_044756305.1. Classification (NCBI taxonomy): domain Bacteria; kingdom Pseudomonadati; phylum Pseudomonadota; class Alphaproteobacteria; order Hyphomicrobiales; family Rhizobiaceae; genus Rhizobium; species Rhizobium sp. NPDC092011. Next base: position 1,527 of record NZ_JBIVSO010000028.1, read on the forward strand.
GTGGCGGCTTCCTCGATCCTGCGCTTCGGCATGCCGGTTGCGACGGCCCGGGTCATGCCACCAAGCGCTTCCACTTCCTCAATCAACGCCCAGGCCTGTGCTGCGAGTTCGTCCGTCAGGCTTTCCACATAATAGGATCCGGCCAGTGGATCGACGACCCTGGTGACGCCGGTCTCATGCTGTAGGATGAGCTGGGTGTTACGGGCGATGCGGGCGGAGAATTCGGTGGGGAGCGCAATGGCTTCATCCAGCGCGTTGGTATGGAGCGACTGGGTGCCGCCTAAAACGGCAGAGAGCGCTTCGTAGGCGGTTCGGATGACATTGTTGTAGGGGTCCTGCTCCTGCAGCGACACGCCGGAGGTCTGGCAATGGGTTCGCAGCATCAGGGAAGAGGCTTTCTTCGGCTGGAACTCCTCCATGATCCTCGACCAGAGCAGGCGGGCGGCGCGAAGCTTGGCCGCTTCCATGAAGAAGTTCATGCCGATCGCGAAGAAGAACGAGAGGCGGCCGGCGAAATCGTCAACATTGAGGCCCTTGGCGATCGCCGCGCGCACGTATTCGCGCCCGTCGGCGAGTGTGAAGGCCAATTCCTGGACCAGCGTGGAGCCGGCCTCCTGCATGTGGTAGCCCGAGATGGAGATCGAATTGAATTTCGGCATCTCGCGGGCCGTGTATTCAATGATGTCGGCAATGATCCGCATCGAGGGTTCCGGCGGATAGATATAGGTGTTGCGAACCATGAACTCCTTGAGGATGTCGTTCTGGATCGTGCCGGACAGCATGGCCCGGGAAACCCCCTGTTCCTCGCCGGCGACGATGAAATTCGCGAGAATCGGAATGACCGCGCCATTCATGGTCATGGAGACCGACATGTCCTGCAGCGGAATGCCGTCGAACAGGATCTTCATATCCTCGACGCTGTCGATTGCCACGCCCGCCTTGCCGACGTCGCCGACGACGCGTGGATGGTCGCTGTCGTAGCCACGATGGGTGGCGAGATCGAAGGCGACGGAAAGGCCCTTCTGGCCGGCGGCGAGGTTGCGCTTGTAGAAGGCATTGGACGCCTCGGCCGTCGAAAAGCCGGCATACTGGCGGATCGTCCAGGGACGGCCTGCATACATCGTGGCGCGCGGCCCTCGCACAAACGGCGCAAAACCCGGCAAGGAATCGAGATGGTCGATCGCCTTGAGGTCGTCCCGGGTATAGAGCGGCTTGATCGCTATTCCCTCAGGCGTCTCCCAGGTCAAGGAATCGACCGGCGATTTCAGCTCTCGCGTTGCCAATGCCTCCCAATCGGCAAGCGTCTTGTCGGAAGACATCACTCAAACTCCATGATCAGTTCATCGACCGCAAAGCTTTGGCCGGCAGTGGCGGCGACGCGTTTGACGACGCCGCGCCGTTCGGCACGCAGCGTGTTTTCCATCTTCATCGCTTCCACCGTGGCAAGAACCTGCCCGGCTTCGACAGCATCGCCTTCCTTCACCGCAACATGGGTGATGATGCCTGGCATCGGGCAAAGCAGCATCTTTGAGGTGTCGGCTGCCTGCTTGACGGGCATCAGCGCGGCAAGTTGGGCAACCCGGGGTTCGCGCACATGGGCAATGATGTCCATGCCCCGCCAACGCAGCCGGATACCGGTGCCCGAGGTCGAGATCTTCACGCCAATCTCATCGCCATCCACACGGAAGACCGCATGGTTCTGGCCGGGCTTCCAGGGGCTTTCGACACGCACCGTGGTTCCGTCGAATCCGACCGTCGCAACCTCGCCCGATCGGTCGATGGAAAGAGCGAACGAGTGGTCACCCACCTTCGCCACCCAATCGCTACCAATGATGCGGCGATGATTGCCGATCGTTCCCGAAACCAGTGCTGCGCGGCTCTGGACGGCATGATTGATGAACGCTGCGACCCCAGCGAGCTTGCCGGCAGACACCACATCGGCAACGACGCCATGAAATCCGTCTGGAAACTCTTCTGCGATGAAGGCTGTCGTGATCTTGCCGGAACGGAACCTGTCATGCTGCATGACGGCTGAGAGGAATGGCAGGTTATGGCCGATGCCCTCAACTTCGAAATCGTCGAGGGCTCGGCCCATCGCGTCGATAGCGGTCAAACGATCCGGCGCCCATGTGCATAGCTTGGCGACCATCGGGTCGTAATACATGGAAATCTCGCCGCCCTCGAAGACGCCGGTATCGTTGCGAACAATCGTACCGTCCGTCCGCTTGCCCTCTTCCGGGGGCCTATAGCGCGAAAGCCTGCCGATTGAGGGCAGGAAGTTGCGGTAGGGATCTTCCGCATAAAGGCGGCTCTCGATTGCCCAGCCGGTCAGGGTGACGTCGTTCTGGCCAAAGCGCAGTTTCTCGCCTGACGCGACCCGGATCATCTGTTCGACGAGATCGATACCGGTGATGAGCTCGGTAACAGGATGTTCCACCTGCAGGCGGGTGTTCATCTCGAGGAAATAGAAATTCCTGTCGCCGTCGACGATGAACTCGACTGTGCCGGCCGAATGATAGCCGACGGCTTTCGCCAGGGCGACAGCCTGCTCGCCCATGGCCTTGCGTGTTGCCGCGTCGAGAAAGGGTGACGGCGCCTCCTCGATGACCTTCTGGTTACGCCGTTGGATCGAGCACTCGCGCTCGCCGAGATAAAGCACTGTGCCGTGCTTGTCTCCCAGCACCTGTATTTCGATATGGCGCGGCTGGGTCACAAACTTTTCGATGAAGATGCGGTCGTCGCCGAAGGAACTTTTGGCTTCGTTTTTCGATGACTGGAATCCCTCGCGGGCCTCCAGGTCGTTCCATGCGATGCGCATCCCCTTGCCGCCGCCGCCGGCAGAGGCTTTGATCATCACCGGATAGCCGATCGACGACGAGATCCGCACTGCTTCATCGGCATCCGCGATCAAGCCCATATGGCCTGGAACCGTGGAGACGCCCGCTTCGGCGGCGAGCTTCTTGGACGTGATCTTGTCGCCCATCGCTTGAATGGCACCGACCGGTGGTCCGATGAATGCAATGCCTTCCTTTTCGAGAGCTTCGGCAAAGCCCGGATTTTCCGACAGGAAACCGTAGCCTGGATGGACCGCATCAGCGCCGGTCGCGCGGATTGCCGCCAGGATCTTGTCGATGACGATATAGGATTCATTGGAAGGTGCACGGCCGATGTGGATCGCTTCATCGGCCATCTTCACATGCAACGCTTCGGCGTCGGCATCGGAGTAGACGGCCACGGTCGCGATGCCGAGCTTCTTTGCCGTCTTGATGACGCGGCATGCGATTTCGCCTCGGTTTGCGATCAGAATTTTCTTGAACATGCCCTTTATCCTGCAAGTAACGCCTGGAGCTGCGCTTCGAATTCCACAATTGGTGTTTCGGCTTCGCCGCAGATTTAGCCCTTGAGGACTTCAACCAGCGTCTTGCCGAGGCGAGCCGGAGACGGAGACACCTTGATGCCTGCCGATTCCATCGCCGCGATCTTCGATTCCGCGTCGCCCTTGCCGCCGGAAACCACAGCACCGGCATGGCCCATGGTGCGGCCCTTCGGTGCCGTACGGCCCGCGATGAAGCCGGCCATCGGCTTCTTGCGACCCTTCTTGGCTTCGTCCTTGAGGAACTGGGCTGCGTCTTCTTCAGCCGAGCCGCCGATTTCTCCGATCATGATGATCGAGGTCGTGGCTTCGTCTGCGAGGAACATTTCCAGGACGTCGATGAACTCGGTGCCCTTGACCGGATCGCCGCCGATACCGACAGCCGTCGTCTGGCCAAGACCTTCGTTCGAGGTCTGGAAGACGGCTTCGTAGGTCAGCGTGCCCGAACGGGAAACGATACCGACCGAACCCTTGCGGAAGATTGAGCCCGGCATGATGCCGATCTTGCATTCTTCCGGCGTCATGATGCCCGGGCAGTTCGGTCCGAGCAGGCGTGACTTGGAGCGGTCAAGGCGAGCCTTGACGCGAACCATGTCCATGACCGGGATGCCTTCGGTGATGCAGGTGATGAACGGGATCTCGGCGTCGATCGCCTCGATGATCGCATCGGCTGCACCGGCCGGCGGAACGTAGATGACGGTCGCATCAGCGCCGGTCTTTTCCTTGCCTTCGGCAACGGTTGCGAAGATCGGCAGGCTTTCGCCCTTGGAGCCGGTCCAGGTTTCGCCACCCTTCTTCGGGTGAATACCACCGACCATCTGCGTGCCGTAGTAGGCGAGCGCCTGTTCGGTGTGGAACGTACCGGTCTTGCCGGTCAGACCCTGAAGAAGGATCTTGGTGTCTTTGTTGACGAGAATAGACATTCTTTCAGATCCTTCAAATTAGCCGTTGATCGCCGCGACGATCTTCTTGGCCGCATCGTCCAGGTCGTCAGCCGCCGTGATGGCCAGACCCGACTCGTTCAGGATCTTCTTGCCGAGATCGACGTTCGTGCCTTCAAGGCGAACGACGAGCGGAACCTTGAGACCGACTTCCTTGACTGCGGCAATAACGCCCTCGGCAATGACGTCGCACTTCATGATGCCGCCGAAGATGTTGACGAGAATGCCTTCGACCTTGGGGTCGGCAGTGATGATCTTGAAGGCAGCAGCAACCTTCTCCTTGCCGGCGCCACCACCGACGTCGCAAAAGTTCGCCGGCTCCTTGCCGTAGAGCTTGATGATGTCCATCGTCGCCATGGCAAGACCTGCGCCGTTGACCATGCAGCCGATGTTGCCGTCGAGCGCCACATAGGCGAGGTCCCACTTGGAGGCCTCGATCTCCTTGGCGTCTTCTTCCGTCTCGTCGCGCAGCGCCTTGACGTCGTCGTGACGGAAAAGAGCGTTGCCGTCGAAGGACATCTTGGCGTCGAGAACGCGCAGATGGCCGTCCTTCATGACGATCAGCGGATTGACCTCGAGCAGGGCCATGTCCTTTTCGCCGAAGGCCTTGTAGAGCGCCGGGAAGAGCGACTTGGCATCTTCTGCGGCTGCACCTTCAAGCTCAAGCGCCTTGGAGATCTTTGCAACGTCGGCAGCCGTAACGCCGGCTTCCGGGTCGATGGCGATCGTGTGGATCTTCTCAGGTGTGTCGTGAGCGACAGCTTCGATATCCATGCCGCCTTCGGTCGAGACGACGAAGGCAACCTTGCCGACCGAGCGGTCGACGAGGAGCGAGCAATAGAGCTCGCGAGCGATGTCGGCGCCGTCTTCGATGTAGAGGCGGTTGACCTGCTTGCCGGCTTCGCCGGTCTGCGCCGTCACCAGCGTATTGCCAAGCATTTCCTTGGCATGGGCAACGACTTCATCGATGGACTTGGCAAGGCGAACGCCGCCCTTGGCGTCCGAGCCGAGTTCCTTGAACTTGCCCTTGCCGCGACCACCAGCGTGGATCTGGCTCTTGACCACATAAAGCGGGCCGGGAAGCGACTTGGCGGCAGCCTCGGCTTCTTCAACCTTGAGGATAGCCACACCCTGCGCGACCGGCGCGCCGTAGCCCTTCAGCAGAGCCTTGGCCTGATATTCGTGAATGTTCATGGGTTTATCCCTATTTCGATTGCTTCAGCGCAGAGCGGTTTTGGCGTGGTTCTCTCGCGCCAAGAGCCAGATCCAATGGTGTCAGGCGTTGGGCGTCGGGGCGGCTGAATTGCTTAGAGTGGTATCGTGTCGTGCTTGCGCCATCGCATATCGGCCTGTTTGTTGCGCAGCGAGGCGAAGGCGCGGGCAATGCGTCGGCGGGAGGAATGCGGCATGATGACCTCATCGATAAAGCCGCGTTCCGCAGCGACAAACGGATTGGCGAAGCGTTCCTCGTATTCCCTTGTCCGAGCCGCGATCTTTTCCGGGTCGCCAAGTTCAGAGCGATACAGGATCTCGGTCGCGCCTTTGGCGCCCATGACGGCAATCTCGGCTGTCGGCCAGGCGTAGTTGACGTCGGCACCGATATGTTTCGACGCCATGACGTCATAGGCGCCGCCATAGGCCTTGCGCGTAATCAGCGTCACCATCGGCACGGTCGCCTGGCTATAGGCAAACAGGAGCTTTGCGCCATGCTTGATGACCCCGTCATATTCCTGCGACGTGCCGGGAAGAAAACCTGGAACGTCCACAAGCGTGAGGATCGGAATGTTGAACGCATCACAGAAGCGGACGAACCGCGCGGCCTTGCGTGATGAATCAATGTCGAGACAGCCGGCAAGCACCATGGGCTGGTTTGCAACGACACCGACCGATTGCCCTTCGATGCGCATGAAGCCGGTGATGATGTTTTTCGCGAATGCTTCCTGGATCTCGAAAAACGCGCCTTCATCCGCGATAGCGACGATCAGTTCGCGCATGTCATAGGGCTTGTTCGACGAGTCAGGGATGAGGGTGTCGAGGCGTTGCTCGAGACGTGCCGGATCATCGAAGAACGGACGGGTCGGCGCCGGCTCGCGATTGTTGAGCGGCAGGAAATCAAAAAGAAGCCGGATCTGCTCCAAGGCCTCGACGTCGTTTTCGAAGGCGCCGTCAGCGACCGACGATTTCGTGGTGTGCGTCCTTGCGCCGCCGAGTTCCTCTGCGGTGACGATCTCGTTGGTGACGGTCTTGACCACGTCCGGACCTGTGACGAACATGTAGGAGCTGTCACGCACCATGAAGATGAAGTCCGTCATGGCTGGCGAATAGACTGCCCCACCCGCGCACGGTCCCATGATGACAGAGATTTGGGGAATGACCCCTGACGCCTCGACATTGCGCTTGAAGACATCCGCATAGCCGGCAAGCGATGCGACGCCTTCCTGGATCCGCGCCCCGCCGGAATCGTTGAGGCCGATCACAGGCGCGCCGTTCTTGAGCGCCATGTCCATGATCTTGCAGATTTTCTGCGCGTGCGTTTCGGAAAGCGATCCTCCAAGGACGGTGAAGTCCTGGGAGAAAACATAGACCTGCCGGCCGTTGATCGTTCCCCAGCCGGTGACGACACCGTCGCCAGCGATTTTCTGGCTTGCCATGCCGAAGTCGACGGCCCGATGGACGACGTACATGTCGTATTCTTCAAACGACCCTTTGTCCAGCAGCACCTCGATCCTTTCACGGGCCGTCAGCTTGCCCTTGGCGTGTTGGGCGTCGATGCGCTTCTGGCCGCCACCCAGCCTTGCCTCTGCCCGCCGCGATTCTAGCTGTTCAAGAACGGATCGCATGTCATGTCCTTCGAAAATGCCTTGATATTGCGGTGTTGTAGCGAAGGGACGGGGTTCACAAAACACTTGATCGTGCACCGATGAGTAAACTATAAAAATGCAAACTCATCTTTTGCAAAGTTGCAAACATGGCGGCAGGAAAGCTCTTCATCGGACGTCAGGTGCGCGACCTCAGGGTAGCAAACAGGGCGACCCAAGCCCAGTTCGCCGAACGGATCGGCGTTTCGACCAGCTACCTGAACCAGATCGAAAACAACCAGCGGCCGGTGTCGGCAGCCGTCCTCGTCGCACTCGCCGAGAAATTTCAGATCAATGTGAGCGAGTTGTCGTCAGGAGAAGGTGACAGGTTGTTGTCCGCCCTGACAGAGGCTCTCGCCGATCCTCTTTTCGAGAACCTCGCGCTCAACGTCCAGGAATTGAAACTCGTCACTCAAGGTGCGCCGAATCTGGCACGGTCGCTGATCCGGGCGCATCAGGCCTATAAGCGAAACAACGAGCAGCTTGTCGGCCTCAGCGACAGCCTCGGTCGTTCCGCTTCGCTTGCTGAAACGACGCCCTATGAGGAAGTTCGCGACTTCTTTCATTTTGTCGATAACTATATCCACCAGCTCGACATGGAGGCGGAGAAACTGGCGACGGCACTACGGCTCGGGTACGGTGACAACTATTCCGCCTTGTCCGGTTTCATGAGATCTCAGTACCAGGTCGAGATAAAAAGGTCAGAGCCTGACGATCAAGTGCTCCGCAGGTTTGACAAGACCGCCCGGACTTTGTCCCTCAGCCGCTATGCACCGGCCGCCACCCGCGATTTTCAGATCGCATTGCAGATCGCTCAGCTTCACGCCTCCGACCTCATCGAACCGATCGCGCGCAACGCCAATTTTCGCACCGCCGAAGCGTTGGAAATCTGCAAGATCGGTTTGCAAAACTATTTCGCCGGTGCGCTGCTGCTGCCTTACGGAGAATTCCTAACGGTGGCCAAAGGGCTTCGGCACGACCTGGAATTGCTCGCCGCGCGTTTCGGGGCGAGCCTGGAGCAGGTCTGCCACAGGCTGAGCACGATGCAGCGACCGGGAAACAAAGGTGTTCCGGTCTTTTTCGCGCGCATAGACCGCGCCGGCAACATTACCAAGCGCCATAGCGCGACGAAACTGCAGTTTGCGAGGTTCGGCGCCGCATGCCCGCTCTGGAACGTGCATGAGGCGTTCGAGGCACAGGGCCGTATCATCAGGCAGCTGGCCGAGACGCCGGACGGCGTCAGATATCTCTGTCTCGCCACGCAGATCACGAAATTCGGTTCGGGATTTCATCATCCGCAACCACGCTACGCCATCGCGTTCGGCTGCGAAATCTCCTATGCGCACGCTTTCGTCTATGCAGATGATCTCGACTTGCCCGCCCGCAAGAATTTCGCTCCCATCGGCATCTCCTGCCGGATCTGCGAGCGTGTCGGCTGTCCCCAGCGCGCCGTTCCCCCTTTGATGCGCAAACTTCATGTGGACCACGATGTGAGGACGATTCTGCCTTACAGCATCGGCGAGTCGTAGGTTTCTCTGGTCGATCAACCGCCAGGCACGCAGTGCCCGGTTGGTCCCTGAAATCCGCAGATCGGCCGGCGATCGCGGCGACCGGCGGCGCTCATTGCGCCACGAGGGCGCGGATGAATTGGCGGATCCAATCCTGTGCCGGATGACCCTGAGTGCGCTCGTGCCATAGAAGCTCGAGCTGGAAGCGTTCAAGGAGCCACGGAACATCGACGATTTCAAGCGGCAAGGCCCGGCCTCTCAGCAGGCGCTCTGGAACGAGCGCGACGAGGTCACTGGCGGCGACAATTTCCGGGACGACGAGGAAGGAGGCGGCAGATGCTACGATCGTCCGTTGGCGCCCAATCGCTTGCAATGTGGCATCGACCGGAGACGAAAACCCGCCGCCCGAGGGAGAGACGATAACCTGTTCCAGACTTGCGAAGCCCTCAGGCGTGCCGCCCTCGCCGACCCGTGGGTGTCCTTTGCGGCCAATGAGGACATATTTCTCCTCGTATAAATGCCGGTTATGAATATGTGCGTGCGTTCCCTCTGGCGTCGCAATTGCGAGATCGAGCTCGCCGTCAGCAAGTTGTTGGTTGAGCCGGGCCGGGTTCAAACGATGCACGGCTATGCGCACCAGAGGAGCCGCAGATCTCAGCTGCAGGATCAGCGGCAGGACAACGACCGCTTCGATATAGTCCGTGCATACTATCGCGACCGTCAGGTTCGCGGTCGTTGGAGCAAAGGCGTTGTGATTGTGCAGGGTACTGCGCAGCTGCTCCAGTCCCGATCTCAGCGGACCAAGGAGCTCGAGCGCCTTGGCCGTCGGTATCATGCCGCGATGGGCGGGGACGAGCAACTGATCTCCAAAGACGTCGCGCAGCCGGTTCAGCTGCGAACTCAATGCCGGCTGACTTAAGTTCAGTCTCGCAGCCGCCTTCGTCACGTTTCGCTCGATCAGCAGCGCCTCGAGACTGACAAGGAGATTGAGGTCGGTACGATTGATATCCATCAGCTGGATAGTAACTCAAAAAACAATCGATTATACAAATACGTTTGGCCCTGCCACTTTTGAAAGCGCGCGAAGACCCGATCTAGGCCGCGCTATCAAGAGGAATTGGCATGTCATCAGAAAACAAACCCATTGTCGCCGTCGTCGGCAGCTTGAGCAAGCAGGGCAGAAGCGTGGCGCACGCACTTCTGAAAAGCGGCCGCTATCACGTGCGCGCGCTGACGGGACGCACCGATGCTCCAGAGGCGATCCTTCTCGCACAACAGGGAGCGGAGTTGGTCCATATCCCTCTGGGAGCCGCTCGGAAAGAGGATCTCCTGGCGGCGTTTACAGGTGCTGACGGTGCCTTTCTGATGACACCTGGCGTAGTTCCTCCTGGAAGGTCCGAATTCGAGATTGGCCGCGATCTGGCCGACGCAGCCGTCGAGGCGGGTCTTCGCCACGTCGTGTTCAGTTCGCTTGAAAATGTGGACGCAATAACATCTGGACAGAAGTTCGCCCGGCATTTTACCGAGAAGTCGCGCGTCGAGGATCACATTCGCGGGCTTGCGATTGGAAGTTCGTTTGTCGAACTGGCATTCTTTTACACCAATCTTCTCGAATATTACCCACCCCGCATGGACGGCGATACGCTGCTGTTTCCGATCTACCTGCCGGAGCATTTTCGCGCCCCGTTCGTTGATCCACTGTCAGCAACGGGTCCGGCAGTCCTCGAGATCTTTGATCATTGCGATCGCTACAATGGCCAAAACTTGCCAATCATCGGCGACCTCATCTCACCGGCTGAGATCGTCGAGACGTTCAGACGCGTCACCGGGCACAAGGCAGCATACGCTTCGGCCTACGGAGCGACCGCGTTTCGAAAGCACTTTCCGCAATTCAGTCCCGAATTCGTGGACGAAACCATGGAAATGGCCGAATACGCCGTCGAATACGGATATTTCCGTTCTGATCGTGACGCCGAATGGAGCAGGAGGATCAACCCTCACAGCCTCAACTGGGAAGATTTCTTGAAGAGCACGGGATGGGCGGGACAACGAAAGGGCTTCGGTCTCTAGTCCTGCTCTCGGCTGGCGGCCTCAAGAACATGCCTGGCAGAAGCGCTGGATACGGCGGCAGGCTTCTACCAGAAGGTCTTCCGAAGTCGCATAGGAGATGCGGAAGTTCGGGCCGAGACCGAAGGCCGAACCGTGAACCACGGCAACACCTTCCGATTCCAGGAGTTCGGTGACGAAATCCTCGTCGTTTTCGATGACCTTGCCGGAGGGGGCGGTCTTGCCGATCAGGCCCTTGCACGACGGATAGACGTAGAAGGCGCCTTCCGGAACCGGGCAGGCAATGCCCTTGGCCTGGTTCAGCATGGAAACGACGAGATCGCGGCGGCCTTCGAAGATCTTCTTGTTGGCCGGGATGAAGTCCTGCGGGCCGTTCAACGCTTCAACGGCAGCCCACTGGGCAATCGAGGTCGTGCCAGAGGTCTGCTGGCCCTGGATCATGTCCATAGCCTTGATGAGTTGGATCGGGCCGGCTGCGTAGCCGATACGCCATCCGGTCATTGCATAGGCCTTCGAGACACCGTTCATCGTCAGCGTACGATCGTAGAGCGACGGCTCGACTTCGACAGGCGTTGCGAACTTGAAGTCGCCATAGGTCAGATGCTCGTACATGTCGTCGGTTAGCACCCAGACATGCGGATGTTTGACGAGCACGTCCGTCAGCGCCTTCAGCTCATCATGCGTATAGGCAGCGCCCGATGGGTTGACCGGAGAATTGAAGACGAACCATTTGGTCTTCGGCGTGATCGCCTTTTCGAGATCGGCGGCCTGGAGCTTGAAGTTGTTTTCCTGCGTCGTCGGCGCAAATATAGGGGTGGCGCCACAAAGCGAAGCAATTTCCGGATAGGTCACCCAGCAAGGTGCCGGGATAACCACTTCGTCGCCGGCATTCAGCGTTGCCATGAAGGCGTTGAAGAGGATGTGCTTGCCACCGGTGCCGACGATCGTCTGCTCCCAGGTGTAGTCGAGGCCGTTCTCGCGCTTGAACTTGGCAGCGATCGCCTTGCGCAGTTCCGGGATGCCGGAGATCGGCGTGTACTTCGTTTCGCCACGGCGGATCGCGTCGATCGCCGCTTCCTTGATATTGTCGGGCGTATCGAAATCCGGCTCGCCGGCGCCAAGGCTGATCACGTCACGTCCCTTGGCTTTCAGCTCGCGCGCTTTCTGCGCGACTGCGATGGTGGCTGAAGGCTTTACATGGGAGAGGGCGTCGGCAAGGAAGGCCATGTTATCGGTCCTGTACTATTGGAACGGGGACAAGCCGGTCACCGGACCTCCCCTGTTCTTTATCCTGCAAGATCGATGAACCGCCCGGAATGCAATCGGATCAGGCCAATCCGCCAAACGCGCCATACGAACTCAGCCGAGATTGCATATCTGCAGAGTTTGAAGGTCGAAAGGACAAATGTCCCTCAGTAACTGTCATCGGGTGACGTCAGGCCGGGAGAGCTGCCCACGGCCCGTCATGTACTCGACCATTTGATGGCGATGCGATGCGGCGCCAAAGCCATATCGGACATTTTCTAGGCGGTCGGGGTGCTTGCATTAAACCGGCGGCGGTACTCTGTCGGGGTGAGCCCCGCGATGCGGCGAAACCGCGCCCGGAATGTCACGGGCGAGCCGAAGCCGGTGAGAAAGGCGATCTGGTCGATCGACGTTTCGCTTTCTTCCAGCAGCTCTCTCGCTCGGTCGATCCTTGCAAGGACGAGCCATTGCAAGGGTGTCGTCCCGGTCTGCTCGAGGAAACGTCTGGCGAAGGTCCGCGGGCTTATCTTGGCGCGGGCGGCAAGGGCATCGACGGTGTGTGAGCCATGCAGGTTGTCGCGCATCCATTCAATCAGCGGCGTCAGGCTCGTGGGTGATCCTGGTGGCTCGTGCCGTATGAATTGCGCCTGGCCACCGTCGCGATGCAAGGGCGCAACGGTCAGACGCGCAGCGTCAGCCGCAACTGACTGTCCGAAATCACGGCGGACAAGGTGGAGGCACATGTCGAGCCCCGCCGAGGCGCCGGCCGACGTGACGATTTGGCCTTCATCGACAAACAGGACATTGGGCTCGACGGTGACGCTCGGATAGGAGCTTGCAAGTTCGTCCGTGAAGCGCCAGTGGGTCGTGGCGCGCCGTCCATCGAGGAGACCGGTTGCTGCCAAGATGAAGGCGCCGGTGCAAATCGAGGCCACCCGTTTTCCCTGCGCGTAGGCTTTTTGCAGCGCGACGATCACAGATCCTGGGACCTGCCTGGACGGATCTTCGCTGCCGGGGATTACGATCGTGTCGGCATCTGCGAGAGCGTCCAGCCCGTGACGAACCTGAATGTCGAAGCCACCCGAGCGGACGGTCCGTCTGTGTGCGCAGACGAAAACATCATAGGCTTTGTCGGTGGCGTCCAGGCGCGCCATGCCGAAGACCTGGTAGGCGATGCCGAAGTCGAGCGGCACGACGTCATTCAACACGAGAACGGCGACCTTATGCATCGAGCAAATCTCCCGGTTTGAAGAGCCGGCGCTTGATTCGGGCTGGCGGTAATTGATCGAACTTTGTCATTCCTGCCACTCACCTAGGTTGCCGGTTATCGCTATTCAATATGGGTGTCCAGCAACAAGGAGACCTCACATGACGGATGAAACGAATAAGACAACCGAAGACAGACCCCTTCAGGTTGGAATGATGCTGTTCCCCGGCTTCACGCTCCAGGATCTCGCCGGTCCGCAGACAGCACTTGGACTGCACAGTAAGACACATCTTATCTGGAAAACGATGGAACCCGTTCCGACCGACATGGGCGTGACGATGAACCCGACCATCACGTTCGACGACGTCCCGGAGAATTTGGACATCCTCTTCGTACCGGGCGGCGGCGGTACACCCGAAATCATGAAGGACCAGGAATATCTCGACTTTATTGCGCGCGCTGGCAAAACTGCCCGCTACATTACCGCAGCCTGCACCGGCTCGGTGATCCTAGCGATGGCCGGACTGCTTGAAGGCTATCGCGCGGCCACCTACTGGCCGTTCTACGAACCTCTGATCGCGCTGGGCATCGAACCGAGCTATGACCGTGTCTGCATCGATCGCAACAGGATCACTGGTGGTGGCGTGACGGCCGGTATCGACTTCGCGCTGTCGCTGATCGCCGAGATCAAGGGTCAGGATGCGGCCGAATTCACGCAGCTCGTCCTCGAATATGACCCCCAGCCGGTTTTCACCGCAGGCCATCCGCGCAGTGCACGGCCGGAAATCATCGAGCGGATTTCGGGCCTATGGGGAAGGACTGCGGAAGCCGTCAGGGTTGCCAAGGCGCACATGGAGCGGCGTTCACAGGCCGCCTGAAACCTGCATTTCTATTCGTCCTTCCGATATCTCGGGCTGCCCTCAATCATGATGCTGGTCGCCGGCAGCCCGACGACACTCCGACATTCGCCTCACCCGATCAAATCGACAGGCGCGGTCTATTGAAGCCACGGTTGTCTTCCAATGTCTTCTTCCGCATAGAGCTGAAACTGACCTTCCCAAGGGTAGACGATACCGGCGTAATGGGCTGGCGCGCCGGTCCTGTCGCGAAAGCAGCGGCCGTGGGCAATGACGTGCCTGGCGGCGCCGTCTGCACCGATGACGCGGTAGATGCCGCTATAGGGCAGGCCATCTGCATCCGCCTTCATCCAGAGCCTGGCAACATTTGCCCGATCCTCGGTGTGGACCCGGGCGAGATAGGCGGCGGGGGACAGGCCACAAAGGGCTTCCTTCGGATCGAGGCCGAAGAGCCTTGCGACCGCCGTGTCGGCATAGAGCGCATTTTCGGCAAGTGACCAGGTAAATATCCCGGCTTTGGCCGCGTCCGGCATCAGAGCACTCCTCCCGTTCCCATCTCATGTTGGTCATGTGGCCTTGGATGATGAGATCCAGGTTGCTTGCCCCACCGCTGCCTAGACGATTGGATCGATCGGAGCCGCGGGCGTTCCGCCGGCCTCGATTGCCTCGCCCGCGGCAAGACACAGATCCTCGCGAAAGCGACCGGCCACCAGTTGCACCCCGACCGGGACGCGACCGACCAGCCCCGTCGATACCGACAACGCCGGAAGCCCCATCAGGGGAATGCCGACCTGGGGAAGCTGCGCGTGCCACACACGTTCAAACGACGCCTCATCACGCAGGTCGAAATTGTCGGGGAAGGGCAGTTCACCGGATACCGGCATGAGAAGGACAGGATATTTGGCAAGAAACGAAAACCATGCCCGGACCAAGAGATCGCGCCGTATCAATGCCTTTGACAGGTCGAAGGGGTAAACCTTGTCACGCATGCCGTTCAGGCAGGCCAACGCGCCAGGATCACGCTCTATCTTTGCCATGTCGAGCTGTGCTTCGTAGCCGTCGCCGAGCCACAGCTTCGCCTGGATGTCGGCAGCCTCACGCAAGGGCGGCGTTTCGGAAATCTCCTCGACAGTCCATCCCGCACGTTCCAGTCGCGAAGCGGCGTCGCGCACGGCGGCGATCACTTCGGGCATGGGATTGAGGCCATCGGGATTGACGCACATCGCAACGCTCTTGGGCCGTTCTGGTCCTTCAAGCGGCACCGGGGCATACCACGGGTCGTAGAGGTCGGGCGCCGCCATGGCGGCCAGGGAAAGCCGCAGGTCGTCGATGGTGCGCGCGATCGGGCCGGAGACCGCACCGATCTGACCGCCGATGGAACGCCCGCCCCATGACGGGTTGAAGTGCGGGACGCGACCAAGGCTCGGACGCAGGCCATGCACGCCGCAGGCATAAGCTGGAAAACGGATCGACCCGGCAATGTCGCTTCCATGCGCAATCTGTCCGATGCCGGCTGCAACGGCTGCCCCTGCCCCACCGGAAGAGCCGCCCGGCGTGATACTGGGATCGCGTGGGTTTTTCGTGTCTCCATGCAGCAGGTTCGTGGAAAACCAGC
The DNA here is from genome assembly GCF_044756305.1 of Rhizobium sp. NPDC092011. Lineage (NCBI taxonomy): Bacteria > Pseudomonadati > Pseudomonadota > Alphaproteobacteria > Hyphomicrobiales > Rhizobiaceae > Rhizobium > Rhizobium sp. NPDC092011. Next base: position 17,198 of record NZ_JBIVSO010000028.1, read on the forward strand.
GATAAGAGACGGCCGAACAGTTGGTTCTGCCGAGAAGGATGGCGCCGGATTTGCGCAGGTTTCCGACGGCCGGATTGTCGGCAGCCGCAACATTGTCGCGCTGCAACCTCATCCCGTCGGTCGTCGCATAGCCTTTCTGGTCGGCACCGATCTTGATCGTCACGGGAACGCCGGCCAGGGGTCCGAGATCCTCACCGCGCGCGATGGCCGCATCGATTGCGCTCGCCTGGGCGAGAACGTCGCCAGGCCGATGATCGACAACTGCATTGATCATCGGATTGACCGAATGAAGCCGCTTCAACGCCGCTTCCGCGGACTCCTTTGCCGAAACCTGTTTCGACCTTATGAGGCCCGCGAGTTGGTTAGCCGATATGCGCCAAAGTTCCTCCATGGGTACTCCGCTCCAATGACGTTGATGATTGTCGCTAAAATAGTGTTCAGGCTCCGATAACCGGGCCAATTTGCCGATGACGCGGCCACAGGCGCGCACAGCCGCTTGTACCGCTGGCCGGTCTGCGCGATCGCTCGGGAATTTGTGAGCTGGTCTAGAAGCTCTCGAAATCGCGCGCGATGTTCGAGCCATGCGGCGGGACGACGCGTCGCAAGGCAATGCCCTGATCTTCCAGCCTCGGCCAGACGATCGACGCTGGATCGCCCGTCAGGCGAAGGGAGCGAAAGACCCGCTGTGCTTCCTTCTCCTTGGTGGGTCGAACGCCGTTGGCGACGATGAGCTCGGCGATCAGCGGATCCTGCGGAGAACCGAGGCGGACCTTCCAGAAGCGCGAAGCATTGTCGATCGTCGGTCGGGGATCGAGAGCGCGGTAAATCCTGATTTCGATCGTCGATCCGTACCACACCAGATCGCCGTCCACTCTCATCCTTGCCGGGCGGTTGTGGAGCACCAGCATGCCGTCGCTCGTGGTCTCGATATCGCCCCATGTGGCAGGTGTCTTGAGTTCCAACGGGCCATGGGAAATCCTGCGCCAATCCAGACGAAGGATCCGCCGCAGCGCACGCGAAACCTTGCGTGCGCTGCTCGCTACATATCCGGCCCCGTAAGCGGCGACTGCGAGGGGCAACAGACAGACTGCAGCGGCATTTTTCAAGGGCGTGCGAATAGCTTGCCTCCGCGCTTTGAAAGAACGTCGATATATACTGCAAGCATCAGGACGATGCCACTCGTGATGTTCTGATAGGCTGTCGGCACGTTCAGGAGCGAGAGGCCGTTGCCGAGGCTCTGCATGAGCAAGGCACCGAGCAGGACACCCGACACCCGGCCGGTGCCGCCGTAAAGACTTGCGCCGCCGATAACCACGGCTGCAATCGCATTCAATTCCAGGAACAAGCCCGATTCCGGGGGGGCCGATCCAAGGCGTCCGACGAACATCAGCGTACCGATCGCGGTCAGCACGCCGATCAGGATGAAGGACGTCACCAGGTGCTTGGTGATGGGAATGCCGGCCGACTTTGCGGCAGCCCGATTGCCGCCAACCGCATAGACATGGCGTCCCCAAACGGTGTTGGTCAGCATCCAGGCCAGAAGTCCCGCCGCCGTCAGCGTAATCGCGACCGGCATGGGCAGGCCGCGATAAGAGAGCGTCGCCCAGGCAAGGAGAACGACACTCGCAAATCCCAGGGCCACGCGTATCAGGACGCCGCGCGGATTGCTGTTCTGGCTGAGGCTGCGCAATGGCCAGAGTGCGATGATTGCCGCGACCGCGATAAAGGTCCAAAGCGCCGGACCGGTCACGAACGCGTCGCCAAAAAAGCGAATACCATCGGAGATGCCGGAGATCGTGCGCCCGCCCGACAGGGCAAGCGCGAGCCCGCGCAACAGCATCAGGGAGCCGAGGGTGGCAACGAAGGACGGCAGCCCAAGCTTCGCGACCCAGGCGCTGTTCCAGAGCCCGACTGCGACGCCCATCGCAAGTGCTGCGAGGATGGTCACCCATGGGCCGACGGTGCCGCTCGCCTCAATCATGGCGACCACGGTAACGCAAAGGCTCATGAACGATCCGACCGACAGGTCGATCTCCCCTTGGGCGATGACGACCAGCATTCCGAGCGCCACGATGGCGGTGATCGCGGTCTGGCGCATGAGATTGCTGAGGTTTCGATCGCTGACGAATATGCCATCCGTCAGCAGCGAGAAGACCAGCCAGACGATTGCGATGGCGGCGAGCAGTCCGGCCGCCGAGCGCAGGATGGAAATGATGGAGTTCGCGCGGTTCGGTGTTTCGGTCTTCGCGTCCGAAGACGCCACCGCAACCGCGTCGTTCTTCAGATTGGCTACATTTGATTTCATTGCTGTTCCACCGTTGTCTTTATTGCTGTGCCGCCGGCCAAAGCGAGAAGCTCGTGGCGGTTGGTGTCTCGTGTGTTTACGAGGGTGACTTTCTTTCCGTCGCGCAGGACGAGGATACGGTCCGAGAGTTCGAGCGCCTCGTCCTCTTCCATGGTGGCGTAGAGCACCGCCGTGCCTCTGGACGCGACGTTTCGGATCAGGCGATAGACGTCCTGCTTTGCCCCGAGGTCGATGCCTCGCGTCGGCTCGTCAAGCAAGACGAGCCGCGGCTCGTTGATGAGCGCTCGCGCAAGCAGGACCTTCTGCTGGTTTCCGCCGCTGAGGCTGCTGATCGGCTGGTCAGGTCCCTGCGTGCGGATCGCCAGATCACGGATGAACGACCTACAGAGTTCTTTCGATTTCTCGTGATTGACCACGGAGCCCTTGCGAGGCGCGCCGCGGTGCCATCCGAGCATCATGTTTTCCAGCACCGAGAGATTGGGGATGAGGCCGTCCTTTTGACGTTCGGCCGAGACATAGGCTATGCCGCGCGCGATGGAATCGCGCGGATTGCGCGGGGAAAAGTCCGCGCCGCCGAGCTCCACCGAGCCGCTGGTCAACTCCGGCATGAAGCCATAGAGGGATTCGACCAATTCCGTCTTTCCCGCACCCAACGGACCGTAAACGGCAACGATTTCGCCGGCCGCAAGCTCGATATCGATCGGACCGACATCGCGCGGCGATTCAGGCGTGCGTGCGCGGTTCCAGGCGCGCAGGCGAACGGCAGCCTCACCTCGATCCGATCGCTCATCGTGTGCAACATGCTGCGGCTCGGCGAGTGCATTGCCGAGCATGGCGCGCACAATGCCTACCTGGTCCAGCTGGGCTCTTGGGGCCTCCAAGGCCACCCGCCCATCACGCAGGATGACGACACGATCGCAAACCTTCAGGATTTCATCGGTCCGATGGGAGATGAAGATGATCCCTGCGCCCTGGGCAGCCAGTTCGCGCATGCGCTCGAGCAGAAGTCCGATTTCGTCGGCGCCAAGGGCCGATGTCGATTCATCGAACACGAAAACGCGACTGCCACTGGCGATGGCGCGGGCGATTTCCACCTGCTCCATCAAGGCAACACCGCCCTGACCGGCGAGCGGGCGCCTCGTGTCGATATCGAGGCCGAGACGGCGCATGGCGGCATCCGCCCGGTCATAGAGAGCCTTCCAGTCGATCACCCCGAAACGTGATGGTTCGATCGTAAGCATCACGTTTTCGCCGATCGTCAATTGCGGAACGACGGCGCCTTCCTGGTGAACCAGAGCAACACCGGCCTCGTGGGCGTCGCGGGCATCGGCGAAGGCGGCCGGAACTCCGCTGCACATGACCGTGCCGCGATATGATCCGTGCGGGATCTCGCCGACAATAACCTTTGCCAGCGTGCTTTTGCCGGCACCGTTGGCGCCCATGAGGCCGACCACTTCACCGGCCGAGACATTGAAGCTGACATTGTTGAGCGCACGGGTCGCGCCGAACTCGACGGTGATACCGTCGAGTTGCAACAAACCAGCGCCGTTCTGCTTGCCACAAGAGGCAAGGACTGCAGACGTAGCCACCGCTTTCACTCCCCTTAACCCTTGAGGCCGATATCTTCCGGCTTCAACCAATCGGTCAGTTTGAGGAATTCGGGCAGCGATTCCCTGTTGACGACGCGCGACTGAATGCGCATGCCCGGTATCTTCTTGCCGCCCACTTCGATGCTGTCGTTGCTCTCAGGCGTTTCGCCCTTGATGAGGGCGTGCGCGGCCTCTGCTGCGACGCGACCCATCTGGATGAGGTCGGTCCAAGCGCTCATGGCCATGTCGCCCTTGACGATGGCGCGTGCGCCTTCCGGCCAGACGTCTTCGCCGCAGATCCAGACCTTTCCGTTCAGGCCCTCTTCGGTCAGCGCCTTCAGCGCACCGAGTGCCAGGCCTTCTTCGTTGGCGACAACGGCCTGGATATCGTTGTTGTTGGCCGTCAGAGCGTCTTCCATCTGCTTCAGCGCCGATTCCGGTCGCCAGTTATCGTGCCACTGGTGAGAGACGATCTTGATCTCGCCGGAGTCGATAAAGGGCTGCAGGACGCGAAGGGCGCCCTCGGTCTTCTGACGCGCCACATCGATGCCTTCCGGCCCGCTGACGATCGCCCAATTGCCCTTGTTGGCCTCCTTCAGGGCCTGTTTTGCCTGGAGTTCGCCGACGAGATAATTGTCACGGCCGGCCCAATAGTCGATGGCGGCGGACGGGATCACGTAATTGTAGGAAATGATCGGGATGTTGGAATCGCTCTTGACGCGCTCGACGATCTTCGCCCCGGCTTCAACATTGACGGGGATGATGATGAGCGCCTGGATGCCCTGCGACAGCATTGCGTCAATCTGGGAGTCCTGCGTCGATACATCCTCATTGGCGCCCTGGATGATATATCGCAGACCGAGCTCGTTTGCCCGCATCTCGAAATAATGGCGGTCATGCGGCCAGCGGAACGCGTCGAAGCTTGGAAAGCTGAATCCGACGAGCGGGCCATCTGCCGCGCGGGCGGAAAATGCCGATGAACCCAGGGTTGCAGATGCGGCGCCATAGGCAGCGGCTGTTTTCATGAATCCGCGACGCGAGATTCGACCATCGGCCATCATCTTGGCTAGTGAGAACAAGTCACTCATAAAGTCCTCCGGAGAATATTGTTTGTTGAGAGGCGGCGAACCTTGGCGGTTTTCTTCCCCTATCAATCGTTCCCAATCCGACCGTCGTTGCGATCTGATTTATATAGAACATCCCATCTAAAAAAAATTGTCAAGGACGCGCTACTAAATTAGCGAGGTTTTTGAGCAGAGTTACAGGAGTTTAATTTTTATGCAGTGCACTCAGGGCCGAGGATTGCACCGTTAAAGCGAGGGGTTCGTCAACGGCAACCGCAGGCGGGCGCGGCCGTGTTCGGTCGCATTGACTTCCCAATTGATGGCCGTATGGCGGGACGCAACGGCGATATCGCGGTAATAACTTGCGATCATGTTGGTCGCGTAGGCGCCACGCGCTCCGATCAGATCCCATACGGCCTCTGATGCCCGTCGCGCCAGCTGTCCCGCATAGGCCGAGTTCGAGCGGTAGTTTGATCGCTCGATCGCGGAAAATGTGCAGTCGGCAGCGGCAAGCTCCATGATTTCTCTGCAGTCTGCCCGAAGAAGCATTTCAGCGGCCTGAAGGGAGGCTGACACCTCTCCGACGCGCATCTGGTGCGTTGGAAACCCGACCGTATCCTCGCTGGTTCTCAGGGACTTGCGGTCTCGTGATTGCAGCAGGAAGTTTTCAAACATCGCTTCGGTCATGCCAATCAGGCAGGCGGCCGGCAGGATGCCGCTGATCATGAGGAGCGGTGGACGGTAGACGGCGCCGCGGTTGATGGATTTGGCGGGAAAGTCCCCGCCCTTCATGCTTTGAATGGATAATGTGAGGTGTTCGGGGACGAAAAGGCTTTCGACCTTGACGTCGTGGCTGCCCGAGCCGTGCAGGCCGATCGGGTCCCATGTGTCGAGAATGGTCAGCGCCGATTTCCGCACGAGAAAATATCGCTCCTCGTCGGGAGCTGCGTCCTGCTCCACCATCCCGGAGAGGATGCACCAATCGGAGGGTTCGACGCCGCTGACGAAAGGCCATTGCCCTGTCAGCTCGTAGCCGCCTTCGACCTGGCGTGCCTTGCCAAGCCGGGGCACAAGAATGCCGCTGACAAGGTTCGTCGGGTCTTCCCAGACTTCCTTCTGCGCCTCGAGGGGCCAGTGGGCGATCATGTAGTTGTGAAACAGGTACTGAGCCAGGCACCACGACGTCGAGGGACAGCCGCTGGCAACCGGGATCAATATGTCGACGAGATGTTCGAGCGAGCCTTCAGCGCCACCGAAACTTGCGGGCTGAAGCAGGCGAGCAACGCCGGAGCGACGCAGATCCTGCCGTGTTTCTTCGGGCAGGCAGCGATTTTTTTCAGTCTCCTGCGTTCGCTCCCTGAGGACCGGAATGAGATTGCGCGCAGCGTTGATGAGAGCCTGACTGTAGACGCGCTGGCCCTTGAAGTCGTCTGGATAGATGATTGTCAAATAGATGCTCCTTGGGATGACGGGTTAGGCATGCGCTCGCCATGCCTCGCCCGCGCGTCATTCACGGACCCGTAGCACCTTGGCCGATGGCGCCTCCTCCAGGGCAACGCCAAGATCCTGGCCCAGAACATCGAGCAACATCCGCCGGCAGCGAGCCGGCGGCATGTCTTGCGGATCGGCGACCATCAGCGTGCAAAGCCCAAACGACGTGCTGATGAAGGTTACCGCGATATCGTCAGGGGCGCGGGTCGGGCGAAAGCCGCGTTCCTCGACCCCGGCTTCGATCAGCCGCACGATGATCTCGCCATAGAGCCGGTGCACCTTCTGCACCTCGGCCTGCAGGACCTTGTCGAAGGGCATCCGCCCGAAAAGGCTAAGCCAGAATCGCCATTCGGGAATGCCCGCGGGAGACGGCTGACTGACATAGTCCACAAGCGCGACCAGCCGATCTGCCGCATCACTGCGACGATGTTCGAACTTGCTCAGCGCTTTGACAAACTGCAGCGTCGCATCATTGATCGCATCCAATGTCAGCGCACGCTTATTACTGAAATAATGGGTAATGACGCCAGACGAAATCCCAGCGACGTCGCTGACTTCCCGGATTGTCAGGTCGCGCCAGCCATTGGTCGACAAAATGTGGATGACGGCATCCATCACTTGCCTTCTACGGATCGCTTCCATCCCGAGTTTCGGCATATTTCTCACCCTTTTCGAACATTTATTCTAGTTTACCAGCAACAAACTTGCCCTGCAACAGCGTTATATTCGGCGTTTTGAGGCGATCTACGGCGTTCCGTGGCGCCTTGAGGGGCTTGCGTTGATTTTTAATATAACATATGTTCTATAAAAATCGCATCAAACGGGAGCATTAATGTGAGTAACCCCACTGCACTGAAGAAAGACGACCTGCCGGCTATCGAGCGCGCTGGGACGCCCGATGAACTTATCGAGCGATCCGAGGAACTCGCTCCTGCCCTTCGCGAGCGGAGCACTGAGACCCAGACGCTTCGCCAGCCGCCGGAAGCAACGCGCCTCGACATCAAGCGAACCGGCATCCATAGGTTGTTTCAGCCTGCCCGCTTCGGCGGTGCCGACGCGCCTTTCAGCGCCGCAGTCGACGTAATGCGACCACTCGGCCAGGCCTGCGGATCGACCGCCTGGGCGATCGTTCAGAACATTTCCCACAATTCGATGATGTGCCGCTGGCCCGAGCAGGCCCAGGAAGACGTTTGGAGAGAAGACCCGGCGGCCCTCCTGTCCGGCATCCTCATCCCCAATCTTGGCAAGGCGCGCCGCGTGGACGGCGGGTATATCCTTTCGGGTCGCTGGCCCTTCGTGAGCGGTGTCAGCCTCGCGGACTGGGCAATCTTCACGGCTTTCACGCCTGGCCCTGATGGCGAAGAGGAAGACCGGCACTTCCTGGTGCCGAAGAGCGACTATCAAATCCTCGACACATGGTATGCCATCGGCCTGAAAGGATCGGCCAGCCACGATGTGACGCTCGAGGAGGTGTTCGTCCCCGAACATCGCACGACAACCGTCGATACGATGCGGGCGCGAAAGCCGCTCTTTGACGGCGAGGCGATCAACATGCGCGCACCGCTCTACTGCATGTTCGGCGTCTATATCGGCGGTACCGCGCTCGGTATCGCCGAGGGCGCTGTCAACATCTATCTCGAACAGGCGCGCACGAGGGTCTCTCGCGTGTCGGCGAAAGCCGTCAGCGATTTCAGCACCCAGCAGGTGAAGGTGGCCGAGGCGCTGTCATGTCTGAGGGCCGCACGCCTGCTGATCTATGGTGCATGCGAAGAAATGACGAAAATCCTCGAATCCGATCGTCTGCCGACCGACGAGGAGCGTGCGCGCTGCCGGGCCGAGGCAACCTTTGCCGGCCAGCTCGCGACCCGCGCGGTGAATGTCGTGTGGGATGCGGCCGGTGGCGGCGCGATCTACGAGCGCAATCCGCTGTCGCGATATTTCGCCGATATGAGCGCAGCAAACCGCCACATTACTCAAAATTGGGACGTCAGCGCGATATCGCATGGCCGCACCGCCCTCGGTCTGCCGCTCGACAATCCGACGCTCTAGTGACCCGTCCGCGGGACCGCAAAAGCGGCGCCGTCTGAAACCCAGATTGAAGGTCTCATGTGTCATGACAACCTCTGCACCATCGATTACCAGCAGCTCGAATATTTTGCGCGATCAATTCGTGTCGGCGATGAGCCGGGTGCCGCTCAGCGTGGCGGTGGTCGTGGCCGGCGCCCCGGACGAGCGGGTCGCGTTGACCGTCGGAACGTTCATTTCGGTCTCGGCCGATCCGCCAATGGTCCTGGTGGCCGTCAAATCCAGCAACCCGCTCTGCAAGGCAGTCGCCTCCCACCGTCGGTTCGCCATCAACGTGCTGTCTGCCGAACAAGTGGAGCATTCCGAACGCTTTTCCGGACGCCCGCGCACCGGCCAACCCTATGATCTGACCGCTGCACGCTGGGCAGATGCCCCGGGCGAGCTGCCTCGTTACCTCGAAGGGGCCGTGGCTGCCTTCGACTGCGAACTGGTCGAGGCGCGCACCATTGCCTCGCATGTGCTCCTGATCGGACGCGTTGAGGACATCGTATCGGGCGCCGAACAGCCGCTTGTGTACTGGTCTCGCTCCTACGGGATTCCGTCGCCGCTGATCGGCGCCGGCTAAAATTGCCGAGCGCGGTCATCCGCACCCATCCGGTTCATCATTTCGATGCGGAGTTCCGGCCTCGGAGGGGCCGATCTCTGCCAACATGGCCCCAACGGGCCAACAACAACAGGGAACTTGTCAGTGAGTGTTTCGCAATCCTCAAGCTATCGATCATTGCCCTTCGACCAGGCGCGGCTCGACCGCCTCATGGATGAGGCGGGCATCGACATCTTGATCGCCACATCCAAGCACAATGTTCAGTATCTGCTCGGCGGTTATCGTTTCTTCTTCTTCGACTACATGGATGCGGTCGCGTTGAACCGCTATTTGCCCGTCGTCGTCTACCAGAAGGGAAAGCCCGACAACACGGCCTATTTCGGCGCGGCGCTTGAGATCTTCGAACGCCAGCTCGGCAAATTCTGGCCCCCGGTCGTTGAAACGGGAACGTGGAGCAGCACCGACGCCATCCAGCTCGCCGTCGAGCATATCAGGAAGATCGGTGCTTCCTCGTCCACCATCGGCGTGGAAAAAGCCTTCGTCCCGATGGATGGAGGGCAACTGCTGCACGACAATGGTTACCGGATCGCCGATGCAGCTTTCGTCCTGGAGAGGTTGCGCCTGATCAAGACGCCAGACGAGCTTACCCTGCTGCGGGAGGCCTCCGAGCGGGTCGTGCAATCCATGGCGGCGACATTTGACTATTGCCTTCCGGGCATGACCAAGAACGACCTCGTGGCGAAGCTCAGGCGCGAAGAAGTCAATCGCGACCTGAAATTCGAATATTGCCTGATCACCGCAGGGCGCGACCTCAACCGATCGCCGTCGGACCAGAAGCTGCAGGCCGGTGACGTCATTTCGCTGGATTCGGCCGGCAATTTTCACGGCTACATCGGCGACCTCTGCCGCATGGGGATCCTTGGAGAGCCCGATGCCGAACTGGAGGACCTGCTCGGCCTGATCACGCACATCCAGTCGGAGGCGCGCAAGCCCATCAAGGCTGGCGCACGCGGCGGCGACATCTTCACCATCGCAGACGCGATCGTCGATCAGTCTCCCCACAAGCCGTACATGGAGTTCCTTGCGCACGGCATGGGACTTGTCAGCCATGAAGGCCCGCGCCTGACAAGTGTCGGGCCCGTGCCTTACCAGGGTTATGACGAGGATCGTGCGCTGGAGGCGGGGATGGTCATTTCCATCGAAACCGCAATCAAGCACCCGACCAGAGGATACATCAAGCTCGAGGACACCGTCGTCGTGACGGCTTCCGGATCGGAAGGGTTCGGCGACGAGTTTCGCGGATGGAACCGCGCCGGGGTCCACGGCGGGGTCTAGTCGCGACGTTGCGGCGGGCCTGCGCGTCCTGGCCCGCCGCTCGAAGCTTTCTCAACATTTGGCGAGACAACCGGAAGCGACGCCGTCGTTCCGGTTCGGCTCGGCAATGACAGGGCGGGAGACCGCCGCACTTATGGAGACAGGGCATGAAAGCCGTTGGGTATCAGAAGTCGCTTCCAATCGAGGATGCGCAGTCGCTCGTTGATTTTGACGCAGTCAAACCCGAGCCATCGGGTCGGGACATCAGGGTTGCCGTCAAGGCGGTTTCGGTCAACCCCGTTGACTATAAGATCCGCAAGCGCGCCGAACCTGCTGAAGGTGACTACAAGATCCTCGGTTTCGACGCAGCAGGCATCGTCGATGCCGTCGGTCCGGACGTAACGCTGTTCAAGCTGGGCGACGAGGTGTTCTACGCCGGCTCGAACCAGCGCCAGGGGACCAATGCCGAGTTCCACCTCGTCGATGAGCGCATCGTCGGCAAAAAGCCGAAAACACTTTCCTTTGCCGGGGCTGCCGCTCTGCCTCTGACAGCGATCACAGCGTGGGAACTGCTGTTTGACCGGTTGGGCGCTACGCGCGGCCAGATCGCTGATCCGCGCACGCTACTCGTGATCGGAGGAGCCGGTGGTGTTGGTTCGATCCTCATCCAGCTTGCGCGCCGTCTGACAGGACTGACCGTGATTGCGACCGCGACGCGACCTGAATCGCAGGCGTGGTGCCTCGATCTCGGCGCGCACGCGGTCATCGATCATTCACAGCCACTGAAGGGGCAGATCGCCGCCCTGAACCGTGATCCCGTTGCTTTCGTCGCCAGCCTGACGTTCACCGATCAGCACTACAAGGATGTTGCCGAGCTCATCGCACCGCAGGGCCGGTTCGGGCTCATCGACGATCCCGCCGAATTCAACATCGGTGTGTTCAAAGCCAAAGCAGTGTCGATCCACTGGGAGCTGATGTTCACCCGATCGACATTCCAGACTGCGGACATGGACGCCCAGGGTCAGCTGTTGAACGAGGTGTCCGATCTCATCGACAAGGGCATCTTGCGCACCACGCTCGACCAGACCTTCGGGGTCATCAACGCCGACAACCTCAAGCGCGCACATGCGTTGCTGGAGAGCGGCAAGTCGCGCGGCAAGATCGTTCTCGAGGGTTGGTAGGCCCTCGACTGATCTTATCGGCCCGGCCGCATCCATCGTAAAGCGGCCGGACGGTTCGAACCCTAACGATGCGTCGGCCGCGCGTTCGTGGCGGCATGCTTTCGCGCTGCGCGACCTCGGGCGTTGCGCCCCGAAATACTTGGAGGATCTGATCCCATGAGTGTCACAATTGCCGCGGTATCCGTACCCAAGCCCCCGGCAGATTTGATCGAAGGCTTCCGGAACGCACCCACCGCCGTGATTTCCGATAATCTCGGCCGACTGCCCGGCTCGGTCGGGTTGCGGGCGTTTCATCGCGGCGCCAAGCTGGTCGGCACGGCGTTTACCGTCCGCACGCGACCGGGCGACAATCTCGCGATCCATCAGGCGCTCGAGATGGTCGGGCCAGGCGATGTCATCGTGGTGGATGGCGGTGGCGACGAGACACGTGCGCTTGTCGGCGAGATCATGAAGGAGATCGCCGAGTGGCGTAAGGCAGAGGGGTTCGTCATTGATGGCGCAATCCGGGATGTCGCTGCTTTCGCCACATCCGATTTCCCCTGCTACGCGCGCGCCGTCACACATCGCGGTCCCTACAAGAACGGCCCCGGCGAAATCAACGTCCCTGTATCGATCGGCGGCTGTGTGATTTCGCCAGGCGATATCGTTGTCGGCGATGAGGACGGCCTGGTTTCGTTCCCGGCCGAAAACGCGGCGACGCTTCTGGCATCCGTACAGGCCCAGATAGCGCGCGAAGAGCAAATGATAAAGACGATCCGCGAAGGTAGATACGAAGGAACCTACGCCCGATCCTGACACGCCTTGAAATGCGAAGTCGCTGAATCCTCAGCATGAAGGAACTGCCAATGACGACGCCTGCCGTTGCAATATTTGTCGCTAAACCTGGAGCGGAAGACAAGCTCGAGGCCCTTTTCCGGTCGGTGATCGCGACGACGCTGACTGAGGAAGGCTGTATCAGCTATCAGCTCAACCGCGATCTCGACAATCCTCGTCGCTTCGTCTGGACCGAAGAATGGGAGAGCCGCGCACTTTTGGAGAAGCATGCGGCGGCTCCGCATATCAAAGCGATACTGGCTGAGATCCCGGCGCTGGTTGACAGCGCGGAGGTCATTGCCTTGCGGAAGCTCGACGGCGGGCCGGCATGAGCCCGAATGCTGAGGCGCGCCACGGTCCGTTAAGCCAGCGCGTTTCCGCAATTGGCTGGAGCGCCCGTTCAGATGCTGCATGCCAAGGGGCTGACGCGGGCGGCGCAGAGGATCTCGCGGTCCAACAGGCTGCGACATTCAGGTGAAACCCCGCGCCACAGCGGGCTGGACTTTGACGAGGTGATCTCGGTGTCAGAAAGCAAATCGTTACTCCAAGCTCAATCCCCGAGCTTCCTGTCACTTGCCGATGCGCAAGAGATCTATCGTGTGCCGTTCAACGACCTGCTTTTCCGTGCCCAGCAGATTCACCGCGCGAATTTCGATCCGAACGCGATTCAGATGAGCCGTTTGCTATCGATCAAAACCGGCGGATGCGCGGAGGATTGCGGTTATTGTAGCCAATCCGCCCACTATCCGACCGGCCTCAAGGCGTCGAAGCTGATGGAGGTCGAGCGCGTGCTCGGCGAGGCGCGCAAGGCGAGGGATGGTGGAGCAACGCGCTATTGCATGGGTGCCGCCTGGCGCAACCCCAAGGACCGCGACATGGACGCACTGGTTGCCATGGTCGAGGGCGTGAGCGCGCTTGGCATGGAGACCTGCATGACGCTCGGCATGCTGACGCCTGATCAATCCGAAAGGCTCGCCACCGCGGGGCTCGACTACTACAACCACAATATCGATACCTCGGAACGCTTCTATTCCGAGATCATTACGACCCGCACCTTCGAGGATCGGCTGGAAACGCTCGCCAATGTCCGCGACGCCGGCATCAAGGTCTGTGCCGGTGGCATTCTCGGCATGGGGGAAACGGTAGAGGATCGCATTGCGATGCTCGTGACGCTAGCCAATCTGCCGGTGCCGCCCGAAAGCGTTCCGATCAACATGCTGATCCCGATCCCCGGCTCCAAACTGGAGAGTGCAGAGCCGATTGACCCGATCGACTTCGTTCGCATGATCGCGCTGGCGCGCATTCTCATGCCGAAGTCGCATGTCCGCCTCTCCGCCGGCCGCACCGACATGAGCGACGAGATGCAGGCACTCTGTTTTTTTGCCGGCGCCAACTCAATCTTCGTCGGCGACACACTGCTGACGGCGGACAATCCCGCTGAGGATCATGACGGCGCGCTCTTCCGCCGGCTCGGCCTCAGGCCGCTCGAGCGGGAGCCAGCGCGTTGAGGGCGCCGGCGCTCGCCCGCTATGAGGCAGCGCTGGCTGGCCTGCGCACCCGGTCGCGCATGCGCGAGCGCGTCTTGCCGCAGGGCATCGACTTTACGTCAAACGATTATCTGGCACTGGCCACAGCACCCCGCATGAAAGCTGCCTTCGCGTCTGCCCTCGACAGGGGGCTAGCGGTCGGCGCGGGTGGTTCACGTCTGCTTCGAGGCAACCACGCCGAACACGAGGTGCTTGAAGCCGAGGCCGCATCCTTCTTCGGTATGGAAAAGGCGATCTACTTCTCCAGCGGATTTGCCGCCAACGTTGCGCTCTTTTCGTCCCTACCCCAGCGCGGTGATCTGATCGTCCATGACGCACTGATCCATGCAAGCGTTCACGACGGCATTTCTGCCAGCAAGGCGGAGGCGATCAGCGTATCCCATAACGCGGCTGACGCATTTGACGAGGCGATCCGTCTCTGGCGCGTCAAAGGCGGTAATGGACGCCCATGGATCGCGGTGGAAAGCCTCTATTCCATGGATGGCGACAGGGCGCCGCTTGCAGCTCTTGCCGATCTCGCCAGCCGGCATGACGGCTTCCTTGTCATCGATGAAGCGCACGCGACCGGAGTATTGGGGGCCTAGGGCCGTGGTCTGGCCGCTGATCTCGAAGGGCGCGCAAATGTTTTGGTGCTGCACACCTGCGGAAAGGCGCTGGGTGTTTCTGGCGCGCTTGTCGGGCTGCCCGGAGTGCTTGCCGACTACATGGTCAATCGTGCCCGCAATTTCATTTATTCGACTGCCCCCTCTCCGCTCATGGCCGCCGCAGTGCGCGAGGCACTGCGGATAATTGCCGACGAACCGGAACGACGCGCACGCCTGCGAAGGCTCGCTGCTTTTGCGAGCGAGACAGCGTCCGCGCGCCTCGGCATCCGTTCGAGCGGCTTGCACATCCTACCCGTCATGATCGGAGATAATGCCAGGGCGCTTCGGATTGCCGAACACATGCGCAGAGAAGGTTTTGACGTCAGGGCAATCCGTCCACCGACCGTGCCGGAGGGAACGGCACGGCTGCGGCTATCCATCACGCTCAATGTCGACGAGGAGCAGATTGAAGCGATGATCGATGAACTTGCTGTCGCAATGAATGGGGAAGAGCCGTGACGTCCAGATTTGTCGTCTCCGGTACGGATACGGGCATTGGCAAAACCGTTTTTGCCGCGGCCCTGACCCGTGCATTGGATGGTTGCTACTGGAAGCCTGTCCAGTCGGGCCTCGATGAAGAGACCGACAGCGAGCGTGTTGCCAGGCTCGCCGGCCTGTCGCCGGAGCGCATTTTCCCGGAAGCCTATCGCCTCTCGGCGCCGCTTTCGCCGCATCTTTCGGCCCGCCTGGACGGTGTGGAAATCGACGCGAAGATGCTCGTTCCGCCGACGACCGACAGGCCGCTGGTGATCGAGGGAGCAGGCGGCTTGCTCGTGCCGCTGACGGAGGACCTTCTCTTTGCCGACGTCTTTGCCCATTGGCAGGTCCCGGTGATCCTTTGCGCGCGGACCTCGCTCGGCACCATCAACCACACGCTGCTTTCCATCGAGGCGATGCGCCAACGCGGGATACTGCTCCTTGGCGTTGCCTTCATCGGCGACGAGAATATCGAAACAGAGCGCATTATCGCCAGGTTCGGCAAGGTCAGACGGCTTGGCCGTCTCGCGCTCCTCCAGCATCTCAGTCCCGCATATCTGCTCGAGGCTTTTGAACGCGGCTTCGATCGCGCGTCATTTTCGGAGATGACCTCATGAAACCCTCGCCGGTCTGGCACCCGTTCACGCAGCACGCGCTGGAGCCTCGGATGGAGCGCATTGCCTCGACGGAAGGTGCCTATCTGTTCGATGAGCATAGCCGGGCCTATCTGGACATGATCTCGTCCTGGTGGGTCATCACGCATGGTCATCGACACCGGCCGATCATGGATGCGATCCGTGACGCGACCCGGCGCTTCGACCAGATCATATTTGCGGAATTTTCGCACGAACCTGCCGAAATATTGGCGGCGGGCCTCATCGAGATCGCCCCGGCCGGGCTAAAACATGTCTTCTATTCCGACAGCGGCTCGACCTCGGTCGAGGTGGCGCTCAAGATGGCGCTTGGCTTTTTCCATAATCATGGAGAAGGACGCGATCGCATCGTTGTTTTGGAACACAGCTACCACGGTGACACGATCGGCACGATGTCGGCAGGAGAGCGCGGCATCTTCAATGCCGCCTACGAGCCGCTGCTGTTCGGCGTCGACCGGCTTAGCTTTCCGATCGCCGGAGAGGAAGAACGCACGCTCGACATGTTTGAGCGTTTCTGCCGCTCCGGCCGGGTTGCGGCCTTGCTGATCGAGCCACTCGTGTTAGGGGCCGGGGGCATGAAGATCTATGATGCCGGCGTGCTGCGTGCACAAAAGGAGATTTCCGAACGTTACGGCTGCCTGCTGATTGCTGATGAGGT
The DNA here is from genome assembly GCF_044756305.1 of Rhizobium sp. NPDC092011. Taxonomy (NCBI): domain Bacteria; kingdom Pseudomonadati; phylum Pseudomonadota; class Alphaproteobacteria; order Hyphomicrobiales; family Rhizobiaceae; genus Rhizobium; species Rhizobium sp. NPDC092011. The sequence goes on from NZ_JBIVSO010000028.1 coordinate 33,563, forward strand.
AATGACCGGTTGGGGGCGGACCGGAACGATCTTTGCCTGCGAGCAGGCCGGTATCACGCCTGATATCCTCTGCCGGTCCAAGGGATTAACCGGCGGCGCTGTCCCACTGGCCGCAACCTTATGCGGCAGCGCGATCTTCGATGCGCACCTTTCCAGCGACCGGCGCAAGACGTTCTTCCATTCAAGTTCCTACACGGCAAATCCGATCGCTTGCGCGGCCGGGATCGCCAATCTCGGCGTCTGGGATAAAGAACCGGTGCGCGAACGGATAGGAGCGCTGAAAACTGCCCAGCGACGGCACCTGGCCCGCTTCGAGGACGACCGGCGCTTTTCCAATATCCGGCAGATCGGGACAATCACGGCGCTCGACCTCGTCGTTCCCTCAGGCGGATACCTTGCCGATGTCGGCCCGGCAATGCGGCGATTGTTCCGCGAACGGGGCCTGCTCCTGCGGCCGCTCGGCAACGTCATTTACCTGATGCCGCCCTATTGCGTGACGGAAGATGAAATCGCGCGCACCTATGAGGCAATCGATGAGGTTGCCTCCATCGTTCTAGGAAAGGCCTGATCATGCGGGCAGAATCGTCGCGAATGGCCGGTTTTGGTCATGCCGTCCCGGCGCGATGCGTCGATAACGCCGAGATAGAGGCCAGCTTCGGCCTTGAGGCACGCTGGATCGAACGGCGAACCGGCATTCGCACGCGCTATTGGGCGGACGATAACGAGGCGCTGAGCGGCCTCGCCGCCAAGGCCGGTCGCTTGGCGATCGAGGATGCCGCAATCGGCCGGGACGATGTCGCGTTGACATTGCTTGCAACATCGACGCCCGATCACCTTCTCCCGCCCTCGGCGCCGCTGCTTGCCCGACAACTGGGGCTGGTAAACTCGGGCGCCCTTGATCTTGCTGGCGCCTGTTGCGGTTTCCTGTACGCACTGACGCTTGCCGACAGTTTCGTGCGTGCCCACGGGCGCGCCGTCCTGGTCGTTGCAGCCAATATCCTCAGCCGTCGCATCAATCCTGCAGAACGGGCAACTGCAGTCGTGTTTGCGGATGCCGCGGCCGCCGTCTTACTCGTACCGAGTGCACATCCGAGACACGGGATCCTGTCGGTCGATCTTGCCACGGATGGCAGCGGCTACGACTTGATCAAGATCCCGGCCGGGGGCAGCAACCGGCCCTTTGCTCCTGATGTTCCGCGTGACGATTTCCTGATGACGATGCCAGATGGCCGTGAGGTCTATTCTCGCGCCGTCCGCTTGATGACGGAGACGTCGCTGCGGGCCTTGGCGCAAGCCGGGATTGCCGCGGGCCACGTCGATTGCTTTGTGCCGCATCAGGCCAATGCTCGGATGTTCGATACTGTTGCCGGCAATCTCGGCGTAGCGCCTGAAAAACCGTCCGCACGATCGAGATCTTTGGCAATTCGTCGGCGGCAACCATTCCGTTGTCGCTGTCGGTCGCCCGCAACAGCAACCGGTTGGTCGAAGGCAAGACCCTGCTGCTGACGGCAGCCGGCGCGGGGATGATGGGTGGTGCCGTCGTGTTCGGTCTCTAGCACGGGTCCAGGCGCCGGCGCCTGCGAAATCCGTCGGCAGTCTAGACTAAATGTTCGCCTGGGGACCGGGTGACCCGTCTCACAATATGCAGGTATCGAGGGTTGCGTAAGTTAACCTCGCACAGAGCCTCATGCA
>NZ_JBIVSO010000029.1:0-30711 GCF_044756305.1 Rhizobium sp. NPDC092011
ATGACTACGATCGGGCTACGCCCTCACTCCGTCACACCCCGGCGCGAGTCTCATCCTGATTGACGCTGAATCTCACCTAATTTGCCGCTACGCAGGCACACAGTCGACGCTTTCCGATCTCCTGCGGTTTGAGACCGAGGCCCAAGCGGGGCAACCGGTCGATGATATCCGTGAAGTTTCGAACTATGTTGATGCGATGATGTACGGTTTGGAGCGGCTGGAAACGCTGCCAATGTCGTTGCGCCTGATCCGCGAGATGCATGCGAAGTTACTGCAAAGCGGGCGGCGAGGCACCAAGGATCCAGGAGAGTTTCGGCGCTCTCAAAATTGGATTGGTGGCACCCGACCCGGTAACGCACTCTTCGTGCCACCGCCCGTCACGGAAATGGGCGGTTGCCTGGACGCGCTCGAGCGCTTTATGCATGACGACCAATCGCGGTTACCGGCCTTGATCAAAGCCGGCCTGCTGCGGGGGTGCGGATAAAAAGTTGGACTGCTCTATAAGTTCAGGCCGAGGCTCTTACGATATTCGACCGGGCTGAGCGATCCCAACGATATCTTGATACGCTTCTCGTTGTACCAGCGAATATAAGCATCTACCTCGGCAACGAACTGTTCGATTGTGATGGCCTTCCAATCTCGTGGATAGAAGAGTTCCGTTTTAAGCCGGCCGAAGAAGCCTTCGCACGCGGCGTTGTCTTGTGAACAGCCCTTTCGGGATATCGAGCGAACCAATTTCGCTTCGCTAATCCGTGTGAGCCAACCGGGCCAGCGATAATGAGCTCCGCGATCGGAATGGACGATTGGCCGTTCCGCTGCGTCGGTCACGGTCTCGATGGCGGCGTCCAACATGGTATTGACCAGGCCCGCATCTGGTTGCGTTCCAATCGACCAACTGATGACCATGCCGTCGAAGCAGTCGATGATAGGCGAAAGGTACACCTTCCCGGCTGGGATCTGGAACTCGGTGATGTCTGTCAGCCATTTCACGTTCGGCGCTTCTGCATGGAAGTCCCGATTGATCAGGTTCTCAGGCGCAGGACTGATTTCTCCCAGATATGATCCAAAACGCCGTCGACGCGGTCTGGCTACGACCAACTGCTCCTGCTTCATCAACCGCTGCACAACCTTTTCCGAGATTATTACGCTCTGCTTGGCCAGCGACGCCTGTAGTCTGCGATAACCATAGCAACGACGGTTCTCTTCAAAGATTTCCGCAAGGCTGTGCCGGACGGCCGCATACTTGTCTGCCAGACAAATGCGCGTGCGATGGTAAAAGTAGGAGCTTCGGGCAATTCGCAGCTGGGCGAGTAGTTCTGGCAAGCGATAAACTTCCTTAAGGGCGTCAATCAGCTGTGTCTTCTCCCGATTACTCAGGATCTGCAGATCGACGCCCAGGCCTTTTTTTAATAGTTCGTTGGCCTTCTTCAGGAGATCATGCTCGAGTTGCAACTGGCGGACGTCACGCTGAAGGGCTTCAAGCTTTCGCTCGAGTTCTTCACGTTCTGGCACTTTGGAGTTGGCTTTGCGGCGTTTCATGGATGAAGGAGCCTCACGACCGAGAAGCTGATCTTTCCAAGCGTACAATGTCGGCCTTGAGACGCCTAGCCGGTCAGCCACCTGTTGAGCGCTTTCATCTCCACCGCATAGTCCGATAACGCCCGCCTGCCGGACCTCCTGGCAATAACCAGGGTGCCACGATCGACCGACCATCGATGTTCGCGTCTCTGGAAATGCCTCCCGGACCCAGGCGGTCAGAGTCCCTCGCCCGGGATAGCCAAGTGCCCGCATCGTCGCAGAGATGCAACGATCGTGGGTGCGAAAGTGCTCAAGTGCCGCCTGCCTTTCGGCCGCGGAATATTTTGGCGCTCGGGCAGTCGACTGAACACGCAGGTCGAGATGCTGTAAGTACTCACGGTACCAGCCCCTAAGCGCATTCTTGGTGGGATAACCCAACTGGCGAATGGTCGCGTTAAGCCGCTTGCCGAGCCGGATATAAAGCTCAACGGCTCGAAGTCTGTCTGCGTAGGAATACATGAACTACCTCCTGGTGGTCCAAGTTTTCGTCCGCACCCCCTTATGCGCCTAACCGGCTCAGTTCCGCGTGAAAACCAACACGCAAGCTTTGACCGTGGCCCGGGTCGTTTTGTGACCATGTCAACGACTGGTGCACGCTGGTGGTACCAAACGATCTGCCGAGCGCGTTCCATGGAAATCGGTGACGAAGATCAACAGGGGTACGGGTCCGCGGGCACAGGCCTGATCTCGCAGGTGGGGGCCGCACTGTCTACGCTGATCTGACAGGTTGTTACAGCTACAGAGAAGCCCTGCTGAACTTCTCCTCTAGGAGGTCAACGAAGCACCGTACTTTTGTACCGAGCATGCGCGAACTCGGGTAGAGTGCGTGAATACCGAGGCTTTCCGTCGTATAGTCGGGTAAGACCTGCTCAAGCGCTCCATTGGTGATATGTTCTCCGAGAACAAAGGTTGGCCCGTAAACGATGCCACCGCCATCCATTGCCGCTGCCAGCAACATTTGCATGTTGTCTGCCTTCAGGCGGGTCGGTCCGGATACAGTTACCGTCTTACCCTTCTTGTCGGTGAAGCTCCAGTCACCTCCGGACGTCGCCCTGCTGAAGGCGAGGCGGTCGTATCGCCGCAGATCCGCCGGGTCGCTCGGTCTGCCGTGCTTGTCGAGGTAGGCGGGAGCGGCACAGGCTGTCATCCCACTTTCTCCAAGCCTTCGGGAGATCAGGCTTGAATCGGGCAGGGTCCCTATGCGAATCGCCATGTCGAATCCTCCTTCAATCAGATCGACGTAGCGATCCTCCAGGCTCATCTCTACCGACACGTTCGGATAGCGCCTCGTGTATTCGGCGACTGGCTGCCCCAGATGGAGAGCGCCAAACGTGGTTGGCGCTGCAACCCTTAGCGTGCCGTGTGGCTGATCCTGCTGCTGCGAGGCACTAGTATTGGCTTCGTCGAGAGCGTCGAGGATGAGGCTGCTCCGCTGGTAGTAGTCCATACCAACATCGGTGAGATGCAGCTTTCGTGTCGTTCGCTGCAGAAGCCGGACGCCGAGCTCGGCTTCGATCGCGGCCACATGCTTGCCCGCCATCGCGGGAGTGATGCCATGTGCTCGCGCGGCAGCGGCTAGACTGCCCTTGTCGACGGCTGCGACAAAAACCGAAAGTCCGACGAACCGATCCATCAATTCGATCCTTTGGTTATCGAGTGCATGAAGTAACTACCGGATTATCGTTCTCATGGGAACGACATAAATGGATGCCATCGACATCAACAACGAAAGAGACAAACGATGGAAATCAAGGCCAACGGTATCAACCTGCATTTCGAAGACCGTGGTGCAGGCGATCAGACGCTGGTTTTTCTTCATTACTGGGGAGGGACGTCGCGGACCTGGAACAACGTGATCAAGGCCTTGAAGTCCGAGGTTCGCTCGGTCGCTTTCGATGCCCGCGGCTGGGGCAAGTCGGATCATCCGGAAGGTGGCTATGACATCGTTTCGATGGCAAACGACGTGGAGGCCGCGATCGCTGGTTTGGAGCTGAAAAAATACGTCCTCGTGGGCCATTCGATGGGCGGAAAGGTCGCCCAGCTTCTTGCATCTCGGCAGCCTGCGGGACTTACAGGGCTTGTCCTCGTCGCGCCGTCACCGGCTCAAGGTAAGTCGCTCCCTGAAGACATTCGTGAAGGTATGAAGAGAGCCTACGCGGTAGCAGAGTCGACGGTATGGACCATCGACAACGTCCTAGCCGCCCTTCCGCTTTCGCAAGCACTGCGCCAGCAGACTATTGAGGACAGCTTGGGCGGGGCCACTGCTGCGAAGCACTGCTGGCCCGCAGGCGCGATTTCGGAAGACGTCAGTGCGGATCTTGGCCGCATCAACGTTCCGGTCCTCGTCATCGGTGGCGAGAAGGACAAGGTCGACAGCGTCGAGCTGCTGGAAAACGTCGTCATTCCATCTTTGCCCGGTGCGCAGCTGACCGTCATACCCGAGGTCGGCCACCTTTCGCCCTTGGAGACCCCTGAGGAGGTCGCTTCCAGGATCGATACCTTTCTGGCCGGTGGGGCAGGGACGACGCCGCGGCCGGAAGACGTAGCGGCCGCTTTCGATAGTGCGCTGAATGGCGGCAACCTCGATGGCGTTATGATGCTCTTTCACCCTCAGGCCGCTATGCGCATGACCGATGGTTCCGTCGTGGAGGGTGGCCCTGAGGCCATCCGGGTTGAGTTCGAGAAGCTGGTTTTGCTAAAGCCGATCCTCAGAAACACGGTCCGCCGCGTGCTAAAGAGCGGTGATATCGCACTGCTTCTCCTCGACTGGGAAATCAGTGTCGCGTCCGACGGTCACCCCAGCGTTCAGCGCGGCACCGCCACCCAGATCGTCGAGCGCTCAGCGACGGGCAATTGGCAGCTCCGGATCTCGAACCCATTGGGCATCGAATAAGCAAGCATTGTCGAGGCTCCAGCCCGTAGTCGGAGCCTCGAAGCATATCTGGGTCCACGATCAACTGGGAGGTCTGGAGGGTTCATTTGCAAAGTGGCATCGATGTCACGGATGTGGGGCAGGGGCGTTGAAGTCCTGGCGATCCTCGACAAGACAAACGAGCGGAAATATTCGGGCGCTACATTGCTCGACGCGGCCACCACTCCGGTCTGAATCGATTTCGAGCCGGCGATTGCGCATAACAAGATCATGGTAATTGATGAGTGGCTTGCGATCGGCGGGTCGTACAACTGCACGGCGTCGGCTCAGAAACGGGATGTGGAGAACGTGACCTTCTTGGAGAGTCGACAGCTGGCGCGAGAGCATTGGGCGAATTGGATATCCGTCTGAAGATCTCTGGTCCCTTCGACGCATCCTAAGAAAATCAGTGATCGAATGGTCGTAGTCAAATAAAGCTCTGCCCCCAGTGTGAGGCAGAGCTTGATTGCCTTGCGGCACTTCATGCGAAACGTCGATTGGGGCGCCAATTTCGCACGGCGCGCCGAAAAAGAGCCGTCTGACAGAAACCTGAACGACGTCATGTAGCGTACGAAAAATAGTCAGCAAACTCTACTTTGGCGCGCGAATTTCACTTTCTTAAATATAAGTAATGTCTATCATGTATATATGCGATATTATCTGCACCAAGATGATGATGGCGACTATTCCATTCTGGACATGCGCACCTTCGAGGTTGTAACGCGCTCCGGTGTAACGCTAGACCGACTGCACCTTGAAGCTGCAAAGACGTTGCTTAGCCTTCTACAAGAACTAGACCGTCGTAGAGAGCTGCCAAATTACCAGATCGCCGCATCGCAGCTGCCTAAAGGGCTGAATTCGTATACCGCTAATATCTGAATTTACTCGGTCGTTGACGGGTCTCATTCTCCCGGTAAGTCGCGATTGTTGAGTTTCGGGGGATTTTGACCCCGATTACAATTGCGCGCTAACCCGCCCGGATGGATCTAATACCCTGAAAAGGTGGATAGTTCGAATTTGCGACCGGGTCATCAGGAAACGCAAAACTGGGCTAGATCATCATGCAAATCAACAGATCGCACCTAACCGAATTGCGTGCCCGATTTGCGGTGATGGATTTGACAAACTTTGCCAACGTCGCGTAACCTGCTCATACGATGGAGGCTCGAATGGCGACGATGAACGTATCTCTTCCCGATCCGATGAAAGATTGGGTCGAGGCGCAAACAAAGACTGGGCGATATTCCAACGCCAGTGACTATGTACGCGACTTGATCCGCAGGGACCAGGCTCGCAGTGACAAGATTGCCGCCATGCAGTGTTTTGTTGATGATGGTCTCAAAAGCGGCGTTGGCAGCCGGTCGAAGGATCAACTCTTTGCTGCGGCCGCTGCGCGCGGAGAAACAACACGCGGCCGCAGGTAATGCCTTTTAGCCTTTCGGTTGAAGCGGAAGAGGACATCATTGCGATCGCCGAACAAGGTATACGCATGTTCGGAATCGCCCAGGCCAGGCGTTACCATGATGATTTGTTCGCTATGTTTGATCTGATCGCTGCCAGCCCGCGAATGGCTCGTGAACGAGAAGAGATTTCGCCGCCGGTCAGAATTTATCCTTTCAAAGCCCATCTTATTGTCTATCGGATTGAGGAGGGCGGAGTAATTTTCGTGATCAGAATATGCCATGGACATGAAGACTGGGTCGGCGATGCCGTTTAAGCCTCATTGAGCGGACGAGTAAGTATCGTTGAATCAGAGTGTTTAATTGCGTTGCAATTTCGGTATCGCATCTCGCCGTGACCCTCTAACGGCTTCGATATAGCAAATTGGTCAATGGATTCGTCACCACCGCCTGGATTATCTTCGGATGAAAATACGGCTCACAGCGTTTAAAACTCAACACTTGACCCGAAGTATACTCAGAAACGCTGTCGAAACGACCGGGTCGCGAGCCAGGTCGTATGCGTCAGCTTCGCATCGCCATCATTCTCGATGAGAACGCATGTGAATCGGCGTTGCGCAATGGCGCCGCCGATCTTTGGAAAATCAACACCTTGTAACGCCGATCTGCCCCAATCACTGCGCCGATAGACACCGGCCCGCCGATATCCAGTTCTCCGGCAGAGAAAGTGCCGCCAACAGCCTCAACAATGCCCGCATGAACAAGAAGCGTCAGATGCGTTGGTCGCCGATTGGCGCTCATCGGCTTCTACAGGTTCGAGCCGCCGTGACGGACGGCCGCCTCAAACAGGCAAAGCTCTACCTTGCAGCCTGACCCCCAGCTCTTTCCCGCTCCCGTGGCAGGTACCCTATTGCAGTTTCGAACGACGACCTTAAGGTGACCGCACTGGACTTCCTTTGTTGATCGGAGAAACGTCTTGGCGCATCGTTGGCTTAGGGCTGCCGCTCTTGTGACCTTATGCATCTGCGTTGCCGGGCAGGTCGCCTTGGCTGAAGACGACGAGACCTCTGGCCAGACCGGCTTGGATAAGGCAAGTCACGACAATGCGAGCCGTAGTGCCTCCCGCGACGATAGTACACGGGATCATGAGCGAGCCAGGCGTCTACCCCAAGACTCCGCAACGCATCAATCCATAACTCTTGCTGATGGACGTGTTCTGAATTTCACGGCCTCGGCCGGCAGCATGCGCCTCCGGGACGAAAGAGGCCAGGATGAAGCGGTGATCGGCTTCGTGGCCTATAAACTCGACGCCGGCGAAGCGAAGACGAGGCCCGTGACATTTGCTTTCAATGGGGGTCCCGGTGCGGGGTCGGCCTGGCTCGACATTGGCGCGATCGGGCCCTGGCGATTGCCCATGGAGCCCGGCAAGATTTATCCGTCGGCACCGCCAGTGCTCGTCGACAACCATGAAACCTGGCTCGACTTTACTGATCTCGTATTCATCGATCCGCCTGGCACCGGCTATAGCCGCATCGTAGCAGACGGGGATGCGGCAAAGCGTAAGTTCTGGTCGGTGCACGGCGACATTAGGGCGCTGAGCGAGGTCGTGCGGCGTTGGCTGGCGCGCAACGACCGAACGGAATCGCCGAAATTTATTGTTGGCGAGAGCTATGGAGGCTTTCGGGGGCCGCTGCTTGCACAAGAACTGGCCACCAATCAGGGCGTTGGTATCAGTGGTCTTGTCCTGATCTCGCCGGTGCTGGATTTCGGTGCTGATGCCGGTGCGTTCTCCTGGCTCGATCGTCTGCCGGCCTATGCTGCGGCTTATCGGGAAGAGAGAGGGCCTGTCACCCGCATCGACCTCGCCGACGTTGAGCGCTATGCGACCAGCGACTATTTGCAGGACTTTATGCGCGGCCCGCGTGATGTGGATGCAGTGTCGCGAATGGTGCAAAACGTCACCCAGTTCACAGGTCTTGATCCGGCCCTGGTAAAGCGGCTCGGGGGCCGGATCGACAAGACGACGTTCCAACGCGAGCATGAACGAGCCGAGGGCAAAGTCGTCGGCGCCTACGATGCGACCGTCAGTGCCTACGATCCCGATCCGACCTCAAACTATAATGAATGGCTGGATCCCGCAGTGACGGGGCTCGAAGCGCCGATGACCAGCGCGATTGTTGGCCTCTATATCGACAAGCTCAACTGGAAGATCGACCGACCCTACAATATCCTCAGCGAGCAGGTTTTCCGCGGCTGGAATTGGGGGGATCGGCCGCAGCCACCCTCTTCGATGGAGCAGCTACGTGCCATGCTGGCGCTGGACTCGAAATTCCGCGTACTGGTAACCGGCGGGCTTACCGATATCCAGGTCCCGTACCTGCAGAACAAACGTATGATCGACCAGGTGCCAGACTACGGCGTACCGGGCCGGTTGCAGTTCACGGTCTATCCAGGAGGCCACATGTTTTATTCTCGTGACGATAGCCGCAAAGTGCTTCACGCCGACGCTGAAGCGTTGGTGACTGGGCAGTAGAGAACAGATTTGCGACGAACGGGTTGATGATTGCCTAAGGCAACGCCGGGTGGCCTGCCACTTGACTGATGATCTGATCGGCTCCGCCTCATGAGAGACAATGGTCTGCCTGGACAAGTCCCACCAGCAGGTCTCGAGTCTCCGTGCCGGGAATTCCCAGGTCGCCAACGGAATTCATAGGGTTGCGATCGCGCACAATTCGCACCGATACCGGAACTCCTTGTTCTCGCAACAAGGCACGGAAGGCATCGCTCTGCGAATGAAACGGCATCGTTTCGGCTTCACCCACTGCCGGCACCACGCGGCATCGAGATCCAATCAATGACTATAGACTTTTTGGACGATCGATATCTGGCATTGAGCTACTCCAAAGGCAATGGCCATTGGATTGGGTCTGCCTGTGGATCGTCCTCTGGCATATGTCCTGATTGCCGACCTCGGGGGGAAGTCGGCACGGCCGGCCGGCTCGGCTCCCTTATATCCCCTGGAGTTCCAATCGATCTTGGAATTGGAATAAGCCCAGGCTTTGTGAACAAAGATTGAGGAAAATTCCTTGCAGCGACAACACCTATGTCCTCAGAACCCTGTAGATTGCGGGAATAACCAGAACCGTCAGCAAAGTTGACGAGGCCAAGCCAAACAGCAGCGAAATCGCGAGACCCTGGAAAATCGGATCGCTGAGAATGACCCCGGCTCCGATCATGGCAGCTAGTGCCGTTAGGAGAATGGGTTTTGAGCGAATGGCGCCTGCCTCGATGAGGATGTCTACCAGCGGACGGTCTTTGGTCGCGCTGTGGCGTATAAAGTCAACCAGCAGGATGGAATTGCGCACGATGATGCCGGCGAGCGCGATGAACCCGATCATGGAAGTTGCCGAAAAGGGCGCACCAAGCAGCCAATGACCGCCAAGAATGCCAATGAAGGTGAGCGGTATCGGCGTCAAAATGACCAGGGGTACTTTGAATGAACCGAATTGGGCGACGACCAGAATATAGATGCCGAGCAAGGCAACCATGAACGCGGCACCCATGTCTCGAAACGTCACCCAGGTGACTTCCCATTCACCGTCCCAAAGCAGCGTCGAAACGCTTTCGTCGTCGGGCTGGCCATGCAGAGATATGCGCGGTTCCGAAAGGCCCGTCCAGTCCTGGGCATCCAGCGCCTTCCTTACGGCAAGCATGCCATACAAGGGGGCCTCATAGGTTCCCGCCAGTTCGCCCGTCACCATCTCGGCAGCGCGTCCGTTGTGGCGAAAAATCGGAAATGACGCTCTCTCCGCGGCTACATGCACGACATCGCCAAGTTCCACGACGCCGCGATCACCAGGTAGAACATTTGCCGGTATCGGCGTGGTCAAGAACCCTTCGTTCAACACTCGGTCGCTCTTCGGCAGTTCAAGCCGGATGGGAATGGGTTGGCGGCCACCGCCTCGATGCGAATAGCCGACGGTTTGGCCATTGCTGAGGATCGAGAGCGTATCGAAGACGTCGCCTTCCTCGACATGAAAGAACTCGGCGTCATCGGTCGAGATCGTGGCGCGCAGGCGTCTTGCCGGCGTTCCGTATGAGTTATCTACATCGACGATGAACGGCACGGAACGAAATGCCGCCTCGACCTTGGCCGCAACCTTTCGGCGCGTGTCGCCGTCGGGACCATAAATCTCGGCCAGCAGCGTCGCGATCACCGGCGGCCCCGGCGGAGGTTCGACCACCTTGATTCTGGTGCCAGTCGGCGTGGCGATTGTGGTCAGGCGATTTCTGATCGCGATGGCAAGCTCATGACTTGTCCGGGAGCGCTCGGCCTTCGGCAGCAGTTCGAGCGCAACTTCTGCCTGTTCCGGGCCGGCCCGAAGATAGTAGTGGCGCACCAGCCCATTGAAATTAAAGGGGCCCGCGGTTCCGGCGTAGGTTTGTGCCGATAGGACTTCGGGAAGTTCCATCGCAATGCGCGCGATCGATTGGGCGGTCGCATCTGTTGCTTCCACGGACGAGCCCTCCGGTAAATCGATCATCACGGAAAGCTCCGATTTGTTGTCGAAGGGCAAAAGCTTGACTGTGACGTTCTCGGTGTAGAAGAGGGCAAGCGAGCCAAGCGTCAGCAAGCCGATAACGGCCAGAAAAATCCAGCTTATCGTCTTTGAGGCCAGCAGCGGGCGGGCGACTAGCGTGTAGAGGCGGCCGACCATTCCGCCTTGTGGGTGGGATTGTTCCGAGTGGCCAATCTTGTCTCTACGAGCAATTTTCAGCATCAGCCACGGTGTCACGATGACGGCGACGAAGAACGAAAAGACCATCGCCGCCGACGCATTGGCGGGAATGGGGCTCATGTAGGGACCCATCATGCCTGAGACGAACAGCATTGGCAGGAGCGCCGTGACCACCGTCAATGTGGCGATAATTGTCGGATTTCCCACTTCCGCAACCGCTTCTATCGCCGCTTGCTTGCGGCTGCGGTCGTCTCCCATTCCCCAATGGCGCGCTATGTTCTCGATAATGACGATAGCGTCGTCGACAAGAATGCCGATAGAAAATATCAGCGCGAACAGCGACACGCGATTGAGCGTATATCCCATGAGTTTCGAGGCAAAAAGCGTAAGCAGGATGGTAACCGGAATAACGACCGCAACCACCAGAGCCTCCCGCCATCCAATGGCAAGGCCGACGAGCACGATGATCGATACGGTTGCCAAGCCAAGATGCAGCAGCAGTTCATTCGCCTTATCGTTGGCTGTCTCTCCGTAGTTGCGTGTTACCCGCAATGTCATGCTGCTGGGGATAAGCGTACCCTTGAGCGCCTCGACGCGTGCCAATACGGATTGTGCGACTGTAACGGCATTTGACCCCGATCGTTTTGCGATCGCGATCGTGACGGCGGGCACGCGAACAATCTGCTTGTCGGCGTGCACGAGGCTTGCCGAAATCGTTTCAGCGCTATCTGACGCGAAACCAATATTGGCAACATCTCGCACGTAGACGGGACGGCCGTCGCGTGAGGTCAGCAGCAGGTTGCCGATTTCGGCGGTCGTGCCCAACGTCTCTCCGGCGACAAGGCCGATCTGTTCTCCCTGGTCGCGAATTTGCCCAGCAGGAAACGCGCGGTTAGCCCCCCCAACCTTCGCGGCCAGTTGCTGAAGTGTTATACCATAAAGGGCAAGCTTGGCCGGGTCGGGCGCGACCCGGATGACCTCGTCCGATTCACCAACGAGATAGCTCAAACCGACATCGTCTACCTTTGACAGCTCGGTTCTGAGTTCACGTGCTACACGTGTCAAATCGTTGCCCGTCATGCGAGTGGCATCATCCGTCGCCGGCGTCAGTATCAGCGAGAGAATGGCGACGTCGTCGATGCTCCGGCCAACGATCAATGGCGCTGGGATTCCGACTGGAATCTTGTCCATATTCGCCTGGACCTTTTCATGGACCCGCAGAAGGGCTGTGTCGGAGGGCGTCCCGACGACAAACCGCGCCGTGACGAGAACCTGATCGTCATTCGTCTGGGAATAGACGTGTTCCACGCCATTAATTCCTTTGAGAATGGTCTCGAGCGGTTCGGTGACGAGCTTGGCGGCGTCCTCTGCTTTCAGTCCGTCGGCGCGGACGTGGATGTCGACCATCGGAACCGAGATCTGCGGCTCCTCTTCGCGCGGTAGGGTCAGGAGCGCGATCGCGCCGAAGGCCAGTGCGGCCAGGAGCAGAAGTGGGGTTAGCGCAGAAGCGATGAATGAGCGGGTCAGACGCCCCGCAATACCCAAAGAGGATTCGTCAGGCATCATGGGACGATAACCTTGTCGCCTTGGGCAAGTCCCGTGAGTATCTCTATGAAGCGGCCATCTGGACGTTCAATATGCTCGCCGGGTACGACCGCTCGCTCGACCTCGGCAGCGCCCTCGTCGACTTTGACGAAATCCAGTCCAGAATGCGTGGAAATCGCGGTCTCCGGCACAAGCAGCGTCGTTCTTTCACCGACTGGAACCTCGACGAGAACGCGGGCATTGACGAACGGTGTATCGAGCTGATCGGTCTCGACGTCGGCAATCACGCGTCCATTGTTAATCTGTGGATAGATCTTTGCCAGTCGTCCCGACAACTGCTTGCCATTGGCATTGATCTTTATCGTGGCGTTCTCCGTTAAGAACGCCGCATGGCGCTCAGGGATGGCCAACCGCAAGAAGAGGCCGCCGCCACCGACCGTCGACACCGTCTCGCCCGCCATAATGACAGCCCCCTTGGTGACCGGGACGGTCAGTATTCTTCCCTCGCTCGGGGCATCGACTTCGCCCTCGGCCTGCTGTTGCACGATCACCGAACGTTGAGCCTGCGTCGAGATGATCTGGTTCTGTGTCACGGCGACCTGTGTGCGCATCGCATCGAGCTGCTGAGCCGTCGTAACGCCCCTTAGAACCAGGGTTTCCGCGCGCGCAAGGTCCGTTTGCGCCGTCGACAGTTGCGACTGCAGTGCATTGATCTGCGCATCCATGGCGGCGATCTGGAACGCAAGCTTTTCATCGTGAACGACCGCGATCTTCTGGCCTGACCTGACGGTGTCTCCTTCGGACACGTTCAGTTCGACGATCGTGCCGCCAATGCGCGCGCGGGCAGCGATGGTGTCACGTGCCTCTATCGTCCCATAGACGGCTTTCCATTCGGTGATAGCGGTTGGCTGTAAGGTCAGTGTCGCAGCGGCGGCTGGACCGGAACAGAAGAGTCCCGCCAGCAGGTAGATCAGGCGCATGGATTTATATTCCTAGAAGGCCGCGCCGGGCTTGATTCCGAGTTTTCGAAGGGCGATCGCCGCTGGACAGAAGCCTGTAAAGGCCGACTGTAACATGTTGGCGCCGACAAAAACCGTCAGCCATACAAGATACGGCGACACCCAAACCGTCAGGGCCACCGATAGCAGCACCATGATACCAGCAAAGGCGAGAATGGATCGATCCAAGGTCATTTGCGTTACTCCGATTGTGAGACACGATCGCAATTTCGGTGCGGTCGTCTGGGTGTTTTCGATGTTGATTTCTTTCAGCTTTTCCATTCCAAGTGCGTGAAGTGCCAGCCGCTCGTAAATCGACTCGGGAGTGCCCGTGCGCATTTCGTGCAGATAGTATTTTTTCGAATCCGACCTTGGCCGCGTGAACCCATGCGCCGCTTGAAGACCAATTGACATTACGCGGCGGTATTTGCGGCTTGGGAATTCGATCCGCCGCTCGGCCGGGTGCAGCCGGCTTGTTCCTTGCGGATGGAATGTGATGTTGCGGCTTCTGAAAACCGGAACAAGATCGACTTCAACAGAAGCTCGGTCCCGCCAGCCGACGGCGACCCATGGATTTGATGGCACGAAGCTGTACGTTTCACCCTTGCCGACGACGGAACCTTCGTGTTCCGTCCCGAGCTGATCGCGAAGCTGATAGGCTGCGATGGTTCCTCCCAATCCAGCTCCCAGGACAACGATGTGGGCCATAGTTCCCTCCGATTCTATCTGAGCCTAAGCTCATGGTGTCGATGGACCTTGACGCGGATCAAATCGCCGAGGAATTTACGCAGGCGAGGCGGCTGCGAATTGGTCATAAGCTCTCAGGGCATCCGCGGCATACATCAATGCCGGTCCGCCACCCATGTAGACACACATCGCCATCACCTCTGCGATCTCCACGCGGGTAGCGCCGATTTGTTGCAGTGCTTTGGCGTGAAACGCGATGCAACCGTCACATCGCTGGGTGACGCCTATCGCAAGCGCGATCAATTCCTTCGTCTTCTGATCGACGGCATCGCCCGTCGTTGCGGCTTTGGAGAGCGCGTGGAAGCCCTGCATGGCTTCTGGACAGATTTTGCGGATTTCCGCGGTGTAAGCCGATATGTCCTGTGTTAATTGCCGGTAGTCTTTCGACATCAGGGTATCCTCAATGCAGATTTTAAATCCATATTTGTATGATATCATAAAAATATGAAATGTGAAGGGAGAAGCGATGAACCTCGCGCAAGCTATGGAAAAGAAAGCAGGCAAGGCTTCTGCCTTCCTCAGCGGCTTAGCCAACGAACATCGGCTGCTGGTGCTCTGCCATTTGCTGGAAGGCGAGCAAAACGTCACCTCGCTGATCGAAGCGACGAATATTCCGCAGACGTCGATGTCTCAGCATCTGGCGAAGTTGAAAAAGGAGGGGATCGTGGATTTTCGGCGGGATCATCGCACGCTTTACTATTTCATCAAGGATCCGGCCGTCGTCGAGATCATGAAGGTGCTTTACGAACGGTTCTGTCGGTAGATTTCAGGTGAAACGCGATAGCTGTGCAAATGCACAGACCCGCTTGAATGTCTCGAATCTCCGACGACAACAAGGTGACAGAGGTGTTACGGCCATGTTAATTTGCCTTGTTCCAACGAGATGAAAATTGCGCCAAGATCGATGGCGCTGGCGCAAAAAGAGCAGCCCAAAATGTCCGGCTATCATCACCGATCGCGGCAAACCATCGCATGTATTGATGACTTGTGGTGAATTTGAGCGTCATACCCGCAAGCGCCCCAATCTTGTCGATGCCCTTTCCATGCCCGGCTTATCAGATGTTGATTTCGACACGCCTCGCAGCGAGATTGCACCTCGTGGTGTGGATCCGTCGTGAAATATCTGCTGGACACCAACGTCCTATCTGGACTGAGGAGGGTTGGAGACGGCAGAGCCGATGCAAATGTGGTTGCATCGGCAGAGCTCAAGCGACGACACAGCTGTGTCTTCCCGCGATAATGATCCTGGAGTTGGAACGAGGTATCCTTAGTCTCCAGCTCCGGGAAGCATCCCAGGGCGCGGGCTTGCTTGCCTGGTTAGAAAATCACGTCCGGCCAGACTTCGTCGGACGCATCTTGTCAATCGACGATGGAGTCGCGACCCGATGCGCGCACCTGCATATCCCAGATCGACGCAGTGAGGCAGACGCACCCATTGCTGCGACGGCTGTCAAAAAGGCCAACCTCATTCTTGCAGCGTAATCGCCATCTTTTTCGACCTTCTTTGATTTCGAGACCATTGTTCGGTCTCGTACTTCTGCCAGGAAATTGGAGCTTGGTTTCCAAATTTCACAAAAATGCCGTCACCGCCATGCCGATAACGGCCAGAAGCATGGCAAGACAGGACGCCCAGCCAAGCGCCTTCAACCCGCCGCCGATAACAAACTGCTTCATGACCTTTTGATTGGAGGCGATCAGCATCAAGATCACCATGACGGAAGTTGATCACTGCGCTTCAGAACAATGCCTTCATCGGTGGGATTGGCGTAAAGTTCAACACCATGCCGACGACGGTCGCCAGAGGCTTTACGTGGGGCACCGGGCGTTTTAGAGGCGCGGCGATCGGGACGCCAAAGATCGAAGCATAAATTTTCTAATAGCGCTAGGCGCCTAGATCCCAAGAAACCTGAAGGGTTTAGCCTCCTTGAGTTGATCGTTGGCCATTCCCGAATAGATACGGCTCTGGTCGGGGCCAAGATCAAGCTTCATGACCTTTCCGGTCTTTTCAGAGAAGTCCAGCTTGTTCAGATCGAGCCAGAAGACGTTCGGCGTGAGTGCTGACTCGAAGAAATACAGTCGGCGCTTTTGATCGGATACCGTGCGCCAGCGCGTGGAGGAGATATTGGGCTCGCCCGGCGTGGTAATGCCGAATGGCACCGAGACATTTCGAATAACGCTGAAGACGCTTGCGATTGCCTCGACGGGTTTCTCGCTTTTCGGGATGGCGTTTACGTAAAACGAGGCGCGCGCGAAGCGGTCGGACGCACGGTTTGTGCCCGGAAGCATGACCGTGCCACCGATCTGTCGCCAATATTCCTCCATGGCGAGTTGTTTTTCAAAAATCGGGGAATTGGTCATCACCTGATAATCGCGGTTGTGATGGATGACTTGCTTGCCGCCGATATACTCGATGATGGCGCTATCTCCGGTCGCGTCCGAAATCGAGAGGTGCATTGTCGCCAGCCTGTCTTCTCCTGGCACCTTATCCGTGACGATCGTAAAAGGTTCCTTCGCCAGCGCATCGACTGCTTCTTGAACGGTCGCATAGTTGTCAAGCGCATATTGAGCCCAGGCCGCAATTGTGAGGCCGGGTCTCTTGCCATCATAACCAGGATAGGTGGATTCGACGAGCCATAAGACATTCGCGACCAGCCCGGCTTCGTTCATGCCATCGGTCGTTGAGATGTCGTAACCGGACGCGATCACACTGCCATACTTCGATGTCCACTCGATCGAGTTCGGGCCGGCCGCTCCGGCTCGCTTCATGCCTCGTGGAAAAAGCCAGAGATTCGTCCCGACGTCCGTTTTCCAGTCCATGGAACGCGCGGTGATCACCTCGTCTCCGGCGCCGTGGTAGACGAAACGTGTGCAAGCCTGCGTGGTGGTCGACGCCAATATGGTCGTCGATATCAGCAGGGCGGCGCATTTGGTCGAGAGTAAATGCCATTTCAGGATCATGAGCTTTCTCCGCGCCTCGAGTGGCGACTGCGTTTGGAGGGATCCTACGAAATCGAACTTGTTGCAGGAAGTAGAATCTGCTCAGTTAGCTAATACTGAGTGACTAGCGGCGGTTGTAACGGCATGCCTGCAAGACCGAGGGGACGATGACGTGCCTCTCCGCACTGGTCGTAAATTCACTTTCAGCATGAGAGGGACCACTTTGAACACATTCGCTACCACGGTCATTCTGGTACTATGCAGCGCTCTTCATGTCTGCGCAGCGGATGCTGACATTGTTGATCGGCAAGAAGCGACACCGAAGGCGGCTGATCAACAGAACTGGGCGCTGCAGATAACCCCCTATCTTTGGGCCGCGGGGCTGGAGGGGCATCTGTCGCCATTTCGCCGTGCGCCGACGATCCATGTGGAGAAGTCATTCTCCGATGTCATGGACGATCTCAATTTCGGTGGTTTCATCAACATATGGGGACGGTACGATCGGTTCGTCGTATCCGGCGACATGATGTATGTCGATACGACAGGCAGCCATGGTGCCGGTCCCCTACCTGCGCTGCAAATCCCCGGGTTCGGAGTTGCTATACCGCCGGGTGCCAGCGTCGATGCAAAGGTGGACACGAAACAGTTCATGGCAACATTGCAAGGCGGCTACCGTGTGGTCGACAGCCCGCAGTTCAGTTTGGACGCCCTGGCTGGTGCGCGCGTCTGGCACATCTCAAACGATGTGACGGTAACCGCGAGCCATCCAGCAATTGGCAACCGCTCGGCCAGCCATGACGAGGATTTTGGATGGGTCGATCCGGTGATCGGCGCCCGCGCGTTCCTAGCGGTGACGGAAAAGCTTTCCGTGCAGGCGCAAGCGGATGTGGGCGGGTTTGGAGCGGGGTCGAAGCTCACATGGTCGGCGCTGGCAACGGTCAACTATACTTTCTCGGATCGTGTTTCTGCCTCGGCGGGATATAAGGTCTTAAGCGTTGATTACGATCACGACGGCTATGTTTACGACACACGGCTCTCGGGCCCGGTTCTGGGCATGACCTACCGGTTCTGAATTGTCCGCAATCCTCCACATTACGGTCAATGATCTGAGCGGCCATCGACATCGAACGCTGGACCTTTGGGACGGGGAAGGTGCTGACTGGTCGAAATTGCCCGATTATGGGAAGCGGAGATCCTGCGCTGTCGCCCTTGTTCACGCTGCGCCATCGGATGTGGGAACGAAACGTTGGCTTACGGGTAACATGTGGCCTCCCGAGAGCACATATCCTGCCTTCGATATCATATCGGTCTTCCAGTTCTCACGGTTCGAACCAACGACGGGTGCGCCGAACTGATTTCCCGCTCTACGGAGAGGAGCGGCAACCGCCCTCTCAATGAAACCATGGTGGCCGGCAGCTTGCAGCCTTGAACTGCATGATCGATTCTTTTGACATCAAAATGGCGCCGATGGGCGCAAAACTGGCGAAGCGAGCCATTATTCGGAACATCGCCTCCTACATCTGCACGCTACCCACAAAGCCACGCATATTCGTCACCGATTGGCATCGCACGTTAATTTCCGGCCGGGTGTTACGCCAATCGTTGTTCGCTCGCCTGTCGCCGAAAACAGCCAGAGGACATCGGCAAGACTGAGCCTATCTCTCCGCAAACTGAGTATGCTGCAACTCGCTTTTGCCATTTGCTGCGGTGCCGGGCGGCGCATCGACGGCCCGCATCGCCGCCGATAGAAGCTCCTCTCGACAGTGTAGACCGCTGTTGTAAAGTTTGGCGACCGTCATCGTCAAGCTGGCGACGGCGATTGGGTCTTTCGAGACTCCCCTCGCATTGGAAACCTCCCTCACAATACCCGCGCAAAGCCGAGCATGCTCCTGCGGCAACAAATTCCTCAAATTCATCTTCCCGTCCTTAAGTGGCCCGCCCCCTTGGGGGGCGGGCGAAGCGCAACGCTGTTAGAAGTCCATACCAGCGCCCGATGGGAGTGGCGGGGCTGCGTCTTTCTTAGGCTTCTCGGCGATCATGGCTTCCGTCGTCACGAGCAAGCCCGCAACCGACGCGGCGTCCTGAAGTGCAGTACGCACAACCTTTGCGGGATCGATGACGCCCTGGGCGTAGAGATCACCGTATTCACCCGTCTGAGCGTTCCAGCCGTAGGAGAACTCACTCTTCTCACGCAGCTTGCCGACGATGACTGAGCCTTCGGCGCCGGCGTTCTCGGCGATCTGGCGAACAGGCGCTTCAATGGCGCGGCGGACAATCTCGACGCCGACCTTCTGATCCTGGTTGGCGGTCGCAAGACTGTCGAGTGCCTTGACGGCGCGCAGCAGCGCGACACCACCGCCCGGCAGGATGCCTTCCTCGACGGCTGCGCGCGTCGCATGCAGCGCGTCGTCGACGCGGTCCTTCTTCTCCTTGACTTCGACTTCGGTCGAGCCGCCGACGCGGATAACGGCAACGCCACCGGCAAGCTTGGCGAGCCGCTCCTGCAGCTTTTCGCGGTCGTAGTCAGAGGTGGCTTCCTCGATCTGCGCCCTGATCTGAGCAACGCGGCCGTCGATCTCGGCCTTGGAGCCGACACCATCGATGATCGTCGTATTTTCCTTCTCGATCGCCACCTTCTTGGCGCGGCCAAGCATGTTGAGCGTGACATTCTCCAGTTTGATGCCGAGGTCTTCGGAGATGACGGTGCCGCCCGTCAGGATGGCGATGTCTTCCAGCATGGCCTTGCGGCGATCGCCGAAGCCCGGCGCCTTCACGGCAGCGATCTTCAGGCCGCCGCGCAGCTTGTTGACCACGAGCGTGGCGAGCGCTTCGCCTTCCACATCCTCGGCAATCATGACCAGCGGCTTGCCGGACTGCACCACGGCTTCGAGTACAGGCAGCATCGACTGCAGGTTGGAGAGTTTCTTCTCGTGGATGAGAATGAAGGGATCTTCGAATTCCACCCGCATCTTGTCCTGATTGGTAACGAAGTAGGGGCTGAGGTAGCCGCGGTCGAACTGCATGCCTTCGACGACTTCGAGCTCGGTTTCGGCGGTCTTGGCTTCTTCAACCGTGATGACGCCTTCGTTGCCGACCTTTTCCATCGCTTCGGCCAGATACTTGCCGATCTCTTCATCGCCATTGGCCGAGATCGTACCGACCTGGGCGATTTCGGAATTGCTGGTGATCTTGCGGGCGTTGGTTTTCAGTTCCTTGACGACAGCGTCGACGGCCAGATCTATACCGCGCTTCAGGTCCATCGGGTTCATACCGGAAGCGACAGCCTTGGCGCCTTCCTTGACGATCGCCTGGGCGAGAACGGTTGCTGTCGTGGTGCCGTCGCCGGCGAGATCGTTGGTCTTCGAGGCCACTTCGCGCAGCATCTGAGCACCCATGTTCTCGAACTTGTCTTCCAGTTCGATTTCCTTAGCGACCGACACGCCGTCCTTGGTGATGCGTGGTGCGCCGAAGGACTTGTCAATAACGACGTTGCGGCCCTTCGGACCGAGCGTTACCTTTACCGCATTGGCGAGCAAATCGACCCCACGCAGCATGCGTTCACGGGCATCGGTGTTGAATTTTACATCTTTCGCAGCCATTTATTCACTCCTTCAATAGGCAGCAAGTTCGACTGGTGATTGGGCGCGCTTAAGCGGCCTGCTTCTGCGTTGCATGCGCCTCAATGACGCCCATCACATCGCTTTCCTTCATGATCAGCAGGTCTTCTCCATTGATCTTGATCTCGGTGCCTGACCATTTGCCGAACAGGATGCGATCGCCTGCCTTGACATCAAGCGCCTGGATCTGCCCGGCCTCGTTGCGTCCACCGGGACCGACAGCGATGACCTCGCCTTCCTGCGGCTTTTCCTTGGCAGTGTCGGGAATGATGATGCCGCCTTTGGTCTTTTCCTGGGATTCGACCCGGCGGACGAGAATGCGATCATGAAGCGGTCGGAACGACATGTTTTCCTCCGTTGAGCAAAAATGATGACGTTGAAAACCCAGCCCGGACCGGATGACCAGTCCGGGGGGTGCGAACCTCATTGAGCGTCCGCGCGAAGAAATTTATTTTCGAGATTTTTCGATTTCAAGAGGCTCCACAAGAAAAATTAGCACTCGACGCTGACTGCTGCTAACATACTGGAAAGGAACAGGAAACAGCATCAGGGCGTTCAGAAAACCGTTGATGGCTGCACGATTTTGCGCCACCTTCGCTGTGAACAGAAACGGAGATGATGCATGCAATTCTCATCGGATCTCGAGCGTCAGCTCAATGGCTATGGGCTGACCACCGCGCATATCCTTTATCGCATCCCCGATTTCGAATCCGTCCTGCAAACCTACGTTTGGCAGGATTACGATCTCGCACCTGATTTCCCAGAGATGCACAGGTTTCTCGACTTCTGGCGCGACAGTCTCGACGGACCGCTGCACTCCGTCCGCTATACGCACCAGCGTCTGATCGGACCGAACGAATGGCGACGGGTTGAGGGCGAGTTCAAGCTTCACTGAACTCTTGATTTCGATTTGTCCGCTTCCTAGCTCATCGACCGCCCGAGGCGTTGAACTCGGCGTGCGTCGATTGTGTATGGAGTGACACCTGCATGGAAGAGAATATCAGCATCATCAAGAGCGTTGGCATCGATGAACGCGAAGAGATCATCGTGGACTATGCCCGGTTGCTTGAGACCGCCTCAAAAGAAGCGCTGGTCTATGGAGAAGGGAAGTTCGCAATGATATCTGGCCGCATGGCAGAAGCCATGCGGGTCAATGCCGACGAACTTGCTCGCGATAATCCTGAAAAGACCGAACGTGTGCTGCAGCAGGCCAGCGCGATGATGGCGCAGTTCAAGGCTGCATATCCCCATCGGGTTATCAGTCGATCCGTCCATTGAAGGGCGATGGGGCAGACTTGTCGGCGCGTCGACGGGGTGGGGCATTTTACCGGCAAAGATGCAAGAGAATGAAGTCGAAAATTGCCTGATCTTACTTGGGATGAAATTTTGCGCCACGGATCTTGAATCCGAAATTCTAAAAAACCAAATCGTTTTCCGCCAGCTGCTGAAGATAGAGCTGGCCTTGCTGGAAGCGCCGCCTTTCGGCGCTTCTCTACCCATGTTGCTTCAAGGAGGATATGGCTATGGCAACATCTTACGACTACGCACCGCTCTTCCGCTCGAGCGTCGGCTTCGATCGGGTCTTCAATCTTCTCGAAAACGCCCAGCGCGCCCGCTCGATCAGCGATTGGCCGCCTTATGACATCGTCAAGACCGGCGACGACAGCTACCGCATCTCGATCGCGGTCGCAGGTTTTGCCCAGGATGATCTCGACATCACCTTCCAGTCCAACCTGCTGACTGTCACCGGAAAGAAGCAGGAGGCCGCCAATGAGGGCTACCTGCATCGCGGCATCGCCGGGCGCCCGTTCGAGCACCGTTTCGAGCTTGCCGACCATGTGCGGGTGAACGGCGCGGATCTCAGCAATGGTCTTCTGTCGATCGATCTTGTTCGTGAAATCCCGGAAGCCCTGAAGCCGAGGAAGATTTCGATCCAGACCACGCCGCCCTTAACGTCAGTCGCCCCGCCTCAGATCGAAGGGCAGAAGGCGGCTTGATCGTTAAGTTCATCCAGTGGGTAAGGGGCGCCATTGCGGTGGCGCCCGTCAACATTCCGGGTTGGGAAGGAGAGAGCAATGAAACCCGATATGTCCATAAAACCTGTCACCATTCTGGTCGGCCTGGGCTTCCCTACGGAGGTTCGCAACGTCATGGACGCTTACCGACACCTTGCCGAATGGCCGACATCGTTCAGGGATACGGCGCACTCTGTCGCTATGAAGGCGTGTCAGGCGGCGCTTAACGGGAAAATCGAGGCAGAGACGGCACGCGGCCCGTTCGCAGCATTTGCGGCGAAGCATGATCTGCTGGCTCCCGAAACGCCAGCAATTGCTGCCTCTCGCATTCGACGTGACCGCGATCCCCATGTGCAATGAGGAGATGTCATGGAAAACACCATCTTGCGGCATGCGCTCGACTGTGCAGCCACCATAGGCCCCGCAGTATTGATGCCAGGCATGCAACTCCGGCGACCGATGGATGTCTTGAGATCCCCATCTCTCTTGGTCGATGACAAACTCGCGATCCTTGCCGCGTGGGCATCTGACTTCTATGCGGTCGATTCAAAGCCGGCTTTTCGACGATTGCCAGGGTTGGATGAGCTTATCTCAATCGACGAGATTCAGTCTGCTTGCAAAGAACTAGACGGGCTGCCTCATTCGTAGAGGTTCCCTTCCGGGAGCCTTGGTGCTCGGATCGTTAATTGCGTTGTCGTAGGTGACCTGCGATCGCAATAACCTGGCTTTTGCAACGATGCCTTTCAAGCACAACGCCTACCGCCGCCATCGTATTGGCAAGATGAAGTTCAAAGTCACGAACTGGCGGGAGTACGAGACAGGCCTTCGTCGGCGCGGAAGTCTGACGCTTTGGGTGACGCCCGAGGCACTGTCGTCCTGGCGAGCGCCGAAGCGAACGACGCGCGGCGGCCAGCCGCGCTATTCGGATCTGGCGATTGAGACTGCCCTGACGCTGGGGCTGGTGTTCGGCTTGCGGCTGCGGCAGACTGAAGGCTTCTTGGCCTCGCTACTGAAGCTGATTGGGCTGGATCTCGCCATTCCCGATCACACGACCCTGAGCCGTCGGGCCAGTAAGCGGAAGGCGCCAAACAAGCGGCACGATGATCGCATTCCGGGGAAAGGGCCTGTCCACGTCCTGATCGATAGCACAGGGCTGCAGGTCTACGGGCGCTGGCCAATGGCTGGAGGAAAAGCAGGGTGTTAAATCCCGTAGGGCTTGGCGGAAACTGCATCTGGCGCTGGATGCCGACAGCTCTGACATCATCGCTCACGTTATGACGGACCGGGATTCCGGCGACGGCTCGCAGGTGGAGCCACTACTCGACCAGATCGACATGCCGATAGCGCAGTTCACGGCCGATGGAGCCTATGACGGTGAGCCGACCTACGCTGCCGTCATCAGGCACACCGCCGATGCTGAGGTAGTTGTCCCGCCGCGTGCCAATGCGGTAGAACGTCAGCACGACGATCCCACCAATCAACGAAACCAACATATCGCGACGATCAAAGCTGATGGCCGGATGAAATGCCAGGCCGCGACCGGCTACGGCAAACGATCCTTGGTCGAGAGCGCGATCAGTCGCTACAAATCCATCATCGGCGGCCGGCTAAGAGCGCGCTCGTTCGCAGCACAGCAGACGGAAGTCGCCCTCAGCTGCGCAGTGCTCAATCGAATGCTGGCATGCGCTCGCCCGAAATCCGTCCGGCTCAAGTTCGCTATCGCATAGTCGTAGCATCAAAGACGGAATTCCGTTCATTTAACGATCCGCGCACCAAAGCCCCGCAGCATCAAAGACCGAATTCCGCTCGCAATACGATCGATGCACCCGCGCCCTTGATAGGCTGTCTCTGCCTAGCAGGTCAACAGGGCGGAATTTAACAGGAGGGCATCCAGCCAGGTTGCCCTCCTCAAAGTACCGGAAAGTGAACTCAGGCGGGACGTTCTTCGCCGGCGTTCGGACGCCAGGTGATGAGCTTCCTTTCGACGACATCGAGGATCAGGTCGATGATCAGAACGAAGACCGCGAGAATGATGATGCCTGCAAAAACACCGACGGCATCAAAGTTGCCTTCCGAGCGGGCGATGAGGTAGCCGAGACCCGCAGATGCGCCGAGATATTCGCCGATGATCGCGCCGACAACGGCAAAGCCAACGGAGGTGCGCAGCGACGACAGAATCCAGGTTGCCGCAGCCGGGAAATAGACGTGGCGAAGCAGGTCGGAACGCTTGGCGCCAAGGATGCGGGTGTTGGACAGGATGACCGGATTGACTTCGCGGACGCCCTGCATCGCGTTGAAGAAGGTGACGAAGAAGACCAGCGTGACCGCCAGTGCCACCTTCGACCAGAGGCCAAGCCCCAGCCAGAGAACGAAGATCGGTGCAAGTACAACGCGCGGGATTGCGTTCACGGCCTTGATGAAAGGATCAAGAACTCTGGCGACGAACGGGCTGAGGCCAAGCCAGACGCCCGCAGCCACGCCGAGACCAGTTCCGATCAGGTAGCCAAGGACGGTCTCGCCAAGCGTGATGCCGACATGTTTATAGAAACCGTGATCACTGATCCAGGTCGTCACTTGTTTGACGATGTCCAATGGCGCCGGAAAAAAGAAGCGATCGATCACCCCGGACGAAACCCCGAGTTGCCAGCCGCCGAGGATGACCGCCAGAAGCGCCACCTGGATGAGACGAATGTTAATGGCCTGCATAGCTTTTCTCCACTTCGCCGCGCAGCGACGCCCAGATATCGCGATAAAGGGTCATGAATTTCGGGTCGAGCTTGATTTCGGCGACATCGCGCGGCCGTTCGAGATCGACGCCGAAGGTCTCGATTACCCGGCTCCTTGGGCCGGCGGCAAGAACCGCGACACGGTCACCGAGTGCAATCGCCTCCTCGAGATCATGCGTGATCATGACCACGGCGCGGCGGTCTTCCTGCCATAGCTTGAGAAGCTCGTTCTGCATGAGATGGCGGGTGTGAATGTCCAGCGCCGAAAACGGTTCGTCCATGAGGATGACCTTGGGCTCGGTGATCAAGGCCTGCGCCATCTGCACGCGTTTGCGCTGCCCACCGGAAAGTTGGTGGGGAAAGCGGGTTTCAAACCCTTTGAGACCGACCTTTTCAAGCCATCCCATCACCTTTTCGCGCCGTTCGCCCGCGGACACGCCACGAAACCGCAGCCCAAGCTCGACGTTCTCATAAGCCATCTTCCAGGGAAGGAGCGCGTCCTGTTGAAAGAGATAGCCGATATTGTTCTGCACGCCCTTGACTGCGGCGCCGTCGATCGAGACCTCGCCTACCGAAGGCTTCAGAAGGCCGGCGATGGCGTTGAGGATGGTGGACTTGCCGCAGCCAGTCGGTCCGACGATGGAGAGAAATTCTCCGTCGCCGACCGTCAGGTTGACGTTTTCGACGGCCACGAACGATCCGAACGCCATGGTGACGCCACTGATGGAAACCATGGGTGTCGGGTTTGATTGGGGCACGGCCTGAATTTTCCTTGCTGTCACTGACATTGGAGGCCTCTTAGTTGGCGGCGCGCTGGGCTGCGGCCTCTACGAACTTGTTCGTGTAGGTGGCATTGAGATTGATCGTCGCCCTGTGAACGCTCTCGTTGAAGCTCTTGAGAACGGCGAGCGGCGTCTTGGTATCTTGCGCGACGAACAGGCCGTCCTGCGAGAAGATCGCCTTGGCGTTCTCGACTGCCTTGATGTAGGTCGCCTTGTCGCCGGAGACGAAATCGTCAGGGAGTTGCCCGACGATTTCGGCCGCCGTATGGGTCTTCATCCAATGCAGCGCCTTCACCGTGGCGTTGGTGACCTTCTGAATTACCTCCGGATGGGCCTCGATATAGGCCTGGTTGGCATAGAGAACCGAGGTCGGATAGATACCGCCATACACGGCCTTGGCGCCCTCGTCGCTGCGAGCGTCGATCAGGATCTTGCCAATGCCGCGCTCGACGACGATCGTTGCGGCCGGATCGTAGTTGACAAGAAGGTCGACCTTGCCCTGCTGCAAGGCTGCCACTGCAGCCGCGCCGGAGCCGACGCCGATGATTGAAATGTCGTTTTCAGTTAAGCCATGTTGCTGAAGATAGTAACGAATGAAGAAATCGGACGATGAGCCCGGCGCGGTGATGCCGATGCTCTTTCCCTTGATCGTTGCCGGCTTGACCGGATCGAAATCGGTGTCGTTCTTCCCAACGAGGACCAGCCCCGAATTGCGGGCCAGCTGAACGAAGCCGACGACATGCTTACCCTGCGACTGCATCTGTATCGTGTGATCATAAAAGCCAACGGCAACGTCGGTCGAGCCCGCGACAAGAGCCTGCAGGACCTTGGAGCCCCCTTGAGCGAAATTCTCTGTGGTCACCTCCAGCCCCTCTTCCTTGTAGAAGCCAAGGCTTTCGGCAACGGGGAACGGCAGGTTGTTGAGATTATAGGAGCCGACGCTCATCCGAACCGGTTCGGCATGAGCGACGCCGGCAAGCACCATGATGGCGGTTGCCGAGAGCAGACAATTGCGCATGGAAATTCCTCCCTGACTATATCCGGTCCTCACCGGATCGATTGCTAATGATCTAGGCCGCGTGTTCGACAAACCCGGCGGGCTTGGCAAACGCATAGCCTTCGAAAAGACGACGCGCTGTTCGCACGAGACCGGCGATGGTCACGCCGCCGCGCGTCTCCAATTCGACGTCGAGACGGCCGCTCGGATGTTCAAGTCGCACGGTCGTCGGAAGAGATGTGCGGCCTACAAGATCGGCGGCAATCGTCCCCGGCGTAACAACCGCAGTTGCTATGCCGACCGCACCTGTCGTCGCAAGAGCAGGATGGCAATCATTCGGCATGAAATAGCGAACCGCAAGCGTGCCGCCCTTCTGCGGTGGCGCAATCAGAACCGGCTTGGGAATAACCTTATCGGACACATCACCCATGCCCATGATCTTGCCGGCCTGGATACGGATCGCCGACATGCGCGCAATCAGCTCGATATTTCTGGACAGTGTGGCGGCGTCTTCATATCCGGTTACACCGAAATCGCCAGCGCTCATCAGCACCATGGGTATGGCGCAATCGATGATCGTCACCCTCAGACCGTCAATGACATCCGATGCATTGCCGCTTGGGAGCAGCTTGCCGGTCTTGGCGCCCGCGGCGTCGAGAAAGGTGAGTGCGATCGGCGCGGCAAGCCCTGGTACACCGTCGATCGAAGCATCGCCGAGATAAATCACCTCGCCGTTGCGGGTCGGCACTTTCGCCTCGATCACCTTGCCGGTGTTGACATTATGGATACGCACGAGCGTTTCCGTCTCTCGGGCTTTTACCAAGCTCGCTTCGATCGAG
The DNA here is from genome assembly GCF_044756305.1 of Rhizobium sp. NPDC092011. Taxonomy (NCBI): domain Bacteria; kingdom Pseudomonadati; phylum Pseudomonadota; class Alphaproteobacteria; order Hyphomicrobiales; family Rhizobiaceae; genus Rhizobium; species Rhizobium sp. NPDC092011. The sequence goes on from NZ_JBIVSO010000029.1 coordinate 27,832, forward strand.
AAAGGCCCGACGGCGGCCAGCATATTTCCGCAATTCGGCGAGTAGTCGACGATCTGCCGGTCGGTCCGCACCTGAGCGAACAGATAGTCGACATCGGCGCCGGCAACGCTTGGCGGACCGATAATCGCTACCTTTGAGGTAACGGGATTTCCTCCCCCTATGCCATCGATTTGCAGCGGATGCCCCGATCCCATGATTGACAGCAAGGCTGCGTCGCGGCTGGCGGTGTCCGACGGCAGATCCGCGCTTAGAAAAAATGGACCGCGAGACGTTCCGCCACGCATCAAGACGCAAGGAATTCGCACCAGATCGTTCATAACAGGCCTTCCAAGTTGCGTACAGTGGATCAATCCACCGGCTTGTTGCAATATGAGCAAGAGCGGCTTATTTGTGAAATGCAATTTTCGGAGGGTTTATTTCATTATGAGCATCAATTGCGAGATTTTAGACCTTCGTGCATTCCAGGCTGTGGTCGAGCTGGAAAGCTTTCATCGCGCCGCGGAAGCCTTGCACATCTCGCAACCGGCTTTGACGCGCCGCATCCAGAAACTGGAACAATCGATCGGCGCGCCCTTGCTCGACAGGACCACCCGCCATGTGGCGCCGACGGCCACTGGTCAAGAGATGATCCCTCTCGTCCGGCGCATGCTGGAGGAGTTCGACGGCTCGCTCTTTGCCATCAAGGACAGTGGATCACAGCGTCGCGGACTGATAACCATGGCCTGCGTACCGACCGCCGCCTTCTATTTCTTGCCGACAGTTATTCGCACCTTTGGCCGTGACTATCCTCACATAAGGCTGAGGATCCGGGATCTGACCGCCAACGAGGGACTACAAGCGGTGGCTCGAGGAGAAGTCGAGTTCGGTATCAACTTGATGGGCAATTCCGATCCGGAGCTATCGTTCGAGCCGTTGATCGATGATCCATTTGTGTTGGCCATGCGCAAAGATCATCCGCTTGCGGCCTTTGACGAAATCCACTGGAACCAGCTCGAGGGCCACCCGCTTGTTGTGGTCGATCGCTCCAGCGGCAACCGTACACTTCTTGACGCGGCGCTCGCTCGGGCGAACCTCAGGCTCAACTGGTTTTATGAGGTGACCCATCTGAATACCTCGTTGGGACTAGTCGAGGCAGGATTGGGAATTTCCGTGCTTCCAAGGCTGGCAACGCCGCAAGAGGAACATCCGTTTCTCGTCACCCGCCCGATCGTCAATCCTGTCGTTACCCGGACGATCGGCATCGTCAGACGCAGGAGTGCCACCCTTTCCCCCGCAGCCGACCGTTTCATCGATATGCTTTTGACGACTTGGAAACGGCCGGGACGACCAATTGCTGCGAACTAATCGTGTCGTTGCCATGCGTGAAACAGCATCCAAGATACAGCCGCGTGGTGACACTTGCTTTCGATGTCGTGGATCGCAGCTTCTCTGGTCCGTTTCGAAGACGACCGCTGCGACTTCCTTCAAATCTCCGCGCGCGGATGCAGCGGATCATCGGGGTGATCGTGGCGTTCAGCCATTGACGAAGGCGTTGGTGCATCTGTGGACGCCCCTTAGAATGCAAGACAAATTTTGACTTTATGGAGTGTGGTTGAGCACTGTCATCTGTCCGGCCTCTTTGTTGGCAGTTTAGATGCCAGGGCCAATATGGGAGTTCGTGGACCAGATCCACATCACGGATGCGTGCTTGAGCACGATGCACCAAACTGGTTCTTCTGATCCCGTCTCATCAACCGTTACGCCATATTATCCTTGGTCTGTCCTACACCCACGACGGCTCTGACGGTGAACGGCTACTGTGTCACCACCGGAGCTTTGTAAATTTCACCCGTTGCCATCAGAGCCCAGACAATCCGGGCCATCTTGTTGGCGAGGGCTACGACAACCAGCATACGTGGTTTGCACGCAATCATGCGCGCCAGCCACGATCCTTTTGCCGCGCCCTTACGCGCCGCATGCATCACTACGGTACTCGCTCCGATAATGAGCAAGCGCCGCAAGGTTCGCTCCCCCATCTTCGACGTGGCTCCCAGCTTCTGTTTGCCACCGGTCGATTTTTGTAATGGCGTCAGCCCAACCCAGGCGGCAAAATCACGCCCCTTGGTGAAGGTGGCAGGATCGGGGGCAAGAGCCATCAGCGCGATCGCTGTAATTGGTCCAATGCCGGGAACGCCCATAAGCCGGCGTGCCGCTTCATCCTCTTTGGCACGACGTGCAATTTCAGCATCGAGTTGCCGGACACGCTCATCAAGCGCTCTCAATGTCTCGACCAGGATCGCGAACAAGGCATGCGCGGCTTGCGGCAGCCCGCTTGTTGGATCATCGACGACCGCGACAAGCCTGGCGACGTGCGAGGGCCCCTGAGAAACGATCCATCCATATTCGGCAAGTTGGCCCCGCAGCGCATTGATGAGCTGGGTGCGTTGGCGGACCAGTAAATCCCGGGCACGAAACACGGCTGCGCTGGCTTGCTGTTCCTCACTCTTTACCGCAACGAAGCGCATCGTCGGACGCTGCGCCGCTTCGCAGATAGCTTCCGCATCTGCAGCGTCATTCTTTTGCCGTTTGACAAAGGGCTTGACGTATTGTGGCGCAATCAGGCGGACTTTGTGGCCCAGGTTGCCGATCTCACGCGCCCAATAATGCGCGCCGCCACACGCTTCGATAGCGACAATACATGGCGATTGCCTGGCGAAAAACTCAAGGAGCCTGTTCCGGCGAAGCTGTTTGCGCAAAACAACCGCGCCAGATGCATCAGCCCCGTGCACCTGAAAAACTGTCTTCGTATAGCGCGGCAATCAGGATGAGACGCTTGCGACAATCTGGATGAGATTCTTAGGTCGCGGTCGGGATCAAGTTATCATGCTGATTGCCGCTGAC
>NZ_JBIVSO010000030.1:0-26132 GCF_044756305.1 Rhizobium sp. NPDC092011
ACCATCATCAGAAAGTCCATGACATGATCGCGCTTTATCGCGACAACGCGCCAACTGCAGCGGCATGGTGCGCTTTTGAAGCCTGGTGCGAAGGTAACGAGGAAGAGTATCAATTCTGGCTGGAGATATTCCATCGTTTGCGCAACTAGGAAGACGCCAATTTCATTTTGAATTCCTAGAACCGCCGTCGCCATGCGTCGACCGCTGGGCGCCCATCCTGCCAAAACGAGATTTAACCTTGGTTCCGGCGGATCATGCAAGGATTTCGCTCGCCGGATGCATCGCTGTGCTTCATCAACATCTCTTCAGCAGTTCGGATGAGCGAGGCGCAGACGCTGCGCAAACAACAACATCCGAAAGGAGGCAACTCATTTCCCCAGGGCTGTGGCGCCTCCAAATCGCTTGAACACGCACAGCTAAATGCCCAAATGGTCGGAAGCAGTGACGAACCGCCGGACATGGCTGGCGACACCGATTAAGCACCCACTGTCGTGCCGCAATTTAAGTGAATTTCTCACTCCCATGTTGTCGGGATCCATTCGATATCATTCAGGGTACCGCCAGGGGCCAGCAATATGGTACCGCTGTGCGAAAGATGCCCCCATTTCGCATGAAGCGCCCAATAGTACTTCAGCTTTGCCCCCACTAGGGGGCAAAGCCTCTCTGTTTCCACTCGCTCGATCACGGATGGGTCCACGGATCCATCGAGGGCGCGTGAAACGTTCAGGTGGTCGCCCAAACACCACTTAAATGTATCCATCCGAGGTAGGCCGCAGGGATCTTTGCGGTCGCGCATGGTAAGCTTGCGGAATGGAGATCGACGAGGACAAAATCGACGACGCGGTGCTGGCATTGCTATGGCTGACGCTTCACAACGAGCGTTGCGCCTGGAAGGGGTTTGACTGGGCGACGACGGATCGCTTGCATCAGAAAGGCCTGATCGGCGATCCGGTGAACAAGTCGAAGTCACTGGTGCTGACGGACGAGGGGCTTCGCCGGTCGGAAGAGCTTTTTCGGAAACTGTTTACGCGGCAGCCGGGATTTCCATCGCCTTGATCGCCTTCCACTCCCAAGGCAAGAGCTCATGCAGGCGGGAGACGGGAAGCTCGGCGATGCGGGCCAGCACGTCGGCAAGCCAGGCCTTCGGGTCGATGTCGTTGAGGCGAGCCGTCGTAATCAGGGTCAGCATGATGGCGGCCCGGTCGGCGCCCCGATCGGAACCGGCGAAGCTCCAATTTTTTCTGCCGCAAGCCACGCCGCGCAGGGCTCTTTCCGCCGCGTTATTCGTCATGCAAATCCTGCCGTCATCGGCGTATCTGGCAAAGTCGACCCAGCGCGACAGCATGTAGTTGATCGGTTCGATGACCGGTGAGGAGCGTGAGAGGCCCTCCTGTTCCTGGCGCAACCAGGCCTCCAGCTCGATGAGCAGCGGCTTGCTCTTTTCCTGGCGCACGGCAAGCCTCTTCTCGGCGCTTGTGCCGTTGATATCGCGCTCGATGGCAAACAACGCGTCGATGCGTTTAACCGCTTCCAATGCCGTCGCCGAGACAGGGCGCGCGCCTTTACCGCGGCGAGCACTGCGAGAGACGTCGGCCAGCTCGAAGAACTTCCGGCGCGCGTGGGCAAAACAGAAAGCGGGCGTCACCGGTATTTGTTTCTTCGTACGATCAAAGAGCGGATTGAAGCCATTATAGCAGTCAGCCTGCAGAATGCCTTTGAACTCGGCCAGATGCTTTTGTGGATGTTCGCCACGCCGGTCGCTGGAGGCGTAGAAGACAGCGGCCGGTGGCGACTGTCCCCCAAAGGGCCTATCGTCGCAAACGTAGGTCCATATGCGGCCGGTGATGCACTGCCCTTCGGCGAGAATCGGGATAGTGGTGTCGTCGCCATGCAATCGTTCGGCCGCAAACACGTGGGTCTCGATGAGATCGAAGAGCGGCTTGACGGCGGCGCTGACGTAGCCAACCTGGTCGGCAAGCGTCTGGGTGGACAGATCAATTCCCTCGCTGCGGAAGCGCCGGCTCTGGCGGTTGAGCGGCTGATGCTCGGAGAATTTGTCGAAGACTATAGTGGCGAGAAGGTTGAGGCCGAGAAAGCCGCGCGGTGTGGCATGGAACGGCGCCGGCGCCTGGCTGATGCAGCCGCACTCCCGGCAAGTAAACTTATCCCGGACGGTCTCGACCACCTTGAAGCGGCGTGGGATCTCCTCCAGCGTCTCGGTAGTATCCTCGCCCAGCTTCGACAGCCGTTCGCTACCGCAATGGGTGCAGGCGGTCGGCGCGTCGATGACGATGCGCTCGCGCTCGATATTCTCTGGCCAAGGCTTGCGCACCGGCCGCTTGCGAGTGAAGGCCCGAACGGTCTGGCTTTTGGCAGAGGCCGCTTCGGACGCAAGCTCGTCCTCGGTCGCGTTAGCGACCAGCTCTTCGAGCTGCAATTCCATCTGGTCGATCAGCCGCTGGGTGCGCTCCCGGCTCGGACCGTGTTTGTCGCGTTCCAACTTGGCGATCAGCAATTGCAGATGGGCGTTGAGTGCCTCGATGCTGGAAAGCTCTGCCTTGGCTTTGGTCGCTTCGGCCTGCGCCTGCAACCGCGCCTCGCGTTCCGCCAGCAGCGCGGCGTGGGCGCTGGCAAGATCGTCCGGAAGGGAAAGCGGTGGCAATGACATGCAAATTTTAGAGCATATTTCCTGAACAAATTCAATGACGAAGGCGCTCAGACCCGTGTCGGACGCCAAGTTTCCTGCGGCGCCCGCCAGTCAATTCCCGACAGCAAATAAGAAAGCTGTGCGGCCGAGATCGCGACGGCGCCGCCTTCAACATTGGGCCAGATAAACCGCCCGCGCTCCATCTTTTTCGTGAACAGGCAGGCGCCTTGGCCGTCATGCCAAATCAATTTTATTAGATCACCTCGGCGCCCCCTGAAGCAGAACAGATGACCGCCCAGAGGGTCATGCTTCAACACCTCCTGCACCCGAAGGGCCAGCGAAGGAAAGCCGCACCGCATGTCTGTATGTCCCGTCGCCAGCCACACCTTGACCCCCGTTCCCATCGGAAACGGGTTCATCGCAACGTCTCCAGACCACAAATGAGCCGCAGCAGGACGTCCACGTCGACGTCCCGACCGACGATCACACGCCGGCCGTTCGCACTCACCACCTCCATGCGACCGGGCGCGGTGACAGAAGGCGGCACAGCGACAGTCGCCGTAGGCGGCGTGCTCGCGACAACAGGCTCGGCAACAACGATCGCTGGAACAAATCCGTTTGCCGAGCGGGGGACAAGCCGTCCTTCCCGCGCGGCCCTGCGCCAGGCATTCAACTGCCAGCGCGTGATCCCATGACGCTGCGCCGTGGCCGTCACCTGTCGCGGGCCGTTATAACTCTCAGCCACGATCGCCAGCTTCGCTTCATCCGTGAAACGCCGGCGACGCCCGCTATCGACAATCTCCATCCGGCTGAAATGCCCGGTGAGATCATTCGTCAAGTCCATGTGTGAAGCACCGTCTATATTGCCGTCTATATAGACCGAGCATCCACACTCTCACTCACTGCACAATGCGGCCCAACTCGGATGCGTACACTTAAATTCAGGAGGTCTTTGTTTCAGAACGGTTGATGCAATATTCCTCATTTCGGCATGAGTCAGCACTTATGCGGCAGGAATGACCGGAATCAGCAGTGGAGGAAAGGCGTTGCCCTGCAATGACGTGGGGTGTCAAAGCAGGGCAACAGTTGCTGTCGAAACGGGCGCGTCAAGACAGCAATCAGGTGGGTATTAAGGTTAGTCTAACCGTAGCAAATATGCAAGTTTTTATGAAGCATACTTTTCAAATAGGAAGCCGCTGCATTCTGAAATTTTAATATAAATTACCTCTTGTATCGAGGAATTAATAATCCACAGAAAATAACAATTGTATTGACGGACAGTATGTGCAGACTATTTTGATAGCGTGCCTTCTCGCTCAAACTGATGTGTAAGCCAATGGTAATTCCATGTATTTAAACTACGATGATACACGCCTCCACTATCACACAGAAGTCTTATCTCTGTTAGCCAATCCGAAACGTCTGGAAATTTGCATTCGTCTTTTGGGTTTCGAAAAGGGCGTCAGTAGTCTGAGCGAGGAGCTAGGAATATCGCAATCCGCACTAAGCCAACATTTGACGAAGCTGCGCGAATTGAAGTTGGTCAGCGTACGCAGCTGTGCTCAATTCCGATACTATACGTGCGAACACCCCGGCGTTCGCCAAATTCTGAAGGTGCTGTCCGAAAACTTTGATCGCCCACTTGATTGAGGGATGCTATCGCCCGCAATGACGGCGACATTCAATTTGGTGAACGTCAGGCTATGTGGAAAATCGTGCGCTCGCCCATTCCATTCGATCGTGCAATTTGGAAAAGCATGGCGTTTGCAGGCTCAATCCATTGGAGGAAGCCTTTAACCGGAATTTCACGAAGCCGACTTCGAAATTAAAGACATTCACCCACGGGACTGTGACCCTGGTAGCTGAATCCGGATATTCATACGGAAAGCTGAGAGTGATCGCTCGACACTTTTAAGCTGTTCGTTCGGAACTAGTCCCTGGCAGAAGCATTGCATCATGGATATTTGTTCCCATTGGAATCGGAGATTAAGCAAATGACGAGAGGACTTGCGGTCGGCGATCATGTCAGCTGGAATTCTGAAGCTGGCCGAGTGTCGGGGACGATCATCGCCGTCCACACGAGCGACTTTGACTACAAGGGCCATACGCATCGCGCGAGCCAAGATGAGCCGCAATATGAGATCAAGAGCGACAAGACCGACCACATCGCCGCCCACAAAGGCAGCGCCCTCGACCATGCCTGACGCTCTCGATGAAGTCATTGCCCTTTTTTACCATTGGCCATTCCAATCGGAGTTTCCCCGTCTTCCTTGAGCTTTTGCGAGAGGCCGAGGTGGAGCGTCTCATTGATATCCGGAAGATCCCGATGTCGCGGGCCAATCCGCAGTTTAACAAGGACGCGCTCTCGATCGCTCTGTCCGAGGCTCAGGTTTCATACGAGCATATCGCGGCTCTCGGCGGCCTTCGCGGCAACGCCAAGACGTTCCCGACTGCGATGAACGGTCTGTGGACAAACGAGAGCTTCCACAACTACGCCGATTATGCGCTTACCGCTCCGTTTCAGGAGAACCTTCAGCATTTGCTTGAGGAGGGACACAAGCAACGGTCGGCAATCATGTGTTCGGAGGCGGTCTGGTGGCGATGTCACCGCCGCATCGTTGCCGATTATCTTATCGCCCGCGGCGAGACGGTGTTCCACATCATGGGGTCAACTCGCATCGAACCGGCTCGGCTGACGTCCGGCGCGCGCTTGGAAGACGATGGCACGGTCACATATCCCGCCCCACTGCAAGACGAAAACTGATTGTCAACAGAATGCCACTCTCATGAGCTGAAGGATGAACAAAGGTCCCGCCATTGGGTATCCTTCGGGCAACCTTCGCGACCAGTGATTTTCGATGCGCAAGCGTGGCGAGCCGAGTAACCACCTCGCACAGAGCATCGGCGTCTGCCGCGTCAGTTTTGTTGTCTTAGATGCAGGCTTTCAGCTATCTGCGCGTGCTGATCCGAAGTGTATGCATAGAACCTGTACTTCCTGAACTCAATAATGCGCCCTCCCACAGTTTTCTGTTCCTGCGAGGCAAGGTCGAAGGCTACTGCGCGCGAACGAAAACCAACGCCCGCGATGAGGCGTGACGTACGATTGCGTCCAAAAACATGACGCGGCATCGTTCCTAGATAGCTTCCTACCGCTCTGTCATCGGCGCAGGTTACCGGTTCAGAAGAAGGTCTCGCTTTGCGCTATCGTCTCGACTTCCGACGTTCATCCCGACCAACTCGTTTTCCTTGGCATAGTCGCAGACCTCGAAATGCGGTTCGTCAGGTTGCGACACTGTCTGTCTACCAACGGACTAAGTCTCTCGATCAGTTACTTACTGGAATACCAAATAAATGGCCGGGTCACCTTTCAACTCCAGCGCAGTGAGCCGCCGCCGGTTTCTCAATCTCTGCCAGCGTTGATTGGTCTCAGTGATAGCTTTGTTGCCGATTAGCTGGCATAGCGCCACTGCAGGTCCGATGAGAGCCTAGAGCGTATGGTCGTCGCGGACATCAAGAATGGCCAAAGCTGTAGTTGCAAGCGCTTGCTCGAAGATGCAGGCAGCAGCGCAACTCAGGCGTTGCCCCGCCTGCAGGCTCCATGCAGGGAACTTACGCGAATTCTGGCTCGGGGCGCGGACAATATCCCCGATTCCGATCGTCGATACCTCGCCGGCAAGATGAATTCCTCGCTGACGCCCCGATGCTGCCTCGGTGAGGACGTCCACGTAGAATATCAAGGACACTGCGCTAAGCCTATTACTTAGAACATCACCAAGGATGATGAGGTTTTTGGTCGAGACATTTCAAGCGCGTTTCGGACCACATTCGTGGTCGCAATTGACCAGTCTCGTCTCACTCGTATTTTGTATCATCTCATGATATTTTAACGTCGATCGATGTAAAACCACTCTGAACGTTTGGTGAGCAAGCAGGTTGTGTTGGAGTTTACAAGGCAATCATACCGTCTTGGCTCTCAACTGACAGGTCATTCATCGCGCTCAGAGAGGCAGTAACGGATCATGCGAGTTGGCGAAAAATTGCGAGCAAGGGGAATTGATGAACCGTGTTTTGATCGTTGAGGACGATCCGCTAATCGCAATCGATCTTCAAGAAATCGTACATGACCTCGGATACTTGACATCGGGAATTGCCAATAGCTTTGAAAGTGCGAAGTGTCTCGCACCGCGTTCAGAACTCGCCTTGGTGGATGTCCACCTCATAGACGGTGCAACCGGCCCACGCATCGGGCAATTTCTGGCAGCCGAATTCGGCATTTCAGTCGTCATGGTAACTGCCAATCCCGAGGTCGTCTCCGATGGCATTTCTGGAGTTATTGGCGTCATCACCAAGCCAGTAGAGCCGTCCACAATCAAGCAGGTGTTGGAGTTTATGCTAAACTACAGAAGTCGAGCGGTGCTTGTTCCTCCAATGCTGCGTCTTTTCCCATTCGACAGATCTGCTTAACCACTCGTTGTGCTGAAAATCACAATAATTCCTCCGAAGCTGGCGCTTGTGACAAATGCTAGTTTGCTACGTTCACTCTGGTCTCGATAGACGCCGAAGTCGCCTCAGAGATTCGACCAGTAGTTTCTCATTGTCGAACATGCCTTTGAGGTGGATCCTCGCTAACTGCTCGACCGTTTCTTCACCAATCTCGGTAAGACCGATCAACACGCGTCTTTTGTCTTGCAGTGAGGGCTTGCGGACCGCAAGGCCTGCGGCCTCAAGCCGGTCGACCAACTGAACCGCACCATTGTGTTGCAACAGCATCTGTTCAGCTAGCTCGCGCACCATGATCTGCTGCCCCGGCGCGACCTTCATCACGAGTAGCGCTTGATATTGCTGCGACGTTACACCCACTTCGGAAAGCGCCGCCTCACTGAATGAAAGAAACCGGCGCATGGTGAGCCGCACGCCCGCAAGGCCACGATAGACTTCAGGATTCAGAGGCTCAATCCTCTCAAGAGCGCGCGTGTGAGATCGCCTAGGGCGCCTGTCGGAGAGCATGCATGTCATCCTTTGTCTGTCACGAAACGATATAGTGACGCAGGCCAGGCTGGCAAGTTACCTGATGGGACGGATGCCGTCGGCGGCCATCGGCATATGATGCTTACTAAGCGCTACGCTGGCGCTGACGAAAGAAAGGCAGATGGCAGCATCCACACTAGGGCGAGGCCGACGGTCATGGGGAAGCGAGCCAAAATGAATTCGCAATCCGCGCCTCCACCATGGCGCTCAAAGCGATCGCCTCCGAAGTCGTTCCGTGGCTGATGCCTTCAAGATCTCATCTAAGGAAATCTGCGGCGACCGCCGATATGTTGCTCCTCGCTGAGTAAGCCGGCTGGCCACTGACATGCTCAACAACCATCGCGCAAGCCACTATCGAGCAAAGCAAGATGACAAGGGGAATGACTGCCGTTTTGAGGAGCGCCACCGCGAACCGCGTTGCTCTAGGATTTCTCTTTGCGGCATCGACAACGGTGCGAAGTGTCGATGGGCTCCGCAAATTTGGATGGCGCAGATTTGCCTTATGGTCAGCACCTGCAGCGCGGCGCTGTGGGGAACGAGCTTTAATTGTTTTGAAGTGCACTATCTCAGCCATCATATGCCATCCAAACGGCTTGGTGAAGACGCTTGACAACTGCCGCATTGCGAACATCGACCTGACAACCGCTCAGTTCTAAACGCACCGCATTGTCTTCGGACGCGCTGCCGTTCGGTAGCACAGGAAATGTGCAATCACCGTTGTGGCCAAGAGCAGCAAGGTCGGAGCTTTCAATCCGCCATCCAGCTGAAATCATTCCGCTCGGAGACATGAATGGTCTCGATCCGATTCTGATTGATTTCGGCAACGTCGAGGTCGGCGGTCTTGTTTGGTCAGAATCCAACTCCCGTCTAACCGAGCCGAAGACGCGCACATCGCCTCCCCGGTTTTTGAGAAAGCCGACTGCAACGCTGTACGCCAAGCCAGCGTCTACCTCGACAATTAAATCGTGAGCGATCGTTCCGTGGAGTTCAAAGACCCGATCTCTCGGCACCATCAGGCTTCCGGTGATCTCACGAGAGAACCGTACATCACGATCGAGCCCTGTCGAACCCTCAATGCTTGCATCAAGCCGTTCCACTTTACGCTCCTCCATGGATTGGACGGCCTTACCTTCGGTTGGCCCGACCAATAGTTACCTCCTTTCGCTCCTCGGCATAATATATCATATCATGACATATATGAAGGAGGTTGCTGCGAAATCGAAAGGAATTTTTTGGGCGCGTGGCTGCCTCGTCCCTCTTTCAACATTGATCGGATTAGATTTTTGAGATCTCGTCGCGTCGACACAAGCCAGAGCCATGCGATCAACGGCAAGCAGGCCCGTTGAATGATTTCACTTTTCAACGCAACTTCCCGATCCGATCCGATCCGATCCAAATCGGCAAGTCGTGTGCATCATTCTAATAGCTCTTATTCAACCGATCTGACGGAACAGCATGTGCGTGTCGCGCGCTGATGCAGACCACAGGGCATACGGTCCCGTCAACGACGCAAACAGCAATTTGTTTCTGCAAGCCGCGCAAGGTCGCAAGGCCAGCTCAGGCTCCTTTGTTGCCGCGTCCGGCGCTGTCGCTGGCAGGCAGGTTCTGATTGGAAATCTTGTCTTTGCCGTGTTGATAGGGAAGCACTGTAGACCTCCGACGCTCATCGTCGACTATGTAATCGCGGGAAAGTGGCAATGCGGCGATGTCCCGCGTCAGCTGGAGCTGCCAGTTCATGTGGCCCATCCGCCTGAACGCAAGCTCCGACACGATGAGATAGAATTCGAACATACGACAAAAGCGCTCGTCGTAGAGTCCAGCCAGCGTTGCCCTGTTTTTCTCGAACCTCTGTCTCCACTGCTCGAGAGTCTTTGCGTAGTGGAGGCGCAGTATCTCAACGTCGGTCACCCACAAGCCGGATTTCTCCACCACCGAGAGCACTTCCGAAAGTGCAGGAGAGTAACCCCCGGGGAAAATATACTTGGCAATCCATGGATTGGTGCTGCCAGGTCCATCGGCTCGGCCGATCGCATGGATCAAAGCCACGCCGTCTCTCTTCAACATCGATCGAACCTTGTCGAAGAAAGTCTTGTAGTGGTCGACCCCTACATGTTCGAACATGCCCACGGACACGACGCGATCGACCAGTCCGCTCAAGTTTCTATAGTCGAGAAGTTTGAATGAGACACGATCGGACAGGCCAGCCTCTTGCGCTCTTCTTGTGGCGACCTTCAGTTGCTCTTCCGAAAGCGTCAGGCCCGTGACCCGAACGTCGTACTCGCGGGCCAGAAAGATCGCCATACCGCCCCAGCCGCATCCGATGTCGACGACCTCCAAGCCGGGGCGATCCAGCTTGAGTTTCGCACTGATATGCCTTTTCTTCTTGAGCTGCGCCTCTTCGAGAGATTCATTGCCTTCGGGGAAATAGGCGCAGGAGTATTGCATGTCCTCGTCTAGCATCATCGAGTAAAGACGACCGTCCAGATCATAGTGATGTGCCACGTTCCGCTTGGACGTCTTAACAGAGTTGAACTGGTCAACCCATCGCTTGAGACGCCTAAACTTTTCCAATGCCTTGTCGAAGAGGTGCTGCCCTCCTTCCATCCAGTTCAGCGTTAGAAAGTCGAGTGGCTCGAAAATATTTCCCGAACTTGGTACGAGGTCGCCATCCATGTAGGCTTCGCCAAGCGCCAGTGCCGGATTGAGGACCAGACGTCGCTTGACGCGGTTGGTCCGGATTTCGAGCGCGGCCCTTGGTTCGCCCCCAGAGCCGAATTGCTTTTTGCTTCCGTCAGGGAAAGTTACACTGAGGGTTCCAATTTGAATGAGGTTAGATAGCAGAGCTTCGAGTAACACGTCAGGAATGCCTCGTCTAAACCGTGCGATGGCGCACGATCAGGCGATCATATTTCTCTTAAGAAGAATGACAAGAAGAAATAATTCTGCTGAAGAGAATTCAGATTTGAGCGAAATCCACTCGGGCCACTGCGGCGCGTCATGAACGAGGTCGAGGTGCTGCGTCTCTGCCCGTCCTGCCCTTGGCCGAAACCGCACCTTCGGGGAGGTCTGGGTTTATGAATACGATAGGCCGCAGGACATTGCCGATGGCAGTCCGATCCGCATCACGGTCAACGCCAAAACGGTTTCGCATTCTCTCAACCAAGTAGACGCCAGACGTTTACCTCCAGGAAACTCCAGCTCACCTGGTTTGTCGAGCTTCGCCGCATGTCGCAGGAAAACAAAGTCAGAACTTGCCATGCAATGAAGCAATCACCGCAGCAAGACGACCTTAGAGATTGCGCGTTTCAATGGGGATACTACCCCAATCATCATTCAAACCGTCGCAATATGTCACAGGTGCTCCGGCGAGTTCATCAGCGTCAACCTCGTCGAGACAAGCGACGTTGATGTTGTAGTATTTTGTTCCGCTCAAATTCGGAACATCGACCCATTCGAATGGCCTGACGCCGCAGTGCTTGCAGAATAGGTGATGCGCGACAGAGTTCTTAAGACCTCGATAATCCGTGAGATCGCGCTCACCTGCCACAAGCCGAAATGCCTTGGGAAATGCATTGACCGACCAAAGCCGCGCCTTCGCACAGATCGTGCAATTGCATTTGCTGGTGCCCGCGCTAATGTCGACCTCTGCCTCGAAACGAACGGCGCCGCAATGGCAGCTTCCAGAATATGTCTTGAGCATGAGATACTCCTCTAGTTCTGGCTTTCAACATTGTCTCGTCCAGTAATGACTGGAGCATGTGCTCTCGGATAAACAGATCTCGCATGCGCTGTGCCGCTTCAAGTTCTGGTGCAGTCAATACTTCGGTCGCAACACTGGTGGGTACGGGCGCTAGATCCGCAATGCTATTTCGTTTAGGACGGCAAAAGGCTGCTTCGCGCAACGGTGCGCGTTTGCATAGTCTGCGGTAAACCTTTGAAAATAGCCAGACCGGGTCGAAATATGTCGCCCACGGGCTAAAAGCTGCGCCCGAGCGGGTACTATGGTGTCTCCAAAACTCCTGCATCGGCGCATTCTTCACATATGCGATCTTGCTTCGGTCCGCGATTTCAGAACCTGCATTGATCTCCCATGCCGGCCCGCCACAAACGACTGCAACACCATTTTCTGGGCTATGGAAGACTAGTGTGCCTGCAATAATCACCTTTCACAGCTGAATAGAGTGGACCATCGGGGACCGAGACGGGTGATGCTCGCGCCTCAGAAAGCTCTCAGCACCACCTAGTGGCGCAGGAAGTCGAGGTCATGGGCGCATTGCGCAAGGAACAGGCAGCAATTTTCACTCGGACGCGCAACATCCGCTGAGAGGCCGTGCCGCTACCCTGAAGATCAGGTATGTTGCACTTTGGTGAGCGTCTCCCAATCCAGAGAAGGCGCGCACCAGCGCATCTTCTCATTTTGTGGATCTCACGGATCAGCAAACATCGGTGGCCTTGCGCCCGCACAGGTTGCTCAAGTCGTGCGTGGGGTGTTGCTCGCCTACTTGCGCGGTTCGACGAAAAATTGACGCCTCAACGGCAGTCATTGATCGAGCATCGGCTCCGGTTCGCCTCCAAAATATGGACGCCGCTCAAGTTCGGCAGATTTCAGGGAGCTCCTCAACCGCAACAGATCCTTGCGAGCTATCAGGCCAACAAGCTTGCCTGTCGAGCGATCTACGATCGGGATGCGCCCAGTATCTCCTGCAAGCATCAGATCGGCGATAAATCCCACGGTGTCATCCGGATGTCCAACAGGAAGCGAGCTATCGGAGACGTTCTCCCTGAGACTTTGTGTTGAAAGTCCCGCGTCACCCCGCCAGCGCAACACGTCGGCGCGGGAGACCACACCAGCAAGTAGGCCATCGTCTTCCACAACTGGGTAGATGCGATGGGTCTTTTCCTGAGTGGAGAAAAAGCTGCAAGCTTCCCCAATGCTCATAGTTGCGGATAGGGTATCGACCTGCCGGATCATAATCTCCGACGCACGCGTCAGTTCGAAGGGATCGATGCCGTATTCGCGGGTGATGTGCTGGCCGCGACGCGCAATCTTTTCAGTCAGAATGGAACGGCGAAGCAAGAGGACGGTAACTGCATATGCGGTGACCGTCGCGGCCAGTAACGGTACAAGCGTGCTGATGTCGCCCGTAATCTCAACGGCAAAGAAGGTTCCGGTCAGCGGCGCTCGCATCGTCCCGCCCATCATCGCGGCCATGCCGAGAAGAGCCCAGAAGCCCGGGTCTCCTGGAAAGACCAGTCCGACGAGCCATCCAAGAGCTCCGCCGAGAATAAGGAGTGGCGCCAACACGCCCCCCGAAGTTCCAGACGATAACGCGACCAGCCAGATCCCCGCCTTGACGAGAAGAATCGCAAAGACTGCCTTAGCAACGATATGGCTACCTAGTAGATCCGAGATAACATCGTAGCCGACGCCCAGAGCACGCGGTTCAATCAACCCACCAAGCCCGACTATTAGACCACCGAGCGCTGGCCACCACATCCAATGGATCGGTAACCGCTCGAAGGCATCCTCGATTTTGTAAAGCAAAGTCGTAAGCAAGCCGGACTGCAGCCCGGAGACGATGCCCATCGCCACGCAGAGGAACACGCCCCACCAGGGAATATGGCTCTGGAAATTGGTCGCGAAGAGTGGGCCTTGTCCGAAGAGGAACGACCGCCAGTAAATTGAAACACACGCTGCTACCGCAACTGGAATGAAGCTACGTGGTTTCCATTCAAATAATAACAGTTCAACGGCCAGCATCACCGCCGCGATCGGCGATCCGAAAATCGCCGTCATGCCGGATGCAGCACCGGCCACCAGGAGCGTTTTACGCTCCGCTGCGCTCATATGGAAACATTGCGCAAACAGCGAGCCAATGGCGCCGCCGGTCATGATGATTGGCCCTTCCGCGCCGAAAGGTCCACCTGTGCCAATGGAGATGGCAGATGAGAGCGGCTTCAGAAGCGCCACCTTGGGTGACATCCGACTGCCGCCGATCAGGATGGCCTCGATTGCCTCGGGAATACCATGGCCTCTAATTTTTTCCGAACCGAACCGAGCCATTAAGCCAATTGCGAGCCCGCCTAGCACCGGAGCCGCCACCATCCAAGGGGATCGTGCGGCATTTGCAAGTGACGAGGCTTGGGTGCTGAAATGTCCAAACCATACAACGTTCGTCACAAGCGCGATCAAATTGACCAGAAGCCAGGCCGCAAAGGCTCCCCCGGTGCCGACGATGATGGCCATTCCGATCAGGAGAAGTACGCGCTTGTCTGTGGTGAAGTCGCCGGCCTCCCGTCGAGCAAGTCCGCCTGTGAAATCATGTTGACGATATTGTGGTCTGCTTTCGGGGTTTATCAATACGTTGTCTCCAGATCACGCTGCTCTTCAGCGGAGAAACATTTTCTCATCGCGCACCACATATATCGTGATACGATATGAATCAATATTCTTGTGATCGGAGTTGAAACATGAGCAAAAAAACACACGAGGATGCCCTTTCGCCGGGGGACTATGAAGCTCTCGCGAACCTCCGCTATGCATTGCGAAAATTTACGGAGTTCAGTAACGCAGAAGTGTCGAATCTAGGCCTGACGCCACCACAACATCAAGCGCTGCTTGCGATCAAGGGGCTGCCGCTTGAAACGGAGATGACCATCGGGATGCTCGCCGATCGCCTGCTGATTGCGCCGCATTCTGCGACGGAGCTCGTCAATAGGCTCACCGAAGCGGGTTATCTTGAGCGCACATCAAGCGAAGCCGATGGGAGGCGTCAGATTGTCAAGTTGACGGAGAGCGCCGAGCGCATTCTAATGAAGCTCAGCGGTGCGCATCTGCACGAAATCAGAGAAATGGCCCCGGAACTCATGCAGGCGCTGCGCATCTTGCAGGATCGGCGCAAGCTGGAGAAAATCGCTTGGATGGCATAAATCACGCCGATCTAGACCGATGCATAACCTGAGGCCGTAACGATGACGAAAGAAACCTTGAGTGGCAGCGACTATGAGACGCTTGCCAATTTGCGCTACACCTTGCGCAGATTTATGGACTTCAGCACATCAGCGGCGCAGGAAGAGGGTCTACCAAGCCAACAACACCAAGCGTTGCTCGCGATTAAGGGGCATCCCGTCGATGAGGCAATGACCATCGGATCGCTGGCGCACCGCCTGCTTATCGCGCCACACACCGCAACCGAACTCGTTGGACGACTGGGTGCAGCCGATTTGGTGACGCGACACTCGGATCCCGAGGATAAGCGGCGGCAGACATTGACGTTGACCGCGAAGGCCGATGCACTCCTGCTAAGCCTAAGCGCCGTCCACCTGAAGGAAATACGGGAAATGGCGCCAGAACTCATCAGTATCCTGCAGCGCCTACAGGCCAAAACCACCTGACGGCAACAGCGCCTCTAACGTGATGTTGCAATACATCGTAATGCGATATATTGTGCGTTGGGAGGATGGTTTGATGGCAAAGACGATCGCCGAAACGAAGACTGATTTAGAGCAATTTTCCGAACGTCTATCGCGTGGTGCCAAACAGAAGCGCTCGCCCCGGCATTCGCCAACCGCTGACGAGCTCGCCGAACTTAAAAGAATGCTCTACACTCGACTGCAATCCGGCCCCATGGATCTCAGGCTTCTCGCTCTGGAATGGCAATATGACATTGCTCTCTTGCTCGACCACATGCGCCATTGGATGTATACGGTCGACCGAGATTTCGACCAGAATCCATAACGGCATGGATATGCGGTATCGGAGGCGTCGGTAATTTGCCGGCTGGCGGCAACAGGCTTCTGTAAGTAGTGCCAATGTTGCCATCGGAATCGGCACGCAAATATTTGCGATTTTTGTCCGGTTCCCCTCCGACTTGAGGACTTTCAGGTCCACAGCCTCTTGTGGCTCTAAACCACCGGATCTCCTCGTCCAATGACGATGAGCAGCGTGCCAGCATTCCATGCGATGACCTTTTGGCGCCGATTCATTCACTCGAATGCATAGGAAAGGACGCCGACTTGGGAGCGCCTACGAAGACGGTAGAGTGAAACATGCGTCTGCACATCAAGCGAATTTATGAGCCTGCGGCAGAAGGTGACGGCAAGCGTATCCTTGTTGATCGTCTATGGCCCGGAGGCGTGAACAAGAACGGCGCCCATGTTGATATTTGGCTGAAAGACATCGCGCCAAGCACTGATCTGCGACGCTGGTTTGGCCACGATCCCAACAAGTGGGATGAATTTCGTCAGCGTTATCGGGACGAACTCAAGAATGACGCGGTGGCGGTCCACGCGCTCGAAGAGCAGATCGAAAAATCTATGGTGACGCTTCTCTGTGGAGCGAGAGATCGCGAGCACAATAATGCCGTCGTGCTCATGGATTTCATCCGCGATCGCTAAGTCGGGACGTCATTCGTCGATGACGACGTGATCTTGCGGAGCGTTTGGAATATCGCAGCCGGCAAGTTGATAGCATCAAGACGCGGGCGATCGCGCGTGGGTGCGAAGGAAGGTCATTTCCTCGTGCCGAACCTGGTTCTCATCATCCAAAACGACCCGCCATATTCGATTACCAAATCGCAGTGACAGCCGCCTGCTGCCTTCATCGTCTGCCGTCCCCACCTCCAGAGAGGATGTGATTGAACCGCGTTGCACGTAGCGGCGAAAATCATTGAGAGACAGACCGAACCGGTCGGCGATTTCCGAGGAGTCGACGATATAGTCTCCATTTTGGGCCCGCTCAACAAACATCACACCATCCCTTTTCTGCGTCGGATATCAATACACCGTCTCGCTCGAATAGAGAATGATCGATCATTGTCATTCGCAAATAAGGAATTATAGTCGCCACGGGAGCCACACTTCAACCAAGTGCTTGGCGGCCGACAACAGCCGCGACGTGCGGCACGGAACCGATCGATCCACACGTGATGAACATCGCTGCAAGACCCCACTCCCATTCGTGAAAGGCAAGTCTCTAGTGTCGACCAACAAGGATTTCAGAACGATCGCGGCCACAAACGGGATCGCCGGCGACACCGCTCATGGCGCCGTCACGCCAGCACTTTATCTCTCCAGCAATTTCGCCTTCAGGCAATTCGAGCAGGCACAGACCTACGAGTATTCCAGAACCTCCAATCCCACGCGCGATCTGCTTGCCGACACGCTGGCCAAGCTCGAGGCCGGTGTCGGTGCGGTGGTGACATCGTCCGGGATGGCGGCCGTCAACCTCGTCCTTGGCCTGCTGAAGCCGGGCGATCGGGTGATTGCGCCGCATGATTGCTACGGCGGGACTTATCGCCTGTTAGCCGCACTGCGAGACAAAGGCCATTTTAGCGTGGAGTTTGTCGATCAGGGCAATGAAGAGGCTTTGACGTCCGCATTAAGCCGGGGCATTGCGCTGGTTTTCGTTGAAACGCCAAGCAATCCGCTCATGCGCGTCGCCGACATTGCCGCCATTTCCCGGCTGGCGAAGGCGGCACAAGCGCGCGTCGTTGTCGACAACACATTTCTGTCACCGGCGCTGCAGCGTCCGATTGCTCTTGGCGCCGACCTCGTCATCCACTCGACGACAAAATATCTGAACGGGCACTCCGATGTCGTCGGCGGCGCCGTTATTGCGGCGCACGCCGATGACCTCGACGAGCTGAAAGCATGGGCCAACATGATCGGTGTCACTGGTTCACCTTTCGATTCCTATCTGACCCTTCGCGGTGTGCGCAGCCTTTTTGCCCGACTGGAACGACAGCAGATAACCGCCATGGCCGTCGCCCGTTTCCTATCCGGACACCCGAAGGTCGGTGCCGTCCATTATCCAGGTCTCGCAACACATCCCGGCCACGACCTTGCGGCTCGACAACAATTTGGTTTTGGAGCCATGTTGAGTTTCGAACTGGAAGGGGGAATTGAAGCGGTTCGCCATTTCGTTTCCGGCTTGCGGATATTCACCCTGGCGGAATCGCTGGGCGGTGTCGAAAGCCTCATCGCTCATCCAGCAACCATGACCCATGTCGGCATGGGTGCCGAAGCACGTAAGGCTGCGGGCATAAAGGAAGGTTTACTGAGGGTCTCGATCGGTCTGGAGGCGGAAAAGGATCTATTGTTCGAGCTCGACGCCAGCCTTGCCGGGGTCGAATAATCTCAGGCGAAATATTCGTCTCTGCATCCCGCTTCGGCAGAAGCATAAGCCCTTGGTGAAGGCCGTCTTGCGATGACTGGCAGCCCTATGACCAAGCATCCCATTGAAGCGATTACGTGTATAAGGGTGCCGCCGACGCTGGTCTCGCTGTGAGACAGACCTTTTTAGCACAACGCATTGAGCATCTCGAATATCTCCTGGCGACATTGCTTGCGCGCGACGGGCTCGCCTGCGATATGTCGTAGCGTCAATGATCGCATCTTCCTATCACCCCCCAGAAAGGCTCATCTGTTCTTCGATCGTCAAGCGAAGTTTCTGAACCTGATGAAACCGGTCGGCGGCGTGTCGCGTCCGCGGTGAACTCTCGCGACCAACCTGCTCATCCCGCCATTCAATTTAGATTTCTCAGTGTCCACCAGGATGGATGGCGTCATTGAGGTACAAGCAAGTCAGCAAGGCAAAGACATAAGCCTGTAGGAAAGCCATCAGGAATTCAAGACCGGTGAGGGCGACGGTCATGATTAGGGGAAAAGTGGCGCCGCCGATGCCGAGCAGTCCCAGGGATCCGAGCGAGGCGACGAACCCTGCAAATACCTTGATTGTGATATGCCCAGCGAGCATGTTGGCAAAAAGACGAACCGAGAGTGAAATCGGCCGCGATAGGAAGGAAATGATTTCGATCATCACGACGAGCGGCAGAAGTATTGCCGGCACGCCACGCGGCACGAAGAGGTTTAGGAAGCCAAGACCGCGCTTCCGGAAACCATAGATGACGACGGTCAGGACGACGAACAGCGCAAGCGCAAAAGTAACGATGATCTGGCTTGTAACCGTATAGAAGTAGGGAAACATGCCGATCAAATTTGCAGTCAATACGAACATGAACAGGCAGAAGACCATCGGGAAGAATTTCATCCCTTCGATCCCCGCTCCCTCCCTGAGCATCGACTCGACAAACTCATACGATATTTCCGCGACAGACTGCGTACGGGTCGGGATGACGCTTCGACTGAAAGTCGCGAAATATAGAAAGCCCACAGAAATGGCCGCTGCAGCCACCATGAATAGGGAGGCGTTGGTGAACGAAAAATCGATCCCGTCGATTTCGATCGGCACGATCTTGTAGATCAGGAACTGATGGGTCGGCCCGTTTGCCACTGTTTGCTCTTTCTCATTTGACCGCCATCGTGACAAGGATTGAGACCATGGAAGCATCGCTTTCGGCTAAGTTTTATATTGGTCAAACCCCATTCGGCATCGGACAATTGTAAGCTCACCGGGATCGATCGAAGCTTTAATCAAGGTACAGCGCCCGAAGTCGAAAATCGTTCGCCAGCAGAACTATATCTATATCCATTGCCTACATAGAGCTCCCCAAAGGCTTGATTCCTTTTGGTCGAGCAAGTCATAGCCTTTTGCCGCAAATCCTCCAGCGCTTCATCCAGACCCGCACAATGTTGTCGCGCAACTTAAATGCGATGGGCTTGTCACGCGGTGTGCTGCTTATCACAGCAGTCCTTTTGCTATATCGTATTACGATGTATATCAAGGTAGCAGCCCGCTACTGATATAAAATACGGTAGCGCCGTTTTGTCCCTCCGAACTGTGTTAAAATGTTAAATCAACACCCTCTTTCAATAGCGGACATCGGCCTTTCCGATTGGAATGACAGATTTGGAGCCGATTGAGGTCCGTCCGCTTCGAAGAAGCGACCTGCGGTAGTGGTTAATCGTCAATAGATCGAAAACAGGCAATTCCCGACCCGATTGCTGACATTAAAGCGGACTTAGTCATTCCCTGAGGCTGCTACCCATTCGTCCATCGACTTTCGGCGTCAATTTTGGCTAAACGGCCGTCGACAAAGCCCAAGGCATTCTCGAAATGACCTTGTGCGTCGCGTCCTTTACCCGCCACTGCCAGTTTGATATTTTCACGGGATGATAGGCAATGCCAATACTTCCGCCAGGCGTATTCCGAGGCAACAGCGCTCACGACAAACGGTTGAGGTCGTCCTTGCTGCCGTCCCCGTGGTCGTGAAACGGCATGGGGTCGCCTCAATCACGACGAACCGCATTGCTGAGGTCGCAGGGGTCAGTATTGGCTCACTCTATCAGTATTTCCCGGACAAGAGGTCGGTTTTCAGCGCTTTGCATGAGCGCCATGTCGGGGACGTTCGAAACATACTGGAACGCAATATTGCAGCCCATAAGTCATCGTCTTTCATTGAATCGGTGGTCGATCTCGTTGAAGAGCTTGTCGATTTGCATTCCGCCCAAGCGGAATTACACCAGCTGATCTCCTCGTCGGTCGATGAGGGGCCGGAGCATTTTCGCCGCGCGCTGGGGGCTGTATTTGAGCAGGCCATCGTCCAGCGCGGCTCTGAGAGCATGAACCGCATCCTGTTCGTCCTGCCAAGTCTGGTGGAAGGCGTCGTCCACGGGGTAGCAATGTCGCCACTCACGTCTCGCGAGGCCAAAGGCGAGGCGGTGAAAGCGATCCTCGCTTACCTGTCCGCCCATCCTGAACTGGGCCGGTAAAAGGTCATCAGGATCGGCTCGGTCTTCTAGTAAAATTGCTGATGTTTTCGGCTATCCAATCGCTAAAGCACCTTGGTGGGCATCCAAGTAGCTGCTGCACGCCATCGCTGACGGTGGCGAGGCGCCCTCTCGAATCGCACGCCAAATATCGACCAGCGCCTCGGCATAGGCGCGATCCGCCCACATTAAGACGTCCGCCATGGCATCGGCGTCCGACAAGGTTTCATAGTGGATAGCGTTGCCTGTCGCCTCACCGATGGCCGTGACCATCTCTCTATAACTTAGAGGTTCCGGGCCTGTAATGACCAGCGCGTCATTCAGGGCCTTCCCATGAGACAAAACCGACACGACCACCTCCGCAATATCGTCGGGGTGTATGAAGGCAATCTTCCCTTCGCCGGTCGATGAAGAAAGCACCCTGTCGTTGCGGATCCGGTCCGCCCAGCTCAACGCATTCGACATAAACGCCGCTGTCTGAATGAACGTGTAGGGCATGCCACTGTCCTGGATAGCCGCCTCTCCGCGCGCGCGCCACGGGCCGGTCCCGACACCGGTTTTGACGTCGAGCGTTGAGAGTTTGACGAGATGCTGGATGTCTGCATCGCGCGCCGCCAGCGCACAGACGCGGTCCCGCTCGCCCAGGTCTGGCCCGGTATTGATCAGAAAAAGAGCGTCATACCCTTGAAATGCGCCCCTCAGGTCAGTGCACGAGCCTGCGAGGTCGCACACCCGGATCTCCACACGGTCACCAAATAGCTTCCGTGCTTTCCTCGCATCGCGGACGAGCACATGAGGCGTCTCGCCTGCGTCGAGAAGGCGGTTTGTGACCAGCGAGCCCACATTCCCCGTCGCGCCAGTGACAAGGTACTTCATCTCTGCTCGCTCCAGGACCGAACGATTTCGAGCGCGACCCTCTGCTGTCCCGCCTGAGTGAAGTGAACTCCGTCCTCCATCAGCAATTCATTCAGCGATGAAGCGTCAAGCCTTTCAAACAAATCAACGACCGGATCACCCAGACTGCGCATCGCCGTCGCAACCTCCGCAATGTCTTCGTTGCGAAAGCGCACACCGAAGTGAGATAGGGCCCATTGTTTGGATACCTGGCTCTCATTCACTGCGGGCGGCGTGATCCATAGGCATCGCGCTTCTGTCTCACTCGTGACGCGGGACCGGAGTTCAGCAAGATTTCGAGCAGTCTCGTCGTGGTGAACGATTGTCTTGGTGGGTTCAGGACCCTGAGTCCTCGCGTCGTTCAATCCGAGGAAGAACAAGACCCAGTCCGGACTGCCGGCCAGTACTTCATCGATCCGGACCAGCCCATGAGTAGTCGTATCGCCACTGACGGCGCTTGCGACTACAGAGATGTTGTCTTTGGGCCGCTGCGCCAAAATCAACTCTTGCAGGATGACTGCCCAGGACTGTGGATCCGATGTCCGGCTATCGCCAAAGGCGAAGTTCGTGCGTTTTTGCGCAGGGGAAGCTGGTCAATCATTGCGCCGACATCGGGTTCTGGCAGCAGCATCCGAGCCGACGATTTCGCGCCCGCAGTGAGCTTGGCAAGTTCTGTTGAATAGTAGTCCGGGTCGAGCCCCAGCAAAGCGGCGCGGACTTGCCCAGTGAGCGATGCCGCTCCCGGGAGCGACGCTACCGTCCTCTCGGGTTGGAAGACCTTCACTATCCAGTGCATTTGTTCTTTTGACATTTCCATCAGAATGAGTTCCCCTGGTTTTGTTGAGATGCCAGCAAGTTATCGATCAAGCGACTGATCGTCAGCTCGCGTTTGGATCTGATAAAACCGTTGGAAATGATGTGCTGTCGGACGCGTTGCTCACATTCTCTCAAGCAGTAGCACTCGACCGCAAGCTTCATTTTCTCGAAGGCAACGCGCTCGCATACCGCCAAAGCGGTCGCGGAAACCAACTGACGCACGCCCGCAGGCGGCCCTCTTAGTGATCGCTTCGATGAGAATTGGCTCACCAACCGAGCGCCTGCCCATCAGCGTTTAGCCCAAGTGGGGACGACCCTTAGAATAATTGTGGCGAAGATCTTTCCAGCTTGATGCGCTGTTTCGCCAGCACGCCTCGAAGGTCATTACAGTTTTTGGGGAACCTTTTGCTGGCAATCGCATCTAATGACTGTTTCAGGTGTCGAGGGCGTCTGAAATGTCCGATGGAGGATAGGAGACCAACATGTTCAAGCAACTTCTCACGGCAACGGCGATGGCTGCGGCACTTGCGACAGCGGCGTTTGCCGTCGACAAGCCGACGGATCCGCAGATCGCCCATATCGCCTACACGGCTGGCGAGATCGACGTCGCCGCCGCCAAGCAGGCTCTCAAGGTGAGCAGGAACGCCGAGGTTCGGCAATTCGCCGAGACAATGGAGCGCGACCACACGGCCGTGAACCAGCAGGCGCTTGCCCTCCTCAAGAAATTGAACGTCAAGCCCGAAGACAACGACACCAGCAAATCGCTGTCGTCTGCCGCCAAAGCCGAGCTGGAAAAGCTCTCCAAGCTTCATGGCGCAGCCTTCGATAAGGCCTATGTCGACAACGAGGTGGCCTATCACAAGCAGGTCAACGGCGCGCTTGAGACATTGCTGATCCCGTCGGCTCAGAATGGCGAACTGAAATCGCTGCTGCAGACGGGTCTGAAGCTCTTCAAGGAGCACCAGATGCATGCCGAGCACCTTGCATCGATGGTCAAGTAGTCTCGCCATGCGCTCTCCGTTTCGCATCCTCGCGGCGTTGGTATTCGCTACACTCGTGCTTGGGGGCCCCGCAATCGCGGTGGCCGCCAACCGCGACATCATCATCGCTCAAATGCAATTCGGCACGGCTTCGCCGTTGCATGTCGGCGACGTGGTCACCTGGCGTAATGATGATATACTCCGCCATAGCGCGACTGCGCGCGACAAGAGCTTCGACATCGACTTGCCGCCGAAGTCGCAAAAAAGCATGACGATCAAGCACGCGGGAAAAGTGGATTTCTATTGCCGCTTTCACCCGATGATGACCGGCACGCTCGACGTCCAGCCATAGGCTGGGCGGTAGATGCACGGAATTTTGCTGGAGTGATCATGGTTGCCATCCCCACCGCGGCGTCGAGGCACCTGCCAGACCTGGCAGCGCTACCCGATGCCGATCTCGTCGTCCATGCCAGGACGGGCGACGAGATGGCCATTCGTGTCCTGGTACAGCGACACAATCGGCGCCTGTTTCGAGCGGCCCGTGCCATCGTCCGGGACGACGCGGAAGCGGAGGACATCGTCCAGGCGACGTATGTGCACGCCTTCACCCATCTCGATGCATTTCGCGATGAGGCGCAACTTTCCACCTGGCTCACCCGGATCGCGCTCAACGAGGCGATCGGATGCGTACGACGCCGCCGGCCAAACGTTGATTTGGAGGAGATCGACATGGCTGTAGAATCAGAACGGGGCGAGCTGCTGCAATTTCCGACCTCGTTCTCGGTCGCTGACCCCGAGACCGAGTTCTCCCGCGGCGAGGCGCGCCGCCTGCTTGAGCGGGCAGTCGATGGGCTACCCAGCGAATTCCGCGCAGTTTTCATATTGCGGGACGTTGAGGGGATGAGTACGGAGGAGGTCGCCTCTTACCTCGGCATCAAGGCGGGAACCGCCAAGACCCGGCTGCACCGCGCACGCAAAATGATGCGAACCGCGATTGAAAGGCAGTTGGTGGGAGCTTTCTCGTCGCTGTTTCCGTTCGACGGAGCGCGCTGCGTTTCTATGGCGGACCGCGTCATCACGCATTTGCGAAACGCTCGGACAAACCTGATTTAATCCGGCAACAGTCAAGGCTGCAATTTCTCTCGGCGCCGCCGGAGTGACCGCGACCAAGCCGTTTTGGTAGGACATAACGCTGTCATTGGTTCACCAGCCTGCAGCGCAGCACCTGAAGACTCGGAAGTATTGACGTTCGCTTACCCGCGATCCTCAAATTCCAGCGAGAGCTTGACCGGATCTTCACACTGCACACCGGCATGACGCCCCGGCCCGTTGTCAATTGTCAATCGGCGCGACTGTTCCACGTCGAAACACCGACAAGTGAAGTCGGAGGGCCGAGACAACGTCGGTTTAAGGTGGCGCGGCGGGCAATAGCATCGCCAAGTTGCGTTCGACACTCGGTCTTAGTCCGCCTCACTCGCGCTCTCTGCGGGGCTTGAAATTGACAATCAGCGACTTGAGTTCGATCTCGCGAACACGCCGGGCCGCCTCGTCGGGGCTCACCCACTCCACCCGGCGCTGTCCGCGTTCCTTGAAGTTGGTCTTGACCTCGTTCACTTCCAGCTGAAACATTTCCACCATGCACGGGACGACTCTGCCGTCGTCGAGGTCCTTCAGATAGGTATAGCGGCCAATTGGCGTCCTCCACACCTTTCCGCAAACTCCAGCCTCCTGCCGGGCCTCGATCTCGGCAGCTTCGTAAGGTTCCCTGCCCTTCATCGGCCACCCCTTGGGCAGGATCCAGCGTCCGCTGTCTCGCGATGTGATTACGAGTATTTCGAACTCGCCACCGCCATTGATGTCGCGAAAGCAAAGTGCGCCGTACTGGTTACGGAACGCCTCGGCGAACAATTGTTCCGGCGCGCGCGCGAGTTGCTGCAGCAAGTGCGCTGGCTTTGGTGATGCAGACTTACCGATATCTTTTTTCGACTTCATTCTATCCAAAACTGCCAGATTCTTGCCTCGGTCTCAACCATCGTTGCGAATTCGCGTGATGCCGCGCCAATCATACCCTCAAAAGGCGCGATACCGGCGAATGGCAGCCTGGGTTCCGCCGCCTCAAAGTGGCTTGAGCACACGTCACTCTGTACACCTGTGTTTCGGCCCTTTAATTGCGGGACTTAGTCAAGCCTGTTTGTCCTTGCCGGGGTCATGGTCCTTTTCGAGATCATGGCCTCATGATGATGTTCGGGCGGATGCCTCAAGGTGTGGAGCGCTGTGCGGTCGTAAAGCTGATTGCCTACCGTGAGGAAAACGGAGCTCTGATCGAGCTTCCCAAATCGCAGATCGCGAAGAACAGGCTGAGTCTGGGAATGGAGTTTCAGTCTTTCAATCTTTTTCCTCATATGACCGTGATGCAGAATCTCATCGAGGCCCCTGTCGGCGTAAAAAGGGAAGATAGGGCCGAAACAACGGAACGAGGGCGCGCCTTACTCAAGAAGGTTGGGCTGTCGGACAAAGAAAATGCTTATCCCGCACAATTGTCGGGCGGTCAAAAGCAGCGCGTTGCTATCGCTCGCGCCCTCAACATGCGGCCAAAAGTTATGCTCTTTGATGAGCCGACCAGCGCCCTCGATCCGGAAAACGTCAATGAAGTTCTCTCCGTTATGAAAGATCTATCGCTGAGCGGCATTACGATGGTCGTCGTTACGCACGAAATGGGATTTGCAAGAGAGGCAAGCAATCGCGTTATCTTCATGGATGGTGGACGCATCATCGAGCAAGGTCCCCCGACGGAGGTACTGGGAGCACCTAAGCACCCGCGGACAAAGGCATTCATCGGGTCTGTTCTTTGAAGGGCAAAGCGATGTGCTGCAGCGGAAAGCAGATTTGCTAACGTCACACGACAGTTACGACTGTGGTTACCAGGTTGTTCGATGTTCCGACTGCCGGGCATCGCTCCTCAATCCGGAAGGGCGATGATCGTCGTTGTCTCGCAGGTTCAACGTAAGCGCGATTTTCCACGCACATTGACGTAGGCGGCATCACCGAACGGGCGCCTTTGCGAAGCGATATCCGGCTCTATCAAGCCGCGGTGGTCT
>NZ_JBIVSO010000031.1:0-25738 GCF_044756305.1 Rhizobium sp. NPDC092011
TATGACTACGATCGGGCTACGCCCTCACTCCGTCACACCCCGGCGCGAGTCTCATCCTGATTGACGCTGAATCTCACCTAATTTGCCGCTACGCAATGGGCGTTTGCGCGGGACGCCGGCCTTGATCTTGCTGTTATCAATCCAAGCGTAATTCTCGGCCCATTGCTTGGCTCGAGCTTCGGGACATCGGTTGGTTTGATCCATCATCTGATGACGGGGCGATTTGAGGGTATTCCACGCTTTGGCTTTTCCGTGGTGGATGCGCGCGACGCCGCGGACGCCCACATTCGCGCAATGACAATTCCCGCCGCCAGCGGCCAACGGTTCATAGTGGGCGGTCGCTTCTTTTGGCTCGGCGATTTGGTGGCCACGTTACGAGATTCCTTCCCGAAATACGCTTCACGACTGCCAACCAGCGAAGTGCCTGACGAGATCGTAAGGAGCATGGCAGCATCAAACCCAGACGCGCGAACGATTGTTCACGAACTCAATCGCGATCTGAGCGTCAGTTCAGCAAAGGCGAGACGCATATTGAACTGGAGCTCACGCCCGGAGGAGGAGTGCGTTCGAGCCAGCACGCAAAGCCTCATCGATCTTGGATGGGTTACGACCGGGAATACAGGCCCGCGAGATTGACCCTATCTTACAACGGAGAGAACCCATGACAACACCACCCGCCCGCGAGCGTTCGCCTACCGACGAGGCCGATCTTCTCAGGGAAACGGAGCGCGCAAGGCTTCGCGCCCTGATCAACGCTGATATGGATCAGGCGCAACGCTTTCATGCCACAGACTTCCAATTGATAACGCCAATCGGCGCGACGTTATCAAAGGAGGAGTATTTGGGCGCAGTCGCCTCCGGCTATCTCAAATATTTGACATGGCAGCCAGCCGACATCGCCGTGCGGCTGTATGACGGGGCCGCAGTGATCCGCTATCGCGCTCAACTCGAAGCGGTGTTCGGCGGGCACAAGCTTCCCCTCAGCGATTACTGGCACACCGACGCCTACGAGAAGCGCAATGGGCAATGGGTGGTCGTGTGGTCACAAGCCACCAGCATACAAACGTAAGCTCTGCGCGTACCCAATTGGCGGGTTACCGATGTCTCGGCTCTGGGGCAGGATGGCGTCGAGTGTATCGAGCTCTTCGGTGCAGACTAGCATCGTATCGGTGGGGAGGGCACTGTTTGCGGATTTGGCATTCGGCCACTCAGGCGCGGCGATTTCTTCCGAAATCACCGCAATCGTCCTTGTTGGCGGTAATGTGCCGACGCGAGACAACTGCGGGCCGGAGCGCAGCGTTGACAAGCGTCGAACAACCCATCTTGATTGCCGGCCAGAGGATCTGGCCTTCCTCGAGAGGAAAACGGGCTTGCGGTGCCTTCGCACACGGGTCTTTGGTCGACGGCAAAATTGGACCTGGCAGCCTGTTGCGGCATATCTTAAAATGGCTAAGCTTCCGCTTGCACCATAGTTGGCATGTTCGTGTGCAATCTTCGACGAAGCTTTCGATTTCTTTACGCCTCGACTTTCAGGTCGAGCCGCTGTCGGAATAGTTCCAACAACGACAATCCTCTCATATCGGTCAACAAGAGAGCCACCCCATGAGGAAGATCGTAATAGTCGCCCTTGCTGCACTCATTATGGCTGGTCCAGCAGCTGCGCTGGCGGCATCCGTCGATGATGTATCAGGAGACATTACGTCGGCTAATCAAGCCGCGGCGCTTGCCGCGCCGGAAGCCTCGGTTGGGTTCGATGAAATGCGTGTTCCAAATGGAAGCGAGCCGCCGTTGACGGCCGGGATATGGTATCCAACCACCGGTGAACCGCGCGATGTGGCTCTGGGAAGCTTCACCCAGCGCGTCGCACTCAATGGACCGGTGGTAAATCGCCAAATGCCGCTTGTCGTTTTATCCCATGGCGGCGGTGGGTCTTATGCCAGCCATTACGACACTGCTCTGGCGCTTGCGCGCGCCGGTTTCGTGGTTGCTGCGATCAGTCATGCGGGAGACACCTACGACGATCAGAGTAAGGTCATGCTGTTGTGGCGGCGTCCCGCGCAGCTGAGTCGCTTGATCGACTACATGCTTTCGAGTTGGCGTGGGCATGCCGCCATCGATGCCCAGCGCATCGGCGCTTACGGGTTCTCGAACGGCGGCTTTACGGTCCTGGTCGAGGCGGGCGGAGTGCCGGATTTGATGAGAGTTGATCCCTATTGTGCATCGAACCCGACGCACGACCTTTGCGCCGCATTGGCCCAAGCTGGCGTGCACTCGGTATCGGTGCTGCACGCACCCTCCGACGCCTGGAAACCGGACCGTCGGGTCAAGACGATCGCGGCGGCGGCCCCGGCATTCGGCTTTGCTTTCGACCGCTCCGGATTGGCGTCTGTTCGTATTCCGGTACTGTTGTGGCAGGCGGCCGATGACCGACATCAGCCCAGCCCGTGGTATGAGGAGCACGTCCGCGATGCCTTGCCGCGGGCGCCCGACTATCGCGTCGAAGCGCATGCAGGGCATTATGCCTTTCTTCCTCCCTGCAGTGCTCGTCTGCTCAAATCTGTACCAGATATTTGCATCGATGCTCCCGGTTTCGATCGCGCTGACTTCCACCGGCGAATGAACGCGGAACTGGTCCGTTTCTTCGACGCAAATTTGCGCTGATCGACAGGATCTCCACGACGACCTGGGTAAGGCTAACCTGCCTCGGCCTACCGCCCGTATGCCGATGCCATGTCTGGCGGCGCTCGTCTCCCCAGACGGACTTCGGGACTGGGCACGGCGAGTTCACCGCGACGCTCGTTCGGCGGCAATGATGCCAGCCCGCATCAGGCCTCAGATAGCCGAAATCGGAGACAAGCGCCCAAAACGTGTTGGCCCCATGCTCGTCTTGGCCAGATGCCTCGTGGCGGCGACGTCCTCGTCCGTACCTCGGACGGCAAGCTCATGGCGACGGGCAAAGGGAGGATGGCGTCGGGCGCACTGAACTCCTCGGCGCGGATCGGCGAGGGAGAGGGGGCGTTTAGGCTCTGGCGTTGCGTGGCTCTGGCGGCGCGATTTTTCCAATTTTATCATGTCGATAGGCCCGATGGAGCGGAACCAATATCACTGTGACGGTGATGCTTCTTGATTCCTAGGTTTACCGGAATTTTCTCGGTTAGCTGGAATTCGCCGAGAGGAAGACCGCCAGCGTCTTGACACGGGTTACGCCAATTATTTATAACCATCTGGTTGGAAATAAAACGGATGATGTCATGGGCAGAAAGCGGGTTATCGATCAGCAGAAAGTTCTCGATGCGGCCGAACGGGTTGTCGGTCGGGATGGCGCGGCGAACCTGACTGTTGATGCCGTCGCCAAGGAGGCGGGCATCAACAAGGCGAGCGTGCTTTACGATCACAAGTCCAAGCAGGCTTTGGTTGAAGCAGTGGTGGACCGTGCGTTTGAACGGGACAATGCCCATCATGCCGGGCTCGAGGAGCAGATTGCCGGTATCGAGGACAAGGCCATCCGTGGACGTATTCTTGCCGCCGCTGTCCCGCCGCCGGAAGAGTTCAAGGCGGTTGCGCTGAACCTCAGCGCCGCGCTTGTGCTGGATGCCGGGCTGCGCGCCAAGATGCAGAGTAACCAGGCCCGCACGATCTCCCGCATTGAGGCTACATCGCCATCACCGCGCGGTGCACTTCTCGCTTATCTGGCCTTGGAGGGGCTGAAGTTCCTCGAACATCTCGATTTCCATCATTTCCCACGTGCAGAGCGCGACAGGCTTCTTCGCGAGATCAACTGGCTTGTGACCGCGCAACCGGGTGAGAGCAATCTTCCCGATATCGCCACCGGCTGACCCTCCTAGGATAGAGGCGAATGACATGACTGACGGCATTGCCGCACAGGCTGCGGCCACGGATAAACTTGTCCCGTTTCAACGGATCTTTTTGACAGGCGCAAGCGGCTATGTTGGTCGCAACCTGATCCGACACTTTGTGGCGCACGGGGTAGAAATCGTCGCACTGGTGCGCAGCGAAAGCGCCGCAGAGCTGGTGCGTTCGCTCGGTGCGACGCCAGTTCGCGGTGAGCTTTTCGATCGCGCTTTATCCGCTCGCATGGCCGGCTGCGATGCGCTGATCCACGCAGCCGCCGATACCGATCACGGACCCGCCACCGAAAAGCAGCGGCGCGTGAATGAAGACGGCACCCGTGCGGTTCTCGATGCGGCCCGTGCAGCCGGCATTTGCAAGGTCATTCATTTGAGCACGGAATCCGTGCTTGCCACCGGCAAGCCGCTCGTCAATGTGGATGAAACGATGCCCATGCCCCAAAAGCCGGCGGGTGGATATTCCCGCACGAAAGCGGCGGCCGAACGCCTTGCGCTTGCCGCGAATGGGCCGGACTTTTCCATTGTCGTGCTGCGTCCGCGTTTCGTCTGGGGTCGCGATGATACGACCGCACTGCCCGCGCTCACGCAGGCGGTAAAATCCGGCAGGTTCGCCTGGATCAGCGGCGGCACCTATCTGACGTCGACCACCCACATCGCCAATCTTTGTAGGGCCGTCGAGCTGGCGCTTGGCCGTGGTCACGGTGGCCAAGTCTATTTCATCTCAGATGGTGCGCCCGTGCCGTTCCGCAACTTTGTTTCGGCACTGGTGGAAACGCAAGGACTTGCCGTTCCTGAAAAGGTGGTGCCGCGCGCCGTTGTCCGCACCGTGGCGACCATTGGCGACGTTCTGGCGAAGATATCCAGGGGCAAGATCGTTCCGCCGCTGACACGGCAGATCTATGCCACCTCCGCGGTGGAAGTGTCCTTCGATATCGGCAAGGCGCGGCGGGAACTCGGATACGAACCGGTGATCTCACGGGAAGAAGGGCTGGCCGAACTGCGCGCCGCTCAGCACTGATAGTCGCGGCGTGCGTCGTCAGGCTTGCCCGCGTTGATGCAGTTCAACTTGCCATGCAGAATAGAAAGGGTCGCCTCCGGTGCGGCCTTGCGCTCTTCCAGCCCAGCGATCTGCGATTGCAACACCTCCTTCGTGCTGTCAGAGGGGTCGCGCCGATCGGTCGCCTGACGCAGCGTGCGTCGGCCGCGGATAAGGCCAATCCGCTGGGCTTTGCGGACGCAGGAGGGCTACTATTTTTTGACGCCGCGGGAAGGGCGCTTCTGGCAACGAGGACATCCATCGGAACTAACAAATGCACGGCTGTCGGCTCCCTGGGTGGAAATCGCGTAAAACAGGGTGTTTTGGATGACCAAAACTCCCGCTTACCGTCGGCAGGGGATGTAGAAGTTTATCTTCGCACCAATTGTCTATCGTTCGTCGCGTTGACGGCGATCAACAGCTATCCCGGGAATGTCTAGCTATCTTTTACATCACGACGTCGCCGAGAACGAGATCGTTACTCGCACTCGTTGCGAAGCCTGATATGGTCGTCGCAGGGTTTAAGTCTTTTGAACCAAACCAAGGAGCGGCCCTTGACCACCCGAATTCTTATTCCACGGAAACTGCTATTCGGTAACGCAGATGCATTTGGCGGAAGGCTTTCGCCCGATGGGCAATGGCTGACCTGGATCGCGCCGTTTGAGGGCGTGCTCAACATCTGGATCGCTCCGACTGACCAGCCCCACGCCGGTGAACCCTTGACGCGCACGAAAGGCAGGCCGATCGGCTGGCAGGAATGGACGGCCGACGGCCGCTTCGTGATGTTCGTCAATGATGAGACCGGCGATGAAAACGATCATGTTTTCATCGTTGATCCCCAGACGAAAGAGCTACGGGACCTGACGCCCATCGCAGGTGTGAATGCAGAGCTTCGAATGTGGTCGAGGCAGGTTCCAGGAAAGATCGTCATAGGGCTTAACGATCGTGATCCGCGCTGGCACGATCTCTATATCGTTGATGCCGCAACGGGGAAACGCGAACTGCTTTGGCTCAACACGCAGGAATTCGGAGGCATCGGCCTCGATTGGCAACTTCGCCCGCGGCACGCTCGATCGTCGTCTCCGGGTGGCGGAGCGAAGCTGTGGCGAATCGACGGCGATGAGGTTATCCATTGGAAGGATCTCGACTACGTCGACAATTTGCTCACATGGCCGATTTTGTTTGATAGCGACAACAGGCGTTTGCTCATGCAAACGTGCATTGATCGCGAGACAGCCGTCTTTGCTTGGCTCGATTGGCAGAGCGGGGAGGAGACCGTCGTGGTCGAGCATCCGCGCTTCGACGTCCGAAACGTTCTCGTTCATCCCACAACCTTCGATCTAGAGGCAGCCAGCATCGCTGGAGCGCGCCAGGACTGGCTTTATGTCGCGCCACAAGTTCGGACCGACTTTGAGACCATACAAAGTAGCTTGCCTGGGTTTGAATTTAACATCGTTGGTCAGTCCGACGACAACCGGACCTGGATCGTCGATGCCCATAGGGCCGAACAGGCTTTGACTACCTTCCTTTACGATCGCGACAAGGCAAACATGACCGAATTGTTTCGAGCACGCCCGGCGCTCGATGCCCATCGGCTCGCGCCGATGCGTCCTGTCGAAGCGAAATCACACGACGGCCTTGATCTGCTCTCCTACCTGACGCTTCCCGCCAGCGTCGCAAATGAACGACCGGATGTTCCCCTGCCGATGGTCCTGGTTGTGCATGGCGGGCCATGGTCCCGGGATCTTTACGGCTATCGTGGTGACCACCAGTGGCTCGCCGACCGCGGTTATGCCGTCTTGTCTGTGAACTATCGCGGTTCAATGGGCTTTGGGAAGTCGTTCATTGCGGCTGGCGAAAAGCAGCATGCCGCCAAGATGCACGACGACCTTATCGACATGGTTGACTGGGCCATCCGCGAGGGCATAGCGGATAAGTCGAAGATTGCGATATTTGGCGGATCA
Source organism: Rhizobium sp. NPDC092011 (assembly GCF_044756305.1). Classification (NCBI taxonomy): domain Bacteria; kingdom Pseudomonadati; phylum Pseudomonadota; class Alphaproteobacteria; order Hyphomicrobiales; family Rhizobiaceae; genus Rhizobium; species Rhizobium sp. NPDC092011. The sequence goes on from NZ_JBIVSO010000031.1 coordinate 6,870, forward strand.
TATGGCGGCTATGCTTCGTTCGTTGGCGCGACATTCACCCCGGATGTCTTTTGCTGCAGCGTGCCTGTTGTCGGCATCACCAACCTGCAAACATTGTTGGAATCGATGCCGCCCTATTGGTCCGGCTTTGCCGATTTCATGTATCGCAGCTATGGCGACCCGAGAACTGAGGAGGGGCGCGCGCTCTTGGCCGAGCGTTCGCCGATCCACAAGGTCGACTGCATTAAGAAGCCGATGCTGATCTTCCATGGCGAGAATGATGTGCGTTGCAAAGTCGCTGAAAGCGATACGATTGTCTCAGCCATGCAGGCCAAAGGGATTCCTGTGACCTATGTCGTTTATCCGGACGAAGGGCACGGTTTCGCAAAGCCGGGCAACCGGATCGCCTATATCGCCATGGCAGAAGCTTTCTTCGCCAAGCATCTCGGTGGCAATTGCGAACCCTTCGGCACCGATCTCGACGAATCAACCCACGAAATCCGCGCCGGCGCAGAGATCTTCGACGAGCCATAAGTCGGAATAACGACCCGAAGCAGCGTTGACTTGATAAGGGCGAGCCGCAAGTTTGCCATATGATGAGGCGCGCGGCGCGCCCGTTCCTCCGTTCGGAATTATTGTGGTGGCTTGCTGCCGGCGCCACGGACTTGCGGAGGGACTGTTGCACGGCGTTCGGCTGCCGACTGCTTAGAGCCTGTCGTTTGTCTTCGATCGCCGGATTGCAAGCTTTTGCTTCTCGATAACATGAGCCAAAACGAGTGTTGGGGGGATTTAACCTTGTTGCGGTGAATATCAGTCTGATTTGGTTGCCCGAAGCTGCGTTACGATCGGCGCTGAATGGGCCGCTTTAATTCGACGAACTGTACGAGTTTCATGACAGTTGGGCCGCTTGCGCATTTGCCATATGCTACCGGCACCAGACTGCTTCGTTCAGCACCTGCTTTAGTGGCTAGCAAACCGGCTGCCGCAACGTCCCAAGGAAAAGCTATTGAGTATGAGCATCCAGCCGTCCCATTCGCTGTGCGCCGACTGGCGTCGCTGCCACGTCTCCAACGATCGGGATTTGGGCTCTGCTTCGTTTCAATATTGGCGCCAGACTTGTGAGGATCCAACTTGACGGCGACGTCCGCTGGAGGGGCGAAATCAGACATTCTCTAGCTGGTATTGCATCGGATTAGGGTGCTGCTGCCTTGGCATCAGCTTTTTGAAGACGATGAAGACGACGCGGCAACTCCCTGGATAGAGCGGTGCGATGATATGGCGACATCTTCCGCCACGCGCGGATTTCTTCGAGCGTCCGCCCGCACCCGACACACCACTTACTGAGTGGGTCGTACTGACAGACATCTGTGCAGGGAGAATCCTTGGCCATGGGCGCCTATTTCAGATAGGCGCGCACGATGTCGATCAGCTCGGCCGCTCCCTCGTCGCGCTCACTTTGCGGGAGGTCGGCGGCCTGTAGGTGAAAGCGGATGTGATCCTCTATCACTTCGTTCATCAGGCCGTTCATGGCGCCACGGATGCCGGCGATGAGTTGCATGACGTCGGTGTGGCTCTTTTCCTCTTCGAGCATCCGCTCCAGGCCCTCGACCTGACCGCGCAGTCGACGCACGCGGTTAATGAGTTTCGCTTTTTCGCGGACGGTGTGAGTCATGTGGTTGCTCCTGAAATTGGCGATCCCGACCGATAAACCTCCAAGGCCCCAGTCTCAATCGTCTCCTATCACAAAACACGTTTTGGTGGGATTGACAACAAATAATATACCCCCCTATGCTATTCTACATCAGTTGACATCAGAAAGCCCCCACCATGACGTCCCTTCCCGAACTCCTTCAGCAGGGTACGGCCCACGCTTGGCTGTTCATTCCCACGGCCATCTTCCTCGGCGCCCTTCACGGGCTCGAGCCCGGTCATTCCAAGACGATGATGGCAGCGTTCATCATTGCCGTGCGCGGCACGATCATGCAGGCTGTACTCCTTGGTGTCTCGGCCGCGATGTCCCATACAGCGGTTGTTTGGGTGGTGGCCCTTGGCGGTCAGTATCTTGGCCGCGGCATGAATGCGGAAACCACCGAGCCATACTTCCAGATCGCCTCTGCCGTGATTGTCATCGGCATCGCCTTATGGATGATCTGGCGCACCTGGCGCGAAACGCATGTTGAGGCTGGCTACAGTCATGACCATGACCACAATCATGGTGATGAGACGCGCAAGATCGACACTGGCCACGGCATCATGTCGTTGGAAGTCTTTGAGGACGGTGTCCCGCCGCGCTTCAGGATCCGCTTTGAAACAGGTCATGGCTGGCATGTGAAGGATGTTGCGATCGTGACGGAGCGCGCCAGCGGGGCTAAGCAAGCCTTCACCTTCCTCGACAAGGGCGGTTACCTCGAAAGCGTGGAAGAGATCCCGGAGCCGCACGATTTCAACGCGCGCGTCAGCTTGGGGCATGGAGATCATACCCACGACTACGATGTGGCCTATAGCGAAGATGGCCATCACCATCACGGCCTCTCGGTCGGTGAAGACGGTGAGTATATGGATGCGCACGCCCGCGCCCATGCCAACGACATCGCCCGACGCTTCAAAAACCAGAGCGTCACGACGGGCCAGATCATCATGTTCGGCCTGACCGGCGGTCTGATTCCATGTCCTGCAGCGATTACCGTGCTGCTTCTGTGCCTGCAGCTCAAGCAATTGTCCCTCGGCGTAGTGCTGGTGGTGTGCTTTAGCATCGGCCTGGCCGTGACGATGGTCGCGGCGGGTGTGGCAGCCTCGATCAGCGTGCGTCACGTCCAAAAACGTTGGTCCGGCTTCGATACGTTCGCCAAGCGGGCGCCTTACGCCTCAGGTGTGCTGATGCTCGTGATTGCGCTCTATATGGGCTATTCGGGCTGGGCCGGCCTGGAGAAGGGGCCGACGCCCGAAGCCGCAGCAGTGATCATGCCCGCAGCTTGACCCTCAATCCGTTCGACCAACCTTCGTCGGCCGGTTTCATGTTCACTAGGGAATGCGGGCAGGCCATGAAAGTGGACGATCACAATAGCCACGGCCACGATCATGGTCATGCACCCCGCGATTTCGGGAAGGCGTTAATCGTCGGCCTGCTCTTGAACAGCGCGTTGCGCAGCGTGACATCGGCTCGCCGACGATCTGGGACCAAATGCGATAGAACCAGCGCTTTTGAAAGGTTGTGAGCGTCGCAATGCCGAGCCGATTCAACGCGACACGAGACCGCGACGCTGTTGGATGGCAAACCTCGGCGATTTGTGAGGATATCCGTCTTTTGAATGATCCGGTCAGGATTGATCGTTCAGTCGAGGTTCAGTTGCGCGGGGTATAAATTGCTGCACCCGACAACCATCCTATATGGAGCCCCCATGAAGAAGATCATCATTGCTGCAGCACTATTTGCAATCGTAGGCGCAAGCTCTGAAGCCCAGGCTGTAGGGTGTATCAGCGGCGGCGCGGCTGGGGCTGTCGCTGGCCACTATGCTGGACATCATGCCGTGCTTGGCGCCATCGGCGGGTGTGTTGCCGGACACGAACTGCACAAGAAACAGGTGGCCGACAGAAAGCTGAAGCAGCAACAGGAGCAACAGGGCGTAAAGCCGGCGCAATAGTGGGTGCGGATGGCGCACCGACCTCGAACCTCGACCGAAGGAGTGATCTATTCTTCTTCGGTCATCGGTGCGGCCGAATGAAACCGTGCTTCCTTAGCTAACGGTTCTGTTGGCAGGCGGCTTTTCGCGGATCCTGAATGTCCGTTGGCCCAATCGCGCGGATTTCTATCCATCGAAACGATAGCATCTTTAGCTTTTCAGGATCATGAGAGTCTTCCAGATTGGCCGAAGTTCTCGAATGCGCGTTTTGATCCCACTGAGCTTCGACGTCTCATCACCTCCGTCTGCGGACGTTTCGATTTCAACGCATCACTCAGTATCGCGAACGTCAAGTGGCGGAAAGAATAATTGTCCGCCATTCAGTATCTCCTATCTCCAGTCGCGTGTCTCTTATCGGAGTGGTTGGCTTCGGACGCGAGTACCTGACACGGGCACCCTGGATCATGCTCGCACCGGCCTTCATCATCATGGTGACGACCCTTTCGATCTCGCTGGTTGGCGACTGGCTGCGAGACAAGCTCGACCCGACATTACGCTGACCTTCGGCATTGGAGAACAACATGACAAAAATCATCGGCCATCGCGGCGCGCGCAATATCTGGCCTGAAAACTCCCTGACGGGATTTCGTAACGTTCTTGATCTTGAGGTGGATGGCATCGAATTCGATGTTCATCTGACAGATGCGGGCGAGCTCGTCGTCATCCATGACACATCCCTCGATCGCACCACCGATAGGATTGGCCCGGTGCGCGACCTTACCATGGACATGAGACTGGAAACCCATTTGCAAGGCATCCTCGAGGTCTTGCCAACGCTCTCAGATGTGCTCGCAGTCTTCGAAGGCGCAGCCCGCAGGTGTTTGCACATCGAAATCAAATCCGATGCGGCAGGCCGACCATATCCAGGTATCGTGGAGAAGGTCGTCGCAGAAATTGAGCGGTTCGGAATAGCCGATCGATGCCATTTGACCTCCTTCGATCTGGCGGTAATAGAGGAATGCCGTCGTGTTGCTCCCCACATTCGCCGCCTCGTTTCCGCAAACGCCGCGTCGATCGAACGAGAAGGGGGACTAGGCGCGTTTCTCATCGATGCAACCAGGCAGGTGGAGATTGTCGCAATTCATCATGAGCTCCTGCAAAAGGAATGGTTCCAGATCAGCCAAGTCGTCCCAGCTGAGCGTCTCTGCGTCTGGACGTTGAACGATGAAGCGTTGATCCGCTCGTGGTTGGAGCGTGGTATCGGCCACCTGACTTCGGATCAGCCCGACCTTGCTTTGAGCCTTCGCAGTGAAATCAGAGCCTTGGCCCGGGAGTAGAGACAAGCGCCTCCGAATAATGAGAACGGCTACCCGTTGCCTCTGAGCCTCTAACGTCTCAACGGCAACTCCGCCGACGCATGTCGCATACTCGCGTAGCCGTCAATACTGTGTTCGAGAGCGTCGACTCATAAACTCTAACACCAGATTTTCCTGGCGACGAGCTTTGCTGCAGCGAGGTCGTTTTCAGGGCGCTTGTCATATCGGGTTGCCATGCCACGAAACTGTTTGATCTTATTGAAGAATCTTTCCACGTGGTTGCGTAGCCGCTAAACCCCGCGCGGGAATGCGAAGCGCCCTTGCGGTTTGTCTCGTCGCTTGGCAGTTAATTGGGGTCTTCCTCATTTTGTGTGAAATTCGGCCAGTTTGATCGACGTCATCCACGCTCTGAGAAGCTCTGCCGTATACCGCAAGATGTCAATTCATCGGCGTGCCGTCTTGGTTTGATGTTATGCTTGAATTGATGACTATCGTGGGACCGGCAAGAAACCGGCGCGTGCTGAAATTTTTGAGATAGCCGTGACATCATCGTTCAAAGGCCACACAATGAGCGCACTCGATCAGATAGACCATATCATTGTTCTCATGCTGGAAAACCGATCTTTCGACAGCATGCTCGGAAAACTCTATCCCCAATCCTCGGGTTTTGATGGTCTGGGTGGGTCGGAAGCCAATCTTGACGCGGCCGGTGTTGCATATGCTGTACACAATATAGCCGGCTCCAGCGACGCGACGATGTCCATACCCAATCCCGATCCGGGGGAGAGTTGGATTGACATCAACATGCAGCTGTTTGGCACGAGCTTACCGCGGTCCGGGGCAAAGCCGGATATGAGCGGCTTTGTGAAGAATTATCAGGCGCAGGCGACCCACTCGTCGGGAGCGTATGACCCCGCAAGCGTGATGCATTATTTCACGCCAGAGCAGGTTCCCGTGATCAGTAAACTGGCGCGTCAGTTCGCCGTGTGTGATCGCTGGTTTGCTTCTGCTCCGTGCCAGACCTGGCCGAACCGCTTTTTCGTGCACACTGCTACGGCCAATGGCTATGAGAACAATTCGCCTGTTCACTTCCCATATCAGATGCCGACGATCTACAACCGCATCGACAATGCGCAATTGCCTGGTGGTTGGAAAATCTACTTCCATGACGTGCCGCAAGCGATCACGCTTGAGAAGCTTGCACTTTCGCTAGGTCGTTTTCGACTTTTTGACGAATTCCTGACTGACGCGAAAACTGGAGATCTGCCTGCCTATTCGTTCATCGAGCCACGCTATTTCGCCGACGTATCCTTGCCGAACGATCAGCATCCGCCTCATGTGGCAACGCTTGGCGAACAGCTGAACGCCGATGTTTATAACGCGGTTCGCAACGGTCCTGCGTGGACCCGAACACTTCTGATTATTACCTATGACGAACATGGTGGATGTTATGACCACGTTCCGCCGCCGCCAGCACAACCGCCGGAGCCGAAACGACGTGGAGCCGCATTCGATTTTAGTCGATATGGTGTGCGTGTGCCGGCTGTCATCGTTTCGCCCTACGTTCCCGAGGGCACTGTGCTGCGACCGCTGAACGATACGCCTTTTGATCACACATCCATCATTGCGACGTTGCGCAAACGGTTTCCGACTCTGGGACCACCTTTGACGAGGCGCGATGCGATCGCACCAGACGTGTCGATTGCCCTGACCCTTGCGAGCCCAGATAACCTGGGACCTGACCGGCTCGATGCCACACCCTACAGCGCGTCGCCTGCCGACGTCGCTCGAGCGCGGATCGCACCGCCAAACGGAATGCAGAGCGCGCTGCTTGAGTTTGCCGCAAATATGCAGAATGGCGTAACAGGAGCAGCGCTTGACGCGAGCAGCTTCATTGGTCAGCAAATGCAAGACTTATCGCGTGGGCTCGATGGAGTTCCCAACGGTGTTGCCAAAGATGTGGCGTCCTCTATTACATACATCAAGTCTCGCCTCGGCGCGCTGTTCCGAACCGTATGAACTTGTCACGGCGGAGGGCGCGTGGGCATGCCTGTCAGGCCTTGGCGTTCAGGGATGCGGTTCTTCGTAGTCGATGAAAAGCTTGCCTAGAACGATCAATGCGTTATCTCGTCTGAGAACAGTCGAATGAGAAGGGTTGCCGGTTCGAACCCTTTCAACAGCCCCATTGGGAAAATTGAACAGGCCGAAACGCTTCCGAAACCCGTCTTGTCTCCCGCGAGAACCTTGCTGCGTCGTCCAGAAAAAACCTCACGGGTCCGCGGATATGGAACGCCTATGCGATCATTGGATCGCAAACGAAATAAAAGCCAAAGTCCGTGATTCCGCAACGTCAACGATGCGAATCGAACCGCGCAACGCTCCGTGGAGGATGAAGCGTGGAAGACCTGTTGGTGGGGCAGGCAGTAAGGTCTTTCAGCCCCCATTCCATCCCGTATTACTGACCTTTCGATGCGCCCAAAGATAGCGCGAGCACCTCAAGTTCCTCATAAAGCGATTGCGCAAAGCTCCGCAGCACGGTCAACTCGAAACCCTCCCCGGCAGTCCGCGTGAGCTGGATCGAAATGTGACCGAAGAGGGTCATGGCACTGCTTCCTTCAGGAAAGTTGACCGGATGCAGGTCGACGGCGGTACCCTTGTTGAGGAGCGCGGCCGCGTGGGATCCGGAAACGTGGATACGGATGCGGCCATGGCTCTGGTCAGAGATGAAAGCGCCGCCGGAGAGCGCATCGGCAAGCGCCTGCCTCTGGGCCTCGGAAAGCTGGTCGTCACCGGCAACAAACCATTGCCGGTATCCGGCCGGGCGCACGGTGCTTTCCTTGAGGTTCACCGCGAGGAGATGGTTCGCAATCTCCTCGCTCGTGGTCGCGCCCATTACGTGCAGAAGGTGGCCCTCCGGCAGGGCTGCCAGCCGGAGGGTGTCGCCTTGCAAAACGGGCTTGCCGGCAAGAACCGGCTTCAGTGCTGGCAAATCAGGCATGAAGCTTCTCGTTTTGAGGGTCGATGAAGACGGGGCTGCAGATCACCGCATCCGTATATTCGTTTCTAAGGCCGTTCCAGACAGTGACCTTCTCGCCGACGCGCTCCGGGCCGTTCTTGATCAAAGCCAATCCGATTGTGTGGCCAAGGCTCGGTGAAAAGGCACTTGATGTGACGTAGCCCTGGCCGTTTTCGAGCGTCGCGGCCGCATTCTCCGCCAGAATATGAGCGCCGGTGCGGAAGCTGGCTGCAGGGTCTGTCGGCTTTACCCCGACAAGGCGAGGACGGTCGGCTGCCTGCAGGCCCTCGCGTGCGAGCATCGCCTTGCCGATGAAATCGGGCTTCGTGGTTGAAACCATGCGAGCAAAACCGAGGTCGCCCGGCGTCACGGTCCCGTTGATCTCCGCATGGGTGACATGGCCCTTTTCGATACGAAGGACGCCGAGCGCTTCGGCGCCATAGGCGCAGATCCCGTAGCTTTGACCCGCCTGCAGGATCGCGTCGGCGACGAATTCTCCATAGGCCGCGGGCACGCCAAGCTCGTAGGCGAGCTCACCGGAAAAGGAGATGCGGAAGAGCCGGCCCTTCAGCTTGCCACCGAACAAGGAGACTGCGCGTGCGCTCATGAACGGGAAAGCACCGTCCGAAATGTCTTCATCAACGATCTCGGCAAGGATGGCCCGGGATTTCGGGCCGGCCACCGCCATCTGTGCCCATTGATCGGTCGATGAGGCAAAATAGACCTCAAGCTCGGGCCACAGCGTCTGAGCGCAGAATTCCAGATGCGTCAGCACCCCGGCTGCGAGCGCCGTCGTCGTGGTCATGAAGAAATGGTCCTCGCCCAGGCGGCTGGTGGTGCCATCGTCATAGATCATGCCATCTTCGCGCAACATGATGCCGTAGCGAGCCTTGCCGACGGGCAGTTTGGCGAAACCATTGCAATAGACGCGGTCGAGGAAGGCCGCCGCATCATTGCCGAAGATCTCGATCTTGCCGAGCGTCGAGACATCGCAAATGCCGGCATTCGCGCGGATGTTGAGCACTTCGCGATCGACACTTTCGCGCCAGGTCTTTTCACCACTGCGCGGAAACCAGGAGGAGCGGTACCACAGGCCGGTCTCGACAAAGACCGCGCCGTTCTTCTTTGCCCATTCATGCAAAGGGGATTTGCGCGCCGGCTGAAAATGCTTAGCCCGCGAAGTACCTGTCAACGCGCCGAAGGAGACGGGCGTATAGAAGGGCCGGAACGTCGTCGTACCCACCTCGGCTGGCGAGATGCCACGAGCCTCGGCAAGGATGCCGATGGCGTTGACATTGGAAAGCTTTCCCTGATCGGTCGCCATGCCATTTGTCGTATAGCGCTTGGCAAGCTCGACGTCACCGTAGCCCTCGCGCACGGCAAGACCAAGATCCTTCAGGTGGACGTCGTTCTGGTAATCGACGAAGGCCTTGCCCTTGCCGCCTTTGACATGCCAGAGCGCTGCGGCTGCGGGCGATGCTTCCTCTGCCAAAGCAAAGGCGGGAGCAACCTCGCCAAAGCCGATTGCCTCCAAAGCTTCGGCAGCTTTGATCGCTCCGTCGCCGAGACAGCAATCTGTGGAGGCAAGGCCGGCCGCTGAGCCGGCGATCAACAAGCCATCCTGCCGTTCCGGCGCGAGGAAGGCTCCGTGTTTTTCAGACCAGATTGGCTTGGCGCCGCGATGGCAGGCAAGGTGGATGATCGGGCTCCAGCCACCGGACATCGCGAGAGCATCGGCATTGATATCCTGTGTGCCTGCGCCGCTCGCAATGCTCACTCCACGCAGCTGTTTCGTCCCAAGCGCATCGATGATGCATGCGCCGCGCAGGACCGGCGCGTTGCCGTTCCAGGCGTCGCCGCTGGCGCGTGTGTCGACGATGGCTGCCACTTCAAGGCCGGCGGCCTCGAGGTCGGAAGCCGTCCGATAGCCGGAACTGTTGGTGCTGAAGACCACGGTGCGCTTGCCAGGAGCGACGGCCTGCCGGTTCAGATAGCTGCGCATCGCGCCAGCCATCATGACGCCTGGAATGTCGTTGCCGCCGAAGACGAGCGGTCGTTCCTCAGCGCCCGTGGCAAGGATTGCTTGCTTGGCGATAATGCGCCAAAGCCGCTCGACCGGCCGGCGCGGATCGGGCGTTGCAACATGCTTCTGGACGCGTTCAACCGCGCCGAAGACATTGTCGTCGTACCAGCCGATGACAGTGGTGCGTGGCAGACATTGCACGTTCGGCAGACCGGCAAGTTCCTCCAGCATCTCCTCAAGGGACGAACCGCGCTCTGCAAGCAAGCTGCCGCCGAGCTCGAAGCCTTCGTCAGCGAGCAGAACGCGCGCGCCCGCGCGCCCGGCCGTCAAGGCCGCGGCAAGGCCTGCGGGTCCGGCACCGATGACGAGCAGATCGCAATGCACCCAGCATTTCTCATAGGTATCGGAATCGGCTTCATAGGATGCCTTGCCGAGACCAGCAGCCTTGCGGATCAGCGGTTCGTAGACTTTCTCCCAGAAGGCAGCAGGCCACATGAAGGTCTTGTAGTAGAAGCCGGCGCTCAGGAAGGGCGAGAGCAGTCCGTTGATGGCGCCGACGTCGAATGCGAGCGAGGGCCAGCGGTTCTGGCTGCGGGCGATCAGCCCGTCATGGAGCTCGATCATCGTGGCGCGGCTATTCGCCTCGGTGCGTCCACCTGTCCCGGTCGTCACAAGCGCATTGGGCTCGGCTGCTCCCGCCGTCAATATGCCACGTGGGCGATGATATTTAAAACTGCGGCCGACCAGCCGGATGTTGTTGGCAAGCAAGGCGGAGGCAAGCGTGTCGCCGGGGTGACCGGTATAGTTCCTGCCGTCGAAGCTGAAGGCAATGGTCTTTGAACGGTCGATCCGGCCGCCCGAGGAAAGCCGCTGGCTGCTCATACGCTCGCTCCAAGCTTGGCAAGCGCCGCATCGCTGACGCCATGGATCTTGTGGGTGACGGTGTCACGCTCGACGATCAGCCAGCGGCGGCAGCCGGAGGAATGATGCCAATATTCCTTGTGTAGGCCTTTCGGATTGTCGCGCAGATAGACGTAATTGTACCAGTCTTGCGAACCTGCGTCCGCGGCCGGACGGCCAAGGCTCGCATCGCCCTTGATGGTGAACTCTTCCTTGGGGCGGGGACCGCAATGAGGGCAGGAAATCAGGCTTGCCATGTCGTCATGTCCTCAATGCAGGTTCGGTTGGGCGCCGACGCCCTTTTCATCAATCTGATAACCACGCTGGAAGCGGTCGAGGCGCAACTGCCGTGCCGTTTCATGTGGCTCGTTGCGGGCGATGAGATGAGCATAGCAATAGCCCGACGCCGGGGTGGCCTTGAAGCCGCCGTAGCACCAGCCGGCGTTAAGATAGAGATTGTCGATATGGGTGCGGTCGATGATCGGAGAGCCATCCATGCTCATGTCCATGATACCGCCCCAGCTCCGCAGGTAGCGGATCCGGGTCAGCGCCGGGATCATCGCCACGCCCGCTTCGGCGACATGCTCGACGGTCGCAAGGTTGCCGCGCTGAGCATAGGAATTATAGCCGTCGATATCACCGCCGAAGACGAGACCGCCCTTGTCGGACTGCGAGACATAGAAATGCCCGGCGCCGAAGGTGACCACGCAATCGATGAAGGGTTTCAGCCCCTCGGAGACGAAAGCCTGAAGTACATGACTTTCGATCGGCAGGCGCAGGCCGGCCATATCGGCGACGACGGTGGAATTGCCGGCAGCCGCAAGCGCGAGCTTGCCGCATCCGATGAAGCCTTTCGTGGTTTCGACGCCCGTGACGCGGCCGCTTTCCGTTCGAATGCCTGTTACCTCGCAGCCGGTGATGATATCGACGCCGCGACTGTCGGCGCCGCGGGCATAGCCCCAGGCAACGGCATCGTGGCGAACCGTCCCGCCACGCGCCTGCAGCAGTCCGCCCATGATCGGGAAGCGGGCATTGTCGAAATCGAGGAAGGGCAATTTCTTGCGAACGGCATCGCGGTCCAGTAGCTCGGCGTCGACGCCGTGCAGGCGCATCGCATTGCCACGGCGCGTATAGGCGTCGCGCTGGGCATCCGAATGGAAGAGATTGATCACGCCGCGTTGCGAGACCATGGCGTTGAAGTTGAAATCCTGCTCCAGGCCTTCCCAGAGCTTCATCGAGAGTTCGTAGAAGGGATTGTTGCCAGGCAACAGGTAGTTGGAACGGATGATCGTCGTGTTGCGGCCGATATTGCCCGAGCCGAGATAACCCTTTTCCAAAACGGCGACATTGGTAACGCCGAAGGTCTTGGAGAGATAGTAGGCTGTCGCCAAACCGTGGCCGCCACCCCCGACGATGATCACATCATACTGTGGTTTCGGCTCTGGCTGGCGCCAGGCAGGCGCCCAGCCGGCATTGCCGCGAAGGCCATTGAGGAAAACTGAGAAAGCCGAATAGCGCATGGTTCGATCCGCTTTGAATTCCCCTCATGATGACAGAGTGAAAAATGCCGACTTGCCCAATTGGGACCTATTTCGATAGAAAAGGGACATGGCCTCGATCGATACGAAAAATACCCAGGCGATTGGCTTCATCCTGATCCCGGGATTCGCATTGATGTCCTTTGCCTCCGCAAGCGAGCCGCTGCGTGCGGCCAACCTGCTGGCTGGGCGCGAAATCTATCGGATTTCGATCTTTTCACCGGGCGGCACCCCGGCGGTCTCGTCGGGGGGCGTGCCGGTGCCGGCTGAACCTCTTCCAGGTCGCGGATCGGGTCTCGGCACCGTCTTCGTCTGCGCCGGCGGATCGCCGCGCGACTGGGATTACCCTTCGGTTCTCGCCTGTCTTCGCCAACTTGCTCGGGAGGGCGTGCGCATCGGCGGCATTTCCGGCGGCCCTTATCTGCTTGCAGCGGCCGGCCTGATGGCCGAGCGTGATTTTACGATTCATTGGGAACATGCGCCGGCTCTTCTGGAGGCATTTCCCGCCCTGTCACCGCGCCAGGCACGCTTCGTCGTTGACGGAAACCGCATCACCTGCGGCGGCGGCATTGCGCCCCTCGACATGATGCATGTGCTGATATCCGAGCGCATGGGCGCCGATTTTGCCCGCCGCGTCAGCGACTGGTATCTGCACACCGAGGTCGGCGAGCCCGCCGCGCCGCAACGCGGTTCGCTCGCCGAGCGTTATGGTGTCCACCATCCAGGCCTGCTGAGCGTCCTTGAAAAAATGGAGGAGACGATCGAGATGCCGCTCGATCGCACGGCCATGGCCCGGATTGCCGGGGTCACACCGCGACATCTCGACCGGTTGTTTGCCAGACATCTCGGTTCAACGTTTCTCGATCAATATCGGCGGATAAGGCTGCAGACTGCCCGGCGGCTTCTGGAACAGAGCCCGCTTTCGATCTCCGAAATCGCCATTGCTACCGGCTTTTCCAGCGGGGCGCATTTTGCTCGCGCCTTTCGCTCTCTTTATGGGATTGCACCCGGCGACACTCGTCAGGCGTGATATTCGTCGCAATTGAGAAAATTTCACTGGGAGGATAGAGTCCTTCCCAGCAGCCCTGCCGAAAAAAGGATATAGAATGAAACCCAAGGCAGATAAATTGTCGATCGATGACCCAACCCACGGTGGACGCCCAGCTTTTTTGCAAGACCCGCATGCGGTGCGCGAGCCCAAAGAGAACAATCTCGAGATGGCGATCGGCCACGAAGTGCGCGCCTATCGCAAGAAGCTCGGTATCACCGTCACGGATCTGGCTGCTGCGACCGGTATCTCGCTCGGCATGTTGTCGAAGATCGAAAACGGCAATATCTCGCCGTCCCTGACGACGCTGCAATCACTTTCCCGAGCGCTAGGGGTGCCGCTTACGTCCTTCTTCCGACGCTACGAGGAGCCGCACAACGCCGTTTTCGTCAAAGCGGGGCAGGGTGTCGAGCTAGAACGGCGCGGCACGCGCGCCGGCCATCAATATAATCTGCTCGGCCATATCGACAACAATTCGAGCGGCGTTATCGTCGAGCCCTATCTCATCACGTTGACGGCCGATTCCGATGTCTTTCCGACGTTCCAGCACGAGGGCATGGAGTTCCTCTATATGCTGGAGGGCGAGGTCATGTACCGCCATGGCGACGAGCTTTATCCCATGCAGCCCGGCGACAGTCTCTTCTTCGATGCCGACGCGCCGCATGGTCCGGAGGTGTTGGTGAAGCTGCCGGCAAAATACCTGTCGATCATCAGCTATCCGCAGCGGGGCAAGCCTGGATAACTTGCCTTAAAAGAAAATATTATTCTTTTGAGTTGAAAATGCGCCATGGACCTGATAGCCATTTTTGCAGATGCGAAAATGGAGGCTTTGGGCATGTGCGGAATTGTCGGTCTTTTCTTGAAGGATAAGGCGCTGGAGCCGAAACTCGGCGCGCTTTTGTCCTCTATGCTTGTCACGATGACCGATCGCGGACCTGATAGCGCAGGCATTGCGATCTACGGCAATGATAGCGGCAACACGGCGAAGATAACCGTTCAGTCGCCCGATCCGGCAAAGGACTTCGACGGGCTTGAATATGAGCTCAGACGGGCGCTCGATGCTCCCGTTGCCGTGACGGTCAAGAGCACGCACGCAGTCATTACGCTTGCCAAGGGCAAGCTTGACGAGGGCAGGGCAGCCCTGACTGCACTGCGTCCGAATATCCGCGTCATGAGCAGCGGCGATACCGTTGAGATCTACAAGGAGGTCGGCCTGCCAAAAGATGTAGTCTCGCGCTTTGGCGTCACCGGCATGTCCGGCACGCATGGTATCGGGCACACGCGCATGGCGACGGAATCGGCCGTGACCACGCTTGGTGCGCATCCCTTCTCCACCGGTTCGGATCAGTGCCTGGTGCATAACGGTTCGCTGTCGAACCACAATAACCTGCGTCGCGAGCTCAAGCGCATCGGCATGAGCTTTGAGACGGAAAACGACACCGAGGTCGCAGCCGCCTACCTCACGGCCGAAATGGCAAAGGGCAAGGATCTCGGCGCGGCGCTCGAAAGCGCGGTCGATGATCTCGACGGCTTCTTCACCTTCGTCGTCGGTACCAAGTCGGGTTTCGGTGTCGTTCGCGATCCCATCGCCTGCAAGCCGGCGGTCATGGCTGAAACCGATCAATATGTGGCTTTCGGCTCGGAATATCGTGCGCTTGTCAATCTCCCGGGCATCGAGAACGCCCGCATCTGGGAGCCGGAACCGGCAACCGTTTATTTCTGGGATCACGAAAAGGCTGCCTGATCAGGCGCGCTGGAAACGAGAGAGTTTTTCATGCCAGTTTTCGACCTATCCGTCACGCCTTTGCGCGAACTCAACAGCGCCCTTCATGGCCTTCCAGCAGGCGCCAATGATCTGGCCTTCGAAGTCGTCAATCCGCGCGGCCATCATGCTGTGGCCGCCGGTATCGACGCACCCGTCACCGTCGATATCAAGGGCTCCGTCGGCTATTACTGCGCCGGCATGAACGACGGCGGCAACGTTACGGTGCATGGTTCCGCCGGTCCTGGCGTTGCCGAAAACATGATGTCCGGCAGCGTCGTCATCGAAGGTGATGCCAGCCAATATGCGGGCGCGACCGGCCGTGGCGGCCTGCTTGTCATCAAGGGTAATGCGGCGTCGCGCTGCGGTATTTCGATGAAGGGCATCGACATCGTCGTCCACGGCAATATCGGCCATATGTCTGCCTTCATGGGGCAGTCGGGCCATTTGGTCGTGTTGGGCGATGCCGGCGATGCGCTGGGCGACAGCCTTTATGAGGCCAAGCTGTTTGTGCGCGGCTCGGTGAAAAGCCTCGGCGCCGATTGTATCGAAAAGGAAATGCGCCCGGAGCATCTGGAAAAGCTCTCCGAGCTTCTTGAGAAGGCGGGTGCGCGCGGCGTCAGGCCGGAAGAGTTCAAGCGCTACGGATCGGCGCGCAGACTCTATAATTTCAACATCGACAATGCCGACGCCTATTGAGACGAAGGGGACCTCATGAGCTATCACAATCCGTATACGCCGCCCCGCAAGTCGGCGACCTTCGACGATCACACGCTGGCGGAAATCCGCCGCGCTGCGGCGACCGGCATCTACGACATCCGCGGTGCCGGAACGAAGCGCAAGGTGCCGCATTTCGACGATCTTCTGTTCCTCGGTGCCTCGATCTCGCGCTATCCGCTCGAGGGTTACCGCGAGAAATGCGACACAACCGTCGTACTCGGGAGTCGCTTTGCCAAGAAACCCATCACGCTCAAGACCCCGATCACCATTGCCGGCATGAGCTTCGGGGCGCTTTCCGGCAACGCCAAGGAGGCACTTGGTCGCGGCGCGACGATTGCAGGAACATCGACCACGACAGGCGATGGCGGCATGACGGACGAAGAGCGTGGCCATTCGCAGACACTGGTCTATCAGTATCTCCCCTCGCGTTACGGCATGAACCCGAAAGACCTGCGTCGAGCCGATGCGATCGAAGTCGTCGTCGGGCAGGGGGCCAAGCCTGGCGGCGGCGGCATGCTGCTCGGTCAGAAGATCTCCGATCGTGTCGCCAATATGCGCAACCTTCCAAAGGGCATCGATCAGCGTTCGGCTTGCCGTCATCCTGACTGGACCGGTCCGGACGATCTTGAAATCAAGATCATGGAACTGCGCGAGATCACCGATTGGGAAAAGCCGATCTATGTTAAGGTCGGCGGTGCGCGCCCCTATTACGACACGGCGCTTGCCGTCAAGGCCGGCGCCGACGTCGTCGTGCTTGACGGGATGCAGGGCGGCACGGCCGCGACCCAGGACGTCTTCATCGAGAATGTCGGCATGCCGACGCTTGCCTGTATCCGCCCTGCCGTGCAGGCGCTGCAGGATCTCGGCATGCATCGCAAGGTGCAGTTGATCATCTCCGGCGGCATCCGCTCCGGCGCCGATGTGGCAAAGGCGCTGGCGCTTGGCGCGGATGCGGTTGCCATCGGCACGGCGGCGCTGGTTGCGCTCGGCGACAACGATCCGAAATGGGAAGACGAGTACCAGAAGCTCGGTACGACGGCCGGCGCTTATGACGACTGGCATGAGGGCAAGGACCCGGCCGGCATCACGACGCAGGATCCGGAGCTTGCAAGCCGTCTCGACCCTATTGCAGCCGGCCGGCGTCTTGCCAATTATCTGAAGGTCATGACGCTGGAAGCGCAGACGATCGCGCGCGCTTGTGGCAAGAATCACCTGCACAACCTGGAACCGGAGGATCTTTGTGCGTTGACGATGGAAGCTGCCGCCATGGCGCAGATCCCGCTCGCCGGCACCAACTGGTATCCGGGCAAGGGAGGCTTTTGACATTCCGGCCGGGCCGAAAGGCCCGGCCGCACCATGCATCATCGAAGTGTCTCTAAGAAATCCAAAGGGGAACGAGAATGACACTGGATCTTGCTGCCTTTGCCAAAGACAAGGGCATCAAATATTTCATGATCAGCTATACGGATCTTTTTTCCGGCCAGCGCGCCAAGCTGGTACCGGCTCAAGCAATTGCCGGTATGCAGGAAGACGGTGCCGGCTTTGCCGGCTTCGCCACCTGGCTCGATATGACACCCGCCCATCCCGATCTTTTTGCCGTGCCAGATGCCTCGTCCGTCATCCAGCTCCCATGGAAGAGGGACGTTGCCTGGGTTGCGGCCGATTGCATGATGGAGGACAAACTGGTTGCGCAAGCGCCGCGCAACGTGCTGAAAAAGCTCGTGAAAGAGGCGGAAGCGGCGGGCAAGCGCGTCAAGACCGGTGTTGAAGCCGAATTCTTCCTGATCACCGCCGACGGTGCCAAGATATCCGACGAATACGATACGGCGGAAAAGCCCTGCTATGACCAGCAGGCCGTCATGCGGCGCTACGACGTGATTTCCGAGATCTGCGACTATATGCTGGAGCTCGGTTGGGGGGCCTATCAGAACGACCACGAGGACGCCAACGGTCAGTTCGAGATGAATTGGGAATTCGATGATGCGCTGAAGACAGCCGACAAGCATTCCTTCTTCAAGTTCATGGTCAAGTCGATCGCCGAAAAGCACGGCCTGCGCGCCACCTTCATGCCGAAACCCTTCAAGGGGCTGACCGGCAATGGCTGCCATTGCCATATCTCCGTATGGGACAATGATGGCAGGATCAATGTCTTTGCCGATCGGGAAGCCCAATTCGGTCTGTCGGCCGAGGGCAGGCATTTTCTCGGCGGCATCATGAAGCATGCCTCGTCGCTCGCGGCGATTACCAATCCGACGGTCAACTCCTACAAGCGCATCAATGCGCCGCGCACGACGTCGGGGGCGACCTGGTCTCCGAACACCGTGACATGGACCGGCAACAACCGCACCCATATGGTGCGTGTCCCCGGCCCCGGGCGCTTCGAGCTGCGCCTGCCCGATGGCGCGGTCAATCCCTACCTCTTACAGGCGGTCATCATTGCAGCAGGCCTTGACGGTCTGCGCAGCAGGGCCGATCCGGGACCTCACCACGACATCGATATGTATGCGCAGGGACACCTGGTAAAGAATGCGCCGCGTCTGCCGCTCAATCTGCTCGATGCTCTGCGAGCCTATGACGAGGACGAGGGGCTGAAGCAGGCAATCGGTTCGGAGTTCTCCGAAGCCTATCTGAAGCTCAAGCATCAGGAATGGAACGCCTACTGCTCGCACTTCACGCAGTGGGAGCGCGACAGCACGCTCGATATCTGAGTGAAAAAAGACGCCTGAATGGACTGCTGTGCCGGGACGCGATCTCCCGGCACAGGAGGGAAATTATGGCCGTTGACGGTGAGGAAGATCAGCATGAAAAACTACGTACTGACTGTATCCTGCAAATCGACGCGCGGGATCGTGGCGGCGATCACCGGCTATCTTGCCGAGCAGGGTTGCAACATCGTCGATTCCAGCCAGTTCGACGATCTCGACACCGGCATGTTCTTCATGCGCGT
>NZ_JBIVSO010000032.1:0-20813 GCF_044756305.1 Rhizobium sp. NPDC092011
CGCTCAAATCGCCACGTGCCAAAACTGCCTCCTAAAAGGTAGTCTTGAATCAGACCAATGCTGATTTGTGAACCCACTTTGTCAACATCGCCTAGGCTCACCGCAGCCCCAACCACGCCCGGACCGAAATTGCTCACGAACCCGCCCAAGGTATAACCCAGATCGCCGACCGCCCTGTTGAAATCCATGGGTCGAGACTGCGGAACCGGAATATTGCGGGTAGGTAACGAAAACTCCGGTTGGGCAGGTCTTGCCACGGCCGGTGCCGCCACCGGCCGGGGGGCAGAATAAACTCCAGCGTTCAATCCCACTGAGGATTCATAGTCCAGCGTTGCCGCCGTTCCCCATGGCGACTTCGGCCCCATCGGCGGCCGAAAATCGCCGGCATCTCCCATGCCAATGCCCAGCATCGGCGACGAAATCCCTGAAGTATAGGAGTTCGAATACGGGTTTGCGAAACTATACGTCGGGCTGCCGTCATAATTATACTTGGATGCACTGCGTTCCTGGCTCGAAGGTCTGCTATAAGGACCAATACCCACTGACTTGGCAGCCTGTGCTCGACTGCCCTCATCCATTGCGCCACTGGAATCAAGCGTTGGCGAATTGCCCCCTCGAGAAAATGAACCACCTGCCGCTCGGAGACTCTGGGCGGCGGCCGCGTTCATCTCTGCGGGAGTGTTGAAGCCCGCATATGGATCAAGCGAATCCATGAGCTTTTGTTGGATAGCAGGGGCGGTATAGGCAAACATCGGATTTAGTTTGGTGTTTGGGCCCCAAGCCAACGTAGCAGCATCCGCCACCCCATACAAACAGGGTGTATTTTGATAGAGATTCTCTTTCGTTGATACGAGCGGAGCGCCGTCGAAAGTGCCATGAAACCAATCACCAATTTCATTACTGGCTTTGATATTAGTCGCAAGTCCAGCGTATGGGATCCCTGGGGCCGCCCACGAGAAGGCGCCACTTGCCGCAGCAGCCGCCGTGAGCGCTGTTGTACCAGCTGCGATTCCAAAGCTTACTGCTGTGGTTACCCCGTACTGAGCACCTGTGAGCACAGTGCTTTCGACGTAGTTATACTTCTGGTTATATTGTGCAAAATCGACAACAACTGCGGCTGCCTTCAGGCCAACTAGAAACGTACCTGCACGGACGTTAATGGTTCCAAATACATCTTTCTCTAGTTTGCCGAACAGATCGACACTCGATTCGATGCCTGAAAGATAGCCACCGAAGTTACTAAGTATGTTCTCTCTTTCTGTTTTGGGCGCCCCCCATGAGTTATCACTCCTTTTCGCTGGTTTCGCGTTTGTTGCCTTCTGAATCTACAGGCTTTAGGTAATTAGACAGCACAATCTTCCGCCAAAAAAATTGACCATAAAGACATCCAAATCCAAAAATTATTCCGTAAACCAACCACTCTGGAAGATCTAATTCAGCAACCCTGATTGTCGCAAAGCCCGGTGAATCACCGGCCTGCGGACGATAGCTGGGAAAATGAATGTTAGCTTGAGACGCTTTCATTAAACACCTGCCATCGGAGAAAGCTCCGGTGTCGTTGAGACAAGGCAGGGGTCATCAGCCATCTTGGCGATTTAGGGAGACTCCATTCCCTGCAAGCATGTTGCGACAATAAGAGCACCTACGCCGAATCCGTCAACTCGACTGCGCGCAGGCTCAACGACCGCAAAGCCAACATTCATATTTTCTTATTTCGAATGAAAATCTTTTTGAGCAAAAGTCCCAAACGCCGACAACGCTAGCGATCCAGAATTGTTGTCAGCGCGTGACAATGACAAGATCGAGGATCTCGCTACAACGGATTGGCTGACATGCGCGGGAGATAGTTTAGAGTTTCCAGGCGGAAACCGCCCCCGGCCGACGCCGGGGGCGAGCATCATCATTTATTTGACTGCCTTGACGAACGCCGTCGTATAAGTTTTCGACAAGTCGATCGTCTTGCCCTGCACGTTCTTCGAAAACTCGGAGAGCACGGCAAGAACGGTCTTCGGACCATCTTCCGGCATCACGCCATCAGGTGTGAACATCGCTTTGCCGTTTTCGAGCGCCGCTACATAACCGTCCTTGTCGCCGACATAGAAATCCTTCGGCATCTTGTCGGCAATTTCAGCGGCCGAGTGCGTGTTGATGAAATGCAGCGTCTTGACGAAGGCATTCGCCAGCTTCTGGACTTCATCCTTATGGGCATCGACCCATGCAGCGTCCATGTAAAGCGACGCGGCGGGATAGGTGCCCCCAAGGACCGCCTTCGTTCCGGCCATGGTGCGCATATCGATCAGGGTCTTGGCTTCGCCGGTCTTCAGCAGGCGTGAGATCGTCGGCTCCGTCGTCATCCCGGCCTGGATCGCGTCCTGCTGCATGGCGGCGATAAAGGTCTGACCGGCACCGACCGGAACAGAGGTGAAGTCCCCGAGCTTCAGACCGGCCTTGACGGCCAGGTACTGCGTCAGGAAGTTGGTGGAGGAACCGAGGCCGGTGACGCCAAGGCTCTTGCCCTTGAAATCGGCGGCCGACTTGATTTCCGGATGCTTGGCCGACACAAGCTCCACCTCACCCGGCGCCTGACTGAACTGCACGACGGATTCGACGAATTTGCCCTTGCCCTGAAGATCGATGCAATGGTCGTAGAAGCCGACGACGCCCTGCACCGCGCCGGCAAGCATCTCGTTCTCCGCATCGACGCCGGCCGGCTCGTTGAGAAGTTCGACGTTCAAACCCTCGTCCTTGAAGTAGCCGAGCGCTTCGGCAAGCTTGGCCGGCAGGTAGATCTGCTTTTCATAACCGCCCACCATGATCGAGATCTTGTCGGCGGCCTGTGCCGCTGTCGCGCCGAGCGAGGCGGCGGTCATGATGAGGGAAAGGGCTGCGGTATGAATAAGCGCGCGCGATGAACGCATTAATCTCTCCTCCTGTTTGAATGCCGCAGTGACGCTGGATCACCGCCTTGGCATGAGCTTCCTCCACGAAGCCAGACAGGCTTGCACGGGCAACCTTTCAGGCAGCTTTCAATTGGGCTCTCTCAAGGCAATATTGCCTGCATAATACTCGGGTGGTTGCGATCGTCTCTGACAACGGGCCGGGCCTTCCAGAGAAGGAATACGACGGGCGTCTTCGAGAGGCTTTATCGGCTCGACAGGGCGCAAGACGCCTAGCAGCGACCTTGGCCTCAGCTCGTGCGTGCCATCGCCGATCTTCATGGCGCGACAATCAGGTTGGAGGATCGCCGATCGGTGCTCGCCGTAGTCGTGGATTTCCCTTGCGTGAGGGCAGGCTACCCATAGGTCGAGCCCGCGTTGCGCACTCGCGCGAGCTTACCGATCCGTATGATCGCGGCGAAACGCCCGTAAACTCCTCATCCTACCATTGGTGCATCTCTTCATATGGAAGGATCGCAATAATGGAAAGCAGTTCCACCAACACATCCCGGACGCTTCTCGCGACTGTCGCCTTTTCCCTTGCCTGCCTTGGCTCCACTCTCACCCTTGCCGAGAGTTCACCTGCCTTTTCCGCCGAAAAGGCAGTACCGGCGGAAAAGAACCCTCCCGGCGACATTCCAGACACGCAGGTTTTCATCGACTACGCGTCTCCGCATCACTTCATGATGAAGGTTCCAGAAGGCTGGGCGCGTTCTGACCGTGCCGACGGTACGAGTTTCATCGACAAGTTGGACGGTGTGATCGTCTCGGTCTCAAAGGCGACGACGGCGCCGACCATCGAGAGCGTCAAGACCAACGAGGTCACAAACCTGAAGACCGCCGGTCGGGCGGTGACGATAGCATCCGTCGATGCCGTGAAGCTGCCTGCGGGGCCGGCGATCCGCATCGTCTACAATTCCAATTCGGAGCCGAATGCGGTGACCAATAAGCAGGTCCGGCTGGAGAACGAACGCTATCTCTATTTCAAGGATGGCAAGCTGGTCACAATCGAGCTCTACGCACCGAAGGGCGCGGACAATGTCGACCAGTGGCAATTGATGTCGAAATCGTTCCGCTGGAACTAGGGCTGGGTTAGGATGAGCTTGCTTGTCGCACATGAACTCTACCGATTTTTCCACGTGGGCGAGGACGAAACTTTCGCGCTGCGCGGAGTGAGCCTATGCCTGTTGCATGGCGAGTTCGTTGCCCTGATGGGGCCTTCCGGCAGCGGCAAGTCCACATTGCTGTCATGCCTGACGGGATTGGACGAGCCGGACGGAGGCCACGTCGTGGTGAGCGGCATGCGCCTGACCCGGCGATCCGAGGCGGCACGGGCGCGTATCCGCGCGGCAAATTTCGGCATCCTTCTGCAGTCCGGCAATCTGCTTGCCCATCTCAGCGTAGAGCAAAACATCCGCTTCCAGATGATGCTGGCCGGAAAGGTTGACGGCGCCCGCGTCGATTCGCTTGTCGAAATGGTTGGGCTGCGGCATCGCACGCATGCCTTCGCCACGCAGCTTTCAGGCGGCGAAACGGCGCGCGCTGGCCTTGCGATCGCCCTTGCCGCCGACCCGCCGATCCTCGTTGCCGATGAGCCCACCGCCGAGGTCGACGCCAACACGGAGTCGCGGCTCATCGATCATTTCGAAACCAGGCGCCGCGCTGGCCTTACTACCTTGCTCGCTACCCATAGCGCGGCATTGGCTCGAAGGGCCGATAGGATTATCCGGCTGCACGATGGGAGGGTCGAGGATGACTGAGATCTTGGCGATCTGCAGCAACGTCGGCCGGGAATTTTTAAGCGGCAACGAGCATATGCCCGTGCTGCGCAATATAGACTGCGAGATCCGGAAAGGTGATCGCATAGCCCTGGCCGGTCCTTCCGGCTCGGGCAAGACAACCTTGCTGCATATTCTTGGTGGGTTGGACCGCCCGACGAGCGGTACGATCGAATGGCCCAGCCTGGGTGCGATCGAGCAGCTTCGCCCACGCCGGATCTGCTTCGTGTTCCAATCGCCCAGTCTGTTTCCGGCCTTGACGGCGGCACAGAATGTCGATCTGCCCGCGATCTTGGCGGGAGAGCGTGCGGTGTCCAGCGATAGCGGCTCGCTCCTGTCCCGCTTCGGCATTGGCGAACTTGCCGAGAAACTGCCCGAGGAACTGTCGGGCGGCCAAGCGCAAAGGGTTGCCATGGTGCGAGCCTTGGCTCTTCGGCCGAATCTCGTCCTGGCCGACGAGCCGACCGGACAACTGGACTTTGCCACGGCGCAATTCTTCATGGATGCGGTGCTGGAGCACCTGGAAGGAACGGGCGCGGCTCTGGTCGTTGCCACGCATGACGAAGCGATGGCAGCCCGGATGGCGACGCGCTGGACAATGGATCATGGCCGTCTGATCTGCAGTAGAATGAAAGTGGTGACATGATGTTTGCACTGTGGATCCGAGGCGTCCTTGCCCATCGATTCACCCGCGTCGCGGGTTCAGCGGTGGGCATCGCGCTCAGCGTGGCACTTCTCGCCATATTGGCGCTGTTCCTCGTCGGCGCGGGAGCTTCCATGACCTCCCGCGCGATATCAGCCGTCCCGCTCGACTGGCAGGTCCAGCTCGTGCCGGGCGCTGATCAGGACGCCATACGAAGGACATTGCAACAAACGGCGCTCGTCCAGACGGTGCATGAAGTTCGCTATGCCGATGTGGGCGGTTTTGAAGCGAGCACAGACGGCACTGTCCAGGTGACAGGCCCGGGACAGGTGATCGCCTTGGACGACAATTATCTGCGCGATTTTCCCATGGAAGCTCGGTTCCTTTCCGGCAAGCGCGACGGCGTCCTCATCGCGCAGCAAACCGCTGCCAACCTGCATGTCGGACCCGGAGACAGCATCACGATCAGGCGCATAGGTCTGCCGCCGCTGACGGTGCAGGTCGTCGGCGTCATTGATCTTCCCGACGCAGATTCCTTGTTCCAGGCAGTCGGCCTGCCACCGCAGGCTACGCCGCAGGCCCCCCCTGACAACGTAGTTATCCTGCCACCAGCCGCATGGCGGCAAGCCTTTGATCCTCAGGCGACGGCGCGTCCCGACACCGCTCGCCGGCAGTTGCATGTCAGGCTCGCCCACGATGCCCTGCCGCCAGACCCCGTATCGGCTTATGTCTTCGTCACGGGCGCCGCGAGGAACCTGGAAGCAAAGGTCGCGGGACAGGCTCTGGTCGCGGACAATCTGGGCTCTCGCCTTGGTGCGGTACGCGAAGATGCCCGGTATGCATCCGTGCTGTTCATGTTCCTTGGGTTGCCGGGCGTCGCGCTGGCTCTGGTTCTCACCTTCGCGATAACGTCATCGGGGGCTGCACGCCGTCGCATCGAACAGGCGCTGCTGCGTGTTCGCGGCGCCGCTTCGCGGACGATCCTCGCCTTGTCTGCCGCCGAGGCGGCGATGGCCGCGATCAGCGGCGTGGTGCTTGGAATAGCAGCGCCGTTGTGGCTGGCGCCCTTGGTGCCGGAGATACGCATGATTCCGGGCGTAACCGCCCCAATCTTGGGCGTCGTGGCCGTCATCGGGCTCATCGCCGGCTTTGTTTCCTATCTCTATCCTGCCTGGCGCGACGCGCACGTAACGACCGTCAGCGCTGCGCGCCGCACCGTCCCGGAGCCCGGGCGAGCGCTCTGGCGGCGCCTTTGGCTCGAGGTGGTACTGCTTGCGGCCGCGGGCCTATTTTTCTGGCAATCGGCAAGCACCGGATATCAGATCGTACTCGCGCCGGAAGGCGTTGTCGCGACGGCTGTGGACTATAAGGCGTTCATCGCGCCCGCTTTGTTCTGGCTTGGACTTGCGCTGCTGGCGCTAAGGTTGTCGAATGGCGTGATCGCGAGCAACGGTTTACTTCTTCGCACCTTCATAAGGCCGGCCTGCGGCGTGCTCACGCCGATCGTGGCAGCCGCGTTGTCTCGGCAAGCCCCCCGGCTCACCGCTGGCATCGCCATGACCGCGCTGGCAGTCTCGTTCGCAGTCTCGACCGCTATTTTCAATGCCACCTACAATGCACAGTCGCGTGTTGACGCAGAGCTCACAAACGGAGCCGATGTCACCGTGTTCGGCACGTCGGACAAGCCCGCCGACGCTCATCTTGCCGCGCTCACCATTTTGCCGGGGACGGCGGCGGCTGAACCGATGCAGCATCGCTTCGCCTATGTCGGCGCGGATCTTCAGGATCTCTACGGAATCGACCCTCAACGCCTTGGACGCGCGACAAGTCTTTCGGACGCCTATTTCAGCGGCGGCAACGCCGCAGCCACCCTTGCCAAGCTGGCCGTAACGCCAAACGGCGTGCTGGTGTCGCAGGAGACGGTTCAGGATTTCCAGCTCCAGCAGGGCGATACCATCAACCTGCGACTGCTGAGCGCCGAAGACCATCAATATCATCCGGTGCCGTTCAAATTTATCGGCGTAGCACGCGAGTTTCCGACTGCGCCAAAAGACTCCTTCCTCGTGGCCAATGCCCGATACATTGCCGAAAAGACCGGCTCGGCAGCCTCGGAATATGTGCTGCTGCGCGCCAAAGGCGATCCGGCGGGTCTTTCTGCGCAAGCTTCGATCCTCCTTGCATCCGATCCGTCGATGAAAATCAGTGATATCGGCCAGGCTGCCCACTTGATCGGTTCGAGCTTGACAGCAATCGACCTTGCCGGTTTGACGACAATAGAGCTGCTCTTTGCTGTGATAATGGCCGCCGCGGCGAGCGGACTGATGCTGGCGCTGGGCCTCATCGAGCGACGCAGGAACTTCGCCATTCTGAGCGCCATCGGTGCCACCCGTCCGCAATTGGCGGCCTTTCTGTGGAGCGAAGGTCTTCTCATCATTGCCGGAGGCGTTATTTTCGGTCTGCTATCCGGAGTGGCGACGGCCTGGATGCTGGTGAAACTGCTCACCGGCGTGTTTGATCCGCCACCCGAGGCGCTGTCGATCCCTTGGAGCTATCTCAGCATCGTCTTGCTTTTGATGGTAGCAGCGGTCGTCACGGCAGTTCTATTCGCAAGACCGCCGAGAGGTCATGACGCAGAATATCTGCGGGATTTGTGAGCATCCGACTGTGCGCCGATATCCAGTTGGCGGTGGCCGGCACATCTTACTCATTTGTATCGTTCCTGAAATGTACCGGCAAATGCATGCGACAAACTAGGTTCTCTCCCTCAATGGGAGGTGCTCGATCGACCGAGGCTCTTGGGCGCTGCCCGGTGATCAAGGTTCTCTCGGGCAAACATTCAACCCAATAGGAGCTAGAGATATGAAGAAGCCTATCATAGCAGTTGCACTGATCCTAGTCGCATCGACGACGACCGTCTTCGCCAAAGAGATGACCGGCACGGTCGAGGCGATCGACAAGAGCCACGATTCGATCACGCTCTCGACTGGCCAGACCTTCACGCTGCCTGAGGGTATCGAAGCCGAAACCCTCAAGGTCGGCGAGAAAATCACGGTCGTCTATTCCACCAAGGCCGGCAAACTGTTAGCCAAAAGTATAAAAGCGGCGAAATAGCCGCCCCACATTACTCGGAACACGCTCAAATCGGAGCAGAGTTGTATCTTGCCGTGTCGGGCGTGTTCTGTTCATCGGTGGGATCCCGCATCTTCATTTGGGCTCTTACCTTTCAGCTCTTTGTCAGAAAGTTTCACCAATAAGGCTTCTTTCCATGGCGGTGACGGAGCAACTGCGCGTGAAACGAGCGATTGGAAAATGTAGAATCCATTTCGGATGGAACCGATTGATCCCCATCGCGATAGTTTCAGGACTGGCATTGCCGAGCGGATATGCCGGCTTGCTGGTCGCAACGAACAATTTCCATGAAGTGGTTCCCAGCGAGCTATATCGCTCAGCACAGCCAGATGCAGCCGAAATTGCTGAATATAAAGTCAGATACGGCGTGAAGACCATTATCAATCTCCGCGGTGCCAGTCCTCGTGAGCGTTGGTATCAGGATGAACTTGCTGCGTCCGAAAGTGCGGGTATTGCACATATTGATTTCGGCATGTCAGCCCGCAAGCTCCAATCGAAGGAAAAGATCGCTCGTTTGATCGAGATAATGGATTCCGCCGCCAAACCTATCCTTATTCACTGCCAAAGTGGCGCCGATCGCACCGGCCTCGCATCGGCGCTCTACCTCGCCGCGATAGAAAAGCAAGACGAAAGTTTGGCGGCGGCACAGCTCTCGATCCGCTACGGGCATTTTGCAATCCCGGTGCTCAGCCAAGCCTATCCGATGGACCAGAGTTTTGAAACCGTCAAAGAAATGCTGGGCTTCACGGTCCCCGCCTCGGAGAAACCACCGAACGAGCCTTCCTAGTTCTTCCATGGTTCGCAGCAGCTACGCCATACTTGACAGTCATCGTCCGCTGGCATGGTTTCCTGTGGAACTCGCTCGCGTCAACCACGCTCTTGTTTGCAATACCGATTAACTGAAGAGACCGGATAGCAAGATCGCGGATCTTTGCGATCCTCATTCTCAGACTTCTGCAACGCATCTCCAAACAATACGCCCTAGGCGGGATCTCCATCCTGCTTGTCGAAGACCAATGGGATCTCGCCCTCAAGAAGTCCTGCATCCTCAATGTGAAGCGCAATCTAGCAGATCGCGCAAGCATTTCGAGCCCGGAATGCGACTGAAAAGTCTTGTAGGTCACCGGCGTGTAAGGCGCGTCTGGCTGTGAACTGTCCGGCTGTCCGACGGCGGTTCGCAGTCTGCGCACCGGCTATGACGCATTCGATAAGCTGCTTGAGCGGTTGCACCGACGCAAGGAAGAGTTGCTCAAGGTTTTCGAGCATCCAGCACCCCCTCTGCATACCAACGATTCAGAGAACGATCTACGGACCTTGGCCACCAACGAAAAGTCTCCGGCAGTACTATCAGCTGGGACGGCCGGGTCGCCCGGGACACCACGCTCGGGCTGATGAAGGGTTGCAAAAAGCTCGGGCTTTCCCTCTAACACTATATCGGCGATCGGCTCGGCATCCCAGCGTCATCGTCTGCGATGATCGCGTCGCATGGCGGCGAAATCGTCTCACCGCTGGCAGCCTTTTTGCCGCTAAAGTTGAACTCCCCTTCTTGCCGACAATGTCGACCGCTCCTGTCTCACGACGATAGCCGATCCAAGCGGTGCCTCGCGTCCTCCTCCTGACTATGATAAAGCACCGATAGAGGCCGAATTGGACATCGATGTTGCCTTTCCTCCCATTCTGTCGCTTCTGCTTACCGATTGGAAATCGCGAAAAGTCATATGCAGGTTAGGCTTAGAGGGCGTATTAGGCGGAGTTTTCAGCTTGGAACTTCAATGGCGGCTTAGAATTCCAAATGCGACGAAGAGCCGTGGAGAACTGCCGATCTTCCAATGTCGTGGAGAAGGACTGGCTAGTTGCGTGACACATTGCACGATAGTTGGACAAAATCCTCGACGGACACGGTTCACGACATACCTTGCAATGTCGGGTAACACTGGAGTTGGGCCCGTCAACGCGACAGGTCTACAATTTGTTGGCCCGCTATCGGACGAATCGCAGTGTTTCAACTTTGTTGCCTTGCACTCCCGAAAGGCCGCGCGGTCGTCCACGACACCGCCAAATGGGCGAACAAACCCATGATTAGCGAAATGATGGGCACCATTATGATGTGGGGCATGGGGCTTGCGGGCATCCTTGGCCTCCTGGTGATCGTGCTCGTGATCGCGGCCCCGATCAAATATTTGTTTTTTCGCTGAAACAGCCCTAGCTCGAAGGCCAAGACACGCCGCGCCGGCTTGTCTTTAGCAGGTTTCGGCGTAATCCTTCTCGTCATGATGCTATCTTGGTCAATTCGGAAACTTAGCGCATTGGTCCTCGCGGTCTTCGTCGCCGCGGCGATGAGCCTGTCCGCTGCGCAGGCAAGTGGCATGACCACAAAAATGGCCCCGATGATCCAGATGGACATGTCGCATCACGGCGGCTGTCAGGGTAACGCCGATAAAGCGAGTGGCGGTGGCCTCAAGGCGATGGCCTGCTGCGCCGTCTGCACGACCCTTGTCATAGCGCCGCTTCCCGAGGCGGGAAACATGCCGGTCTTCGGCGGGCCTGTTTCCTTCGCGTCGCAAGAGCCACTCCTGCGCGGGCGATCATCGCCACCTGACCCCTATCCACCGCGAACCTCCAACATCGGTTGATGCTTCGGCTGTCGCATCCAACGACCGAGCCGGGGAAGCGAACGACTGCGTGAAGCCAGTCATTCCACCGCTCGCGCGACTGGATGCTGCACCGCCAGCTCATGAAACGCTGGTTGAGCGTGCCCCTCCGGCCGCTTGACCTCGAAACAGATGACAAGGAACACTCTTATGCAACGACGAACTTTTCTCCTGGGTGGCACCGCAATTCTGCTCCTGCCGCTTCGCGCAATCGCGGGCGTCCCTGGTCGCGCTACGCTCTACAAGGATCCCCAATGCGGTTGCTGCGAAGGCTATGCCGACTATTTGCGGCAGAACGGCTTCGAGGTCGACGTGAAGCCGACCAATGACCTTGCGCAGATCAGCCGAAAGGCAGGGATACCGGAGGCCATGGAGGGCTGCCACACCATGTTCCTCGACGGCTACGTGATCGACGGGCATGTGCCTGTGGACATTGTCGGCAAGCTTCTCGCCGAAAAGCCAGCCATCGCCGGCATCACCCTGCCCGGCATGCCTGCTGGCTCACCCGGCATGGGTGGCACGAAGACCGAGAAATTTGTGGTCTACGCCGTCACAAAGGACGGCAAGGCTCCAACCGTCTATGCGACGGAGTGATCCCGAACGTCCGGAGAATACATCCATGAGTTCACCATCACGGACGGAGGAACGTCATGAAATGGTTGCTGCTGGCGGCAATCGCCGCCGTTGCCATCGCGTATTTTAACGTAGTTGGCCCACCGAAGAACTTCGTGCTCCGCGATGCGCCTTCGCCAGTCGCCATGCCTCAATTCACGGATGATATTGGCAAGCCGCAGGCATTGGCGGACTTTCGCGGCAAGATCGTGCTGCTCGACGTGTGGGCGACATGGTGTCTTCCCTGCCGCAAGGAGATGCCGGCGCTCGATCGGCTTCAGGCCACGCTTGGCGGCCAGGACTTCGAGGTCGTGGCAATCTCGATCGATTGCGACGGCCCAGATGCGATCAAGCAGTTTTATGCAGAGGCCGGCATCCGGCACCTCGCCATTCATATCGATACAACGGGCAAGGTTGGCTTTGCGCTGGCCACCATGGGCCTCCCGGCAACGCTACTGATCAACCGACAAGGACAGGAGCTTGGAAGACTAATCGGGCCGGCCGACTGGGATGCACCCGACACTGTCGCCTACCTCAGATCGGTGATGGCCCGGAAACAGGGCAGCACCGGTTCGCAGACGGAACAGGTCTTTTGACCATATCGAATTCATCGTCTCGCTCCATTGCGTTCAGCGGAGCGCATTGCCAAGCAATATCTCAAAAACCAGCAGGAAAGCAGCCACGGCCGCCATACCCAGGATGAAATGCATTAATGCCCGATGGGCTATATCGGCGCGCACTTTTCTCCGCCCCTCGCGACGTTGGGCGCTTCCGAACACAACTGTGCTCCTATGTAGCTTCTTCCTTCCCGACATGCTCTTCTCCCGCGCATGCATCAATCATCGACGCGGATACCAAAAGTCCCTTTGATCAGTGCCGCGGCCCGCCGATTTCTACAACCAGCGGGCCTGACGTCTTTATCGGCGCCAATATCAGGCCACGTTTTTTCCGTTATTGCTTATCGGGCTGTGCGGGTTTCTGTTCCTCTTTCGTCGCAGTCTGCATCATCTTGTTGCAGCTATCCATCATCTGGCTCATCTGCGTCATCATCTTCATCATGCCGCCCATGTTCTGCCCGTTCATCATGTCCTTTCCGCCCATCATATCGCCTCCTCCCATCATGCTCGAGTCCTTGTCTGGAGTCGGTTGGGCATCCTCGGCAAGAAGCGGCGATGCAAGCGCAAGACCGCCGACGAGAACGAAGGCGAGGCTGGTGATCTGAATGGATTTACGCATGTGATGTTTCTCCTTTTTGTTGAGTCGTATTGCCGCAGCAGTTGGCGGCCTTCTGTGACGAAGCTGAGAGTTGATCGGCATTGATGGATGCGTCCGGCAGGTTGATCGTGTTTGGTGTCTGCGACCCCTTGGACATTTTGCTCATGCACAGCCCTGCCGCGCACATGACGACGCAGGGCAATGCGGTAAGGAGCAATGACGCCAGCCCGGCCGCCACCAACCAGTTCCAGGACAGGAGGAGGCTGATTGCCAGTGCGGCGGCGCCGAGCAGGATGAACTTGCGACGGACGGAGCGGAGGGCGTCGAACGCGATCAATCGCCTGACGCTGCTCGCTCTGGAATTGACGATGCTTGTCATGTCCGATCCTCCTGTCATTCGACCGCGTAGACCGTCGGTGCCTTGCCGTCCTTGGTGAAGGCATAGACGGTGAACGGTTCTGTCTTCGTGCCACCCATGCCGGGCGAGCCCATCGGCATGCCGGGCAACGAGATGCCGGTGATCGGAGGATGTTCCGTCAGCATCTTCTTGACGACGTCCACGGGAACGAAGCCGTCGACGACGTAGCCGCCGACCTTGATCGTGTGGCAGCCCTGGAGTTGTTCCGGAACACCCGCATTCATGCTGACCTGGGTCAGATCGTTCGTGGGCTTGAGTTCGACCTTGAAGCCGTTCTGTTCGAGGTAGGCGGCATAGGTCTCGCAGCAACTGCAGCTCGGGTTCTTGTACATGACGGCCTCGATCGGCGCCGCGAGCGCTGGCAGCGGCATCGTGACCAAGGTGGCGAAGGTCGCCAGGTGGAAGAGTTTCTTCATTTCAGTCTCCTTTGGTAATCTGGGTTGAAAAAGGTCAGGCAACGCGAAGGATGGTCATCAGGCCTGCCATCTGATGGTCCATGACGTGGCAATGCAGCATCCAGTCGCCGGGATTGTCGGCGACGAAGGCGCATTCCACTTCATCTCGGGGAGCAAGCAGGACGGTGTCCTGCCATTGGCGATGTGGCACGGCGACGCCATGGCGGGTCAGCACACGCAAGCTGTGGCCGTGGAAATGCATCGGGTGCCACCAGGCCGTTTCGTTTCGAAGCTTGAGGACCACACTCTGACCGCGACGAAAGGTCAGCAACGGAGCCATGCCCGCTTCACCGTCGCCGGTCATGGACATGCCGTTGATGGCCCAGGCCGCCTGGCCGTTCATTCCCGGAGTCGCCATGCCGTGCATGCCGCCGAGACCGCTCATCATACCGGCACCCATCATGCCGCCCTGCAGCACGATGTCGTGACGTTCGGCATCTTGCAGGTCCGGTTCTGGCAGCGGATTCCGCGGCAGGGCTATCGGCGCCTCGGAGGCATGGATGCGCAGGGGCGCATCGTCCCGGTAGCGCAGGTTGGTCAGCGTATAGGAAAGGCCATTGTAGATATCGTCGACGACGGCGAAGCGTTGGCCCGGTTCACCATGCATGTCGATCACGACATCCATGCGCATGGCGGGGCCAAGAAGAAGTCGACCGTCTTCCGGCTCATGCGGGTCGCAGGGTTGCCCGTCGACCGCGACGATGATCGGTCGGTGCCCCTCGAAGCGCAGAGCGATCATACGGGCCAATGCGCCATTGACCAGCCGCAGCCGAATTCGTTCTCCGGCCCTGACAGACTGGTCAGCGGGCGATGTGCCGTTCAGCGTTATAGTTCCGCCCGTCCGTCCGGCCATGGCGGCTTCCATGGAGTTGTCGAATCCTGTCGCGATGGTTCCATCGGAGCCTAGTCGCCAGTCGGCAATCATCCAGATCAATTCGCGATCAACGGCGACAGGTTCTGGTTCCTCGACGATCAAAACGCCGCTAAGACCCCGCCCCAGTTGTTCCAGGCTGTTCGTATGAGAATGGTACCAGAACGTCCCGGCATCCGGCGGCGTGAAGGCATAGGCAAAGGTTCCGCCGGGCTGGATCGGCGGCTGTGTCAGGCCGGGAACACCGTCCATGGCGATTGGCAGCCTGATGCCGTGGCAATGAACCGTGGTGTTTTCGTTGAGCCCATTCGCGACGATGATCCGGGCAGGCTTTCCCTGCTTCAGACGGAGAACAGGCCCCGGTATGCTGGCGCTATAGGCCCAGACATCCGTTGTGGGGCGGTCGCTGCCACGCAGATTTGCTTTCGCGGGAGCCGCGGTGATGCTGTAGTCGTTAGTCTCAGTTGCCGCGGATGTCCGCAGAGCGCGCAATGACGCTGCCAGGGACAGTCCGGCTCCCGCCAGGAGCAGCCCCCGACGCGATAGATGATAATGGGAATTGACTGGCACTTTTAGGGCCTTCCGTGACCAGATTGTATGACGGAACGCGTCGGCTTTGCTGCCGTTGGATCAGGATGAGATTTCGACGATCCACCACATGTGTGAATGCACACGCGGACACGTTCTGTTTTCGCCGTCGGTCTGATATGGCCGGGCGACGATCAACCGATGTTGGTGGATCGAGGCGGATAGGGATCGGGAGGCAATGTGGTGCCAAACAGCAAAGCCGCTCTTGGCAGGCCGAGCTTGGCCGGAGTGGAGATCTCGACCAGCGGATCAATTTGCGGGATCGCCGTCGCCGGTGTCACGCACGCAAAGGTACAGACCATTGCTTTGGTCTTGCCGGCATCGCCGGCACAGCCATTGCAATCGCCATGGCCAGCAACGGCCATATCGGATGCGGTCGCCATCTTCACCGCCATGTCGTTCGCCTGAACGACAGACGCGTTCATGCTTACCGTCACGAAGACCGCGAGCAAAACCGCAAAAAGCTGCCGAACCGACCAATCTTTCATAGCACTGGCCATTATGTGGCAAATCTTTACCAAAACAAGGCGTTCAGGAGACGCCGTGATTTATGGCTCTTCATCACGCTGTTGTGACCAAAAAGCTCTTTTGGGAGGGAAAATGGAAGCCGCGTTGCCGTCTTCCATGACCGCATAGATCGTCAGCAGCCTCGAACATCTTAGCCTTGTCGATTGCTGGCGCGCGGACAAACCGGCGAGTTCTCCGAAGTCTATTCGCACAAAACGGGTGCATCGTGGTGGCTTGCTTTAAAAACGTCGAGCCAGAAACAACAATACAATCCCAAGAACCGCCGTCATCACACCGCGAGAAACCCATTTCGTCTCGTTAATCATGAAGCTCTCGGCCGGATAGGGAAAGTAGCCACTTCCTTGCGCAGCCCAAATCAGACCCGCCAAAATCAGCAGGATTGCAAATATCGATAAAGCAAACTTGAGCGATTTCATGCTGGGTCCTTGGTTGGCGATGCGCGTCGGAATGTTGCACCGTGCCGCTGCTGATTCAATATCGACCTGACGTCCACCTGCTCATGACGATCCAGAAGTGAGCGTGCCGGCATCTGACGCCGTCCTACGCCGCCCGACCACGAGCGGTGACACTCGGTTGTCGGGCGTCGCGAAGGGCATGACCTCTCAGCACGGACCGCCCCATCAAAGAAGCCCTGCTATCCCTCGGCTTCCTCCGTCTCATCGATGCGCGGAAGATTGCAGCCTTGGATGCCGGGCATCCATTCTCGTGCGCCAATCGCAGTGTGTGAGGTGGGTGTGAAAGCCGAGACCCGGTAGACGGAATGGCATTCGGATCGAGGCTGCCGATCCGGAAGCAATTCCAGTTATTGAGCAGCCCAAGCTTTGCCAACGAGCCGAGCGACGATATGCGCCAACGCAGATATTTCGGCCCAATAGGCGCTCGCCAGAAAATAGGAATACCAGAGCAGATAGATGGAGGAGAGCCTGATGATGATGGGTGTCGGTCGGATTCCGGGCTTCACAGGCGGAAGGATGCCGAAATTCTCACGCACGAAGCCTTGGAAGTTCTTCGGCCGCATCAGCGGCCATATGCCAAGAAATGCCGTCGCGACGCATATCAGGAGTTGAACGACGAGCGCGAACAGTCCGCGTGACATAGTGACCTCGATGCCGCCGGAAAATAGGGCCGACGCTGAGGCCTTGGGTAACCTGCCCGGAGCAAGTTTTCGAGCTCGATAGCGGACCAGCTTTATAAGTAAGTTATAGGAACGACACGACCAGTGTGAACGAATTCGGTTCGTAGCGGATGCTGCGGCAAACCGCCGGATTGACGACCAATGTCAGCAGCGTCGACGGCATCCACATCTTGCTCGGCAGATCATCTACCTCGAGTGCGTGCCGAGAATACGGTCCCATAGTGATACGGTGGAAGGTCGATGATCCGCACGGTTCGAAAACCTTCCGGCTCGATAACGGCACTGACGGCTTCAGGGGACATACGCATGTCGGTTCGCGGACCACGCGGCAGGCCGGGCACGGTCGTCTCCTCACGCGGCAAGGCATGCCAGTTCACGATGCCGAACAAACCCTGAGGCCTGAGCACGGCCTTTGCCGAACGGACAAGGCCGACCTGATCGGGCACCCCGTGGAATGTATTGGCTATCAGGACATAGTCGACCGGCTCGGAAAACAGGTTTGTGAGCTCCCGCGCGTCTGCGCAAATCCGCTGCAAAACCGATGCCCTTGCCGGACGACCTCGGCTCTGGCCTGATCGATCATCGCTGGATCAAAATCGAGCGCATAGACCTTGCCGCTAACGCGCTTCGCCAGCGGCGCGGTGAAATAGCCGTCGCCACAGCAGAGGTCAAGGACGGTCATATCGGGCTCGATGCCGAGCTGCTGGACAATGCCTCCTGGATCGGGCCAAAGCGCCGCCCACCAGTCGCGGTCAGGCATGGAGGCTGCAGGAAATACTGTCTTGGCAGCTCCAGTCATCGGTACGACCATTCTTTGTGAAAAAAGCTACTCAACCAATCGCTCGAATAGTTGTTCTGGCTTAGCAACTAGGCTCCGTCGATGCGGTCTTTCCCACTTCTAACGGCAACAGCTAACATCTTTTCTGGTTTCTTCCGCAAGCCAGCGATCGCCGATTTGCAGTTTGCCGGTCGTGGAGCGAGTTTGATATGCACCTGGTCGACCCGGAGACCGGGGTAACTCGCCTGATAAAGCTGCATCAGCCGTAAGCCGTCACTAACCTCGAATGTCAGTTTGGTGGATTCGTCGAGCTTCACATGTTCCGACACTTTGCGAACAATCTCCGCGAACTTGCCGGACAGGATGTGCGCCCGTCCTCCTCGATTTCCCATAAGTGTGCGAAGATCTCGGTCCAGCTTTCCGGGTTGGCGCCGCAGTCGAGAGCTGCTCACCTCCGTGAGGTGGCAGCCGCCTCTCACGGGCTGGCTTGGCGGTTCCCGCCCGGATGGCCTGCCTGATGCCATCGAACTTCTCGACGATGAGGTCGGTCCGCCGTCCCCCCAGCCCCTTGCGCTGCAGCTCGGCGACAAGCTGCACGATCAGACGTCCGACATATTTGTTGATGGTTTCCGCTGCACCGATGGGTTCCGCAAAGGAGCGACTGACTTCGATCAGTTCGGGCGTCCGGATCGGGTCAATAGGTTCCGGCAGCCGGCCGAACATCTGGTCGAGCCGCCTGCCGATTTCGGGACCGAAGCGAAGAGCCAATGGTGCACGCGGCGTTGCCGACAGTTCCCCGATCGTCTTGAAACCCAGCGTCCGCAGATCCCCGACGATCTTGTCCGGCAGCCG
The DNA here is from genome assembly GCF_044756305.1 of Rhizobium sp. NPDC092011. Taxonomy (NCBI): domain Bacteria; kingdom Pseudomonadati; phylum Pseudomonadota; class Alphaproteobacteria; order Hyphomicrobiales; family Rhizobiaceae; genus Rhizobium; species Rhizobium sp. NPDC092011. The sequence continues at coordinate 18,590 of NZ_JBIVSO010000032.1, forward strand.
CAGCCGGGAAATCGGCAGATGTTCGACCGCGCGAACGGCCTCTCCAGGTGGGATGATGACGATCTCCCGGTTGATGGCACGGGCGCAAGCATGAGCCGCCCCCCATGTGTCGGCGATCGCCACATGGGTCGCAAGCCCCCTCGCCCGGAACCGGTTGGCAATCCCGGTCAGCATCGGCAACTCGCCACCCTGCAGATGATCCGCGCCTTCCGTATCCATGACGATCCCATCGACACCGTCCATGGCGACAATCGGAGAATACTGCGTGAGCGCCCATAGCGTGATCCGTTCGAGAGCGATGGCATCGGCTGCGGGATCGGCGTCGATCATGAGAAGGCCGCCGAACAGGGCCTGTGCCTGGGCCGCTTTCATGCCGACGCGAACGCCCACCTTCCGTGCCATGGCGTCAGCCGCCGACACCCAGCGTTTGGAGCCGCTCCTTGAGATGACGACGACCGGCTGTTTAGGCGATATGGCGGGATCTGCCGCCTGATCCTGTCGGCCGGAAGGTCCGGTACCTTGTCCGCACAAAGCCGGAGACACTTCGTCCGCCCGACGGCTGGCGGGAACCGATGCCATTGTCGTGAGTTCTTCTCGGAGATGTTTGAGGAGAGATGACATGATGGTTATTGAGACACACAACGCGCTGAAGAATGGGTCGACCACCGTGGATTTCCTCGGTGACGACGGGGAATTCATATCGGTGACCTTCAGCTCCAAAGACAAAATCCTTGACCGTTCGGAGGCGATCGTTCACGCCAAAGCCCTTATGGCTCAGCTTGCCGCTTGCGACTGCGCGCCGGAAGAAGGCGGCAGCATCAACTGGTACGATGTCTTGAGCAAAGGCAACTTCGATGCCGGAAGCAGGGGTCTGGAACCCGTCCGGAGCGCCCGTTCCGCTAAGGATTCGCACATGCTTGAAGCCGAGCTCGAAGAAGGTCTGGAAACGAGCTTCCCCGCCAGTGATCCCGTCTCCTCTACCACGACGAGCGTTTCCCCCAAAACGGTCACCCAAGTAATGGCGGACCGACGCCGGTGACGATAACGTCAGCGGATTTTGTCAGTCGGCGCGACGTTTGGATTATACTTCTGAATAGCGCACCGATCTCATCGAGCCGCCGTAGTGCTCTTGCCGTCCAACAGGCACGCCTTTCGCTCAGAATTGACGAACAGAGTTGATGTATTTCCAACAACCTCCGCCACCTCGTCGCTGTTGGCGAATTCATCCCGATTGGCCTCAGCCGACCCGGCCTTGATCTGGGCAATCTGCCACTCTTCGCGAGCGAAGTAATCCTCGATGCCTGGGCGACCATATATGAGCGGGAGCGATCGAGCTTTTCCGCGAACTGAGTGATCTTACTGGCCGTTTCGCCCGAAACACGCACGGAAAATGCAGTCATAATGCCGAACTTTATCTGTGAACCATACCGGTTCATCAAGGGGCAAGTCACGCATGAGAGCGTTCCAACGAGCCACAGACACGAACCTGCGACCGGATCATCACGAAACATCACGCGGACCAACGATCACAGCCATTGTCGCGCAACCCTCGTGATCGAAGAAGTCTCTCGGCTCGGGGGCCGCTCCATGCATTCTTTAGCAATCCAGGACGAGGTCCCGAATCTCAAACGGTACGAGCAGAAAGATCGGTACAAAGTGATTTGAGCAGATCGCGACGGGCGTCGCTATGATGCCAGGTGGTCGTTAAAGTCGAGATGGCGCATCGAATATACAAATCGCCTACCAGGCGGTCCGAGCGGTTCCAAGCGCGTATGAAAGGCAGGAAGAAACATGCACAACATGTGTTTTGATTGTAATAGCGCAATTTCCCGGACAGAACAGACGGTGTGCACTCAGGTGCTTTAACGGTTCATCGAGGTTGCGTTTATCTGTGAGCGGAAACGAAGTCGTTATCGAACCTGCCCTAAAACTAACGAAGCTGTGTTAAGGAGCAAAATGGGATTCTCTTCGCGCTGCAACAAAAATTTTTCGATCCAAAAATTAAAATCGATTAGCCTTTATCTCATTTTGTAGATTCGATTTAAAAAAGGAGATTGGAGTCCCTCGCTAGCTGGCTGCTCATCTTTACATCGCAATAACGGGATTTTGCGATTTATATGACAGCCCTTCTCCTGTTAGCTGCCAGATCGACGATCCGGATCATGTTGCATCAAAAATTACGGCAAAGCCGCTGGATTTCGTAAATTTCGTTGGATTTCGTGCA
>NZ_JBIVSO010000033.1:0-20224 GCF_044756305.1 Rhizobium sp. NPDC092011
CCAATTTTGCAATCGATTTCGTTCATCCCGATCAGGCAACTCCCACTAAAGCCATCCAGTTCGGAAACTTTGAGAAGCGCGAGGATGCCCCGGGGCCATGCCTGATTAGCTCGTGTCGTGCTATGCTCTAAATAGACGTTGCAGTGAAATATCACTATCCGCGACCACCGCCCCATTTGCGGCCGATGCTCAGGGGGACAGTCTGTTACGTCTTTCATTTGAGCGCTATTGAGCGCCTGTTTCGCATTGTCCAATGTTCGCTCTGCGCGCATTGCAGGCCGGGATGCGAAGTCGGCAACATAACCTCGCCGGACCTGTGCGGCACGTCGTTGCTGTATTCCGGACAATCCAATTAGTGGCAGGATGCTAGCGAGGATCGCAAGGAATGCCCCAATAGCAATAGCAGATCTTCTTCTCACCCAGCCCCGCTACATCGGCACAGCCTCGGCGAGCGCGTCGCTGCCAAGACACTCTAAAGTTCTGGCTATCAATTAGCGTCCAGCAGTGGGACTGTCTATCACTTGCGCTGAAGTTGCGCATCCTGCTCACTCAAAATATCGAGGGGCGGGCCGCCAGACGGCAGAGAACTTCGGGCCTTCTCAAGACCACGGATTTTATTGCAACAGAGCCCCATTTCATAACATCGATGCGATTCTCAATAGATTTCCCCATTCAGAGAGGCAGGTGCCGATCAAGCGGCGCCATCATGGCTCACCGAACCTGGGAAGCCTTGCAGGTATCGTCGCACTGGCCCGAGCAGTTGCCAGTGACGATACCCTCTTGCACAGAACGTTCGGCTTCTGTGCTTTCTCGGCGGAGGAATGGGATCTCGGAGACTCGATCCGTTGGCTTGACTCCCTTTCGCAGCGCGACCTCGACAATATCGTCCTCAATATCAATCTGGACGCCATCGCCGGGGACCATGTGCTTACGGCGCTCACATCCGATTTCGAGACACTTCCCGCTTTCCTCATCGAAGCGGCCAATTATGCCGATCGGGATCTACAGATCTTCGAGCCGACGAAAAACAATTCTGATCATGTCAATTTCGCTGAACGAGGAATTCCCGCATTCCGCTTGCTCGCGGGCTTTGAACGACCCTCATCGGCGTTGCGATTTTTGCTAACCGGCAAGGATAGGCGTGATCTCGTGACAGGGAAGGAGCTGAACGATGCCGTTGCGGTTGCCGGTGCGGTGCTGTTTCGGGCTACCAACGGCTCGCGCGAAGAACTGGCGAAGCTAAGAGCTCGCCGGTGCGGCGATTGAAACGCGAAACATGCCACCCGGCAACGTCTAGGCGCGGCCGGGTGTATCCAATAGCGTGGACAGCAAAGCGCCTTTTGTTTGCAACGTATAAGGCAGGAACGCGAGCTCCGCGGACATTGAATTGTCTTGTGGTTGCGGACGCTATCACGGCCTAGATCGGCGTCCCCTCGCCCCCGCGCCCGCTGAAATCTGCTGGGTTTCCGGACCCAGACGATCCCCAGCTATGCCGTTCCAACCGCGTTTGCGAACGTCGAGGATCGGGCCTAAATTGGTCGGGGAAGCTGGATTGCGCGATATCCAGCTTCCCGGGCATCATCCGTCGATTGCTCCAGTCAAATCAGATCAGGATCTCGCCATTGCGGGCGACCACGCGACCGCCAGAAAGCACGAGCCGTCGCGGCGGGCAGCGCACCAATGCGTCGGGAACATTCTCTGCGTCCAGGAGCACGATATCGGCACGCGCGCCCACGACCAGATCGTGCACACTACGTCCGACAAAGTGTGCGCCGCCACGCGTCGCCAAGTCTACCGCTGCAATCAGCTTGTCGTCGTGGCGGAGCCCATGCAGCCTGGCGAACTGGAACGCGATGCGCAACAGATCACCATCTCCGAAGGGAGACCACAGATCGCGGATGCCATCCGTACCGAGTCCCAGCGGCACGGAGTGCTTCTGCATCCCTTGCCATGGAAGCGGCGCGGTCCCTCCCATCGCAACGGTCGTCCACGAGACACCTGCCTCGGCTAGCCCTTCGACAATCTCGGCCTGAACGGCTTGCGGCAGCGTGCCGAGGACAAAGCCATGCGAGATGTTCACGCGCCCCTGCAGCCCAGCGTCGATCGTGCGCCGCATGACCTGACGGAATTCATAAACGCCGAGCGAACCAAAGTCGTGTAAGTGCAGGTCAAGCCCGACACCGCGGGTCACGGCAATATCGAAGAGCTCATCCAGCTGTCCCTCGACGTCGCGGTCAATCGTGCCCGGATCGAGAGCACCAATATAGTCCACACCAGCTTGTGCCGCCTCATCGAGGAGCTTCAACACGCCGGGTCGGCGCAACACACCGTCCTGCGGGAAAGCAACGGTTTTCACCTGAATGGCGTCACCGACTTCCTTCAGCGCGGCCTTGACGCATTCCAGGCCTCGCAGCCCGATATCGAGATCGATATCGATATGCGTACGTGTCGCTGTCGTCCCGTGCCGGAGAAACTCGCGCAATACGGCAGCCGTGGAGGAAGCACTCGGGATGTTGTATTTGCTGCGCTGGGCGCGCTCGTTGGCGATCCAGCCCTCTACGGTCGGATGGTCGGAATAGGTGTAGGAGACCCAAGGCTGGCCCCACCAGCTCTTGTCGACATGTGAATGGGTGTTGATGAAGCCGGGCAAAGCAAGAAGACCGCCGCCGTCGACATCCCCGGCAGCAGCCGCTGCGGCGGCAGGGCGGATGTCTGTAATGTACCCGTCCTTAATGGCAATATCCACGGGGTCGACACCCCACGGACGCACGTTGGTTAGCCTGAAGTGCTGGTCAGTCATCAATAGACTCCTTGTCTGTCGGTCGTTGGGACGATCGGCGTTTGGAACGAAGTTAATTTGTTTGCGGGTTCAGCGAACGTGGCGCAGGAAGCTCGCGGTGCGTTCGTGGGCCGGATTGTCGAGCACATCGCGTGCCGGCCCGTCCTCGACCACACGTCCCTGGTCCATGAACACGACCCGGTCGGCCACGTCGCGCGCAAAGCCGATCTCATGCGTCACGACGAGCATGGTCATGCCCTCATCGGCGACTTTCCGCATCGTCGCGAGAACCTCGCCCACGAGCTCGGGGTCCAATGCGCTGGTGGGCTCATCGAACATCATGAGTCGTGGCTCCATCGCAAGAGCCCGGGCGATGGCGACACGCTGTTGCTGACCGCCGGAAAGCTGGCTCGGGTAAGCCTCGGCGCGCTCCGAGATCCCGACAAGTGCCAGCATGCCGCGCGCCTTGTCGATGCTCTCCCGGCGCGGCCTTTTCAGGATTTTCACCGGACCATAGATGACATTCTCCAACGCCGTCATATGGCCGAACAAGTTGAAATGCTGAAACACCATCCCGATGCGTTGCCGAGCCTTTGCGACAGCCTGCTCGTCCTGCTCATAAAGGACGCCACCGCGAAGCTCGTAGCCGATGCGCTTGCCCTCGACCTCGATGACGCCACCGTCGACCGGGTCGAGGTGATTGATGCAGCGCAGCAGTGTGCTCTTGCCTGATCCGGAAGGACCAAGCACGCACACGATTTCACCAGTACGTACCGTGATGTCGACGCCCCGCAGAACATGGTTGTCGCCGAGCCATTTGTTTACGCCCTCGATTTTGAGCATCGTATTCGTTGTCGCCGCGCCTATCATGCCGCGCCTCCATTGGCCGCAATGCGGGGCTGCTCCGCTTGCTGGCGGTGTGCCGTCTTGCGCGTTTGTTGCGCTCTAACCTGAGAGGCATTGAAGCGTTTCTCCAGGAAATGCTGTCCGATGCCGGCGACAGTGACGAGCACCAGGTACCAAAGCACTGCAACGATCAGCAGCGGCAGGATCTTGAAATTCTGGCCGTAGATGAGCTGAACTCTGGTGAGAAGATCGCTACCGCCGATGACCGAGACGAGCGAGCTCGCCTTCAGCATGCCAATGAACTGATTGCCGGTCGGCGGGATGATCACCCTAATGCTCTGTGGCAGAACGATCCGCCGCAAAGCCTGACCCCGTGTCAGCCCCATGCTCATGGCTGCATCGGTCTGGCCGGCGGGAACTGACATGAGGCCTGCGCGGATGATCTCGGCCATATAGCCAGACTCGGCCAGGGAAAGAGCGATGAGGCCGGCCGTGAAGCCGGAGATGAGCTTGTTGGTGTCGTATCCAAAGATCGTCGGGAAAAGGATGGCGAGATTATACCAGAGCAGCACCTGCACCAGCATGGGCACGCCGCGGAAAAACCAGACGTATACGCGCCCGAGAACGCTTGCTACCTTGTTCTGGCTCTGGATCATCAGGGCAACGGCGAAGGCCAGCACGATAGAGCAAAGCATCGCGATCACCGATAGCTGGATCGTCACGCCGATCCCGCCCAGGACCACCGGGTGGAAGATATATTGAGCGGTGACGCCCCATTCTATCCGAGGGTTGTTCGCCTGCGTTATGACGAACATCGACAGCAACGCCACAAAGGCGAGCGCAGTGACGATCTGACTATAACTTGTCCGTCGTTTCGCGCGGATCGGCGCCTCGTGTTTTGCTGGCTCCTCGCCTGGCCGCCGCACGTAATGAGCGGCGGCCAGCTGGGGCCGGCGGGGATCGATCCCATCGCCGTGTGAGTCGGTCATTGGAGTCAGTCCTTCGCCAGGTTGACGCCGTAGGCATCGAGCTTGATGACTTGGACATCCCACTTAGCGAGAATCTGGTCATAGGTACCGTCTTCGTGGATTGCCTTCAGCGCGGCAACAAAGGCATCGCGAAGAGCCGGTTCATCCTTGCTGAACGTCATCCCCAGATACACCTTCGGTTCAAAATCGATCGGTGTGGAATCGAGCACATCTCCGACCTGACGCTGGAGGACAGACATCGCCAGGTCCGGCCATATCATTGCGTCGGTGCGACCGGAGGTGAGAGCGAGAATCTTGTCGCCGCCCGTCGGGTATAAGACCAGCTTCGTGGCCTCCTTGCCTTTGGCGGTACAGGCTGCAACCATCTGATCGACCAATCGCTGCGCGTCGCTACCCTTTACGTCGCCAACAGTTATGCCGCAGCCTCCATCCGGTGCGCCAGTTATTCCCTTTGGATTCCCCTTGGCGACCATGAAGACCGAACCGGCCAGCTGATAGTCGATGAAGTCAACCTGCGCCTGGCGCGACTTGCGGTCCGTCATGCCCGCTATGGCGGCATCGAACTTCTTGCTCTGCATGCCGATCAGGATCTGGTCGAATGGTACTTTCTCCCATTGAACCGGCAGGCCGAGCTTCGCCGCCATCGCCTCCATGAGATCGACATTGTATCCCTTTATGCCAGTCTCGCCGATCGGCGTGAAATTGGCCGGCTCGAAATCGGGCTGGGTGGCTACAGTGAGCATGCCCTTCTTTTGAAATGCGTCCGGCACCAGCTTGGCAAGCGGAGCGGCGCTGTTGAATCCAACATTAGCTGCCTCGCCGGTACTTGCTGCGGAAGCTGCTTCCGTCCTGTGCGCGCCAGCGCCAAACAGGGTCAATCCTGCCAGCACAGTACCAACTGCCATATAAATCCGACGCTTGCCGGGATATTGCGATGACATCTTCTTCCTCCTCCTGAAGTGTCGCGGTCCGGCGCAGTGCGACCGAACCGTATGTTCATTGACAGTGAGACACTGGTTTTGCTCCCACCGCGATATGTCGTGGAGCCAGCCAGAGCGACGATCACCTATCGTCTATCGCGACCGCTCGCTTGTCGGCACCTCCACGTATCGCCCCACTCCCGCAGGCCAGCACCCCGACTGTCGCTCGATCATAATCATCGATAATTGACCAGATCGTATATGATAAATAGCAGTATCCTAAACGGTGCGCAACAATTATATATATTCGCATGAATCATATATGATCTGGAGAGTGATATGGATGCGAAGAGTGGATTGAACGGCAAGGAAGCCGCGTCAACATCGAAGATGGAGGAAGCCTTCGCCCGCCTCAGGCGTGATATCCTCGACGCCCATCTTGCGCCCGAGCTGCCGCTGACCATTCCATCGCTGCGCGAGCGTTATGGCCTTGGAATGACGCCGCTTCGCGAGGCATTGTCTCGGCTTGAAGCAGAGCGACTCGTAACATTCTCGCACAACCGCGGTTATCGCGTTGCCAGCGTCTCACATGCCGAACTGCTCGACTTGCAGAAGGCGCGCGCGACGGTGGAGACCGATCTGTTGCGGGAGGCCATTCGACTTGGCGATGATAGCTGGGAGCAGCAGTTGGTCGCCGCTCATTATGGTTTCGCACAGGCAGAACCCCTACGCGCGAACCTATCGGAAAAGGAACTTGCGCGATGGGAAGAACGGCATGACACGTTTCATCATGCGCTCTTGAATGGAAGTCCGTCGATCTGGCTAAAGCGCTTCCTCGTTCAGATCTACGTTCAGTTGCATCGCCATCAGCGGAATCTCTTTTTCTCTCCAAGCCTCGCCGGGAGAGGCCCTAAGCACCTCGACGAACAACAATATTCCGCACTGCTCGAGAAGGCTTCAGACTTGGCGCACCACACAGCCCTGATGGAAGCCGCTCTTGCTCGTGATGAGAATAAGGCAATTGCCCTTCTTGTCGAGGACATTGGCCTGACCGTGAGCACCTATGAGACGGTCCAGCAGGAGATTGGGTGAACGCGGCTGAGTGCAACGCCGCGCCATGCAACACACAGCTCCCGATGCCGCCTGAGCGTTCATTGCTGATAGCGCTGAACGTCGCGTCGGCAATTCATGATATATATATCAAAGTCGATTTTTTCTTTGATTATATATTAAATAGCCGAACCCAGAAAATTATATATTTTGTTTGACGACCGATCGGCGGAAGCTATGATCTGTCAGCGATCACGCCTTTGAGGAGGGGCGCGGCGCCATTCGCATCAGGGAGGAAATCGAGACCATGAACACAATTCCCGATCTTGCAGCCATCGAAGCGATGGACATTGCCGATCCGCTGCGTGCTTTTCGGGCGCGCTTCATCCTACCGGAAGGAGTGACTTATCTCGACGGAAACTCGCTGGGCGCTGCAGCGCCCGCAGTCTTTTCCGAGCTGAGGAAGGCCGCAGAGGACGAGTGGGCACAGGGCCTTATTCGGAGCTGGAACACCGCCGGTTGGTATGATTTGCCAATCGAGCTCGGCGACCGTATCGGTCGCCTGATTGGCGCTGCGCCAGGTCAGACTGTGGTAACCGACACCACATCGATCAACATCTACAAAGCGCTGCGTGCAGCGATTGCCATGCGCCCCGGCCGGAGCGTGGTCGTCGCGGAAGGCTCAAGTTTCCCGACTGATCTCTATATGGCGGAAGGCGCTATTTCATCGATCCCAGGCGCGAAATTGCGTCTTGAAGGCATTGACGCACCATCGATTGAAGACCTCATCGACACGGACGTGGCGGTCGTTCTCGTCAACCATGTCAACTACAAGTCCGGCGAATTGCGCGACATGGCCGCACTGACGAAAAAGGCCCAGGATGCCGGCGCGCTCGTGGTTTGGGATCTCTGTCATTCGGCGGGCGCGCTGCCGGTATCTCTTGATAAAGCGAACGCCGATTTCGCCGTCGGCTGCACTTACAAATATCTGAACGGCGGCCCAGGTTCTCCCGCTTTCGTCTATGCGGCGGCGCGGCATTACGACGCCATAAACCAGCCATTGAGCGGCTGGTTTGGCCATGCCCGACCTTTTGCTTTCGAGCACAGCTACGCGCCTGGTCAGGGCATCCGCCGCTTCTTGTGCGGCACACAGTCGGCATTGGCTTTGCGGGCATTGAGCGGCGCCCTGAGCATATGGGACGATGTCGATATGCACGCAGTGCGCACAAAAAGCGTTCTCCTGACGGAACTGTTCATTCAGTTGGTGGAAGAAAAATGCGGCCGGTACGGGGTCGCTTTGGAGGGGCCGCGGGATCCAGCGCGACGTGGTAGCCAAGTATCCTTCACCCACGCGCATTCCTACGAAATCATGCAGGCGCTGATCGAGCGCGGCGTCATCGGTGACTTTCGTGCCCCCGCAACCATGCGCTTCGGGTTCACCCCACTTTATGTTGGCTTCGAAGACGTACTAAGGGCGGCTGAAATACTTGAAGATGTCCTGCGAGCCGAAGCTTGGCGAGCCCCACGCTTTGGCCTTCGCACAGCCGTGACCTGAAGCGCAACCACTCACGCGCGGCGACACCGCGCGAAGTGGACTGTTTAGCTCTTGAACCAAGCTCGAACCGCCAACCCTGCTTTTACAAGCGCTATCAGCCTGAAATTCCTCAATGGCGGAAATCCGCATTGCCGCTTGGAATGACCGACTTGGCATGGATTTAAGGCTGTCCGATTCCGAGGACCAGCCATCGGATAGCTGCCGGTCGCCGGTTTCGACCGGTTGTCTCCCGATCGATCTGGAGCTGCAGCGCGAGACGTAAGCGTTAAGTAACGCGCGGGCTTATAGGCTCGGCAAAGTAGTGGCCATGGAAGTGGAGGTACCATGATGTCAACCCCATGGCGACCCGACATGACTAGGAAAGAAACCTGCTCCAAGTGGCGTAAGCCGCGCGGCTACCAGCATAGAAGGATCGGCGGCGCAGCACGTCATGACACCGCTCGACGATACTCAAGAGAATTCAGGGTCTGATGGAAAATACGTTGTTGTCGATTAGCGCCCTGTCGTTGAAAGACGCCAGCAACCCTTTCAGTTCGGGCTCTGGAACCTGCAATGCCGCCTCGACCGGCGGCAGCCAGATTAGTACGCGTTGGCCGATCTCAGGAAACTTGTTGCAGGCCTCCTTGACCTCCAAGGCATATACTTCGACTACAGCTGGTATTGTTCTGCTGTCGGCCAGTCGCTTCAAATAGGTATAGTAGCCACAGGGCTTCTTTTTCGCCTTGCCTTTGATTCCAGCCTCTTCCCAGGCTTCGCGCTCGGCCACCGCATGGGGTTTCAGCCCCTTGATTGGCCAACCTTTGGGTATCGTCCACCGACGGGTCTCACGTGTGGTGATCAAAAGAACCTCGATTTGACCGATTGCGGTGCCGCGGAAGCAGAGCGCGCCCACCTGGGCAGCAGAATGAGCGTCCGGAACTGCCTTCGTGTGGACGGCAAAATGTGCGAAATGAGGCTTTTGATCGGCCATCGGACCTCCAAATATCGCGCACCACTATATTAGCAGATCTGATTCGGACCAAGGTACTTATGCCAGGGAGACTGCGTGCAATGTCGGCATATGCACTCGGCCGCGAGCTAGCCAATGCATTCGCCTCAATGGTCGCACGTGGCAGTTGTCAGAAGCTACGCAGTAATCACACCAAATCCGCAGAGCGCGTGAAGTTGTTACGAAATTCCATGCCGGCCGATCCGCATCCGGCATCTCTGGCCGTCAAGATCGGCAGTCAGTATGCGGCCTTAGACCAAGCGCTTATCGCCTTCAGCAAGTTCGGTAAGCGAAGGTGAACGCGGCAATGCTGTCGCTCAGCGCTATGTACTTGAAGGAAATACCGGAGGTAGCCCGAATTCATCGGGATACCGTAGCACCCGCACACCAAAGACGCTGGAACGCAACAACGTTTCGAACACGATATTGAATTATATCGTGTGTTAGGAGGATGGTTTGATGGTAGAGACGATCATCGAAACGAAGACCGATTTAGAGCTGTTTGCCAAGCGCTTGTCGCGTGCAGGGCAACCGAAGCGTCCATCGCAGCACTCACCAACCGCAGACGAGCTCGCCGATCTTAAAACAACGCTCCAAACGCGCCTGGACTCTGGTCCCATGGATCTCAGGCTACTCGCTTTGGAATGGAAATACGACATCGCGCTCTTGCTCGATCACATGCGCCACTGGATGTATACGGTTGACCGCGATTTCGATCGGGATGCATAACGGCATGAATATCCGGAATCATGCGCTTGTGATTTCCTGGATTGCAACCGCGTGGTTCTGCAAACATGCCGGTATTGCCGACAGAATCGGCACACGGGCGCTTGCGATTTTTCTGGAACCTTTCCCTCCAAACGTCATCCAAAGCTGTGGTTCGAATATACTATCGAGCCACAACGAAACTCAAAACGGGGTGAGCCATCAAACAAACCAACACCGTGCTGCCTCGTGGTCAAGATCAACAACCTCCTGCAGCTAGTCGACTTCAATCTCAAGATTTATGCCAAAATCACGGAGTAAAGCCGCGGACGACGCCTTTTACTTTCGAGGCATGTATCCCATTCCGGATCGAATGGCAGAACGCCAACACTCTTCTTTCCCCAACGGCTCCTTCACGATGTCAGCAATCATTAAGGCGGCTTGATGCATCGCGCGCTTCGAAAATTATGACAGATTGCCTCGCGTCCATGTCCGCTTCGGCACTCCGATCATATCGACCGTTCCGCGAGATGCCACAAGGATCTGGCGAACGGCGTTTCGGCATGGGTCGGGCACGACAACGGACACGCCGGTCTTTAGTAACATGACCGATCGGACGGCATCGGGCCCCAGGGCCTCCAACCCGAAATCGCTGGTGACATTCCGGCTTGAACCATTCGACGCAGGAACCGTGCTGACCCTAACCCATGAGCACCTGCCTGACGAAGAAGCCCGCACAAGTCACGAGGACGGCTGGAACGGCCTTCTCTACAAACTTCCCGTCTTCCTTGGAGTTGATCGATGACCGACCTGATACTGACAACATACGACTGGGTGCCCGAACTGCCGCGCGGTCTCGTGTGCGACCTGCGGGTGAAATGGGTGTTGGAAGAGGCTGGGTTGCCCTATCGGGTGGAAAGCACGCCGTTTCGAGATCGTGGCCCTGACCATTTCGCCGCACAACTCTTCGGCCAGATCCCCTGGCTGATCGCCGGAGACCTTACTATTTTCGAAAGCGGCCCGATCCTTTGTACCTCGCCGGTGATGACTTCGACACGCGGATGGTCAGACATAAGTCCATCTTCGAGCCTCTGCGTGGGCCTACCTGCTTATACTGATTGTCCAGTCGGAAGCAGGAGCAGTTCGAGACAATGTTCGGCTGATCTTAAGAACCTTCCATCCTCCACATTGATGCGCACGCTTAAGGACGGTTTTGGCAATCTTCCAGGATAAACCATAAACTTGTGCGAGCTTTGTCGACAGGGTTGATGTATTTCCATGTGTATCCTTTGACATGAAAACGAATAGATGGCGCGTTTTTGATGGATAAACATGAGGAAACTATGCGTTAAGGAAAATTAGACTGAATTAACAACGATTGGTGGCGAACCGTAGTATACTTAAGCATGCTCGTCACCTCTAACGGAGCGTTTGTGTGCACCACCGATCGCTTTCGCTCGGCAATATCGAAGGAGAATACTTGGTATGGAGTCTATTTCGCGATTTGTGTTTTTGATTAGAGCCGGGAAGCGGGAGGCGGCCTTGGAGCTCGCCGAGCGACTGGAAGCGGCCGTGCCACCAATGATAGGAGATGCGAAAGTAGGTAAAAGCGCCAGCGCTTTGGCTTTCGAAGATGGCCAGAATGTTGCGAAGAGAGCGAGGAACGGCAACTATTGGAAAATTGGGAAATTGTATCCCCCTGAGGCTGATTGAGCTCAATCAAAGTCGAATGTCGTCAACACCGGGATGTGAGCCATCTCTGAGTATGGTTATCTGGCCAGGCTTTGGTCAACGGGTTGGCGTTTCTCCTCCTTTCTGTGCCACGGCGGTCGAGCTGGCTTTGAAGCGGTGGCTGTCGTTTCCAGTTTCCAAGATATGGGGGCTCCGTGGGCATTTCTGCATTAACACCCGCCAAGGGAATGTCACATAAACGCGCACAGACATGTGGTACCGTGGGTGAATGTTGGCGCACACCTGATTTTCAGGCAGTAAGAGCAATGCGATTTTGCGGGCCGGTTAGTAGGATCGTTGCTTGATACCCCATCGGCCATCATCAAACGTAACAATCCATAAGTTTTGGTGGCTGCTCGCGACCGCGCCATCGTCGCGATTGCGGGTGTATTCAACGACCAAATGAACCTTGCGTGGGCTGACTAGAACAGGGTTCTTGCATTGGTATCTAGTTTCAACCCAGCCGGTGTCGTGGTGAAGATCATCGAAGAACGACGCGGGAAGATTGCCTGGCTCTGTCCAGATTATGAGCTTCTCACCCGACAGGATGACATGGGGAAAGTGCAAATGCGCGTCCATTCCGTCAAGGTCGCGCATGTTGAAGCTATCAGTAAATGCTTCGACGCAAAAAACAGCATCCGCAATCATCGCTGCGTCGTCATCAATGTTGGGGGCGGGCTGGAAGAGGGAATCATCATTTTCCATGCTAACTCATATCACCGTTCCGATCCTCCACAACAGCAGCTTTGTGCTGTCGAAAGACAGATGATTTCCATATAGCGAGATCGCTGCATGCGGTTTGTGGCGATGACGACGCTGGTGCGCTCCTAGAGCTTGCTCTGCAAGTGGAAGAGCAGCCCTCCCCTGCAGAGCTGAGCGGAAGATATCCGAGTTCATCACGTATCAGCAGATCGAGGGCGGACCAGCGCCTCGGCGATCTGGCCTGCCTTGACGACAATGGCGCTTGACGCGGACGTCACAAGGACAGCGGGCTTTCGTCGAGCAACTTGCGAATGGGCCGGATCGCCGTTCCCAGCGGCAGAAGCCGGACGGCAAGGTCGCGGAGGACCGCAAGAAGGCTATTTTTGCGAAACATCAACTTTGCAAGTTGGCGAGAATTGTCTTGCGCCGCTTCGACGCGGGGCCGTTGCGCGTGTTCGTAGGTGCGCAACGCCTCGGCCACGCCGTCGCGGGATACATCGCGCAGGCAGTGCGCAAGGATGGTCGCCGATTCCATCGCCATTCCCGCGCCGATGCCGGCGGTCGGCAGGAAGCCGGCGGCGGCGTCGCCGACCAGTGCGGTGCGGCCGACCGTCCAGTGTTCAGCGCGACAGTCAGTCAGTTTCCAGAAATAGAGGTCGTTGCTGGTTTCGATGCGAGTCAACGCGCCCTCGAACCATGGGTCGGATGCGCGCAACTGAGCTCGGATATGTTTCACAAAAGTCGCGGAGCCTGCGCTCATGTCGGCGCGGTTACCGCCGACAAACACGCCTGCTTGATCTTTGACGGGATAGATGCCGACGAAGAAGCCATCGCCCCAGATTTCATCACCACGGTTAGCGTGCTCGGCGTCGGTGTCCATCCAGGCGACCCAGCCGGCCCAATCCGTGTCGAAGGTCGCTACCTGGTGCGGCCCGAGCAGCTTTGCGCGCCCGTCGGAATGCAGTCCATCCGCGAAAATGACGGCGTCAAATACCCCTTCAACATCACCGGCCTCGCTGTGGACAGTCGCCTCAACCATGTCCGCCGTCTGCAGCATCGCTTTTAGCGTAGCGCCACGGCAGATCGGCGCTCGTTGTCCGGACAGCACCTCCATCAGACTTCCGCGCATGATGCCGAGATATTCGCCATCGACGTTGAGGAGTGTGTCAATCTCGTATTCGCGCAGCAACTGCCCGTGGCGGCCATGCACGCGATAATGGTGGAAGGGTACGCTTTGGGAAACGTAGTCGTCCCACGCGCCGATCTCTCGGATCGCCTGATTGGCGAACGGCATCAGCGCCAGCATGTAGCCAGGTTCGGTGCTTGACGACGAGCGCTCGATCAAGAGCGGATTAAGCCCACTCCGTCGCAGCAATTGCGCCAGGGTCAGCCCCGCGACCCCAGCACCGACGACAAGCACACGTAGCCGATCGGCGCGCTGAGCTGCTAGTTGATCCTCAATTGACGTCTCTATGAACATGCGATACCTCATTGTGGACCACAGAGTCCACAATGAGGTATAAGACATTTGGACCGAGCAGTCCAGTTTCTTAAGCTGACCCGATGAACAAGCGAATCCCCGGTGTGATGGCGCCTGAGCGCTACAGGCGATTGTTGGCGAGGGCGGCGCGCGAATTCGCTGCTTGCGGTTTCGAGCGCGCGTCGCTCAATGCAATCATTCGTGACTGCAGCATGAGCAAGAGTTCCTTCTACCACTATTTCGGATCCAAGGAGGCGCTTTTCGACCGCGTCATTGAGGGCGCTTCGGCAGCACTCGCCGCCGATTTGAAGGCGCCCGCGCCCGAGACGCTGGCTGGACCGGATTTCTGGGACCTCATCGCAGGATTTTTGGCGCAGGCGCTTGCTGCGTCGGCAAGACAGGACTGGTATACAGATTTTGGCAAGATGTTCTATCTGCCGGACCTGTCCGCCGAGCGAGGGGCAGCGTTGCAGCGCGTGCTGGCGGGCGTCACGGACTGGGTCGATCGCGTGCTCGCCGTTGGTCGCGACTGCGGCGCAGTGCGCCACGACTTACCGGCATCGCTCCAGGGCGAACTTGTATTCGCCGTCCTGCAGGCGATGGACCGCTGGTCGCTGCGACACATGCGCGATTCCCACAGAGATGGCATTGCCGACCTTGCGCAGCGTCAACTCGATCTGCTGCGGCGTCTGCTGGCGACCGAGGCTGACATCCGCACTGGCTGAATGCGAAGCCATGGACTTCCATCGCATGGCGATGTTCTACGACAAACTGACGGGAACTTCTTTGCCGGTATCTTCCTCGTTGCTGCAATAACTTGGTGGCTTATTTGGGTCCGGACCACTAGTCTACGATCCGCTTGCCTTTCTGGGAAGAAGGACAAGCCATGAAAATTGCCCCTTCGTTCGTCAAAATCGACAAGGCCGTCCACTATCCGACCGATGCGCTCGAAGCGTGGGACGAAAGGAACGGAGTTCAGTGTCGTGTTTCACAGCGACGCAACGAACATGTCGATGATCACTTGTATTGATCACGATCGTGCATAGGAGAAGTACCCCATTCGCCGACATCATTCAGCCGGGACGTGGCAAAAATCGGAGCGATTTCACCGCGTTATGAAACTATTTCGAATGATCCGCAACGTTTATGGCCTCATCCGTTGTCACTTATTTCTGCACCCTCACCGTCAATGCGATATCTTGCAAGCGGCCCGACCACTATTATGTCAACTGCAGAAAAGACGCTTCATGACAGCCAATCTGCATGGCGCCCGAATTCATAGACGAATGAGATCTTCGGACCTGGTGAGACTGACCGACTTCGATTTCCATCCGGGCAAGTTCGCATGATGGGAAAACTGAATATCCCGGCGCTGTTCGCGAGCCAACCGCTCTTTTCGGATTGTACCAGTTCGACGGTTCACCTTCGGTAGCAGGCGGTCGCTGATGCTCCGCGTAATATTGCCGAAATCAGACTAGCATAGAGGCATCACAACGTAGCTTTGGCGACTAAGTACCGCCGGTGCCTATGCAATCGACCAATTTGAGAGCCAAACTGAGGTGACCTCCTTTTTAATTGCCGACTCTCATTCTTCGGCACTCTGCTTTCCGAGTTTGTTATGTTGGTCTATACTTATTTACTGCACGCGAATAGATCAATCGTTCGGCAGGGGGGTATCATGCAGCGGCTAAAACGTCTTGCGCAGGGAACGCTGTCAAAACAAAAATTGGCCGCGCTACAGAGGATATTCGATGCGGCGACAACACAAAAGTGGTTCGACAACTCCGAATATAGCCAGGAGGGCTTCGCGGTTGTCTTGATTGGCTTGTCTGCATTCGGATTGGCCGGGTCAAAATTGGAGCTAGTTGCCTGGCTTTGGGCTTTCAATGAATTTTCCCATGATATGTCCAACGCCCAGCGCGCCAAGCTCAAGGCGCATTATTGTCCAGATCTAAGAATTGCAGTTTGATTGATATCAAGCTTGTATCGCTATTCCCGCGGAGGGCGTGCCCCTACCCCCGCGTTCGCCCGCTTGCCAACGCGCGGCCGTCGCTGGAGCAGGGTCAGATTCGGAAACTCGCGATTTGCCGCTGGATTGTCCCTGGCGATTACGTGCTATACGTTGAGCCTTTAGGTACAGTCAAAACCTACCTGGCTGTGAGCTTCGTCCGAGAGATCATCAAGATGGATTTGCCCCGCGCAATTCGGTTGGCGATTCTTCGGCTGGCGTCCGCGACGCTCATCTCATCCAAATTCAGGTTTGTTTGCCGATAGAACACCTTAAATCCGATAGCAGCCCGTCCTTGAGCCCGTATACCCACCCATGGACGAACACTTCTCGACCTTCCTTCCAAGCGGTCTGCAGGGTCGGCGTCCGTGCAAGGCGCTCTACTTGCGCGATGACAGACGCCGGCGGCGATCGACCGTGCCATTGCCGTCGAGGTCCCAATCCGTGGTGCTCTGCAGACCATTCGCCGTGGTCGTCGTCGTCGATCCATCCGCCTTGACGCCGGCAGACTTGTAATCGACGACGCTCTGGACCGTCACGCCAGAATCGGCGGTCACCGTCTGCTGGTGCTGGTCGACGACGCCATTGCCATTGTTATCGCGGTCGATCGTCACCGTGCGCTTGTCGGCGCTGGTCAGCGTGGTGGTCTTGTCGATGAGCTTGCCGGCAGCATCGGTCGTCGTGACGGTCTCGCGCTTGGCGCCGTCGGCGAGGATCTCGACGAGATCGCTGACCGTCTGCGTCGCAAAGCCAGTGCGCTGTTCGCTGGTCGAGACCACCTGGCCACTGGCATTCGTCGTCGTGGTAAGCTTCGAGATCAGCGAACCGTCGGCCTTGGTGCTGGTCACGGTACGGGTGCGGGTGCCGTCCGCATTGACGACAGTGACGTCCGTCGATGTCTGCGCATAGGTGCCGGCCCCCGTCATGTCCGACTGCGAGGTGATCGACAGGCCGTTGGCCGATGTCACCGTCAGATAGCGGCTGGTCAGTGTCGTGCCGGTAAAGTAGCTGGCGGTCTGCGTCCGCGAGCCGTCGGCATTGAGCACCGTCACAGCGCTGCGGCTCTTGGTGAGGGCGCCGGAACCGGTCTGGTCCCATTTGGTGGTCACCGTCAGCCCGTCTGCGGACGTATCGGTCTGGGTAACGGCACTCAGCGCCAGCGTGCCGCCGCCATTGAGCGTATAGACCTTCTCCGTCGTCGATTTGCCGCCGTTCGTATTGAGCACCGTCTGATCGCTCACATACTTGTCGGTCACACCATTGCCGTCGACATCGTAGCTCACGCCATGGCCAAGGCCGTCAGCATTCGTCGTGATCGCCTTGCTCCGCAAGACAGTCCCTGCCGCGCTCCAGTCGGAAAGTTCCTGGGTAACGCTGCCATTGGCATTCCTTGTGGTCACAGACTTCTGGTCAACCGTGCCATTGCCGTCGATGTCATAGGTCACCGTCACGGTCTTGCCGTCGCCGCTGGTCGTGGTCGTCGTCTTGTTGGCGATCGCACCGCTATTGGTCACCACCTCCACCGTCGAACCATCGGCATTCAGCGTCGTAACGTCGCTGCCCGAGCGCAGCGTCGCGCCGGCTCCATCCGTCCAGCTGGTCTGCTTCGACAGGCCGTTGCCGCTCGTCGTCGTCGCCGTCTTCGAGACGAGCGCGCTTCCGGCCCCGAACCGTGAGACCGTCTCGGTCTTGCTGCCATCGGCATTCAGCACCGTGACGTCAGTGATAACCTGCTCGTAGATGCCGTCACCATCCAGATCCGAGCTCGTGGTTACCGACAGGCCATTGGCCGAGGTCGTCGTGACGGCACGGCTGGTGAGTGTCGTCGTGCCGGCCTTGTAGGTCTCGACCGTCTTCGTCGTCTGGCCGGTGGCGTCGATGACCGTCGTGGTCTTCACGTCCAGCGTGCCGTCGCCATCGAGATCCACCTGGCTCGTCACGGTCTTGCCGTCGGCGGTCGCGGTATTCGTCGCCTTCGACAGAAGCGCACCGCCCGCTGTCGAGACGGCGTCGATCACCGAGGTCGAGCCATCGGCATTCAGCGTCTTCGACACGGCTTCCGTCCGGTCGATCGTGCCGTTGCCGTCATAGTCATAAGAGGACGTCGTCACCAGGCCGTTGGCGCTGACCGTCACCTTCGTCTGGTCCGTCAGCGAGGTGCCGGCATAATCCGATGTCGTCGTCGTCTTCGAGCCGTCATTGTTGAGCACGGTCGCCTTCAACGTCGAAGCATCAACGATGCCGTCGCCGTTGACATCCTTCTGGACTGTAACGGTCAGGCCGTTGCCCGAGGTGGTCGTCGTCACCTTGTCGAGCAGGACGCCCGTATTGCTCCTGTCGGTTACCGTCTGTGTCCGGCTGCCGTCGGCGTTAAGGACTGTCTGATCGACCGTCGCCACATCGACCACGCCATCGCCATTGGCATCCGTGGTCGTGGTCGTCGTCAGCTTGTCGGCGCTGACCGTCGCCACGGTCCTGTTATGGAGCACACCGTCAGCACTGGTCTGCGTCGCCGTGGTCGTCTGGCTGCCGTCGGCTGCAACGACCTGGATCGAGGTCGTGTCGATATGACCGTCACCGTCGAGATCCTTCGTCACCGACGACGTCTTGCGGTCGGCGCTGACCGTCGTCACCGTCTGGCTCAGAAGCGAGCCATTGCCGCTTCTCGTCGTGACCGTTTCCGTCCGCGCGCCGGCATTCAGAACGATCGCGTCCGTGACCGTCTTGTCGAAGACGCCGTCGCCGTTGAGATCAGACTGCACCGTCTGCGTCAGGCTGTCGGCCGAGGTCGTCGTCACCGTCTGGCCGATCAAGGTGGCGTTACCGCTCTTCCTGGTTACGGTCTCGACACGGGCGCCGTTGGCTCCCGCTGTGATCACATCCGTCAAAATGGTATCGAACGCGCCGTCGCCATTGAGATCGGTGCTCAGGGTCTTCGATAGACCATCGGCGCTGGTGGTGGTGATGGCCTTGGAGACCAGGGTCCCGTTCGGATTGAAGGTACTGTCGCTCTGCGATGTCGAACCGTCGCCGCCAACTGTGATGGTCGTCACGGTATCGGCGCCGCCGTCACCATTGGCGTCGACGACAATGTTCTTGCTCTTGCCGTCGGCACCGGTCGTCGACAAGCCGTTCGCTGCAGCAACCGTCGTCACCTTCCCGCGCGGCGGGCCGTTGCCGTTGGTCGTCGTCACCACGGTTGTCACGTCGCCGTTGGCCGCGATCGTGCGTTGCGTCTGCTCTATCTCGTCCGGCGTACCATTGCCGTCGAGATCACTGCTGATCGTCCTGCTCCGACCGTCAGCGCTGGTCACTGTAATCTCGCGCGACAGCAACGTACCGTTGGCACTGGTCGCATCGACCGTCCGCGTCCGTGAGCCATCGGAAGCGATCACCGTCGTCTCCGTCGTGACGGCCTCGTACACGCCGTCACCATTCGCATCCGTCCTGGTCGTCTTGGTCAGGCCGTCAGCGCTCGACTGGACGAGCTTCTGCTGCACCAGCGCGCCTGACGTGCTGAACTCCCTGGTCGTCGTGACGCTCGAACCGTCTGCATTGGTCGTAAACGTCTGGATCTGATCGTCCCTGCCGTCGCCATCCCGGTCGACGGAGGTCGTGATCGTCTTCAGATCAGCGCTATTCACCGTGGTGGTCCGCTCGACCAGCGAGCCGTCAGCGTTGAAGTTGGAGATGATGCGCGTGCGCTCACCGGAAGCCGCCACGGTCGTCACATCCGTTTGCGAACGATCATCCGTGCCGTTGCCGTCATCATCGAACTTCGTCTGGACGGTCTTGTCATCGGCGCTCGTTGTCACCAGCCTCCGGAAGGCCAGGGTGCCGTCGGCATTATAGCCAAGGATGGTCCGCGTCTTCGACTGATCGGCATTGACGACAGCCGTGTCCTTGATGATGTGGCTATCCGTCTCGTTGGACAGGACCGCATCCCCGACAATGCCTGTCGTGCCATCCGACCTCGTGAAGGTTGTCGTGCCGGTAATGGCCGAACCATCACTGAAGGTCTGGCCGCTTCCCTGGGCAGTCAGATCGATCGAGGCAATCCCGAGCGAGGAGAGCGACACCATCTGGCCATCGACCATGACCTTGAACTTCGACCATTGCGCATCGCCGGCGTCGAGCTTGCCGTTGCCATTCGTATCGAAGACGTTGCGCAACGCTTCCAGGTCGCCGTTGGCCGACGGATCCCACTCGGTAAAGGCGAACTCCTTCGAGCTGCTGATCTTGCCATTGTCATCGGCGTCGAACACCAGCACGCCGTCGCCCTTGCCGGCCCAGGCCGTGCGGCGCATGTAACCGCTATTGTCGAGGTCGAGGAACATGTTCGACGAGGCCAGCGTGTCGACCGACACGCCATTGCCATCCAGGTCCAGTAGCACAGGCTTGCCCTTGCCGCTGGAACTGCCGCCAAAGGCGTCCCGCGCGAAAGCCTGACCGATCCCGACTACAGCCTTGC
>NZ_JBIVSO010000034.1:0-17598 GCF_044756305.1 Rhizobium sp. NPDC092011
AAGGTGACGCCGAAGCTCGGGGTGACCGGCGGCTTCTCCGGGCTCGACGGCTCGGGCGCCTTCGCGGCCGTCACGGTGGGCATGAGCCTGCAGACACAGAACTTCTGGATGCTCGATGCCAGCATGCTCCTCAACATCGAGGGCGATGGACAGAAATCCGTCGGCGCTAAACTCGCCGCAGCCAAGAAGTTCTGAAGCAGCAGATGAAGCTCAGACACACCACGATGGCATTTGGAATAGCTGCTCGAATAGGAAGATGTTTGCAGGCGAACTCTTTGTGTGGATATGGCGTGTGGTGCAGTTGAATATATCAGGCGCCCAGCGAGTGCGACGTTGGCAATGATGCCGCGCACATTTCCTGCGAATGTCGACGCCATCTGGTAGACAAGGCCGGCCGATGTGAAGACGTAGAGTTCGACCATGGGATTCTATGGGCGTTGTTACGTTGTTTGTAAAGGAAGCGTATGTGGAGATCGCGAGAAGAGAATGTCGAGTTTTCCCCTCAGATAGTTGAAACAAACTGATGCCGGGCGCAGCCGAGATCTAGAAGCTAAAGGGCAACATCGCCAGCAGAGCCGACCATGTATTCGCGCCGTTTCCTGCCAGAGGCGACTTCCTCCGGAGAGCTTTGCTGACATCGGAGTGACTTCCCAGAAGTCGTGTTGCACATCAGCCTTTTGTGTTACGCTAATGCAGCGATTCCTTTTATTCCTTTGGCACGGGGGCTCAGACGCGTATAGCTAGCTTGCGAGGATTGCTTTGTTTGCCTTGCCTGCTTGCGCCGGTGGCCCTTTATTCAATGCAGGCTTGCGCGCAGGACCAAGGGTTTGTCGAAGGTCAATTTGATCTCGACTGGCAGCGACTTTCGTTTCCGGCAGTTTCAATGGGAACGCCGACGATTGCCCAGCAGAGCCTGACTGCATTCGGGTCTGAATATGGTATTTCAGCGGGCATGCCGTTGTCGAAGGAGCCTGGCGCCTTTACCTTTTCTTGGAGCGGAACGCGTTTCGATGTTTCGGGCCACTCCTCCTCCACAAGCACACTCGCCAACAGTCCGTTCATTCTTGAGGTCGGTTCACCAAGCCCGGGTGAAATCGATCTTAGTTATCTGACCGACCCATCGGGAGCGACCGCGGCCAGCAGCGTGACCTTTGTCGATCGAGCAGGTAGCCCAGCCTCGATCTTTTCCTCCGCATTTTCCCCAACTGGCCCAAATTCAGTGACACAATATGCTGTAAGCAAAACGGCCTTGGGCGCCGCTTTTGCGGCGGTGCTTACCAACGGCTCAACACCAAGTGCTGCGGCCTATGGTGCCTTTGGCGACAGTAACGGCCTTCTATTTGCGGGGGCAAATGACGCTGGGCCCGGTACGGTACACGCATGGAGTTTCGTCCATGTAACTGGTTATACCCAGTCGATCTGGTTCTCAAAGCCATTAGCTCCCGACGATGCCTTTGCGCTCAGAATTGGAGCGACCTATCGAAGCGCCAAGGAGCATTTTGGCAGCGGACTTGCCTTCGATCTAAGCCAGGGTGCACCAAGCGGGGCCATACCGGTTGTGGGATTGAACGAGGCGGGGAGTTTCAACACGGAATCCGGCGGTCCCACTATTGGCTTCCAGGGGCGTTTCTGGCCGCAAGCGCCATTCGTCGTTGAAATGTCCGGTATGGCTGGCATCGCCTATTTTGGCGCGAGATCAACGACTAGCCAAACTCTCGTTCTTCCTCAAGTTGCAGCGATAGAGGTGCCAGGAGGCACGCAACGCGACAATGGTGTGATGGGGCTAGCAGGCTTGGACCTGAGCCTCGCGTTTCCACTGAAGCAACAAGTCGAATTTCGCCTATCGGGTGGGGTTCATACCACGCTGTGGGGACCGCGACCAACCGCAACGGGGATCGGCCGGACCACCTCGTCTCAGTACAATGTTGGACTTTCGCTAACAGCTCACTTCTGACAAGCATAGTGACGTGCCGGCTCGACAGTGGCTATCTCGATAAATGAACTGGTTAGCTGAGCAGCGACCCCGCTGGCGGATCGACGCGCATTTGGATTGCTTACGATCATTGCGCGAGGAATTCATCTGCGAACCATTGATCGGTTTCGTGTCGGTTTTTTGCCGAAGTTGAAAGTAACTTTAGATCGCTATGTGATGAAGAATATAAGCGGATAATATATTTGAAAAGCACGGGTTGCAATTACCGGTAATGCCATCGAGATTCGGTGACGCATAGCTGTATATATGATTTGTTGATTGAAGTCAGTGTTTTCTGTATTATTGCTGATGATATATGCCGATAATTGCCTTTGAGATACTATAGTTATATCAAAATAAGTAAAATTTTAACGTGCCATTATCAATGTAGAAACTCCGCAACATATCTCTACAGATATCAATTTCATCACTCATAACTGCCGTGCATTCCGAGGATTATCATGAACAGCAAGGAGGGTTCAAAGACCGAACGTCAGGTTGGTGCATGAGAGGGTGCATGTGAGATTACGTGTAAACACCAACCACCAAGCAAACGACATGAACTGTGTACACGCCTATACTCGAGTGGACGGCAGTCGTTCGTAGACTTGCTTAGCCTTTGAATTCGCGCCCAAATCTTTGTGACCACCACCATGTCTCAAAGAGACTGCGCGAAGACTACGGCAAAGGGGAGGGGGAATTGACGGTTACTTTCAATCAAGAAATGCATTCCTATGTTGTCCAGACAATCTACCAAGCTGTCAGCAATCCAGAGGGCTGGGGTGAAGTTCTGGGTGAAATGAGAAAGATGACTGGTGCAACCAGCGCCTTTTTTATGGGCCTATGCTCGGGGGCAGAGGACGGCGTTAGCGTCATCGGCAAGTGCGTCGACAGAGCGGTTCTCGTTCAGCCTGATTTCGTCGACATCGTCCATAACATGACCGCCGGCCTTGGCCCGGGTAGCAATCTGGTTCTTGACGCAAAACGTGACGGCTTGCCCTGGGAGGTCCACCTTGCCAGGATCTTCGACTGCGAGGGGCAATTGCTGTTGGTGGTCATTGCGAAGGACGGGTATCGACGCTTCAACCTCGGCCTGATTTTCGGCCGTGACGACCAAATGAATGTCAAACTGGCCAATCAATTGCTTATGGCAATGACGCCCCACCTTCAGATCGCCGTTGGCATTCACCGACAGATGTGGAGAGATCGCGAAAAGGCGGTGCAGTTGGATCGTCTGTTTTCGCAATCCGTCACACCGAGAGCCATTGTCCGGCGTGATCTGAGGGTTCTTGATGGTAACCAGGCCTTCCAGCGACTGACGGAGAATAACGGTCCTCTTCTGAAGGTTTCTGAGGGCTATCTTATCGTCGGCAACATTGCCCTGCGACAAGAAACTGACAGGCTTTTGGAACAGGCCGCTCATAGCGCGGACGTCGCCAATATTGCATGGGTCAAGGATCCGCAGCACGGGCTCAGTTGGCTATTGAAAGCGGATCTTGTCGGATTGAAGTCCTTGGCTACGACTCCCTTTGTAAACCTCCACGTAGACAGCGAGCTGAAATTCATGTTGAGCTTCTACAGGATGGGGGACCACAATGGCTTGACACCTGCTCTGGTCGGCTCGGTTCTCGGTTTGACAACGGCTGAAGCCAGCCTTGCCTGTGCACTGGGGCTTGGACGAGCGCCCGCCGAAATTGCGCAATCCCGGGGTGTCGCGAAGAATACGGTTCACAACCAACTGACTTCAATCATGGCTCGCAACGGCCTCCATCGGCAGGGACAGTTGCTTACTCTTCTCTCTACGCTGGCATTTTTCGCGGGATAATCGATTGTAAGTGAGAGCTCTCTCTCATTCAATGATATGGCAATCGCAGATGGCCGAACGCAACGCGATATCGCATAACAAAAGATCTGGTACAGGACGTGCCTAGCAAGATGTCGATGGCAACTGCGCCGTGGCAGGTCTGTCGCGCCACCTGCTTTTGGAGAAGCCGCGCAGCGCTTGGTTGCGTTAACGTGCCCGTAGATCGAACATAAAGCGAATTGTCTTTGAGAAGACTGCACGCTGACAAGCCATCAATTTCGAGCTTGTTATTCTCGCGCTTAAGTCGACTGCTGACATGCGGATGCTGCCCGGCAGGCACGACCTTAGGCCTTGGCGGAGACCAATGGCGCTTCATTCACCTTGTTTCGGGCAGTGTATAGCTGCAGATCAGATTGCCAGAAGCATCAAAGACCTGCAGCTCCGCAGCCAGACTATTCGGTGCGCCGCCTATGATAATCTTGGACAGATCCTCGCGATGACCTCCTCTTGCCGAAAATTCACCACCCTGCGCATTGGAGGAGGTTCCACCGTCCGATACGGAACGTACCATGAATTGGTAGGTACCTTCGCGGGCCACGGACGGGATCAATACGGCCGAAAGGCGGGTCATGCCGCCGACATCATGATATTCGATCCTGCAGACGTCTACGGGGGGTGCGGTGACCATTTGACGTCAACTCCTAGAGGTTTGGAGGGCCCGCTTCAATGCCGGCCCTCCTTATCCGGTCAGTGCTGGACAGTCACAGATACGTTGTTCTTCCCCGATTGGGTCGTAGAAGACAGGTTGTCATGGCTGAACTGGACGGTTGCGGCGAGGTTCCCCTTGCCCATCTGGGTCGTATAGCTTTGGTTGTACTTGCCGAATTGTGCCGTCGCGGAAATATTGTCCTTGCCCATCTGGATCGACTGGGCATAGTTCCCCTTACCGACCTGGCCGACGCCGGCAAAGTTCCCGTGGCCGACTTGGCCTATGGCCGACACGTTACCGTTGCCTGTTTGTGAGGTAACTGAAACGTTTCCGCCGGCGAAGGCGGCGGTTGAGGCGACTGCGAAGGCGGCAGAAAGAAGCAGGATTTTCATGGACATAGGGTTCTCCTCCAGGTTGCCGTCCTAGTCGACGGTTATAGAAGGTTAGCCTTGTCCAAACCCGTTTGCAGTCGCTCAATCTCACCACGTATCTGACCAGTTTCTAGCCTTCGAATAGACCATTGTTCACTCATGAGGCCGCAAATGAGGACTCGACGAGGACAACAGGTCCTTTCGCTTGGTCACAATGGACTATCCAAGGCGTCTTTTGGCGTGAGCTCCCCTCGAAACTGGGCGGCTTGAGTGTGGCGAACAGTGCCGCAAGACTGTCATGCGATTTGAGGTTGGGATTTCGACGGCAATCCGCCGGATTGCGAGTGCGAAAGATGGCGAGCCGATATTTCGGCCACATGGTTGTCGAGGAGATCGGGAAAAAGGTGGGTGGTTGAGCCGCAAGAGCAGCTTGACTTGTTTAAGGCGGGCGCCGGCAACTGCGGCTCGCGCCTGAAGAACAGGGTGAGCCGCCGTCCCTTATTGCGCGCTGGGCTCACCAGTTTATTTTCCTCGCAGTGTGAACTGGCGCAGTCGAATAGCCGCGCTGAAGCATCACCGTATTCGCACGCCTTGCGAATCGAAAAGCCGCAGATCCGCAGCCGCGAACTTCAGGTCGAGCTCCCGGCGGCTCGGATGGTAGAGGTGATAGCCGTGAACATCCGGACACCAGTCCGCCAGCACATCGATCAGCCGCCCTTCGATGTTGCGCAACCCTTTGTTTGGGCTGGTAACCGACATCGCTGCTTCTTCGCCCTCACAAAGGATTGCCCGCTACGGACCCTGTCGCAGCGGGCTCGTGTTGCATGCGTTTGGTCCAGACTAGGCCCGAACGTCGATCGTGCCCATCATTCCGAGCTGTTCGTGCTCGAGGATATGGCAATGATACATCCGCGGTCCGGGCAGATCCTGGCGCAGCAGAAAGCGTACTGTCTCACCGGCGGAGACATTCACTGTATCCTTCCATGCCCGAAAAGCGGGTTTGGTGACCTTGCCGTCTTTCTCATGCTCAACGACCTGGAACTGCGTCCCGTGCACATGGAACGGATGGTCCATGTCGGCCTGGTTGACGATTTCCCACAATTCGACCTGTCCGACTGTCGAGACTTCATCGATCCGATCCATATCGAAGCTGGCGCCGTTGATCAGGAACTTCATGCCCATATCCGACGACATCGACATGCCATCATGGTTCATATTGCCGTGATCCATCATCCCGCCCATGGCTTCCGTCAGCACGAAGCGGCGTTTTGTTCGTGGCTCGCCGAGGGGCACGACAGGGCGCAGCTTGGCTGGCAGCGGCGGAACGGAGGGCGCTGCTTCAACCGAAACATTGGCCGTTAGCAGCGTCATGCCGGCTTCGTTCGGCTTGCCAGGGCCCATCCATCCGCGCTCATAATCGAGCGTGGTCAGCTTCGCCGTCCCCGGTCGATCGAAGGCCACGATGAGTTCGACGCGCTCGGCGGGTGACAGCAACAGCTCCTCGACGGCAACCGGGGCCTCGATCAAACCGCCATCCGTGCCGATGACGGTCATGCCGGCGTTCTCGAACTTGAGGCGCAGGAAGCGTGCGTTCGTCGCGTTGAAGAGCCGCAGTCGGCGCTTCTCGCCTTGCACCATCGCCGTGATCGGATTCTTCTGGCCGTTGACGAGCACATGGTCGCCAACCCGTCCATTCATCATATCCGCCATGGTGCTGTCAGGCATTGTTCCATCGGCAGCGAGCCTTAAATCCGTAAACATCAGGATCGTGTCGCCATACTCCACCGGGATCGGATCTTGCTTTGGTTTCACCAGAAAGATGCCTGCCAAGCCGCGATAGACCTGCTCGGCGGTCAAACCATGAGGATGGGGGTGAAACCAGTAGGAGGCGGCGCTGCCTTCCGGCAGATCGAACGTGTAGGTCCTCTCGCCGCCGGACGCTACCGGATCGGCCGGATTGCCGTCCTGATTGGCGGGCACCGGCATACCATGCCAATGAACCGTTGTCGGCTCGTTCGGGATCTCGTTTGCGAATGCAATCTCGATCCTGTCGCCCTCATGCGCTTCAATCACCGGACTGGTACCGTTATAGGCAAGCACCGACGTATCAAGTCCCTGTGAGAACCGTACACGGCTTTGCCCGGCGGTCAGCTTTGCCTTGAAGGTTCCAACGACGCCCGACTGGTTCTCCAGGCGCGGCAGATCACGCAGGGGCAGCCCTTCAGGCAGAACGGGCTTGCCCCCGGCTTGCGGCATATCGTGACCGCCATGGCCCGTCATGGCGCCCATATCATGGCCGCTCATGTCGTGCTTCATCTGGGCCGCGGTTGGCCCGGCAATGGCAAAGCCTGCAAGGCTTGCGAGAAAAGTCCGCCGGTGCATCGATCGTTTTCCTTTTGCTGCTGACGAACTGGCAGCGACGCGGTCGCTGAGGTCCGTTCCTAATTTTGAGCTTCCGCGAACGTGCCTCCGAAGAGCGCGTCCCCGGATGTCACTTCGCATTTTTGGCAAGCCATTCCGTCATCATGGCGATCTCACCTTCCTGGGCCTCGATCGCCATCTCCTTGTGCATGCGGTCGTTGGCTTCGCCGAACGCTTTCGTGGAGGGACTGCCCGCTGCCGACATCGAATGGTTGGACATATTCATTCCCGACATGTCGTGACCCGGCACGGGGGCGCTCTTGTTCAGCTGGCTCTGCGCAATCGCAAGCCCCGCACTGACGGCGATTGCACCGCCAATGAAGATCGGAGTGAGCTTGTTCATCATCCGCTCCCGATCAGCTCGTCATAGCCGGGTATCCGGCCTTTGCGAGAACCTGCAAGATGACGTCTTCACCTGCGGCCGATTGAACCGTGACTAGACGCTTGTCGGGATTGGCCTCGATCTTGGCATTCGGGTCGACCGACTGGATCGCCTTGGTGACGGACCTGGCACAACCGCCGCAGGTCATGTTTTCGATTTTGAGTTCCATGAAACATCTCCGTGTTTTGATCTCACATCGCTCAAGGTGGGGCTTCCAACGATGGGAAGGTCAAGTGACATCAAACAAAAAAATCGCTATTGACCTTCCCATCGTTGGAAGCCTGATCCTTCGCTCGAACTCAGATTTGAACTAAAAAAGGAGGCGGCTATGAATGCCCCCATTCGAGCGACAGACACGTCCACTGCAATATCAATGCCGATCGAGGGCATGACATGCGCATCCTGCGTCGGCCGGGTCGAAAGAGCGCTGAAGACGGTCCCGGGCGTCGAGACTGTATCGGTCAACCTTGCCACCGAGCGGGCCAATATGACGATGAGCGCGACCGTCGACCGCACCGCACTCATCGCAACCGTCCAAAATGTAGGCTACTCCGTGCCCGCCAGCTTCGTCGCGACCTCAGACCCCATTGAACTCTCGGTGGAGGGCATGACATGCGCCTCCTGTGTTGGCCGCGTCGAACGTGCCTTGATGGCCATTCCCGGTGTAACGCAGGCGGTCGTCAACCTGGCGACCGAACGGGCGACGATTAAGGGGTCCGTCAGCGCGGTGTCCCTGGTCGCGGCAATCGAAGATGTCGGCTATGAAGCAAGGGTGATCGGTACCATATCGGACCGGAGCGAAAGCCAAGATGCGGATCGCGCCGAGAAGAAGGAAATCGAACGCCGAGAGCTCACCCGCGATTTCACGGTCGCCGCCGTGCTGACCGCACCGGTTTTCCTGATGGAGATGGGGGCTCACCTCCTTCCTGGAGTGCACCGCCTCATCGAAGCCTCGATCGGCATGCAATGGAGCTGGTATATCCAGTTCGCGCTGACGACGCTCGTACTCTTCGCTCCCGGCATCCGCTTCTACGACAAAGGGCTCCCGGCGCTCTGGCGTCTCGCCCCCGACATGAACTCGCTGGTCGCCGTCGGCTCGCTTGCGGCCTACGGCTATTCGCTGGTTGCGACCTTCGCGCCCGGCCTCCTGCCGCCCGGCACGATCAATGTCTATTATGAGGCTGCAGCGGTCATCGTAACGCTCATCCTGCTCGGCCGTCTGTTGGAGGCCCGCGCCAAGGGGCGAACGTCCGAGGCGATCAAACGCCTGGTCGGCCTGCAGGCCAAGACTGCGCGGGTTCGTCGCGGCGGCAAGGCCGTTGATCTGCCGATCGGCTCGGTCGTTGCCGGCGACATTGTCGAAGTCCGCCCCGGCGAGCGGGTTCCGGTCGATGGTCAGCTGGTCGAAGGGGAAAGTTATGTCGATGAATCGATGATAACAGGCGAACCTATCCCGGTGTCAAAGGTGGTCGGCAGCGCGCTGGTCGGTGGCACGATCAACCAGAAGGGCGCCTTCGCATTCCGCGCGACCGCTGTCGGCGGCAATACAGTGCTCGCGCAGATCATCCGCATGGTCGAGCAGGCACAGGGCTCGAAGCTGCCGATCCAGGCCATGGTCGATAAGGTGACGATGTGGTTCGTTCCGGCGGTCTTTGCAGTAGCCGCGCTGACTTTTGCAGGCTGGCTCTATTTCGGGCCGTCGCCCGCTCTTACATTCGCGTTGATCAACGCCGTGGCGGTCCTAATCATCGCCTGCCCATGCGCCATGGGCCTTGCGACCCCCACCTCGATCATGGTCGGCACAGGCCGTGGTGCGGAGCTCGGCGTGCTGTTCCGCAAGGGGGAAGCCCTGCAGCTGTTGAAGGACGCCAAAGTTGTCGCCCTGGACAAGACCGGCACCCTGACTGAAGGTAAGCCGATGCTGACCGATCTCGAACTGGCAGCCGGTTTCGACCGGACAAGCGTTCTTGGTCTGGTTGCGGCCGTCGAATCCAAGTCGGAACATCCGATCGCGCGAGCGATCGTGGAGGCGGCGGCTTTGGAAGGTGTGGCGCTCCAACCCGTGTCCGACTTCATGTCGGTGACGGGTTTCGGCGTCAAGGCGATGGCCGGCGGCAAGCACATCGAAATCGGCGCGGACCGTCATATGATCGAGCTTGGGCATGATGTGACCGTGTTCTCCGCGGTTGCCAAGCGCCTGGGTAACGAGGGAAAATCTCCACTCTACGCCGCGATCGGCGGCAAGCTCGCGGCAATTATTGCCGTGGCGGATCCGATCAAGGCCACGACGCCTGCAGCGATCAAGGCGATGCACGATCTCGGCCTGAAGGTAGCGATGATCACCGGCGATAATGCCCGCACCGCCAGGGCCATCGCGATGCGATTGGGTATCGACGAAGTCGTGGCCGAAGTCCTGCCGGACGGAAAGGTCGAGGCGGTCCGCCGCCTCAAGGGGCAGTTTGGCAAGATCGCCTTTGTCGGCGATGGCATCAACGACGCGCCGGCGCTCGCCGAGGCCGATATCGGCCTCGCCATCGGCACGGGCACGGATATCGCCATCGAGGCAGCCGATGTCGTCCTCATGTCGGGAAGCCTCCAGGGCGTGCCGAGCGCCATTGCGCTGTCCAAGGCAACGATCGGCAACATCCGCCAGAACCTGTTCTGGGCCTTCGCTTACAACACGGCTCTGATCCCCGTTGCGGCCGGCGCGCTTTACCCGAGCTTGGGCATCCTGCTCTCACCGGTCTTTGCAGCAGGTGCCATGGCCCTGTCCAGCATCTTCGTGCTTGGCAATGCGCTTCGGCTCCGCCGCTTCAAGATCGACAATTAGCAATTGGACGCAGCCGGTCTTTCACGAGCCGGCTGCCTTGTATCAGGAGAAGTTTCATGAATATCGGACAGGCAGCAAAGGCGTCGGGCGTTTCGGCCAAGATGATCCGCTACTACGAAGAAACCGGCCTCATACCGGCCGCTGGCAGGACGGCATCGGGCTATCGCGACTATTCGGATACCGAGGTGCACATGCTGCGTTTCATCCGTCGGGCGCGCGATCTCGGCTTCGCAGTCGCTGAAATTGGCGAGCTTTTGGAGCTTTGGCGTGACGAAACCCGCCAGAGCGCCGAGGTTAAGCGCCTCGCTCAGGGCCATATCGAGGCGCTGAAGAAGAAGATCGCGGACCTGCAGGATATGGAGCATACGCTCACCATGCTGGTTAGTTCCTGCCAAGGTGACCATCGCCCCAATTGTCCGATCCTGCAGCGGCTCGAGACGACCCAGGAAGGCGAAAACATCTCGATCCGGCCCCGCGCGGGGGCCGTTCATCGCTCGCCTCGGTAGTCAGCACTGCCAAACGAGCACGAAGCGGCGCCACCGTTTCAGTGTGCGACGCCCGGTTTCTCCTGCGCCCTCACAATGGCGTCGGCTTCCTTGCCGTATACCTCCTCAAAGTGATCGAAGGTCTTGGAAAAATAACCAATGCCTTGCGTCGCCGAGCGCAGCGCTCGCGCCAGATCGTCAAGTGCGCCACCCGGAACGAGCGCCCGGAAGATGTCCCATCCCTTGGCGGTCTCATCACGGTCGAAGCCCAGAACCTGGCCGTTGAGGGCGGCGACGATCTGGATGAGGTTGCCGGAATAGACCGAAGGAACGTGAAATTCGCTGCGAAAAACCGGCTGCATCAAGACGGTAGATCCTTCGGAAAGCGCCTGGCGCACCCCCATTTTCGACGCGGTCCGGAAGGCATGTTCCGAACTGTCGACGGTATGGTGCTGACCATCTGACAGCGTTACGCCGACATCGATGACTTCGAAGCCCAGCGGTCCTTTCTCCATCGCTTCGCGCGCGCCGGCTTCGACTGCCGGGAGATAATTGCGCGGAACGGCGCCGCCCTTGATGGTCTCACCAAAGGTGAAGCCCTGGCCGCGCTCGTTGGGGTGAATGCTGAGTTTCACATCCGCGAATTGTCCGGCACCCCCGGTCTGCTTGCGATGGCGATAATGAACCTCCGATGGCTTCGTGATCGTCTCGCGGTAGATCGGACTGGGCATTCGATCGGTCACCGAGATGTGAAAGACATCTGACAGCGTTCGACAGAGATCACGCAGATGCACCGGGCCCTGGGTGCGAACGAGTTGAGCGCCCGTGCCCTCTTCCTGCAAGATTTTCAGACCGCGATCCGTCTCGGAAAGTTTCGTCAGCGTTTCTGAAAGCTTGTTTTCATCGCGCTCGCTGCCGGGAACTAGGATCCTTTCGAGCATCGGCGTGGGCGGTTCGGTCCATGCAGGCGGCGCGACCACCGCGCCTGATGTCAACAGCGAAGGGACGGACAGGTGGTCGGACTTGACTGTGGCGAAGACATCCCCCGGCGCAGGCAGAACCGTCAGATTGGACCGCCCGTTCGCGAGACTTTGTAAGGCGCCGAGGCTGGAGCCGCCAAGCAACGCGCCTTGGCGCAGTCCCTCACCGAGTGCGCGTACGAGCACCGTCTTGCCGATATTCTGGCGATGATAGGCGTGGAAGCTCACGGCCACCAGCTTGCCTTCGTCGACAGTTCCCGCAAGAGCGAGACGCTGCCGAAGAACCCCGACCGGCGGCGCCTCGTGGCGCAGTGCCTTCATCAGCCTCATCATGCCGTTGCCGTGGCTGGCAGCACCGATCAAAACAGGGATAATCCTGTTTTCCCTGAGAACCCGTGATGAAATGGCATAGAGCGCATCGCTGGGTGGTTCGCGGTCCTCGATCAGTTCCTCGAGAAGCCAGTCATCGAATTCGGACAGGTGTTCCAGGAGCTCGCTGCGTGCTTCGCGCTCGCGTTCGGCGGTGCTTTCGGGTATTACTATTAACGCCGAGGTCTGGCCTTCCCGATAGCGCCACGCCCGCTCCGAAATCAGATCGCAGCTGCCGACAATCCTGTCCCCTTCGCGGATGGGGATCTGGCGAAGCAAAAGAGTGTGGTTGGCGTAGTCCTGAAGCGCCGCGATCACGTCCCTCAGCCGCCCTCTCGGTTCGTCCATCCGATTGACGAAGAGAATGCAGGGCGTCCCCGAGGCCTCGATTATTCGCAGATAGGGCGCCGCGAGCACCGCCTCCTCGGGTGCCGATGAAACGCACAGGATGCAGGCGTCGCTGGCAAGAAGTGCGTGTTGTGCATGCGCCAACGTTTCGTTGGATCCTGGCGCGTCCAGTGCGCACCACGCCTCGTTTCCGAAGGTAAATTCCGTGAGGTTTAATCCATAGGGAGATGTGGATCTTTTTGGCGCCCCCTCCAGGGCGCCGAGCTTTTCCACGACTGTCGATTTTCCGGTCTGCGAGGGTCCAAGCACGGTAAAGCAGCGCATCGGCATTCCTCCAACTGCCATAGACACAACTTTCAGCCATCATAGGATGCCCTGAACTGCTGCAAAGCGCCAGAGGTGTTGAGTTTCACGGTGCCCAGGCCAAGATTTGGATCTAGGGTTGATCCCTTCAAGGCCTGAGAACGCATTGGTGAATTCGCAATATCCGCATCCGCCTAGGGCCGCGATGCGATGCAAGCTTGACGAACACCTGGACACGAATGAACGGGTGGTCGCCGAAAACCGCTTGGCAAGCACCGCCCTTTGAACGCCAGTATCTCATCCCAATAGATCTCCCTGGCGATTGTGCCTGCTCGACCTCAAAACTCCGCGGCTGTTGACCCATCATCCGATGAGGCGAAAAGAGCACCGAATCCGGGAGTGTTTGCAGGGTGGGTTCATCTTGCTTCATCATCGATGAAGCGGGCGTGGCGCTGCGAGATCGGCAGATGCCCAATTCAAACGCCGCCGATCAGGCTACGTCGACGCGGCGGGACGGGATAATGTCGAGCACTTCCGGCAGGAATGGTTGCGGCCGGCCGAGGAAATAACCTTGCGCATAGTCAACGCCGATCGCGCGCAATGCGGCAAGAATTTCCGCATTTTCGACGAATTCGGCGATCGTCTGACGACCGGCCAGATGCGAGATCTGGTTGATCATTTCGACGGTCATCCGGTCCGCTTTGTCAGTTAGCATGTCACGCACAAAGCTTCCGTCAATCTTCACATAGTCCACGGGCAGGCGTTTCAGATAGGTCAGCGACGACATGCCGACGCCGAAATCGTCAAGCGCAAACCGACAACCCATGCTGCGCATGGCGTTCATGAAGGCGATGGCCTCGTCGAGGTTCTCGATGGCGCTCGTCTCAGTGATCTCGAAACAGAGCACATCGGCCGGCACGCGGCTACGACCCAGCGTCTCGCGCAGGAACGGCAAGAACGTATCGTCCTTTAAGGTCAGACCACTGAGATTGATCGAATATGTGCTCGACATCATGTTCTTGCGCTGGCCAATGATATCGAGTGCATGCCGCACCACCCAGCGATCAAGGGCCGGCATCAGGCCAAAGCGCTCCGCGGCAGCAATGAAGGAGGCAGGCGCGAGCAGCTTGCCGTCCTCTTCGAGCCGCAACAGGATTTCGCAATGCTCGACCGATGCGCGATTGCCATCGATCGACGCAATCTCCTGAGAGAACAGTCTGAAGCTATCGTCCTCCAACGCACGATGAAGGCGCTGTACCCAATTGAGATTGGCGGCGAACTGGGTCTGAGCGGCGTCTGTCGTCTCGAAGACATGTACGCGGTTACGGCCCTTTTCCTTCGCCATATAGCAGGCAATATCCGCTGCCTGCAGGGCTTCCTGTAGCGTGAAACTCCGATCGGCAAGGTGCACCACGCCGACGCTTGCGCTGATCGAATAGCGATGGCCATTCCAAACAAAGTCGACCGCTTCCGTGAGTTCGCGCAGCCGCATGCCGATGCGTAACGCATCCTCCGGCCCGCAATTCGGAAGTACGATGCCAAATTCATCGCCACCAAGGCGAGCAAGCAGATCCGTGCCGCGGATCGCCTTGCCAAGATCGAGAGAGACGCGGCGCAGGAGCGCATCGCCTGCCGCATGGCCGCCATTGTCATTGACCGACTTGAACTGGTCGAGATCGATAAACATCAACGCATGGCAGGCGTCTGGCTGCTCCAGCGCGTGGGCCAGGTGATCCTCAAAGAGCCGTCGGTTCGGCAGGCCCGTCAGCGCATCATGATTGGCGTTGTGGGAAAGCTGCTCTTCGATAACGCGACGATCCGTGAGAAACCTGCTCAGCCGCCAGACAATGAGGATAATGAACAGCAGCGCCATGACCGCATTACCGGCAAAGAGTACAGTCTGTACCTGACGTGTTCCTTCCCCCAAGCGGTCGGAGAAGCGGTTGGTCAGCGGCGTCACGAGTGCGTTGATCTCATCGAGTTGACGCATGATCTCTCGCCGGTCGGCGTCGCTGGTATTGCGGGAGGCATCGATCGCCTCGCTGATAGGCTGCAGTTGCATCAGCACGTGCTCAGCCGTGCGCCAGTCACGGATACAGGCGTCCATGACCGGCAGCCAACGGAAATAGCGGAAAAGCCAGATGAGCTTTGGGATATCGTCGGGATGATTGCCACCCGCGAGGAAACCCTGGAAGGCCGTGTCAATCGCGGGAGGATCCGCCTCCAGCGCCTTGCGCGCCTGACGGTCGCCCATCGGGATCGCCATTGCCTCGTGATAGCGCGCCACAAACGAGAGATTCCCGGATTCAGCATAGCGACTGAGGTAGTAAAGAGCATCGTGCTGCCCCTTCGACCACAGACTCTCACCGGTCACGAAAGCTCGCAACGACGAGGTGACCTGCAGGCTGAAGGTCGCAAGTGCGGTCTGAAGAACGACGATGAGGACGAAGGGCCATGCAACGCTGACAAGATGCAAAGTTGTCCTTGGAGTACGGATCATGCAGCGCTCCGAAACTGACGGCGACGAATGGCCGTGCATGTCCGAATTCTCGTTGCGCTCGCGATCGCTTTTGTCCCCAAAGGCCCCCCCTTTGACATATCCGCCTCTGCGACACGCGCCTGGAAGGCACGGATCGCTGAATGATTGGACCACACCGTCGTAATGAAAGTGCTAAAATATGCCGCGATTTTTTGAACATGGGCGTGCGAAGCTGTTCGCGGGCCATACCGTGAGCTCACCGTTATCGTGGAGCGATTCTGACGAGGCCGCTGCCGAGCAGACGAACAGCGTCAGTATCGCCAGCGTCTTGAAGATGCCGAGCATCGTCTGGCCTCTTATCGTTCGTGAGACGGGGGAGCCTTCGCCTTCGCGGACGATCTAAAGGAGAAAAGGTGCGCGCTGCGCGGCATCGAAACCTGCCTGCAGCAGATCGCGATAGCGAGACCAACGCAGAGGCCGCATAGCTGCATTGCACAATAAATGTTTTCCAACTGGTCAAAAATCGGGCATAAAGACTGCAGCTGATGCACATGACGGTCTCCTCCCAGTGCCGTCGCAGCAGCTGTTCCCCTCTGGAGGTTAAAGATCTCCACACTTTATGGGCCGCGGTTTTCCGTCGGCCCTTTCTTTTTTGCACTGCAAAAATGGCTTGCAAGAGGTGATTCAAGAAATCGCTTTAGGTAGAGGGTGAAATGATCCCTAGGTAATTTCTACCTTGAACCAACGTTGTTTTGATGCAGGCAAAAATTGCCAAGTCTGTTTGATGAACATCTGATGGGCGGTGGCGTTTTTCGAACCCCTATCGGCCATTCTGTGGCATCACCGCGACGCGCAGAAAACGCATGAACAGAGCTGTTTCCTCCTCAAGGTGTGGACCACCTCTTCGCGAGTGTTTTATCCCTTCAATCCCCGCCAAGATGAGGCTGGCCAGTTGCGCAGGCGTGGCGCGGGCCGGTTCGAGGCTGATCTCATTGCTTAACTCGGCGGCGGTCAATGTCTGCTCCAGCATGTCGAGTAACCTCTCGCGGGCTTCCGTCGTTATGTCGGCAGCCAGGGCCATGTTGGTGGCAAAAAGTTCGTTGGCTGCGTCACTCTCGCCAAAGGGCGTGATCAGCTCCCGTTGGAAGACCGCCATGGCCGCCTCAACACGGTCAATGGCCGCCCCTGGCTTCGCTAGTGCCGCCGTCACATTGGCCATTGTTCTCGTATGCGCCCTCAAGGAGCCCGCGCGGAACAACTCCTCCTTGCTGTTGAATGTCAGATAAAGCGAGGCCCTGGAGATATTTGCAGCGCGGGCAATGTCCGCCATGGACGTTTTACTGAAGCCAAAGCGCACGAACACCGGGAGTGCCGCATCCAGGATATGGTCGGTTTTTCGATCAATCTGCATGATTTGGTCATTATTGACACCACATGTCCAATCTGTCAAAGAACAGTTAGACATTATTTGTCTAACTGTCTATTTTTGATAGCCGTTTTGGACGGCGAACAGGGAGCTTCGACATCACAATGGTGGATGAACACGCCAGAGATCGGACTGTGCTCGTGACCGGGATTGGCGGTTTTCTTGCCCAACATGTCGCCCTGCAACTGCTCGAGCAGGGGTATCGCGTTCGAGGAAGCTTACGATCCTTGGGGAAAAGCGAGGTGATAGGCCGGGATCTCGCCTCCCACTGCCACAACATCATCGAGCATCTCAGCTTTGTGCAGGCGGATCTTGACCGTGACGACGGCTGGGACGAAGCCGTCGAAGGGTGCAGCTATGTGATTCATACCGCCTCTCCCTTTCCTCCGGGGTATGCGGACAATGAATATGCCCTGATCCAGACCGCGCGTGATGGCGCGTTGCGGGTGTTGCGCGCCGCGCACCAGGCACAAGTCACGCGGGTCGTGCTGACTTCCTCCGTGGCGGCCACGAACCACGGCGATGGGCAAGCGCCGTTTACCGAGGAGAACTGGACCGACGTCAACAGCCCGCGAGCAACGCCCTATTACAAATCGAAAACCCTGACGGAACAAGCGGCATGGGCTATAGCGCGGCAATCAGGATGAGACGCTTGCGACAATCTGGATGAGATTCTTAGGTCGCGGTCGGGATCAAGTTATCATGCTGATTGCCGCTGA
>NZ_JBIVSO010000035.1:0-13771 GCF_044756305.1 Rhizobium sp. NPDC092011
CGCTGCTGTCAGCGACGTCTTGCCGTGGTCAACGTGCCCAATCGTACCAATGTTGACGTGAGGCTTATTGCGCTCAAACTTACTCTTTGCCATTTTCGGCTCTCCATTTTTCCTGTCCCCGAAGGGATCAATTCTTGTTATCGGTCAATTGGTATTCCGGTCACTTCTGACCGGAATACTTTGCCTGGATTTCCTGTGCGACGTTCGACGGAACCGGCGCGTAATGATCGAAGGTCATCGTGTACTGTGCACGACCCTGAGACATCGAACGCAGGTTGTCGACGTACTTGAACATGTTTGCCAGCGGGACGTTCGCGTTGATGACAACAGCGATACCGCGGCTTTCCTGGCCCTGGATCTGGCCACGACGCGAGTTCAAGTCGCCGATGACGTCGCCGACGTAGTCTTCCGGCGTTACGACTTCGACCTTCATCATCGGCTCAAGGAGCTGAGCACCGGCTTCGCGGGCTGCTTCACGGAAACAAGCGCGGGAAGCGATTTCGAAGGCCAGAACCGACGAGTCAACATCGTGGAAGGCACCGTCGATGAGCGTCGCCTTGACGCCGAGCATCGGGAAGCCAGCCAGCGGGCCCGAAGACAGAACGCTTTCGATACCCTTCTGAACGCCCGGAATGTATTCCTTCGGAACAGAACCGCCGACAATCTTGGACTCGAACTTGAAGTCGTCGCCTTCGGGGTTCGGTTCGAACACGATCTTGACGCGAGCGAACTGACCGGTACCGCCGGACTGCTTCTTGTGGGTGTAGTCCTTTTCCGTCTGACGCGTGATGGTTTCGCGGTAAGCAACCTGCGGCGCGCCGACGCTTGCTTCAACCTTGAATTCACGACGCATACGGTCGACGATGATGTCGAGGTGAAGTTCACCCATGCCTGCGATGATGGTCTGGCCCGATTCCTGGTCCGTCTTGACGCGGAAGGAAGGGTCTTCTGCGGCCAGGCGGTTGAGCGCGAGGCCCATCTTTTCCTGGTCGCCCTTGGTCTTCGGCTCGATCGCGATCTGAATGACCGGCTCGGGGAATTCCATGCGCTCGAGGATAACCGGCTTCAGCGGATCGCAGAGCGTATCGCCAGTGGTGGTTTCCTTGAGGCCGGCCAAAGCAACGATGTCGCCAGCGAAGGCTTCTTCGATGTCTTCACGGGAATTCGAGTGCATCTGCAGCATACGGCCGACGCGCTCGCGCTTGTCCTTGACCGTGTTGATGACCGATGCGCCCTTTTCGAGCTTGCCGGAATAGATGCGGGCGAAGGTGAGCGAACCGACGAAGGGGTCGTTCATGATCTTGAATGCCAGCATGGACAACGGCTCGCTGTCGTCAGCGTGACGTTCGATCTCGGCGTCGGTCTTGAAATCGATGCCCTTGATCGCCGGAATGTCGAGCGGCGACGGCAGGTAGTCGACAACGGCGTCGAGCAGCGGCTGAACACCCTTGTTCTTGAAGGCGGTGCCGCAGAACATCGGGTGGAACTTGACGTCGATCGTGCCACGACGGACAAGCGCACGGAT
The DNA here is from genome assembly GCF_044756305.1 of Rhizobium sp. NPDC092011. NCBI lineage: Bacteria > Pseudomonadati > Pseudomonadota > Alphaproteobacteria > Hyphomicrobiales > Rhizobiaceae > Rhizobium > Rhizobium sp. NPDC092011. Next base: position 1,526 of record NZ_JBIVSO010000035.1, read on the forward strand.
CTGATCGTTGTCAGGCAGGTTGCCTTCGAGGTAGGCTTCGGTCGCGGCTTCGTCGATCTCGACAACGGTCTCGATCAGCTTTTCGCGGTATTCGGCAGCCTTTGCCTTCATGTCTTCCGGAATTTCGACGACGTCCCACTGAGCGCCGAGCGATTCGTCGCGCCAGATGAGAGCGTTCATCTCGATCAGGTCGATAACGCCCTTGAAGTCGCTTTCAGCGCCGATCGGCAGCTGCATGACGACGGCGGTGGCGCCGAGGCGGGTCTTGATCATCTCAACCGAGCGATAGAAGTCGGCGCCGGTCTTGTCCATCTTGTTGCAGAAGATCATGCGCGGAACATGATACTTCTCAGCCTGACGCCAGACGGTTTCCGTCTGCGGCTCAACGCCGGCGTTGGCGTCGAGCAGAGCGATAGCACCGTCGAGAACGCGCAGCGAACGTTCGACTTCGATGGTGAAGTCAACGTGGCCGGGGGTGTCGATGATGTTGAAGCGGCGGGTCTTGCCGTCGCGGCCCTTCCAGAAGGTGGTCGTAGCAGCGGAGGTGATCGTGATGCCACGCTCCTGCTCCTGCTCCATCCAGTCCATCGTGGCTGCGCCGTCGTGCACTTCGCCGATCTTGTGCGACTTGCCGGTGTAGTAAAGAATACGCTCGGTGGTCGTGGTCTTGCCGGCGTCGATGTGCGCCATGATACCGAAATTGCGGTAGTCTTCGATTTTATATTCGCGAGCCATAATGGACTGCCTTTCCGAAACCGTTCGGGATTACCAGCGATAATGCGAGAACGCACGGTTGGCATCAGCCATCTTGTGCGTGTCTTCGCGCTTCTTAACGGCAGCGCCGCGGTTGTTGGAGGCATCGAGAAGTTCGCCGCTGAGGCGATCGACCATCGTCGTTTCGTTACGCTTACGAGCAGCAGTGATCAGCCAACGAATGGCGAGAGCCTGACGGCGCTCCGGACGAACATCAACCGGAACCTGGTACGTAGCACCACCAACGCGGCGCGAACGAACTTCAACGTGCGGAGCGATGTTATCCAAAGCCTGGTGGAACACGCCGAGCGGCTCCTGCTTTGCCTTGCCCTGCACGGCGTCGAATGCGCCGTATACGATGCTTTCAGCAACGGACTTCTTGCCGTCGAGCATGATAGCATTCATGAACTTGGTGACGACCAGATCGCCGAACTTCGGGTCCGGGTTGATCTCGCGCTTTTCTGCCTTATGACGTCTGGACATGTACTTCTCGTCTCTCAACTGTTAGCGGCGCTTCACCACGCGGAGAACCTCGCGCAGCGCCGGATTATCTAAACCGAATTACTTCGGACGCTTCGCACCGTACTTCGAACGGCGCTGCTTACGGTTCTTGACACCCTGGGTATCGAGAACGCCGCGGATGATGTGATAACGGACGCCCGGAAGGTCCTTTACGCGGCCGCCACGGATCATGACGACAGAGTGTTCCTGAAGGTTGTGACCTTCGCCGGGAATGTAACCAATGACTTCGAAGCCGTTGGTCAGGCGGATCTTTGCGACCTTACGCAGAGCCGAGTTCGGCTTCTTCGGCGTGGTCGTGTAGACGCGCGTGCAAACGCCGCGCTTCTGCGGGTTTTCCTGGAGAGCAGGAACCTTGTTACGCTTTACCTGCGCCTGGCGAGGCTTGCGGATCAGCTGGTTTACGGTAGGCATTCAACCATCCCTTGTAAATCTATCTCGACACCCTTGCGGGCATGACTATCGCCGTCACCGGCAACGACACACGATCGTCTCAATGCGCAAAACGTGGCCCGATCCGCTTTCGCAGATGGACCACAGAAAAGCAGAGGACACCGAGAGTGGCGTCTTGCGTGCAGCATTCGTGTCTTCAACGTGCGTTTTAGAACCTTGTTTAAGGTGAACTTCAGGGCGCGTCGCCCCGAACAGCCATGCCTCACATGGGTCCCGATGGCGGCGGTACTACTGGTTTAACGCCGGTTCGTCAAGGCCGGTTAAGAAATTATCTTCGTCACAAAGGCCCAGAAGCCCGGGAAAACCAGCCATTTGGCGCATTCGATACGGAAATGCCGCCCCTTCGGCAAGATGGACTTTGGTATTTCAACAAAATCCCTATAAGGAATCACCGAAAGGCAATTCCATCCGATGACCCGGGCGAAGCCAAGGAATCGCCGGGTCGATTCGACACTCCCGAAGGAAGACTCATGATTACAGCGCCAGACAACGACAACAATTCCGATGGCCCCATGGTCTTCATCATCATCGGCAAGGGCTATGAGACCGATGGCGGCGAAGGCATCGATCTTCATGTCATGTTGAAGGCGCCGGATGACGACACGGCCGTGCGCGAGGCGCTCAACGCGCTCGCCGAGGAAGGCTTCATCGAGGCCGATCTCGACCAGATCGGCCTGCTGACGGATATCCCGGACGAAGAGCCCCATGCCTCCGCCTACCAGGGCGCGCTCGAAGGCGAAGTCGCGATCATCCGCTTCCGCTGAGCGCAGACGGCATCGCGGCAAGGCGACCACCAGACCGCCCTCACCTTTCACGTTTGAGCTTTAGACAAAAAGAAACCGCCCGGATCGCTCCGGGCGGTTTTTGATTTTCTATGTCCTAAACCGCTTATTCAGCGACCGGAACAGTCTCGTTGGCCATGTCCTGCAGCATCGGCGTTGCGACGGCTGCACCCGTGCCCTTGCGACGCTCCTCGAGGATGAGCTCGTCGCGAGCCGTGGCGATACGGCGGATCTGCGTCATGGTACCACCGGTACCGGCCGGGATGAGACGGCCCACGATGACGTTTTCCTTCAGGCCCTGCAGACCGTCGGTCTTGCCGGCGATCGCAGCTTCCGTGAGCACCTTGGTCGTTTCCTGGAAGGAAGCGGCCGAGATGAACGACGGCGTCTGCAGCGAGGCCTTGGTGATGCCGAGCAGCACCGGATCGCCGTAAGCTGGCTTCTTGCCTTCTTCGATCAGCGCGTCGTTGGCATCGTCCAGCTCGATACGGTCGACATTGTCGCCGACGATGTACTGGCTGTCGCCCGCATCGGTGATCTCAACCTTCTGCAGCATCTGACGGACAATCACTTCGATGTGCTTGTCGTTGATGACAACGCCCTGCAAGCGGTAGACTTCCTGGATTTCGTTGACCAGGTAGGAAGCCAGAGCCTCCACGCCCTTGATCGCCAGGATGTCGTGCGGAGCCGGGTTACCGTCGAGGATGTAATCACCCTTCTCGATATAGTCGCCTTCCTGAAGGTGGAAGGGCTTGCCCTTCGGGATCAGGTATTCGACCGGCTCGACACCGTCTTCCGCCGGCTCGATGATGACGCGGCGCTTGTTCTTGTAGTCGCGGCCGAGGCGGATCGTGCCATCGATCTCTGCGATGATGGCGTGGTCCTTCGGACGCCGAGCTTCGAACAGTTCGGCAACGCGCGGCAGACCACCGGTGATGTCCTTGGTCTTGGCGCTTTCCAGCGGCGAACGAGCGAGAACGTCACCCTGCGACACCTTCGTGCCCGGCTCGACCGACAGGATCGCGTCGACCGAGAGCAGGAAGCGGGCTTCGCCACCACGCGACAGCTTCGCGACATTGCCGCTGGCGTCCTTGATGACGATCGCCGGCTTCAGGTCGGAACCGCGCGGCGTCGAGCGCCAGTCGATAACCTGACGCTTGGTGATGCCGGTGGACTCGTCGGTCGCTTCGAGAACCGAAAGACCATCGACGACGTCTTCGAAGTGAACCGTACCGGCCACTTCCGTCATCATCGGACGGGTGTAAGGATCCCACTCCGCCAGACGCTGACCGCGCTTCACCTTGTCGCCTTCGTCGACATACAGCTTGGAGCCGTAAGCAACGCGCTGCGAGGAACGTTCGACGCCACGTTCGTCCAGGATCTGGACCGTCATGTTGCGGCCCATGGCAACCAGGTTGCCGTCGGAGTTGCGCAGCATGTTGCGGTTCTTGATCTGAACCGTACCCTCGTAGGAGGCTTCCAGGAACGACTGGTCGACCACGGTCGCCGTGCCGCCCAAGTGGAAGGTACGCATGGTCAGCTGCGTGCCCGGCTCACCGATCGACTGTGCGGCGATGACGCCGACAGCTTCACCGAGGTTGACAGGCGTACCGCGAGCCAGGTCGCGGCCGTAGCAGACGCCGCAGACGCCGGTCTGGATTTCGCAGGTCAGTGCCGAACGGATGCGGATCGACTGGATACCAGCCTTTTCGATCTCGATGACATCAGGCTCGAGGATCATCTTGCCGGCATCGACGATGCGCTCACCCGTGACCGGATGGTCGATATCATCAAGCGCCGTACGGCCGAGGATGCGGGCGCCGAGCGAAGCAACGACCTGACCGGCATCGACGATGGCGGTCATGGTGAGGCCCTTGTCGGTACCGCAATCGACGTGCGTGACGATGCAGTCCTGAGCGACGTCGACAAGACGGCGGGTCAGGTAACCGGAGTTTGCGGTCTTCAAGGCGGTGTCTGCCAGACCCTTACGGGCACCGTGCGTCGAGTTGAAGTACTCGTTAACGGTCAGGCCTTCCTTGAAGTTCGAGATGATCGGCGTCTCGATGATTTCGCCCGACGGCTTGGCCATGAGGCCGCGCATGCCGCCCAGCTGACGCATCTGGTTCGGAGAACCACGAGCACCAGAGTGGCTCATCATGTAGATCGAGTTCATCGGCTTCTGGCGACCGGTCTTTTCGTCGAATTCGACGGCCTTAATGCGGGCCATCATTTCTTCGGCGACCTTTTCCGTAGCCTTGCCCCAGGCGTCGACAACCTTGTTGTACTTCTCGCCCTGAGTGATCAGACCGTCGTTGTACTGCTGTTCGTATTCCTTCACCAGGGCTTCGGTATCACCAACGATCTTAACCTTGGTGTCCGGAATGACCATGTCGTCCTTGCCGAACGAAATGCCGGCGCGGCATGCATGGGCAAAGCCGAGCTGCATGATACGGTCGCAGAAAATGACCGTGTCCTTCTGGCCGCAATGACGGTAGACCGTGTCGATCATCTTGGAGATGTTCTTCTTGGTCATTTCCTGGTTGCAGATGTCGAAGGTCACCTTGCCGTGCTTCGGCAGCAGTTCGCCGATGAGCAGACGGCCAGGCGTGGTTTCGTAGATCTTCGAATAGGGCTTGCCTTCTTCGTCGACCGACTTGAAGCGGCCGCGGATCTTCGAATGCAGCGTGACGACCTTGTTTTCGAGCGCGTGATGCAGCTCGCCGAGATCGGAGAAGGCCATGCCTTCGCCCGGCTCGTTCTGGTTCAGGATCGACAGATAGTACAGGCCGAGAACCATGTCCTGCGAGGGAACGATGATCGGCGCGCCGTTTGCCGGGTGCAGAATGTTGTTGGTCGACATCATCAGCACGCGGGCTTCAAGCTGGGCTTCCAGCGAGAGCGGCACGTGAACAGCCATCTGGTCGCCGTCGAAGTCGGCGTTGAAGGCCGTGCAGACAAGCGGGTGCAGCTGGATTGCCTTGCCTTCGACCAGCATGGGTTCGAAGGCCTGGATGCCCAGGCGGTGCAGCGTCGGTGCGCGGTTCAACAGAACCGGATGCTCGCGGATGACCTCGTCGAGGATATCCCAGACTTCCGGCTTTTCCTTTTCGACCAGCTTCTTGGCCTGCTTGACGGTGGAGGAATAACCCTTCGCGTCGAGGCGGGCGTAGATGAACGGCTTGAACAGTTCGAGCGCCATCTTCTTCGGCAGGCCGCACTGGTGCAGCTTCAGTTCCGGACCGGTCACGATGACCGAACGGCCGGAATAGTCGACGCGCTTGCCGAGCAGGTTCTGACGGAAGCGGCCCTGCTTGCCCTTGAGCATGTCGGACAGCGACTTCAGCGGACGCTTGTTAGCGCCGGTGATGACGCGGCCACGGCGGCCGTTATCGAACAGCGCATCGACAGATTCCTGCAGCATGCGCTTTTCGTTGCGGATGATGATGCCCGGAGCGCGCAGTTCGATGAGGCGCTTCAGACGGTTGTTACGGTTGATAACGCGGCGGTACAGATCGTTCAGATCCGACGTCGCGAAACGGCCGCCATCGAGCGGAACCAGCGGGCGCAGGTCCGGCGGGATGACCGGGACGACCTTCATGATCATCCATTCCGGACGATTGCCTGACTCCATGAAGTTCTCGACGATCTTCAGGCGCTTCATCAGCTTCTTCTGCTTGAGATCCGACGTGGTATCGGCAAGCTCGGAGCGCAGGTCGCCGGCGATCTTTTCGAGATTCATGCTGGCCAGCATCTCGTAGATCGCTTCAGCGCCGATCATGGCGGTGAACTGGTCTTCGCCATACTCGTCGACGGCGAGCATGTACTCTTCTTCAGAGAGAAGCTGATGCTCCTTCAGAGCAGTCAGACCCGGCTCGGTGACGATGTAGTTCTCGAAGTAGAGAACACGCTCTACATCCTTCAGCGTCATGTCGAGCAGGGTCGAAATGCGAGAAGGCAGCGACTTCAGGAACCAAATGTGGGCGACGGGAGCAGCGAGCTCGATATGGCCCATGCGCTCACGGCGAACGCGCGACAGCGTAACTTCGACGCCGCACTTTTCGCAGATGATGCCCTTGTACTTCATGCGCTTGTACTTGCCGCACAGGCACTCGTAGTCCTTGATCGGTCCGAAGATCCGTGCGCAGAAAAGACCATCGCGTTCAGGCTTGAACGTGCGATAGTTGATCGTTTCCGGCTTCTTGATCTCGCCATAAGACCAGGAAAGAATCTTCTCCGGCGATGCGATCGATATCCGGATGGAATCGAAATTCTGTGCAGGCACCTGCGGATTGAAAAGATTCATGACCTCTTGGTTCATGCCTATCTCCTTTTGGGGCGAAACGCCCTCGAACTGCAATCAGCGCCGGCAAATTCCCGGGAACCGGACTGACGCACTAAAACGACAATAACCGCAAAATGCGGCGAAACCGTCCCTGCCTGGCTCGACCCGAAACCGGGTGCCGGCTGGAACGGTGCGCGCTGCCGTGCAGCGCGCACCTTATCGATTGTTACTCGGCCGCATCCGGAAGCTGGCTTGCGGCTTGCAGATCGTCGACCTTGGAATTTTCCAGTTCGACGCTGAGGCCCAGCGAGCGCATTTCCTTGACGAGAACGTTGAAGCTTTCCGGAATGCCCGCTTCGAAGGTGTCGTCGCCACGAACGATGGCTTCGTAAACCTTGGTGCGGCCGGCCACGTCGTCCGACTTGACCGTGAGCATTTCCTGCAGCGTGTAAGCTGCACCGTAAGCTTCAAGCGCCCAGACTTCCATTTCACCGAAGCGCTGGCCGCCGAACTGCGCCTTACCGCCCAGCGGCTGCTGGGTGACGAGCGAGTACGGACCGATCGAGCGGGCGTGGATCTTGTCGTCGACAAGGTGGTTCAGCTTCAGCATGTAGATGTAGCCAACCGTGACCTGGCGGTCGAACTGCTCGCCGGTACGACCGTCATACAGCGTCGACTGACCCGTCTCCTTGAGACCTGCCATTGCCAGCATCTCGTTGACATCGGCTTCGCCGGCGCCATCGAAGACCGGGGTCGCGATGGACACGCCACGCTTCCACTGGTCGGCCAGACGCAGGACCGATGCATCGTCATACTCGTGCACGTCGTCGCTCTTCGGGCCGTCGCCGACGACCAGATCGATCGTCTTGCGCAGAGGCTCGATGTTGCCGCTCGCCTTGTAGGCTTCGATCAGTTCACCGATCTGACGACCCATGCCGGCGCAAGCCCAGCCCAGGTGCGTTTCGAGAATCTGACCGACGTTCATGCGCGAGGGAACGCCAAGCGGGTTCAGCACGATGTCGACATGCGTACCGTCTTCGAGGAACGGCATGTCTTCAACCGGAACAATGCGCGAGACCACGCCCTTGTTCCCGTGACGGCCTGCCATCTTGTCGCCCGGCTGGATCTTGCGCTTAACAGCGACGAAGACCTTGACCATCTTCATGACGCCCGGAGGCATTTCGTCGCCGCGTTGGACCTTCTCGACCTTGTCCATGAAGCGCTGTTCGAGGCGCGACTTGGATTCGTCGTACTGGCCGCGCAGGGCTTCCAGTTCGCTCTGGACCTTCTCGTCCTCGACGGCGAACATCCACCACTGCGAACGCGGATATTCCGAAACGACGGCGTTCGACAGTTCCGTGCCCTTCTTGAAGCCCTTCGGACCAGCAAGAGCAACCTGACCGCGCAGCATCTCGACCAGACGGCCGTAGACGTTACGATCGAGGATCGCCTGCTCGTCGTCGCGGTCCTTCGCGAGACGCTCGATCTCTTCGCGCTCGATCGCCATGGCGCGTTCGTCCTTCTCAACGCCGTGGCGGTTGAAGACGCGAACTTCGACGACCGTACCGTAGGTGCCGGGCGGCATGCGCATGGAGGTGTCACGAACGTCGGACGCCTTTTCACCGAAGATGGCGCGCAGAAGCTTTTCTTCCGGCGTCATCGGGCTTTCGCCCTTCGGCGTGATCTTGCCGACGAGGATATCGCCCGGCTGAACTTCAGCGCCGATGTACACGATGCCGGCTTCGTCCAGGTTCTTCAGCGCTTCTTCCGAAACGTTCGGAATGTCGCGGGTGATTTCTTCCGGACCGAGCTTGGTGTCACGCGCCATCACTTCGAATTCTTCGATGTGGATGGAGGTGAACACGTCGTCGGCAACGATACGCTCGGAGAGCAGGATCGAGTCTTCGTAGTTGTAGCCGTTCCACGGCATGAACGCGACGAGCACGTTACGGCCGAGAGCCAGATCGCCGAGATCGGTCGACGGACCGTCTGCCAGGATGTCGCCCTTGTTAACCACGTCACCAACGGTAACCAGCGGACGCTGGTTGACGCAGGTGTTCTGGTTCGAACGCTGGAACTTCATCAGGCGGTAGATATCAACGCCGGACTTCGACGGATCGAGGTCTTCGGTGGCGCGGATAACGATACGCGTCGCGTCGACCTGGTCGACCACGCCGCCGCGGCGGGCACCGATAGCAGCACCGGAGTCACGCGCGACAACCGGCTCCATGCCGGTGCCGACGAACGGAGCTTCGGCACGCAGAAGCGGCACGGCCTGACGCTGCATGTTCGAGCCCATGAGAGCGCGGTTGGCGTCGTCGTTTTCCAGGAACGGGATCAGAGCGGCAGCGACCGAAACCAGCTGCTTCGGCGAGACGTCCATCAGGTTGATGTTGTCGCGCGGAGCAAGCATAACTTCGCCGGCATGACGGCAGACGACGAATTCCTCGATGAAGGAGCCGTCGGTGTCGAGTTCGGCGTTGGCCTGAGCAACGTAGTACTTCGCCTCTTCCATGGCGGAGAGGTAGAGTACGTCGTTGGTCACCTTACCGTCGATGATGCGGCGATAAGGGCTTTCGATGAAGCCGTACTTGTTGACGCGGGCAAATGTCGCCAGCGAGTTGATAAGGCCGATGTTCGGACCTTCCGGCGTTTCGATCGGGCAAATACGACCGTAGTGCGTCGGATGAACGTCGCGGACTTCGAAGCCGGCGCGCTCGCGGGTCAGACCGCCCGGGCCGAGAGCCGAAAGACGACGCTTGTGGGTGATTTCCGAAAGCGGGTTCACCTGGTCCATGAACTGCGACAGCTGCGAGGAGCCGAAGAATTCGCGAACAGCGGCTGCAGCCGGCTTTGCGTTGATGAGATCCTGCGGCATGACCGTGTCGATTTCGATCGAGGACATACGTTCCTTGATCGCACGCTCCATACGCAGCAGACCCAGACGATACTGGTTCTCCATCAATTCGCCGACAGAACGAACGCGGCGGTTGCCGAGGTTGTCGATGTCGTCGATTTCGCCCTTGCCGTCGCGCAATTCCACAAGCATCTTGACCACGGCCAGGATGTCGTCCTTGCGCAGGATGCGGACGGTGTCTTCGACGTCGAGGTCGAGACGCATGTTCATCTTCACACGGCCAACGGCGGAGAGATCGTAACGCTCCGCATCGAAGAACAGCGAGTTGAACATGGCTTCAGCCGATTCCATGGTCGGCGGTTCACCCGGACGCATGACACGGTAGATGTCGAACAGAGCGTCCTGACGGTTCTCGTTCTTGTCGGCAGACAGCGTGTTGCGGATATAGGCGCCGACGTTGATATGGTCGATGCCGAGAACCGGGATCTCGTCGAAGCCGGCCTTCAGGATAACAGGCAGAGTCTTCTCGTCGATTTCGTCGCCGGCTTCGAGATAGATCTCACCGGTCTGGACGTTGACGATGTCTTCCGCCAGGAAGAGGCCGTAGAGCTCTTCGTCGGTCGCCTTAAGAGCCTTGAGACCCTTGTCCTGCAGCTGACGCAGCAGGCGCGGAGTGAGCTTCTTGCCGCCTTCGACCACGACTTCGCCGGTGTCGGCGTCGATCATGTCGGTTACGGTCTTGGCACCCTTCAGCGTTTCGGCCTTGAACGGAATGCGCCAGCCATCGCCGGAGCGCTCATAGAGCGACTTCGTGTAGAAGGTCGACAGGATTTCTTCGCCATCCATGCCGAGCGCCATCAGCAGCGACGTTACCGGGATCTTACGGCGACGGTCGATACGGGCATAGACGATGTCCTTGGCGTCGAATTCGATATCGAGCCATGAGCCGCGATACGGGATGACGCGGGCAGCGAAGAGCAGCTTGCCGGAAGAATGGCTCTTGCCCTTGTCGTGATCGAAGAAGACGCCCGGCGAACGGTGCATCTGCGACACGATTACGCGCTCGGTGCCGTTCACGATGAACGTACCGTTGTTCGTCATGAGCGGCATGTCGCCCATGTAAACGCTCTGTTCCTTGATGTCCTTGATGGACTTCGCGCCGGTATCCTCGTCGATATCGAACACGATCAGACGGAGGGTCACCTTCAGCGGCGCTGCATAGGTCAGGTCGCGCTGGCGGCATTCGTCGACGTCGAACTTCGGCGGTTCGAATTCATAGGATACGAACTCCAGCATGGAAGCGCCGGAGAAGTCGGTGATCGGGAAAACCGACTTGAAAACGGCCTGAAGACCTTCGTCCGGGCGGCCGCCCTTGGGTTCTTCGACCATGAGAAACTGGTCGTAGGACGCCTTTTGAACCTCGATGAGGTTCGGCATCTCTGCGACTTCGGGAATCTTACCAAAAAACTTGCGTACGCGCCTGCGACCGTTGAACGAAAGGGTCTGAGCCATCGTCGCTCCTTTAAAATCCTGCACCCGGGCCTGCAACGGATGGGAAACGCTGGCCAGGCGGCCCCATCAATCAATGAGTAGTTCAATCTCGTCTATCTAACCGAAAACCGCTCGGCACGGATTGCGTCGCGGTTCGGTTTGAGACCATCCTCTTGAAGAACCCATTACCCAAAAGCCGGTTTTGCGCGGCTTTTGGGTAATTCGTTCAGAAAAACGGCGAATGGGAGATGGCAAGAAGCCACCTCCCAAAGCAGTCTTAAGCTTACTTAACGTCGACCTTAGCGCCGGCGTCTTCGAGCTTCTTCTTGATGTCAGCAGCTTCAGCCTTGGAAACAGCTTCCTTGACAGCCTTCGGAGCGGCTTCAACGAGGTCCTTAGCTTCCTTCAGGCCGAGGCCGGTGATGCCACGGACTTCCTTGATGACGTTGATCTTGTTCGCGCCGGCATCAGCGAGGATGACGTCGAACTCGGTCTTTTCTTCTTCAACGGCAGCAGCAGCGCCAGCACCACCGGCAACGGCAGCAACAGCTACCGGAGCAGCGGCGGAAACGCCCCACTTTTCTTCGAGAAGCTTGGACAGTTCTGCGGCTTCGAGAACGGTCAGCGCGGAGAGGTCGTCTACGATCTTTGCGAGATCAGCCATTTTAGTAGTTCCTTTTGTTCGGTTCGAACTGGTTGATTATGAACAGCGAAAAACCGCCTTACGCGGCTTCGTCCTTCTTGGCGTAGGCCGAGAACACGCGAGCAAGCTGACTTGCCGGCGCTGCAACAACACCTGCGATGCGGGTAGCCGGAGTCTGGATCATGCCCAGCAGCTTCGCGCGCAGCTCGTCCAGCGAAGGCAGGGTCGCGAGCGACTTGACACCTTCGGCGTTGAGCGTTGTTGTTCCCATGGAGCCGCCCAGAACAACGATCTTATCGTTGCCCTTGGCAAATTCCACGACGACCTTCGGAGCGGTAATCGGATCAGTGCTGTATGCGATCAGCGTATGACCGGTGAAGAGATTGGAAATCCCTACCGCGTCCGTGCCCAGAAGAGCAATTTTTGCCAGTCGGTTCTTCGCGACTTTGACGGTGCCGCCAGCAGC
>NZ_JBIVSO010000036.1:0-11783 GCF_044756305.1 Rhizobium sp. NPDC092011
TGACTACGATCGGGCTACGCCCTCACTCCGTCACACCCCGGCGCGAGTCTCATCCTGATTGACGCTGAATCTCACCTAATTTGCCGCTACGCAGTGCTGTCCGCAGGTCTACTGCCGTTTCCTCCTGGCCTTCCATTCCTTGCCCCCTTCACCCCAATTTTCCCTATACAACGCACCTGCCATCTGCTGCGACGGGCGCTGAGTTCTATACTCAGCCGGCCTCGCTCTTCACACTCGTCGTAAACCAATGAGCGTTGGCAGCGCTGTGACTTCAATACTGCTCTGCAATTTCACTCGCTCCGTTACCCTGACGGACGATCAAGTAGCGCGTCCGTTCCGTGACAGGGCGCGATCAATTGCGAGTGCCGCCGCGATACCGGCAGCATAGGCCAGAATATTCCACAACGAGAACACCCTTCCCAACAGCAGCGCACCTGCAGCGGTCAATCGGAATGTGTCCAGCGCCGGTGTATGCCACAGCCTGAAGAACTCGACGGCCACGGCTAGGCTCAGTGCGGCGATGGCGATCTTGAGACCCCTGACATGGAGAAACGTCATGGCGAAAAGCCAGTAGACCATCGCGCCCCATAGGATCGAACCGCCGTATTTCACGATGCCGAAGGGGAGACCAACCTCATATCCAAATCGTCGAAGCGCAAGACCACAGGCTATCGTCAGCAATAGCGCCCCAAGGATCTGGCCTCTACCGTGCCTAAATTTCGCTTGGCTGTTCAATGATCACCCCACGGTTGATAAGCGTAGACCTATAGGCGATGTGGTCCGAATAAACCGCAAACGGCAAAACGAAAAAGGCCGGATGATCGCTCATCCGGCCTTCAATATCTTACCCGAAGCTGGCCTTAAGCGGCTGCAGCTTCTTCCTCGGCAGCAACGCGAGCCTTGTCGGCTGCGCCCTTGGCAGAGGTGTCGCGATCAACGAACTCGACGACTGCGAGAGCGGCATTGTCGCCCTGGCGGAAGCCGGCCTTCATGATACGCAGGTAGCCGCCGTTACGGGTGGCGTAGCGCGTTGCAATCGCATCGAACAGCTTCGAAACGACGGCCGCATCGCGGATCTGCGAAATGGCCTGACGACGAGCGTGCAGGTCGCCGCGCTTGCCGAGAGTAACCAGCTTCTCGACGATCGGGCGAATTTCCTTCGCCTTCGGGAGAGTGGTGACGATCTGCTCATGGGTGATGAGCGAAGCAGCCATGTTGGCGAACATCGCCTTACGGTGGCTAGCGGTTCTATTCAGCTTGCGGCCGGCTTTACCGTGGCGCATTGCTATTCTCCTTCACTTGCAGGCATTACTCGCCTGCCGTTTGAAACGTTAGTATTGGTCTTCGTAGCGCTTGGCGAGATCTTCGATGTTCTCGGGCGGCCATGCCGGCACTTCCATGCCGAGGTGCAGGCCCATGGAAGCGAGAACTTCCTTGATTTCGTTCAGCGACTTGCGACCAAAATTCGGCGTGCGGAGCATTTCTGCTTCGGTCTTCTGAATGAGGTCGCCGATGTAGACGATGTTGTCGTTCTTCAGGCAGTTTGCCGAACGAACGGACAGTTCGAGCTCGTCCACCTTCTTGAGGAGCGCCGGGTTGAAAGCGAGTTCGGTAACTGCTTCCTCTTCGGTTTCCTTCTGCGGCTCGTCGAAGTTGACGAACACGCCAAGCTGATCCTGGAGGATGCGGGCCGCGAAAGCGACTGCATCTTCACCGCTGATCGAACCATCGGTTTCGATCGACATGCTCAGCTTGTCGTAGTCGAGAACCTGGCCTTCACGGGTATTTTCAACCTGGTAGGACACCTTCTTGACCGGCGAATAAAGGCTGTCGACCGGGATGAGACCGATCGGAGCATCTTCCGCACGATTACGCTCGGCCGGAACATAGCCCTTGCCGTTGTTGACGGTGAACTCCATGCGGATTTCGGCACCCTCGTCGAGCGTGCAGATGACATGCTCGGGGTTGAGGATTTCGATATCGCCGACCGTCTGGATGTCACCAGCCGTTACAACGCCTGGGCCCTGCTTGCGCACGACCATGCGCTTGCTGTCATCGCCGTCCATCTTGATGGCGATTTCCTTGATGTTCAGCACGATGTCCGTCACGTCTTCCCGGACGCCCGGGATAGAGGAGAACTCATGCAGCACGCCGTCGATCTGCACGGCCGTTACAGCGGCGCCGCGCAGAGAAGACAGCAGAACGCGACGCAGCGCGTTGCCGAGGGTAAGACCGAAGCCACGCTCCAGCGGTTCGGCCACGAGCGTTGCCTTGGTACGGCCGCTCGAGGTGAACTCGACCTTGTTGGGCTTGATCAGTTCCTGCCAGTTTTTCTGAATCATATTTTTGCCTTCCGTTCGTTGCCACCATCCAATCGTGACAACCGAGCTTGAGTAACACCAAGCCGGGCGCATCTACCCCGGCCGGTGTCGTGAGTGGCGATGATCAGACGCGACGCTTCTTGCGCGGGCGGCAACCATTGTGCGGGATCGGGGTCACGTCGCGGATCGACGTGATCATGAAACCAGCAGCCTGGAGGGCGCGCAGAGCGGATTCACGACCGGAGCCCGGACCGCAAACTTCGACTTCCAACGACTTCATGCCGTGTTCCTGAGCCTTCTTGGCGCAGTCTTCAGCGGCGATCTGGGCAGCGAACGGGGTCGACTTGCGCGAACCCTTGAAGCCCTTGGCACCAGCAGACGACCAGGCAATAGCGTTGCCCTGTGCGTCGGTGATGGTGATCATCGTGTTGTTGAAGGTCGAGTTGACGTGTGCGACGCCCGACGTGATGTTTTTACGCTCGCGACGACGAACGCGTACGGCTTCCTTGGCCATGTTAGTCCTTTCTTGGATCTCTGCACCGCCGTAATCCCAGCGGCTACACCGGAGTGACACCCATTGAGCCCCACTCCAAACTCAAAAGAGGCCGGCGGACCGCCAGCCTCCCCATTCCGGTTTCCCGGAAATTACTTCTTCTTACCAGCAATCGCCTTTGCCGGACCCTTGCGGGTACGAGCATTGGTGTGGGTGCGCTGGCCGCGAACCGGCAGGCCGCGACGATGACGCAGGCCGCGGTAGCTGCCCAGGTCCATCAGACGCTTGATGTTCATCGCGGTATCGCGACGCAGATCACCTTCGACCTGATAGTCACGGTCGATGGTTTCGCGGATCTGCAGAACTTCAGCGTCCGTCAACTGGTTGACGCGACGCTCAGCCGGAATACCGACCTTCTCGCAGATTTCCTGTGCAAACTTCGGTCCGATCCCATGAATGTAACGAAGCGCAATAACTACGCGCTTTGCAGTCGGGATGTTGACGCCAGCGATACGAGCCACGCCTGTTCTCCTTGCATTCCTTTTGCCTTGGCAAAGGGTCTTGTTATGCAGCCCGGGAGCTGCTTGTTCGATGTAAGTCCGTAACATGTCAAAACGACCGTGCCGGACTTCCCCGTTGGAAATCCGCGCCGATCGCATAGCATGTCGCGAGTTGGCGCGGTGTTTAGCGGAATCAGTGCAAAAAAGCAACCGCCCCCGGCTAGTTTATTTTAAGCTACTTAAAGCTTGGCCAGGATAGCTTCGATGCTATCGGTCACATGCTCGATATCGGCCATGCCGTCGATGCTCTGCAACTTGCCCTTGGCGTAGTAGTACCCGATCAGTGGCGAGGTCTCCTTGTAGTAGACCTGGAGGCGCGTCGCCATTGTTTCGGCATTGTCATCGGGCCGGCGCTTGAAATGCGTCGAACCACACTTGTCGCAGACACCCGCCGTCGCAGGAACCTTGTCCGTGTCGTGATAGACACTGCCGCAGTTCGAGCAGGAATAACGACCGGAGACGCGGCGAATCAATTCAGCGTCATCCACTTTCAGCTCGATCACGACCGAGAGGTCGAGACCCTTGGCTTTCAGCATCTGTCCCGTGGCGTCCGCCTGCACGAGCGTGCGCGGGAAACCATCGAGGATGAAACCCTTGGCGCAATCCGGCTGATCGATGCGCTCAGAGACGATGGCATTGACGATCTCGTCGGAGACGAGCTTGCCAGCATCCATAACGGCCTTGGCGCGCTTGCCGACTTCCGTACCGGCCTGAACGGCCGCACGCAGCATATCACCCGTGGAGAGCTGAGGAATGCCGTGCTTCTCCACGATACGCTGGGCCTGGGTCCCCTTACCTGCACCCGGTGGCCCTAAAAGTATGAGTCTCATCGCCCCCTCTTTCCTCCACGCAACTTCGATTTCTTGATCAGGCCTTCATATTGCTGTGCGATCAGGTGACCCTGAATCTGCGCCACCGTATCCAGCGTTACGCTAACCACGATCAGAAGCGAAGTGCCACCCAGAGACAAGGGAATACCGGTCTGGGACACAAGAATTTCGGGCAGGATGCAGACGAAGACAAGATAGATCGCGCCGATGACCGTGATACGGGTCAGCACATAATCGATATATTCGGCAGTGCGCTCGCCTGGGCGAATGCCCGGAATGAAGCCGCCGTGCTTCTTCAGATTGTCCGCAGTGTCTTTCGGATTGAAGACGAGAGCGGTGTAGAAGAAGGCAAAGAAGGCGATCAGGGCTGCGTAAAGCACCATGTAGACAGGCTGCCCGTGCCCAAGCGCAGCCACGATCGACGTGACCCAGGTCGGCAGCGCGGTGTTGTTGCCGAGACCGGCGACCGTTGCCGGCAGCAGGAGCAGCGAGGATGCAAAGATCGCCGGGATGACACCCGAGGTGTTGAGCTTCAGCGGCAGGTGCGAGGTATCGCCCTGGAACATGCGCGTTCCGACCTGACGCTTCGGATACTGGATCAACAGACGGCGCTGGGCGCGTTCGACGAAAACGATCAGCGCGATGACCAGAACGGCAACGACCAGAACGGCGAGAATGAGACCCGTCGACAGAGCGCCGGTACGGCCGAGTTCGAGTGTTCCGGCAAGAGCGGTCGGGAGGCCTGCGGCGATACCTGCGAAGATGATCAGTGAAATACCGTTGCCAATACCGCGCGACGTCACCTGCTCGCCGAGCCACATCAGGAACATTGTGCCGCCGAGCAGCGTTATGACGGTGGAAATACGGAAGAACCAGCCTGGATCGACCACAACGCCATTACCATGCTCGAGGCCGATTGCAATGCCATAGGCCTGCAATGCGCCGAGCAAAACGGTGCCGTAACGCGTGTACTGGTTGATGATCTTGCGGCCCTGCTCGCCTTCCTTCTTCAGGTTTTCGAGCGATGGGACGACCGATGTCATCAACTGAACGATGATCGAGGCCGAAATATAAGGCATGATGCCGAGCGCGAAAATAGCCATGCGCTGCACGGCGCCGCCCGAGAACATGTTGAAGAGGCCGAGAATGCCGCCCGACTGGTTGTGGAACGCCTGGGCATAAGCGGCAGGATTCAGACCTGGGAGCGGAATGTGTGTACCGAGCCGGTAAACGAGGAGAGCGCCGAGCGTAAACCACAGGCGCTTCTTGAGATCCTCGGCCTTGGCAAAGGTCGAAAAATTGAGATTGGACGCCAATTGTTCCGCTGCAGAAGCCATGCAAATCTCCGCATTACCAATTCCGGCATAATCGGCCGGGTCCGGAATCAGTAAATAAATTGTTTAAAAGCCGGGCTTCGGACGGATTGCGATGCAATCGGACGCCTCACCCTTGGTTCCCGTTATCAACCGGAAAGACACTGCCGCATCGTTCAGGTTCGTGAGGCTCACATATGGGAGCAAAATCGCCCGAAGTGAAGCACCTCGGGCGATTATTGATCATATTATTCTGCGACAGAAGCGAGCAGCTTGATGGAGCCGCCGGCCTTCTCGATCTTTTCAACAGCCGACTTGGAAGCGCCTGCAACTTCAAGTGTTACCTTTGCCTTCAGTTCGCCGTCCGAGAGAACCCGAACGCCGTCCTTGACGCGGCGAATCACGCCGGCAGCCTTGAGGGCAGCAGCATCGATCGTGTTCTTCGCATCGAGCTTGCCGGCATCGACGGCAGCCTGGATGCGCTCCAGCGATACGACAACATAGTCAGCAGCGAAGATATTGGTGAAGCCGCGCTTCGGCAGACGACGATAGATGGGCATCTGACCACCTTCGAAGCCGTTGATGGCAACACCCGAACGGGACTTCTGACCCTTCACACCACGGCCACCGGTCTTACCGGAGCCGGAGCCGATGCCGCGGCCGAGGCGCTTGCGGCTGTGGGTCGAACCTTCGTTATCCTTGATCTCATTCAGTTTCATAGCGATTTACCTCCGGCTCACTTCTCGTCAACGATGCGAACGAGATGCTGGACAGCACGGATCATGCCACGAACAGCCGGGGTATCTTCCAGCGTGCGGCGACGGTGCATCTTGTTCAGTCCGAGACCGATCAGCGTCTTCTGCTGAACATCCGGACGGCGGATCGGGCTGCCAACCTGCTCGACCGTAACGGTCGCCTTAGCTTCAGCCTTCTTGGTCGTCTTGGCCATAGGTCAAACTCCCTTATTCTTCGGAGGCGTTGCCCGAAGCAGCGCGACGAGCCTGCAGAGTGGCATACTTGATGCCGCGCTGAGCTGCGATGTCCTTCGGGTGAACCTGGTGCTTCAGGGCGTCGAACGTGGCGCGAACCATGTTGTATGGGTTCGACGAACCGGTCGACTTGGCAACAACGTCATGAACGCCGAGCGTTTCGAAAACGGCGCGCATCGGGCCGCCGGCGATGATACCGGTACCGACCTTGGCAGAGCGCAGCAGAACCTTGCCGGCGCCGTGGCGGCCATGGACGTCGTGATGCAGCGTACGGCCGTCACGCAGCGGTACGAAGATCATGTCGCGCTTAGCGCTTTCGGTTGCCTTGCGGATCGCTTCCGGCACTTCGCGTGCCTTGCCGTGACCGAAGCCAACGCGACCCTTCTGGTCGCCAACAACAACGAGAGCGGCGAAACCGAAACGGCGGCCACCCTTTACAACCTTGGCGACGCGGTTAATCGCGACCAGCTTGTCGACGAATTCGCTATCGCGCTCTTCACGGCTCTGACGGTCATCCCGCGGAGCCCGCTTTTCCTGTGCCATTGTCCTCTTCCTTTTTCTTTTCCGGGTGCAATCGGCAAACAAAACGAGGACCGCATCAACCTCCGGAAGGAGATTTGCGGTCCGGTGAAATCCGGCCGGCGCCTATTGGCTACCGGCCGGAAACTTGATCAGAAGGTCAGGCCGCCTTCGCGAGCCGCTTCGGCGAGAGCCTTGATGCGGCCGTGATAGATGAAGGCGCCGCGATCGAACACGACTTCCTTCACGCCTGCCTTGGAGGCACGCTCAGCAACGAGCTTGCCAACCAGAGCTGCGGCGGCGGTATCGGCACCGGTCTTCAGAGAACCGCGCAGATCCTTGTCGAGCGTAGAGGCAGCCGCGAGGGTCTTGCCAGCCACGTCATCAATGACCTGGGCGTAGATGTTCTTCGACGAGCGATGAACCGACAGGCGCGGACGGCCGTTGGCCACCGACTTGATTTGACGGCGCACGCGGTTGGCGCGACGCGCAAGTGCTTCTTTCCTGCTAGCCATTTCGCGTGATCCTTACTTCTTCTTGCCTTCTTTGCGGATGATCCGCTCTTCGGCATACTTAACACCCTTGCCCTTGTAAGGCTCGGGACCGCGGTATTCGCGGATTTCAGCTGCAACCTGGCCGACCTGCTGCTTGTTGATGCCGGTGACGACGATTTCCGTCGGCTTCGGCACAGCGATCGTAATGCCCTGCGGCGGCTCATAAACCACGTCGTGGCTGAAGCCGAGCGCCAGCTGCAGGTTCTTGCCCTGCATGGACGCGCGGTAACCGACGCCGTTGATTTCGAGCTTGCGCTCGTAGCCGTCCTTAACACCCTTCAGGATGTTCTCGATCATCGTGCGGGACATGCCCCACTTTGCGCGAGCGCCCTTGGATTCGTTAAGCGGCGTTACGACGATTGCATTGTTTTCCAGCTTGAGACCGATTTCGTCGTTAGCGACGAAAAACAGCTCGCCCTTAGGGCCCTTAGCAGTCACTTTTTGGCCATCAACCGTGGCCGTGATCCCTGCAGGCACCTGAACGGGCTTCTTACCGATACGAGACATTTTTCAAACCTGTCTGTTTCGAAGGAGATCCCTGTTCGATCTTAGAAGACCGAGCAGAGAACCTCGCCACCAACATTCTGTTCACGAGCCTGGTGATCAGCCATCACACCCTTCGGAGTCGAAAGGATAGTGATGCCGAGACCGTTCGCGACCTGCGGAATGGACTTAACCGAGACATAAACTCGGCGGCCCGGCTTGGACACGCGGCCGATCTCACGGATCACCGACGAGCCTTCGTAGTACTTCAGCTCGATGCTGAGCTCAGACTTGCCGTTGCCGAAATCGACGACGGAGTAGCCACGGATGTAGCCTTCAGCCTGGAGAACATCGAGAACACGTGCACGGAGCTTCGACGCAGGCGTCGAAACCGACGACTTGCGGCGCGAAGCGCCATTGCGGATGCGGGTGAGCATATCGCCCAAAGGATCAGTCATGGTCATCTAATCTGCTCCTTACCAGCTGGACTTGACGATGCCCGGCACCTTGCCGAGATTGCCGAGTTCACGCAGCGCGATACGCGACATACGCAGTTTGCGGTAGTAGGCGCGCGGACGGCCGGACACTTCGCAACGGTTGCGAATACGGGTCTTCGATCCATCGCGCGGGAGCGATGCCAGCTTCAGAGTGGCCTTGAACCGGTCTTCGATCGAAAGAGACTGGTTCATGATGATTGCCTTGAGAGCAGCCCGCTTCGCGGACTGATTGGCAACCGTATTGCGGCGGCGCTTGTTCTTTTCAACTGCGCTTGTCTTCGCCATATCAGGGTTCCTTTTCTACGCTCGTCGTTACGGTTATTGACGGAACGGGAAGTTGAACTCTTTCAGAAGAGCCCGTGCTTCGTCGTCGGTCGTCGCCGTCGTGCAAACGATGATGTCCATGCCCCACATCTGATCAACCTTGTCGTAGTTGATCTCAGGGAACACAATGTGTTCCTTGATGCCCATGGCGAAATTGCCACGACCGTCAAAGCTCTTCGGGTTCAGGCCGCGGAAGTCTCGAACGCGCGGAAGCGCGATGTTGACCAGGCGATCCAGGAACTCGTACATGCGGGCGCCGCGCAGGGTGACCTTTGCGCCGATCGGCATGTGTTCGCGGACCTTAAAGCCAGCGATGGAGTTGCGAGCGCGCGTGATGACCGGCTTCTGACCGGCAATCGCTGCGAGATCGGCAGCAGCAACAGTCGGCTTCTTCGAATCAGCCGTTGCTTCGCCGACGCCCATGTTGATCACGATCTTGTCCAGCTTCGGGATCTGCATCTCGTTGGCGTAGGAGAACTGCTCCTGCATAGCCGCGCGGATGCGGGCGACGTATTCCTTCTTGAGCCGCGGCTCGTACTTTGCCTCAGCCATCGATCACTTCTCCAGAGGTCTTGGCCACACGGACCTTCTTTCCATCTACAACCTTGAAACCGACGCGGGTCGGCTTGCCGTCCTTGTCGACGACCGCAATGTTGGACAGGTGAAGCGGGGCTTCCTTGCTGATGATGCCGGCTTCCTGGGTCTGCGTCTGGCGCTGGTGGCGCTTTACGACGTTGACGCCACGAACGACCGCACGGTCTTCCTTCGGCAGCACTTGAACAACTTCTCCGGTGCGGCCCTTGTCCTTACCGGTCAATACGACGACCTTGTCGCCCTTACGGATCTTCTGCATCGCTCCGCTCCTTACAGTACTTCTGGAGCCAGCGAGATGATCTTCATGTGGTTCTTGGCGCGAAGTTCGCGCGGAACCGGTCCGAAGATACGGGTGCCGATCGGCTCTTTCTTGTTGTCGATGAGGACTGCTGCGTTGGTATCGAAGCGGATGACGCTACCATCCGGACGACGGATGTCCTTGGCGGTACGTACAACAACCGCCTTCATCACATCACCCTTCTTCACACGGCCGCGCGGAATAGCTTCCTTGATCGAAACGACGATGACGTCGCCGATCGAGGCATACTTGCGCTTCGAGCCGCCCAGCACCTTGATGCACATGACACGACGTGCGCCGGAATTATCCGCCACGTCGAGGTTTGTTTGCATCTGAATCATGTCAGGTCGCCTTCTTGTTGTTACCGGAATGGTTGGGTCAACCGACCCCCTACCCCGGCTTATGGACTAGTGTCTTGTCTGATAGCGCGGCATCCGGCACCCGCTTGCGGCCGCCATTGCCAGTCATCAATAAAGCAAAAGAACGCCCGTACGCGAGCGTCCTGCTTCCAAGCTCGTGCTTCATACAGATATTTCGCCCAAGCGCAAGGGCCTGAGCGAAATTCTGTTACTTGGACTGGGCGGAAACAACCGTCCAGGTCTTGTCCTTGGAGATCGGCGCGCATTCCTCGATGGAAACGACGTCGCCGACCTTGAACTGATTGTTCTCGTCGTGAGCCTTGTACTTCTTGGAACGACGAACAGTCTTCTGGAGCAGCGGGTGAGCGAAACGACGCTCAACGCGAACCACTACTGTCTTCTCGTTCTTGTCGCTGACCACGACGCCCTGCAGAATGCGCTTCGGCATGTTATTTTTCCTTTAGGCCTTTGCCTCTGCCGCCTTCTGGCGGGCAATGGTTTTTATGCGGGCGATGTCCTTGCGGACTTCGTTGACGCGCGAGGACTTTTCAAGCTGGCCAGTCGCCTTCTGAAAGCGCAGGTTGAACTGCTCCTTCTTCAGCTTGGCAAGCTCGTCCTTGAGTTGGTCGGCGCTCAGGGCGCGAACATCTGCGGCTTTCATGAGCTTCTTCCTTACTCTGCAATGCGCTGCACGAAGCGCGTCTTGACCGAGAGCTTGGCGGAGCCGAGGCGCAGAGCCTCACGAGCGATTTCTTCGCTCACACCATCAATCTCGAACATCATACGGCCGGGCTTGACCTTGCATGCCCAGTATTCGACGGAGCCCTTACCCTTACCCATGCGGACTTCGGTAGGCTTTTTGGTTACCGGAACATCCGGGAACACGCGGATCCAAACACGGCCGGCACGCTTCATATAGCGCGTGATCGCGCGGCGAGCCGCTTCGATTTCGCGAGCGTTGACGCGGTTAGGTTCCTGCGCCTTCAGACCGAATTCACCGAACGCAAGGTCAGAGCCACCCTTGGCGATGCCCTTGATGCGACCCTTGAATTGCTTACGGTACTTCGTACGCTTTGGCTGCAACATTTTCTTATTCTCCGAACTTATCTGCCACGTACGCTATCAAGCGTTGTCGCGGCGGCGGTCTCTATCGCGATCGCGGCTAGCCGGACCCTGGGCGTCGCCCTCGAGCGCACGGCGTTCGGAGGCCATCGGATCGTGCTCAAGGATTTCGCCCTTGTAGATCCAAACCTTGATGCCGCAGATGCCGAAAGCGGTTTCTGCTTCAGCCGTACCGTAATCGATGTCGGCGCGCAGCGTATGCAGCGGCACGCGACCTTCGCGGTACCATTCCGTACGAGCGATTTCTGCACCGCCGAGACGGCCAGCGCAGGTGATCTTGATGCCTTCGGCGCCAAGACGCATCGCGGACTGAACGGCGCGCTTCATGGCGCGACGGAAAGCAACACGGCGCTCGAGCTGCTGAGCGATCGACTGGGCAACCAGCGTCGCGTCGATTTCCGGCTTGCGTACTTCAACGATGTTGAGGTGCGTTTCGGAATTCGTCATGTCCGACAGCTTCTTGCGGAGCTTGTCGATGTCAGCGCCCTTCTTGCCGATGATCAGGCCCGGACGAGCCGAGTTGATCG
>NZ_JBIVSO010000036.1:11793-13543 GCF_044756305.1 Rhizobium sp. NPDC092011
GATCGTGACGCGGCACTTCTTGTGCGGACGCTCGATAACCACCTTGGAGATACCAGCCTGCTTCAGTTCGTTCATGACGAACTTGCGCATCTTCAGGTCTTCGTGAAGAAGCTGACCGTACTCGGCATTGTCCGCAAACCAGCGGCTATCCCAAGTGCGGTTGATGCCAAGACGAAAACCGATTGGATTGATTTTCTGACCCATTATGCGGCCTCCTCTTGAGCTTCAACTTCACGAACAACGATCGTCAGGTGCGCGAACGGACGCTCGATGCGCGACGCACGACCACGGCCACGAGCGTGGAAACGCTTCATGACGATCGACTTGCCGACGTAAGCTTCCGCTACGACCAGCGAGTCAACGTCGAGATCGTGGTTGTTCTCTGCATTGGCGATCGCAGATTCGAGCGTCTTCTTCACGGCGCCAGCGATGCGCTTGCGAGAGAACTCCAGCTCTGCGAGCGCGCGTTCAACCTTCTTGCCGCGGATCGAAGCCGCGACCAGGTTGAGCTTCTGCGGGCTGACACGGAGAGTGCGCGCAACTGCCTGCGCCTCATTATCCTTCAGCCGGCGTTCGGTTTTTGCCTTGCCCATTGTTACTTCCTCTTCGCCTTCTTGTCCGCACCGTGACCATAATAGGTACGGGTCGGGGCGAACTCGCCGAACTTGTGCCCGACCATGTCTTCATTGACGCTGACCGGAATATGCTTGCTGCCGTTGTAAACACCAAAGGTGAGACCAACGAACTGCGGCATGATGGTGGAGCGACGGCTCCACATCTTGATCACTTCGTTACGTCCGCCTTCACGCACCTTCTCAGCCTTCTTGAGAAGATAGCCGTCAACAAACGGACCTTTCCATACTGAACGAGCCACTTGAGACTTCCTCTCTTACTTCTTGCGCTGATGGCGCGAGCGCATGATCATCTTGTCGGTCGACTTGTTCGACCGCGTACGCTTGCCCTTGGTTGGCTTACCCCATGGGGTCACCGGATGGCGACCACCGGAGGTGCGGCCTTCACCACCGCCGTGCGGATGGTCGACCGGGTTCATGACAACGCCGCGGTTATGCGGCTTCTTGCCACGCCAACGCGAACGACCGGCCTTACCGTCGTTGATGTTGGCATGATCCGGGTTCGAAACCGCACCGATCGTTGCGAGGCAGGTGCCGTGCACGAGGCGCTGTTCGCCGGAGTTCAGGCGAAGGATCGCCATACCCTGGTCACGACCAACGAGCTGTGCGTAGGAACCGGCGGAGCGAGCGATCTGACCGCCCTTGCCCGGCTTCATTTCCACGTTGTGGATGATGGAGCCGACCGGGATGAACTGCAGCGGCATGGTGTTGCCGGGCTTCACGTCAACAGCCTTTTCCGAAGCAATGACCTTGTCGCCGGAAGCGAGACGCTGCGGAGCGATGATGTAGGCCAGTTCGCCGTCCGTGTACTTCACCAGAGCGATGTAAGCGGTACGGTTCGGGTCGTATTCGATGCGCTCGACAGTGCCCTCAACGTCAAACTTGCGACGCTTGAAGTCGACCAGACGATAGCTGCGCTTGTGACCGCCACCCTGGAACCGCACGGTGATGCGGCCGGTGTTGTTGCGGCCGCCCTTCGAAGTCAGACCTTCCGTCAGCGTCTTGACCGGCTTGCCCTTGTAGAGCGAGGAGCGATCGACGATGACCAGCTGACGCTGGCTCGGGGTCGTCGGATTGAATGTTTTCAATGCCATTTTCTTATTCCTCAGAGACCGGTG
>NZ_JBIVSO010000037.1:0-2500 GCF_044756305.1 Rhizobium sp. NPDC092011
TGGTTGCGGGGGCAGGATTTGAACCTGCGGCCTTCAGGTTATGAGCCTGACGAGCTACCGGGCTGCTCCACCCCGCGCCAGCGCAAATCCGGAGGATTTGTCGCGTCTAGCAAGCCGTATTTCGGCTTGCGTCATCAGCGTAAACCGCTTGAGCGGTTTATCGCGTGTCAGGTGGGCACCTTATGGACCGCACCTGTTTCGAGACACCTTTGATTTCAGGGTCTCGTAGAAGAAGCTTTCAGAAGCGACAAAGGCCGCTTGATCAGCGGCCAATTGTAACACGGCTTGAGCCGCTTGTGATCAGAGAAGATTTCAAGAATGAAGTTGCGTTTGGCAGACCTGGCAGCGACCTACTCTCCCGCGTCTTAAGACGAAGTACCATGGGCGCAGGGGCGTTTCACGGCCGTGTTCGGAAAGGGAACGGGTGCAGCCACCCCGCCATAACCACCAGGTCGGCAAAGCGCAACTTCGGGCTAAACCGCTTGAGCGGTTTATGCCCTGCACGCTAAACCTTGCGGGGTTTAGCGCGATGAGAAGCTGGAAGGCATGGAGCCTTTATTTATTTGAACACGTTTTCAGACCCATCATTTTTGATGAGCACTGGCAATGGGAACGATCAAGCCAATCGAGCTATTAGTACCGGTAAGCTTCATGCGTTGCCGCACTTCCACACCCGGCCTATCAACGTGGTCGTCTTCCACGGCTCTGATAGGGAACACTCGTTTTCAGGTTGGTTTCCCGCTTAGATGCCTTCAGCGGTTATCCATTCCATATATAGCTACCCTGCTATGCCCTTGGCAGGACAACAGGTCCACCAGAGATATGTCCATCCCGGTCCTCTCGTACTAGGGACAGATCCTGTCAATATTCCTACACCCACGGCAGATAGGGACCGAACTGTCTCACGACGTTCTGAACCCAGCTCACGTACCGCTTTAATTGGCGAACAGCCAAACCCTTGGGACCTGCTCCAGCCCCAGGATGCGATGAGCCGACATCGAGGTGCCAAACAACCCCGTCGATATGGACTCTTGGGGGTCATCAGCCTGTTATCCCCGGCGTACCTTTTATCCGTTGAGCGATGGCCCTTCCACGCGGGACCACCGGATCACTATGACCGACTTTCGTCTCTGCTCGACTTGTCAGTCTCGCAGTCAGGCGGGCTTATGCCATTGCACTCGACGACCGATTTCCGACCGGTCTGAGCCCACCATCGCGCGCCTCCGTTACTCTTTCGGAGGCGACCGCCCCAGTCAAACTACCCACCATACACTGTCCCGGATCCGGATAACGGACCGCGGTTAGACATCCATGACGATAAGGGTGGTATTTCAAGGATGGCTCCACAAGAACTGGCGTCCCTGCTTCAAAGCCTACCACCTATCCTACACATGCCGACACGAATGCCAGTGTAAAGCTATAGTAAAGGTGCACGGGGTCTTTCCGTCTGACCGCAGGAACCCCGCATCTTCACGGGGAATTCAATTTCACTGAGTCTATGTTGGAGACAGCGGGGAAGTCGTTACGCCATTCGTGCAGGTCGGAACTTACCCGACAAGGAATTTCGCTACCTTAGGACCGTTATAGTTACGGCCGCCGTTTACTGGGGCTTCGATTCAGAGCTTGCACCCCTCCTCTTAACCTTCCAGCACCGGGCAGGCGTCAGACCCTATACGTCGTCTTGCGACTTCGCAGAGCCCTGTGTTTTTGGTAAACAGTCGCTACCCCCTGGTCTGTGCCACCCTCACATACTTGCGTACATAAGGGTCACGCTTCTTCCGAAGTTACGCGTGCAATTTGCCGAGTTCCTTCAACATAGTTCTCTCAAGCGCCTTGGTATACTCTACCTGACCACCTGTGTCGGTTTCGGGTACGGTCTATACGGTGGAGCTATTTCCTGGAACCGCGTCCCCGCCCACACAATCCAATAAGTGTGAACAAGTTAAGCAATCCGTCACTACCACCAGGCCCACGAATATTAACGTGGTTCCCATCGACTACGCGTGTCCGCCTCGTCTTAGGGGCCGGCTAACCCTGCTCAGATTAACTTTAAGCAGGAACCCTTGGTCTTTCGGCGAGAGGGTCTCTCACCCTCTTTATCGTTACTCATGTCAACATTCGCACTTCCGATACCTCCAGGGCCCCTCACAGGTACCCCTTCACAGGCTTACGGAACGCTCCGCTACCACTTGCATTGCTGCAAATCCTCAGCTTCGGTGCATGGCTTCAGCCCCGTTACATTTTCGGCGCAAAGACCCTTGACTAGACCAGTGAGCTGTTACGCTTTCTTTAAATGATGGCTGCTTCTAAGCCAACATCCTGGTTGTTTTGGGATCCTCACATCCTTTCCCACTTAGCCATGACTTGGGGACCTTAGCTGGAGGTTAGGGTTGTTGCCCTTTTCACGACGGACGTTAGCACCCGCCGTGTGTCTGCCGAGTAGTACTTCCCGGTATTCGGAGTTTGGTTAGGATCAGTAAGACGGTGAGTCCCCATAGCC
>NZ_JBIVSO010000038.1:0-5973 GCF_044756305.1 Rhizobium sp. NPDC092011
GGTTAGAATGCATTTCCAAGAAGTGTCCTGATTGTCTCGTTGCCGCTGCAATCATCGTGCATTTGTGAGGCCATTATCGGTGAGCTTGCACGGTGTCCACAGGAGGGCCCCGCGCATCGCGGAGTGACCACACGAGTCCGACGCAGCGATGCGCGGGAGGTACCTGTGGTCAACGCGGGCACGGTCGGCGAGCCGCACATAGGGATAAAGCTCATGGTGATGGTTATTCCTGCGACGAAGGGGCAGCCCGGCATTCCTGCCGGGTTTCCCATCCTGATGTCCGGCCGCATGGAAATTATCGAGGCAGCCTTCGCCTACCTTCTGGAGTTGGCCACCATTCCAGGCCGCTCGCATTCTCCAGACACGGTGCGCACCTACGCGGAACACTTATACGATTGGTTCGACAGTCTGGAACAGTCCGATCTGGATTGGAGGCTGGCCGATGAGGAAATGATTGCGGCCTACCGAAATCGTATGCTGGAACAGCCCAGTCCCTATACCGGCCGGCCCTATGCGCGGTCCACGATCAATGATCGCATTCGCTCTATCTGCCGGTTCTATAATTGGGCGCATCAACGCGGTTGGGTCGAGCACCTGCCATTCCGCATGATCGATGTACGGATTACCTCCGGGCGCAAGCAGGCTCTGCTAACTCATGCAGATGCCCGATCAGCGGTTGTTGCTGCGAACATCTTGACTGTTGCCGAATTCGAAAAGCTACCGCGCGCGCTTCGAGCCGATCAGCTCGCGCGACTGTTCGGGCATCTTTCCATGCCCTATAGGCTGATGGCGGAATGGGCAGTCTGTACCGGCATGCGGCGGATGGAGCTGTGCGCCTTGACGGTCGCGCAATTGCCCGACAGCAAGAGGCTGGATGCGACGGATCATCCGCTGATAGGTGTACCTTTGGCGATCACGAAGGGCGGCCGACCTCGGACAATCTATCCACCGATCCGTCTTGTCGATCGTACAAACTGGTATGCCGGTGAAGAAAGAGCCGCTCTGGTTCGGAAGCGTCGACACATCTCTTCAGCCTATGAACCGAGTGAGTTCCTGTTCTTGAACAGGCGTGGTGGTGGTGTGACGCGAGCGCACCTCAGCACAGTCTTTGCGGCGGGGTTTGAAGCCGCTAAGGTCGATGGCAGCTTGCACTGGCTTCGCCATACCTTTGCGACGACGATGCTCGCCCGCCTCCAACGGATCGCCGCTAAAAAGCCGGAGATCAATCCGCTCAAAGTGCTGCAGATTCTCCTCGGTCACAGCTCGATCCAGACAACATCCATCTACCTGCGTTGCGTGGATCTGCATCATCGCGAAATCGCCGAGAGCATCGAGTATCTTTACGGTGAGGTCATTCCCGATGCGGTCTAACCGGCCACGTATAGATCGGCGCTTTGCGGCTGCCCCGGCTTGCGACGAGCCGATCTCAAGCGGTGTTGCGATTACTTTCCGCGATGAGTGGGGCAGCGTCGCACAGATATTCGACTTCAGTCGGCTTGGCCTCGCGGTCGACCTTACGATGGTCTTTGCCGACTCCTTCCGCGCATCATTCGCCAGTGCCGCCACGGCGACCCGGAAAGGGTACTGGAAATCGCTTCGTACATTTGCCCGTTTCGCTGCTGAAGACGGCGAAATCACTGAGATTGCGGCACTGACGACAGAGGCCGTAGGTCGCTATGTCGCGTGGCTTGATCGACAGAGATCGCCGACGGGGCAACCTTGGGGAATATCGACACGGCATGGCCGCTACGTGCCTATAAAGATCATGCTCGAGTGGGCGATGCGAAATCGCGCCGATCTCATGCCAGAACAATTGCAGTTCCCGGCCAATCCTTTCCCGGGTCGCCACCGGACACCAGTCCCGCGCCGACTTCCAGCGCATGAGCTGAAGACAATCCTGCGAGCCTGCTATGCCGAAATCGACATCGCCTGGGCTCGCTTCGAGGAGGGGCGCGCAATCCTGGAAACAGACCATGATGGCGTAGCGGACGATCGCCGGGATCTGGAGACGCTGTTGGTCGCAACGGGTCGTGCGGGTGGCGGAATAATGCCATGGTACGATCGTGCCCCGGGGCGGCAGTCACATCGGCGGATGAGGCGCGCCGGTGGCACGCGGATGCTGGCGCAACACCTGCATCTGACGGTCGATACCCTGGTCCCATTCTTTTTGGCTATCGCCATTCAAACGGCGGCCAATCCGGATTCCCTTCGAAACATAGGACGCGATTGCCTGGCCTCGCATCCGCTCGACCCGGATCGGATCATCGTCGATTGGGCCAAGCCCCGGGCGGGGAATACCCTACGACGTGCGCAGCGTCGGACTTTCGATAAGCGCCGACGATATTCTGTGCCAAATCTTGTCGAGAAACTGTTGGCGATGAGCGCACCACTCGTTCCGCATGCGCGACCTGCGGAGTGTGAACGCCTCTTTTTGATCAGAGGTAACCGCCCGAAGGGCGTGGGCGTGATTGGTAGTCAAACGCTGGATGCCGGTATCGGCAGGTTTATTGCTCGTTCAAATCGAAGCATTAGCGCCTGGAATGAAGCTCATCCTGAGCAGCTTCGTTCACCGATGCGGTCCTTTGCTCCTGTTCTGTTCCGTGGCAGCGTCGCCACCGAGCACTATAAGGCAGCCGACGGTGATATCCGTGTGGCCCAAGTGCTTCTCAATCATGCGCAAGCCAGCACGACCGACCTCTATGTTCGCGGCCCCGAAACACAACGCATGTATGAGAAAACAATCGCGAGCCTCCAACATCGGATGATCGGCTGGATCGTGATGCGCCCAGGTGTCCAGGGTGTCGAGCGAAATATCGACGGCCAGATCGAAAGCGATGATGAGGGTATGGCCGAGGCGTTCAGCCATATCTGCATTAATCCGATGGCCGGCAGGGCTCCGGGCTCCGCCCAGGGCCGCCTGTGCCCCAGTTTTATGGGCTGTCTCAGCTGTCCGGGACTCGTGATCCCGATAGACAGCCGACATCTGGCGCGGATCCTGCAGGTGATGCGCAAGTTAGAAATCGCCCGCGATCAGCTAGATGCAGAGCGTTGGCGATCGATCTACGCTCCGAGCTACCGCATTCTCAAAGCAGAAATCCTGCCGGACTTTCCCGTTGAAATGCACGAGGAGGCCGAGCGCATGATCGCAACGCTTCCGCCCTTGCCTGACCCGGAGTGATCCCGATGGCGGCTAAACCTGCTAAATTGGAGCAAAGCAGCATCTCGGATCCTGAAATCCGTATCTCGACGATATCGGTGTGGATGGATCGCATCTGGCAACTGGATGTGGATGTGCCGGGAACGACACCTGCCGATCTCCTCATCGACTGGGGCATAGCGTTTGAGGATGGAAGCCGGTTTACCGATGAAAGATGGGACGCCTGGCGCGAGGCTGCGCGGCGCTTTCTCTGGTCGTTACGCGTAACGCCGCCGCCTGGTCGGCGCCGTGCAAGGGGAACGACGCTTGTCAGGCGGTTCCAGATCCTGCGCATTCTGATCCGGTGGATGGTCGCCGAAGGTTACCGGTGCTTTGGCGACCTCGACCGCGATGCAGCTCAGCGCTTCCTTGGCATCATTTACCAACGTCCGGGCCGTGGCGGTCGTCTCTTATCGGAGACCGTGACCCCGGTCGGTTATATCCGGATTCTGGACCTTCTCTATTTGCAGCGAGATTGGCTTTCTGACGCGCCGGCTGAACCTTTGGTGGACCCGATAACAGGCTCCCGAGCATTGAGACCCGGGCAACTGTCCAAGCCTATGCCCTATACGCCGGATGCTGTTGCCGTTCCTCTTATCTCGGCAGCCCTGCGTCTGATCGGCGCGCCAGCCGACGACATAATCGCGCTGCGGGAACGAGCCGAGGACGCCCACAGGCAAGCCCTTTCGAGCGGATTTGGATATAAGGCGCGACACGGTCACATGCGCGCTCGCCTTGATAGCTTCCGCTTCGCGACGGTTCCCGCGGAAGCGAATCCGTGGAGGACGGAGCCCGTGCTGACCATGAAGTTGGTGCAATTCCTGGTCACTCGAATTTACGACGCCTGCTTTGTCGTCATCGCCTATCTTGTTGGTGCGCGAGCCTCCGAAATCTTGGGCCTGCGGGCTGGATGCATCGAGCGGCATGTTGCTGCCGATGGCGCTGAATCCTTCGCTTATCTGAGCGGCCGGATCTACAAAACAGCCGTTGGCACGGGCGGAGCGCCGCATCGATGGGTGGCGCCGGACCCTGTCGTGCGGGCCGTGACTGTTTTGGAACGCCTATCTGCTCCTATCCGCCAGCGGATGGGGCGGGAGGAATTATGGTTGTCGGCGATGGCTGGACGCAGCGGGATGACCATCCCGCGATCATCTGTGCTGGCTGACCGTCTCAACGGACCGTTTGCATCCTTTATAGATCTGCCTCTTTATAACGAACGGCCGTGGCATCTGACGACCCATCAGGGACGAAAGACCTTTGCGCGATTTGTTGGTCGACGTGACCGTACCGGCCTCGATGCCCTTGCCGCGCACTTTGGCCACGTGACCAGAGCAATGACCGACAAAGGCTATGTCGGGACGGACTTCGATCTGACCGATCTGATCGACGCAGAGACCTCGAACGACACAAGGACGGCGCTTGAGGATTTGCTGACCTCGGTAACGGCGGCCGGCCGTGCCGGACGAGCGATCTCTTCGCACAGTCGCTTCCGTGGACGTACAAGAGACGGAGATGTTGCGGACTATGTGGACTTCATCCTGAGAGAAACCGACATGCGGCTCGGTCGTTGCGATTGGGGCTACTGCGTCTACCGCCGTGAAAGCGCATCGTGCCTGGGTGATGATCGAGGCCCGAACCCGGTCATCAGAACGCAGAGCATCTGTTCCACCTGCAGCAATTTTGCCGTCACGGAAAAGCATCGGCCGGTGTGGGAGGAACGCCGGAGGCAAAACGCACGGCTTCTGGCGCATCCGATGCTCGACGACGACAGCCGTGCCCTGGCAGCGATGAGGATCGATGAATGCGACCGTATTTTGGCCGAACTTCAGCAAGGTCGCGGAAGCGATGACGAATAGTACAAAGCAGCCCGCGAGACTGAAATCTCATGAGACGCGTCATCGAAATACCGAGCGCCGCATTCGGCAGGCGATGGATCGGCTTGTGGCACAGGCTTCGTTGGAAGGGTATGCTACCCGGGTAACAGTGGCTGCATTGGCGCGCGAAGCTCAGGTCAGCCGAAACACGATCTATGCCGAGCACAGCAGTTTCCTCGAAGAATTGGCATCCGCAAATCCACCGCGCCCCAAAACTCAGCGGCCGCCTCCCAAATCTGACATGTCGGCACTTCGAGCTTCGATGCATGAGCTCCAGGAGCAAAGGCGGCTGCTCGCGACCGAGAATGCCAGCCTGCTGAAGCGTGTGCTGGATTCCGAGAAGGCCGTTGCTCGACTGGAAAAGCAGAACGCCAAGCTGGTTCAGGAGATCAGCAGGGTGCGGCGGCTTAGCTCGACATGACTGATCGCGTTGAAGCATCCAACCGTCCATGATCGGATGAGCAAGTGGTTGTTTTTTGGGGTCCGAGTCCGTGGAACCCAAAGTCCGTTACTTCAGATATCCCATCCTACCATGCCGGATCAGCCCGCCTCGAGCACGAGCGGTACCCCCAAAATGCTGCGCATTTTGGCTCCCCCACTCGCCGGCTCCGCCGGTCGCCTGCGGCGATCCTCGACCCGAACTGCTCCGTCATCGTGCACGTCTCTCGTCTTCAAACAGAGGAGAGACACATGCTTACCATCTACGACGAAATCCAGCAGCTGCGCGTCGAGCTTGCCGCCTGCATCCTTACGCCTGCCGAGCGCGCGGCAAGCGAGGCTGAACTCGCAAAGCTCCTCGCTGAACAGGCATCGCTCGACAGCGCATTTGACGCCATCATGGCAGACGAGGAGCCGCCAGAATGACGGCGCCTTCTCCAAACAGGACGCTTGACTAAGACCTAA
>NZ_JBIVSO010000039.1:0-4682 GCF_044756305.1 Rhizobium sp. NPDC092011
GCCTCCTGGGATCAAGAGAGATCCAAGCGACGCTTGAGGATCCTGTCCCCTCGCGCTCGAGCCTGACGGCTCCGAGGCACAAGGCATCCAAGGCTCGAACCGAGTTCATCGAAGCAAAGCTTCTTCAAAATTCGGGTCTTACCCGTCTCATGCAGGCTTGAGTGATTAAGGGATAACCACCTGCAATCTCGGACAGGAATTCCGGATTTCTCCGGAAATCCCGGCCCCGAAAGGCCGGGAATTCTTAAACGCCGGGCACGAGGCCCAGCCTAATCATTAGGCGCCAGGCGCCGTAACAGTCGAAGGCTCGATCTTGACGCCCGGACCCATGGTCGAGGAGATCGCTACGCGCTTGACGTAGTTGCCCTTGGCGCCAGCCGGCTTTGCCTTGATGACGGCATCGGCAAAGGCGCGGATGTTTTCTTCCAGAGCCTTGGCGTCGAACGAAGCCTTGCCGATACCGGCATGGACGATACCAGCCTTCTCGACGCGGAACTCGACAGCGCCGCCCTTGGAAGCTTCAACAGCACCCTTGACGTCCATCGTAACGGTGCCAACCTTCGGGTTCGGCATCATGCCACGCGGG
Source organism: Rhizobium sp. NPDC092011 (assembly GCF_044756305.1). NCBI lineage: Bacteria > Pseudomonadati > Pseudomonadota > Alphaproteobacteria > Hyphomicrobiales > Rhizobiaceae > Rhizobium > Rhizobium sp. NPDC092011. The sequence continues at coordinate 587 of NZ_JBIVSO010000039.1, forward strand.
CCGAGAACCTTACCGAGGCGGCCGACGAGCGGCATCATGTCCGGGGTGGCGATGCAACGATCGAAGTCGATCTTGCCGCCCTGAACGATTTCGACCAGGTCTTCGGCACCGACGATATCGGCACCAGCAGCCTTGGCTTCGTCAGCCTTGGCGCCACGAGCGAAGACGGCAACGCGAACCGTACGGCCGGTGCCGTTCGGCAGGTTGACGACGCCGCGAACCATCTGGTCGGCGTGACGCGGGTCAACACCGAGGTTCATCGAGATTTCGACCGTTTCGTCGAACTTGGCGACGGCACGTTCCTTGACCATGTTGATGGCCAGATCCAGAGCATAAAGCTTGGTCGGATCGACGCCTTCACGAATCTTCTGAATACGCTTTGCTACCATGGTCTTAGCCCACCACTTCCAGGCCCATCGCGCGGGCAGAGCCCTCGATCATGGCCATTGCGCCTTCGATATCGGCGGCGTTCAGATCCTTCATCTTGGCTTCGGCGATAGCCTTCACCTGAGCCTTGGTGAGGGTGCCAGCCTTGGCGCCCTTGCCCGGGGTCTTCGAGCCGGACTGAATCTTTGCTTCCTTCTTCAGGAAGTAGCTGACCGGCGGCTGCTTCATGACGAAGGTGAAGGACTTGTCCTGGTAGTAGGTGATGACGACCGGAATCGGCATACCCTTTTCCATTTCCTGCGTGGCGGCATTGAACGCCTTGCAGAATTCCATGATGTTAATGCCACGCTGACCAAGCGCAGGACCAATCGGCGGCGACGGATTCGCCGAGCCGGCCTTGACCTGCAGCTTGAGCTGGCCTGCAACTTTCTTAGCCATTTCTCTCTGCCTTTCTACATGACCGGTTGCCCGGCCCACTATGCCGGATCGCTCCGGCGGCTGCGGTTGCGTGGTTCGGATTAACAGACCCGGCTAAGGCCCTACCCTTCCACGCGAATTGCGGCTGAGCCGCCAGATATAAGTAAATCAATACCTACTTATATCCAAACCTAAACGAGAGGCCGACCAAAAACCGGCCCCTTCAGATAAACTAGATCAGACCTTCTCGACCTGACTGTATTCCAGCTCGACGGGCGTAGCGCGGCCAAAGATCGAAACTTCAACCTTCAGGCGCGAACGCTCTTCATCCACATCCTGAACGGTGCCGTTGAACGAAGCGAACGGACCATCCGAAACGCGAACCTGCTCGCCGATCTCGAAGGATACGGAAGCCTTCGGCCGCTCGACACCTTCCTGAACCTGGCCGAGAATGCGCTCGGCTTCATAATCCGGAATCGGAACAGGCTTATTGTCGGAACCAAGGAAGCCGGTAACCTTCGGCGTATTCTTGATCAGATGGTAAGCTTCATCCGTCAGGTTGGCGCGAACCAGCACATAACCCGGGAAAAACTTACGCTCGCTGTCGACCTTGCGGCCACGGCGAACTTCGACAACCTTTTCGGTGGGAACGAGAATCTTCTCGAACAGATGCTCCAGGCCTTTCTGCCGAGCCTTCTCTTCGATGGATTCAGCCACCTTCTTTTCGAAATTTGAATAAGCGTGGACGATGTACCAACGTGCCGCCATGTTCATCTCCACCCGATATTAGTTGCCGGTATTCAGCACGTAGCCGAGAACCCAGCCAATGACCTGGTCAGCAGCAAAGAAAAACAGCGAGGCGAAAATAACCATAACAAGAACCATCACCGTCGAGATCATCGTCTCACGGCGTGAGGGCCAAGTAACTTTCGACGTCTCGGAGCGCACCTGCTGCAGAAACGCTAGTGGATTCGATTTGGATGCCATTGACTGCCCACGCAATTACGGCGCGTAAAGCTGAACATATCAGCCCCACGCACCGCGTGTCTGTTGAACCCTTACATAAACACCGATTCCCAATTTAACAAGAGGCAATCCAGCGTTTTCGAAAATTTGCCGGTAAACCGACATCATCCCAAACCCAAGAAGCAGCGATATCTGCGCGCCAGTTAAATTTGGAAAATGGCAGGGGCAGCAGGGCTCGAACCTACGACCTGCGGTTTTGGAGACCGCCGCTCTACCAACTGAGCTATACCCCTTCTTCCTTCGAATATTTGCCTGAAGCGGTGGACCGCCCGAGCAGTTCGAAGACATGGCGCTCCCTTTAAGGCGGGATGAAACGATTGGCAAGAGCGTTTTTTGTTTTTTCCCAATTGAACCCGCAGCTTCTGTTCGCGTGATGGCGCTTCATCCCGCGATACATGGCCGAACCCGCTGCAAGAGCCGGGCAGGATGTGTTTCGCATAACGGGATCGGAAATCGGAATCGAAGCTCAGCGCCAGAAATCTCGCGCCGAGCCGCGCGACATCTCATTGGACTGGGAATCGAATCAGGAAAATGCATACCGGATCGCTTTCAGCCCCTGCCCCAGGATTATCCCTTGAACAGAGGCAGATACCAGACACCGGCATCGGGCAATTGTTTCATGAGAAAACTGGGGACTATTCTGACTATGCAGGTCGAATCGCACCGGAGGCAGGCGAAGCATGCGCGCAATCAGGATCGTCGACTATGATCCAGTCTGGCCAGACCTCTTCCGGCACCGAAGCGAGGCGATTGCCGCATTGTGCGGCCACTTGGCGGATATCCAGCATATTGGCAGTACGGCGGTCCCGGGGCTTTGCGCGAAACCGAAGCTCGATATCGACGCGGTCCTGCCCACCAGAACCATGAGACTGATGGCGACGGAGCGCCTGAGGCAGGATGGCTATGCCTTCCACGGCGATCCGTATTGCGACGACCGATGGCCCTTCACCAAGGACGAAACACCCTATGGGACACGCCTCTATCTCAGTCTTCCCGGAAATCCCGCGCATAGAGACCGCCTCCTCTTTCGGGATTATCTTCGCTCCCATCCCAGAACCGCCGAGCGTTACGGAGCATTGAAGAGAAAGCTCGCCAGCGAAGCAAACGGCTGCTGGGAGCGATATACTCCCCTTAAGAGCGACTTCGTTGCCGAAATCCTTCGCCACGCCAGAACAGAGCGAGAGAAACCCTCATAGTCACCGCATAGGGACTTCGACCTGGAGCATCAGGGTTTGAGTTTTCGCAGGTATTCCAGCACCAGAGCAACGGATTGACCGAGCGTGCGTTGACCGGTGTCCACGATCTCGCAGCCATGGTGAGCGGCCTCGCTGCGGAGATAGGAGGCCCAGTTCATCATGTCCTTGTTCGCGAGTTCCGGTTGGCCTCTTTCGACGATCAGCCGGTCCGCCCTCACCTCATCGTCGCAATCGATCAAGAGGAGCGTGTAGCTGCCAATATCAGCGGCTGCAGCGGCTTCCACGATGAGCGATATCCGCATCTGCCCCTCGAGCAGCACCGCGCATCCGCTTTTCACCTGCGGCGCGATGCGGGCCAGCCATTCGATGGTCGCACTCCGTTGCCAAGCCTCCCCTGACCCGTGATCCCGGATCATGGCATCCGTCGAAGGAACGCCAATGCTGTCGAAGTGGTGAACAGCCACTTCCATTGCATTCTCGCTCGCGACCGCCTCTGCAATCGCCGTCTTGCCGGAGCCAGACGCCCCCGTGAGAATGACCAGGCCCATTCCTGCCTCCCAATGCAAAAGGTCCCGCTGTTTCCAGCGGGGCCTTCTTATAAAGGAATAATCCTGGGATTACTCGACGATGGAGGCAACGATGCCTGCGCCGACGGTACGGCCGCCTTCGCGGATAGCGAAGCGAAGCTTCTCTTCCATCGCGATCGGAACGATCAGCTCAACGGCAACGGTGACGTTGTCGCCGGGCATAACCATTTCCGTGCCTTCCGGAAGCGTCACGATGCCGGTCACGTCAGTCGTACGGAAGTAGAACTGCGGACGGTAGTTCGTGAAGAACGGCGTATGACGGCCGCCTTCTTCCTTCGTCAGGATGTAGGCTTCAGCCATGAACTTCTTGTGCGGCTTGACAGAGCCCGGCTTGCAAAGGATCTGACCACGCTCAACGCCGTCACGGTTAACACCGCGAACCAGTGCACCGATGTTGTCGCCTGCCTGGCCCTGATCGAGCAGCTTGCGGAACATTTCAACGCCGGTAACCGTCGTCTTCGACGTCGGACGAATGCCGACGAT
>NZ_JBIVSO010000040.1:0-4636 GCF_044756305.1 Rhizobium sp. NPDC092011
GCTACGACGGTCGGCGAAATGATCGAAGCCATCAAGGCTGCATCGAACGGCAAGCTGAAGGGCATCCTCGGCTACACCGACGAGCCGCTGGTTTCCCGCGACTTCAACCATGACAGCCACTCGTCGATCTTCGCCACCGATCAGACGAAGGTCATGGAAGGCAACTTCGTGCGCGTCCTGTCCTGGTACGACAACGAATGGGGCTTCTCCAGCCGCATGTCGGATACGGCCGTTGCCTTCGCCAAGCTCATCTGAGCGTTACGGCAAACTGATGAAAGAGCGGCCCGGGAAACCGGGCCCATCGGTGGACCTGTTAGTGAATTTCGGTGCTGGCGATCTTGATCCAGAAGCCTTCAAGGCCGACATAGTGCCGCTCACGGCCCATCAGAAGGTTGTCGAGCTGACAGGGAGATCCTTCAGGATATCTGCGTACCCAGTCGATTTCCAGCCATTCGCGTCGTGCGTCTGGGCTTCCGCATGAGCCTCGCACCCCCGGGCGCGCTTTGCGGCCGTTGTCGTAATGGCCGACGCCAACGGAACCGCAGGTAGATGATGACGCCGCATCCGTGTTCGGCAGATCTTCTGCATGTAGAAATCGACGGGCTTGAGCTTGCCGAACAGATCGTCGGTGTTTTCCGGGTGCAGGCATACTGGAATATCGACGCCATCCCTGATTTCGCCGAAGACGAAGGCGAGACGCTGCTTTGGATCCCAGGGCAGGGAATAGGTATGCGCTCTCGCCTTGCCGAACGGTGTCTCGATATCGAAACTCGAGCCGAGTTCGATCAGCGTTTCCTTATGCTGGCGATAGGTAATGAGGTAGGCAACCGACAAAAGCTTTAGCCCGTGCTTCGACGCAAAGTCCACCACCTGCGGACCGCGCGCTACTGTACCGTCGTCATTGACGAGTTCGGAGTTCACGCCAATCGGCGGAAGGCCGACATCACTCAGTTTGTCAACAGCAGCATCGAACGCCGTGTTGAACTCAATCTGAAACATTCCCTGCCGTAAGTTTGCCAATTGGTCTGCCAATCCGGCATGAGATGCTGTGCTCGTCGTGCTATTAAATATCAGATTTATCTACGTTTTTGGTGAGGAGCACACGGGTGAGTTTGGCGGAAGTTAACCAAAAGACTGCTAGACAAATGATCGGAGCTGAAATTCTCATTCGTGCCCTCAAAGCAAATGGTGTGCGAACGGTTTTCGGTTACCCGGGCGGGGCAGTTCTCGCCATCTATGACGAACTGTTCCAGCAGTCCGAAATCGAGCATATCTTGGTTCGTCACGAACAGCATGCGGGGCATGCCGCCGAAGGTTACGCCCGGGCAAGCGGGAAAGCCGGGGTCGTTCTGGTGACTTCTGGACCCGGCATCACCAACATGGTCACCCCCCTCCAGGACGCGCTGATGGACTCGATTCCGTTGGTCTGTATCTGCGGGCAAGTGCCAACATCCCTCATCGGGACCGACGCCTTCCAGGAATGCGACGCGGTCGGGATCACCCGTCCGTGCACGAAGCACAGCTACATCGTGACCGACGTCACGGCTATGGCCGAAACCGTCGATCTGGCCTTCAGGGTCGCAACTTCGGGCCGGCCGGGGCCCGTATTGATCTGTATTCCGAAAGACGTTCAACTGGCCGAATGCACCTACTATGATCCGCCACCTCGGGCGCAACATGCGACTGCCCCTGCCGGCCTATTTGATCCTTCGGGCATTCGGCGCGCTGGCGATCTTATCGCGAATGCCAGGCGTGGCCTTATCTATACGGGCGGAGGCGTATTGGCGTCGGGGCCTCAGGCTTCAGACGCCTTGCGACAACTCGCGGATATCACAGGCTTTCCCGTTACCTCGACCCTAATGGGCCTCGGCGCATTTCCGGCCGGGCACCAATCCTGGCTTGGAATGCCAGGACTGCATGGCACCTACGAGGCGAACATGGCGATGCATGACTGCGACGTCATGCTCTGCGTGGGCGCGCGCTTCGATGATCGCGTCACTGGCCGGCTCGACCGGTTTTCGCCTGGTTCGAAAAAAATCCACATCGACATTGATCCGTCATCGATCAACAAGAACGTCGCCGCTGATGTCGCATTGTGCGGAGACGCTGGCGCAGGGCTGACATTGCTCGTCCAGGACCTGAGGTCGCGGAAACATCAGACGAAATCGCATCTCTTGAACGATTGGTGGAGTGCAATCGCCGGGTGGAGAGACCAGCTATGCCTCGCCTATGAACCGGGTGACGGGGTGATCATGCCGCAGTTCGCGATCGAGCGTCTTTGGCACCATATTAGGGACCGGGACCCCTACCTTACGACCGAGGTCGGACAACATCAGATGTGGGCGGCTCAATATTGCCGCTTCGACAATCCGAACCGCTTCATTTCCTCCGGAGGTCTCGGAACGATGGGATTCGGCCTGCCGGCAGCGATCGGCGCTCAACTGGCACGGCCGGACAAGCTCGTGGTCGATATAGCGGGCGATGCCTCGATCCAGATGAACCTGAAAGAGCTTCCCACGGCCCTTCAGTACGGATTGCCGGTCAAGGTCTTCATATTGAATAACCACCATCTCGGTATGGTCCGCCAGCTCCAGCAGCATCTCCACAATGGACGCAAGTCTCATAGCTATTCCGACGCATTGCCGGATTTTACCCGATTGGCCGAAGCGTATGGTGCCCGCGGGATTAGATGTCGCCACCCAGGTGAACTCGATAACGCGATCATGGAAATGCTGGCCTTCGACGGCCCGGCTGTCCTGGACTGCGAGGTCGCTGAGCTCGAGAGTTGTTATCCGATGATCAAAGCTGGATCGGGCCACAATGAAATGTGGCTGAACCAAGATCGGTTCGCTGCCGGTGAAAGCAGCGGTCGAACACCGTTGGCCGTCGCCGTCTGAGGTCTGACTGTTCCTGAGATATTTCAGTCGATGTGTGTCGGCACGGGGAACGCATCGGCTCGAGGCGCCCTGCCCTCGTTGGGGCCCGCAACAGGCGCGCGAATTCAGAAAATCGGAGCACCTTTGCGATCGTCCGTACCAAGACGCAGCGGCGAACGGTTGTTTTCGGCTGCGTCTTGGTTCTCGTCTCGATAACGCGAAGATCAGATGATGCTTATTCGCGGAACGCGGCGATGCTGCGCATTTCGATCTTAAGGACAGGCAGACCAAGTGCTGCGACGCCCAGCGCCGTCCAAGCCGGGAAGTTCGACGTGAGATACTTGTTCTTCACCTCGACGAACTGCTCAAAATTGTTCGGCAGATCCACGTGGTAGCTGTAGATCTCCACCAGATCATCTTTCGTGAGGCCGACCCATCGCAGGATTTCGAATGTGCGCTGGAAGACGATATCAACCTGCTCCTTGATATCCTCGGGGCAGGATCCGTCCGCCTTCAGGGCGATCTGCCCGGAAATGAAGAGGAGGCCGCCTGCCTTGACAGCGGGCGCGTAGCCATACTGCTCGAAAGTTTCCCCGTGAACTCCAAAGAGAGTGGAGTCGGCGGGAACCTGAATAATCTGTCTGGTCATAGTAATGCTCCTTGATGGAATATGGCCTGGTGCTGGCGTGCACGTGTGGGTTTTCCACAGTCACGCCGGATGCCAAAAGGACAAATTTCCCTCAAAAATGGCCATCGCAATGAAGGTCTGCAAAAGGGCGCTGATTGCAGATGTTTCACGCAGTTGCGGAGAAAAGCCTGACGGTATCGTGAAGTCACGTTACCGGTCTGGTCCGATGATCAGCGGTCCAAGCCGTTTACACCTGGAGCTCCTGTCGGCCGAAATCGCCGCTTGCCGCGTCCATGACCCATAGCTCACCGGTCGAAATGTCGAACCAGGCGCCGTGAAGCTGCAATTGCCCTTCTGTTTCCCGCTTCCTGATTTCGGGAAAGCTACGCAGATTGGTCAGGGAGTTTCGTATGGATACGCGTTCAAGCGCCGTCTGACGCTCGGCCGGTGTCATCACCTCATTGCTTTGGATCTGTTTTGCCGCGGATTTGACGAGCGACATCCAGCGGCCGATGAAATTGCCTGGCGAAAGCGGCTCCGCATTCGGGTCGAGTGCTGCCTTGACGCCGCCACAGCGACCGTGACCCAGAACGACAATATCCGTCACATTGAGTGCGAGTACTGCGAATTCGAGTGCCGATGATGTCGCATGCAATTGCCCGTCCGGCTCGTAAGGGGGCACCATGTTGGCGACATTGCGGATGACGAAGAGCTCGCCAGGGCCCGCATCAAAGATCGTCTCGGGCGCTGAACGGGAGTCCGAACAGGCGATTACGAGGGTCTTGGGGCTTTGCCCTTCTTCCGCAAGACTGCGATAGCGCTCGCGTTCAAAATGACCAATCATGAAATTGCGATAGCCGTTTAATAGAGAGGAAGGAAAGTTCTGCATTCCGTCGGTTCCCGTGTCGCTGATCATGAAAGGGTGCACCCGGCCAGCACGGCGCGAAGATCAGAGCGATTGAGCGGATGTCGCGTCAGGTAATTGCCGTGCTTTGTCTTGTCGCTCATTTGGAGCCCATGATCAGGCGACGAGAGCCAGCAATCGATCGATGCTATTTTTAGCGTCGCCGTAGAACATGCGTGTGTTGTCCTTGAAGAAGAGGGGGTTTTCGATGCCGGAATAACCGGTTCC
>NZ_JBIVSO010000041.1:0-4533 GCF_044756305.1 Rhizobium sp. NPDC092011
GCATGAGGCTCTGTGCGAGGTTAACTTACGCAACCCTCGATACCTGCATATTGTGAGACGGGTCACCCGGTCCCCAGGCGAACATTTAGTCTAGAAGGGTTAATGACCTCGAAGGTCTGGCCGTTATCGCTCTTAGCGATCCACTCACCGGCGATGAGCGCCTTGTCGACGACGAGGGACGGATCCTTGAGCTTGGAGGTCAGGGTCGGGGAAATGGTCATGGATCAAACAACCTCTCTGGTACATTTGGGGGATCACTTCACCAAGGATGTGGAGCGCTTCCGCAAACAAATCGTTTTGGACGGTGATAAGGGCGAGGATACGAATAACACTGCCGCGAACGCTTTTAGGAAGCGCGCACCCACTGAGGCTCATCCGGCTTGCAGAGCCAACGGAAACTCGTGGGTCTGATGCCGTGGCAGGGACTGGCCGTCCCTGAATACAATGATCGAATTTAGGCAGTGATATTTAGCGAGACAGTTCACTTCGCCAGTTACCTGCCGTACCGTCCGAGAAGCGTCTTCAGCTCGTCGTGCGGCAGGGCGAACAAGGTGTAGCCGTCCGCGCCCGTCATCGTGTGGGCGGCGACCAGAGCGTTGACGATCGCTTCCTCGGTGGCTTCCACCGTAGCCTGGAAGACGGGATCGAGTTGTCCCGTGGCAACCATCGGGCCTTCCTTCAGCTGCTCGTCCGGCACATCGTTCGCAGCGGAGGTCGTGGAGAAGGATACGACCAGGTCGCCGGACCCATTGCCGGAAAAGGACCCGAGGCGGCCGAGGCCAAGCGACGCGCGACGCGCGACGCGGTTCAACTCGATCGAACTCAGAGGCACATCGGTTGCCACAACGACGATGATCGACCCGTTGTCCGGGACGGGCTTCCCGTCGGTGCCGTCGGCCTGGCACTCCGGCTCCTTTTTCTGGGCTGATTGGCCCGGCGCGTAGCAGGGCAGCCACTTTGCGTTCAGTTCATGACCGACCGGAACCCCCGAAATGCGCAGGACGTCGCGCGCGCCCGTGTTGCATTGGACGAGCACCCCCACAACATAGGGCTTCTTGCCGATGGAAATCGTCCGCGACGCCGTTCCGATACCGCCCTTGAAGCCGAAGCAGCGCATGCCGGTGCCGCCGCCCACATTGCCTTCGGCGACGGGACCGCCATTCGCCCGTTCGATCGCCTCCATCGCGTGCTCTGGCGTGACATGAAAGCCCTGGATGTCATTGATGCCGCCATCCCACGTCTCGGCAACGACAGGCGTCGACGCCTCGCCGAATTTCTCCGCGGTCCAGCGCTGTATCCCGGCATAGACCTGCCCGATGGCATTGGTGTTAGAGATGCCGATGGGGCCGTAAACAAGGCCTAGATCCTGAAGATAGGACTGGCCTGTCATTTCACCGTAGCCATTCAGGTTGAAGAAGCCGCCATTCACCGGCTTCGAGCTGGCATGCCCTCTTGGCAGCACGACCGTCACGCCGGTTCGCACGGGACCTCGGCCCACCTCGGTACGCCCGTCCCCCTTAATCAAGGTAACTTGGCCGACCTCGACGCCGGCAACGTCGGTAATCGCGTTGAGTTTGCCTGGCTTCCCGTCGAATGCGACGCCCAAGTCGCGAGCACGGTCGCTGGCCGACGCGATGGTGCTCGTCAGCGATACCGCAAGCACGCCCGTAATGAATGTTTTAAGCACGCTAAACCTCCCAAAGTCGTGTGTTCGGCCAACCTAGCGCTGCTGAAAGACAGACAAATAGCGACAGGGGGGACATCGCATCGGATTGATCGATGTAACGCGAGGGCTCTCCTGAGCCTAGGTCTTGCGTGGGTTCGACGTGTACCCGGCGATAGACCGGGATAGCCATGCTCCCTCAGTACCATTCGTGACGTGGGCGCGAAGCACCCGCGCGCTTCGCAACTTGACCGTGCGGGTCTGAAGGGGATCACCTGCAGCCACCCGGATACATCGCTAATCTCGATGCTTATGCAGCATGTTGCGGATTTAACATTCTAAATGCGCAAGGATTAATCCAATCCAAGTGGTTACGTGACAGGGAGGGTATACCGCGTGGAGTTAGTAGGTTTTGGTGCCGGTGGCTGGGGGTGGTCTTTCCTGAGTGGTCTGGTCGTCACTATAGAGGTGGCGATCCTTGCCCTGCCGCTGGGTCTGTTTTTCGGTCTGATGATCGCATTGGGTAGGCGGAGCAAGTCGCTCCTCCTCAGGACTGCATCGGTTGGCTATGCCAATGCATTCCAGGCGATACCAGAATTGTTGACCATCTTTGCGATATACCATGGCTGCTCTCAGCTGATTCAATTCTTGATGTCGGAACTCGATGTTCAGACGACCTGGACCGTTCCTGGCGTTGCGGCTGGGTCGTTTGCTCTCAGTCTGGTGTTCGCTGCCTATTCAAGCGAGATATGGTTGGGTGCTTTGGCGGGCATTGGGCGTGGCCAGTACGAAGCGGCAATGTCTCTTGGACTTCCGGGCATCGCATCCCTGCGAATTGTAATATTGCCTCAAGCGTTTCGACTCGCTCTTCCTGGGCTCGGTAATCTCTGGATCATCCTCCTCAAAGATACCGCGCTTGTCTCGCTGATATCTGTCTCCGATTTCATGAGAGAAGTGAACCTGGCCGTTGCGGCAACCCATAGATACTTTGTGCTCTTTCTATTCGCCTGCTTGGGTTACATTCTCCTGACAAAGATATCGGAGTTTGCTCTCGAACGATTGAACCTGAGAACGAGCCGTCACCTCATGAGGACGGTATAATGGACACTTCGCTTGTTATCGACAACGCCGCGCGCCTCTACGATGGGTTCAAGCTAACGCTTGCGTTGGTGGGGTTGTCGGCCATATGCGCCGCAATCATAACCGTGCCGTTGGTTTTGGGATTGCGTTCGAATGCTTGGGCGCCGCGGGCTGTTTCCCAAACCTATCTCACCTTCTTTCGCGGCTCTCCGCTCCTGGCTCAACTTTTCCTGCTCTACTACGGGAGCGGTCAATTTCGACCTCTATTAGAAGATCTCGGCGTCTGGTGGCTTTTCCGCGACGCCTTCTTCTGCAGCGTTCTCGCTTTTGCACTCAATTCAGCAGCCTATACAGCCGCATTGGTGAAAGGAGCAATTGACGGGCTGCCTGAGGGACAATGGGAAGCTGCGACCGCCCTTGGGCTTGGCTGGTTCGCCACGCTCCGAAAAGTAATCATGCCGCAAGCCATTCGGCGAGCCCTGCCGGGCTATGGAAACGAGATCATTCTCCTGATCAAGGCTAGCTCCATTACAATGGCTGTAACCCTTTATGAATTACTTGGCGTTGTTAAAGTTATATACTCCAGGACGTTTGACATCGGCATATATGTTTGGGCAGCGGTAATTTATATTTGCATCGTATCCGCCGTTAGGCTCGCCTTCAGGACGTTGGAGCAATCGTTTTTTCGATGGTGACCGCTCTGACCCAAAATCCTACGTCGATGAGATCGAAACTTCGTCTGAGTGAACAATACCGGACAGCAATAAGCGAGTGGCGTGACGCGACCCGCAAGTGAAGCAATAGTAAAATGGGAGGACTAAATGAAACGGGTAAATCACAACAAAGTGCTGCTTGCAGCGACAATGCTATCGCTCAGTGCTGCTTCTGCAATGGCTGAGCAGCGTACACTCAGAATCGGCACCGACGGCATTTATCCGCCCTTCAGTGTCGTCGATAACTCGGGCAAGGTGACGGGTCTCGACATCGACATTGGCAATGCGATCTGCGCCAAGCTCAGCGCAAAGTGCGAATGGACCGCACAGGACTTCGAAGGTCTCATCCCTGCGGTCCAGAACGGACGTTACGACATGGTTATTGCATCGCACTCGATCACGGAAGAGCGCAAGAAGGCGGTGGACATGGTGAAGTACTACAACAATACTGCGAGCTTCCTTGTGCCGAAGAATAGCGATGGATCTGATCTGTCGCCGGCAGCGTTTGCAGGAAAATCAGTGGGAGCCCAGACGGGAACCGTCCATGCTTCGTATCTCGAGCAAAAGTTTTCAGGTTCGACGCTGAAATTCTATCCCTCCCAGATTGAAGCCTACGCCGATCTCAGCTCAGGTCGCATTGATGCTGTGATGGGCGACACCCCGACTCTCTATACGTGGGTGCAAAGCGAGGGAAAGGACTGCTGCAAGATCTCCGAGGCCAAGATTTCGGACCCAGCAGTTGGAGATGGCGCCGGGATAGTCATCAAGAAGGGCAATGAGCCATTGCGTTCGGACGTTCAGAAGGCCGTCGATCTGATGTGGTCAAATGGTGAGTTTGACGCGCTTTGGGCCAAATATTTCCCGTTCCGCATCGGAAACGACAAGTGACCGGGGTGCTCGCGCGATGAACGGTCCATCTCAGACTCTGTCCCCCGGTGTCGATTGGCGGCGCGAAGCCGTGCAAGGAAACTACGCAGAAAGGCCCCCTCCGATCCGGGGGGGCCGATCCGGATCTGGTTGTATGCAGATCGGATGTCATACCGACCGGGCGACCCCATCCGGATCTCTGTCAACACT
>NZ_JBIVSO010000042.1:0-3395 GCF_044756305.1 Rhizobium sp. NPDC092011
CTGCGTAGTTTCCTTGCACGGCTTCGCGCCGCCAATCGACACCGGGGGACAGAGTCTGAGATGGACCGTTCATCGCGCGAGCACCCCGGTCACTTATCGTTTCCGATGCGGAACGGGAAGTATTTGGCCCAAATCGCGTCAAACTCACCATTTGACCACATCAGATCGACGGCCTTCTGAACGTCCGAACGCAACGGCTCATTGCCTTTCTTGATGACGATGCCGGCGCCATCTCCAATGGATGGGTCCGCAATCTTGGCCTCCGAGACCTTGCAGCAATCCTTCCCTTCGCCTTGTACCCAAGTATAGAGAGTGAGGGTGTCTCCCAGTACGGCATCGATGCGACCGGCGCTGAGATCGGCGTAAGCTTCAATTTGGGAAGGATAGAACTTCAACGTCGAACCTGAAAAATTCTTCTCGAGGTAGGAGGCAAAGACGGTTCCTGTCTGGCCCCCAACTGATTTTCCTTCGAACGCGGCCGGTGACAGCTCAGATCCATCGCTATTCTTCGGCACCAAGAAGCTCGTGGTGTAGTTGTAGTACTTGATCATGTCCACGGCCTTCTTTCGTTCAGCCGTGATCGAGTGCGAGGCGAGAACCAGATCGTAGCGCTCGTTCTGCACGGCGGGTATCAAGCCTTCGAAGTCCTGTGCGGTCCATTCGCACTTTGCGCTGAGCTTGGCGCAGATCGCATTGCCAATGTCGATGTCGAGACCCGTCACCTTGCCCGAGTTGTCGACGACACTGAAGGGCGGATAAAGGCCGTCGGTGCCAATTCTGAGTGTACGCTGCTCAGCCATTGCAGAAGCTACACTGAGCGATAGCAGTCCCGTTGCGAGCAGCACATTGTAACGATTTACCAGTTTCATTTGGTTTCTCCCATTTTGCCTACTTGCTTCTTTTCCGAGCCGCGCTACGCCGCCCACTGATTGCTCGTCTATGTTGTTCACTCAGACCAAGTGCCGTTCCCAATGCCATCGGCCTCGGGTTCGCCGTCGAAGTGATCACCATCGAAAAAATGATTGCTCCAACAACCTGAAGGCGAACCTGACAGCAGCCATTGTAATGGAACTGGCCTTGATCAGGAGAACGATCTCGTTTCCGTAACCAGGCAGGGCTCCCCGAATGGCTTGTGGCATGATTACTTTTCGCAGTGTGGTGCCCCAACCAAGCCCAAGAGCAGCGGCGGCTTCCCATTGCCCCTGAGGTAGCGCGTCGATCGCTCCCTTCACAGCAACTCCGGTGGGACTACACCTTCCCTGCGTCGCACCCCAAAAGCGCATCACCACGACAACGCAAACCTGGCAGATGTCCATCTATCGATCGCGCGAAGCTGTTCAGGCAAACCGAGCCAGCTCTCAGGAAGGACTGCCCACCCAGCGCCATGCAGTATGGCAGTCTCGATGTCTCGAATACTTGGTATATCTAGCATAGCGAATTCGACCCCTTCAAAAGGAGCGCCGCCCGAATTCGCCAAGCTGTGGGAAGTTGGTAGACTTATCTGGAAGATAGGTGATACCGATGCAACACAGCTTTGTCTCTATTCTTAGTGGCGCTCCTGAAAGTGCTCGCTATTGCTGGGCCTGAACTGCAGCAACCATGGCAATCACCATCAGGCGGCCTGCTGTGATGCTAGTAATCTGATTGGGGAGATCCACGCCAGGCGCGACTTCAACCACGTCCATTCCGACCAGGTGCGCCTTGGCCAACGCGCGTACTATCGGTAGAATCTGGTCGACGCGAAGACCACCTGGCAAAGGGGTGATAACCGCAGGCATGACCGACGGGTCCAATCCGTCTGCGTCAATAGTAAGGTAGAATGGACCCTTACCGTCGAGATGCTGAAGAATGGGGGACACCCCCCCTTCGTGAACTTCCCTGGCCGTAATGATTTTTGCACCATAATCCTGTGCGGCTTCGACCTCCATGGTGCCAATGCTTCCAGTTCCTCGAATACCAATTTGGGTAATTCCACTGATCCAGGGAAGTTCCGATGCTCGTCGCATCGGGCTGGAATATCCGCGACGTGCGCCCCGGACCCCATCGTTCCAATCCATATGGGCGTCGATTTGAACGAGGTGCACAGGTTGCCCGATAGCTTCCAAGGCGTGAACCACCGGAACAGTAACGCCGTGATCTCCTCCCAAAATTCCGCTGAACTTTGATGACGCAAACTGTCGCTTCAGGATCTCGACTGCCGCAGAAAAGTATTCATCGAATGACTGCGCGGTCGGGTTGAGATTCCCGCAATCCCTTCCACCGTTGGGCAGAAACGATTCGAGCGGGCCACCAATATCAAAGTCCCAGGTGAGAGGTCCGTCACAAATTTTCCCAGACTGACCACGGATCGCTTCAGGCGCCCAAGCTTGGTCGTTGGGCCGCGGTTCGCCTGAATAGTGCTCGCTATATGGAATACCCAGCAACGACACGGCAACCTCCGTCCATCGCTCCCATTCGGTATTCACGGACCAGCCGAGAAATGGTCGTAGTGGCGCAGATAACTTCATTTTTTTCCTCACAGTAGTTTTCAATATGCGGCATACCCTCTGACTGGATTAGTGAGTGCAATTCTGTGAGAATGTTAAATTCGAAGTATCCTGTGCATACATCGCGAATGTAGATGTATCTATCCGTTCCAAAGCGCCCCGCCTATTCAAGCGGGCATACCCATATGGCTCGGAGCCGACGGAATATGAGAGGATACGCGCCCACCAAACGCCGGCGTAGCATCGACAACGGACCCGCACGCCGAATCGACGAAGCCCCGCAGTGCCGACGGTGCTGGCCTCGCTTTGGCAACATAGTTGAGACGGATTGAACGAAGCCGCTGACACAGCATTTGCCAGGACGGTTTGCGGATGAGGCCCCTATCTGAAGGACTGGGGGTGTTGAAGCGCAATCGGAGATGAAATTGCTCGAATGAGCCGCTTCGGGGGCGCCTGACGGCAAACTGACTATCCGCAATGTACTATCGGGCAAGCCTCCATCGCACGTGAGTGTTAACGCGCGGTCAGAGAAGAGCCACACTGCAGAAGAACCCTATCGTGTTACATCGATCAATCCGATGCAATATTCGTCGGGTCGCTATTTGTCTGGATCTCAGGAGCGATAAGGCTAGCCGAACCACGGCTTTGGGAGGTTGGCGTGCTAAAGATATTCATTCCGGTTCTCCTTGCGGCATCGTTGTTGAGCGGCCTGGCGGCGGCCAAGGAGCGTGTCCGCGATCTGGGCGTTGCAACGAAACCGCGTGCGTAAGGTCGCTGGACGCTAAGACGCGGCGCGAAATCATTTCCATTAGGCCCGGAGATGCGCTGATAATGATTGGAGCCGCCCCAATCATTGTATGCCGTCCATGTGGCTGTTGCCGCTACGAGAAGCAGTCTGTCGTTGATCTC
>NZ_JBIVSO010000043.1:0-3055 GCF_044756305.1 Rhizobium sp. NPDC092011
AGCAATCGATCGATGCTATTTTTAGCGTCGCCGTAGAACATGCGTGTGTTGTCCTTGAAGAAGAGGGGGTTTTCGATGCCGGAATAACCGGTTCCCTGGCCTCGTTTGGAGACGAAGACCTGCTTTGCCCTCCAGACTTCGAGAACGGGCATGCCTGCGATGGGGGAGTTGGGATCTTCCTGTGCGGCGGGATTGACGATGTCGTTGGAGCCGATGACGATGACGACGTCGGTCTCGTGGAAGTCGTCGTTGATCTCGTCCATCTCGAGCACGATGTCATAGGGTACCTTGGCTTCGGCCAGCAGCACGTTCATGTGGCCTGGCAGTCGCCCGGCGACCGGATGGATGGCGAAGCGGACGGTCTTGCCGGATGCCCTGAGCTTGCGGGTGAGTTCGGAGACGGCAGCTTGAGCCTGGGCGACCGCCATGCCGTAACCCGGCACGATGATGACGCTGTCGGCATCGTTGAGGGCGGAAGCGACGCCATCGGCATCGATGGCGATCTGCTCGCCTGATATCTCCATGGCCGGGCCGGCGGTTGCGCCGAAGCCGCCGAGGATGACGGAGACGAAGGAACGGTTCATCGCCTTGCACATGATGTAGGAGAGGATGGCGCCCGACGATCCGACCAGCGCGCCGGTGACGATCAAAAGGTCGTTGCCGAGGGTAAAGCCGATCGCCGCCGCCGCCCAGCCGGAATAGGAGTTCAGCATGGAGACGACGACGGGCATGTCGGCGCCACCGATGCCCATGATCAGGTGATAGCCGATGAAGAAGGCAATCACCGTCATTGCGATCAATGCCTCAATGCTGCCATTGCCGGCATAGGCGATGAGCAGGACGACGGACAGGATGGCTGCGCCGGCATTGAGCACATGGCCGCCCGGCAGCTTCCTGGCCTTGCCGTCCACCTTGCCGGAAAGCTTGCCGAAGGCGATGACCGAGCCGGTGAAGGTGACGGCGCCGATGAAGATGCCGACGAAGACCTCGACCTTCATGATCGCAAGCTCGACCGGGCTCTTGTGGGCAAGGATGGCGGCAAAGCCGCCAAGGGCTGCCCGGGCCGTCTCGTCCATGGCGGCGATGCGGGCCGCCTCGAGATGGGCGTTGAAGCCGATGAAGACGGCGGCGAGGCCGACGAAGGAATGCAGCGCCGCGACGAGCTGCGGCATCTCGGTCATCTGCACCCGTCTTGCGACCATGGTGCCGAGGAGCGCGCCGCCGGCGATCATCACGAGGACGATGAGCCAGATGCTGGGGTTCTTGCCGATCTCCGCACCGACCTCAGACGTGAGAAGCTGGGACCCGAGAACTTGGGATCCGAGAACCTGGGGTCCGAAGACCGTGGCGAAGACGGCAAGCGCCATGCCGGCCATGCCGTACCAGACGGCGCGCTTGGCGCTTTCCTGGCCGGAAAGCCCGCCGAGCGACAGGATGAAGAGCACGGCTGCGCAAACATAGGCGGCCGAAACGATACCGATGGTCATGATTATTCCCCCCTTGGCCGGTCCTTACGACTTCTGGAACATGGCGAGCATGCGCCGCGTCACCAGGAAACCGCCGGCGATGTTGATGGTGGCAATCAGCACCGAGAGCGCCGCAAGAACGACGACCAGCCAGTTGCCGGAGCCGAGCTGCAAGAGCGCGCCGAGGATGACGATGCCGGAGACCGCATTGGTCACCGCCATCAGCGGCGTGTGCAGCGAATGCGAGACGTTCCAGATCACCTGGAAGCCGATGAAGCAGGCGAGCATGAAGACCACGAAATGGCTCATGAAGCTTTCCGGGGCATAGGCGCCGACGACAAGCAAGAGCGCCGTGCCGGCGACAAGCAGCAGGCCCTGGTTGCGGGTCTGCGCCTTGAAGGCGGCACTCTCCCTCGCCCGCTTCTCCTCGGGCGTCGGCTCCTTCACCTTCTCCCGGGGCTTGCTTGCGGCGATCGCCTTGATCTTCGGCGGTGGCGGCGGATAGGTGATGGTCCCCTCGAAGGTGACGGTCGCACCACGGATGACATCGTCTTCCATGTTGTGGACGAGCCTGCCGTCCTTGCCCGGCGTCAGGTCGGCCATCATGTGGCGGATATTGTTGGCATAGAGCGTCGAGGCCTGGGCTGCCATGCGGCTCGGGAAATCCGTGTAGCCGATGATGATGACGCCGTTGTCGGACACGACCTTCTGGTCGGCGACGGTCAGATCGCAATTGCCGCCGCGCTCGGCGGCAAGGTCGATGATGACGGAGCCGGGCTTCATGGCCGCCACCATGTCGGCGAGCCAGAGTTTTGGCGCATCGCGGCCGGGGATCAGCGCGGTGGTGATGACGATGTCGATCTGCGGGGCGAGCTCACGGAACCTGGCGAGCTGCTTGTCGCGGAATTCCGGCGAGGAGGGAGCGGCATAGCCGCCGGTCGCAGCACCATCTGTCGCCTGGTCGGCAAAGTCGAGATAGACGAACTCGGCGCCCATGCTTTCGATCTGCTCGGCCACTTCCGGGCGCACGTCGAAGGCATAGGTGATGGCGCCGAGCGCGGTCGCCGTGCCGATCGCCGCCAGGCCGGCGACACCTGCGCCGATGACCAGGACCTTTGCCGGCGGCACCTTGCCGGCGGCCGTCACCTGGCCGGTGAAGAAGCGCCCGAAATTGTTGCCGGCCTCGATCACCGCCCGGTAGCCGGCGATATTGGCCATCGACGACAGCGCATCCATCTTCTGGGCACGCGAAATGCGCGGCACCATGTCCATGGCGATGACATTGGCGCCCCTCGCCCTCGCCTGTTCCAGAAGCTCCCGGTTCTGGGCCGGATGGAAGAAGGAGATCAGCGTCTGGCCGGGGCGAAGCTGCTCGACCTCGGAAGGCTCCGGAGCGCGTACCTTGGCGATGACGTCGGAGCGCGCATAAAGCTCGCCGGCACTTGAGACCACCGTCACGCCCGCGGCGCGATAGGCATCGTCCGAAAAGCCTGCCCCCTCACCCGCTCCCGCCTCGATCAGACAATCATGACCAAGCTTGACAAGATGCAATGCACTCTCCGGCGAAAGAGATACGCGAGACTCGTTTT
>NZ_JBIVSO010000044.1:0-3016 GCF_044756305.1 Rhizobium sp. NPDC092011
ATGACTACGATCGGGCTACGCCCTCACTCCGTCACACCCCGGCGCGAGTCTCATCCTGATTGACGCTGAATCTCACCTAATTTGCCGCTACGCAGAACTTGGCCTTTAAACTATCGGCGAGCTGATCCGCCAGCAGAACTGACATGCCCTCAAGCACATGGACGCTGCCAAGCATTGCATAAGGGCTGATGTGTTCGATTGCGTAGTAGGTGTACCCGACCATCACCTTGCATGCAGGACCGGCTTCGCTGGCTGCAACGGCTGAGGCATCGCCGCCGAGTGCGCGAATGTCATCGAGAATCCACTTCTCGTGACCACGCTCCTCCTCCATGTATTCGACGAGAGCGTCCTGGTAGCGCTCGTCCTCGGTTCTGGAAGCCGCCAGAGCAAGTAGCGGGAATGTATGTTTCACGTGGTGGTAGGCTTGAGCAAGAAATGCGAGATAAGTCTCTTTTGCAGCGCCGTGCCGAACGCTGTTCGCAACAATCGGAATCTGCAGAAACGCGTCTCTTTGAGTGGCGGTTTCCGTTATGAGCCTGTCATAAAATGACATGTGATGTCCTTTCTTCCGGTTTACTGAGCTGCGGGTTGATGAAATGACGTGGCGACGAAGTCGTTGACGCGGCAACGGATCGGTCGTCCGTTGGTTGTTACCAGCATCGCCTTGATGGCATCGGCCATGGAAATGGTCTGATACGTCTGCGGTACGGCGTAGTCGGGAAGATCGATGCACAAGGCTGCTAGAAGGCAATGGACATCCTTGGCGGCTGAGGCCCCAAACCAGCCTTCCCCGAATGCCGTTGGAACCAAAACCACGTGCAAGGCGGATTGCGCCGATCCAGTAACCACCGCGAGCGCGATCCGGGGATCGGCTAGAAGCGCAGTTTCAATCCATTCAGGGCTGACGTTTCTTCCAAATCCCGTGACAATGAGATTGTCTTTTCTTCCTCGTACGGTCAGAAAACCATCCTGATCGATCGATCCAAGGTCTCCCGTGTGCCAGGGGCGATGAAGCGATGTGTTGCCGACGTAGCCGTCCATGAGGGTAGGGCCGTCGACGACGATCTCGCCGTCCTCAATTGCGATCCTGATGCCGGGCAGGGGCTTGCCCGAGGTGCCCCGTTTGCATTCGCTCACCCCATTCAGCGTTACGACCGAGCAGCATTCGGATAATCCGTAGCCTTCGAAGACCGGGACGCCCATCTGTGCGGCGAGATCCAGCAACGCCGGTGTAACCCTTGCGCCTCCGACTGCCACAAATCTCAGGCCTGGCGAGGGAGCCATCCGCATCGCCTTCATTTCGAAGAGCCACGCTTTCAGGAGTTGTGGAACGAGCACCGTTGCAGTGGGTTCTTGCTCGGCAATGGCCCGCGCCAGTCCGTTGACCTTGCCAGCAGCCACTTGCTCGGCAATCCTGGCGTCGAGATAGACCTGCGCGCCACAGAACAGGGGCAGGAAGACCGCGCATATGGTCTCGAGCAACATGGATAGAGGCAAAAGCGAAAGATAGCGATCTTCGGCGGTCGCTTGGCTTGCGCTGGCAAGCCCGCGGACTACGGCCTCGATCTGGAGGAACGTATGTCTTACCCCCTTGGGGGAGCCGGTGCTGCCGGAGGTGTAGATAATCGTTTGAAAACCCGGCGCGGGCGCGCGCCAGAGGCAATCTCCGATGTCCGCCTTCACGGACCTGTACTGAAGGTTCAATCGGGCCGCTCGCTCCGCGGTCTCGTCGGTCACGAGAACTTGACCGATCCGCGCATCGGCCATAATTTTGGCGAGTTGCGTGTCACTGAAAAAGGGTGGCAGCGGAACCAATGTCTTACCTTCGGCGGCGGCGGCCAGCAGAGCGACGACATATTCGCACCCATTCGGCGCGAGCAGCCCCAAACTCCTTTCTTTTGCGGGAAGCATTGCTCGACAGTTGCCGACGGCATTCCGGAGCGAGGCCCAGGAAAGACTTGTACGGGCGTCGGCCACTGCCGTCTGCGAGGGGTTCTCGTTGGCGTGTCGCTCGATACTCTCAAAGAGAAAGTGCATGTCGGCGTTCCTTTATGGAATGGGTGGCCATCGAATATGCAGGGTTTCGCAACGCAAAGACCCTCGGCCCGTGGCTGTAGTAGCTGCCCCAGTCGGCGCCACGGGATACCCTTTGGGATTCGGCATTCGCCACATGAATCAAATCCACGCCCAGATGGGAAAGCAATCGCGACAAGCGATTGGTCAGCGTAAAGAATGCCCAGCTGCAACCGAGTAGCTGGCCATAGAGGATAATGGCGCGAATGAAACCGAACGTATGGCGAGCACTGCAGCTTGCGAGGGAGGTGACCTCTATCAACTCGGCACGCTTGACGGGAAATTCACAGGTCGCGGACAGGATCTGTTCGATTGGCTGGTCGAGATACTGCTCGGAGAAAAACCCGTCGCGGGCAAAACGCAAGCCTGCGGCGCAAACCGGTTGCTGCTCGTCGATGTCGAATTTGGCAATGAGCGCCTCGGGAAAAGCGGAAACATGAGCACCATAGCACCTCTCGAAAATGTCGACTATCAGCGCCTCGGCACTGGGCCTTCTGACATCTGCGCGCGTCAATATAGACGTTCCTATCATCTCGTCCTCACTTGGTGGATGCGAGGTGACGTTGCTCGACCAATATTACAATGCCCTTACAATAGGATGGCGTTCCGGTGATCTTAAAGTGGCAGATATAATCAGCGTCGCTGCTTTGTGCACGGCCATTGTTTCCCTCTGGTTATGCGCAAATCATGGCACGATCTGCTTGAGGTGCGGTTCTGTATTGACACTTGACCCCATCAATACCAAATCTCGCAACCAGCTATTGTCGATATCGATGCGCTGAACCATGCCGATCTGTAATGCCTAGTCAATTCTTTGGTGAGCTCTTTACCAAAGCTAACGGTGTACTGTAAGCGCGATTTTCCACGCACATTGACGTAGGCGGCATCACCGAACGGGCGCCTTTGCGAAGCGATATCCGGCTCTATCAAGCCGCGGTGGTCT
>NZ_JBIVSO010000045.1:0-2867 GCF_044756305.1 Rhizobium sp. NPDC092011
CCGGCCGCAGTCACCTGCAATCCGGAAAGGGTATCGCCATTGACGAGCCCTGCGCCGCCGACCGTGTAGGTCAGCGTCGGATTGGCATCGCCATAGGCCTTCGACTGGGCGTCTGCCGCCACCGTCAGGGCTCGCCGGTTCACAGTGAGATCCGCCCCGACATAGGTCAGGGCGTAGTTACCGGAAGCCGCAAGTGAGCCTTGCGTGATCGCGTAGCCGCCGACACCCGAGTATTGCGCTGCCAAGGTCGCAAGCGAACCGGAAAGCGTATCGCCGTTGATGAGACCGTTGGTCGAATAGGTTAGCGCCGGATTGATGTCGCCATAGGTCCTCGAAAGAGCGTCGGCAATCACCGTGAGTGGGCGCTGCGTGACTGTCAGATTGGCGCCAATATAGGTCAGCGCGTAATTGTTCGATGCCGCAAGCGCGCCCTGTGTGATCGCGTAGCCCCCGACATTCGAATATTGCACTGCCGAGGTCGCAAGCGAACCGGAAAGCGTATCGCCGTTGACGAGCCCTGCGCCCCCCACCGTGTAGGTCAGTATCGGGTTTGTGTCGCCATAGGCCTTCGACTGGGCGTCCGCCGTTACCGTAATCGGGCGGGCTGTCACGGTCGCGGTATTGCCGGCAAAGGTGATGGCATAGTTGGTATTGTCGAGCGTCCCTCGTGTGAGGGTATAAGTGCCGACGCCGCTCGTGCTGGTGAGGCCCCCAAGTCCGCCGGACAGGGCATCTCCGTTCAGCAACGAACCGCTCGTCACGCTATAGGCTGGCGAAAGCGTGTCGCCATAGGTGAAGCTCTGACCGGCATTCGCCGTCACGGTAAGCGCACGCTGATTGATCGTCAGGTCGGCGCCCACGTAGTTTATGGCGTAGTTGGCATTGTCGAGGGAACCTTGCGTGATCGCATAGCGACCCACATCGGAATACTGCCCGGTGGCTGTGGCAAGCGAGCCTGAAAGCGTATCGTTGTTGACCGTGCCTGTAGTTGTATATGTCAACGTTGGATCGGCATCACCATAGATCTTCGTCTGCGTCTGCGCGGTTATCGTCAGTGGGCGCCTTCCTATGGTCAAGTTCTGACTGTAATCGACATAGGCCGTGCGGGAGCCGGTTTCGATCAACGAGATGACGCCAGCGTCGCCGTAATTATAGGTTCCGGCATTGGTCGTGGCCTTGATCGCGCTACCCCAGTTGAACGTGACATTGGCTATTCCGACGCCCGACAATATAGCGCCGCTGATCGTGGAATTGCTCTCTCCATAGGTGCGGGAGGCACTTCCGATCTTGACATAGTCGTCATAGAGCCCGCTGCTGAGCGAACGCAGCATCATATAGCCATTGTTCGCGCCGCTAGTGGATTTGCCCCAGACGGACGTAAAATCCCAGCCCGCGTTGATGAAAGTGAACGGGTCTTGCATGTCAAGGCGTCCAAGGCCTCTGGCGGAAAATGTGCCTTGACCGCTTTGGCTGGTGCCGAAGTATTGGTCGCTGGTGTCCGTGTCCCAAAAGCTATTGCTGACGGTACTATAGTTCAAGCCGACCAAACCGTACCCGGGGCGCCGGCCTGAGGTAAAGGTATATGCAATGTTGCCGCCATTGACTCCGACCAGGTCACCGATATAGCTGTAGCCGCTGGCTGCACCTGTCGCGTAGGACTGCGTGACCGAACCTGCATTCCAGCCGACCAGGCCGCCGACATTGAAATTGCCGACGACCGTGCCGGTGGCATAGGACGATGTGACCGAGCCCCGGTTGTAGCCAACCAGACCGCCGATATTGTCGCTGCCGCCGGTGACCGTGTTGGTCGCAAAGGACGACGTTATCGAACCTGCGCTGTAGCCGGCCAAACCGCCGACATTGCTGTGACCACCGTAAATCGATCCGCCGACCAAGCCGATGCGCATTATCCGCGAACCTGGGCCTGCATAGCCGAAAAGGCCCGCATAATAAACGCCGGTTGCGTATAGATTGTAAATCGTGTGATTTTGTCCGTCGAAGTTACCGTTAAAACCATTGGAATTGTTCAACACGTTGCCAGCGCGATCGACGCCGATAGGCACGAGCCCCGCATAGACATTCCAGCTCGCAGTCCCCGAGGCGTCGAGGTTCTTCCCGAGCGCGAAGTTGCCGTTGAGATAAAGATTGATGGCCTGAAGGTTGGTGAGATTGTTCACCAACTGATAGGCAATAACGCTGTTTGCGACGACTTTGCTGCTGAAATCAGTCGCAGTCCCGAAGCTGGACGGATTGTAATATAGTCTTGCCGCGGAAGATGATCCTGAAAGCGCTACGGACCCTCCCGCGCCGAATGAGACCGTACCCGCGCCGGCGCCCGAATTGTCGGCCTGCAGCACCAGCCCGGCGCCCGCCCCCGACGCCGTAACCGCTGCGTTGATTGTGATGTCGGAGGCAGCGCTCAAAGTCAGCGTGGTTGCCGCGGTCCAGTTGATCGGGGCGGCCACCGTGATGGTGCCGGCCTGCGATCCGGCGGAGCCCGCTGCGCCGGTCGATACCGTGACATTGGCGGTTGCGAGCGCGTTGGTGAGCGTATTGACGTTGATGATACTGTCATTGCCTGACGCCGTGAAGCCCGACGAGTTGCTGTCCGTCCCCGTCGAGATCGTCACATTGTAGGGATCGAGCAGCAGATTGCCGAAGGAGCCATGCGCCGCCGTCAGGTCGGTGAGGCCGGTGTAGGACAGTTTTGCCTTGCCCGAGACCTCGACCTCGCCGCCGTTGCCGGAGACCGCGCCGCCCTTCGCCGTGATCGTGCCGGCAAAGCGCGTCAGATCATCCGACCACAGAACGACATTGCCGCCATGACCCGTCGTGACCGCATCGGCATTGATGACGGTGTTGGCATC
>NZ_JBIVSO010000046.1:0-2588 GCF_044756305.1 Rhizobium sp. NPDC092011
GTAAGCGCGATTTTCCACGCACATTGACGTAGGCGGCATCACCGAACGGGCGCCTTTGCGAAGCGATATCCGGCTCTATCAAGCCGCGGTGGTCTTGGAGTAATTGAACGGCAGCAGATCGCCAATGTCGGCTTCTTCTTCGCGCTGAGGCAACTCGGTGAGCACGTGGCGCAGCCAAGAGAGTGGGTCGACGTCGCACGCCCGGCAGGTCAGCATCAGGCTGTAGATCACGGCGCTTGCCCTGGCTCCGTCAGCGGTATCGCTGAACAGCCATGATTTCCTTCCGGTGGCAAAAACTCTGATCTCGCGTTCCAGAATGTTGTTATCGATCGGCATGCCGCCGTCGCTGGTGTAGCGCGTCAGGTAGTCCCATTGGTTCAAAGTGTAGGACACGGCGTCGCCGAGCTTGGTATCCGGCACGACCTTTGGCGCGATGTTGTCGAGCCAGGCCTTTAGGGCGTTCAGGACAGGCAAGCTGTGCTGTTGCCGGAAACGGCGAATGCAATCGGCCTGCGTTTCGCCGGCGTCGGGCTTTCTGTCTCGCGCCTGCTTTTCGATCCGGTAGAGTTGCTCGAAGAACCGGAGTGCCTGTTCCGGCGGTCCGCCTCCATTCTTCCGGGTTTTGAGAGCCTCGACGAAGCGCCGCCGTGAATGAGCCATGCATCCGACATGGGTTGCGCCATTTAGTGTGCGCCATGCGGTGT
The DNA here is from genome assembly GCF_044756305.1 of Rhizobium sp. NPDC092011. NCBI lineage: Bacteria > Pseudomonadati > Pseudomonadota > Alphaproteobacteria > Hyphomicrobiales > Rhizobiaceae > Rhizobium > Rhizobium sp. NPDC092011. The sequence goes on from NZ_JBIVSO010000046.1 coordinate 705, forward strand.
AGCCATCGCTCACCAATATGCCGCGGTAGTCGCCGAGAAAGGTCTGCGGGTGGACCTGACCGCGGCCTGGCTGGTAGTCGAGAAGCACGATTGGTTCTTCACTATCTTCGCCGCTTCGATATGCCCACATATAGGACGTGCTGGTGGCCTCCTTGTCCTTTTCCTTGAGGACTTGGACCGTCGTCTCATCACCATGAATGAGAGGTTGCGATCGCAACCGCAGTTTCAGCGCATCATAGATGCGATGTAGATGCTTCTCGCTTGAGCCGATGACCCAGTGAGCGAGAGCGCCGCGGCTGATCGGAACACCAGCACGCTCAAATGTCTGCGCCACGCGGTAAAGCGGTGTGCCGTCGACGTATTTGTGGACGAGCGCGAAGGCTAACGTCGAGGCGGTGGCAATGCTGCCCGGCAGAGGCTGCTTCGGCATCGGTGCGATGACCACAGGCGTGTTGATGCCGGTGCGGTCGCATTGGCGGCAGGCGTATTTGAACCGCACATTCTGCAGAACCTTTGCCTTGACCTCGATATGGAGCTGCTCGGTAACGGCTTCGCCCATGCGATGCATTTGGCCATTGCAACAAGGGCAAGCTTTCTGATCGTCGGGAAGGTCGTATTCGACACGCTCGCGGGGCAGGTCTTCTGGCAGAGGTCTGCGGCCCCGCTTTTTACCCGCGGCACTTTCGACTGCTGGCAGGCCTGTATCCGGGAGATCGGCGACGTCGTCGCCATGATCAGGATCATTCTCGTCTGCGGCCTCTTCGGCCTCGTTGAAGAGGCGATCGACGTGCTTTTCGCTGCGCGGGGCAAAACGGTGCAGCCGTGCGAGCGCCAGCTCCTCTTCCAGCTTGACGACACGTTGCGAGAGCGCTTCCTTCTCGGCTTTAAGCGCAGCGATTTCGGCAGCATTTGCCGCCAACTGTGCCATCAGCTCTGCAACGCTTGGTTCGCCGGCCCGTGTCATCAGATTCTTGAATCTGAACCGCCACTGCGCGTCAACAGCTCAATTCGCCGCCTTCAACCGGCGATCTGATATTGCCGCACCGGATGACGGATCATCGCGTCGATATCAATCCCGTCGAGAATCCAGTGGAGCTGCTCGGTCGTCAGTGTAACCACCGCCACCTCTCGGCGCGGCCATCGGAACTTGTCTTCCGTCAACCGCTTCAGGATCAACACAAAGCCCGACCGATCGAAGAGCAGCAGCTTCACCCGGTCACGCCGGCGGTTGCAGAAGGCAAACACCGCAGGGGCAAACGGGTCCAGCGCCATCGTCTCCTGGACCAGGACCGCAAGGCTGTTGATGCCGGCCCGGAAGTCGATCGGCTCCCGATGCAGGTAGACCTTCAGATCAGCGCCCAGTCTGAACATGACCCAACGCTCCGATTATCGCCGTCAATCCGCTGAGATCGTCGCACTCCAGCGTCAGTCTCACACCATTGGGCAGGGACGCGCTCACCTTTGCTGGAGAGGAAAGTGGGCCGTTCCTGTCCGTTCCCGGCAATCGCTCTTCGCGATCCGCGGCTGGCATCTCAATGTCGAACTCCCTGCTCGGGGCCGCGACCTGAACGGGGATAAACGCAGATGTCGAAGACGGCGATAATGGATGGGCCTGGGTGTGCTTCCTGATCCATTTCCAAACGAGGTTCGCATTGACCCCGTGTTCTCGCGCCAGTTTCGATACCGATGCGCCGGGCTCAAGGCAGGCTGCAACAAGACGATCTTTCGAGCCTTGATCGAAGCGGCGTCTTCCATTCCGACCGACCAGCCGTACCGCGAGTTTTTGACCTTCATCCATAACTTGGTGTCCACCTCTTTTAAGTGGACACCTCATGCCAAAGCTCACTCAATTGCAGAAGGTGCGGAGAAATTCGCGCTTACGGT
>NZ_JBIVSO010000047.1:0-1974 GCF_044756305.1 Rhizobium sp. NPDC092011
TCCTTGGTGACGTAGGCGAGATCATCGAGGATGAGCAGGTCGTACTTGTTGAGTTTGTCGATGGCAGACTCGAGCTGCAGTTCCCGGCGCGCAACCTGTAGCTTTTGGACGAGATCGGTGGTCCGGGTGAACAGCACGCGCCATCCATTCTCGATCAGCGCCAGACCGATAGCGGCGGCGAGATGGCTCTTTCCTCCGCCGGGGGGACCGAACATGAGGATGTTGGCTCCTTTGGCGAGCCAACTGTCGCCGGCGGTAATTGCCATGACCTGGGCCTTCGAGATCATGGGTACAGCGTCAAAGGCGAAGGTGTCCAAGGTCTTTCCGGGCGGAAGGTGTGCCTCGGCGAGATGCCGCTCAACCCTGCGATGGGCGCGCTCCGCCAGCTCATGCTCGGCGATTGCCGACAGGAAGCGAGCTGCTGGCCATCCTTCCCGGTCCGCCTGTTCGGCAAATTGTGGCCATAGAGTTTTGATTGTCGGCAACCGAAGTTCGTTGAGCATGATGCCGAGTCGTGCTTCATCGATGACGTGGGCGTTCTTCATACGGCTTCTCCCGTCCCGATCAGGGTCTCATAACCGTTGAGCGATGCGAGCTGCACATGAACGGTAGGCAGCTTGGCTGGATCCGGGCCAAAGAGCGTTCGCATGGCGACCAGATCCGGTAAATCGCCGGCGTCCAGGGTCCTGGCCAATTCTTCGGCAAGTTCACGTTCGCAGCCGCGATCATGCGCCAATGCCAGAAGCTCGACGGTGATCTTGCAAGCCTGCTTGTCGGGGAGGTGTTCGATGAGGGTCTCGAAAGCTCTGCGGTATTCCTGACGCGGGAAGAGCTTGTCGCGATAAACGAGGCCGCGGATCGCCATCGGCTTTTTGCGCAGGGAATGGATGACGTGGTGATAGTTGACGACCTGGTCATGCCGGCCGTCAGCATGGCCGCGTCCACGGCGCAACGTCATCAGGTGCGTACCGCCGACAAAGACATCCAGTCGGTCGTCGAACAAGCGAACTCGTAACCTGTGGCCGATCAGGCGGGATGGCACGGTGTAGAAGACCTTGCGTAAGGTGAAGCCGCCTGTCCGGGACACCGTGACGACAATTTCTTCGAAGTCCGTGGTCCGGCGCTCTGGCAGCGCCTGCAGATGGGATCGCTCTGCATCAATGCGCTTGCCATGAGCGGCGTTGCGACGACTGACGATCTCGTCGACAAAGGCGCGGTAGGAACCGAGATCGTCGAACTCCTTAGTTCCCCGCATCAGCAGAGCATCATGAACGGCATTTTTGAGATGACCATGGGAGCTTTCGATCGAGCCGTTCTCATGCGCGACGCCCTTGTTGTTGCGCGTCGGGGTCATCCGATAATGAGAGCAAAGCTGGTCGTAGCGGTGTGTGAGATCGACCTTGGCGTCGGCGTCGAGGTTGCAGAATGCCGCCGACAGGCTGTCGCTGCGATGATAAAGCGGCGTACCACCCACGGACCACAGGGCATTTTGAAGCCCTTCGGCCAGCGCGACAAAGCTTTCCCCGCCGAGAATGACATGGGCATGCTCGAAACCCGACCAGACAAGCCGGAAGTGATAGAACAGGTGATCAAGCGGCTGGCCGGCGATCGTCACACCAAGACCGCTGGCGTCGGTAAAATCCGACAGGCCTAGCCGGCCTGGCTCGTGCGTCTGGCGGAAGATGACCTCCTGCGCTTCGCCATGGACCGCACGCCAGGACCGGATGCGTCGTTCAAGCGTGCGGCGGATACCTTCAGGGAGTTCTGGATGTCGGCGCAGCATCTCGTTGTAGATAGCGACAGCACGGATGCCGGGTGCTGCCTTCAGGAGCGGGACGACTTCGGTCTCGAATATCGGCTCCAAGGGATCAGGGCGGCGGCGTCCGCGCGGCGCTTTACTCTGAGATGGCAGTTGTACCTCCTTGTCGAGGCGGTATGCCGTGGCTCGGCTGATCGACGCTTTTGCCGCGGCGA
>NZ_JBIVSO010000048.1:0-1709 GCF_044756305.1 Rhizobium sp. NPDC092011
CGCCGACGGCATCGGGTTCGTTCTCCTTCACCATCACCGCAACCGACAGCTCGACGGGCACCGGCGCACCCTTTACCGCCTCGCATGCCTATACGCTCTCAACCAATATCCAGGCGCCGATTGCCGGTGCGGTGACCGCGACGGTTGCGGCGAATTCCTCGGCCAATCCGATCACGCTGAACCTGTCAGGCGGTGCGGCCGCATCGGTCGCCATTGCCTCGAACCCGGCGCATGGTACGGCGACCGTGTCGGGCACATCGGTCAGCTATACGCCGGCACCAGGCTATTCCGGTCCTGACAGCTTCGCCTATACGGCGACCAACGCCACGGGCACATCCGCGCCGGCGACCGTGTCGCTGACCGTCACTGCCCCGACGCTTGCCTTCTCGCCAGCCGCCGGCGCATTGCCGGCCGGCCAGATGAACGCCGCCTACAGCCAGACGGTGACGGCTTCGGGCGGAACCGGTCCCTATGGCTATGCCGTGACCGGCACCCTGCCGGCTGGCCTGACACTCAACCATGCGACCGGCGCGATCACCGGCACGCCGACCTCGGCTGGCAGCTACAGCTTCTCGATCAACGCCACCGATGCCAACAATGCGATGACGTCGGCCGCCTATACGCTCGCCATCTCGCCGCCGCCGACCAGCTTTGTGTTCACGCCGCCGGGCGGGGCGCTGACGCAGGCCATGGCGGGCGAGGCCTATAGCCAGCAGATCTCGGCAACGGGTGGTACGGCTGCGAAGATCTACAGCCTTGCCTCCGGCAGCCTGCCGGACGGCATGGTGCTGAACATCTCGACCGGTCAGCTCAACGGCCCGCTCGCCGCCGGCAGCCAAGGCGATTACAGCTTCGCCATCCAGGTGCGTGACAGCAATGGCGCAACGGCAACGGCAGCCTATACGCTGAAGGTCGCAGCCCGTGCCGTCACCGTGCCCGACCAGGTGATCGACGTGCCGGCCGGCTCGACGCCTGCGGACGTCTATCTCAATCGCGGTGCGACGGGTGGCCCGTTCACCTCGGCCGGCCTGACCTTCGTCGAGCCTGCCAATGCCGGCACCGCGACGATCATCCAGGGGCAGCTGGCTGCCACCGGTCCCATGACCGCTCCGGTCGGCTGGTACCTGCAATATACGCCGAACCCGGCCTATTCCGGCCAGGTGCGCGTCGGTTATCGGCTCACCAGTGCGCTCGGCATCTCCAACACCGGCACGGTCACCTATCGGATCAGTTATGATGCCGGCAAGGTTGCCGAGGATATCGACAGTCTCGTGCGCGGCTTCGTGCAGTCGCGCCAGAACATGATCGCCAACACGATCGAGGTTCCCGGCCTGCTGCAGCGCCGGCAGATGGAGAAGGCGACGGATCCGATCGCGGCGCGCATGACGCCGTCGCAGGAGGGCATGACGCTCAGCTTTGCGACCAGCCTGTCGCAGATGCGGGCGGCAAGCGGCGATGCGGAGGCGGCCTCGGCACCGTTCAACGTCTGGATCGGCGGTGCCTTCCTTGCCCATGACGACAAGAACCGCAAGGACAGCACCAGCAAGTGGGGCAGCTTTGCCATGATCAACATGGGTGTCGACTATCTGCTCTCCGACAAGGCGCTGATCGGACTTTCGTTCCACTATGACCGGATGACGGATCCGACGGATCAGGATGCGGAACTGTCGGGCAATGGCTGGCTTGCCGGCCCCTATGCCTCGCTCGAG
>NZ_JBIVSO010000049.1:0-1540 GCF_044756305.1 Rhizobium sp. NPDC092011
CTAGACTAAATGTTCGCCTGGGGACCGGGTGACCCGTCTCACAATATGCAGGTATCGAGGGTTGCGTAAGTTAACCTCGCACAGAGCCTCATGCATAGGAGACGGGCCATGAACGAGACTATCACATATGTCGGTTTGGATGTTCACAAAGATACGATCGCGGTAGCGCTTGCTGATGGCGGCGGCCGTGGCGACGTGCGTTCGTTTGGTCAAATCGTCAACACCCCTGCGGCTCTGTCGCGCTTGCTGACCAAGCTGGTTCAGCCGGGGCGAGCGTTGAAGTTCTGCTATGAAGCAGGTCCTTGCGGCTACGGTATTCAGCGACAGCTATCGGATGCCGGGCACGACTGTGTGGTCGTTGCGCCGTCGTTGATCCCAAAAAAGCCTGGCGATCGTATCAAAACAGACCGTCGTGATGCCAACAATCTGGCAAGACTGCATAGAGCCGGTGAGTTGAGCGCGGTCTGGATACCCGACCTCGCCCATGAGGCGATGCGCGATTTGGTCCGGGCACGGCTTGCCGCAGTCCGCAGCCTGCGGCAGGCCCGACAGCAGCTCAGTGGATTTTTACTGCGCCATGGCTTTCGCTACAGCCGCCCGGCCTGGACGCAGATGCATCGACGTTGGTTGGCCAGTCTCCGCTTTGAGCAGCCAATCCACAATATCGTGCTTGAGGATCACATCGCCACGATCGAGGCGGCAACCGAGCGGCGCGATAGGCTAACAAAGCAGATCGAGGCCACGCTGGACGACTGGTCATTGGCCCCGGTGGTCGTCGCACTGCAATCGCTTCGCGGCATGGCTCTGGTGACGGCGGCGACGATGATTGCCGAACTTGGCGATCTGAGCCGTTTTACAAACCCGCGCCAATTGATGGCGTATCTCGGGCTGGTTCCCTCTGAACGCTCAAGCGGTGGAACTCGGCGTCAGGGTGGGATTACCAAAGCAGGCAATACAACGGCACGTCGCATGCTCATTGAAGCTTCCTGGAGCTATCGGTTCCCGGCAAAGATCAGCCGTGATCAGTTGATCCGTCAGGAGCAACTTCCAAAACCGATCCGTGACACGGCATGGAAGGCACAGCTAAGATTATGCAGCCGATACCGGAAGCTTGCGAAGGCCGGAAAGCCGGTAACGACGGTTACGACTGCAATCGCCCGCGAACTATCGGGCTTCGTCTGGTCAATTGCATGCCAGGTCTCACCGCGTTGAGCATAGCTCAATCCTGAACCCAACAAGGAGGGCGGAAGAGAAAGAAAGCCATGTGCGCCTGGGCAACGCTGGGGGCACGGTCACGGCAGGAGAACCCTCGATCCCACTATCAGCCGGCCATAGTCCGACGCTGCAATCTAGACAGAGGAAGCTCCGCGACGCATCAGGTCCGGCGGTAATCAACCCGCGTATCAGAGCATGATCAACCGTCGTTATTTGACCGTGCCTCCTGCTTTCCCCAGGATGCATCCACACGCAACGAAACGCCCTGACGACAGGGCGACAATTTTTCTATTCCTGCATCTTGTAAGGGCGAACATGAGAGTGG
>NZ_JBIVSO010000050.1:0-1363 GCF_044756305.1 Rhizobium sp. NPDC092011
CAGCGGCAATCAGCATGATAACTTGATCCCGACCGCGACCTAAGAATCTCATCCAGATTGTCGCAAGCGTCTCATCCTGATTGCCGCGCTATAGCTCTCATCGCGGATGGGATGCAGGATGCGACCGCGCAGGACTTACGCAGCTTTTTCTGGTGCAGTTGGGCCGCTACGAGCCCAGAAACCGATCGAGTACATTCTTGGTGATCCGGATAACGATCTGGTCATCACGGACCAGCCCCATTATCCAATCCGAGCTCCCGGCATGGAAAACCTCGCCCTTTCCGAGCTGAAAGTGGACGATCGCTCCGCATCCTCGTTTTGTCTTCTCGATGCTCGCCTGATCAGCGGACCCGGTCAGAACCATAGCCACATACTCCGCGTCTTCTCGGCCTAGGAACGTGTGGCCCGGCTTGATTGATTCGCCCTCTTCGATGGTCGATGAGATGCCCAGAGCCAGTATTTCCATACCGACCGGTGCTACCGCTCCTGGAGCAACGAAGGGCAGGCCGCCGCGGATTTCATAGCCGATCCCGTCGACCTCGTAGCCGAACACGCCGCTCTGGCCGCCGATGATGTCTCCGTAGTAAAGGCCGGTTTGCGCGAATGCCCAATGATCCGGACGATACAGCGGGAATCCTTTGGCCCCCCGGGGTGAACAGCCGGACCAACTCGCATACATGCCTTGCGTTGCGTTTAGGCCAAATGTTGAAGCACCCGGTCGCCCTATCTCACCAGCTTCCCATGACTCCGTTACAAGATGCCTTGGTCCAGTGTTCATCAACGGGTCTCGCTCACGAGCTGTGTATTTGTAGCAAACCTGCGTACTTCCACCGTCCTCCAGTCGGATCTGCCACATGAAGTTTCCAGCGAACCTCGCAATGCGGCCGCCGCAATCAACATATGCATCAATCGCGTCGCGCATTTCCCAGGTCCAATACTCGTCATGGCCGATAGTTGCCACGCATCGGTAACCGGAAAGAATGGTTGGATCGTTCTGCAGATCGGTTTGAGATATGACGTCGACCTGGTAGCCCGCTTCCTCTGCCCAAATCACAAATCGCCGTTCGAAACTCGCCCATCCCGCGGAGACATATTTTTTGCTGTAGCCATTACGATAGGCCCACTCCATGTGCGGGTATTCCGGTTCTGCCAGAATGCCGGGCTGCTCCAGCAGCACGGCGCGTGGAGCCTCATCGGGAAGGCTGACGAAACCTCGCGCATAGGGTCGCTGAACGCTAAGACGCGGGGAGAATTCATTTCCCTCAGGTCCGGAGATGCGCTGATAATGATTGGAGCCGCCCCAATCATTGTATGCCGTCCATGTGGCTGTTGCCGCTACGAGAAGCAGTCTGTCGTTGATCTC
>NZ_JBIVSO010000051.1:0-1276 GCF_044756305.1 Rhizobium sp. NPDC092011
TGGAGTGAACCCTTCGGGCTGGACCAGCGAGGCGCTTCAAACTAAGCCGCCTGCTGGGCGAGTTGGGTTTCAAAATCCGCTGGCGACATGTAGCCAAGGGCCGAGTGAAGCCGCTTGGCATTGTAGATCTCCTCAATGAACTTGGGCAAGCGTTCGGCCACATCCGCGAATGTCTCGTAGCCGGCGATGTAGACGTCCTCGACTTTCAGGGTTTTCATGAAGCTCTCTGCCTGAGCATTGTGATAAGGGTTGCCGACGGCGCTCATGGAACCCTGCAGACCGCCGGCATCAAGCGCTCGTCGATAGGTCTCACTCGCGTATTGGCATCCGCGGTCTGTGTGGTGGATGCAGCCGGGTGGAGGCTTTCTGTTCTCAAGCGCGGAACGTAACGCTGCCAACGCCAGCGGCGTATCCAGGCGTTTTGACAGGCCATAGCCGACGACTTTCCGGCTGCAGGCGTCAAGAATGACGGCGAGATAGCAAAAGCCGACGGCTATACGGATGTATGTGAAGTCGGCCACCCAGACCATGTCAGGCCGCGACGGGATCACATTCCGATAAAGGTTCGGGTAGATCGGTGAATCGTGGTTGCTATCCGTCGTGCGAACATACCGCTTGCGAGGCCTGATCCCGAGACCGTTGGCCCGCATGACGCGGGCGACACGCTTGTGGTTGACCAAGTGCCCTCTTCGCTGAAGCTCGTGCGTTACGCGTCGGTATCCGTAGCAGGGCAGCTCGTCCTGGATATCCTCGATGATAGCAACGAGTTCCGTATCCCCAAGGTTCAACTCTCTCGCAGTTGATCGATAATAATAGCTGCTTCTCGGGAGATCGATCATTTCGCACCCCCGTCTGACAGAACAGGCCGGGGACCGGTGATGATGGAGGAGTTCCCGCTGTCGCCGGCGATCGGCTGGCGCGGAGTTTTTTTCACCAGGTCAAGCTCCATCGTGAGCTGGCCGACCTTGCGTTCAAGCGCCGCAATGTGTGCCTCGTACTCGGCAATAACGCTGGCCTCTGCTTCCTCGTCGTTCAGTTCGCCACGATCGAACTGCGTGAGCCACAACTGGATAAGATTAGCCGAAACGCCATAGGTACGCTGCGCATCGCGCCGTCCAATGACGCCGTTCCGGATATCTTGGCAAAGCTGCAATTTGAACGGCGTCGAATGCCGTCGATATGGACCTCGGGACTTCATGAGCCTTCTCCGATTGAGCCCCGCAGAGTGTATCAGTTTTTCCGTGTCCCGTGGTCCAGCCCGAAGGGTTCACTCCAC
>NZ_JBIVSO010000052.1:0-1176 GCF_044756305.1 Rhizobium sp. NPDC092011
CGTTCCGATCGCGATGGAAGAGAAGCTTCGCTTCGCTATCCGCGAAGGCGGCCGTACCGTCGGCGCAGGCATCGTTGCCTCCATCGTCGAGTAATTCGAAGGCGGCCACTCCATCCGAGTGGCCGATTCGATGACAATATTATGATGCAAGCGGCAGTAGCCGCTTGCTTATGACATGGAAATGTTGCAAATGGCGCGCGAGCGCGATTTGCACTCTGCTTCGGGTAACGAAGCAGCTGATGAAATTAACAATAAGGTGGGCCGAAAGGTCTAAAGAGTGGATGGGGATGCCGCAGCCGGCGTCCCTCTCGATCTTTGAAACCGGTGGTCCGCCTTAGGAAAAAGAACAATCCGTGCCCCTTTTTGAGCGGCACGCGAGATAACAAAACACAAGGATAACGTCGAATGAACGGCCAAAATATCCGCATTCGCCTGAAGGCGTTCGATCACCGGATTCTCGATGCTTCCACGCGCGAGATCGTGTCGACGGCGAAGCGCACCGGTGCTAGCGTCCGGGGCCCCGTTCCGCTTCCGACCCGTATCGAGAAGTTCACGGTCAACCGGTCCCCGCACATCGACAAGAAGAGCCGCGAGCAGTTCGAGATGCGCACGCATAAGCGCCTTCTCGACATCGTTGACCCGACCCCGCAGACGGTAGACGCGCTGATGAAGCTCGATCTCGCCGCCGGTGTCGATGTTGAGATCAAGCTCTGAGACCTGGTTCTCGAGCTGAGTGAGAAGGATTGAACCGATGCGTTCAGGTGTGATTGCACAGAAGGTGGGAATGACCCGCGTCTATAACGACGCCGGCGAGCATGTCCCGGTAACGGTATTGCGTTTGGATGGCTGCCAGGTCGTAGCCCAGCGCACAGTTGAAAAGAATGGCTACACCGCAGTTCAGCTGGGTGCCGGCCAGGCTAAAGTTAAGAACACGACGAAGGCCCTTCGCGGTCATTTCGCCGTCGCAAGCGTTGAGCCCAAGGCCAAGCTCGTTGAATTCCGTGTTACGGACGACAACCTGCTCGACGTTGGCACCGAGATCAAGGCTGCTCACTTCACGGCGGGCCAGCTCGTCGACGTGACCGGTACGACGATCGGTAAGGGCTTTGCCGGCGCCATGAAGCGTCACGGCTTCGGCGGTCTGCGCGCCACGCACGGTGTGTCGGTTTCGCACCG
>NZ_JBIVSO010000053.1:0-1135 GCF_044756305.1 Rhizobium sp. NPDC092011
GTCCCCGACATGTTGACCGCCTGCCGCGCCATGTCTCTCGCCGCCGCCGCGGTGAGTTGCACCGTCCCGCCCCTGGCCGAGATCCTGCCGCTATTGTCGACCAGTGCCTGTTTGCCTTGAGCCTTGGTCGGCACCGCCACCTGCAGAAAACCGTCGCCGGACAGGTCAAGCGTTGCCTGCTCGCCCGATCCGAGTGCCGCCTTGCCCATCGGCACGGTGATGACACCGGAATTGGCCACTGTGCCGCCGATCAGCGCCATATAGCCGCCGCGGTTGATCGTGATCGTGCCGGCATTGGTGACATCCTTCGACGCCCCATTGCCGGTAAACGTCCGCTTGCCGGTCATGAAGTCGTCATCGGAGATACCGAGCGTCGAGGCGACGAAGGCGCCGGCCTTTACCGTGCCGGAATTGGTGATGGCAATGCCGTTCGGGTTGATCAGGTAGACCTGGCCATTGGCATTGATCTGGCCTGCTATGGTCGAGGTCGTCTGGCCGGTCACACGGTTGAGGATGGCGGAATTGGCATCGGGCTGGACGAAGGTGACGCGGTTGCCCTTACCGACGTCGAAACTCTGCCAGTTGACGACAGCGCTGCCGCTCGTCTGGTTGATCGTCAGAGCCCCTGCCGATGGCGTCCCGATCGTCGCACTGCCCGCCGCCACCTGACCACCCGAAGGCAGCGACTGCGCCAATGCAGCCGTGCCCAGAAGCACTGCCGTCGAATGCACCAGCGCCGTCGAGGCGAGTAGCGCCACCAGACGGGTCCTGTGGGGAAAAGTCATGCGGGTCGTCTGTCTAGTCATTGCCATCACCTTCAACGGGAGGAGGCCGGCAACCAAAGCCGCAAGCCACGCCCTTCCATCGTCCATTCGTACGTCATGCCAAGAACGATGGCTCGGCGGACCACGCCAAGACAATCGATCTCACATTCCTGTTGTCGACGACGTTAGGAACGTTCTGCGAAAGGGCCAACATCCATTTTTGACATGCGATTGGAATTGGATGTTCGAGACGCTGGCGAGGGCCTGAAATCGACGGGCACGCGGGGACGATTCGCTCGGCCGATGGCGAAGACATATCCCCTCGGAAGAGCCCATTCCGCCGCTAACGCGGCGGCGCCAAGTTCGCTGGC
>NZ_JBIVSO010000054.1:0-1063 GCF_044756305.1 Rhizobium sp. NPDC092011
CTCCTGTTAGCTGCCAGATCGACGATCCGGATCATGTTGCATCAAAAATTACGGCAAAGCCGCTGGATTTCGTAAATTTCGTTGGATTTCGTGCAAAAGCGCCCAATATTCGCATTTCCCTCATGAAAGTCTAGTGTAATTCTCCATTTTTTGATGCAACATTCATATTGCCTTCCATCCAGTTTTCGCGCACCCTGTGGATTCAAAGCGAAAGCTCCTTTATGCCTGTCCCATGTCCGTGAAAGAGCCGCCATTGTTCATGAAGTCCAGCATCGGCCATTTGCCGCCACTCAAGCAGCGTGAGCTCGCTCGCGTCGTTGAGGTGTTGCATGAAGAGTTTGAAGACGCGCTGAAGGGCGCCTCAGCGGATTTCAAGAAGCGCGGTCGCATCCTCAAAATCATCTTGTTCGGATCCTATGCGCGCGGTAGCTGGGTCGACGAGCCGCACACAAAGAAAGGGTACCGCTCGGATTTCGATCTGCTGATTATCGTCAACAATCGAAAGCTTGCCGATTTCTCCGAGTACTGGCAGAAGGCCGCAGATCGCTTCCTGCATCTCGAGGACATCAAGACGCCGGTGAATTTCATCGTGCATTCGCTCCGCGAGCTCAACACCTTACTCAAACAAGGTCGATATCTCTTTGTCGATATCCGCCGTGACGGCATTGTGCTGTACGAGCTCGATGACAAGCCATTGGCCGATCCCATTCTCCTGCGACCCGCGGATGCCTACAAATTCGCAAGAGAGTATTTCGAGGATCGGCTGCCGCATGCTCGTAAGTTCGTAAAGGGCGCGGCATTCTACATGAATGAAGGCGATCTCAAGGAATCGGCGTTCCTCCTGCATCAATCGATCGAACAGGCTTATGCAACCTTGCTGCTCGTCCTGACCAACTACAGTCCAGCCTCTCACAATCTCAAACACCTGCGCAGCCTTGCGGAGAGTCAGGCGCAGCAGCTCGCAGACATTTGGCCGCGCGATCCGCAGCGCTTTGTCGCCTGGTTCAACATTCTCAACGAAGCCTATGTCAAGGCGCGCTATTCAAAACACTATGAGATAAGC